>CAVYSL010000011.1:0-79339 GCA_963771185.1 uncultured Gaiellaceae bacterium
ACGGCGCTCTGGCGCTTCGTCACGGGTAGCGTCTAGGCGTGCCGGTCTCCCCCATCCTCGAACGGCAGACGACGTACCCGTTCGTGCGCCTGAACGAGGCCGCGCGCCGGGTCGAGGCGCGCGGGATCGACGTGATCGACTTCGGCATGGGTGACCCGCGCGAGCCCACCGACCCGAAGATCCGTCAGGCGCTGATCGACGGGCTCCGCGACCGGATGGGCTACCCGGCGGCGGTGGGGCTGCCGGAGCTGCGCGACGCGATCGCCGCGTGGGCGGAGCGCCGCTTCGGGACGACGCTCGATCCGGAGACCGAGATCATCCCCACGCTCGGAAGCAAGGAGGCGATCTTCACGTTCGCGCTCGCCGTCGTCGACGCCGACGGTGCGCGCGACACGGTCGCCTACACCGATCCCGGCTACCCCGTCTACGAGCGTGGCGCCCTCTTCGCGCACGCGCGACCGCTGGCGCTGCCGCTGCGCGAGGAGCACGGCTTCCTGCCCGACCTCGATGCGATCGACGACGAGACCTGGGCGCGGCTGGCGGTCTTCTGGATCAACTATCCGAACAATCCGACGGGAGCGACGGCTCCGCTCGCGTTCTACGAACGGCTGGCGGCGCTGGCGCGGGAGCACGGCTTCGTGATCGCCTCCGACGAGGCGTACACCGAGCTCTGGTTCGAGGAGCCACCGGCGTCGGCGCTGCAGCTGACCGACCGGACGAATGTCGTCGTCTTCAACACGCTCTCGAAGCGCAGCTCCATGACCGGCTATCGCAGCGGCTTCGCGGCCGGCGATCCGAGCCTGATCTCGGCGCTGAAGGCGTTCCGGCCGACCGTCGGCACCGCCCCGCAGGAGTTCGTCCAGCGCGCGTCCGTCGTCGCCTGGGGGGACGAGACGCATGTCGCGGAGACACGCGAGCGCTACGGGCGCAAGCGGACGCTCTTCCTCGATCTCTTCGAACGCAAGAACATTCGCGTCGCAGGCAGTGGGGCGACGATGTACATCTGGGCGGAGGTGCCGGCGGGCGAGACGTCGGAGTCCTTCGCCGATCGGCTGCTCGAGCACGGAGTCCTCGTCGCCCCCGGCTCCTATCTCGGCGCCGCGGGCGAGGGATACTTCCGCGTCGCGCTCGTCCCGTCCGAGGAGGAGTGCGCCCGCGCAGTCGAGATCCTGGAGCGGGCCCTGTGACTCCCGAGCTTGCGCTCGAGATCGTCGAGGCGCTCGACAAGGGCGAGCGCCGCGTCGCGACCAAGCAGGGCGACAGCTGGGTCGTCGACGTCGAGGCGAAGGAAGCGATCCTCGAGTACTTCCGCCTCCGCAAGGTCGAGCCGATGACGGTCGGCCCCTTCTCCTTCCAGGACAAGATCCCGTTGAAGGTGCCTCCGAACGGCGTCCGGATCGTGCCGCCTGGTGTCGCGCGCTACGGCTCCTTCCTCGCCGAGGGCGTCGTGCTGATGCCGGGCTACGTCAACATCGGCGCCTGGGTCGGCCCGCGCACGATGGTCGACACGTGGGCGACCGTCGGCTCGTGCGCCCAGATCGGCGCAGACGTCCACCTCGCCGGCGGCGTCGGCATCGGCGGCGTCCTCGAACCGCCGAACGCCACGCCCGTGATCGTCGAGGACGGCGCCTTCCTCGGCTCGCGCTGCATCGTCACCGAGGGCGTGCGCATCGGCGCCGGCGCCGTCCTCTCGGCGAACGTCTCGCTGACGGCGAGCGTGCCGGTCATCGACGTCACCGGCGACGAGCCCGTCGAGCATCGCGGCTTCGTCCCGCCGCGTGCGGTCGTCGTCCCGGGCACGCGGCCGAAGGAGTTTCCCGCCGGCATCTACCAGCTCGACTGCGCGCTGATCATCGGCTGGCGCAAGGAGTCGCACGACGAGCGACTGAGCCTGAACGAGACCCTGCGCGAGTTCGAGCTCGCCGTCTAGGAGGGTTTGGCGGAATAGCGCCGCCAAACCCTCCTAGCTCCGCAGCTCGCCCTCGCAGATCTCCTCGGCCGGGCCAACGAGTGTGATCCGCGCCTCGTCGTCGAGCTCGACCCGAAGCTCGCCACCGGGCATGCGGACCGCGACGGGGCTCTCGCACCAGCCGTTCGCGACGGCCGCAGCGGCGGCGGCGACGGCGCTCGAGCCCGACGCACTCGTCTCCCCGGCACCTCGCTCCCACACGAGCACGGTCAGCTCGTTCGGGCCGTCCACGCGGACGAGCTGGACGTTCGTCCGCTCAGGGAAGCGCTCGTGCCGCTCGATCTGCGGGCCGAGCCGGAGCAGGTCCTTGCGGTCAGCAGCGAGGCGTACCACCGCATGCGGGTTCCCGACCGAGACCGGCGTCAGCTCGACCCGCTGGTCGCCGAGCTCGATCGTCTCCGTCTCCCCCACCTCGACGTCACCCAGCCCCATTGCGACGGTGCCGTCCTCCCGGATCGCCGCCGGATATGCGCGTCCGGCAACGGCGATCGTCACCTGCGGGGTCCCGGCGCGCCCACCGAGCCACGCGGCCGCGATGCGGCTGCCGTTGCCGGAGAACTCGGCCACCGACCCATCGGGGTTCCAGATCACGATCTCCGCATGCGCGCCGTTCACGCCGACGACCTCGACGATGCCATCGGAGCCGACGCCGTAGCGGATGTCGCAGAGCCGTTGCGCGAGCTGTCCGTCGAGCGGCCGGCCGAGCTCCTCCCGCTCCAGGATCAGGTAGCTGTTACCGAGCGCGTGCCATTTCCAGAATCTCATCCGCCACCTCTCCCGCAGGCCGGTCGGCGTCGATCATGACGATGCCGGGGATCCGGCGCATCCACTTGCGCTGGTAGGCGGCGAAGCGCACGGTCGCGCGCTCCAGCTCGGCGATCGCCTCCTCACGCGGGAGCATCCGCACGGCGTCGAGACCGAGCACCTGCGGCGCAACCTCACCGGCGGCGCGCACCTCCTCGTCCACGCCCTGTTCGAACATCGAGCGCGTGCGCATCCGAATCCGTGCCGCGAGGGTCTCCCGGGCGACGTCGAGACCGACGACGAACGACGGCAGGCGCACCTCGGCAGTCCAAAGACGCGGTTGCTCCGGCACGAGCGTGCCCCCCGCCTGCCAGAGCTCGAGTGCGCGGACGACGCGCTTGCGATCGTTCGGATGCACGCGCGCCGCCGCGCGCGGGTCGCGCAGCTCCAGCAAGGCGTGGGCGGTCGCGGCGCCACGGCGGTCGTAGATCCGCTCCCACCGCTCCCGTGTCCTCGAAGGCGCGTCGGGAGGCAGCTGCACGTCCGTGAGCGCTGCCTGGAACCACAGCCCCGAGCCACCGACCACGACAGGTGTCTTCCCCGCAGCGACGATCTCGTCGATCGCTGCGTGCGCGAGCTGCTGGTACTCGCCGACGGTGCCCTGGCGGTCGAGTGGCCAGATGCTGACGAGGCGCGCGCCCGCGTCCTGGTTGGTCAGGATCGGCAGGCCACGGTAGACCTGCATCGAGTCTGCAGAGACGAGCTCTGCCGGGATCCGCTCCGCGATCGCCTCGGCGACCGCCGTCTTACCCGATGCGGTCGGGCCGAAGATTGCGAGGACGCTAGGACGGGTTGGTTGCGAGCGTCTTCCAGCCAACCGAGTCGCCCTCATTCACGACCGGCCGGTTCTCGTCCGGGTTGGCGGCGCGGTGCTCCCGGAACCAGGCGACCGCACGCGGGATCCCGTCGTCGAGTGGCACCTGTGGCGTCCAGCCGAGCAGGTCGTGCGCCTTGCGGATGTCGGCGACGTACCGCGTCACCTCGCCGAGCAGCGACGGCGCAATCGTCATCTTCGGCTCGACGTCGAGCTCGGCCGCGATCAGCTCGGCTGCGCGGACGAGCGTGTTCCCCTCTCCGAAGGCCAGGTTGATCGTCTCGTTGGTGACGCGGCCGCCCACGAGCGCCTCGATCCCGCGTGAGATCCCGTCGACGCAGTCGTCGATGTAGGTGAAGTCGAGCACCTTGTCGGCGCCGCCGAAGACCGTGATCGGCTCGTCGCGCGACATCGAGTGGATGAAGAGCGGCAGCACGCGCGACATCCGGTGCAGGTCGTTGTCGTAGCGCCCGTAGACGTTCGAGAAGCGGAAGGCGAGGTACTTGAGCCCGTAGCAGCGCGCGTAGGCGTAGATGAACGCCTCGCTGGCGATCTTCGAGGCCGAGTAGGGGCTCTCCGTGAAGGCGAAGTCGGCCGTGTCCTCGCCGTAGCCCTCGAAGCGGTGGACGTCGCCGTACACCTCGCGCGTCGAGGAAAACACGAGCGGCAGCTGGCGCTGCCGGCAGTACTCGAGCACGTTGAACGTCATCATCGTGTTCTCGAGCGCGCGGTGCGGGTGCGCGACGAGCTGATGCACCTTCGCGTGCGCCGCCAGGTGGACGACGACGTCGGTCTCGGGATACGGGACGCCGCCGATCCCGTCCGGGAAGGCCGGGTACTGACCGGACAGGTCCTGGATCAGGTAGCGGAAGTCGTCCGTCCACGTGTTCACGCGCTGGTCGACGCCGAAGACCTCGTGGCCGTCGGCGAGGAGCCGCAGGGCCAGGTTGGTGCCGATCTGGCCGGACGAGCCGGTGAGCAGGACCTTCACGCTGCCACCGCGGTCCGCTGGGCGCCGCGCAGGGTCGTCGAGGTGGCGCTCTCGATCAGGACGTCGACGAGCTCGCCCGGCTCGGCGCCGCCGGCGAAGTTGACGGTCACGTTCCCGCGCGTGCGGCCGCGCAGGAGCGTCGCATCCGTACGGCTCGCCCCCTCGACGAGCACCTCCTCGACGGTGCCGACGCGGGCGGCGTTCCGCTCGGCCGCGATCCGCTGGACGACGTCGACGAGCCGCTCGAGGCGGTCGTGCTTGACGTCCTCCGGCACCTGCTCGGCCATCTCCGCGGCCTCCGTGCCGTGCCGCGGCGAGTAGATGAAGGTGAAGGCGCTGTCGTAGCGCACTTCCTCGACAACGGCGAGCGTCTCCTGGAAGTCCGCCTCCGTCTCGCCCGGGAAGCCGACGATGACGTCCGTTCCGAGTGCGAGCCCCGGGATCGCGCCGCGCAGCCTGGCGACGAGCGTCAGGTAGCGGTCGCGGTCGTACGTGCGGCGCATCGCCTTCAAGATCCGGCTCGAGCCGGACTGGAGCGGCAGGTGGATCTGCTCGCAGACGGCATCGCACTCCGCCATCGCGGCGATCACGGGGTCGCGGAAGTCCTTCGGATGCGGGCTCGTGAAGCGGATCCGCTCGATCCCGTCCACCGCATCGCAGGCGCGCAGCAGCTCGCCGAACTCCGTGTCGAGGTCGGGGCGCAGGTCGCGGCCCCAGGAGTTGACGTTCTGGCCGAGCAGCGTGATCTCCTTGACCCCGTCAGCCGCAAGGCGGGTCACCTCGGCGACGATCTCGCCGGGCCGGCGGCTCTGCTCGCGCCCGCGGACGGCCGGGACGATGCAGTACGCGCACTTGGAGTTGCAGCCCATCGAGACCTGCACCCAGGCGCTGAAGGCCCGCTCGCGGTGCATCGGCAGGTCGCCCGCGAAGTGCTCGTGCGTGCCGAAGCGCCCGCGTGGAGCGACACCTCCGGCGCCGATCCACTCGCCGAGATGCGGGATCGAGCCGGGGCCGAACGCGACGTCGACCTGCGGATAAAGCTCGAAGATCCGCTCCCGCTGCGCCTCCGCGTAGCAGCCGCCCACCGCGACGACGAGCTCCGGGTTCTGCCGCTTGCGCGCGCCGGCATCGCCCAGGTACGCGGCCAGCTTGGTGTCCGGCTTCTCACGGATCGTGCACGTGTTGAAGACGAGCACGTCGGCGTCCTCCTGTGCAGTCGCCTCGCCCAGCCCGAGCGATTCGAGCATGCCCTTGATCCGCTCGGAGTCGTGAGCGTTCATCTGGCAGCCGAACGTGGTGACGTGGTAGCGGCGCATCGCGGGATCGTACCGGCGCCTCTACTTCGCGATCTCGGTCGCGCGCGACTCGCGGATCACGGTCACCTTCACCTGGCCCGGGTATTCGAGCTGGTCCTCGATCTCGCGGGCGATCTCGTGCGAGAGGAGCACGGCGCCGTCGTCGTCGACCTCCGTCGGCTCGACCATGACGCGGATCTCGCGACCTGCCTGGAGGGCGTACGCCTTTGCGACACCCGGCTTCGCGGTCGCGATCTCCTCGAGCGCGCCGAGCCGCTTGATGTAGTGCTCGAGGCTCTCGCCGCGCGCGCCGGGCCTCGAGGCCGAGATCGCGTCGGCGGCGATCAGCAGCACCGCCTCGACCGTCTGCGGCTGCACCTCGTAGTGGTGGGCCTCGATCGCGTGCACGACGCCCTGGCTCTCGCCGTAGCGCTTCGCCAGCTGCGCGGAGATGATCGCGTGCGACCCCTCGACCTCGTGGGTCATCGCCTTGCCGATGTCGTGGAGCAGCGCGGCGCGCTTGGCGGTCTTGACGCTCGCGCCGAGCTCGCTCGCCATGATCCCGGCCAGGTGCACGACCTCGAGCGTGTGCTTGAGGACGTGCTGGCCGTAGCTCGTCCGGTAGCGGAGCCGGCCCAGCACCTTCACGAGCTCCTCGTGGAACTCGCCGCATTTCGCCTCGAAGACCGCCTGCTCGCCGGCCTGGCGAACGTGATCCTCGAGCTCGGCCTTCGAGAGGTAGTACATCTCCTCGATCCGCGCCGGATGGATGCGGCCGTCCTCGATCAGCTTCTCGAGCGTCGTGCGCGCGACTTCGCGGCGGAGGCCGTCGAACGAGGAGAGGACGACGGCCTGCGGGGTGTCGTCGATGATGAAGTCGACCCCGGTCAGGTGCTCGAGCGCCCGAATGTTGCGGCCCTCGCGGCCGATGATCCGGCCCTTCATGTCGTCGGACGGAAGCTCGACGACCGTAACCGTCGTCTCGGCCGTGTGGCTGGCAGCGACTCGCTGGAGCGCGTCGGCGATCAGCGCGCGTGCGCGCCGCCGCGACTCCGTCCGCGCTTCCTCCTCCTGCTGGCGGACGCTCCTCGCAAGCTCGTGGCGGATCAGATCCTGGGAGCGCTCGAGCAGGTGGCTCTTCGCCTCCGCCACGGTCAGGCCGCCAACCCGCTCCAGCTCGCCGAGCGCCTCGTCTTTCGCCGCCTTCAGGTCCTCCTGGAGCTGCTTGACGTGCACCTCGCGGTCGTTCAGCCCCTGCTCGCGACGCTCGACCTCCGTCTGCTGTCGCCCGAGCTCGTGCTCGGCGGTCGTGATCTGCTCCTCGATCCGGGCGGCCTCCGCACGCCGGTCCTGCACCTCGGTCTCGATGTCCGCGCGCAGCTTCACCGCCAGCTCACGCGCCTCGATCTGAGCCTCGCGCCGGATCGTCTCGGCCTCCCGCTCGGCCACGTGCACGCGCGATCCGCTGCGGAGCATCAGCAGCCCCGTCGCCACCGCAGCGCCGATCGACAGTCCAACCAGCGTCATAACCGCAGTGAGCATGCCGTCCTGCCTCCAGAGGGAGAAGGTGGATTCCGCGACGAGCGTCGCGGGTGCTCACATCCGGCGTCGGGCCTGCACGGCCGCGTTCCGGTCTTGGCGCGTCAGATCACGGTCGAGCCGGAGAGTCCTCCCGGGGCGTCCGCTGGATTGAAGGTTGAAGTGGTCACGACAGCCAAGGTTTCAGAAGCTTCGGAAAAACGCGCTTGTGCAGGAAAAACGTCGAATGGAAGCACCGCCGATCCTATCGCTTCTCAGTCGTCCGGCGCAACGATCCCTTCGAGCGCATCCGCACCGAAACCCCGCGAAGCCAGGTAGCGAGCGGTCTTGACGGTCCGGCCGCGACGGCCGGCGATCTCGGCGGCACGCTCGCGCTCCGGCTCCAGCGCCGCGAGCGCGGCCTCGACGTGCTCCGCCGCGAGCCCACGCCCTTCGAGGTCGTAGCGGATCAGCGCGTCACCGGAACCGCGGGCGGCGAGCTGCTCCGACCGTGTGCGGGCGAAGCGCTCGTCGTCCACATAGCCGATCCGCTCGAGCGTCTCGAGCGCCTGCTCCCGCTCGGCCGCCGCGACGCCGCGCTGCTCGAGGCGCAGGTCGAGCTCCGCGGTCGAGCGGTCGCGGAAGCGCAACGCCCGAAGCGCCTGCTCGACAGCGTCCGGCTGCTCCGCCACGGCGGCGTCGCTACCCGGCTAGGCCGCCGAGGCGGCTTCCTCCTGCTCTTGCTCCTGCTCCTCCTCGACCTCGTCGAGCACCGGGGTGACCTCCTCGGCACCCGCGACGGTCGGCAGCAGCCGCGCCGAGATCGCCTGCTCGGGCCCCGCCTGCACCTGGATCTGCTGGAGGATCTGCTGGACGACGTCCGGATGCTCCTTCAGGAACGAAGCCGCGTTCTGGCGTCCCTGGCCGAGCCGCTCGTCGCCGAAGCTGAAGTACGAGCCCGACTTGGCGACGATCTTCCGCTCGATCCCGACGTCGAGCACCGTGCTCTCCCAGGAGATGCCGGAGCCGTAGATGATGTCGAACTCGGCCTGCTTGAACGGCGGCGCGACCTTGTTCTTGACCACCTTGACGCGGACGCGGTTGCCGTAGGCCTCCGCCCCGTCCTTCAGCGTCTCGATCCGGCGGATGTCGAGGCGGACCGACGCGTAGAACTTGAGCGCCCGTCCGCCCGGCGTCGTCTCGGGGCTGCCGAACATGACGCCGATCTTCTCGCGCAGCTGGTTCGTGAAGAGGCAGATCGTGTCGGTGCGGTTGAGCGTGCCGGCGAGCTTGCGCAGCGCCTGGCTCATCAGCCGCGCCTGCAGCCCGACGTGGCTGTCGCCCATCTCGCCCTCGATCTCGGCCTTCGGCGTCAGGGCCGCGACCGAGTCGACCGCGACGACGTCGAGCGCGCCCGAGCGTACGAGCAGCTCGGTGATCTCGAGCGCCTGCTCGCCGGTGTCGGGCTGGGAGACGAGCAGGTCGTCGACGTTGACGCCGATCTTGCGCGCGTACTGCGGGTCCATCGCGTGCTCGGCGTCGATGAAGGCGCAGATGCCGCCGCGGCGCTGGGCCTCGGCGATCACGTGGTAGACGAGAGTCGTCTTGCCCGAGCTCTCCGGCCCGTAGACCTCGACGACGCGGCCGCGCGGCAGACCGCCGATGCCGAGCGCGACGTCGAGCACGAGCGACCCCGTCGAGATCGCTCCGATCTGCACCTGGGCCTGGTCGCTCATCTTCATGACCGAGCCTTTTCCGAACTGTCGCTCGATCTGCCCGAGGGCGACGTCGAGAGCTTCCTCGCGGTTCATCTGATCAGCCTCCTAGCGGAAATGAGTCGTGCACCTCGTACCGCGCCCCGGACGGGTGCAGACGTGAAAGGAAAGCAGCTGCGTCGGACGACACCCAGCCCAGCGACGGCACCTCGGGTCGCAGCCGCGGCCGCTCGCGGAAGCGGAGCACGGTCACGTGCGGCAGCCACGGTCGCGCCTCGGGGCGGTAGACGCCGAGCCCGGCCAGCTCGGCGTGCAGGCGGCCTGCGAGCCTCGCTGCCGCACCCACCTCGTCTCCGAGCGTGAGCATCCCGACCGAGCGCGTCTCCCGGTAGCCGGTGACGTCGAAGCGCACCGGCTCGGCGTCGGCAGCCGCCCGGCCGAGCACGTCGAGGATCGCCGGCAGCTCGCCTGCGGGCCGCGAGCCGAGAAAGGCGAGCGTGATGTGCAGGTTCTCGCGGGGGACGATTCGAGCGGACTGTCCCCCACGCTCGAGCTCGCGCGCCTGCCAGTCGGCGAGGGCGTCGACGGTCGCCGCAGGCAGCGTGAGGGCGAGGAAGAGGCGAAGCCGTTCATCCCCGCTCACGCTACCGGCCACTTCTACGCGGCTTTGTCTCGATTCTGTTCCAAAAGGCGCCGCAACAGGTGCAGCGACGCGACGACCGAGCGCCGTCGGATCGAGTCGCGGTCGCCGGGGAAGCTGAAGAAGCCCCCCTTGCTCGCCTCGGGCGTCTCGGCGTGGAAGTAGACGAGCCCGACGGGCTTCTCCTCCGTACCCCCACCCGGTCCCGCAATTCCGGTCACCGAGACGGCGGCGTCGACCCCGAGGCGCTCCCGCGCCCCCCGCGCCATCGCCTCGGCGACCTCCGCCGAGACGGCGCCGTGCTGCTCGATCAGCTCGGCCGGGACGCCCAGCTCCCCGAGCTTGACCTCGTTCGCGTAGGCGACGATGCCGCCCGTGACCACGTCAGTGGAGCCCGGGATCGCAGTCAGGCCGGCCGCCACCAGGCCGCCCGTGCACGACTCTGCGGTCGCGAGCGTCCAGCCGAGCTCGCGGCAGCGGTCGAGGACGATCTCCTCGACGCTCCGCCCGTCGGTCGAGTAGAGGAACCGTCCCAACCGCTCCGAGAGAGCGGTCTCGAGCTCGAGCAGCCGCTGCTCGGCGCTCGGCTCGGCGACCAGGTCGACGTGGATCTCGAAGCTGCGGGCGCAGATCGTCACCTCGAGCCCGTCGCCGTCGCCGCCGGCTTCCTGAAAGGCCTGCGCGACCTGCGACTCGCCGGGGCCGAAGAAGCGCAGCGTGCGCCGCAGCGGCGGTGTGCCGCGGTCGAGCAGGCGACGGATCTCCGGCGTCTCGAGCGCCCGCGGCCAGAGTCGCTGCAGCTCGGCCGGCGGGCCGGGCAGGATGATCACCGGCGTCCCGTTCGCTTCGACCACGAGCCCCGGCGCGGTGCCGGCGAGGCCGAGGATCGTCGAGGGCTCCGGCACCGTCGCCTGCTTGGTGACCCCGTCGGAGAAGTCCGCGTAGGGACGCTTCATCCGCTCCGCGACCATCCGGGAGACGGCTTCGATCTGCTCCTCCAACTCCGCGTCCACCCGGACGGCGAGACCGGCGACCTTCGCGACGATCCTGACCGTGCGGTCGTCGTGGGTCGGACCGAGCCCGCCGGAGGTGGCGACGAGATCGGCAGTGGCGACCGCCTCGGTGACCGCGGCCTCGAGCTCGGCCGGATCGTCGCCGACGACGTGGATCCGGGTCGGCTCGATCCCGAGCGCGAGCAGCGAGCGCGCCAGGAATGGGCCGTTCAGGTCGGTGCGCTCGCCGCGCACGAGCTCGCTGCCCGTGACGACGATGACCGCGCGCGGACGCGCGCCGTTCGTGCCCGTCAAGCCGCGTCGGCCGCGAAGATCTTCTTCGCCGTCACGAAGACGCCCTGCGCCTTGACAGCGGCCGGCAGCCGAACCCGGTTGCCGTTGCGGCGCACGAGCACGTTCTGCGGCGACTCGAGCTGCACCCAGAGCACCTGGCCGTCGAACCGCTGCTTCTGCCCCCGTTCCAGCGTCCCCTGGTAGAGGATCTCGCCGAGCGCGCTGCTCTTCTTGACGAGCAGATAGGAGTTGCCGCGCGTCGCGCGCAGCTCGAGCCGCGCCGTCCCGGCCGCCTGCGGCACCTGCGCGGCCGGACGCTGCTGGGTCGTGGACGTCTTCAGGCCGTGCACGGGCTCGTCCTCGGGACTGCCGAAGCGCCACGCGACGATCACGAGCGCGGTCACGAGCGTGATCGCGGCCAGCGCGAAGACGACGATGCCCGACTCGCGGCGGTCGGAGCGCCTGGCCTTGGCCGCCGGGACGCGGCGGGCGCGTACGGGCGCGTCCTCCTCGCCGATCACGAAGCGGGAGTTGTACTCGTCGACGTAGAGCTGGCCGTCGAGGCCGAGGTAGTCGGCGTACGAGCGCAGGAAGCCCTTGATGTAGGTGTGCGAGGGCAGCAGCTCGAAGCGCTCGTCCTCGAGCGCGCGCAGGTACTTGCCGCGGATCTTGGTGCCGTGCTCGGCGTCGGCGAACTCGATGTGGCGTCGCAGGCGGGCCTCGCGCAGGCTATTGCCGATCTCGAACACGGGGGCATGGTAGCCGCCGCATCCGCCCGCGCCTAGCCCACGTTCGGATCAGGTCTCGACCAGGGAGAGGATCCAGTAGACGGCGAGCGACCCGGCGGCGGTCAGCGCGAGCAGGAAGCCGAGCAGGCCGAGGAGCCGCCCGAGCCGCGCCGTCCTCGACCCCTTCGGGTGCCCGAGGGTCGGCGCCAGCCGCGACCGCGCCCTGCGGGCGAGCGCGATCGCAAGCAGGCCGAGCACTGCTGCGAGCGGGATCGCGAAGCCCGCCTGGAGCAGCTCGTACTCGTCCGACCAGCGCGTGGCGACGATCGCGGCGGGCATCGTCGCGACCGCGAGCAGGCCGACGAAGACGGATGCGCGTGCGCTGCCCGGGCGCGGCGGCCCGCCGTTGGAGCTCACTGTTTCTGGTACGGACGGCCAACTGCTGCCGGCGGAATCGAGCGACCGATCACCCCGGCGACCGCGATCAACGTGAGCAGGTATGGAAGCGCCTGGAAGAGCACCGCAGCGGACTCCGAGTAGGCGGGCAGACGCTGCGCGAGCGCACTCGAGAAGCCGAACAGGAGCGCCGCCGCCGCCGCGCCCCATGGACGCCAGTTGCCGAAGATGACCGCAGCGAGCGCGATGAAGCCGCGGCCGACGGTCATGTTCTGGTTGAACGAGTTGACGAACCCGATCGAGAGGTACGCACCCCCGAGCGCCGCGAGGATCCCCGAGAGGACGACCGCGGCGTACCGCGTCTTGTAGACCGAGATCCCGACGGTGTCGGCGGCACGTGGATGCTCGCCGACGGCGCGGATGCGGAGGCCGATCGGCGTCTTGAAGAGCACGATCCAGGTCGCGACGATCGTCAGGAACGCGAGCCAGATCATCAGGTTGAGATTGCCGAGCACGGGCCCGATGAAGTACCAGTCCTCGAGGAACGACAGATGCACGTTGGGGATCCCGGGGATGTCCGGCGGCGTCCCTTCGCCGCCGTAGATGTCGATGAAGAGGTAGCCGGTGACCCCCAGCGCCAGGAAGTTGATCGCGGTGCCGCCGACGATCTGATCGGCACGGAGGTGGATTGCGAAGAAGGCGTGGATCAGGGCGAACGCCCCGCCGGAGATCGCCGCGCAGAGGAGGCCGAGCGGCCACGAGTTGAGCTTGTCGGCGCCGAGGATCCCGAAGAACGCGCCCGACAGCATCATCCCCTCGAGGCCGATGTTCACGACCCCGCTGCGCTCGGAGAAGATCCCGCCCATCGCCGCGAAGGCCAGCGGCGTCGCGTAGCGGAGCATCGCCGCCGTGAGCGCCGACCAGACGATCACCTGGTCGAGATGACCCTCGCTCGAGCGGGTGGCGAGATACCCGAGGCCGATTCCGAGGATGCTGAGCACGATCGCCGACCAGGCGAGCCGCTTCGCGTGGCCGCGGATCAGCACGGCCACCCCGCACGTGATCCCGAACAGGCCGATTACAGGCGGGATCCATTCCGTACGCACCTTCAGCGGCGGGAGCGCGACCCAGAATGCGATCAACCCGAAGGCGATGCCGATCCATGCGAGGGCACGGTCGTTGCTCGGCCGGCGTGCGCTGACCCAGCCGATCATTCCGCCGGTACCGCCTCGGCTTGCTGGCGTCGTCGTCGCTTCCGGAGGCCGAACAGCGAGAGGATCAGCACGTCGGCGCCGACGAAGAGGACGACGAGGCCCTGGATCATCACGGTCAGGTTCGACGCCAGCTCGGGCCGGAAGATCTCCGGATCGAGGTTCCGGGTCGATGTCCCGGTCACGAGCGACGCGAACAGGAGCGCCGCTAAGCCGATCCCGACTGCCTTGTTGCGGCCGAGGAGCGCGACCGCGATCCCGACGAAGGCGATCTGCGACGAGATCAGCACGTCGTTGGTGTTGATCCGGTACGCCCAGCCGACGGTGTCGATCGCGCCTGCGAGCCCGGCGAAGAGGCCGGAGATCGCCATCGCCAGGAAGTAGTTGCGCGCGACCGAGATGCCGCCGTAGCGGGCGGCCTCGGGGTTGAAGCCGACCGCCCTGACCTCGTAGCCGAGCGTCGTGCGGTTGAGCGTGATCCAGTAGACGACGAGGGCGGCGAGCGCGACGAAGAAACCCACGTGCAGCGCCTGCAGGAACGGATCGCCCCAGAAGATCGGCAGCTTCGCCGATTCGACGACGTCGTTCGAGACCGGCACGAAGGGCTGCGTGTCGTTCTGGAGCGGCCCGCCGAGCCCGAAGAGGAAGACGCCGATCCAGATCGCGATCCAGTTGAGCATGATCGTCGAGATCACCTCGTGCGTCCCGACCGTGGCTTTGAGGAAGCCGGCGATCCCCGCCCAGGCGGCGCCGACGAGCGCGCCCCCGATCACCGCGAAGAGGATGTGCACGATGCTCGGGAGCCCGGGCAGCGACGAGCCGATCCAGACGGCCATGATCGCGCCGCCGAGGTACTGGCCCTGGCCGCCGATGTTGAACATGCCGCACCGGAACGCGAAGCCCACGGCGAGGCCGGTGAGCACGAGCGGGACGAAGTTGATCAGCGTCTGCTGCAGGTTGAACGCGGCCGTCGACTCGATGTCGTTGACGTTCCACGGGAACCACACGTGTGCGTCGGTGAACGGGACGCCGATCTCGTACGAGCCGACCTCCGTGAACCAGTTCAGCCCGGCTCCCTCGAAGATCGCCTTGTACGTGCTGATCGGGTTGCTGCCCGTCGTGATCAGGACGACGACGCCCCCGATCAGGAAGGCGAGGAAGACGGTGAGCAGCGGGACGACGATCCCACCGGCCTTCTGGGCGAGCGCGTAGCGCGTCGCGAAGCTGGCCTTCTCGCCGCCGTCCGGCGGCTCGCTCGTGCCCAGGTGCGGGGGCGGCCCGAGCGGGGACGGATCCGGGCCGCTCACGCCGTTGCTCAAGCCGCCGCCTTCCGGCCGCCGCCGGTCATCGCCACGCCGAGCTCCTCCTCGGTGACGCTGGGCGGGAACTCGCCGACGATCTCGCCCTCGAACATGACGAGGATCCGGTCGGAGAGCGAGAGGATCTCCTCCAGCTCGAGCGAGACGAGCAGGACGGCCCTGCCCTCGTCGCGCTCCTCGACGAGGCGGCGGTGGACGAACTCGATTGCGCCGACGTCGAGGCCGCGCGTGGGCTGCGCGGCGATCAGCACCTTCGGGTTGCGGTCGATCTCGCGCGCGAGGATGACCTTCTGCTGGTTGCCGCCGGAGAGGCCGGCGGCCGCCGTCTGCGGCCCGCCGCCGCGGACGTCGAACTCGTCGATCAGCTTCGCGGCCTTCTCGACCATGCGCTTCGGAAAGAGCCAGCCGACGCGCGAGGCCGGCGGATGGTCGTAGTCGTGCAGGGCGATGTTCTCGGCGAGCGAGAAGTCGAGCACGAGCCCGCGGCGCTGGCGGTCCTCCGGGATGTGACCGAGCCCCGCGTCCAGGCAATCGCGGACGCTGTCGCCGGTGACGTCCTCGTCACCGACCTGCACCGTGCCCTCGGAGACCCGTCGCAGGCCCGTAAGCGCGTCGATCAGCTCGGTCTGGCCGTTGCCGTCGACGCCGGCGATCCCGACGATCTCGCCGCCGCGGACCTGGAAGGACACGTCTTTGACCTTCGTGAGCCCGCGGTCGTCCACCACCGTCAAGCCCTCGACCTGCAGCAGCGGGCCTGCCGGCGTCGAGACTCCCTTGTCGACGCGGAGCAGTACCTCGCGGCCCACCATCAGGCGCGCCAGCCCCTCCTCGGTCGCGCCGGCGGCGGGGAGCGTCTCGATCTTCTTGCCCCGCCTGAGCACGGTGATCCGGTCGGCGATCTCGGCGACCTCGTTCAGCTTGTGGCTGATGAAGATGATCGACTTGCCCTGGTCGGTGAGGCTCTTGATGATCGCGAACAGCTCCTGCGCCTCCTGCGGCGTCAGCACGGCCGTCGGCTCGTCGAGGACGAGGATGTCGGCCCCGCGGTAGAGCGCCTTCAGGATCTCGACGCGCTGCTGCTGGCCGACCGTGATGTCCTGCACGAGCGCATGCGGATTCACGGCGAGGCCGAAGCGGGTCGAGATCTCCTGCACGCGCTTCTCGGCGACGGCGTAGTCGAGCAGAATGCCGTTGTGGACCGGCTCGGTCGCGAGAACGATGTTCTCGGCCACCGTCATCACCGGGATCAGCATGAAGTGCTGGTGGACCATGCCGACGCCGTTCTCGATCGAGGCCTTCGGCGAGCCGAGCTCGGCCGGCTTGCCGTTGATCAGGATCTCGCCCTCGTCGGGCCGGTAGAGGCCGTAGAGCACGTTCATCAGCGTCGATTTGCCGGCGCCGTTCTCGCCTAGGAGCGCGTGGACCTCGCCCTTGCGCAGGTCGAAGTCGACGCTGTCGTTCGCGACGATGCCGGGGAACCGCTTCGTGATTCCGCGGAGCTCGAGAACAGGCCGCTCGTCCATCCGCGGCGATCCTACTGTGCCGGGGCGCGCGCCCCTAAAGAGAACTAGCCCGCGACCGTCGTCGGGATGTCGGAGATCGTGCCATCCGCGATCTCCTCCTGGACGCGTTTGACCTCGGCGACGGCCGTCCGCGGCACGGTGGGAGAGATGACACCGATCCCGACCGCGCCGGAGGCCACGTCGAAGATCGTGTCCTCGCCGCCGTTGAAGCCGCCGTCGACGACCTCCTGAATCGTCTGGAAGACCGCCACGTCCACCTTCTTCAGCGCGCTCGTCATCACGTGCTCGCCGAGGTAGGCCTGATCGGCGTCGACGCCGATCCCGCGCATGTTCTTCTCCTCCGCGGCGGAGAGAGCGCCGAGGCCGCACTGGCCCGCGACCTGGAAGATCACGTGCGCGCCGCGGGAGATGTGGTCGAGCGCGAGCTCCTTGCACTTCGCCTGGTCGACGAAGTCCTGCGAGTAGGCGTTCAGCGTCGTGATCCCCGGATCCGCCGCCTTTGCGCCCGCCTGGTAGCCCGCGATGTAGCGGTCGACGGGCGGGATCTTGAGCCCGCCGACGGAGCCGATCACCTGCTTCGCCCCGGCTTCCTCCTTCGTGACCAACCCGGCGAGGTAGCCGACGAGATAGCCGGCCTCCTGCTCCTTGAAGAGCAGCCCGCGAACGTTCTTCGGCTTTGACTTCATCTCCGACTGCGAGTAGTCGATGATCGCGAAATTGACATCGGGATAGCGGACTGCCACCTTCTCGAGTGCCGACGCCATCAGAAAGCCGACGGCGATCACGAGGTCGTAGTCCTGCTTCGCGAGCGTCGTCAGGTTCGGGACGTAGTCCGCCTCCGCCCTCGAGATCACGACGCGCCCCTCGACGCCGAGCTCGTCCTCCGCCCGCTTGAGGCCCTTGTTGGCGAGGAAGTTGAAGGAGCGGTCGTCGAGGCCGCCGATATCGGTGACGAGACCGACCTTGATCCCGGCCCCGGTCGTCGTACCGGTGGTCGCCGCGGTCGTCGTCTCGGGCGCGGTCGTCTCGCCGCCGGCCGTCTCGTCGTCGCTGCCGCAGCCACCGAGGGCGAGTACGAGCACGAGCAGCGCCAGCAGGCGCGAGAGCCTCATGCAGGGAGTGATACCGGAAGGGGCGGGATCGAAACCCCGCCCCTTCCGTGGAACCTGCTTCTGCCTAGCCCGTCGTTGCCGGCGGGGCCTGCGGGATGCCCTTGATCTTCCCCGCGGCGAGCAGCTTGCGGACGGCCTCGACCTGCGCCTTCAGCGCCGGCGAGATGCGGGAAGAGATCTTCCCGTAGCCGACACCGCCGTTGGCGACCGTGAAGATGGCGTTGAAGTTCGTGCGGAACTTCGCGCCCGTCTTCCTCGCCGCGTCGATCGTCTGGTAGACCGCGACGTCGACCTTCTTCGTGGCGCTCGTCATCACGTGCGCGCCGAGGTAGCCCTGGTCGGCGTCGACGCCGATGCCGAAGACGCCCTTCTCCTTCGCCGCCGAGAGGACGCCGAGGCCGCACTGGCCCGCGACCTGGAAGACGGCGCCGGCGCCGTTGGCGATCATGTTCAGCGCCTGCTCCTTGCACTTCGCCTGGTCGACGAAGTCCTGCGAGTAGGAGTGCGTCACCGTCACCTTCGCGCTGGCACGCTTCGCGCCCGCGTAGTAGCCCGCGATGAAGCGGTCGACCGGCGGGATCTTGAGGCCGCCGACGGCACCGAGCTTCGTCTGGCCCTGGTACGGCTTCGCGACGACCTGCTTCGCGGCCAGGAACCCGACCAGGTAGCCGGCCTCCTGCTCCTTGAAGAGGATGCCGCGGACGTTCGTCGGCTTGCCCTTGAGCTCGGCCGCGACGCCCGAGTTGTCGATGATCGCGAACTTCGTCTTCGGGAACCGCTTCGCGACCTGTGAGACCGCGTCCGCCATCAGGAAGCCGACGCCGACCACGAGCCCGCTGCCGTTGCGTGCCGCACGGGTCAGGTTCGGGACGTAGTCACGGTCGGACTTGGAGATGAACACCGTTCCGTCGATTCCGAGCCTCTTCTCCGCGGTCACGAGACCCTTGTTCGCGAGGAAGTTGAACGAGCGGTCGTCGAGACCACCGATGTCGGTCACGAGCGTGACCTTGAACTTCGCCGGCGCCGCCTGGACGTCCGACTTCGCGGCACCTGTGCCGGCGCCGAGCGCCAACGTCAGGACCGCAATCAGCGCCGCCGCCACGAGCGGCATGAACGTACGTACTTTCACTTACCCTCCTTAGAAGACACATCCACCGCCAAACTTGGACGCTTGATTAGACCCTAAGTTGGGTTAAAAGGAAAGTCTTTACCTTTATTTACGGCGCCGCGGTGACGAAGCGCTCCAGCTCGGCCTCGTCCACCAGCACGCGCCTCGGCTTCGAGCCTTCGTAGCCGGAGATGATCCCGCGCCGCTCGAGCATGTCGATCAGGCGGCCTGCCCGCGTGTAGCCGACGCGCAGGCGGCGCTGCAGCAGGCTGACGGATGCGGTCTGTGTCTGGACGACGATCTCGATCGCCTTGTCGAGCAGCGGATCCTCGTCCGGGTCGAACTCGCCGTCGTGGTCGTCGCCGTCGTCGGTCGCGCCCTCGGGCACGTGGAGCAGCGTCTCGTCGAGCTCCTGCTCGCGCTGGTGGCGGCACTGCTCGACCACCAGCGACACCTCTTCCTCGGAGACGTAGGCGCCCTGGACGCGCTGCAGCCTGCTCGTTCCGAGCGGCTTGAAGAGCATGTCGCCCTGGCCGAGCAGGCTCTCGGCGCCCGCGCCGTCGAGGATCACACGCGAGTCGGTCTGGCTCGAGACGGCGAACGCGATCCGGCTCGGAACGTTCGCCTTGATCATCCCGGTGATCACGTCCACCGACGGGCGCTGCGTCGCCAGCACGAGATGGATGCCGACCGCGCGCGACTTCTGGGCCAGCCTGATGATCGCGTCCTCGACCGCCTGCGGGCTGATCATCATCAGGTCGGCGAGCTCGTCGATCACGACCAGGAGGTACGGAAGCGGATCCTCGCCGCGTGCCTTGAAGGCCCGGTTCGCCTCGGGCAGGTTGCGGGCGCGCACGATCGAGAGGCGCTCGTAGCGCCGCTCCATCTCGGCGACGACGTTGGTGAGGACGGCGCTCGCCTCCTTCGGGCTCGAGACGACCGGCGTCAGCAGGTGCGGGATCGACTCGTAGTAGTTGAGCTCGATCCGCTTCGGGTCGATCAGGATCATCCGCACGTCGTCGGGGGTCGAGCGGAGCAGGATCGAGGTCAGGATCGTGTTGATGCAGCCCGACTTGCCGGAGCCGGTCGTGCCGGCGATCAGGATGTGCGGCATCCGCGCCAGGTCGGCCCAGACCGCGTTGCCGGAGATGTCCTTCCCGAGCCAGACCGCCAGCGGGCTCGCGGTCGAAGGTAGGTCGTCGTAGATGTCGCCGAGCGTGACGATCTTCGGCGCCAGGTTCGGGACCTCGACGCCGACCGCCTGCTTGCCGGGAATCGGCGCCAGAATCCGGATCTCCGTCGTCGCGAGCGCGTAGGAGAGGTCGTCCTTGAGCGCCGCGACCTTCGAGACCTTCGTCCCCGGCGCCAGCTGCAGCTCGTAGCGGGTGACGCGCGGGCCTGCGATCTGGCCGACGATCGTCGCCTCGACGCCGAAGTGCGCGAGCGCCGTCACGAGCGTGTCGGCGGTGCGCTGGTCGGCGCCCTTCGAGCTGGCCGCTGCCGCCGGCGAGACCTTGAGCACGGCGCGATCGGGCAGCACGTACTCCCCCTCCGCGCGCGGGGCGTCGAAGAGCGCCGTCTGCTCCTCGGTGACGTCGTCCGGCTGGACGAGCAGCGGCGGTGGCTCGGACAGCCCTTCCGAGACGACGTCCGGGTAGTCGTGGACGACGTCGATCGGCGGCTCGTGGCTGCGCGAGCGCGGGCGGCGGCGAGGCGACTTTGTGTCTATCAGACACTTTCTCCGGCCGGGCGACCGCCCGGCGGACGGCGTGGTGCGAGCGACGGAGCAGGGCGCCGTACGACGCGCCAGAGAGCATGAGCCCGCCGGCGAGCAGCGCGGTCAGGCCGAGCAGGACGGAGCCGGTGCCGCCCAGCAGCTTCGCGACTCCGCCGCCGAGGACGTTCCCGACGGCGCCGCCGTGCTCCTCGCCGAGCGTGACCATCAGCCCGACGATCGTGACGACGAGCCCGGTGCGAAACGGCTTCACGTCGAGGAGAGCGCTGCGGAAGAGCATCAGGCAGCCGACGATGACGAGCGCGAGCGGCGCAGCGTACGCGGCCGACCCGATCACGTCGCGCAGCCCCGCCTCGATCTTCTCGCCGGCCACGCCTCCTTCCCAGCCGAGGTAGAGCAGCGTTGCGAGGAAGAGGCCGACCGCGGCGAGCCCGAGCCCGATCAGCTCGGGATGCTCGTGCGCGGCGCGGGCGCGCGCCTTCTTCTTCGTCGTCCGCTTCTTCACGCGCGAGGGCGTGCGCGGCCGCAGCGGCCGCTTCTTCTTCCTGGCTGCCATGGAGGCGCGATTCGACGCGCCTGTGGTCAGCCCTTCCTGGTTGCCTGGACCGACCAGTACAGAAGCACAGCGCCGCCGAGGGCGAGCGGGATCCCCCAGAGGTTGCCGTCGATCGTGGCGACCGCGCCGACGCCGAGCGCGAGCGCCCCGAGGGCGGCGACTACGACGTACTGCGTTCCGGGCGGGAAGCGGCTCATCCGAAGCTCGCGATCCGCTCGAGCAGGAGTGCGAAGAAGGCGTCCGCGTCGATGTCGACGCCGACGTGCGCGTTCGGCTCGCGGTCGGTGCGATGCCAGCGATCGGCGACCGTGCGTCCACGGGTCAGCTCCGACTCGAGCTCCACCTCCACGTTCATGTACTCGGTCGTGACGATCCCCGGCCGGAAGGCATGCGCGAGCGCGACGGCGTCGTGGATCGGCGCCCCGTCCCAGCCGTACGTGCGCCGGTGGTACTGCTTGAAGAACTCGACCAGCTCGGCGACGAAGGTGCCGACGCGGCCGGCGTCGCGGAAGCGGTCCGCCCACTGCGGTGTCAGCAGGGCGCCGTGGGTGACGTCGAGGCCGATCATCGCCACGTCGAGCCCTGAGTGGAAGACGCGCTGCGCCGCTTCCGGGTCGGCCCAGATGTTGAACTCGGCCGCCGGGGTCATGTTGCCCTCGGCGATCGCGCCGCCCATCAGGACGATCCGCGCCGGCCGGATGCCTCGGTCGAGCGCGAGCGCGACGTTCGTCAGCGGCCCCACCGGGACGAGGACGGTCTCGGGCGTCACGTGCTCGACGAGGAAGTCGACGGCGTGCTGCTCGATCGGCTCGGAGGCGCGCGGCGGCAACTCGGGGCCGTCGAGGCCGCTGTCGCCGTGGACGTGGGCGGCGGTGTGGAGCTCGCGCACGAGCGGCCGCTCGGCGCCGGCCGCGACGGGCACGTCGGTGCGGCCGACGAAGGCCAGCACCCGGAGCGCGTTGTCGGTGGTCTTGTCGAGCGTCTGGTTGCCGTGCGTCGTCGTGACGCCGACGAGGTCGATCTCCGGGCTCGCGAGCGCCAGCAGCAGCGCGATCGCGTCGTCGTGCCCGGGGTCGCAGTCGAGGATGACTGGAGTCGTCACGTCGCCAGTATGGCGTCGACCTCCGCCGCCGTCGGCAGGGAAGGTTGCGCGCCGAAGCGCGAGGCGGCAATGGCACCCGCAGCGCAGGAGCGGCGCAGCGCCACCTCCGGTTCGAGCTCAGCGAGCCAGGACACGAGCAGGCACGCGGTGAAGGCGTCACCGGCCGCGGTGCCGTCGACTGCGTCGACCGGCGGCGGCTCCGCGCGCGCGACCTCCTCTCCGTCCTCGAGCAGGATCGCGCCCTCGGCGCCGAGCGTGACCGCGACGAAGCCGTCGCGGCGCCGCAGGACCTCCAGTTCGTAGCGGTTGACGACGGTGAGATCCGCGTCGACGTCGATTGGGCGTGCGGGAGCGGCGTTCAGGCAGAAGAGGCCCGTCGACTGCTCCCAGGCCCGGCGGACGGCCTCGTCCGGGATCTCCAGCTGAGTGAGGACCGCGTCGCTCGGAGGCAGCTGGAACTCCTTCAGCTCGGCGTTGGCTCCGGGCGCGACCGCGATCTGGTTCTCGCCGCTCGCGTCGACGAGGATCAGCGCGACCCCGGTCGGCGCCTCGACGCGCGCGGCCGCAAGGGTCAGCCGTTCCTCCTGCGGCAACGCCTCCTCGGCGAACACGTCCGTTCCGACCGAGCAGACGAGGGTCACATCGGCTCCGAGCCGCGCGCACGCCACGGCCTGGTTCGCGCCCTTGCCGCCCTTGACGCGGGCGAAGCTCGCGTCGGTGACCGTCTCCCCCGCCCGCGGCAGCCGCTCGACGCGGGCGACGAGGTCGAGGTTGACCGAGCCGACGACGGTGATCGAAGGTGGTCGGCTCACGAAACTTTGTGTCTGATAGACACAAGCGATCTTCGACCCATGGAACCGTGCGGGTTCACGAGGAGCTTGTGTCTGATAGACACAAGCTCACGCCGCCAGCGCTCGGAGGTCGTCCACGGTCGAGCCGAGCAACGTGTCGCGCAGGTCGAAGAGGCCCGCCCAGAGCGAGGAGGCGTCCGGCGGGGCATCGAGGCGCGCCGAGTCGGAGAGGCCCTGGAGCGCCCGCACGAGCACGGCCAGCTCGAGGTAGACGGCCGTGACGCGATCGGGAGACGCGTGGACGCCGGCCCGGGTGAGCACCGGCTGCCACTCGACGAGCTCGCCGGCGCCGGGCCCCGAGTACCAGGAACGGCCCTCGGCCTCGTCGGCCTCGAGCTCGAGCAGGTAGCGGCCGAGCGGAACCTCGAGGCCTGCGAGCGCCGTCTCGACACGGTCTGCGGCGTGCCGTAGCGCCGCTTCGCGCCCTCCGGCGGTCGCTGGCTGCGCCTCCCCCCTGCCCCAGCGCTCGAGCAGGCGGCAGAAGGCGAGCGCCGACGCCTCGCAGGCGCGCAGCTGCACGATCAGCCGCCGCGCGGTCAGCTCGCTCGTCGCATGACCGACGAGGATGTCAGGCCACTCGCTCAAACCTCGATGACCACGGGAAGAATCATCGGCCGGCGGCGGGTTCTGTCGTAGACCAGCTGGCCGACCGCGTCGTGCAGGTGCTCCTGGATCAGCTTGATCTCGGTGATCCCGTCGGATGAGAGATCCTGCAGCACGCTCAGGGCCTCCGAGCGCAGCTCGTCGACGAGCTCGTCCGAGTCGCCCATCCCGCGCGCGATCAGCTCGGGCGGCGCGGTCGAGCCGCCGTTGGAGCCCGCGAGAGTCGTGACGATGATCAGCACGCCGTCCTCGGAGAGGCGGCGGCGGTCCCGGAGCGCGACGTCCTGCACGTCCCCGACCCCGAGGCCGTCGACGAAGGTGACGCCCGCCTCGATCCGGTCGACGATCCGCGGCGTCCGTCCCTGCTCGAGCTCGACCACCGAGCCGTTCTCGCCGATCAGGATCGCGTCCGCCGGTACGCCCGCCTCGCGCGCCAGCTGGCCGTGCGCCGCGAGCATCCGGTACTCGCCGTGCACCGGCATGACCGCACGGGGCCGCACGAGCGAGAGCAGGGTCCGCATCTCCTCGGAGCAGGCGTGGCCGGAGACGTGCACCGGCGCGATCTCCTGGTGCAGCACCTCGGCGCCCATCTGCGCGAGCCGGTTGATCGAGTCGTGCACGCGCAGCTCGTTCCCGGGAACCGGTTTCGCCGAGAGGATGACCGTGTCGCCACGCTCGATCGAGATCGACGGATGGTCGTTGTAGGCGATCCGCGTCAGCGCGGACATCGGCTCGCCCTGGCTGCCCGTGCAGAGGATCATCACCTGGCCGGGCGGCAGCTCCATCGCCTCCTGCGGCTTGACGAGCACGTGCTCGGGCACGTCGAGGTAGCCGAGCTGGCGGGCGATGTTGAGGTTCTTGCGCATCGAGCGGCCGACGATCGCCACCTTGCGGCCGACCTGCACCGCGACGTCGATCGCCTGCTGCATCCGGTGCACGTTCGACGCGAACGAGACGACGAGGATGCGCCCCTTGCGGAGCGGGATCAGCGTGCGGAACGCCTCGCCGACGAGCCGCTCCGAGCCGGTCATCCCCGGCCGCTCCGCGTTCGTCGAGTCGCCGAGCATCAGGTCGACGCCCTGGTTGCCGAGCTCCGCGAGCCGCCCGACGTCGGTCTTGAGCCCGTCGACCGGCGTGTGATCGAGCTTCCAGTCGCCCGTGTGGAGCACACGCCCCGCCGCAGTCTCGAGCACGACTGCGACGCAGTCCGGGATCGAGTGCGCCATGCGCACGAAGTCGAGCGTGAACGAGCCGACCCGGATCTCCTCGTTCGGCACCGCCTCCTGCAGCTCGGTCGAGGCCGAGAGGCCGTGCTCGTCGAGCTTCGACTTGATCAACCCCAGCGTCAGCTTGGTCGCGATCACCTTGTCGCAGTCGACCTGGCGGAGCAGGTACGGCAGCCCGCCGACGTGATCCTCGTGCCCGTGCGTGAGCACGACCGCGTTGACGCGCTTGCCCTCGAGATAGGAGATGTCGGGCAGGACGAGATCGACGCCGAGGTGCTCGTCGCGCGGGAACGCCAGGCCGGCGTCGACGACGACGATGTCGCCGCCGTGCTCGTAGACGGTCATGTTCTTGCCGACCTCGCCGAGGCCGCCGAGTGGGATGATCCGCAGGCTCACGCGCGGGAGTGTATGCGCGTCGGGAGGGCCCGGCGGCTACACCGCGGCGGGCGCGAGCAGGCCGAGCCGCGCGAGACAGTCGCGCACCCGCTCGCGTTCCTCCTCGGTCGGGTCGACGAGCGGCAGCCGGTGGCCGCCGACCTCGTGACCGAGCAGGTTCAGGGCCGCCTTGATCGCGATCGGGTTGCCGACCACACGCAGGAGCTCGATCGAGGGCGCGAGCTCGCGGTCGAGCGTCCGCGCTGCCTCGTGCTCGCCGGCCTTCCAGAGCCGGATCAGCTCCTTCACCTGTGGGCCGACGACGTGCGTGTGCACGCAGACGCCGCCGACGCCGCCGAGCTCGAGGAACGGCACGATCAGGTCGTCGTCACCGGCGTAGAGGTCGAGGCCGGTCTCGACGATGTGTCGCGCCTGCGCGAGATCGTCGTACGCCTGCTTGACGGCGCGGACGTTCTCGATCGCGGCCAGCCGGGAGATCGTCTCGGGCTCGATGTTGATCACGACCCGGCTGGGGATGTTGTAGACGACGATCGGCCTGTCGGTGGCTGCCGCAACAGCCTCGAAATGGGCGACGATTCCGCGCTGTGGTGGCTTCGAGTAGTAGGGCGTCACGATCAGGACGGCGTCGACGCCAAGCTCGTGCGCCCGCTCGGTCAGGTGGACAGAATGGCGCGTGTCGTAGGTGCCGGTGCCCGCGACCACGGTCGCACGGTCGCTGACCTCCTCCAGCGCCGCCGCGTAGAGCTGGAAGCGCTCGTCATCGGAGAGCGTCGGGCTCTCACCTGTGGTTCCGGTGACGACGAGCCCGTCGGAGCCGTTGTCGACGAGGTGGCGCGCGAGCGCGCGAAAGCTGTCCAGATCGACCGAGCCGTCCCGTTTGAACGGCGTCACGATCGCGGTCAGCACCTCGCCGAGCACGTCCAGATCCTACATCGACGCTCGAAGCTGCCGACTACCGGCGCATGCGGTTCGGCCTTCTCCTGCTCCTGCCTGCCCTGTTCGCCGGCCCGGCGCTGACCGGGTCGAACATCGTGCCGCCGGAATCCGCAGGCGGCGGCACCGGTGTCATCAGCGGCTACGCCGTCTCGTCGATCTCCTACTCGCTCGACGACGAGACGATCGACACCGTCTCGTTCGCCCTCTCGCCCGCGGGTGCGGCGACCGTGCAGGCAAGGCTTGCTGCGAGCGAGCCCTGGACTGCGTGCACGCTCGCCGGTGCGACGGCGTCGTGCCCGGTCGAGACGCCGGTCGCAGCGGCAAGCGCTCTCGACGTCGTCGCCGCCGGCTGACACTTGACAGACGCCGGTCGGCGCGGAACAGTCGTCTCTGCGGTCCACGTCGGCCGGTAGTTCGCGGTCGGCCCCCCCTGCGGCGGCGGCAGGCCGTTCGAGCACCCCGGCGTGGCCCGCGCTTTAGAGGAGGGCGTCGAGCCCGACCGTGAGCCCCGGCGGGAGAGAGCGCACCTTCTCCAACGCGAGCAGGACACCCGGGACGTAGGCGTCGCGCGAAGTGGTGTCGTGCCGGATCGTCAGCGTCTGGCCCGGCCCGCCGAAGATCACCTCCTGGTGGGCGACGAGGCCCGGCAGCCGGACGGAATGGATCGGCGTGCCTGCCGGCAGCAGCGCCGCCGTTGCTTTCGCCGTCCCCGAGGGCGCGTCCAGCTTCTGGTCGTGGTGGAGCTCGACGATCTCGGCGTGCGGCAGCAGCTTCCCGGCCTCCGCTGCGAAGCGCATCATCAGCACCGCTCCGAGCGCGAAGTTGGGCGCGTAGAAGACGGGCAGCTCGTGCACCCGCGCGAGCGCGGCGACCCGCTCCTCGTTGAAGCCGGTCGTCCCGACCACGACCGGGACGCCGTCCTCGAGCGCCACCCTGACGTTCTCCTCGACCGCCTCGGGCCGCGTGAAGTCGACGGCGACCTCGGCGTCGTGGGTCGACTCGACGAGCTCGTGCCCGGCGGCCTCGAGCGCCGGCGCGAGCACGGAGCCGACCTTGCCGCGGCGGCCGAAGAGGACGACTTTCACGCGGCGGCGCGCTCCACCAGCGCGGGGTTGACGCGCTCGATCGCCGTGCGGAAGCGCGACTCGGAGGGACCGATCCCTGCGGCGGAGAGCCGGTCGAGCCGGAGCAGGTCGGCGGCGAGCTCGGCGACGTCGTCGGCCGTGACCGCCTCGACCCGGGCGACGAGCTCGTCGAGCGAGAGCAGGTCGGTATCGCTGATCAGCGACTTCCCGAGCCGGCTCATCCGGTTCGACGTCGACTCGAGGGAGAGCAGCATCCGGCCCTTCAAGTTCTCCTGTGCGCGCTCGAGCTCCCCCGGCCTGACGTTCCCGGCTGCGACGTCCGCGAGCTCGCGCGCGACGATCTCGAAGCACTCGACGAGGTTCTCCTCGCGCGTGCCGACGTAAAGCCCGATCTGGCCCGAGTCGGAGTACTGGGAGGCGAAGCTGTAGACCGAATAGGCCATCCCGCGCTTCTCGCGGATCTCCTGGAAGAGCCGCGACGACGCGGAGCCGCCGATGATCGAGTCGAGCAGCGAGGCGGCGAAGCGTCGCTCGTCGCGGCGCGAGATCCCGGGCGCACCCAGGCAGACGTGGTACTGCTCCGTCGCCTTCCGCTGGAAGCGGTAGCCGGGTGGCGGCACGCGTCCGAACGGCTTCCGCGCGCGGCGCGGGTTCGACTCGGTCGCGGGCAGCCGGGCGCCGAGCAGCTCGACGACACGGTCGTGCGTGACGTTTCCGGCGGCTGCGACGACGATGTTGTCGGCCGCGTAGGCCGCTCGGTGGTACGCGGTCAGCGCCTTCCGGCTGACGCTCGAGATCACCTCGGCGCGGCCGATCACGGGCCGGCCGATCGGGTGACCGCCGAAGATCGCCTCAGCGACGACGTCGTGAACGAGGTCCTGCGGGTTGTCGTCGACCATCGCGATCTCTTCGAGCACGACCTCGCGCTCGGAGTCGATCTCGGCGAAGGCGGGCTCGTACACCATCCCGGCCATCACGTCGAGCGCCGGCTCGAGCCGGTCATCGGGGACGCGGGCGTAGACGAGCGTCGTCTCGCGCGACGTGGCCGCGTTCAGCTCGCCGCCGAGACCGTCGAAGATCTCTGCGATCTCCTGCGCGGAGTGCGTGCTCGTGCCCTTGAAGAGCAGGTGCTCGATGAAGTGGGAAACACCCGCGCGCGCGTCCGTCTCGTCGCGAGAGCCGGTGCCGATCCAGAAGCCGAACGAGACCGAGCGCACGTTCGGGACGTGCTCGGTGATCACGCGCTCGCCGGTCGGGAGCGTCGAGAGGTCGTACGGCTGCATCGGCGGATCCTAGCTCCGCCTGCCCGCTTGACATCCGTCGGCGTTCGTACTTAGGTCCCCCGCAGGAAGGGGGGAAGCCACGGCCGCCATCGACTACTTCCTGAAGCTGGACGGAATCTCGGGCGAGAGCAAGGACTCGAAGCACAAGGGCGAGATCGAGGTCCTGTCGTTCACGTTCGGCGAGACGCGGAGCGGCTCATCCGGCAGCGTCGGCGGCGGCGCCGGCAAGGTCGAGATGACCGACTTCTCCTTCACCGCGCGGACGAGCAAGGCGTCGCCCCAGCTCTTCCTGCAATGCGCGCAGGGCAAGCACATCAAGCAGGCGATCCTGACCGTCCGCAAGGCCGGCGGGTCGCAGCAGGAGTACCTGATCATCAAGCTGAACGACGTGCTCGTCTCCAGCTATGCGCTCGGCTCCGGCGAGGGCGAGAGCGAGCCGCACGATGCCTTCGCGCTCAACTTCGTCAAGCTCTCGTACGACTACAAGCCGCAGAAGGCGGACGGCTCGCTCGACGCGCCGGTGCACGCCGGCTGGGACCTGTCGAAGAACGTCAAGATCTGAAGCCGCCTCCCGTCCCGCCGGCGGCCGAGACCGCAGCGCGACTGCGGGAGGAGCTCGCGGCCGCGGACTACACCGGCGTCGGGATCGCGCGGCGCCTGCACACGAGCGGCGAACCGATTTTCACGCACGTCGACCTGGAGGTCTACCGGCGCCGGCTCGCTGCCGTGCCCGATCGCCTCTCGCTGCTGATCTCGCTCCTCCTCCTCGGCGACCCCGCGCCGCCCGACGAGCTCGCGCCGCTGCTGGTCGAGGCAGAGCTCGCCGAGGAGCGCGACGGCTCGCTGCACGGGCTCGCCCGTGTCGTCCCGCACGACGACCTCCTGATCGCGTCCGACCGGCTCGACGTCGACGACGCGGACCGCGTCGCAGGCGTCCATCGACCATCGGCTGTGCTCGCCCACCTGACGGTCCGCGAGCCGGTCGACCGGGCGCTCGACCTCTGCACCGGGAACGGGATCCAGGCGCTCCTGCTCTCGCGCCACGCCCGGCATGTCGTCGCGACCGACGTGAACGAGCGCGCGCTCGGCTTCGCCCGCCTCAACCTAACGCTGAACGACGTCGCGAACGTCGAGCTCCGGCAGGGCAGTCTCTTGGATCCGGTCGTCGGCGAGACGTTTCATTGCATCGCCTGCAACCCGCCCTACGTCGTCTCGCCGGACGCCGCGTACACCTTCCGCGACAGCGGCCTCCCCGGCGACCGCGTCAGCGAGCTGCTCGCCCGCGGTCTGCCCGCTCTGCTCGAGCCGGGCGGCTTCGCCACCCTGATGGCGAGCTGGGCACAAGCAGGGGACGACCCCGCCGTGCGACCGCGCGAGTGGCTCGACGGCTGCGGCTGCGACGCCTGGATCCTGCACACGACCACCGACGACCCGCTCTCGAACGCGGCCGCGTGGACGCGGGACGCAGTGGACGGCGCGAACGAGTTCGCGGCCGCGCTCGATCGCTGGACGGGGTACTACGACGAGCTCGGGATCGAAGCGCTGGCGTACGGCGCGCTCGTGCTGCGGCGCCGCGACGGCGTCAACTGGTCGCGCGGGACGAGCCTGCCGCCCCGGCCGCTCGAGTCCGCCTCGACCCACCTGCTGCGGATGTTCGCCGGCGTCGACGCGGCCGCTGCCGGCCCGGAAGCGCTGCTCGCACGCCGCCTCGTCGTCGCGCCGACGGCCCGCTTCGAGCAGGTCGTCTCGCCGGGTGACGGCTGGACCGTTGTCAGCGCCACCCTCTCGCTCGAGGACGGGCTCGGCTTCTCCGCCGACGTCGACGAGCCGACGCTGCGGCTGCTGCGGGCGCTCGACGGCACACGAACCGCCCGCGAGGCGGTGGCCGCCTCGCTCGGCGAGGACGAGCTGCCCCGCGCAGCCGAGCTCCTGCGCGGGATGCTCGAGACCGGCTTTCTCGTCCTGGAATGAACGAGGGGGCGGCTTGCGCCGCCCCCTCGTAGCCGTTCCCCCGGAGCGCGGCGAAGCCGCGCTGCACCTACCCCGCTGATCGGATCCCGCAGAGCGGGATCCGATCGCGAAGACCCCTAAAGGAGAGGGCGGCTCGCGCCGCCCTCTGACCAGCTCTTACTCGGACCGATCCCCGAGCTGCCTAGTCGCGGCGCGGGCCGCGGTCGCGGCCGCCGCGGCCGCGATCGTCGCGGCGCGGGCGCTCCTCCTCCGGAGGCCGCGGCGGTGCCGACTTCGCCCGCTCGATCAGCTCCTCCGGCTCGACGAGCCGTCCGTCCTCGTGCTTGTGGACGAGCTTGAGGCCGATCCGGCCCCGCGCCTTGTCCACCTCCTGCACGATCACGTCGACGACGTCGCCGCGCGACATCACGTCCTCGATGTGCGCGACACGGCCCGGGCCCACGTTCGAGACGTGGAGCAGGCCATCGGTGCCCTTCTTCAGCTCGACGAAGGCGCCGAACTGCGTCGTCTTCACGACCTTGCCGGTGAAGGTGTCCCCCACCTCGGGCTCCTTGGTCAGCGCCGCGATCGCGCCGATCGCCGCGTCCGCCTTCGTGCCCTCGGTCGCGTAGACGAGGATCGTGCCGTCCTCCTCGATGTCGATCTGGACGTCGTACTCGGACTCGAGCGAACGGATCGTCTCGCCGCCCTTGCCGATCACCATCCCGATGAAGTCCGGGTTGATCTGGATCGAGGAGATCCGCGGCGCGTGCGCCGCCAGCTCCGTCCGGGCCTCGGGCAGCGCCTCGAGCATCCGGTCGAGGATGAAGTTACGGGCCTGATTCGCCTGATCGAGAGCGCCGCGCATGATCTCCTGCGTGACGCCGGTGATCTTGATGTCCATCTGCAGCGCGGTGATCCCGTCCCTCGTGCCGGCGACCTTGAAGTCCATGTCGCCCAGGTGGTCCTCCGCGCCCTGGATGTCGGTGAGGATGACGTAGTCGTCGCCCTCCTTGACGAGGCCCATCGCGATGCCGGAGACCGGCGCCGTGATCGGGACACCGGCGTCCATCAGCGCGAGCGTCGAGCCGCAGACCGAGCCCATCGACGAGGAGCCGTTCGACTCCAGCGTCTCCGAGACGATCCGGATCGTGTACGGGAAGTCCTCGGCCGACGGGATGACCGCCTCGAGGGCCCGCTGCGCCAGCGCACCGTGGCCGATGTCACGCCGCTTCGGGCCGCGCATGAAGCCCGTCTCCCCGACCGAGTAGGGCGGGAAGTTGTAGTGATGCATGAAGCGGCGATCGGTTTCGAGCGAGAGGTCGTCGATCCGCTGACCCTCCTTCGCCGTGCCGAGCGTCAGCAGCGAGAGCACCTGCGTCTGTCCACGCTGGAAGAGACCCGTGCCGTGCGCGCGGGGACTGACCGTCACCTCGCACTCGATCGGGCGAATCTCGTCCGCTGCGCGGCCGTCGGGCCGGCGCTTCTCGACCGCGATCTTCTTGCGGACGAGATCCTTGTAGATCGCCTCGGCCGCCTTCTTCACGTAGCTCTTCGTCAGCGCGTCCTTGACGGTGGGGCCTTCGCCCTCGACCGTCGCCGGACCGACCGGGAAGGGCAGCTCGACGGTGTCGACGATCCGGTCGAAGAGGAGGTGCCGCTTCGCGGACTTGAGCTCCTTCGAATCGTCCTCGGCGTCCGTGAGGGCGCGCAGATCGGACTCGAACTGCTCCCGCACCGGGCCCTCGACCGCCGCGAGCCGCAGCTTCTCGAGCAGCAACGCGATGCTCGCCTTGACCTGGACCTGCCGTTGGATGTCCTCGTCGCTCGAGTCCATCGAGAGCTCGGGTGCGAGCTCGGCGAGGATCGCCGACTCGACCGACGCTGACTCGCGGAGACCATCGTGCTGGATCCGCTCCCAGATCACGTGCCCGTGGGAGCTCTCGATCTCGGCGGTCACGTCCATGTCGAGCCACTTCGCCTTGCCCGCCTGGCGACGCAGGTCCTCCTGCGCCTCGCAGAGCTTGCGGATCTCCTCGTGTGCCAGCTCGAACGCCTCGAGCAGGACGTCCTCGGCGACCTCGGACGCACCGGCCTCGATCATCGTCAGGCCGTCCTTCGTGCCGACGACGATCAGGTCGAGCGCCGACTCCTCGAAGTTCTGCTCATGGGTCGGGTTGACGACGAACTCGCCGTCGATCCGGCCGATCCGCACCGCGCCGACCGGGCCGAAGAACGGCAGCGGCGAGAGCATCAGGGCCGCGGAGGCGCCGTTGATGCAGAGGATGTCGTGCGGCGTGACCAGGTCGGCCGACAGGACGGTGCAGATCACCTGCACCTCGTTGCGGAAGCCCTTCGGCCAGAGCGGCCGGATCGGGCGGTCGATCATGCGTGCGGTCAGCGTCGCGCGCTCGGTGGCGCGGCCCTCCCGCTTGAAGAAGCCGCCCGGGATCTTCCCGGCGGCGTACGCGCGCTCTTCGACGTCTACGGTGAGCGGGAAGAAGTCCGCTCCCTCGCGCGCCTCGGGACGGCCGACGGCCGTCGCCAGAACCATTGTGTCGCCGGAGCGAACGACGACTGCGCCGTCCGCCTGCTTGGCGAGCTTGCCCGTCTCGAAGGTGATCTCCTTGCCACCGATCTCGACGGACGACGAGGCAATCTGCCCCAGTACCGTGCTCATTCCATGTCCTCCACTCTGCTTGGTGGAGAGTGGAAGTTTGGATCAGGCCTGCATTTGGGGGCCTCATCCAAGCTTCCACTCTCCCGGATAGAGAGCTAGCGCCCGAGGCTCTACCGCCTCAAGCCGAGCTCCTTGATGAGGGCGCGATAGCCCTCGAGGTCGTGCTTCTGCATGTAGTTCAGGAACCGCCGCCGGCGACCGACGAGCTTGAGCAGCCCGCGCCGCGAGTAGTGGTCCTTCGCATGCGTGCGCAGGTGCTCGGTGAGGTCGTTGATCCGCTGCGTCAGCATCGCGATCTGAACCTCGGGGGAGCCGGTATCCGTCTCGTTCCGGCCGTGCTTCCCGATCAGCTCCTGCTTGACTTCCTTGGTGAGGGCCATCCGGCCTCCTTCTGTCGATGTCTCCGGAGTCCCCGCGCGGCGTGAAGGAAGACACGGCCGGCCGAGATCTCGGTCGCGACTAGGGTAGCAACCTATGGTTCCAAGCGGCGTCGCAGCCGGCCACGCGGCGACCGTGGCGGCTGGAATCGAGGTTCTCGAGGAGGGCGGAACGGCTGCTGACGCCGCCGTCGCGGCCTGCCTCGCCTCCTGTGTGGCCGAGACCGTCATGACCGGGCTGCTCGGTGGCGGTCACGCGATCTACTTCGACGGCGCCGAGGCGTGGAACCTCGATTGCTTCGTCGACGTGCCCTCGGGCGAGGGCGCGGCACCGGTCGAGCTGCAGGTGCCGTTCGGCGAGGAGCTCGTTCACTACGCAGTCGGCCCTGGGACGTGCGCCGTCCCTGGGCTCCCCCGCGGGCTCGGCGCGCTCCACGAGCGCTTCGGCCGTCTGCCGTGGGCGCGGCTCGTGGCGCCGGCGCTGCGGTTCGCGCGCGAGGGCGTCGTCATGCCTTCGGCCCACGCTGCCTGCCTGGCGATGCTCGCGCCCGTCTTCACGATGCAGCCCGACGGCGAGCGCATCTACGCGCCGGGCGGCCGCCTGCTGGAGACGGGCGAGAAGCTCGACCAGCCCGGCCTCGCAGCGGCACTCGAACTGCTCGCCGAGGAAGGCGCAGCAAGCGTGTACGAAGGATCTGTCGCCGAGTTGCTGACGGCCGTCGAGGGCGTCCCTGTGACGGCCGGCGATCTCGCCCGCTACGAGGCACGCTGGGAAGCACCGGCGGGCGTCGCGTGGCTGGGGCGGCGCGTGCTCACGCGAGCGGGGCTCTCCGGCGTGCCCGAAACGTTCGGGCGGCTGCCCCGCCTCCGCGATCTCGACGAGACCTCGCGGGTGCACGCATTGCTCGCGGGCCTGGCGGGTGCCGCGGTGGACGGGCACACGACCAACCTCGTCACCGCCGACGGCGAGGGCCGCGTGTGCGTCCTGACCTCGAGCCTCGGCCTCGGCACGGGCGACTTCCTTCCCGGGCTCGATGTGCAGCTGAACAGCATGCTCGGCGAGGTCGACCTCGTCCTGGCGCCGCTCGAGCCGGGAGCGCGGATGGGGAGCATGATGGCCCCGACGCTGGCGTTCGGCGACGGGCTCGAGCTGGCGATCGGCTCGGCCGGCGGCACCCGGCTTCGGACGGCGCTCGTCGGCGTCGCGGCGGGGATTCTCGACGAGGAGCTCGATCCGGTCGCGGCGGTCGAGCGGCCGCGCTTCCACCGCGCCGGCGACGTCGTCAACGCCGAGCCCGGTGTCGACGAGCCGGCGCTCGCAGAGCTGGCCGCGTCAGGGCTGCAGGTGCGGCGCTGGCCCGGCGTGCACCACTACTTCGGCGGCGTCAGCCTGATCGGGACGTCAGGCGCGGCAGCGGACCCCCGCCGGAGCGGCCACGCGGCGACACTACCGTGAGCCGCGCAGTGCTCGGCACCCAGCCGACGTAGCCGCAGTCGGGGCAGCCGGGATTCGTCGTCAGCGTGCCGCGCCCGCTCGGCTTCGCGTAATCCCTGCCGCAATCGAGGCAACGCACCGCCTCGACGGGCCGCAACCTACCCGCAGACTCCATGTACTCAAAGACACAACAACCGCCGAAAACTTGCGCTATGTCAGGAGCAGCTTCTCGACCCGTCGCCCAGCGATCCACATCCCGACGAGACCGAGGACGGCGAGATACGCGACGTTGACGAGCTGTCCAGGGCCGACGGTGCCCGTCGTGAGCGAGCGGAGCAGATCGACCCCGTGATAGAGCGGCGTCGCCTGGATCACCCATTCCAGCCAGTCCGGGTACGTCGAGAGCGGGAAGAACGTCGCCGAGAACAGGAACATCGGCAGGATCGCGAGGTTGAGGATGTCGAAGTCCTGCCAGCTGCGCATGAACGTGACGGCGGCGATCCCCGCGCCCGCGAACGCGAAGCCGATGAACACCGTCGCCGGCAGCGCCAGCAGCGCCCACCACGACTCGACGAGGCCGAGCGCCGTGATCACGGTGAAGAAGCCGACCGCGTAGATGAGGCCGCGGAAGAGCGCGAACGCGGTCTCCCCGGCCGCGATGTCCTTCGGCCCGAGCGGAGTCGCGAGCACCGCGTCGTAGACCTTCTGATAGCGCAGCTTCCAGAAGATGTTCGTCGCGTCGTAGAAGGCGCCGTTGAAGGCGGACGCGGCAAGCAGCGCAGGAGCGACGAACGCCGCGTACTCGATCGGCTGCCCGTCGATGACGACGTCGCCGACGTAGCCGCCGAGGCCGTACCCCAGCGAGAGCAGGTAGAAGAGCGGCTCGAAGAAGCCCGAGACGATGATCGGCCAGGTTCGCCGGTGGCTCATCACGTTCCGCTCGAAGAGGTGGATGCCGCGACCACCGGGGAGCTCGAACACGCGCAGCACGAGCGAGCTCATCCGAGCAGCCTCCGGCGATACGAGCGACGCGCGAGCTCGAAGCCGACGAGCGTCCATGCCAGCAGATAGGCGGTGTGACCGAGGGCGGGCACGAGCTCGACCGTCCCGAGCGTGAGCATCCGGCACAGCTCGACGCCGTGCCAGATCGGCGTCACGTACGCGACGAGCTCGAACCCGAGCGGCAGCTGCGAGATCGGGAAGAACGTTCCGGAGAAGAGGAACATCGGCACGATCAAGAAGCGGAAGATCGTCACGAAGGTGCGGTCGTCCTCGACCCGGGCCGCGAGCGCCGCCATGGGCATCGAGAAGGCGGTGCCGATCAGCACCGCGACCGGCACGACCAGGATGCCGAACCAGGAGGCAACGGCGCCGAACGCGGCGATCACCGCGAGGTAGGCGGCGGCAGACGTGAACACGCGCGTGATCACGAACAGCTGATGGCCGACGAAGGCGTCGCGCTCCGTCAGCGGCGTCGCGATCATCGCGTGGTAGACGCGCGACCACTTGATCGCGGCCATCACAGGCCAGGTCGACTCGATCGTGGCGGTCTGCATGGCGGCGGCGGCCAGGAGCCCCGGTGCGACGTAGTCGAGGTACGGAACGCCGGCGGGAGCGTTCTGCGTCTGGTCGACGATCGTGCCGAGTCCGACGCCGAGCGCGGTCACGTACAGGATCGGGTTGACGAGGCTCGTCCCGATCGTGCCGCGCCAGACGCGCCGGTACTGAGCGAGCCAGTGCTCGTACGCGCGGAGCGGCTGGAGCACGACGTCCATTAGATGATTGATGCCACGGAAACGTCCGTTGTCGAGGCATCAATCATCTAATCGACGAGCGTGCGGCCGGTCAGGTGGAGGAAGACGTCCTCGAGCGTGCTGCGGCGAACGAGCGTCGAGTGCGGAGGCAGCCCGCGCTCCCCGATCGCGATCGCGGTCGCATCGCCGTCGCTCGTGTAGAGAAGGACGCGGTCCGGCAGCTCCTCGACGCGCTCGGCCGCTCCCTCGAAGACGCCGTTCGCCGGGCGCTCGCGCTCGAAACGGACCTCGACCACCTCACGCGTCGAGTAGCGCTGGATCAGCTCCCACGGCGAGCCCTCCGCGACGATCGCGCCGTGGTCCATCACGACGAGCCGATCGCAGAGCTGCTCGGCCTCGTCCATGTAGTGCGTCGTGACGACGAAGGTCTTGCCGCGCTGCTTCAGCCGAAAGAGGCGGTCCCAGACGACGTGCCGCGCCTGCGGGTCGAGCCCCGTCGTGGGCTCGTCGAGCAGCAGCAGGTCGGGGTCGTTGATGAGCGAGCGCGCGATCGTCAGGCGGCGTTTCATCCCGCCGGACAGCGGCTCGACCTTGTCCCCAGCTCGCTCCGTCAGCTGGACGAAGTCGAGCAGCTCGTCGATCCGCGGCTTCAGCTCGCGCCGCGAGAGCCCGAAGTAGCGGCCGTAGATGAGCACGTTCTCCCGCACGGTCAGCTCGAAGTCGAGCGTGTCCTGCTGCGGGACGACGCCGAGCCGGGCGCGGATCTGCGGCCCGTTCGCCGCCGGATCCTGGCCGAGAATCCGTAGCGTCCCCTCGCTCACGGGCGAGACGCAGCCGATCATCCGCATCGTCGAGCTCTTCCCCGCTCCGTTCGGGCCGAGGAAGCCGAACGCCTCGCCTTGCTTGACGTCGAGGTCGATTCCGTCGACCGCGACGAGGTCGCCGAAGCGCTTGACGAGCCCGCGCGCGTGGATCATGACGCCGTTCTCGCTCACGGCTCCAACCTACCTATGCAGGTCGGACCGCTTTTCGCGTCGCTTCGACATCGCGGGCGATCTGGTCGATCAGGCCCTGCTCGCTCTCGAAGACCTGCTCGTCGCGGAGCCGCTCCCAGAGCTCGACGACGAGCCGGCGGCCGTAGAGGTCGCCCTCGAAGTCGAGCAGATAGGGCTCGATTCGGCGCTCGTCGCCGCCGTAGTGCGGGTTCGTGCCGATCGAGATCGCAGCGCGGTGGCCGAGCGCCGCGCCGGCGTAGATCCCGTAGGCCGGCACGAGCAGGGCCGGCTCGACGGCCAGGTTCGCCGTCGGGTAGCCGAGCGTGCCGCCGCGCTGGTCGCCGCCGACGACGATTCCGTCCAGCTCCGGCGGCCGGCCGAGCAGTCGCGCCGCCGCCCGCACGTCGCCCTCGTGCAGCGAGCGGCGGATCTCGGTCGAGGAGACACCCTCGAGCAGCGGCACCGGCAGCACCTCGTACCCGAGCCGCACCAGCAGCTCGAGGTCGCCACGGCGCTTACGCCCGAACCGGAAGTCGGCGCCGGCGACGACCACCGCCGCGTCGACCAGCTGCTCGGCCGCGAACTCCTCCGGCTCCAGCTTGGCGACCTCGAGCGTGAACTCGACCACCGTCGTCTCGGCGACGCCGAGCTCGCCCAGCAGCTCCAACCGGCGCTCGAGCGTCGCCAGCGCCTCGACGAAGTTGCCCAGGACGACGCGCGGATGCGGCTGGAAGGTCAGCACTCGGACGGGCAACCCCGTACCGAGCGCGGTCTCGATCACGCGGCGATGCCCGAGGTGAACCCCGTCGAAGGTCCCGATCGCGACCGCGAACTGCTTCTCGGCCGTGCTCACGGCAGCAGGGCGAGCGCCTGCTCGGCCGGGATCACGCGCTCCTCGTCGGCGTCCTCGACGCTGAACGGCCCCACCTCGAGCCGGCGCAGCGCCACGCAGTGACCGCCGAGCGCCTCGGCGATCGCCCGGACGTACGTCCCCGAGCTGACGCGCAGGTCGAGCGTGACGATGCCGTCCGTATACGCGATGACGTCGAGCGCGTCGACGCGCGAGCGCCGCAGCGGCATCTCCACCTCGACGCCGCGGCGGTGCAGCTTGTAGGCGCGCTCACCGCCGATCTTGACCGCGGACGCGGCCGGGATCGGCAGCTCGATCTCGCCGCGGAGGCCCTCGAGCGCGCGCTCGAGCTCGTCCGGTGAGGGCGCGTCCTGGCGCCCGACCACGGCGCCCTCCGGATCGCCCGTGGCTGTACGGGCCGTCAGGTCGACGTCCGTGAGATAGCGCTTGTCGAGACCGACGAACGATCCCGCCAATTTTGTCGAGCGCCCGGAGAGCAGAAGCAACAATCCCGTCGCAAAAGGGTCAAGAGTTCCCGCATGACCCATCTTCGTCCCCAGGCGCGATCGGACGCGCGCCATCACCGCGAACGACGACGGCCCCGCCGGCTTGTCGAGGAGGATGATCCCGCTCGGCTCGAGCCCCTTCGGCGGCATCAGCGCGCAGGAGCCGCGGCTGCGGCGAACTCGCGCCGGAGAAATGCCGTGATCTCGTCGATCGACTCGTCGCTCGAGAAGCCGGCGGCCTGGCGATGGCCGCCGCCGCCCGACTTGCGCGCGATCGCAGAGACGTCGAGCTCGTCATGCGACGCGCGGAGTGAGATCCGCCGGGCGGGCGAGCCGCCGCGGGGCGGCTCGCGGATCAACGCGGCCATGTCGGCGCCCTCGACGGCGCGCAGGAAGTCGATGATCCCCTCCGAGTACGGCTCGACCGCCCCCACCTCGGCGAAGTCGTCGCGCAGCAGGTAGGAGATGACGAGGCCGCCTCCCTCGTACACCTGCGCCCGCTCGAGCGCCCGCGCGAGCAGCTTCAGCTTCGCGAACTGGACGCTCTCGTACACGCCCTGGAAGACCTTGTGCACGTCGGCGCCGGCCTCGACCAGCTCCGCTGCGAGCCGGAGCGACTTCGGCGTGGTGTTCGCGTACTGGAAGCGGCCGGTGTCGGTCACGAGCGCGACGTAGAGCGGCTCGGCCAGCTCGGGTGTCAGCTCGAGCCCGAGCCCGGCGATCACGCCCCGCAGCACCTCGCCCGTGGAGGATGCGGCAGCGTCGACGAGGTTGACGTCGCCGAAGCGCGAGTTGTCGTGATGATGGTCGATGTTGATCGTGAACGGCGCCGAATGGAGCGCCGCAGCGTCGGCACCCAGCCTGCTCTCGTTCGCCGCGTCGACGGCGACGAGCGTCCGCTCGGCCGCATCGTCGGGAAGCTCGCGCCGCAGCTGCTCGAGCGGCAGGAAGCGGTACTCGCCGGGGAGCGGCGCCGGGCCGGGCAGGAACATCAGGCTGTCCTTGCCGAGGGCGGTCAGCGCGAGCTGGGTCGCGAGCAGAGAGCCGAGCGCGTCGCCGTCGGGGTTCTCGTGCGTCGTGACGAGGAACCGGTCGGCGCCGCGGATCGCCTCGACGACCGCCCCAAGGTCAGCCTGCGTTGTCGTCTGGTCCGGGGGCGAGCTCATCGATGAGTTGTGACATCCGCACGCCGTGCTCGACCGCGTGATCGTATTCGAACGTGAGGGTCGGAGTCCGCTTCAGCCGCAGCTCGCGCGAGATCCGCGACTGCAGCACGCCATGGGCCGCGTCGAGGCCGGTCATGCACTTGTTCCGCTTCTTCTCGCTGCCGAACACGCTGACGAAGACGACCGCCTGCCGGAGATCCGGCGAGGTGTCGACACCGGTCACGGTCACGAACCCGATCCGGGGATCCTTCAGCTCCAGCAGCGCCTCCGACAGGACCTGCCGGAGCGACTCGTTGACTCTGCGCATCCGGTTGGCCATGCGCCTACGGTAGCGAGGCGCGTCTAGGCGTCGTCGAGCGTCACGAGCTCGCGCTCGACCGGCCCGAGCTCCCACTCACGCGAGGCGAGGTACCGCTCCGCGTCTGCGAGCAGCCGCTCGGCCTCACCCGCGTTGCGGGTGACGACGGCCACCGTCAGCCTCGTGCGCTGCCAGACCTCGTGGTGGTCGACCTCTGCGACTGCGGCCCCGAAGCGGTTGCGCAGCTGCTCCTTCGCGGAGCGGACGGACATCCGCTTTTCCTTCAGCGAGTGCGACTCCGGAAAGTGGAGCTCCACCGAGAGGATCCCGACCCAGCCGCTCGCCATGCCGTATTCAACCCTCAAACCCTGAGCGCGAGTTGCCGATCACTGGCCGTGATGATGCATCTGTTGCGTTTTTCGGCCGTCCTGGTCGCGTTCGTCGCGAGCGTCGCCGGGATCACCTGGACGACTGCCTCCGCCGAGCGGAGCATCGGCACGCGCGAGTTCGAGGAGCGCGAGGCGGCCGGCTCGATGCTCGACGCCGTCCTCGCCCGCGAGAGCGCGCTGCGCGGCTGGGCCGAGTCGAAGAACGAAGCTTTTCTCCAGAATTACGACGAAGCCTCTGCCTCGCTCGCAGCCGCAGCCGACCGCGCGCGCACGTACGCAAAGCGCGGTGACGGCAAGTCGGAGGCGATCGCGGAGCAGGAGCGGATCGCGGAGCGCTGGGCCGGAATCGCGAACGACGTCGTGATCCGGATCAGGAACGGACGACCCGTTTCGGCGGTCTCGACCGCCGCCCGGACCGACCTGGTCGGGCGCTTCGAGCGGGCGAATGACAGCCTCGTGGAGCAGATCGAGGCCGAGAGCGCCGACCGCCACAGCTTCGCCGTCAAGCGCGCCGTCGTGCTGATCGTCCTGCTGAGCATTGCCTTCGCCGCCGTCGGCGGGCTGCTCCTCGGCCGGATGCGCCGTCGCGAGCACGACCGCCGCGTCGCCGACGCCGAGTATCACGCCTCCCAGCGCGAGTTCGCGGAGACGCTGCAGGTGATGGAGAACGAGAGCGAGGCGCACGCACTCGTCAAGCGGCATCTCGAGCGCTCCCTCGGCGGCTCGGAGATCGTCGTGCTGAACCGGAACAACAGCCAGAATCGGCTCGAAGCGGCGACGCCGGTCGCGCCCGCCAGCCCGATCGCGGAGAAGCTCGTCGATTCGTCGCCCAGCTCGTGCCTTGCCGTACGCCTGGGCCGGACGCACGCGCAGTCGGTCGACAGCGAGCCCCTGCTCACGTGCGACCTCTGCAACCAGCATCCGCGCACGACCTGCGTGCCCTCGCTCGTCGGCGGCGAGGTGATCGGCTCCGTGCTCGTCGCCCACGAGCGGCTTCTGAGCGCGTCGGAACGAGGCAGGATCGACCAGTCCGTGAGCCAGGCGGCCCCCGTGCTCGCCAACCTCCGCAACCTCGCGGTCGCCGAGGTCCGTGCCGCCACCGACGCGTTGACCGGCCTCCCGAACGCCCGCAGCCTGCGCGAGAACCTCGTTCGCATGGTCGCGCAGGCCTCGCGCTCGAACCTGCCGCTCTCGGCCGTGCTCTGCGACCTCGACCACTTCAAGCAGATCAACGACGTCTTCGGGCACGAGAAGGGCGATCAGGCGCTGGCCGCCGCGAGCGCCGCGCTCAGCTCGGCACTCCGCGAGAGCGATCTCGCCGGCCGCTACGGCGGCGAGGAGTTCCTGATCCTGCTCCCGGACACCCCGCTCGAGGGCGCCGTCGTGCTCGCCGAGAAGCTCCGCGACGAGGTGGCGCTCGTGAGCGTGCCGGGCGTCGACCGCGCAATCACGGCGAGCTTCGGCGTCGCCTCGTTCCCCGCGGACACGCCCGACGGGGACATGCTCGTACGGATGGCTGACCGCGCTCTCTACGCAGCCAAGGCGCTCGGACGCAACTGCGTCGTCACCTCGGCCGAGCTGCTGGCCAAACCCTCCTAGGCCGCCGGCGCCGGTGTGCTGCCGGCGGGCTCGTCAAGCGACGTCCGCTCGACCTGGCGCGTCTCGTAGGCCTCGAGGATGTCGCCTTCCTTCTCGTCGTTGAAGTTGTCGAGCAGGATCCCGCATTCGAAGCCCTCGGCGACCTCGCGTGCGTCCTCCTTGAACCGCTTCAGCTGCGAGATGGTCGTGTCGTAGATCACGGTGCCGTCGCGGACGACGCGGACCTGCGAGTTCCGGCGGACGACGCCGGAGGTGACCATGCAGCCGGCGATCGTGCCGAGCCGCGAGACCTTGAAGAGCGCGCGCACTTCCGCCTCGCCGATGATCTCCTCGGTCTGGACGGCCGAGAGCATGCCCACGAGCGCCTGCTCGATGTCCTCGGTCAGCTGGTAGATGACGCGATAGGTGCGGATGTCGACGCCCTCGCGCTCGGCCAGCGCGCGCGCCTCGGCGTTCGGCCGCACGTTGAAGCCGACGACGAGCGCGTTCGAGGTGGCGGCGAGCATGATGTCGCCCTCGGTGATCGGGCCGACGCCCTGGTGGATCACGTTCACCCGCACCTCGGGATGCTCGATCTTCGCCAGCTCGGAGACGGCGGCCTCGACGGAGCCGCCGACGTCGCCCTTGAGGATCAGGTTCAGATCCTGGACGGCGCCTTCCTGGAGCTGCGAGAACAGCGTCTCGAGCGAGACGCCGCCCTTCGAGCGCTGCGCGAGCTGCTCGGTGCGGAGCCGCTGGCCACGCCGCTGCGCGAGCGTTCGCGCCTCGCGCTCGTCCTCGACTACGCGCGCGAACTCGCCCGCGGGCGGCGGCGCGTTGAAACCGAGGATCTCGACGGGCGTGCCCGGCTTCGCCTCCTGGACCTTCTCGCCGCGGTAGTCGTGCAGCGCGCGCACCTTGCCGAACGCGTCGCCGGCGACGATCGCGTCGCCGACGCGGAGCGTGCCGCGGTGGACGAGCATCGTTGCGACGGGGCCGCGGCCGACGTCGAGGCGCGACTCGATGATCGGGCCCGACGCTTCCGCGTTCGGATTCGCGGTCAGCTCGAGCTCGGCGTCCGCCACGAGCAGCACCTTCTCGAGCAGGTCGTCGAGGTTCGTCTTCTGCTTCGCGGACACGTTCGAGAACTGGACGTTGCCGCCCCAGTCCTCGGGCTGCAGGCCCTCGGCGGCGAGGTCGGCCTTCACCCGGTCGGGGTTCGCGTCGGGCATGTCCATCTTGTTGACCGCGACCACGATCGGCACATCCGCCGCGCGGGCGTGTGAGATCGACTCCTTCGTCTGCGGCATGACGCTGTCGTCGGCCGCGACGACGAGCACGGCGATGTCCGTCACCTTCGCGCCGCGGGCGCGCATGGCGGTGAAGGCCTCGTGGCCCGGGGTGTCGAGGAACGTGATCTTGCGGCCGCCGACGTCGGCCTGGTAGGCGCCGATGTGCTGGGTGATCCCGCCGGCCTCGGTCTCGACGACCGCCGCCTCGCGGATCGCGTCCAGCAGCGTCGTCTTGCCGTGATCGACGTGGCCCATGATCGTCACCACGGGCGGGCGCGGGGCGAGATCCTCCTCGGCGTCCTCGAAGACCTCCGGCAGCTCCTCCTCGTCGGCGGCGTGCTTGATCGTGATCTCGCGGTTGAGCTCCGTGCCGACCAGCTCGACCTCGTCGTCGGAGAGCGACTGCGTGATCTGGACCATCTGGCCGAGGCCCATCATGATCTTGATGATCTGAGCCGCGGGCACGCCGAGCGCCTGCGAGAGGTCGCGGACGGAGACGCCCGACGGGACGGTCGCGGGGCCGGTCGGCGGAACGACCTCCTGCTTCTCGCGCTTTGGCGTCGCGTCAGTGCGTCCGCGCGCCTGGCGTGGGTTCGGGCGGTTGTTGCCGCCCTCGATCACGACGCGGCGCTTCCGGCCCGGCGCACCCTGGCGCGGGCGGATCGGTCGGTTCGGCTTGTTGGGTCCGTCAGCCATCAGCGTCCAATTCTAGAGGGTGAGTGAAGAGTCGCGAGAGACCGGGATCGACCGAGACGTTCTGCCGCAGCACCCGGTTGAACGCGCGCCGCGACACCGCCCGCTCGAAGCAGGCGAGCCGGCGGCACGTGTAGGCGCCGCGACCGGGCTCCGTGCGCCCGCTGACGAGCACTCCATCGCGGGCCGCAAAGCGGACGAGCTCCGGCTGCGGCGCCTTGCGCCCGCAGCCCGCACAGGTGCGTTCCGGCGTCACGCAGGCGTCTCGTCCTCCTGGCGGTCGGCGGCCAGCGGCTCGTCGGCGGCGGCCTCCTCGGACGGCGTCTCCTCGACCTCGGCAACCGGCTCGAGCTGCTCGGCCTCCTCGGGCGTCGCGACCTCCTCCACCGCCTCGACGGGAACTTCCTCGGGCTCCTGGCCGGCGAGCGCCTGGTGCGCGGGCACGCCGCAGTAGCGGCTGCCGGCGAGGGAGGCGTTCGGGCAGCGCTTGCCGTTCGAGAGGATCGCGGCACAGCGGCCGGAGAAGTCGCCGGCCTCGCCGTCGCCTTCGCCGGCGCCCGCGAACGCCGCCTCGGCCTCGGCCTGGGCGAACTCCTCGTCGGACTGGATGTCGACCTTCCAGCCGGTCAGGCGGGCGGCGAGGCGGGCGTTCAGCCCCTCCTTGCCGATCGCCAGCGCCAGCTGGTCGTTCGGGACGACGACGGTCGCTTCCTTGGTCTCGTCGTCGATGTAGACCTCGCGCACGCGGGCCGGCGAGAGCGCCTTGGCGACGAACCGGGCCGGCTCCGTGTTCCACGGGATGATGTCGATCTTCTCGCCGCGCAGCTCCGAGACGACCATGCGCACGCGCGAGCCGCGCGGGCCGACGCAGGCGCCGACCGGGTCGACACCCTGGGCGTGCGACTCGACGGCGATCTTGGCGCGGTAGCCGGGCTCGCGGGCGACGCCGCGGATCTCGACGAGACCGTCGGCGATCTCGGGCACCTCGAGCTCGAAGAGCGTCTTGATCAGCTCGGGATCGCGGCGCGACAGGATCACCTGCGGGCCCTTGGTCCCGGAGCGGACCTCGGTGATGACGGCCTTGATCCGGGAGCCCTGCTCGTAGCGCTCGCCGTCGACCTGCTCGGAGCGCGGCAGCAGCGCCTCGACCTTGCCCAGGTCGACGAGCACGTTGTTGCGGTCGCCCGCCTGCTGGACGATGCCGGTGACGACCTCGCCCTGGCGGTCGATGTACTCCTCGTACATCATCGCGCGCTCGGCCTCGCGGATTCGCTGCTGGATCACCTGCTTGGCCGTCATCGCGGCGATGCGGCCGAAGTCGTGCGGGGTCACGTCGGAGCGGGCGATCAGCTCCTCGGGCACCTGGTCCCAGTCGAGCTCGAGCTCGTCCTGGTTGATCAGCGTGTGCTGCTTCTCCCCCGTCTCCTCCTCGAGCCGCTCGAGCTCGTCGATCTTGGCCTCCATCGCCTCGTCGAGCAGCCGCGCCTCGAGGTCCGCGGGGATGTCGATCGCGAAGACGCGGAACTCGCCCTCTTCGTCGAGCTCGACGGCGGCGTGACGGGCCGCGCCCGGCGTCTTCTTGTAGGCAGCGAGGAGTGCGTCCTCCAGCGCGTGGATGACGGTGTTCTCCTCGATTCCCTTTTCGCGTTCGAGCCCGCGGATGTGCTCGATGATCTCCTGCGACATTGCTCTTCTCCTACTGCTCGTAGACCAGGTTGCCCCGGACGACCTGGTCGTACGGGATCTCGATGGTGTCGTCGCCCGACCGGACGACGACGGACTGCTGACCGGCGCTGAGGATCTCGCCCTTGAGGCGCTTGCGCTCGGGCGTGCGGAGCGTCACCTGGCGGCCGATCGCGTTGCGGAAATGCTCGGGCGTGCGGACCGGGCGCTCGATCCCCGGCGAGGAGACGTCGATCGCATACTCGCGCAGGTACTCGCGCAGCACGTCGGTGACGCGCGCGCACAGCGCGTGGTCGACGCCCTCGGCGTGATCGACGAAGACGGTGAAGCGTTCGGGGTTCGAGAGCTCGACGGCGAGCACCTCGACGCCGGGCAGTGCCGACTCGACTTCCCGTCCGATCTGCTTCGTCAGTGTCCGCTCCTTCTCGTGCGTTGCGCTCATGGTTACTCCTTGCAACTGCTGCCTCTTCAACAAAAATGGGCGCAGCGCGCCCATTTCGTCCAGCAGGTGAAAATGGTGAAGGAAGTGTAGCAAGCAGTAGGCCGTTCGGCCCATTACGGGCCTAGGCGGAGCCCAGCGCGACCACCCCCGCGACGACGAGGATCGCGCCCGCGAGGCGGCCCCGCGTGACGCGCTCCCCGAGGAACGGAGCGGCGAGCGCGACCGCGAAGAGCACGCTCGTTTCGCGAACGGCAGCGACCGGTGCCGCAGGCGCCAGCCGGAGCGCGGCAAGCACGAGCACATACGCGAGGAAGCCACCGCAGCCGGCGAGGATCGCCCGTCCGCTCCACTCCGCGCGAAGCCGCTCCCGCCCACATACGAACGCCGCTCCGACGGCCGTCGGCAGGAGCGCGAGCAGGAGGTACGGGACCGGGTTCGCATGCTGGATCCCCTCGGCGTCGACGAGCGTGTAGGCGGCGATCTGAGCGGCGATCACGAGCCCGAGCACGACCCCGAGCCGGTCGCCGCCGCGCAGTCCGCGGACGAGGACGACGCCGGCCGCGACGGCGAGCACGCCGAGTACCTCGATCCCAGCGGGCGCGTACCCCGTCGCGACCGCGCCGAGGAGCACGAGCACGGGGGCGCCGCCGCGCGCGAGCGGGTAGACGAGCGAGAGCTCTGCGCGCTGGTACGCCGCCGTGAGCGTGAAGAAGTACGCGAGCTCGAGCACGCCGGACGCGACGAGCCAGGGGATCGCCTCGCGCTCCACCCCCCACGTCACGAGCGCGAACGGCAGCGCGACGACGAGGCTGGAGCCGAGCGCGACCGCCGTCGCTGCGAGCACGTCGCGGGATCCGGCGAGCAGGAGATTCCAGAGCGCGTGCAGGACGGCAGCGCCGAGCGCGAGCCCGAGGGCGGCGCTACTCATCCGCCGGCCGCTGCATCTCCAGAAACCGGTAGACGCTGCCCGCCGTCGCGTGGTCGTACGTTCGGACGGCCATGAATCCGGCACGCTCGTAGACCCTGATCGCACGCTCGTTGAACGTGGCCACGGCGAGCCGGAACCGCTGTGGCCGGAAACGCTCGCGCGCGAATGCCATTCCCGTCTCGACGAATGCGAGCCCCGACCCACGTCCGGTGCGATCGGGGCGAAGTCCCAACCCGAGCTCGATCGTCGTGCCGTCCTGCTTGAACTCGAAGAACCCGACGAGCGAGCCGTCCTCCGCGATCGCCGAGAAATACCGGTTCTCACGCACTTCGGCGCTGAGGAGAAGCGCGAGGTCGTCGGCATCGGCGTCGGCGTCGTAGAACGCATAGGGACCCTCGTAGCGCCAACGAGCGATCTCCTCGGCGTCCGCCTGAGACATCTGCCGAAACTCGAGCGTCACGAGCCATCCAGCACGATCGTCACGGGACCGTCGTTCACGAGCTCGACGTCCATCCGCGCGCCGAAAACGCCCTGCTCGACCGTGGGGCCGAGATCGCGGAGCGCCGCGCAGAACCGCTCGTAGAGCCGCTCCGCCTCGTCGGGCGGCGCCGCAGCTGCGAAGCTCGGCCGGTTGCCCTTGGCGGTGTCCGCGATCAGCGTGAACTGGCTGACGACAAGCACGCTCCCGCCCGTGTCGAGCACGGAGAGGTCGAAGCGGCCGTCGTCGTTCTCGAAGATCCGGAGCCGCGCGACCTTCTCGGCCAGCCTGGCCGCATCGCTCTCGGCGTCGCCGGCGGCCACGCCGAGCAGGACGAGCAGCCCCACGCCGATCTCGCCGGTGACACGGCCCTCGACCCGCACGGCTGCGCGGGAAACGCGCTGGACAACCGCCCTCATGTCGATCCGCACTATGGCCGATACACAGGGCGTGGAAGCTGCGTCGATTCCGCCGTTCCCGCATGCGGACCCGTACGGCCGGCCCGAGGGCAGGCCGCAGCTCGGCTCGCTGCTGCTGCGCGACGGCGTCATCACCGTCGACCAGCTCGAGGCCGCGCTCGCCCAGAAGGAGGCCGAAGGCGGCCGGCTCGGCGAGATCCTGCTCCGTTACAACGTCGCGACCGCGACTGCGATCGCGAAGGCGCTGGCCGAGCAGTACGGCTTCGAGTTCATCGAGCTGAGCCGCTTCGACCTCGTCCCGGCGGCCACGAGCCTGCTGCCCGAGAACGTCTCGCGCCGCCTCTCGGCCCTGCCGATCGCCTTCGACGAGGACGGCACCGTCATCGTCGCGGTCACCGATCCGACCGACGTGATGGCGTCCGACGACCTGCGCCTCGCGCTCGGCCTGCAGATCCGCTTCGTCGTCGTCTCGGTCTCCGACCTCGGCCGCACGCTCGACCGGTGCTTCCGCGCGAACGTCCACGTCGAGATGGAGGCGGACGTGGTTGTGGAGGACGAGGAAGAGGCGGTCGAGGACATCACGGAGGGCGACGCCACCGACGCGCCCGCGATCAAGCTGACCAACCAGATCATCGCCAACGCGATCGCCGAGGGAGCCTCGGACATCCACTTCGAGCCGCAGCCGCATGCGATGGTCGTCCGCGCCCGGATCGACGGCGTCATGCGCAAGGTCGCCGAAGTGCCGACCGGGCTGACGCCTGCCGTCACCAGCCGCCTCAAGATCATGGGCGAGCTCGACATCGCCGACCGCCGCAATGCCCAGGACGGCCGCGTCTCGATCCGCTACGACGGCCATCCCGTCGACCTTCGCATCGCGGTGCTGCCGACGACGTTCGGCGAGAAGGTCGTGCTCAGGATCCTCCACCGCGCCTCCGGCCGGCTCGCGATCTCCGATCTCGGGATGAACCCCGAAGCCGAGGCGGTGCTGACGCGCGCGCTGAAGCAGCCGTACGGCGCCGTCCTCACCGTCGGCCCGACGGGCTCCGGCAAGACGACGACGCTCTACGCGGCGCTCGAGTTCCTCAACGACGACGAGCGCTCGCTCGCGACGATCGAGGATCCGGTCGAGAACCAGATTCCCGGGATCACGCAGGTCGAGGTGAACGTTCGCGCCGGTCTGACCTTTGCGAGCGGCCTGCGGACGATGCTCCGCTCGGACCCCGACGTCGTCCTGATCGGCGAGGTGCGCGACGAGGAGACGGCCCGGATCGCGATCCAGGCGGCGATGACCGGCCACCTCGTGCTGACGACGCTGCACACGCACAACGCGGCCAGCTCGATCGCCCGGCTCCGCGACATGGGCGTCGACCAGTCGCTGATCGCGACCTCGATCAACTGCATCGTCGCGCAGCGGCTCGCGCGCAAGCTCTGCGTCCACTGCCGTGAGGCGTACATCCCGACCGAGGCCGAGAAGATCGCGGACGGGCTCAAGGGCGTCCTCCAGGACGGCGAGATGCTCTATCGCGCCCGCGGCTGCGGCGAGTGCGCCGACACGGGCTACAACGGGCGCGTCGCGCTCTACGAGGTGATGCCGATCAGCGGCAAGATCCGGCATCTGATCGAGGCCTCGACCGAGGAGATCTTCGCGGCTGCGGTCGGCGCCGGGATGATCACCCTCCGCGAGGACGGGATTCGCCTCTGCCGCGCCGGCATCTCCTCGCTCGAGGAGATCCACCGGGTCACCGGCGACCGCCTGATGTAGCTCCGCGTCAGTCGATGTCGGCGATCACGATGACCGCGGTCGCGCCCTTCTTCCCACGCGCCGAGACAGTGATCGTGTTGTCCGATCCGGGGCGCATCGCGGATGCGACGTCGAACTTGCGCACCTCCCCCGGCCCGAGGTCCTGCTCCTTGAACTTGACGCCGTTGACCGTCAATTGCACCTTCTTCATGCCGGGGTCGCCGTTGAGGATCGTGACCTTGCTCTCGGACTGCGGAACGCCCGTGAACTGCTCCTCCTCGGGTTGGTCGTCCGTGCGGGCGACGACGAGCACGATCGGGTCGCACACGGCCTTGTTGCCGGCGAGGTCGAAGAAATGGACCTCGACGCCGAGGCTCTTGTTGGCGTTGACCGCGGTGGCCGTGACGGTGACAGGTTGCAGCGTCCCAGGCGTGAACGGGCTGACGGAAACGGTCGCGTTCCGGACGTACACGACCTGGTAGCGGGCGAGGCCGCTGCCGACGTCCTGGACGCGGAAGCGGATGAAACCGCGCCGGTCCGCGAGCGTACCCTGTTCCTCGATCACGCACGTCGGCGGGGGATCGACCGGCGACCGGTTGTCGACGTCGACGTTCGTAACCGTGGAGGCGGTCACGGTCGTCGAGGCGCACGTCTCGCCCCCCGGCAGCGTGAAGCCGGCGAGCGAGGTCGTCCAGTTGGCAGGGACGATCTCGCACAGCTGATACGTACCGGGCGTGAGGTTCGGGAAGGTCGCCGGGGACCCGCCCGCCGCCGGCGCCGCCGCCTCGCCGACCAGCGTGCCGGGCGTGCCGGCGGATGCGCCGCGACGGAGCCGGAACGTGAACGTCTGACCGGCGGCCGGCGCCGCACCGTTCACGGTCTTCTTCACCGACACCGCGCCTGTGTCGGGCGGCAGGTCGACCTGGAGCTTCGCGCCACAGAAAACCGTCACCTCGGTCGAGGAGGCGTGGTAGTCGAACCGGAGCGCGGTCAGCGTGACGCGAGTGGGGCTGTTCGAATTCCCAACCGGCACCTCGGTGAGCGCGTAGCGACCGTCGGTGCCGGTCACGGTCGAGCGCCCGCCGCCGGTCACGGTCGCATTCGCGATCGGCAGGGCGGTGTCCTGATCGGTGACGCGGCCGGAGATCTCCGCGTTCTGGCAGAGCGGCATCAGCTCGAAGTCGCGCGGGGTCGTCACGTCCGCGGCCAACGGAATGTCCTCCGCAGTGGCCGGCCAGTAGGCGAATGCACTGACGCTTGCATCAGTCGAACGCGGCGTGTTCCGGTCGCTGAGGTGCAGGCCGCCGATCGTGTACCTGCCGTCGCTTCCCGTGAGTGCGCCGCCGGCGGAGACGGTCACGCGCGCGCCGGTGACGGGCTGCTTCGTGATCACGTCGCGCACGAGGCCCGCGACGGCGCCGAAGCGGCGCCGAAGCAGGAGGAGGTCCTGCTGGGTCGGCGGGTCTCCCTTCGCGATCGTCACCGGAGCCGTGGCGTCGTAGTACGGCGGCGGAAACTGCTGCTGCGTCCTCACGAGGGTCGAGTAGGTGTCGTCGGGGGCGTGTCCCGTCAGGACCGGACCGATCCGGTAGCGGCCGGCTGCGTCGGTCGTCGTCTGGCACGGCGCCTCAAAGCGCGGCGGCGACCCGCACCGGCCCGTCGAGAAGTCGAGGAACACCGTGATCCCCGGCAGGGGCTGCAACGTTTCCTCGTCGCGGACGACACCTTCGATGGAGCCGAAGTGGTACTCGAGCGGCGTCATGCGCAGCGTGGTCTCGTGGTTTCCGCCGCACGCAGAAACGTCGCCGCTTGCGAAGCCGCCGTCGTAGCCGACCAGGTTTGCGTCCGCGAAATACTGCGTCGGGGCGTTGTTATGGCCGAGCAAGAGCTTCGGGAAGGAGAACGTCCCGTCGGCGCCGGCGACTGCCGTGTCGAAGTCCTCGCTGGTGCCCACGTTGACGAACGCGCCCGGAATCGGCTGATTCGTGGCTGCGTCGACGACGCGGCCCGAAAGCGCGAACGTGCATTTGCGGACGACTGCGATGTCGCGCTGCAGCTCCGCGCCGGGCTGGACCGAGAGCGTGAGACGCGAGAACCAGTACCCCTGACGCCACTCGTCCTCGTTGTCCCCCGAGGTGAAGGCGTTCAGCGACGTCGAGAGCGGCGCGTTGTTGTAGCCAACGGGGAAGCGAAACTCGAAACGACCGTCCGGTGTCACGATCGCTGGGACCGGGAACGGCGCACGGTGGTCGATCGGGTCGAGGTACGTCGTCACTCCCGTCGCGGGCGTCGTCGTCGGAATGACACGGAACGGGTCGGACGGGTCGGGCGTGCCCTCGAAAACCGTGCCGACGAGATGTGCCGGCCGGACGCGTACGAGCGTCAGGTCGATCTGCGTCGTACGCCCGCAGCCGATCGTCTGCTCATCCGACCGTGCGGGCCAGTAGTCCGGCCGCAGGTTGGCGGCGACGAAGAGGGCACGGTCGGCGTTCCGGGGGCCGAGCCCGACGTTCTGGATCCGGTACGTGCCGTCCGCCCCGGTTGTAGCCGCGGGCGGGCCGATCGGGTCGAGGCCCGGCGTGACGCGGAGCTCGACGCCCGTGAGGAGCGCCCCCGTCTCCGCGTCGCGGACGGTGCCGGCAATCGTGCCGAAGCAGACCTTGAGCATCGTGAGGTTTGTCGTTTCACGGCCGGTCGAGACGTGGGTCTTGCCGCCGCCGCTGGCGGTGACTTCGATCGCCACCGTCGCCGCGGCCGCGTTCGGCGCGGCGCTGAGCACGAGGTCGGACACGCCCGAAGGCGTGATCGGGTTGACGCTGAACTGCGCGGTCACGCCCGTCGGGAGTCCCGAGACGGACAGCGATACGGGAGCCGAGAATCCGTCGATCGCGCCGACGCCGACGTGCAGCGTTGTCGTCTGTCCCGGCGTCACCGTTACCTGAGCGGGCGAGACGAGGAGCTGGAAATCGGCCTCCGCCAGTGCGTTGGCCGGCAGCGCCAATGCGGCGAAGACAGCGATCGAGCCGAGGAATAGACGAGCCCCGCGGGCGCGGTGGGTCGGACGCCCAAGCGCGGAAGTCCCCCCGCCGCTCGTGCCGCATGCCACAGCACGCGGGAGACTACTCTCCCACCGGACCAAGTCAAGAGTGCGTCAGCAGCGCCATCCGGACCGACCCGCCGCTCGAGCGGCGATGACCGGCGCTACGGCTCGTCGGGAGGGTCGTCGAGCTGCATGATCCGCTCGGCGTAGTGCTCGCTCGACGGCGAGAGCGAGCTCGCCAGCTTGTAGTGCCCGTTCGCCTCGGCGTCGCGGCCCTGCTTCTCGAGCGCGCGGCCGAGCGCGTAGTGGGCGTAGTCGTCGGTCGGCGAGAGCTCGAGCACCGCCCGAAACTCCGCCTCCGCCTCCTTCCAACGCTGGATCCGGAAGTACGCGATCCCGAGCGCCTCCCGGATCGATGCCTTGTCCGGCTCGAGCTTCTTCGCCTTTTCGAGCGCGACCGTCGCCTGCGCCGCCATGCCGTCCTTGAGATGCGCCTTGCCCTGCTGAAAGTTGTCGTACGCGTCGCTCATAGGCTTCTAAGGTAGGGAAAGTTGTGCTCGAGGAGGTCGAACGGCGTCGTCAGCCCGCGCGTCGAGCCGACCTCGATGCCCGCTATCTCCTCTCCCGCGTCGATCGCTTGTTGAAACGCCGTCGCGAGCTCGAAGGGGCGGGCGCCGGGCAACGCGTCGACGTGGCTCGCGACGGATGGGCCGACCCCCCAGAGCGGCATCGCGAGCACACCGTCGCCGAGAATCCGCTGGACGAGCCCGCCCTCGAGCTCGACCGTGCCCGGCCGCGGCTGGACCGCGAGCGCACCTGCTGCACCGGAGCCCGCAAACGCCTGAGCAAAGCGTGCGATCTCGCCGCGCGCGAAGGACCATGTCGGCACCGAGGACGAGATACGGCGCGGTCGCCCCCGCGGCCACAACCGCGTGCGCGGATCCGTCCGGTGAGCCCTGCCGCGCGCAGGCGACCTCGAGCCCGAAGCCGCTCCCGTCGCCGACGAACCGCTCAACCTGCTCCGCGAGGTGGCCGGTCACGACGGTCGCCAGGGGGATGCCCGCGGCGGCGAGCTCGCGCAGCAGGTGCGCGAGCACCGGTGTGCCGTCGATCGGCAGGAGCGGCTTGGCGTAGCGATCGGTCAGCGGCCGGAGCCTCGTGCCGAGGCCGGCCGCGATCACGACCGCGGGGATCACGTCCGCAGCGAGCGGAGCGTGACGAGCCCACGCAGGCGGGCCGTCCGCCCGAGGCTGTGGCGGAGACGGCGTAGCAGCAGCCGCAGCTCGCGACGAGCGTTGGCCGCGGCCGCGGCGCTCTCGCCTGGAGGGCCGAAGCGGGCCGCCGCAAGCGCCTGCGCGAACGGCCGGCCGTCCGCGCCGAGCTCCGCCTGGACGAGCTCGTGCAGCTCCTCCGGCGTCGCGCTCGCACTGACGGCGATCCCCTGGTCGGTGAGGAAGTCCGCGAGCTCACGCCGGGCCGCGGTCGCCAACTGCCGCGGATCGCGCGTCAGGTAGCGAAGCCGCCGCCTGACGAGCTTCGCCATCCCGATGGCGGCACCGGCGCCGGCCACGACCAGGAGCAGGAGCCAGAGGGTGCTCGGCCCTCCGTCGTCGGCGCGCCGCGCGGCCTGCGCCTCCGCGAGCCGTTCCCGCTGCTCGAGCAGGCGCAGCTGGTCGGCGCCGCCGCCGCTCGCGCGGCCGCCTGCAGTGCCGCCGAAGGCGTCGGCGGCATCGCCGGCGTTGAATCCGGTCGACGACGCGCTGTAGCTGGCGGCGAGCGAGCCGCGGCCCGGCGTGGGGTCGAACGGCAGCCAGCCGTAGCCGGGGAACCAGACCTCGACCCAGGCATGGGCGTTGTGGTCGGTCACCGTCCAGCCACCGTCCTCGTACTTGCCGCTCGTGAACCCGGCGGCGACCCGGGCGGGGACGCCGAGCATCCGCAGCATCAGCGCCATCGCACCGGCGAAGTGCTGGCAGTAGCCGCGCCTGCCGTCGGCGACGAAGTGCGCGAGCGGCGGCACGCCTCCGGTCGCCGGCGGCGACTCGTCGTAGGCGAAGCCGCCCGTCGTGCGGAGCCACGTCTCGATCGCGACGACGGCGCCGTACGGCGTCCGGGCGTCGGCGCGCAGCCGTCTCGCCTGCTGCCACATCGCCTCGTACGGCCAGAGCGCGAGATAGCGGTCGTCCTCGAAGAGACCGTCGACGAGCCGATCGCGGCCAGGTGTGCCGAAGGGCTCGACGCGGGTCCGGCCGATGTCGAGAAAGCGGTCGAGCGCGGGCGGATACTCGGCCTCGAGCGGCGCCAGCTCCGCCGGCCCCGGTCGAGGCGCGTAGCTGTAGACCGTGTAGCTCTGCCCCCGCCGGAGCCCGTTGTAGACACGAACGAGCCCGTCGGAGAGGTGGAAGACGCCACCGAGGCTCGGTGCGTCGAGAGCGACCGGCTGCGCCGCGGCGACGATGTGCGTGTCCTTGAGTGCCAGCACCTCGACGTCCTGACGAACCCAGGTGGCGCGGTTCAGCGAGCGCGTGGGCAGGAGCGGATCGTTCGGGAGCCTCCCACTCGCGGGTCCGGTCGAGAGCGGAGTCGGATTTTCGAGCCACCGGTCCGAGTCGAACTGGTCGAGCGTTGTCGCCCGCCAGTACAGCCCGCGCCTCGGCCCGGTGATCCGCAGCACCGTCGTCCGGTTCTTCGCGAACTCGATCCCGCCGTAGGTTCCTTCCCACACGTAGCTGACCGAGACCGGCTGCCCCGCCCCGCTCGGGGTCCACCGCTCCCACGCGAGCACGCCGTCCTTGGCGACGGCAGCCGAGCTGGAGGCGCCGGCGGCGACCAGGACGAGCACCGCGCCCGCGACGAGGGCAGGCACGGGCCGCGTCGTTCGCAGGCCCGCGAGCACCCAGAGCGCGGCGGCGAGAATGATCGCGCCGTAGGCAATGCTGCGGGAGGGATAGAGCGCCGCAGGCCAGCCGGCGCCCGCGATCACTGCGAGCAGCGCGGGCAGCGGCCGTCGCGCCGCGACGGACTGCGCGAGGACGACGCAGAAGCCGAAGATCGCGAGCAGGAGGACGCCGTGCATCCGTTGATGCTCGACCGCGCTGAACGGGACGGTCACGTCGTAGTAGCCGCCGACGCCGTTCGCGAACCGATCGAGCACGGGCGCGAAGAAGCCCGGCCGGTCGTCGATCGCCGGCGTGTCGAGCGCGACCCAGGCGGCCGTCAACGCCGCGGGCGCGATGAGCGCCAGTCGCAGCCAGAGCGTCGGCGCCAGCGCCGGAACGAGCGCGAGAAGGACGACCCAGACCCAGTCGGCGCCCTTGGCGCGGGGCTCCTCCAGCCGAAGCCAGCCCAGCGCGATCAGGGCGGCCGGGAAGAGATAGACGGCGAGCGTCCTAAGCATGGGCGCTCCGTACAGAGGGAGCGGCACCGAGCACCGCAGCAAGGGAGTCGCCGCGGCGGATCACTGCCACCGCGACGCCGGCAGCCTGCAGCCGGAGCAGCTCCGGCTCGACCTTCGCGGGCCGGCCCGCGAAGCTGGCGCTGTCGATCCAGACGATGCTGACGCCCTGGCCGGCGAGCGAGCGCTGCACGAGCCTCGTCGCGAGCGCGCCGGACAGCCGTGCAGTGACGACGACGGTCTCGACCGCGCGTGACGCTGGTCCGCTGTCGCGCGCGAGCAGCTCGACGACGGGGCGCGTCCCATCCGGCTCCGCCTCTGCGAGCACGCCGAGCGCGACCAGCCAGTCCCCGTCGAGCGACGTGACCCGCACGCTCGGCCGTGCGGCCGAGTTGACCGCCAGAACGGCCCGACGCGCGTGCGAGGCGTGCGCGCGCAGGATCGAGCCGGCCGCGCGCACCTGCACGTCGAAGCTGTCCTCGACGACCGCGCTCGCATCGGCGTCGAGGATCACCGCGATCTCGTCGCGGGGCGCATCCTCGAGCTCCTTCACCATCAGCTGGCCGCGGCGGGCAGTCGACTTCCAGTGCACCTTCCGCAGCGACTCGCCCTGCTCGTACTCACGCACCGAGTGGAGATCGAAGCCAGAGGGGCGGCGCAACAGCAGCCGGCGGCCGTCCTGCGCGTGGGCGCCGCTCTCGGAGAAGAGCCGGTCGAGGACGACGAGCCGCGGGTAGACCAGCAGCGATCCGCGCGCATCGAGGTCGACGTCCAGACGCGCAAGCCCGAACGGGTCGTCGATCGTCGCGCGCGCCTCCTCGACGATGTAGCGCCCGCGCGGCACGCGCTCCAGGACATACGTGCCTCGGTAGCCGCTGCCGACGCGGGACAGCGTCGTCACCTGATCGCCGAAGCGCGCGATTCTCTCGGTGATCGCGATCCCGGCTGCCGGCATCCGCGACTCGGGCAGGACATCGAGGCTGACCCAGACGTCCTCGCCCTCGAGCAAGGCGCCCTTGCCGGCACGGCGCCGCAGCTGCATCGGCCCCGCAGCGAGCCACGTCCACGCGAGCGCGCCGAGCGGCGCGAGCACCAGCCCGGTCGCGACCGGGTAGAGCGCCTTGGCGCCGAAGAGCCAGGCGACGACATACGTCGCCGCCCCCAGCAGCAGCGTCAGCCAGCCCCGCCTCGTCAAGACCTAGACCGGGACGGGGGTCTGCTCGACTGCTTCGCCGACGATCTCCTCTGCCGTGAGGCCGGCGGAGCGCGCCTCGGGGGCGAGGATCAGCCGGTGCGCGAGCACGGGCCGGGCGATCGCCTTCACGTCGTCGGGAAGCACGTAGTCGCGGCCCTCGCCGAGCGCGCGCGCCTTCGCAACGCGAAGCAGCGCGATCCCCGAGCGCGGGCTGGCGCCGAGAGCGAGCCGGGAGCTGCCGCGCGTGTGCCGGAGCAACGCCACGACGTAGCGGTTGAGGCTCTCCTCGACGAAGAGCGAGCGCGCCTCGTCGATCGCGGCCGTCACCTCCGCGAGCGTCGCGACCGCCGCCAGCGAGTCGAGCGGTGGCTCTGTCGTCTGCTCGTTCAGCATCCGCGCCTCGTCCGCGAGCGGCGGGTACCCGAGCGAGAGCCGCATCGAGAAGCGGTCGAGCTGCGCCTCGGGCAGCGGGTACGTGCCCTCGTACTCGATCGGGTTCTGGGTCGCGATCACCATGAACGGCCGGTCGAGCGGGTACGACTCGCCGTCGATCGTCACCTGGCTCTCCTGCATCGCCTCGAGCAGCGCCGCCTGCGTCTTCGGGGAGGCACGGTTGATCTCGTCGACGAGCAGCACGTTCGCGAACACCGGGCCGGGCCGGAACTCGAACTCGTTCGTGCGCTGGTTGAAGACGTTGACGCCGGTGACGTCGGACGGGAGCAGGTCGGGCGTGAACTGGATCCGCGAGAAGTCGAGGTCGAGCGAACGGGCGAGCGACTTGGCGAGCATCGTCTTGCCGACGCCGGGGAAGTCCTCGACGATCACGTGCCCCTCGGCGACGAGCGAGAGCACGATCAGCCGCAGCGTGTCCGCGGGCGCGTGCACGACCCGAGCCAGGTTCTCGACCAGCCGCTCGACCGTCTCGGCCGACGAGGCGACGGCTGCGGCGTCGCGCCTAGCCTCCACGTCGCTCCTCGAGCAGGCGCTCGACCTCGTCGACGATGCCGGCGGCGATCTCCGCCTTCGATGCGCGCTGGAGCTCCCGCTCGCCCGAGCGGGTCACGAGCGTGACCTCGTTCTCGCTCGAGTCGAAGCCGATGCCGGGAGCGGACACGTCGTTGTAGACGACGAGATCGAGGTTCTTGTCTGTGAGCATCCCCCGCTTCCGCTCGAGGCCGGCCTCGCCCAGCTCGGCGCCGAAGCCGACCAGCACTTGGCCGTTGCGCTCCTCCTCGCCGAGGAGCGCGAGCACGTCCACCGTGGGCTCGAGCTCCAGGCTCCACGGCTCGCCCGTCTTCGCACGCTTGCCCTCGATCGGCTCGGCGGGCCGGTAGTCGGCCACAGCGGCGGCCATGACGACGACGTCGGCGTCGCCGGAGCGGTTGCGCGCCTCACGCTCGAGGTCGGCTGCGGTCGGCACCTCGACGACTTCGACCCCGTCGGGTGTGGGCACGGCCAGGTTCGATGCGAGCAGCGTCACCCGCGCGCCGCGACGCTTCGCCTCGGCGGCGAGCGCGACGCCCATCCGGCCGGACGAGCGGTTGCCGAGGAAGCGGACGGCATCGAGTGGCTCACGCGTGCCGCCGGCGCTGACGAGCACACGCGCGCCGGCGAGCCGACTTTGTGTGACTGTCACACGTGCTCCGAGCAGCGTCTCGATCCGGCGGGCGATCTCCTCCGGCTCGGTCATCCGCCCCGCGCCGACCTCGCCCTCGGCGAGCTCCCCCGCCTCGGGCCCGATCAGCTCGACGCCGCGTTGGCGCAGCGTCGCCGCGTTCGCCTGCGTCGCCGGGTGCTCCCACATGCGCGTGTTCATCGCGGGCGCGACGAGGATCGGCCCGCGGTGCGCGAGTGCCGCCTCGGTGAGGACGTCGTCCGCGAGCCCGTGCGCAAGCTTCGCCAGCGTGTTCGCGGTCAGCGGCGCGATCACAAGCAGGTCGGCGCGCTCGAGGTGCGGGTACGCGTTGTTCGGGCCGTGCGGCTTGCGGGCGAGGGCGAAGAAGGTCTCGGCGCGCACGAAGCGCTCGGCGCCCCGCGTCGGCAGCGGCAGCACGTCGTGCCCGGCCTTGACGAGGAGCCGCACGAGCTCGCAGGCCTTGTAGGCCGCGATGCCGCCGGTGATCCCGAGCAGGATGCGCGCCATCGCCTCATTGTGCCCGCACGAAGACGTCCGCGGTGGCGGGTTACCCGATTCGCGAGTGAGAAAGGGGTCTAGCGCTTGCCGTAGTCGTACTTGATCTTGCCCTGGGCGATCTCTTCCAGAGACATGGTCAAGTAGTTCTTCGAGCGCGACTCGACGAGCGGCGGCGGGGCCTCTTCGAAGCCCATGCCCTCGCCGAGCTGGTGGTGGTAGTTGTTGATCTGCCGCGCGCGCTTGGCCGCGACGATGACCAGCGCATAGCGCGAGTCGACCCCACCGGCGTCCGTGTTCAGCAGTTCATCGATGCGAGGATGGATCATGAGCCGGCCATGGTACCCGCAGCCACGAGTTCCTGTTGGACCAGGGCCGAGAGCGCGTCGGTCGCCCGCTCGACGTCGTCGTTGCGGACCATGTAGCGGAAGCGGTAGGCCTGCTCGAGCTGCTGGCGCGCGAGCGCGATCCGGTCGCCGATCTCGCCCGAGCTCTCCGTGGCGCGAGCGCGCAGCCGCCGCTCGAGCTCGGGCACGTCGGCGGCGATGAAGAGGGTGACGCAGCGGTCGACGTGCTCCTGTACCGCCAGAGCGCCGTCGATCTCGAGCTCGAGCACGCAGACTCTCCCCTCGGCGGCGATCCGGTCCATCTCCGAGGCGAGCGTGCCGTAGCGGCCGCCGACGAACTCGACGTGCTCGAGGAACTCCCCGGCATCGATCCGCTCGACGAACTCCTCCTCGGTCAGGAACCAGTACTCGCGGCCGTTCGTCTCGTTCGGCCGCTGCGGACGCGTCGTGGCCGAGACCGCCACCTCGAGCTCCGGGTGCCGTTCGACGAGCCGCTTGATCAGCGTCCCCTTGCCGGCCCCGCTCGGGCCGGTGATCACGAAGACGGGCAGAGGACTATCTGTTGAAGAGGCCAATGAGCTCCGCGCGCTGCCGCTCGGAGAGGCCGCCCACAGTCTTCGACTGGCTGATGCGGCACTGGTTCAAGAGCCGCGCCGCCTTGACGCGCCCGAACTTGGGCACGGCCATGAGCATGTCGAAGACCTTCGCGGTCGAGACGTACTCGGGCGGGTCGAGCAGGATCCCCTCGATCTGGACCCGTCCGTCCTTGAGGTCCTTCTTCAGCTGGGCGCGTCGAACGCGGATGTCGTTGGCCCGCTTGAGCGCCTCCATCCTTTGATCCAGCGACCGCAGCGGGGCTTGTGCTTGCGTCTTCGACGACACCATGAGCGCGGGATACTAGCATCCTTCCGAAGTCGGTCAAGCAGTCACTTTCGGCTTGTTTCCAGGCACTTTTTGCATCTCGTTGCCTGATCAGGAAACGCTCATTTGCAGGGACGAATGGGCTCGGCCGCGCGCGTCCAGGGGATGTCCGAGGTCCCGCGCGGCGACCTCCGCGGCCAGCTCGGCGCGGATTCGGTCGGGCGCGTCGGGGTCGGAGAAGAGGATCGTGCCCAGTGCGACGGCGCTCGCGCCGGCCGCGATCAGCTCGAGCGCGTCGAGCCCGGAGCGCACTCCACCCATGCCCACGATCGGGATGTCGACGGCCGTCGAGCAGGCGTAGACGGCGGCGAGGGCGACCGGTTTGAGCGCCGGTCCGGAGTAGCCGCCGGTGCCCCGGGCGAGCGTCGGCCGGAGCGTGCGCGGGTCGAGCGCGAGGCCGCGGAGCGTGTTCACGAGCGAGAGCCCGTCCGCCCCGGCCGCCTCGACGGCGCGCGCCGCCTCGGCGATGTCCCAGGCCGCGGGTGAGAGCTTGGCGTAGAGCGGCAGCCCGGTGGCGGCGCGACAGGCGGCGACGATCGCGGCCGCGCTCTCGGGCGCCTCGTCGACGTTCGGGCAGGAGAGGTTGAGCTCGATCGCGGCAATGTCATCGAGGGCGGCGCACGTCTCGGCGTACTCGGCCGCGGCGAAGCCGCCGACGGAGACCCAGAGCGGGCGGCCGAGCTCCCGCAGCCGCGGCAGCGTCTCGGCGAGGAAGCGCTCGCGGCCGGGATTTGCGAGCCCGATCGAGTTGAGCATCCCGGCGTCGGTCTCCGCGATCCGGACCGGCGGATTGCCTCCGCGCGGCTCGGGCGTGATCGTCTTCGTCACGAAGGCGTCGAATGAGCGCGCGACGTCGGGGGCGGTGAGCGCGTCGAGACAGCCCGAGGCGTTGAGCAGCATCAGGCCGCACCTGCCAGCACAGGGCCTTCGACGCACAGGCGCCTCAGCTCGCCGTCGAGCTCGACCACGCAGCCGTAGCAGGCGCCGTAGCCGCATGCCATCGGCGCTTCCCAGGCGAGCTGGGCGTCCGGGACGAGCGCTCGCAGCGCGGCCAGCATCGGCTCGGGCCCGCATGCAAGCACGTCTCGGCGCTCTTCGGGAAGCAGCGCGGTGACGTAGGTCGGCTCGATGCAGACCTCGGCGCCCGGCAGCAGCGCTGCCGCTTCCGCGTGGCGCTCGCTGCGGAAGCCGACGATCGCGGGCGGCCCGCCGAGCTGTTGCGACAGGTACGGCAGCGGCGCGATCCCGATCCCGCCGCCGACGAGGAGCGGCCGCTCGACGTCGAGGTCGAAGCCGTTGCCGAGCGGGCCGAGCACGTGCAGCCGTTCACCGGGCTCGAGCTCGCAGAGCGCCGTCGTGCCGGGACCAACCGGATCGATCAGAAAGGCGAGCTCGCCGGCCTCTGCGAGGCAGACGCTCATCGGCCGCGGCAGCACCCGTCCCGGCGCCTCGAGCATGAAGAACTGCCCTGGAATCCCCGCTTCGAGCCCTCCCTGGTCGATCCGCAGGAGCGTGTACGGACCGACGCGCTCGACGCCGCGGACGCTACGCAGCTCGCGTCTCATGCTCGATCCGCTCCTGGAGGGAGTGCGCGATCTCCTCACGCGCGTTGGCGATCGCGTCGACCGCGAGCCGGGCGCCGGACAGGGTGGTGATGCAGGGGACGCGGGCCGAGAGTGCCGCCTGCCGGATCAGGGCGCCGTCCCGCCGGGCACCGGAGCCCTGCGGCGTGTTGACGACGAGGTCGCAGCGGCCGGCGCGGATCGCGTCGACGACCGCGTCGCCCTTCGCAAGCGTCGCGACCTCGAGCCCCGCATCGCGGAGCACGGCCGCCGTGCCGCCGGTCGCGAGCAGGTCGAAGCCGAGCTCGGCCAGCGCCTGCGCCACCGGCGCGATCGCAGCCTTGTCCAGCTCGCGCACCGAGAGGAACGCCGTGCCGCCTGTCGGCAGCGGCCGCCCTGCGGCCCGCTCGGCCTTCGCGAAGGCCGTCGGCAGGTCGGCGGCGCTCGCCATCACCTCGCCGGTCGAGCGCATCTCGGGGCCGAGCACCGGGTCGGAGCCGGGGAAGCGGGCGAACGGCAGCACCGCCGCCTTGACGCTCACCAGCTCGGGGCGCCGCTCCTCGGGCAGCTCGAGCTCGTGCAGGCGGGCGCCCGCCGCGAGCCGCACGGCCGCGTCGACGAGGTTGACGCCGGTCGCCTTGCTCGCGAACGGCACCGTCCGCGAGGCGCGCGGGTTGACCTCGATCACGCTGACCTCGTCGCCGACCAGAGCAAGCTGGACGTTCAGCAACCCGACGACGCCGAGCGCGGGGCCGAGCCGGCGGACGACGCGGCAGACCTCGGCGTACGCCTCCTCGTCCAGCGACGGGGCCGGCAGCACGCACGAGGAGTCGCCCGAGTGGATCCCGGCCTCCTCGACGTGCTCCATCACGGCACCGATGTGGACGGAGACGCCGTCGCAGAGCGCGTCGACGTCGATCTCGAGCGCCCCTTCGAGGAAGCGGTCGACGAGGACGGAGCCGGTGACGCCGGCCATGGCCGCCCGCACCTGCTCGTCGTCGTAGCAGACCCGCATCGCCCGGCCGCCGAGCACGTAGGAGGGCCGGACGAGCACGGGGTAGCCGACCCGCTCCGCGATCTCGACCGCTGCCTCTGGCGCGTCGGCGATTCCCCACTCCGGGCAGCGGACGTCGAGCTCCGCCAGCAGCCGCCCGAAGCGCTCACGGTCCTCGGCCAGGTCGACGGCCTCGTACGGCGTCCCCAGCACCTTGAAGCCGGCCGCCTCGATCGCGCGCGCGAGCTTCAGCGGCGTCTGGCCGCCGAACTGGATCACGACCCCCTCCGGCTGCTCCCGCTCGCAGACTGCGAGCACGTGCTCGACGTCGAGCGGCTCGAAGTAGAGCCGGTCGGAGGTGTCGTAGTCCGTCGACACCGTCTCCGGATTGCAGTTGACCATGATCGCCTCGTAGCCGAGCGCGCGGAAGCTCTGCGCCGCGTGGACGCAGCAGTAGTCGAACTCGATCCCCTGGCCGATCCGGTTCGGGCCGGAGCCGAGGATGACGACGCGCGGCTTGCCGGTCGCCGGCACCGGCTCGTCGGCCTCGCCGCGGGTCGAGTAGTAGTAGTTCGAGTCGGCTGCGACCTCACCCGCGCACGAGTCGACGCGCCGGTAGACGCGCTCGCCCTGTGGCGGGCCGTCGAGGCGCAGCTGCTCCAGCTCGCGCCGGAACCACGGGTGCAGGTCGTCGGGAAGATCGTCGAGCGCCGCCCAGGGGGTCACCGCTCCCGCATCGAGCTCGCGGCTCGACCAGGCTTTCCAGAACGCCTCCTGGAAGGTGCGGCCGATCCCCATCGCCTCGCCCACCGACTTCATCTGCGTCCCGAGCGTCGTGTCGGCGCCGGGGAACTTCTCGAAGGCGAAGCGGGGGAACTTGACGACGACGTAGTCGAGCGTCGGCTCGAAGCTCGCCGGCGTCGTCTTCGTCAGGTCGTTCGGGATCTCGTCGAGCGTGTAGCCGACGGCGAGCTTGGCGGCGACCTTCGCGATCGGGTAGCCGGTCGCCTTCGAGGCGAGCGCCGACGAGCGCGAGACGCGCGGGTTCATCTCGATCACGCGGATCTCGCCGGTCTCGCGGTCACGGGCGAACTGGATGTTGGAGCCGCCCGTCTCGACACCGACGGCGCGGATGACGGCGATCGCGGCGTCGCGGAGCTCCTGATAGGCCTCGTCCGAGAGCGTCAGCTGCGGCGCGACCGTGACCGAGTCGCCGGTGTGGACGCCCATCGGGTCGAGGTTCTCGATCGAGCAGACGATGACGACGTTGTCGCGGCGGTCGCGGATCACCTCGAGCTCGAACTCGTCCCAGCCCTTGACCGACTCCTCGACGAGCACCTGGCCGATCGGGCTCTCGCGCAGCCCGCGCTCGACCTGGGCGCGCAGCTCGGCTGCGTTCGAGACGAAGCCGCCGCCGTGGCCACCGAGCGTGAACGCCGGGCGCACGACGGCCGGCACCGCGACGCCGGCGAGGTCGTCGACGCTCGTGACGATCCGCGAGCTCGGCACCACGAGCCCGCAGCTCTGCACCGCCTCGCGAAAGAGCTCACGGTCCTCGGCGCGGCGGATCACGTCCACGGGCGCGCCGAGCAGCTCGACGCCGAGGTCCTTGAGGATCCCCGCGTCGGCCAACTCGATCGCGAGGTTGAGCGCCGTCTGGCCGCCGAGGGTCGGTAGCAGCGCGTCGGGACGTTCGCGGCCGAGGACGTCGGCGACGCCCTCGAGGTCGAGCGGCTCGAGGTAGGTCGCGTCGGCGAAGCCGGGGTCGGTCATGATCGTCGCCGGGTTGGAGTTGACGACGATCGTGCGGAAGCCGTCCTCGCGCAGCACCTTCAGCGCCTGGCAGCCCGCGTAGTCGAACTCGCACGCCTGCCCGATCACGATCGGCCCCGAGCCGATCAGGCAGATCGACCTGATGTCCTGCCTACGCGGCACTTCGCACCTCCTCCACACGAATCTGCTCGACCCAGTGCTCGAGGATCGGCCACGCGTCGTGCGGCCCTGGGCCGGCCTCAGGGTGGAACTGCACCGAGCGGGCGCGCAGCTCCGGGAAGTCGAAGCCCTCGACGGTGCCGTCGTAGAGCGAGACGTGCGTCGCCTCGGCGTCGTCCGAGGGCGCGACCGCGAAGCCGTGGTTCTGGCTCGTGACGAGCACGCGGCCGCCCCTCGAGCGCGGGCCCGAGCCGCCGGACGACGCGGCAGACCTCCGCGTAGGCCTCCTCGTCGAGCGAGGGCGCCGGCAGCACGCACGACGAGTCGCCGGAGTGGATCCCGGCCTCCTCGACGTGCTCCATCACGGCGCCGATGTGGACGGAGACGCCGTCGCAGAGCGCGTCGACGTCGATCTCGAGCGCGCCCTCGAGGAAGCGGTCGACGAGGACGGAGCCGCGTGACGCCCGCCATCGCCGCCCGCACCTGCTCGTCGTCGTAGCAGACCCGCATCGCGCGGCCGCCGAGCACGTAGGAGGGCCGGACGAGCACCGGGTAGCCGACCCGGCCGCGATCTCGACCGCCGCGTCCGGCGCGTCGGCGATCCCCCACTCCGGGCAGCGGATGCCGAGCTCGGCGAGCAGCCGGCCGAAGCGCTCGCGGTCCTCGGCGAGGTCGACCGCCTCGTACGGCGTGCCGAGCACCTTGAAGCCGGCCGCCTCGATCGCGCGCGCGAGCTTCAGCGGCGTCTGGCCGCCGAACTGGATCACGACGCCCTCCGGCTGCTCCCGCTCGCAGACCGCGAGCACGTGCTCGACGTCGAGCGGCTCGAAGTAGAGGCGGTCGGAGGTGTCGTAGTCGGTCGAGACCGTCTCCGGGTTGCAGTTGACCATCATCGCCTCGTAGCCGAGCGCGCGGAAGCTCTGCGCCGCGTGGACGCAGCAGTAGTCGAACTCGATCCCCTGGCCGATCCGGTTCGGGCCGGAGCCGAGGATGACGACGCGCGGCTTGCCGGTCGCCGGCAGCGGCTCGTCGGCCTCGCCGCGGGTCGAGTAGTAGTAGTTCGAGTCGGCCGCGACCTCGCCGGCGCAGGAGTCGACGCGGCGGTAGACGCGCTCGCCCTGCGGCGGGCCGTCGCGCGCGCAGCTGCTCGAGCTCGCGCCGGAACCACGGGTGCAGGTCGTCGGGGAGGTCGTCGAGCGTCGCCCACGGCGTCACCGCGCCCGCGTCGAGCTCGCGGCTCGACCAACGCCTTCCAGAACGCCTCCTGGAAGGTGCGGCCGATCCCCATCGCCTCGCCGACCGACTTCATCTGCGTGCCGAGCGTCGTGTCGGCGCCGGGGAACTTCTCGAACGCGAAGCGCGGGAACTTGACGACGACGTAGTCGAGCGTCGGCTCGAAGCTCGCCGGCGTCGTCTTCGTCAGGTCGTTCGGGATCTCGTCGAGCGTGTAGCCGACGGCGAGCTTGGCGGCGACCTTCGCGATCGGGTAGCCGGTCGCCTTCGAGGCGAGCGCCGACGAGCGCGAGACGCGCGGGTTCATCTCGATCACGCGCAGCTCGCCGGTCTCGCGGTCGCGCGCGAACTGGATGTTCGAGCCGCCGGTCTCGACGCCGACGGCGCGGATGACGGCGATCGCCGCGTCGCGGAGCTCCTGGTAGGCCTCGTCGGAGAGCGTCATCTGCGGCGCGACGGTGACCGAGTCGCCGGTGTGGACGCCCATCGGGTCGAGGTTCTCGATCGAGCAGACGATCACGACGTTGTCGCGGCGGTCGCGGATCACCTCGAGCTCGAACTCGTCCCAGCCCTTGACCGACTCCTCGACGAGCACCTGGCCGATCGGGCTCTCGCGCAGGCCGAGCTCGACCTGGGCGCGCAGCTCGGCTGCGGTCGAGACGAAGCCGCCGCCGTGGCCGCCGAGCGTGAACGCCGGGCCGCACGACCGCGGGCACCGCGACGCCGGCGAGGTCGTCGAGCGAGGTGACGATCCGCGAGCTCGGCACCGCGAGGCCGCAGCTCTGCACCGCCTCGCGGAAGAGCTCGCGGTCCTCGGCGCGGCGGATCACGTCGACGGGCGCGCCGAGCAGCTCGACGCCGAGCGCGTCGAGGACGCCCTCCTCGGCGAGCTCGATCGCGAGGTTGAGCGCCGTCTGGCCGCCGAGCGTCGGCAGCAGCGCGTCGGGCCGCTCGCGGCCGAGCACGTCGGCGACGCCCTCGAGGTCGAGCGGCTCGAGGTAGGTCGCGTCGGCGAAGCCGGGGTCGGTCATGATCGTCGCCGGGTTCGAGTTGACGACGATCGTGCGGAAGCCGTCCTCGCGCAGCACCTTCAGCGCCTGGCAGCCGGCGTAGTCGAACTCGCACGCCTGCCCGATCACGATCGGGCCGGAGCCGATCAGGCAGATCGACCGGATGTCCTGCCTACGCGGCATCGCGCAGCTCCTCGACCCAGCCGTGCTCGAGGATCGGCCACGCGTCGTGCGGCCCGGGGCCGGCCTCGGGGTGGAACTGCACCGAGCGGGCGCGCAGCTCCGGGAAGTCGAAGCCCTCGACGGTGCCGTCGTAGAGCGAGACGTGCGTCGCCTCGGCGTCGTCCGAGGGCGCGACCGCGAAGCCGTGGTTCTGGCTCGTGACGAGCACGCGGACGGTGGCGCGTTGAGGAAGGCGGCCGCACCTCCGTCGACCCAGCGTCTCCGAGGATCGGCCACGCGTCGTGCGGGCCCGGGCCCGCCTCGGGGTGGAACTGCACCGAGCGGGCGCGCAGCTCGGGGAAGTCGAGGCCCTCGACGGTGCCGTCGTAGAGCGAGACGTGCGTCGCCTCGGCGTCGTCCGATCGGCGCGACCGCGAAGCCGTGGTTCTGGCTCGTGACGAGCACGCGGCCGCTGCGCCGCTCGAGCACCGGGTGGTTGGCGCCGCGGTGGCCGAACGGGAGCTTGAACGTCTCGTGGCCGGTCGCGAGGCCGAGCAGCTGGTGGCCGAGGCAGATCCCGAGCACCGGCACGCGGCCGAGCAGCTCGCGCGACCGTCGCGACCTCGTCGCCGCAGCGGCTCCGGGTCGCCGGGGCCGTTCGAGAGCAGGACGGCGTCGTAGCCGGCGAGCTCGTCGGCGTCGGCCGTCGTGCGGGTAGACGGTCACGTGCGCGCCCGCGCCGGCGAGCCGGCGCAGGATCGAGCGCTTGCAGCCGTAGTCGACGACCGCGACCCGGATCGAGCCCGCGTCGCAGTAGACGTACGGCTCCGGCGTGGAGACACAGGCCGACGAGCGCCGCGCCCGCCATCGACGGCTGCTCGCCGACCGCGGCGAGCGCCTCGTCCTCGTCCAGCGCCGCCGGCGACGGCCGCCGCGCGCATCGCGCCGCCCTCGCGCAGGCGCAGGACGAGCGAGCGCGTGTCGATCCCGGTCAGCGCGACGATCGCCGCGCTCGGCGAGCCAGTCCGTCCACTCCGGCCCGCGCGCCTCGCGCATCAGCACCGCCTTCGCGTGCGCGCCGGGCGACTCGGCGCGACCGGCGGCGACGCCGTAGTTGCCGACCATCGGCGCGGTGAAGCAGACGAGCTGCTCGGCGAAGCTCGGATCGGTGACGGTCTCCTGGTAGCCGGTCATCGCGGTCGTGAAGACCGCCTCGCCGAACGCGACGCCCTCGGCGCCGACCGACTCGCCGCGGAAGATCGTCCCGTCCTCGAGCGCGAGGAAGGCGCTCATCCGTGCACGACCCGGCCGTCGGCGACCGTCTTCAGGACCGTGCCGCGCAGCGTGCTCGCCGAGCAGCCACGAGTTCGCCGAGCGGGAGCGGAAGCCGGCCTCCGTCGACCGTCCACTCCGCCTCGAGGTCGAGCAGGACGAGGTTCGCGCGCGCGCCGACCTCGATCCGCGGCTCGGGCAGGCCGAGCGCGCGCGCCGGGCCGGCGGACATCCGCTCGAGCAGCGTCTCGAGCGGGAGCGAGGCCCGGCTCGACGAGGTGGGTGTGGAGCGCCGCGAACGCCGTCTCGAGGCCGGTGACGCCGAACGGCGCCGCCTCGAACGGCGCCTCCTTCTCCTCGCGCGAGTGCGGCGCGTGGTCGGTGGCGACGGCGGCGATCGTGCCGTCGCGGAGCGCCGCGATCAGCGCCTGCGCGGTCGTCCTCGGCGCGGAGCGGCGGGTTCATCTTCACGTTCGGATCGAGGCGCGCGGACGGCCTCGTCGGTGAGGACGAGGTGGTGCGGCGTCACCTCGGCGGTCGCCTGCGACGCCGCGCGCCTGCGCGCGCCGCGAGCGCCTCGACCGACTCGCGCGCGGAGAGGTGCATCAGGTGGAGCGGCCGGTGCTCGTAGCCGGCGAGCGAGAGGTCGCGCTCGACCATCGCGCTCTCGGCGACGCGACGGGTAGCCGCGCGAAGCCGAGCTCGGCGCAGACCGCGCCCTCGTGCACCTGGCCGTCGCGGGAGAGCGTCGGCTCCTCGCAGTGGAGCGCGAGCTTGCGGCCGGTGACGGCGCCGTACTGGAGCGCGCGGCGCATCAGCCCGGCCGAGGTGACCGGGCGGCCGTCGTCGGTGAAGGCGGCCGCGCCGGCGTCGGCGAGCTCGCCCATCTCGGTCAGCTCCTCGCCGTCCGAGCCGCTTCGAGATCGCGGCCATGAAGCCGGTCGGGACGAGCGCCTCGCGCCGCGCCGCCTCGACGAGCGAGCCGAGCACGGCCGCCGAGTCGACGACCGGGATCGGTGTTCGGCATCGCGAGGATCGCGCAGTAGCCGCCGGCGGCCGCCGCGGCGGTGCCGCTCGCGATCGTCTCCTCGTCCTCGCGGCCGGGCGAGCGCAGGTGGACGTGCGGGTCGACGAACGCCGGCGCGAGCACGCGCGGCGTCGCCGCGGCCGGCTCGATCCGGGCGATGACGCCGTCCTCGACCGTGACCGCGACGCACTCGCCGCCGCGCGAGGCGGCCCTCGAGCACGAGGCTGTCGGAGCGGCCGTTCGGCAGAAGAGCGCTCATGCGACCACCTCGAGCGCCCGCCGCGGCGACGAGCAGCTCCTGGAGCACGGCCATCCGCACCGCGAGGCCCGAGCGGACCTGCTCGAGGATCAGCGAGTCGGGCGCGTCGGCGACGCGGCCGTCGATCTCGACGCCGCGGTTGATCGGGCCCGGGTGCATCACCTTCTGGCCCGGCCGGAGCCGCTCCGGCGTGATCCCCCAGCGCGCGGCGTACTCGCGCAGGCTCGGCACGTAGCGCCGACTCCATCCGCTCGCGCTGCATCCGCAGGACGTAGACGACGTCGGCCGCCTCGATCGCGCCGATGTCGGTGGAGGTCTCGCAGCCGAGCGCCTCGATCCCGCGCGGGAGCAGCGTCGGCGGGCCGACGAGCGTCGTGTGCGCGCCGACGAGCGCGAGCGCCTGGATCAGCGAGCGGGCGACGCGGCTGTGGAGGACGTCGCCGACGATCGCGACGTGCAGTCCCTCGAGCCGGTCCGAGCGCCTCGCGCATCGTGAAGAGGTCGAGCAGCGCCTGGGTCGGGTGCTGGTGCTTGCCGTCGCCGGCGTTCACGACCGCGGCGCCCGAGTAGCGCGCGACGAGCTGCGGCGCGCCGATCTGCGGGTGGCGGACGACGATCGCGTGCGGCTCGTAGGCGCGCCAGCGTCAGCACCGTGTCCTTCAGCGACTCGCCCTTGTCGACCGACGAGCCGGCCGCCTTCAGCGACATCATGTCCGCCGAGAGCCGCTTCGCGGCGAGCTCGAAGCTCGACGACGTGCGGGTCGAGGACTCGAAGAAGAGGTTGAGCACGAGCTTGCCGCGCAGCGTCGGCAGCTTCTCGTCCACGTCCGCGAGGGCGCCTGCGGTCTCGAGGATCCGCTCGACGTCGTCGCGGGTCAGGTCGCCGATCGAGATCAGGTGCTTCATCGAGCCTCCTCCTCCGGTGTGCCGATCAGCAGGATCCGGTCGGCGCCGTCGATCTCCTCGAGCTCGACCTGGATCCGCTCACTGCGGGCGGTCGGCAGGTTCTTGCCGACGTAGTCGGGGCGGATCGGCAGCTCGCGGTGGCCGCGGTCGACGAGGACGGCGAGCTGGACGCGCGCCGGGCGGCCGCGCTCGAAGAGCGTCTCGATCGCGGCGCGGATGGTGCGGCCCGTGTAGAGGACGTCGTCGACGAGGACGCATGTCAGTCCCGCCAGGTCGAAGTCGAGCGCCGTCGCGTGGACGACGGGCTGCTCGCTTGCCGGGCGACGGTGTCGTCGCGGTGGAAGGTGATGTCGACCGCACCGAGGCCGACCTCCTCCCCGCTCCGCTCCTCGATCAGCGCCGCCAGGCGCTCCGCGAGCGGGACGCCGCGCGTGTGGATCCCGATCGAGAGCCAGCTTGGTCAGGTCGTCGTTGCGCTCGATGATCTCGTGCGCGATGCGCGAGAGCGTGCGAGCGAGGCCCTCTGCATCCAGCAATATCTTGGCCCCAGCTTGCGCGGTCGGGATCTGCGTCCGCAGATTCCGACCTGCGTAGACCGTGCGGTCGGGGACGTGCGTGTTCATTCCACTTCCTTTCCGGCCTCTCTGGACCGGGTTAAAGGGGTCGGCGGCAGTGTAATCGCTGCGGAGGACGTCGTCGCGGACCGAGGAGACGCCGTTCCCGCTCCGTGCGGACGTTTTCAAAAATGGCAAACGTGCATGTGACACCCATGCGGTCCCCGCGGAAGGGCCCCCTCATCGCGGTGGTGCTGCTCGCCGCGGTGTCCGCCGCGTTGCGCTTCTGGGCGACGCGTGGCCTCGACGTCCCCTGGATCGCTCCCGACGAGTCGATCTACGCGCTGCTGGGCCGCTCGCTCTGGGAGGACGGCTCGCCCTCCTTGCTCGGCGCAGCCGGACGAAGCTACTCCCTCGTCTACTCGGCCCTGGTCGGCCTGCCGCTCACGCTCGACGACCTCGGGGCGGGCGTGACGATCGCGCAGGCCGTCGGTGCCCTGCTGATGTCGGCCACCGCGCTGGTCGTCTACCTGTGGGGCCGCGGCCCGCTCGGGGCGTGGTGGGCGGTCGTTGCCGCCGGGCTGACGGTGGCGGTCCCGGGTCTTGCGTACTCGGGCTTCCTGATGAGCGAGGTCGCGATCTACCCGCTCGCGACGCGTCGCGCTCTGGGCGATCGCGTCGACGCTCGCGCGCCCCTCATACGCCCGGCAGGCGCTCGCCGCCGGCGCGATCCTGGTCGCACTGGCGACGCACGTCCGGCTGGTTGCGCTCATTCCCACGCTGTTTGCAGCAGTTGCCGTGCAATGCGGCTTCGAGCGGTCACTCGAGCCGGCACGGCGTCAGATCGCCCTGCTCGCGGGAACCGCGTGCGCAGTCGCCGTGACGCTGGCGGGGTTCGCGCTCGCCGGCCGCTGGAGTGACCTCTTCGGTGCCTACGCCGCCGCTGCCGGCGGCTACGAGCTCGGAGCGGCGCCGAGGACGTCGTCTGGCACCTCGCCGGCGTGTTCGTTCTCGTGGCCGGCATCCCGCTCGTCGCGCTCGCCGCGATGAGCCTGGAGTGCGCCGCCAGGCGGGTGCGCGACCCTGCCGCCTGCGCGCTCGTCGCGACCACGCTCGCATGGACGGTGTGCCTCGTACTCGAGATCGGCACCTTTGCCTCGCGCTGGGTCGGCCACCTCGCGCTCCGCGACCTTCAGCCGGTCGCGCCGGCGCTGTTCCTGGTCTTCGGGCTGTGGGTCGCGCGCGGGGTGCCTCGGCCGGCGCCGTGGACGCACATCGCGGCGCTCGCGGTGGCCGTCCCGGCGCTGCTCCTACCCGTGCGACGGTTCGCGACCCAGGAGGCCGCGCTCGACGCGTTTGCCCTGATCCCGTTCTGGCGGCTCGGGGAGGCGAGCTCGGTTCGAACGCTGGAGCTCGTCTACGCGCTGTCGGCAGGGGTGCTGATCGCCCTTGCGGCCCTCGTCCCGAGGCGAGCCCGCGTCGCGTTGCCGGTGGCCGTTGCGCTCTCGCTCCTGACGCTCTCCGTCCTCTCGACGAGGCAGATCGAGCGGCTGACGCAACTCGACCGGGCGTGGGTCTTCGACACCGGCGACCCTCGCTGGTTGGACGACGCCGCGGACGGCCCGGTGACGTACCTGCACGCCAGCGCATTCTCGGTCGGGGTCTGGAAGCACGCCTTCTGGAACCGCAGCATCGACTCGGTCGCCCGGCTGCAGGACTCGGCCCGCCTCGACCCGCTCGTGCCGGTGGAGCTGGAGCTGCGGCCCGACGGCGTGCTCGGCCGGGTGGACGGAGGCGCCTTCCGACCGGCGCTCGTCGCGGCTCCAGCCAACTTCGACCTTGCCGGCGAAAGGCTCGCGGTGGCCCCGCGCTCGACCGATCTGCCTGGGCTCGCGCTCTGGCGGCTCGAACAGCCGCTCCGCCTGCTCACGTCCCGTTCCGGCGTGCAGCCGAACGGAGACATCGTCGGGACGGCAGAGATCACCGTCTACGCCTGCGGCAAAGGACGGCTGGAGCTGACGCTGCTCGGCAAGCAGGGAGCGCCGATCGAGCTCCGTGCAAACGGGATCACCACGGCCCGGCCGGAAATCGCCCCGGACACCGTCTGGAACGGGATCATCACCGCACCGCCGGACGCTGATGGGCGGTCGCCGTGCGTGTTCGAGGTGGTGAGCCCCGGGCTCGTCGGCTCGACGCGGCTGGAGTTCGTCCGCGAGTAGAGCGCCTACGGCTCTACGATCAGCTCGTCGGGCTCGCTCAGCGCCTCGATCGCGTCCTGCGCGGCCTCGAGCGACGACTCAGGCACCACGACGGTCAGCGGATCGTCCTCGCCGCGGTCGGTGAGCTCGGACTCGATGCCGGCGGTCGTGAGGATCGACTGGATCTCCTCACCCTCCGTGACATCCCCCGCAATCGCCACCTGCACCATCCGTGTCATGCACCTACACCTCCTGCGGGGAGGGTACTTCAGCCCGGGGCAGGCGTGCGCCGCTTTTCACCAGCTCGGGACCACCCCGTTCCTGGAACGGGATTTCGATCAGATCGAAGTCGCGCGGGACGACGGTGTCCGGGAAGACGGTGCGCGCCTCCCGCTCGACGTCGCCGCCGCCGTAGCGGCTGGAGAGGTGCGTGAGCGCGAGCAGCTTGACGCCGGCGTCGCGCCCCACGCGCGGCCGCCTCGAGCGCCGTCGAGTGCTCCGTCTCCTGCGCCCGCTCGGCCTCGTCCTCGCAGAACGTCGCCTCGTGAACGAGCAGGTCGGCGCCGAGCGCCGCCTCGACGACGACGTCCGACGGAGCCGTGTCGCCGGTGAGCACGAGCTTGCGGCCCGGACGTGCGGCGCCGAGCACCTCTCCGGGCGTCACGACTCGTCCGTCGGCGAGCGTCACGGCGACACCGTCCTGCAGCGCACCCCGCTCCGGACCGAAGGGGACTCCGAGCGCGTCGGCCGTGGCGACGTCGAAGCGTCCGGGACGCTCCTCCTCCACGAGCGCGTAGCCGAGTGCGTCCGACCGTGACGAACCGGGAAAGTGCGCACCTCGTAGCCGTCGCGCGGCAGCACCGCCCCCGCCGCCAGCTCGACGACGGCGACCTCGTAGGTCAGCCGGCCGATGATCCGCTGCAGCGAATTCAGCAGGTCGTCCAGCCCCCTCGGGCCGTAGAGGGTCAGCGGCAGCTCTCGCCCGCGCAGGGCGAACGTCTTCAGCATCCCGGGGAGCCCGAGAAAGTGATCGGCGTGGAAGTGGGTCAGGAAGACCTCGTGCAGGTCGACGAGCCCGACGTCGGATCGCAGCAGCTGGCGCTGCGTCCCCTCGCCGCAGTCGAACAGCAGGCGGTCGCCACCGCGGCGCACGAGCGTCGCCGAGGGCGCGCGGCGCGCTGTCGGCATCGAGCCGGCCGTGCCGAGAAAGATCAGATCGAGATCCACGCGCGCAGTGTAGGCGCGCTCGGTACGGCGCTCCTTACGGCAGCAGGAGCACCTGGCCGGGGACGATCGTCGCTCCCTCGAGCCCGTTCCGCTGCTTGATCTCCCAGATCCCCTCGCGCGGGTCCGAGTAGCCGGTCGACGCGATCGACCAGAGCGTGTCGTACGGCTGCACGACGTAGCGACGCTCCGGCCCGGACGCGTCGGAGGAGCGCGCGAACGCCGCCCAGAGGAAGACCGACACTGCGACCACGACTATGAGGCGTCCGAACATGTGTTCGCCATGATACACGAACACGCGTTCGTGTCAAGCGGTTACAGCACCCCGGGCAGGAACGTCCCGTTGCGGTAGACGAGCTCGCCGTCTGCGTAGACCTCGCTGCCCGTGCGGAGGTCGCAGATGATGTCCCAGTGCAGGGCGGAGCGGTTGAGCCCCCCGGTCTCGGGATACGACGTCCCGAGCGCGAGGTGGACGGTGCCGCCGATCTTCTCGTCGAAGAGGATGTTGCGCGTGAAGCGGTCGATGCCGTCGTTGAGCCCGAACGCGAACTCACCCAGACGCCGTGCGCCTGCGTCCATCCCGATCATCTCGCGCAGGAACTCGAGCCCGTGCGAGGCGGAGCTGCCGACCACCTCCCCGCCCTCGAAACGGAGCTCGACGTCGTTCACCTCGCGGCCCTGGAAGACCGCCGGATACGTGAAGCGGATCGTCCCGTCGACCTTCGTCTCGATCGGCGCCGTGAAGACCTCACCGTCCGGGAAGTTCTCCTTGCCCACCGACGGCTCCCAGGTCCGCCCGTCGACGCTCAGCGTCAGGTCGGTGCCCTCGGCGACGATCCGCAGCTCGCGAACGCCTTCGAGGAACGCCTTCGCCGCGAACGCGTGCTTCGCGAAGCCCTGCCAGGACGCGACCGGGTCGGGCTCGAACAGCCGGCCGGCTCCGTAGACGAAGTGCTCGTACTCGGCGAGCGACATCTCCGCGTCCTGCGCCCCCGCCTCGGTCGGAAACGCGGTCAGCACCCACTTCAGCTCGCCGGCGGCGGCGCGCTCGAGATAGCGGTTGCGCGAGGCCTCGCGGGCGCGGCTGCGGCGCGCCTGACGGGCGGGCGGGACGTTCGAGAGGCCCTTCGTGTTCGTGTCGGCGTCGACGATGATCCTGACGTCCGCCGTCTCGTTGATCGCGAGAAACGCGGGATCGACCCAGTCGAGCTGGGCGTCCGAGGCCTCGGCGAAGAGGATCTCGACCTCGCGCGGCAGCTTCAGCTTCGGCAGCGGGTTCCCGCCGGCACGCAGCACTTCGCGGTAGATCTCGACGATCAGCGGCGTCGCGACGAGCGGGCCCTCGATCGTGACGAGCTCGCCCGGCTGGACGTTCGCCGAGTAGCCGACGAGCACCGAGGCGAGCCGCTCGATGCACGAGTCAGCCATCGGTGGCCTCCAGGAACCGCCCCTGCTTCCAGATCAGCTCGCCGTCCGCGTAGACCTCGCCGTCGGCGCGCAGGTCACAGATCAGGTCCCAGTGCAGCTTCGACTCGTTCCGGCCGCCGAGCTCCGAGAAGCTCGAGCCGAGCGCGACATGGATCGTCCCGCCGATCTTCTCGTCGAAGAGGATGTTGCGCGTGAAGCGGTCGATCTCGTAGTTGAGCCCGAACGCCAGCTCGCCGAGCACGGCCGCGCCCGCGTCCATCTCGAGCAGGGAGCGGAGGAAGTCGACGCCGCGGGAGGCCTCGGACGCGACCACGCGCCCGCCTTCGAAGCGGAGGCGCACGTCGGCGACCTCGCGGCCCTCGAAGACCCCGGGGAAGCCGAAGCGGATCTCGCCCCGAGTCTCGGACTCGATAGGGCTGGTGAACACCTCGCCGTCCGGCATGTTCGAGTGGCCGTCGGCCTTCTGCCACGTCCGGCCGGCGACGCCGAGCGTCAGATCGGTGTCCGGGCCGACGATCCGCAGCTCGCGGACCTGCTCGAGCCGCTCTGCGTGACGGCGTAGCTCGGCCGAGACTCCGAGCCAGTGCTCGACCGGGTCGTCCTCGCCCGTCACGTGACAGGCGGCGTAGACGAAGTCCTCGTACTCCTCGATCGACATCTCGGCGTCCTGCGCGTACGCCTCGACCGGTTGGAGCGTGCCGCACCAGCGCAGATCGCCGGCGGCGATCCGCTCCCAGCCGCGCTGCGAGAGCTCACGCCTGGCGGAGAGATAGCGGCCGTACCGCTCGGAGTCGGCGTTGGTGAACGAGCGTGTGTTTCGCTCCGCCCATACCGTCGCGACCGCGTCCAGCTGCTCGAGCTCGTCCCATTCGAGCTGCGACACGTACGCGATCTGCTCGTCGCTGCCCTCGGCGACCTTGAGCTCCGACAGCCGGTCGATGCCGACCTGGAGATAGGGATTGGCGCCGAGGCGGAGCGCTGCCCGGTAGAGCGCGTAGAGGAGCGGCTCGGCGATGTCGCCTCCCTCGATCCGGACGACCTCACCCGGCTGGAGGTCGAGTGAGTAGCCGGCGATCAGCTCGCCGAGGCGGTCGAGGCGAGGGTCCCTCACGCGTGGTTGGTTGTAGCAGAGGCCGGGAGCCCGCACCGGCGGGCCCCCGGAGCGTGTCGCCTCCTACTTCTTGCCTTTCTTGGACTTCTTGCCCTTCTTGCCGGGCTTGCTCTCCTTGGCCTTCTTGGCCTTCGCCTTCTCCGCGACCTTCGCGGCCGGGCCGGCCAGGAACGCCTTGCTCAGGTACGTCGACGGCGGTTCCTCGTTCATGGCCGCCTCGAGCGTCAGCGCTAGACGTAACAACCCCACGCAAGCGCCTTTTCGGGAGCTGCAGCAGCGGCGTGTAGCCCGCCTTGACCTCGAAGTCGCCGTCCAGGACCAGCACGCGGTCGCCTGCGTCCCTTGCCGGCCTGCATCGCTTGGCCTTGCTCTTCACCTTGAAGAGGGCCAGCTGCGCATGCGCGTCCTCGGCTGCGGTCGCGTTCGCGTTCCACGCCTTCTGCTTGACCGGCTTCGGCGAGGAGTCGTTGAACTTCGCGCCCGCGCCGACGACGCCCTTCGCCGGCGACCATCACCCGCCGCCCCTGCAGCCCGCCGCGACGCCGTCGCGGAACGTGTTCAGCGATGCCCGCGGGGTGCCGTCCTTGCGAACGAGCCCGGCCTGGAAGCCGGCGAGGTCGCCCGCGTCGACGAAGCCGAACAGGTTCACGGCGGAGATGGCCGGATCGCACGCGACGAGCCGCGGAATCTGGCCGTAGATCTCGGCCTGGTTCGCCTCGATCGTGACCGGGACGTTCTCGGAGCCGGAATACGAGGCGTGCCCGCTCGTGTCGACCTGCCAGCCGAGCTCGTCGTAGAAGAGCTTCAGGCCCGAGCCGACCGTCGGGTGGCTCGTGCCGCCGAACGCGTCGTGGATCGCCTGCTTGAGCCGGTCGGCATTGACGAGGCCGATGCTCGGCCAGGCGTAGCCGTTCGAGAGCGATCGGTGTTGGCGTTCGGGTACGGGTGGAAGCTGAGCGCGTCCATCACCGGCATCGTCCGGCCGCTCGCGCGGTACCAGCTGCCGAGCGCCTGCAGGAAGCGGACGGGCGAGTCGAGATGTTGCTCGGTGCGTCCGGCCGGTCGTTGCCGCGCGGCGAGAGCCCGACTCCGGCGATCTGATTCGGCCGTCGACGGCCTTGAGCGCGTCGTAGGCTGCGGCGAGCACCGGCCCGAACGCCGCGGCCGACGCCTGCCGGCCGCTCGCGTCGAACTGCGGGCGCCAGAAGCGGGGCTGGTTCGGCTCGTTGCCGACGATGAACGTCCTGACGGACGGGTACGTGCGCGCAACCTGGCCCGCCCAGGCGGCGAACGCCTCGGCGTTGCCCCGTCACCCGTGAAGGTCGTCGGCTTGGCGCCGGATAGCGCGAAGACGAGCTTGATCCCCGCGGCTGCGCAACCGGGACGGCGCCGTCGAGGAAGCGCCTGGTCGGGCACGGTCATCGGCGCCGCCGGATCCCAGTGCAGCGTCATCACGGTCTGGCGAAGGCCGGCCGCGGCCATCTGGCCGAAGAAGGCACACGCGTCGGCGGAGAGGACTTGCCGGTGTCGTCGTTCGCGCCGAAGTCCACCGCCGACGCACCAGCCGTAAATGTCAGTCCAAG
>CAVYSL010000012.1:0-36842 GCA_963771185.1 uncultured Gaiellaceae bacterium
CCGTCTCGCTCCGTTCGCTTCGGCTCGGCACGCTCGACGTCGATGGTCTCTACCACCACAGCCTGATCGAAAAGTGCCTCGGCAACACCGCGGCTGCCGCGAGATACACGGCCAAGCTGCTCCGAATCGACCCGGCGTACCTGGCGACCGCGCCGTCCAAAAGGAGGCATTCGCTCCCGGCCGGATAGATTCGGCGGCGTGGACCCGGTCTGCGTCGCCGACTTCGAGCGCCTCGCCGAGGAACGGCTCGAGCCGGGCGCGTTCGGCTACTACGCGGGCGGCGCCGGCGACGAGCTCGCGCTCACGGGCAATGTGGACGCATGGCGCGCGCTGAAGCTGCGGCCGCGCGTCCTCGTCGACGTCTCCGAGGTCAGCGCGGCGACGACGGTGCTCGGCACGCCGGTCTCGATGCCGCTGCTCGTCGCGCCGACGGCGATCCAGAAACTGGCGCACCCGGAGGGCGAGGCCGGCATGGCCCGCGCGGCGGCCGCCGCCGGGACGGTGATGTGCTTGTCCACGATCGCGACCTCGACGCCTGCCGAGGTCGCCGCGGCAGCGTCCGGAGTCGCCGCGCTGGTTCCAGCTCTACGTCTTCCGGGACCGAGACGTCACCCGCTCCCTCATCGAGCAGGCGGTCGAGCACGGCTACGGCGCGATCGTCCTCACCGTCGACGCGCCGTGGCTCGGGCGCCGCGAACGCGACCTGCGCACCCGCTTTCGCGTCCCGGAGGAGATCGTCGTCCCGAGCATGGCCGCCCTGGGCGAGTGGGAAGGGGCGACACCATTGCAGCTGCTCGGCGCGATCGACCCCTCGCTCGACTGGGACGACCTCGCGGAGCTGCGCGAGCTGGCGCCGCTGCCGCTCGTCCTGAAGGGAATCCAGACGGCGGAGGACGCGGTGCTCGCGGTCGAGCACGGCGCGGACGCGATCGTCGTCTCCAACCACGGTGGCCGCCAGCTCGACGCGGTCGGAGCCACCGCAGTACTCCTGCCGGAGATCGTCGAGGCGGTCGCGGGCCGGATCGAGGTCTATGTCGACGGCGGCATCCGCCGCGGCTCCGACGTCGTCAAGGCGCTCGCGCTCGGAGCCCGTGCCGTCCTCGTCGGCCGCGCGCCGCTCTGGGGACTCGCCTGCGACGGGGAGGCCGGGGCACGGCGCGTGCTCGAGCTCCTCCACGGCGAGATCGAGCTTGCGCTCGCCCTCTGCGGCTGCGCCTCGCCGGACGCGGTCTCGCGCCAGCGCACCTCAATAGAATCGTCGGCCCGTGATCGAGACCCTCACCCGCAACGCCGTCGACGTCCTGCCCGCCGGCGGGCTGGAGGCGAAGCTGAAGCTGGGCCGGCCGCTGCGGGTCAAGCTCGGCATCGACGTCACCTCGCCCGACCTCCATGTCGGCCGCGGCATCCCGCTGCAGCGGATGCGCGCCTTCCAGGACGCCGGCCACGTCGGCGTCTTCATCGTCGGCGACTACACGACGCGGATCGGCGACCCGTCCGGCCGCTCCGCCGAGCGGCCGATCCTCTCGCCCGAGGAGATCGACGCGAACGCCAAGACCTACGTCGAGCAGGCGTTCACGATCGTCGATCCGCGAGAAGACGGAGGTGCGCTTCAACAGCGAATGGCTCGCCGGGCTCGACTTCGCCGACGTGATCAGGCTGACGCGGACGACGACGGTCGCGCAGATCCTCGAGCGCGACGACTTCGCGAAGCGGATCGGTGCCCGCGAGCCGATCTCGGTCTCCGAGCTGCTCTACCCGCTGATGCAGGCGTACGACTCGGTCGCGATCGAGGCCGACGTCGAGCTCGGCGGTACCGATCAGCTCTACAACCTGCTCGCCGGCCGGATGGTGATGGAGGCGTACGGGCTCGAGCCCCAGGTCGTGCTGACGACACCACTGCTCCTCTCCTGGGACGGCGAGAAGATGAGCTCGTCGGTCGGCAACAACATCCCGCTGACCGCGCCGGCGGAGGAGCAGTTCGGGAGAACGATGCGGATCCCCGACTCGCAGCTCGACGAGTGGTACCGGCTCGTGCTCGAGCGCGAGGTGCCGGCCGGAGAGCCGATGGAGGCGAAGCTCGCGCTCGCACGTGCGATCGCCGCGCGCTCGCATGGGGAGGAGGCCGCGACGGCCGCCGCCGAGCACTTCACGCGCGTCGTCCGCGAGGGACAGGCGCCCGACGAGCTCCCGGACGCGGCGCTGCCGCACGACGACCCCGTCCATCTCCCCGCCTTGCTCGCCTCCGCGTTCGGCCTCTCGACGAGCGAGGCACGTCGGTTGATCGCCCAGGGAGGCGTCAAGCTGAACGGCGCAACGGTCGCAGAGCTCGATCTTCCACGCGGCTCGCTGGTCGACGCGACCCTCCAGGCGGGCAAGCGCCGTTTCGCCAGGCTGCGCGAAAGCGGTTGACAGCACGGTCGTCTTTGCTACTGTTCTTCGGCCGCCCGAAAGGGTCGGCGTAGCAAAGTCCCCGTCCTCGACACAACCGGAGCGTCTCCAAGCCTCGATCGGATACGATCAGCACCGCAAGCTTTGGAGGCCTCTGGCGCGAGTCGGAGGCTTTTTTACGCCGCCACCTGAACGTGGCACTGGTCTTTGAAAACTCAACAGCGTGCGTTTACGTCGAGACCTCATGGTCTCGCGGGCACAGCCTTTTCGAAGACTGTCCTGTGAGTCGTATGAGGCTCTAACCTCGTCACCCTCTTCGGAGGGAGACACTTTGAGCTCAAGCTCGAAGGAGAAAGCTTGCCGGCTTGTCCGGCAAACAATTCTTCACGGAGAGTTTGATCCTGGCTCAGGACGAACGCTGGCGGCGCGCTTAACACATGCAAGTCGAGCGAGAACCAGTCCTTCGGGACTGGGGACAGCGGCGAACGGGTGAGTAACACGTGGGTAATCTGCCCTCGATTCTGGGATAGCCCGGGGAAACCCGGATTAATACCGGATAGCCTTTCGAGCTTACGAGCTCGTTAGAAAAGGTAGCTTCGGCCTCCGATCGAGGATGAGCCCGCGGCGGATTAGCTTGTTGGTGGGGTAATGGCCTACCAAGGCAACGATCCGTAGCTGGTCTGAGAGGACGATCAGCCACACTGGGACTGAGACACGGCCCAGACTCCTACGGGAGGCAGCAGTGGGGAATCTTGCGCAATGGGCGAAAGCCTGACGCAGCGACGCCGCGTGGGGGAAGAAGGCCTTCGGGTTGTAAACCTCTTTCAGCAGGGACGAAGCCACTCGGGTTAATAGCCTAGAGGGTGACGGTACCTGCAGAAGAAGCCCCGGCTAACTACGTGCCAGCAGCCGCGGTAATACGTAGGGGGCAAGCGTTGTCCGGATTTATTGGGCGTAAAGAGCGTGTAGGCGGCCAGACAGGTCCGTTGTGAAAACTAGAGGCTTAACCTCTAGACGTCGATGGAAACCGTCTGGCTAGAGTCCGGAAGAGGAGAATGGAATTCCTGGTGTAGCGGTGAAATGCGCAGATATCAGGAAGAACACCCGTGGCTAAGGCGGTTCTCTAGTACGGTACTGACGCTGAGACGCGAAAGCGTGGGGAGCGAACAGGATTAGATACCCTGGTAGTCCACGCCGTAAACGATGGGTGCTAGGTGTGGGGGGTGTCGACTCCCCCCGTGCCGAAGCTAACGCATTAAGCACCCCGCCTGGGGAGTACGGCCGCAAGGCTAAAACTCAAAGGAATTGACGGGGGCCCGCACAAGCAGCGGAGCATGTGGTTTAATTCGACGCAACGCGAAGAACCTTACCAAGGCTTGACATGGTCGGGAAAGCCGTAGAAATACGGCCCTCCTTCGGGACTCGATCACAGGTGGTGCATGGCTGTCGTCAGCTCGTGTCGTGAGATGTTGGGTTAAGTCCCGCAACGAGCGCAACCCCTGTCCTATGTTGCCAGCGAGTTATGTCGGGGACTCATAGGAGACTGCCGGTGACAAATCGGAGGAAGGTGGGGATGACGTCAAGTCATCATGCCCCTTATGTCTTGGGCTACACACGTGCTACATTGGCCGGTACAAAGGGCTGCGATGCCGCGAGGCGGAGCGAATCCCAAAAAGCCGGTCCCGGTTCGGATTGGAGGCTGAAACTCGCCTCCATGAAGGCGGAGTTGCTAGTAATCGCGAATCAGCAACGTCGCGGTGAATACGTTCCCGGGCCTTGTACACACCGCCCGTCACACCACGAAAGTTGGCAATACCCGAAGCCGGTGGGCTAACCCTTTTAGGGAGGCAGCCGTCGAAGGTAGGGTTAATGATTGGGGTGAAGTCGTAACAAGGTAGCCGTAGCGGAAGCTGCGGCTGGATCACCTCCTTTCTAGGGATGCAGGAGCGATTTACTCCTGCAGGCGCCGAGCTCGTCGATGTCGGTCTTTCGAGATCTTCGTCCGATGCCTCGGTTCGCCTGGAAATAACGTCGACCTCGACGTAGTTGTCCGTACGCTGTTGAGTTTTGAGAGACCGTGCCTGCTGGGTGACGGTCGTTCTCTGCAAGGCGGGCCGCCGGCCTGCGTGCACCTTGAAAACTCCATAGCGACAACACAACGTGTTCTTACTGATCAAGAGAACAAGAGCACACGGTGGATGCCTTGGCGCCAAGAGCCGATGAAGGACGTGGGCGGCTGCGATAAGCCCGGGGGAGATGCTGACCAATCACTGATCCCGGGATTTCCGAATGGGGAAACCTACGCGTGGTAATGCGCGCGTGTTCCCGCCTGAATACATAGGGCGGGTAATGGCAAGCTGGGGAACTGAAACATCTTAGTACCCAGAGGAAAGGAAAGAAACCTCGATTCCCTGAGTAGTGGCGAGCGAAAAGGGAAGAGCCCAAACCTAGACGACGTGATAGACGGCAGTCGTTGTCGTCTGGGGGTTGTAGGGCCTGTCTTGATCCGTCTGCCGGCGGGTCGGCGAGTTACAAAGTTATGCGTTAGTCGAAGTGAATGGAAATTCACACCGCAGAGGGTAATGGTCCCGTAGACGAAAGCGCATAGCCTCGCTTGACAGGTACCTGAGTACGGCCGGGCACGGGAAACCCGGTCGGAACCCGCGGGGACCACCCCGCAAGGCTAAGTACTCCTTGGCGACCGATAGTGAACTAGTACCGTGAGGGAAAGGTGAAAAGCACCCCGGAAGGGGAGTGAAATAGTACCTGAAACCGTGTGCTTACAAGCGGTCGGAGCAGGCTTGTCCTGTGACGGCGTGCTTTTTGCATAACGAGCCAGCGAGTTACTCTTACACGGCAAGGTTAAGGAAACGGAGCCGTAGCGAAAGCGAGTCTGAATAGGGCGCTTTAGTCGTGTGAGGTAGACCCGAAACTGAGTGATCTACCCATGGGCAGGTTGAAGCGGGGGTAAGACCCCGTGAAGGACCGAACCGACCTCGGTTGAAAACGGGGCGGATGACCTGTGGGTCGGAGTGAAAGGCTAATCAAACTCAGAGATATCTGGTTCTCCCCGAAATATATTTAGGTATAGCGTCACGTGTTCAATACCGGTTGTAGAGCACTGTTTGGTCTAGGGGGCCTACCAGCTTACCGAAATCAGGCAAACTCCGAATGCCGGTATTCCAGAGCGTGGCAGTCAGACTGCGGGGGATAAGCTTCGTGGTCGAAAGGGAAACAGCCCGGACCGTCGGCTAAGGCCCCTAATTCCATGCTAAGTGGGAAACGATGTCCGATTGCACAGACAACCAGGATGTTGGCTTAGAAGCAGCCACCATTCAAAGAGTGCGTAACAGCTCACTGGTCAAGTGATCGGGCGCGGACAATGTAACGGGGCTCAAGCATGGAGCCGAAGCCACGGACTTCATGGGTCAAACCATGGAGTGGTAGGGGAGCGTTCCCATGCCGGCGAAGCGGCGGCGTAAGCCAGCCGTGGAGGCATGGGAAGTGAGAATGCTGGCATGAGTAACGAAAGAGGAGTGAGAAACTCCTCCACCGAATGCCTAAGGGTTCCTGAGTAAAGCTAATCTGCTCAGGGTTAGTCGGGACCTAAGCCGAGGCCGAAAGGCGTAGGCGATGGACAACAGGTTGATATTCCTGTACCACGTCCCCACCGCTATCACCAATGGCGGGACGGGGTAGGCTACGGAATCCCAGGCGATGGTCGTCCTGGGGTAACCGCGTAGGGCGGGTGATAGGGAAATCCGTCACCCAGTAAGCCTGAGACGGGATGCCGAGCCCAGAGATGGGCGAAGTTCCTGAAGCCATGCCTCCTAGAAAAGCGTCTAGGGAGGTGGGACGTGCCCGTACCAAAACCGACACAGGTAGGCAGGTAGAGAATACCAAGGTGATCGGAAGAACTCTCGTTAAGGAACTCGGCAAAATGGTCCCGTAACTTCGGGAGAAGGGACGCCCCGGTAGGGTGACGCGGATTTACTCCGCAGAGCCCGAGGGGGCCGCAGTGAAACGGCCCAAGCGACTGTTTACCAAAAACACAGGTCTCTGCGAAGTCGTAAGACGACGTATAGGGGCTGACGCCTGCCCGGTGCCGGAAGGTCACGAGGAGAGGTTAGCCTTCGGGCGAAGCCTTGAATCCAAGCCCCGGTAAACGGCGGCGGTAACTATAACCGTCCTAAGGTAGCGAAATTCCTTGTCGGGTAAGTTCCGACCTGCACGAATGGCGTAACGACTTGGGCGCTGTCTCAACGAGAGATCCGGTGAAATTGTAGTCTCGGTGAAGATGCCGAGTACCCGTGGTTGGACGGAAAGACCCCGTGAACCTTTACTGCAGCTTTACGTTGAAGTCTGGTGTTCGTCGTCCAGGATAGGTGGGAGCCTTTGAAGCCGGAGCGCTAGCTCTGGTGGAGGCAACCTTGGGATACCACCCTTCGGATTCTGGGCTTCTAACCCGGTGCCGTGATCCGGGCCGGGAACAGCGTGAGGTGGGCAGTTTGACTGGGGCGGTCGCCTCCTAAAATGTAACGGAGGCGCGCAATGGTTCCCTCAGCACGGTTGGAAATCGTGCGTAGAGCGCAAAGGCATAAGGGAGCTTGACTGCGAGACTGACAAGTCGAGCAGGGACGAAAGTCGGCCTTAGTGATCCGGCGGTTAAGAGTGGAATTGCCGTCGCTCAACGGATAAAAGGTACTCCGGGGATAACAGGCTTATCCTCCCCAAGAGTCCACATCGACGGGAGGGTTTGGCACCTCGATGTCGGCTCGTCGCATCCTGGGGCTGAAGCAGGTCCCAAGGGTTGGGCTGTTCGCCCATTAAAGCGGTACGCGAGCTGGGTTCAGAACGTCGTGAGACAGTTCGGTCCCTATCCACCATGGGCGCTGGAAGTTTGAGAGGAGTCGTCTCTAGTACGAGAGGACCGAGACGAACAGACCTCTGGTGTATCAGTTGTCCTGCCAAGGGCACTGCTGATTAGCCACGTCTGGATGGGATAACCGCTGAAAGCATCTAAGCGGGAAGCCCACCTCAAGATGAGACTTCCCATCCCCTCGAGGGAGTAAGGGCCGTGGAAGACCACCACGTTGATAGGCCGGCGGTGCAAGCGCAGCAATGCGTTCAGCTGACCGGTACTAATTGCCCGAGGTCTTGATTTAGAACACGTTCGAGTCGCTATGGAGTTTTGAGGGTGCCCGCTCAACAGGCGCTTTCGACAATTTCGGCGGTCATAGCGTCGGGGGTACACCTCTTCCCATTCCGAACAGAGAAGTTAAGCCCGACAGCGCCGATGGTACTCGGGGCGCAAGCCCCCGGGAGAGTAGGACGCCGCCGAATTACTTCAGAAGGGCCGCGAGAGCGGCCCTTCTTTCGTTCTAGACTCTCGCATGGAGCTCACGGACGGATCGCTCGTCCTGCGCCTGCCCGAGGAGCGCGACGTGGACGCGATCCGGAACGCCTGCCAGGACCCGGAGATCCCGCGCTGGATCCCCGTGATCCCGCAGCCGTACACGGAGGAGAGCGCGCACGACTTCGTCACCTGGTCACGCGAGAGTCTCGAGCGCGGCAGCTACTCGTTCGTGATCGTCGACGCGGGCACCGGCGAGCTGCTGGGCGCGATCGGGATGAGCGTGAACGCGTTGATGAAGATCGGCCACATCGGCTACTGGGTCGCCGCCCCGGCGCGCCGCCGCGGGATCGCGAGCAGCGCCCTGCGGCTCTTGGCCGGCTGGGCGCTCGAGCAGGATTTCGGCCGCGTCGAGCTGATCACCGACCCCGACAACATCGCCTCCCAGCGCGTCGCCGAGAAGGTCGGCTTCGGCCGGGAGGGAGTGATGCGCGCCCACACGCTGCACCGTGACGGGCGCAGGCGCGACGCCGTGCTCTTTTCGCTGCTACCGGGCGAGCTCGTGTAGCGCGGCGAGCCGGCGCGCGAGCGGCGGATGGGTGACGAAGAGCGCGGCCAGCCCGGTTTCCTCGAACGGGTTCACCGTGTACAAGGGCTCGGTCGCCGGGCTCGCCTGGAACGAGACGAGGTCGCTGGCTCGGTCGAGCTTGAGCAGCGCGTCGGCGAGTCCCTCGCCGGAGCCGAGCAGCGCCGAGGCCGCCCGGTCGGCAGCCAGCTCACGACGCGGTGAGAGCAGCAGATGGACGAATGCCGACGCGATCGGGCCGAGCACTGCCAGCAGCGCCCCTTCGAACCAGCCCCCGAGCCGTGAAAGGTCGACGAGAACGACGGCGAGCATGACGGCCGAGGTCTGCGTGAGGACGTCGCGGCGCTGCACATGGGCGAGCTCGTGCGCGAGCACGGCCTCGAGCTCCGCCGGCGTCAGCGCGCCGAGGAGCCCAGTCGAGAGCGCGAGCGCAGACCCGGCCGGGCCGCGGCCGGCCGCGAGCGCCCGTGGATACCCGTCGGGGATCAGGTAGAGCTTGGGTGGGACGACGCCGAACTTGGCGGCCAGCGCGTCGACGGTCGAGCGCAGGAGCGGGTCCTCGGCGAGGGCGTACTCGCGGGCGCCCAGCATCCCGAGCAGCGCCCGGTCGGCGTACGCGTACACCGCAAGCGCAGCGAGCAGGGTGCAGAAGACGAACACCGAGGCCGTCTGCGGTCCGCCGAGCGCCCACCCGAACGCGCCGAAGAGCGCAGCGAGCATCGCCGCCACGAGCCACCACTTCACGATGTTCAGAGCGGCCGCGAGCCGCATCGACTAGGCCTCTAGGCCTCGTCGTCGCCGAGGCCGTCGCGGTCGTCGTCGCCGAGGCCGCGCGGGGGCCAGTCCGGCTCCGGCGCGTCGCAGCGGCTCGAGCAGTGCAGCGACGCGACGTTCTGGAGCGGTACGAGAATGTGGCCGTTGAGCTCGATGTGGGGGACGTCCTCGATCGAGCAGTAGGCGGTGAGGACACCCTCCTGGTATTCGCCGCCGAAAAGGGCGACCTCGATCTGCTCGCCCTTGTACTTGTTCGTGTAGTCGTCCACGGGTCGCTCAGTCTATCTCCACGAATCCGTCGTCCCGAACGGCGAGCTTGTAGACGGCGCAGTTCGCCCAGCGCTCGACGCGCACCCCGAGCGCGTGATGCCAGAGCGTGTTCAGCGCGCCGCCGTGGGAGACGATCAGAACCTGTTCGCCCGGATGGCGCGCAGCGATCTCCTCCACCGCGGCGAGCACGCGCGCGCGTACCTGCTCGTCGCTCTCACCGTCGTGTCGCGACCCCGAGGGGAACGCGGAGATGTCCTCGCGCGTCAGCCCTTCCCAGCTGCCGAAGGAGCGCTCGCGCAGCCGCGGATCGACCTGCACGTCGAGACCGTGTGTGGCCGCGACGGCGGCCGCCGTCGCTCTCGCACGACTCAGGTCGCTCGAGTAGATCGCATCGAGCTCGACGTCGGTCAGCTCCTGGGCGAGGAACTGCGCCTGCTGCCGGCCGAGCTCGTTCAGCTCGATGTCAGACGAGCCCTGGATCCGCAGCTCGCGGTTCCAGTCGGTCTCACCATGCCGTGCCAGGAGCAACGTCGTCATCCATCTAAGCTAGCCGCCGATGGATCTCGGCCTGAGAGGGAAGGCGTGCCTCGTCACCGGCTCGACCGGCGGCATCGGCCTCGAGACGGCCAAGCTGCTGGTGGCCGAGGGCGCCCGCGTCGCCACGTGCGGGCGGAGCGCCGCGCCCGGGATCGGCGAGGAGACGCACGTCCGCGCGGACCTCTCCGAGCCCGAGTCAGCGGCACGCGTCGTCGGTCAGGCAACCGACGCACTCGGAGGCCTCGACATCCTCGTCAACAACGTCGGCTTCGCGGTGCAGGCGCGCTTCTACGAGGTGACCGACGAGGAGTGGGATCAGATGTGGCAGCTGAACGTGATGAGCTACGTGCGGGCGATCCGCGCTGCGCTGCCGCCCCTGCTTGCGAGCAGGGGCTCGATCGTCAACGTCTCCTCGACCGCCGGCAAGCGTCCCTCCGTCGGGATGCCGCATTACTCGGTGACAAAGGCGGCGGTGCTGTCGCTCTCCCGGCTCGTCGCCGACACGTATGCGGCAGACGGCGTCCGCTGCAACGCCGTCACGCCGGGGCCGACGGCAACGGAGGCGTGGCTCGGTGACGGTGGCCTCGCGGACCAGCAGGGCGGCGAACGCGAGGAGGTACTCGCCAAGGTCGGCGCAGGTCGACCACTCGGGCGGCTCGCGCAGCCGGAGGAGATCGCGGCCGTGATCGCGTTCCTCGCGTCCGAGCGCGCGTCCTACGTCACCGGCGCGGCTTGGAGTGCAGACGGCGGCACTGTCCCGATCATCATCTAGCCTGGGACTGATGCCGGATCTCGCCGGACGGGTCGCCGACGCCTTCGAGGCTCGCGTTCGCGCGGCCGAGGACGAGTTGCTGTCGCCGCTCGCCGTCCGCTCCTACGAGACCCGCGGGAGGCTGCGCGATGAGGAGGAATGCGGGATCCGGACGCCGTTCCAGCGCGACCGCGACCGGATCGTCCACTCGAAGCCGTTTCGCCGTCTGAAGGGGAAGACGCAGGTCTTCATCGACCCTGCTGGCGACCACTACCGGACGCGGATCACGCACACGCTGGAGACCACTGGGATCGCCCGCGTCGTCGCGCGTGCGCTGCGGCTGAACGAGGATCTGACGGAGGCGATCGGGCTCGGGCACGACACCGGCCATCCGCCGTTCGGGCATGCGGGCGAGGATCAGCTCGACGCCTGCCTGCGCGAGCACTTCGGCTCCGGCTTCCGGCACAACGAGCAGTCGCTGCGGATCGCCGAACAGCTCAACCTGACCGCGGAGGTGCGCGACGGCATCCTCACGCACACGGGCGAGCGCGAGCCGGCGACGCTCGAGGGAAGGATCGTGCGCCTCGTCGACCGGGTCGCCTACATCAACCACGACATCGACGACGCGATCCGCTGGGGCCTGCTCGCACCGGACGACCTGCCGCGAGCAGAGATCGAGCTGCTCGGCGACTCCGGCTCGAAGCGGATCGACGTGCTCGTCCACGACCTGATCGAGACGTCCGAGGCGGCCGGCGAGATCGCTCAGAGCGACGAGGTCGGCGCGGCGATGCTGGCTCTGCGCTCGTTCATGTTCGAGCGGGTCTACCTCGGCGAGCACGCCCGTGGGGAGCACCTACGTGCCCACGAGACGATCGGTCGCATCTTCGCCCACCTCGTTGCCCGCGGTGATCCCGAGGACGAGATCCGCGCCTTCATCTCGGGCATGACCGACCGGTTCGCGCTGTCGTACGCCGAGCGACTCTAGTGGCCCGGATCAAGGAGTCGTCGGTCAGGGAGGTCGTCTCGGCCTCCGACATGGTGGAGGTCGTCTCCGGACGTACGGCGCTGCGGAAGGCCGGCGCTCGCTACTCGGGACGCTGCCCCTTCCACGAGGAGCGGACGCCGAGCTTCTCGGTGAACCCGGCCGACAAGCTCTATCACTGCTTCGGCTGCGGCAAGGGCGGCGACGTGATCACGTTCGTCCGCGAGACCGAGAATCTCGACTTCGCCGGGGCGGTCGAGTGGCTCGCGGAGCGGTTCCGCGTCACGCTCGAGTACGAGGAGACCTCGCCGCAACAGGAGGAGTCGCGCAAACGCCGCGACCGGCTCCACGCCGTGCTCGACCAGGCCGCGTCCTTTTACGAGCGGTACCTCTGGGAGGCGGCCGCCGGCGTGCCCGTACGCGCCTACCTCGAGAGCCGCGGCCTCGGCGAAGAGGTCTGCCGCGAGTTTCGGCTCGGCCTCTCTCCCGGCACCGGGCTCGCCGAGAAGGCGCACCAGAAGGGGTTCACGGCCGACGAGCTGCGCGGAGCAGGGCTCACGAACGCGCGCGGCAACGACTACTTCCCGCAGCGGCTGATGTTTCCGCTCGCCGACGCGCGCGGGCGCATCGTCGGCTTCCAGGCACGCAAGCTGCACGACGACGATCCGCTCCGGGGCAAGTACGTCAACTCGCCCGAGGGCGAGCTCTTTCACAAGTCGGCGATCCTCTACGGGCTCAATCTGGCCCGGACGGCGATCGCGAAGCAGGAGCGAGCAGTCGTCGTCGAGGGGAACACGGACGTGATCGCGTTGCGACAGGCCGGATTCGAGCCGGTCGTGGCCTCGATGGGAACGGCGTTGACCGAACGCCAGCTGAAGGAGCTGCAGCGGCTGACCCGCCGGCTCTATCTCTGCTTCGACTCCGACGCCGCGGGCGAGGAAGCGACCCTGCGTGGGATGGAGCTCGCGACGACGCTCGGCTTCGACGTCCGCGTCGTCACGCTGCCGAAGGGGCAGGATCCCGCCGACGCCCCTGCCGGATTCGAGCAGCGGCTGAGCGGAGCGGCAAGCTATGTCGTCCACCGGGTGCGGCTCGAGCTCGAGCGCACACCCGACCGGCAGGAGGCGTTCGTGCGCGCCCGCGAGGTGCTGGCGAAGGTCGAGGACTCGCCGGAGCGCCAGGACGCACTCCGGCTGCTGGCGGACACGCTCGACCTGCCGCGGGAGACGCTCGCCGGGCTGGGGGCGAAGTCGGCGGACGGCCGCCGCCCAGCGGCAGCTGAGCTCTCACCCGCAATGCTCGAGAAGGGCGAACAGCTCGAACGGCGTGTCCTCGCCGCGTGCGTTCTCCATCCAGGGCTCGTCACGCTCCTCGCCGAGCTCTCCGCCGATCACTTCGACTCCGAGCTGCACCGCCGCTTCCGGGCGTTTCTCGTCCAGGGCGGGGAGGAGGACGACGCGCTGACCGGATTGCGCGCCGAGCTCGACGCCCGCGCCGCGCGCGAGGCGCTCGACGAGCGAACCGGCAAAGAGCTCCTGCTCAACCTGCGCGCCCGCCGCCTCCGCCGAGAGCTCGCCGGCTCGGAGCTCGAGCGCGTGCAGGAATTGCAGGCGGCGCTGGCGAAACTGGCGGAAGCGGCCCAGGAGCTTCACTGACGACCGGTTGACACGGTAGCGTCAAGTTTTCACCTGCTACTGTCGATCCCTCCAGGTAGCACCACAGACCCCCGAAGTACCCGCTTGCCGCCTGATGGATGTCCTAAGCCGTTCACTCGCCGTTCTCGTGCTTGCTTGCGCCGTTGCTGCAGGCACCGTTGGCTCCACCGCCTCGAGCGCCGGCGCGGCCGGCGACTGCACGCCCGGGTCGGACTGGGGCACGCCACGAGACGACTTCGCGTCCCAGACGATCTCACTCGTCAACTCCCACCGCGCGAGTCTCGGGCTCAGGCCGCTCGTCGTTTCCTCGCCGTTGCAGGCATCAGCCGTCTGGAAGGCCCGGCACATGGCGAAGTACGGCTACATGGCGCACAACGATCCCGCTCCGCCGGTTGCCCGCAGCACGGGCGAGCGGATGGCCGCGTGCGGAGTCTCCGGCGGCTGGGGAGAGAACATCGCCGCGGGCTACCCGACGCCTGCAACAGTCGTCAACGGCTGGCTCAACTCAGCCGGCCACCGCGCGAACATCGAGAACGCGAGCTATGTCGCGATCGGCTCGGGCGCCGCGGCGAGCGCCTCGGGTCAGATCTACTGGGCCCAGACCTTCTCGAGCAGCGGTGGGGGCTCGGCCCCGCCGCCTCCGCCGGCACCCGTGCCCGTGCCGCCCGCACCGCAGCCGCCCGCTCCACCGCCGACGACGCCCAAGCCGCCCGCGCCGGGGCCACCCGCGCCGGCGCCGCCCCCGCAACCGGGCCCGCCCGGGTCACAGCCTCCCGCGCCAAAAGCCGCCTCAGCCGCCAGCTCGCTCACCTTCAGGGGGTTGACGCTCACCCCGCGGCGGCCGGCTGCCGGCCGCGTCCTGGGCAGCAAGGTGCTCGTCATGAAGCGTGGGACACGCCTGAAGACCGGACATGTTTTCTGCAGCGCGCGGTTCCACGGCCGCCCCTTGAAGGTGCTGACGCACCGCCTCCGCGCCGGATCGGCCGTGTGCGCCTGGCGGATCCCGGTCGCCGCACGTGGCCAGATGGTCAGTGCCACGGTCGTCGTTCAGCAGGGCCGTCTGCGCGCATACGCGCCGTTCCGCGCCAAGATCTCCTGACGCTGGACGCGCCGGCAGGAGCCGGGGCTAAAGGATAGGGACGTGGTGCCGATAGCGAGACGGTGTTCACGCTTCTTCGACCCGCCGTCGTCGTCGCAGCGGCCCTCCTGCTGCTCTTGCTCCCCGGCAACGTTCGCTCTGGAGCAGGCGCACATGCGGCCGATGCCACCGCGCACCTCGCCGGCTCGGTACGCAAGCCGATCACGCCGAAGAAGGCGGCCAAGCCCAGCAGGCCGAAGGCCAAGCCGCGGCGTCCTGTCGCCGTCGACCCGACGCTGCCGAACGACCCGCTCTGGCGCGACTCATGGTCGCTCACCAAGGTTGGCGCCCCCGCAGCCTGGCGCGTGACCAAGGGCGCAGCGGAGGTCGTCGTCGCAGTGCTCGACACGGGCATCGATCGCAATCACCCCGATCTCCAGGGCTCGTTCGTCGAGGGCTGGGACGCCGTGAACGAGGACGCCGACGCCAACGACGACCACGGACACGGGACGCTCGTCGCCGGTGTGATCGCCGCCCGCTCGAACAACGGCATCGGCGGTGTCGGAGCCTGCTCGCAATGCTCGCTGATGCCAATCAAGGTGATCGGCGGCAACGGTTCCGGGAACGCCGTCGACATCGCCGAGGGGATCGTCTGGGCGGCCGACCACGGCGCGCGCGTGATCAACATGAGCTTTGTCCTGTCCGGTCCCGACGCCGGGGTTGCGGCTGCACTCGAGCACGCCCGCTCGAAGGGTGTCTTGATCGTCGCGGCCGCCGGCAACAGCGGCAGCGCCGACGTCACGTTCCCGGCGGGCCAGCCCGGCGTTGTCAGCGTCACCGGCACGGACGCCTTGGACGGTCGCTATGAGTGGGCCAGCTACGGCAACTGGGTCACGCTCGCCGCTCCCGGCTGCAGCCAGTCGACGCAGGCCGGCGGTGGGTACGCCGACTTCTGCGGCACCTCGTCAGCGGCGGCGTTCGCATCGGGAATCGCCGCGCTCGCGCGCTCGGCTGCGAGGGAGGTGCCGGTCGAGCAGATCGTCGCCGCCCTGTCGACGAACGCTGTTCGGGTCGGAGACTTCGTGGCCACCGGGCGCGTCGACGCAGCTGCGACCGCGACCGCGCTGTCGGTCAGTTGCTGCGGTCCTCCTGCCCCTGCCGACAGCCATCCAGGCCATCCTGAACCGCATCCTGACCGGCTTTGAAATAGCTCGCCCAGGCTCGGCCGACGACCGCCGCAACGCCCTCCTCTGACTTGTCCGCGACGGCGTACTTCGATGCGAGCAGCCCGACCTCGGTCGAGGCGCATTCGCTGTAGGCCCGCTCGAAGACGAGCAACTGGACGCTCTTGGGAGTCGTCCCTGTCGCCAGTGGGTGCGGGTCAGGCTCGGCCTGAGTCGTCGCCACGGCATCGGTGGTCGTCGCGTCCTCGTCGTCGCCTGCGAGGCGGTTGCCGGCTCCGACGCCGACGACGAGGCCGAGCGCGAGCAGGACCCCTAAGGCGATCGAGATTCGGCGAACTCGGCTGCTCACGTTGAAAGACCCCCGTGTCGACTTGAACGAACCCAACGATAGAGGAGGGGCCCGCGATGCGGGCCCCTCCTCGTTACCGGTGGTTCGAGAAGCGCTAGCGAGCCAGCGCGACCCTGACCGTCCGGACGTGCTTCCCAACCTGCAGGTTGGCGACACGGACCGCCGCGTTCGTGCGAACCGTCCGCACGACCGGCGCCGTCGCCTTCCCAGTCCGCATCACGAGCGTGATCCGGAGCTTCGCGGTCTTGGCAGTGCCGTTGACGCGCACGACCAGGTACCGCTTGCCATTCTTGAAGACGAGCCGCGCGGACGTCAGCTTGAGCGCTGCCGCCTTCGCGACCGGCTTCTTCGCCGCCGGCGCCGCTGCTGCAGGCACCGGGCTACCGGCGAGGCTCACGACCGTCGCAGAGGTTCCCTGCGGGGTCGCCGGGGTGGTGACCGTCGGCGGCGTGGTGACCACCGGCGGGACCGGGATCGTCGTGCCGCCATCAGTCGGGGCGACGCACGTGGCGCCGTCCGTCGGGAGCGTCACGCCGTCGCCGGCGAACCGGAGGCAGCGAACGCGCTCGACACCGAAGCCACCGTTGATCGTGGCGATGTTCTCGGCGTCGATGTCGACGAGACCGGGCAGCGTGCTCTTGACCACGATGCCGGCCTGACCGAGCTCGTTCGTCCTGATGACGATCCGGTTGTCGGTCTCCGAGACCACGGTCTGACCCCGCGTGTCATACGGAGCGATCGCGAGGGCGCCGGGAGCCATGAGGCCCCGCGGCTCACGCGTGAACGACACCGGGGCACCCTCGACCGCGTTGCCGCGGATGTCGCGGATGACCTCGACGCAGAACGCCTCGATCGGCGACTTCGGGATGCAGTCGAGGCTCTTCCCGGCCAGCTCGAAGACGTTCTTGACCAGCGGCGTTGCCAGCCGCGGGGCGTTGAACGTCAGCTGGAACGGATCCATCGCCTCAGCGTTGATGGTCGCAGTCCCGAGCAGAGCCGGGCCGTTGACCGGACCCAGGTCGCAGAGACCCTGGTTGCTGGCCACGAGTGCGGCACCGACATCCGGGTTGAACCAGGCGAGAGCCTCGCCGTGCTCATCCGTATAGACGGTTGCCTCGTCGATGCCGGTCGGGAGCGGGATGAACTCGCCGCGACCGAACTGGCCTTCGCCACCCACGTCGCGGCAGGTGTTGAAGCCGCCACGCCTGTGCACGTTCACGAAGTCCCAGTAGTGGTAGACGCCGAGGATGCCCGCGAACGGTCCGACCTGGTATCCCGGGAAGTTGTTCGCGAGAGCACCATGCGTGCCGGACGTCGTGTAGAAGCTGTCCGCGATCTGGCTGGCGTCAGCCGGGATCAACGCTGCGTAGAACGGTGCGTACAGGTTGTGCGCGTTGGTCGGGTTCGCCGCTGAGGGCTCGCCCGTCCGGTCGCGGCTGTAGATCTCGTGCTTGTCGGCCGCTTCGAGAGCACCGACACCGCCCGTGAGGGTCAGGTCGACCCGAGCGGCAGGCATCGGCGCGTCACCCGCGTCGAGCTTCCCGTCCGGAAGGAACGACGTCCCCGGGCGTGCCGGGTCGAACGGACCGACCGTGGCGAACGTGCCACCGATGACCCGCGACTGAGGCGCGAGCTCACCGAGGCCCTGGTTGCCGAGGCAGTTGTCGACCGCGTCGACCGTGGCCGTCTTCGGCGGGAGGCAGAACGAGGTCGGAGTGTGACCTTCCGTCTCGAGCTGATCGTCATGGATGTCCCACCGGCTCGGGTTGTACCCGGTCTGGTCGAACGCGTAGACGCCCGCAAGCGCGGCCCAGTCGGCCGGAAGCGTGCGAGCGACATCGTGCAGGTCCTGGAACGAACCCGTGACGGTTGCCCGAATCAGGCCGGGGCCGTACTCGAGGTCGCCGTCGCCGTCGATGTCACGCGGAATGAAGTCGGCCGGGTTCCCGCCGTCCGGGTCGCCCAGGTCGATGCCGGGGAACGCGGACTCGCCGAGCTCCGTCAACGTCGGCGTGTTCATGCCGAGCCAGATGATGAGGAAGTCGTGCTTCAGGACCGGGCTGCCGGAGGCAGCGTCGTTGTCAACGGCCATCTTGACCCGCGTCATGCCGGGGTGAACCGACTCGATGTCGATTGCCCAACAGATACGGCCGTCCTGCTCGCCCGCTCCGTCGAAGGGGCTGGTGCGGCGGTCGGCGTCGTCGAAGAACACCGGGTCCCGAAGGTCGCCGGTGCGCTGGCGCACCGACGAGTCGACAATCGCCCATTCGGCGTCGGCGTCGACATCGAGGAAGCGCGGCTCTTCGGTGCACTTGACGAGCCGAACTTCTTCGCCGGCCCAGGCCACGTATGGAACGTTCGTGTCCATCGGGTCGCCGGCTTCGAAGATGCCGTCGTGCACCTTCCCCGCCGATGCCGGACCCGACATCGCCAGGGCAAGGAGCCCAAACGAAGCGAGTACCAGCAGCAGCTTCAGTTTTGTACGCATATTGGTGTTTCCCCCACTCGTAGATACCCAAAGGATGTGTTGCGAATGAACCAGACACAGCTCTGACCTTCAGTGCGACCTCTCCCCGTGCGCCCTCCTTTCCGGTCAGCCGATGTCGGCGGAATTGCTGGTTACGCAACACTTGGTTCTAAACCCTGAGAGGCGTTGAAGCAAGGGTGCCGCGGGTAGGTTTCGGGCCAGGAAATGCCGCCCGTTGAGCGGAAAAACCCACCCGAAAACGAGGTTTCAAGACGTGCATCCCCCGGCATCGGGCGGTATTTGCCACACGGCCTTCCGCCGGCCTCAGTTCGTTTCTACACTCGGGCGGATGATGCGGCTACTGCTGACGGCCCTGGCGACGCTTGCGCTCATGGGCGGTGTGTCAGGGGCAGCCGTCCAACCGGACGATCCAGCCTGGGCGGACCAGCTCGGCGCTCGGCAGATCGGGCTGCCGCAGGTCTGGGAGACGACGACCGGCGACCCGAGCGTCGTGATCGCCACGGTCGACACCGGCGCCAATGTGATTCCCGACCTCCAGGATGCGTTCGTCCCCGGCTACGACTTCGTCGACAACGACTACGAGCCGCAGGACACACACGGCCACGGGTCGCGCGTCGCCAGCGTGATTGCAGCCCGCGGGAACAACGAGATCGGGATGGCCGGGCACTGCTGGGGCTGCAGGGTGATGCCGATTCGAGTCAGCGGGAACGGATCTGCCAGCCCCGGCCGGATCGCCGCGGGAATCAGGTACGCGGTCGACCAGGGTGCGCGGATCATCAACGTCAGTCTCAGCCATCCCGGTAGCCCGGACGCGGCGGAGGCGGCCGCAGTGAAGTATGCGATCGATCGCGACGTCGTCGTGGTCGCTTCGGCCGGGAACGCCGGCACCGAAGCACCTCAGTACCCGGGGGCCTACCCCGGCGTTCTCGCCGTGGGGGCGACGGACGACCTCGATGCGCTCTACTTCTGGTCGAGCTTCGGTCCCTGGGTGAGCCTGACCGCTCCCGGCTGCCAGATGGTCGAGGACTGGATCACGGCGCCCGGAACGATCTGCGGCACGTCGTTCACTCCGGCCGTCGTGTCGGCCGTGGCGGGGCTGATCCTGTCGCGGAATCCGAGCCTCACCGGCAGCCAGGTCGTCGCGGCGCTCCGCGTGACCGCTCGGCCGGTGGTGGGTGTCGCCTACGGCCGGGTCGATGCCGTCGCGGCGTTCCGTTGGCTGGGGCTGCTGACGCCGAGCTCGACGCCCACCGCCGCGCCGCCTCCGCCGCCGGCCGTTGCGCCGCCCCGAGTGCCGACGCCCGCCCCCGGCCAGCGCTTCACCAGGCAAACGCTGTTCGAGACGGGCACGTTCAAAAGGGGATTCCGCTCGACGTTCAGAGTCGGCCGTGGGCGCTTCGAGATGCAGCTGCTCACTCCGCTCGCGAGCTCATGCTCGCTCTCCCTGAACTCGGCGAGCGAGCTGACTGTCGCCGCACCCGCCGTCAAAAACCTGATCAGCCTTTCCGTCCGGGTCACTGCCGGCCGGTACACCGCGGAGGTTCAGTGCCGCGGTGCCCGGACCCGGCAGTACTCGTTGGGCGTCATCGCGATGTTTCCTCGAGTCTCCCCCTAGGGTTCCTCGACCGCGACTGCGGGCTGCGGAGCGGGACGAGCGCACGTGTGACGCCGCCGTTCCCGTTGCCCTCCGACATTGCGATCCCGGGGTCGGGCTCGACAACCACGTCGAGGATGCCGCTCTCGCGCGCCCAGCGCGCCGCTTCGAAGCGGCTGCGGACACCGAGCTTGCGGTAGATGTTCGCGAGGTGGAACTTCACCGTCTGGTCGGCGACCCAGAGGATCTCCGCCACCTGGCGGTTCGACCGTCCTCCCGAGACGAGCTGCAGGATCTCGAGCTCGCGCCGGGTCAGCTTGCGCAGGACCTCCTTGTCGGTCGCCGGAACCGTGCGCTCCTGCGGCCGTGCCAGGTAGAGCGACGGCTCGAAGGCCTGGCGGATCGCCGTGGCGATCGCCTCCGGGTCCGAGGTCTTCAGCACGTACGCGGATGCGCCGCGGTCGAAGGCGGCGTCGATCACGGTGCGGTCATCGGTCCCTGACAGGACGATCACCGTCAACTCCGGAGAGCGCTCACGGCCGCCCGAGATGATTCCGAGCGCAGCCTCGAGCCCCTCCGGCAGGTCGATCTCCATCACGAGCAGATCCGGCCGATGCTCCTCCAGGAGCGCCAGTGCGGTTCGCGTCGACGTCGCCGCCCCGACGAGGTCGATGTTGAAACGGGCGAGCAGGGTCGACAGCGCTGTGTGACACAGCGGGTGCGGGTCGAGCGCTACCGCCTTCCGTCGTGGTCTGTCGAATTCGTGGTTCATCGATTCCTCCATACGTTCTTCCAGGACACATGCCCTCTCGAAACACGACTCGCAGCCCGCGCCGGATCTTCCCGGGCGGCGGGCTAGGAGTCGTCGTGGGGGCTATCCGGGTCGAGCGGTGGGAGGAGCGGCGATCACGCCGTGCGGGACCGTGCTCGGCAGGCGCAAGCGGGCAAACCGGAACGGTCGCGGCACGCGCAACGGGACCGCTGCGAGCGCGAAGAGGCGCGAGGACCACGTGGATGCTCCGGTCGAGCCGTTGAATCCGTTTTTGGCCAGGCCTTGACCCGAGTCCCCGAACGGGACCGTCGGTCTGACCTCGGCGATCGGGTGTTTCTTGGCGGCCTTCGAGTCCGGCGGGGGCCGTCCTTCGACCTTGCGGATTGTGACCCGCGCACCCGCTCGGGCGAATGCCGCCCGCACCTCCGGGCTGGGCACGTAGGTGAGCGTGACGTTGACGCGCAGGACGGCGGCGGCTCGAGCCTGCTTGCACTGCTGCGAGAGCGGCACGCGGGCCGTTGGCCGAGCGCAGGTCTGCTGCCGGAGGAGCTGCTTGACGGCCTGGGGGCGGGCGGAGGCCAGAGGAGTGACGGCGGGCTCGTCCTCGGGCAGCAACGCGATCGGCGACGGCGCGGCCTTGGGCCGGAAGCTGACGATCAGCTCGGCGGCGGCGACAGCAGCTTCGGCGTTGGTGTCGCCTTCGGCCGCGGCGGGTGCGGATGCGGCGGCGGTGGCGGTGGCGGCGGGTGCGGCCTCCAGCACGATCGAGGTCGCCGGCGGCGCACCTGAGGCGGGCTCCGCGGAGGGTGTTGGCGCGGCCGCGGTCGGAGCCGGGGACCGGAGCAGCGGGTGCGGCAGCAGCCGCCGGTTCTTCGAGCTTGACCGCGTCCTTGGCAGCGGTGCTGTCTGCAGGCTCGTCTCTGCGGGCGTCGTCTCTGCGGGCGTACTGTCCGGGGCGGGTGTCGCGTCAGGGGCCGGCGAAGTGCTCTCCGGAGTGCCGCCGTCACCGGTGGTCGTCGGCGCCGGGGGAGGCTCGGCGGGGGGCTGGTCCGGAGCGGGCTGCGGATCGGTGGGTGGCGGCGGTGGCTCAGTCGGCTCGGGCGGGGCCGTCGGCGTCGTCTCGGCCGCGGTGGTCTCGGCGGGAGGCGGGGCCTCCTGCGCGAATGCCGGCAGGGTGGACCAGAGCGCGACGGCGGTGGTCGCCACGAAGGCGACGCCGAAACGCCGAGCACGTACCAACCGATTCCCCCTTGCCGCCAACGGAGTCTCCTCTAGGTGGCCGGTATGGCCACCACCGTTCTTACCGCAGTTTGCTCAATCGAGCAAGGGGACTCTGACATACGAAAGGCTCCGGCGTCGCCGGAGCCTTTCGTTCCTTTGGATCTACGAGCGGAGGAAACAAAAGTCCGCTCGCGATGCGAGTATCGGCAGGCAGGCCGGACGACATGAGTGCCGCCTCTCCACCCGGGTAGGTTTTCTCGGATTCCTTTGTTTCGAACGGTAATCGTGGTACACCGGAGCCACGTGCTTTGGGGGAGCCTGAGATGACGAGGGGAAACGCGCGCCGGCTGGGCGCTGCCGCGCTCGTGCTCGGCTGCCTGGTCGCGCTGCCCGGCACTGCAACAGCTGACGGAACGCAGACGCTGAGTGTTGCCGACGTCTCGGCGAACGAAGACACGGGGACGCTCACGTTCACAGTCGTGCTCGAAGCCGGGCCTGACTCAGCCACCTTCAACTACTCGACCGCGAATGGCAGCGCTATAGCAGGCTCGGACTACGCGGCGACCTCCGCGACCGGCGCAACGGTGGCCCCCGGCACGCCGCTCACGATTCAGGTTCCGCTCACGGTCGACGATCGGAACGCCCCGAACGAATCGTTTGCGCTGAACATCTCGACCATCGATGGCGCGGCGAACACAGCCGCGAGCGCAACCGGGACGATCCTCAACGACGACGCGGCCCCGAGTGTTGCGATCCAGGGAACGAGCGCGAGCCCCGAGGAGGGAGTGGCGGCGACATTCACCATCTCGTTGACGGGGACGTCCGAGAGTCAGGTCGGCGTCACGTACGCGCCGGAGAACGTCACCGCCACGCAGGGCACTGACTACACGCTGGCGTCGGGGAGTGTCTCCTGGGCCGCCGGCCAGACCGGCGACAAGCCACTGTCGGTTCCGACGACCGAGGACACGACCGATGAGGTGGACGAGACATTCAAGGTCAATCTGTCAGCCCCGGAGAATGCGAGCGTGGGGAACGCGTCGGCGACGGGCACGATCGTCGACGACGACGATCCGCCCTCGGTGACTGAGATCGTCGACGTCGAGGTGATCGAAGGTGATCTGACGGCGAACCTCGTCGTCAAGATCTCCGCGGCGAGTGCAAAGAACATCACGATCAACTTCGGTCTGGGCGAGGGGAGCACGGCGACCGCCGGCAGCGACTTCGTATCGCCGAGCGGCACGCTGCAGATTCCGGCCGGGGAGACGCAGGGCACGATCCCGGTCGTGATCAAGGAGGACGCCGCTCGCCGAGGGTGACGAGACGGTGTTCGTGGTCCTGTCCAGTCACGTCAACGTGACGGCGGGGGCCGACGTGACGGGCAAGGTGACGATCAAGGACGACGGCGACGCCGCAGCTGCCCCGACGCGTGCCGAACGCTGCGGGCGCCGAGGGCAACACAGGCGACGACCGATCTCACCTTCCAGGTGTCGCTGGCAGGCCCCCGTCCCCGAACGGACGTTCACCGTCCGGACGGTCGCGGGTACGGCGGACGGCACGGATTTCGTGGAGGTCGGCGGTGCACCCCTCGTCTTCCCCGCCAACTCGAGGAGCCACTCCCACGACGCTGCCGGTGACAGTCAAGGTCAAGGGCGACACGCTGGACGAGCCCGACGAGTCGTTCACGCTCGAGCTCGTGAATCCGACGACCGGCGCCGTCGTCGCCACCGCCGTCGGCACGATCACGAACGACGACAACAACTCGAAGCTGTCGATCAGCGACGCGACGGCGGACGAACCCGGGACGATGAGGTTCACCGTGACGCTCGCGCCGGCGAGCGGGCGTGAGGTCAAGGTCAACTGGGCGACCGCCGACGGCTCGGCGATTGCGGGAGCGGACTACACCGCCGGCAGCGGTGTCCTGACATTTGCACCAGGGGAAGCGTCCAAGACGATCGACGTCGCGATCACGGGCGACTCGCTCGACGAAGCGAACGAGACGCTCAGTGTCAATCTGTCGAGCCCGACGGGGATCCCGGCGGCGAACCTCCTGGACGCCCAGGGAGCTGGGACGATCGTCGACAAGAACGCGCCGCCGTCGCTCTCGATCAGCGACACGTCAGCGCGCGAGGGGACGGGCGCGACGTTCACGGTCACCCTCGCGGGAACGACCCTGCAGGAAGTGAGGGTCGGCTTCAACACGGTCGACTCGCTGGCGAAGGCGGGCTCCGACTACTCCGCGCGCGTCGGCACGCTCACGTTCGCGCCGGGGGAGAAGTCGAAGACGATCACGATCACGATCCTCGACGACACCGCTTCCGAGCCGACCGAGGAGTTCTTCGTCAGTATCGGCGATCCCGTCAACGCGACGATCACGAAGAACCGCGGCGTCGGGTCGATCGAAGCGAGCGACCAGGTGCCGGGGCCCCAGACCGACCCGCCGAAGCCCGTCGCCAAGCCGGCCACGGTGCTCGTGCCGCGGATGATCCTCGGCCCGCGCATCGTCTCAGTCGGCGCCAACGGGATCGCGAAGATGCTCGTCACCTGCCAGAAGGCCTCGCCGATCGGGTGCGCGGGCACCGTCGAGCTCGAGCGCGCGGTCAAGCCGCTGCTGAAGCTCGGCAAGAAGACGTTCGCGGTCAAGAAGGGTGCGAAGGGCTATGCCTCGATCAAGCTGACCCCGCGGGCACTCAAGCTCCTGCGCAAGAACGGGACGCTGCGGGCGAAGGTGATCGTCATGGTCAAGACGAGCGCCAAGACGATGAAGGTCTCTCCGGGGATCATCACGCTCAAGCGCACGAAGGCTCTGATGAAGGCAAAGCCGAAGCCGGCCGCGCCGCCGACGCAAGTCCTCGTCGACCCGTAGAGCATCGCCCGCGCCGCCGCTACAATTCCGCGGCCGTTCCCCGGTAGCTCAATTGGCAGAGCATTCGGCTGTTAACCGAAGGGTTGTTGGTTCGAGTCCAACCCGGGGAGCTGAATCCGAGGCTAGGGACAGGTCGCGGAGAGCGGACAGCGGCCGACGACGTCGATCCGCGGCGGGAGCGTCCGGCCGCGCGGCCAGCTGAGCTCGATCGCCATCGACGAGGCGTTGTCGCTGTAGTCGCTCTCACGAAGGTCGCGGGCCGGGTTGACACGGTGGACGAGCACATAGCGTCCTGCCGGCAGCGCCGTCAGCTCGAGCTCTTGCCCTTCGAGATGAGGTGTGTAGTTGTCACCCCAACCGATCGAGATCCCCTCGTTGATCGTCATTAGGTCCGGGGCGCCTCTGCCGCACCGATTGAGGTAAACGGCGTTGGGTGACCGGCCGGGGAGCGCGAGGTTGGCTCGATAGCGGTCGCCGAGGCAGAAGCCCGTCTTCCGGTCGCGTGCCACGCGGTCGCCTTGCGCCGACCGCAGCTCGTAGCGCATGAAGCCGTCGACGTGCCAGTGCTCGTGGTCTGCGTTGCGAACGTAGCGCAGGGTCGCGCGAAGGGGAACGGTCCTCGTCGAGCCGTCGCTTCGCTCGATCCGCTGCCGAAGCGTCATCTCCTGTTGTCCCGCGCTCCGGCGACCGAGGACCATCAACGGTCCCACCCCGAGATTGGCGGCCGCGGACTCGAAGCCGAGGAAGAACCGCGGCTGCGAGATCGTGCCGCCGGTGCGCCCGGTCAGGTTGTCCGGCACTGCCTGAGTCAGGTTCGGCAGCAGGTCGTCGACCTCGCCTCGATCCGCCGCGGCGACCCACGCGACGACGGAGCCCGCCAAGACGACGAGAAGCGCGACGCCCGCCAGCAGCAGGAGCCGACGTGGGCGCTCAACCCGCACGGCCACATCGTGCCAGTCACCGCGGACGTCGTGGCGGTGAAATCAATTTGTAAAGAAATGCAGGAGCACGAGCGGTGGTCCCCAAATGGTCCGTCCCGTGCGTATGCGTCTGCTCATCATCGCTGCCGTAGCGGCGCTTGCCGCCGCACCGCAGGCCCTCGCCGCGGGCGGCCCGGACCCCGAGATCGCGGCGCTTCAGGTGTCGCTGCGCTCGAAGGGCATGTACTTCGGCAAGATCGACGGCGTTGCCGGGCCGATGACCGCGAAAGGCCTGCGGGCGTTCCAGCGCGCCGCCGGGCTGCCGGTGACCGGGGAGCTGGGGCCTCGAACGCGCGCTCAGCTCGGCGCGCTCGGCCGGCCGCTCGTCGCGCGACGCGTGCTCGTCCAGGGCACCTACGGCTGGGACGTCTCGTCCATGCAGTTCCTCCTCGCCCGCGCGGGGCACCTCCGGTTGCTCGACGTCGACGGTCACTTCGGCGCCTCGACGAAAGCCGGCCTACTGCGCTTCCAGCGCACCCGCCACCTCGCCGTCGACGGAATCGCCGGCCCGGCGACGCTCACCGCGTTCGGCCGCGGACGGCGCACGCCGGTGCTGACGCAGGCGACGTCGTCGACGATCAGCTACGTCGTGCGGCCCGGCGACACGCTCACTGCGATCGCCGCGAAGCATAAGACGACGGTGCGGGCGCTCGCTGCCGCCAACGACATCGAGTCGGTGAACCTCGTCGTCGAGGGCGCCAAGCTCCGCCTGCCGGGAGCCGTCGCGGCAGGGCCTGCGCTCGAGCTGAGCCGTTCGACGGTCCGTGGGCACATCGACAAGTGGGCTGCGCGCTACGGGATTCCCGTCAGCCTCGCTCGTGCGCTCGCATGGCAGGAGTCCGGATTCCAGACGAACGTGACCTCGTCGACCGGCGCCTGGGGCCCGATGCAGATCATGCCGGACACGTGGACGTTCGTCGAAACGGTTCTGCTCGGGCGAACCGTGCCGAAGACGGGCGAGGGCGGCGTCGAGGTGGGAATGGCCTTGCTCAGCCACTTGCTGAAGCGCTTCGGCGGCGACCAGCGGCTCGCGCTCGCCGCCTGGTACCAGGGCGAGAAGGCCGTCCGCGAGCACGGGCTCTACGACGAGACAGTGATGTTCGTCAAGAACGTGCTCGCCCTCACCGGCCGTCCGCTCTAACGATCGAGGCGTGCGCGCGGCGCGCGGCTTCGTCCACCTCGAGCGCCCAGAGTGAGTCGGGGCGCTGCGGATCCCCGAAGATCTCCACGTCCCAGGCCCCTTGCCAGCCTGCTTCGCGGAGGGCGCGCATCAGCTCGGCGCAGCGCTCGCCTGGCAGCGCGCGGTCGCTGCGTTCCTCCGTGAACGATTCGGCGACGTGAACGCCGGTGATGCGATCGACGTTCTCGGCCAGATGCCGCTCGAGCTCCGGCGTTTCGCCGACATGCCAGAGGTCGACCATGACGCCGACGTTCGGGAGGCCGGCCTCTTCGAGCAAATCCAGCGCCTCCGGGATCGTCGTGATCAGGGTCAGCTGGTCGCGCTGCGAGGCGTGGATCGGCTCGAGCCCGAGTCGGACGCCCGCGTCGTCGGCGGCCGCCGCGACCCGTCGCAGGCCTTCGATCACCAGTCGGCGCGCCTCGGCCTCGTCGCGCCCGCCGGCCGGGCCGGTCAGGCAGAGCACGCAATCCGGGTCGAAGCGCGCGAGGCGGTGCATCGACGCGCACATCGACTCGATCCGCTCCTCGACGTCGTCGGGGCCCTCGACGACCGCGTTCGGGAGGATCGAGGGCACGGTCGGGACGCAGTTCGTCACGCGCAGGCCGCTCGACCGCAGCGCGGCGAGGTCGGTCTCGTCGTCGCCGAGCTTCATCTCCCAGATCCCGATCCCGTCGAAGCCGGCAGCCGCGTACGCCCGAACGTCGTCCTCGAACGACGCTCCGACCGTCGAGATCTCGCTCAGCGAGAGGATCACGGCAGGCCGGGCAGCTTTGAGAGGGCACGCCGCACGAGTGGCGGCTTCGTCAACTGCTTCGCAACGAGATAGCCGGAGCCGGCGCCGAGGCCGGGGCCGGGGTGCGTGCTGGCGCCGATGTGCCAGAGCCGCTCGACCGGCGTCGCGTGTCCAGGCGACGCGGGCGTGGGGCGGAAGAGCAGGTTCTGGTCGAGCGCGCACGACCCCGCGTAGATGTCGCCGCCGACCCAGTTCGGGTTCGCGGCCTCCATGTCCGCGGGCGACATGACGACTCGGGCGACGGTCGCGCTGCTCAGGTTCGTGATGTGGCGGCCGATCCGCTCGACGATCCGGTCGGCGTACGCCTCGCGCAGCTCCTCCGTCCACGTGCCGTCGCCGACGTCGATCTCTCCGGCCGCGTCACCCTTCGGCCTCGGCGGCAGCTCCTGCAGCTGCACCCAGATCACCCACGAGCCGTCAGGCGCGCGCGAGGGGTCGACGGTCATCGGCTGGCCGAGCGCGACCGTCGCCTCTGCCGGAAGCAGGCCGCGGTCGGCCTCGTTGACGGCGCGCGAGACGCCGTCGAGGCCGGGGGTGAGGTGGAGGAGCGGCGTGCGTGCGAGGCGCTCGTCGCCGCGCCAGCGCGGCAGCTCGTTCATGGCGATGTGGATTTGCATCTCGCCGCGGCCGTAGCGGAAGCGCAGCGCCCGCTCGCGAATCCTTGCGGGTGCGTCGCTCTCGCCGAGCAGACGTCCATAGAGCTGCGTCGGCGTGACGCAGGCCAGCACGGCCCGCGATGCCGCGACCGTCTCGCCGTCCGCGAGCCGGACCGCCGTCGCCGTTCCCTCCGAGACGACGATCCGCTCCACCTCGGCCTCGGTGCGCAACTCGCCGCCGGCATCGCGAACGATCGTCGCGAGCGCGTCGACGAGGCTCGCGCCGCCGCCCTTCGGTACCGGCATCCCGCCGAGCTGGAGCGCGCAGGCGATCACCTGGGTCATGAATCCGGACATCGCCTGGTCGGGCCCGAGGCCGGTGTGCAGGACCCAAGGCGCGAGCAGGCCGTGCGTGCGCTCGTCGGGGAACGTGTCGTGGAGCCAGTCGCGGGCGGAGAGCAGCGAGTGCCCGGCGAACTCGACGAGCCCGCGCCTGCCGAACTGCTTGTACGCCTTGCGGCCGAGCGAGAAGCCCTGCCCCGACCAGAGCTCGGTACCGAGCACGCCGAAGGCGACGTCCGCTGCGGCCATGAACTCGTCGAACTGTCGCTGCCACGGCTCGCCGAGCGCTGCGGCGTTGACGGCGCCGTCGGTGGAGAGATGGGCGCTCGAGCCGTCCGGGAACGCGGTCGCGGTCGGCAGGTCGGTGTTCAGGTACTCGAGCCCGAGCCGGTCGAGGTCGGGCTTCAGCTCGGCGTAGGCGGGGGAGCCGACCCAGAGCGGGTGCCAGGAGGAAAAGACCTCGTGCCGGAAGCCCGGTGCGGTGAGCCCGTCGACCGTCTTGATCGCGCCGCCGAGCCAGTCGTTCCGCTCGAGCACGCAGACGCGCCAGCCGTCCTTCGCGAGCAGCGCAGCACCTGCGAGCGAGTTGATCCCGCTGCCGACGAAGACGGCGTCGAATCCGGCCACGCGCCGACTCTACTCGCTTGACATGTCACCGGGAAACCGTGAGCGCGGGACGAGGCGAGAGTCGTTTCGTCATCACCTCGACAGCCTCGTTGCTCGAGTCGATGAGCACGTAGCGCCGCCTCAGCCCTGCCGCGACAGCGCCGAGCGTGCCGCTTCCCGCAAAGAAGTCCAGGCACCAATCGCCGGGGCGAGTCGAGGCGAGAACCATTCGCCGAACCACTCCCTCCGGCTTCTGCGTCGCGTAGCCCGTCTTCTCCTTGCCGTTGGTGGGGACGATCGTGTGCCACCAGACGTCCGTCGGGAGCTTGCCGCGCGCCGCCTTCTCGGCGGTGACCAGCCCGGGCGCCATGTAGGGCTCGCGGTCGACTTCCTCCGAGTTGAAGTAGTACGCGTCGGCGTCCTTCACGTAGACGAGAATCGTGTCGTGCTTCGCCGGCCAGCGGCTCTTCGAGCGCGCGCCGTAGTCGTAGGCCCAGATGATCTCGTTGAGGAAGCACTCGCGCCCGAAGAGCTCGTCGAGCAGCAGCTTGCAGTAGTGGGCCTCGCGGTAGTCGATGTGGAAGTAGAGCGTCCCCGACGACGTCAGCAGCCGACGTGCCTCCTCGAGCCGCGGCTCCAGGAACTGCAGGTAGTCGTCGAACGAGTCGAGGTAGGAGGACTCGGCAAGCAGGCGGCTCTTGTACGTCCGTCCGCCGAACCCGACCCGGTCCCCGTGTTCGTCCGGGACGGTCTCCAGCGTGACGCGCTTCTGCGTGCGACCCGTGTTGAACGGCGGGTCGATGTAGATCAGCTGGAACGTCTCGTCCTCCAGCTCTCGCAGCAACGGCAGGTTGTCTCCGAGCAGGATCTCGTCAGCGACCGGTTTGCGCATCGGCCCGACGATACGGGGCCGGGGTGACGACGTACCCGCTTGACATGTCACGGAGAAATCGGTGTGATCCCCTCGTGCTTCTTCGCGAGGTCGAATATGCGCGGCCGTCCTCAGTGGAAGAGGCGATCCGGCTGCTCGGCGAGCACGAGGGCGCGCGGGCACTCGCAGGCGGCCAGACGCTCGTCAACGTGATGAAGGCACGTGCAGCGTCGCCCGACGTGCTCGTCGACCTGAACCGGCTCGAGGAGCTGCGCACGATCTCGGTCAGCGGCGACACGCTTCAGCTGGGCGCGATGGCGACCTACACCCAGATCATGGGCTCCTCGGAGGTGGACGTCTCCCGGCCGATCCTGGCCGAAGTGGCCGCCCAGATCGCCGACGTCCAGGTTCGCAACCGCGGCACGATCGGCGGCAACATCTGCTCGAACGACCCGACGAACCACCTGCCGCCGCTGCTCGTCGCCCTCGGTGCGTCGATGACGATCCGTGGTGAATCAGGCGAGCGCACCGTCGCCGCGGACGAGTTCTTCCTCGGTGTCTACATGACCGTCGTCGGCGAGGGTGAGCTGCTGCTCTCGGTCTCGGTGCCTGCGGCAGCGAATGCCGCCGACGGCTTCTCCTCGATCACTATCGGCCGCGACGGAACCTGCCTGGCGAATGCGGCCGCCAGCCTTGCGGGCGACTCGGTGCGCATCGCGCTCGGCTGTGTCGACGCTGTTCCCGTCCTGCTGACCCCCACGAGCAGCGACGAGAACAGCGTCCGCCAGGCGGTCGAGGGCGCGAATCTCGATCCGCCGGCCGACGTGCATGCGTCGGCCGACTACCGCCGACATCTCGCCGGCATCTGCGCCGTTCGCGCCGTCGAGCAGGCCCAGGGGCGAGGCAAGTGAGCATCCAGGAGCCCTCCACGAGCCGGACGATCTCGGTCGAGATCAACGGCGAGACCTACGAGCGCGACGTGAGCGCCCGCCGGCTGCTCGTCCACTTCATTCGCGACGAGATCGAGCTGACGGGGACGCACGTCGGCTGCGACACCGGCAACTGCGGCGCCTGCACCGTCCACGTGGACGGCCAGGCGGTCAAGAGCTGCATGCTGCTCGCCGTCCAGGCGGACGGCGCAAAGGTGCGGACGGTCGAGGGGTTGGCGCCGAGCGACGAGGAGCTGAGCCCGCTGCAGCAGTCCTTCTCCTCCCACCACGCGCTCCAGTGCGGCTACTGCACGCCCGGGATGCTGATGAGCGCGTCGGCGCTGCTCGAGCAGAACCCGCATCCGACCGAGGAGGAGGCGCGGACGGCGATTCAGGGCAACATCTGCCGCTGCACCGGCTACGTCAACATCGTCGAGGCGATCGTGTCGGCCGGGGGCAAGGCGTGAGCACGACCGAGACGACGACCGCGCCGGTCGAGCTGCAGAAGGGCCACATCGGCCAGTCGATCCCGCGCAAGGAGGACAAGCGGCTCGTCCAGGGCCAGGGGATCTTCTTCGACGACGTGCGCCGGCACGGGATGGGCTACGTCCACTTCGTCCGCTCGCCGCACGCGCACGCGAAGATCGTCTCGATCGACGTCGCCGGCGCGCTCGCGCTCGACGGCGTCTACGGGACGTTGACCGGCGACGAGGTGGCGATCCAGACCGACCCCTTCTTCGAGATGTCGACCCCGCCCGGGAACGAGATCAAGGACTACGCGCTCGCGGTCGGCAAGGTCCGGTTCATGGGCGAGCCTGTCGCTGCGGTCTGCGCGGCGACCCGCGAGCTCGCGCGCGACGCCGCCGAGCTCGTCGAGGTCGAGTACGAGCCGCTCGACGTGCTCGTCGATGCGCGCGAGGCGGTCAAGGACGAGACGGTCATGCACGACGACGCGGGCACGAACACGGTCTGGAGCGGCGTCTTCGACTGGGGCGACTGGGAGGCTGCGAAGGCGGAGGCCGACCGGATCGTCACGATCAAGGAGCTCCATTTCCACCGCTTCAGCTCGACCCCGCTCGAATGCGCCGGTGCGGTCGTCGAGTACGAGAAGCCGACGGGGCAGTGGACGCTCCACTGCAACCACCAGATGCCCGGAGTCGGCGCGATCTGGATGGCGCCCGCGCTCCGCACCGGGATCGACAAGCTCCGCTTCATCACGAAGGACATCGGCGGCGGCTTCGGCAACAAGATCTGCCTGCACCCGTACTACGTGACGCTCTGCCTGCTCTCCCGGAAGCTGAACCGGCCGGTCAACTGGACCGAGTGGCGGACCGACCAGCACACGGCGAACGCGCACGGCAACGAGCGCTGGTTCCACGACGTCGAGGTCGCGGTCAAGGACGACGGGACGATGCTCGGCTTCAGCGTCAAGGCGCTCGACGACTGCGGCGCCTTCCCGCGCTACGAGCCGCTCGGCTGCATCATCTGGGCGCAGGTGACGCCAGGCTGCTACGCGTGGCGGAACATCCGCGTCGACTTCACGCAGGTGACGACGAACAAGTCGCCGGTGTCCCCCAACCGCGGCTACTCGCGGATGCAGCACCTCTGGCTGACCGAGCGGATCTGCGACATCGTCGGCGCCGAGCTCGGGATCGACCCGGTCGAGATGCGCAAGCGCAACTACGTCAAGACCGAGCAGATGCCGTACGAGACGCCGAACGGCTGCGTCTACGACTCGGGCGACTACGCCCGCTGCCTCGACATCGCGCTCGACCTGATCGGCTACGACACGATCGAGGAGCGCCGCGCCGAGGCGGCGACGCGCGGGAAGCTGCTCGGGTTCGGGATCGGCTCGACGCTCGACTCGGGGACGAACAACTTCGGCCAGTCGACGCTGCTCAACCCGGAGCTGCAGTTCTCGGGCAACAACGAGGCCGCGACGGTGAAGCTCGACATCTTCGGCGAGCTCGTGGTGACGCTGGGAACGGTTCCGCAGGGACAGGGTCACGAGACGACGGCGTCGCAGGTGGTCGCCGACATCCTCGGCTGCTCGCCCGACCAGGTGCACGTGCGGCCCGGCCACGACACCTTCTTCAACTCGCACGCCGGCTTCTCGGGCACCTACGCGAGCCAGTTCGCCGTCACCGGGCTCGGCGCCGTCAAGGGCGCGGCCGACGCGCTGCGGGCCGAGATGATCACGCTCGCCGCCGCAGTGCTCCAGTGCGACGAGGCCGCGATCGAGCTCGCCGACGGGTTCGCGCGGATCAAGGACGGCCCGCCCGAGGCCGCACTCCCGTTCATGGCGCTCGGCGCGATCGTGAACGCGAACAACGCCTTCCTGCCGCCGGACTTCAACCCGACGCTGAACCACCGCTTCGTCTACCGGCCGTACTTCGGCATGGTCGACACGGAGAAGAAGACGGGGAAGCTGACGTTGACCTACGCGACGCAGATCCACGCCTGCGTGGTCGAGGTCGACCGCGAGACCGGCGTCGTCGAGATCGTCGACTACGCCGCCGTCGACGACTGCGGGGTCCGGATCCACCCTCAGATCGTCGAAGGCCAGGTGCACGGCGCGACCGTGCATGCAATCGGCGCGGCGCTCTTCGAGGACTTCGTCTACGACGAGGACGGGCAGCTGCTGACCTCGAACTTCTACGACTACCACGTGCCGCACGCGCTCGACGTGCCCGCCCTCAAGACCGGGGCGATCGAGTCGCCGTCGCCCTTCTCTCCGCTCGGCTCGAAGGGGATGGGCGAGGGCGGGGGCGGCGGGATCCACTGCATCGGCTCCGCGATCCAGGACGCCCTGAAGCCGGCGGGTGCGCCGATCGTCTACGACAGCTGCAATCCCTACCACCGCGTCTGGTCGATGCTGCAGGACCCCGAGTCGACGCGCGCCAACGTCTCGGTCGTGCCTGCATGAAGGTCGAAGGCACGAAGGAGCTGAGCGCGCCGCGCGACGTCGTCTGGCAGGTGCTGAACGACCCCGCCCAGATGGCGAAGCTGATGCCCGGCGTCGAGGGCTTCGAGATCAAGGACGACCGCCACTGGCAGGCGAAGGTGAAGATCCCGCTCGGCCTCGGCGGCCTCCGGATGACGATCGACTTCGAGAAGGTCGAGGAGCGTCAGCCCGAGTTCGCGCAGTTGAACGCGAAGGGGAACGGCGTCGGCGCGATCATGAACATGCAGACGCAGTTCAACCTCGCCGAGAGCGGCACCGGCACCTCGATGCGCTGGGAGGCGGACGTGAAGATCGCCGGCCCCGTCGGTGCGATGGGCCAGCGCGTGCTGCAGCCGATCATCAACCAGCAGGTCGGAAACGTGCTGACGGCGCTCGAGAAGCAGGTTTCCGAGGCAGCTGCGGCCGGCACGGGCGAGCACTCGACGGACGACGCACGCTGAGTCGGCGCGACCTGCAGCTGTCCCACGGCGTCGACTCGGCGGAGAGCGCGCCGCAGGCGCTCTTCCTCCAGCGGCTGCTCGAGGGCGGGTATCCACTCCTCCGGACACAGCACTGGACGACGAGCGCGACCGAGCTGCCCGACGTCGGCGAGGCGCTGCTGACCAGCAGCTCCGACGGCGGCGTCCAGGTCGTCTTCGAGTCGGACGGGACTCTCTCGACCGTGGGCCTGTACTCGGGCGGCGTCTACGCGTCCGTTGCGGCAGGGACGGACACCGCGATCGAGGAGCGGCTGGCGCTGCTGCGGCGAGCGCTGCCGCCGCCGGACCCGAGCTCCGCCCACGAGGTGACCGTCACCTTCTGGACGTACTCGCCCCACGGGCCGATGCCGTCGTGGCGCTCGATCGCCGTGCCGGAATGGAACGAGATCCGCACCAACTACACCGCCTCGGCGCGCGAGGGGCTGGAAGCGCTGATGCACGGCTTCAGGCCGGCCCACGGGGGTCAGCTCGTGCTCTGGCACGGCGAGGCGGGCACCGGCAAGACGTTCGCGCTGCGGGCTCTCGCCTGGGAGTGGCGCGACTGGTGCAGCCTCCACTACATCGTCGACCCGGACTCGTTCTTCGGCCAGCACGCGGACTATCTGATGAACGTGCTCCTCCAGCCGGGCTGGGAGGGAATGGGGAGGATGGCCACCGTGAGCTCGATGGCGACCGTCGAATTCGGAGTCTCGGAAACGATGCTCGTCGCGGAGGGCGACGGCGAGGATCATCCCGACAAGGGCTGGCGCCTGCTCGTGCTCGAGGACACGGGCGAGCTGCTCACCCCCGACGCGAAGACGGTCATCGGCCAGGGTCTCTCGCGCTTCCTCAACGTCGTCGACGGTCTGATCGGGCAGGGGCTGCGCGTGCTCGTGCTCGTGACGACCAACGAGGAGATCCGCAAGCTCCATCCGGCCGTTGCCCGACCGGGGCGCTGCGCCGCGAACATTCCCTTCGGCCCGCTCTCCGACGACGAGGCCGCGGCCTGGCTCGCCGAGCGCGACGTCGAGCCGTCGGTCGACGGAGCAACGACGATCGCGGCCCTCTACGCGCGGGCGGAGAACTCCGGGTCGCAGCCGAAGCCGTCGGTGGGGTTCGGGGACTAGTGGCGGTCCCGTTCCGCATCGGTGTGATGCAGCTCACGATGGAGCCGCTCGACGAGATGCTCGAGTCGGCGCGGGTGATGGACGAGGCCGGGATGGACACGATCTGGCTCGCCGAGGCCTATCCGTGGTGGCGCAAGCACCAGATGGAGGCGCGCGGCTCCACGGTCGTCTCCGCGCTGATGGCGCGCGAGACGGAGCGGCTGACGATCGGCTGGGGGATCATCTCGCCGTTCACCCGGCATCCGGTGCAGGTGGCGATGGACGCGCGCGTCGTCCAGGAGGCAGCGGGGCCGGGACGGTTCATCCTCGGCTTCGGGACGTCGAAGATCTTCCTGAACAACGCGAGGATGCAGACGAAGAAGACGCTGGGTCCGATGCGCGACGCCGTCGAGATCGTTCGCGGCGTGCTCGGCGGCGAGGCCTTCTCCTACGAGGGCGACACGTGGTCGGCCGACGTGCCGGCGCTCTCGAGCGAGGCGCACACCCCGCGCGAGGTGCCGCCCGTCTACGTCGCCGCCACCGCGCCGAAGATGCAGGCGCTCGCCGGCGAGATCGCGGAAGGCTGCCTGACGCCCTCGATCACGACGCCCGCGTTCGTGCGCTACACCGTCGGGAACACCGGCTCCGACATCGACATCGGCTGCACGGTCGTCGCCTCGATCGACGAGGACCGAGACCGGGGCCGCGACGGCGCGCGAGAGATCGCCGGGATGTACCTCGCGAACAAGGTGCAGAACATCCAGGGCTCCGCCGACACGCTGCTCGACCTGGCCGAGTTGACCCAGGACGAGATCAGGCCGGTTGCGGAGGCGATGGAGCGCGGCGGGCGGCTCGCGGCGAAAGCCGAGGTGACCGACGAGATCCTCGACAAGTGCAAGCCGATCGCCGGCACGCCGGCGGACTGCATCGCGGCGATCGAGGAATACCGCGACGCCGGTTGCACCCATGTCATGCTCGAGCTGTGGGGCGACGACCGGCACGGTCAAATCCGGCTCTTCGGCGAGAAGGTGCTGCCGCATTTCCGCGACTGATCGGATCCTCGCCGACGCCCGTGGCCGGATCGCGCGCTACGAGCCGCGGCAGGCGCACGAGCGGTCGTTGAACGGAAGCGTGATCGTGGACCTGCGCTCGCACGACGAGCGCGCCCGCG
>CAVYSL010000013.1:0-209220 GCA_963771185.1 uncultured Gaiellaceae bacterium
TCGCCGCCGTGCGTTTGACCGCCCGAATCGGAAGCTAGCTCCTCGCGAGCCGAGTGCGGTACAGGTCCGTGCGCAGCGGATGCAGGTAGACGCCCTCGGGGAGGAGCTCGCCCAGCCGCGCGAGGAGCGCCGAACGCTCCGGTTCCGGGAGCGCCCCGACCATGCTCCACGACGCGGCCTGCGCCAGAACCTGCTCCCGATCGAGCTCGATCGGGTTCGGGAAGCTCGACTCGACGAAGGGCTCGAACGGCCCCGGGAACGGCGTCTTCCAGAGACCCGTGCGCACCGTCTGCTCCGGCGGCTTCTCGATCGCCGCTGCGCGATAGGCCTCCCAGAACGCCTCAGGCAGCGGCGGCTCGAAGTCGCCGTCGGCCTGATTGAAGAGAATCGCCAGCGTCCCGCGGGGCCGAAGCACGCGCGCGAGCTCCGCGAGCGTCGCGGCGGTGGCGAACCAGTGGAACGCCTCGCCGACGAAGACGGCGTCGACGGCGTCGTCGGCCAGCGGGATCGCGTCCGCGGTGCCGCTGATCGCCTCTGCCTCCGGCACGACCCGCTCGAGCACAGCCCGCATCCCGTCCAGCGGCTCGACAGCGATGACACGCGCTACTCGCGACACCAGCTGCCGCGTCAGCTTGCCGGTGCCGGCGGCGAGATCGAGGACGACGGCATCCGACGCCAGCCCGACGGCGTCGAGCGCCGCCTCGGCGTAGCCGGGCCGGCCGAGCTCGTACTCCTCCGCCGAGCGGCCGAAGCTGCCGGCGAGCTGTTTTCCGTCGCATGTCGTGGATTCGCTCACGCGAATCCACGACGCGCAAACCCCTGAAGGCGGCGGCTTCGCCGCCGCGGGCGCGCGACTTCCATCTTGGATCTACCCAACTCCGGCGAGGAGGAAGGCGCGGCTCTCGCGCAGCATCTCGCGGGCGATCACGAGGCGCTGCACCTCCTGGGTGCCCTCGTAGATCTGCGTGATCTTGGCGTCGCGCATGAAGCGCTCGACCGGGTACTCCTTGATGTAGCCGTAGCCGCCCAGGATCTGGACGGCCTCGGTCGCGACCCACATGGCCACGTCGCCGCACTTCAGCTTCGCCTGCGCGGACGCCTTCGTCAGCTCGGCGCCGTCGATCCCGGCGTCGCACATCTGGCCGAAGCGGTAGAGGAGGCCGCGCGCCGCCTCCGTCTCGGTCTCCATGTCGGCGAGCTTGGCGGCGATCAGCTGGTGCTGCGCGATCGGCTTGCCCATCGTCTCGCGCGTCTTCGCGTACTCGAGCGCGTAGTCGGTAGCGCCCTGCGCGATCCCGAGCGCCTGCGCGGCGACGCCGGGGCGCGAGCGGTCGAGGATCCGCATCGCGATCTTGAAGCCCTCACCCTCCTCGCCGAGCAGGTTCGCGGCGGGGATGCGGCAGTCGTCGAAGGTGAGCTCGCCGGTCGTCGAGCCCGAGATGCCCATCTTCGGCTCCAGCCTCGCGACGGCGAAGCCGGGCGCGTCCGACTCGACCAGGAAGGCGGAGATGCCCGCATGCCCGCCGTCCGGATCGGTCTTGGCGAAGACGGTGTAGAGGTTGGCGACGCCGGCGTTGGTGATGAAGCGCTTGCTCCCGTTGAGGATGTACTCGTCGCCGTCGCGGACCGCCGTCGTCCGCATCGCCGCCGAGTCGGAGCCGGAGCCGGCCTCGGTCAGCGCATACGCGGGCAGCCACTCGCCGCTCGCGAGCTTCGGCAGGTACGCCTCCTTCTGCGCCTGCGAGCCGGCGAGCTTCAGGCCGAGTGAGCCGAGCTCCTGCACCGCGAGCAGGAGACCGCTCGTCGCACAGACCTTGGAGACCTCCTCGATCGCGACCAGCGCGAGCAGCGTCCCCGTGCCCGACCCGCCCCACTCCTCGTCGAAGAGAAGGCCGAAGATCTCGTGCTCGCGGAAGAGCTCGACGATGTCCCACGGGAACTCGTGCGACTCGTCGATCTCGGCCGCGCGCGGCGCGACCCGCTCCCGCGCGAGGGTGCGGACGAGCTCGCGGATCTCGCGCTGCTCGTCGGTGAGGACGTCCCAGGGCACGCGGCGATTGTACGGGGTCTGAGGCCGTCTCCCGGTCCGGCTATCGCACCCGAACGTCGACGTAGGCCAATAGCCGTTCGGCCGGCCCCAGATGAACGATCAGCACGGCGCGATAGGTCCCCGCGGTCGTGTAGGTGTGGCCGAGGAAGCGCGGCGGCTTGCCCGGGCCCGACCGGCTCGTGCCGTCGCCCGGCACAAACTGCCAGCTCGTCCCCGGCGCGGCGACGCTCGCGCGGAAGCTGGCCGAGAGCGGCGCCTTGCCGGAACGAGGCGTCGCGACCAGCCGCAACGGCTCATCCGCCTTCTTGCCGACCTTCACCCGCACCTGCGTGACGTAGCGCACGGCCGCCAGGACGAACGGCCGCTCGAGGTAGACGGTGAGCGTCGCCGTGTAGGCGCCGTCCTTCGGATAGGTGTAGGCGACCGTGTCGGGTGGCGCGCCGCTCCGCTGCTGCACCTTGCCGTCGCCGAACGCAAGCTCCCAACGCAGGACCGGCTTGGCCAGGTTGACGTGCGTGTCGAACAGGACCTCGAGTGGCGCGTCTCCCTTGACCGGCTCGGCAGTCAGCCGCAGCTGCGCGCTCGTCGGCGGGCTCGGCGGGCGCGCGCTGGCCTTCGCACCCAGCGGCGTGATGCAGCGCCGGTATTCGGCCCGCGCGGCGGCCTTCGAGCCGAGGTCGTAGGTCGAGCTCGGCCGGGCGTCGTAGTAGGCCGCGAGCTTCGTTCGCTGCCGGCTCCTCAGGAACGCGCAGATCTTCTTGACGAACCCTGGGTCGTCAATTGTGAGCCCCCATTCCGGCAGCGCGTACGGCTTGCCCGGATGGGCGCGGTAGAGCGCCTCATTCGCAGCATGCGAAGCGACGCCGGTTCGAGTCGCGAACATGTCGTTCCCGACCATGTCGACGTAGGGGTCACCGGGGTAGAACGCCTGTGCCGGCCGCGTGCTGCGGGCGTCGAGACCCGCGATCGGGTTCCAGATCACCGTCAATCCCGGTGCGGGATTGACCGCCAGCTCCCGGCCGACCGGCGGCAGCCCGAGCCCGCGCAGCTTCGCGTCGACCTCACCGCCGTGGAGGATCAGATACGCGCGCCGGAACGCCTGCTTGTACGCCGCCGCCGAGTGCGAGGCGCCCCTCGAGGTGCCGTTGAGTCGCGTCGGCGAGTAGAGGGTCCTCGGGTCGTTCATCTCCGCCATCACCCGCACGTAGACGGTCCCGCTGTAGGCGGCGATCGCCTGGTTCAGTGCGACCAGATAGGCGTCGCCGCCGCCGGACGCGATCCGAGCCGGTGTGATCGCCTCGGTGCGGGCTCGGCCCTGGTCGGTGCCGATGTGGATCATCGGGATCGGCTTCAGACCCGCGAAGAGCTCCGCGAACGGCGACCCCCAGGTGCTGCCCTGCCCCCAGCCGAGGAACATGTGCCGCACCTGCGAGTCCTGGCCGGTCTGGCTCTCGAAGCGGTCGGCCTGGCCCGCGATCCCGAGCAGCGGCTTGTTGTCGACGTTGCGCCCGCCTTGTGCAGCGGAAACTCCGGCGGCCAGCGCAAGCACCAACACGAAGAGCGGGAGCGGCGACCGCATCGTTTCAGTATTCGACGAAAGACGGACGCCGTCCAGGATTCCTAGCCGAATGTCCAGTCACGCGCACGTGCGAGCGCCTGGCGCAGGAAGCCATGCGTGGCGTCGAGCTCCACCTTGGCGTCCGGTTCCAACGCGGCGACGATCCGGTGGTACGAGACGGCGTGGTGCAGCGGGATCACGACCGCCGCCAGCGACGCGGCCTCGCGGAGGCGCTCAGGGGACTCGACCCCGTCCCATGCTTCGAGATACGCATCGAGCAGCGCCGTGCGGCTGTCCTCGTCCTTCTCCCAGTACAGCGAGAGGAGATCGATGAACGGGTGCGCAACGCAGGCGTCCGTCCAGTCGAAGTAGACGAGCTCGCCGTCGAGCCGGGCGACGTTTCCGACGTGGAGGTCGCCGTGGACGAGCGTCGGCGGCAGGCCTGTGTCGGCCAGCCGACGGCAGGCCTCCCGGAACAGCGGGGCCTGCCGTCGCAGCTCCTCGACCTCGTCGGCCCGCAGCCGTGCCACTGCCTCGGGGTCCGCGACGAGCGGATCGATCTGCTGCTCGAGCACCTCCAGCCTCCGGTCGAGGCAACCCGCAGCGATCAGCTCGGCGGCCTGCTCGGCACTCCGTCGTTGCAGGCCCGCAAAGCGCGCCAGCACCGCGCACCGGACCTCGAGCGGCGCCTGCCAGCCGACGAGCTCGTCGAAGGCCGGCAGCAGCAGCCAGCCGTGCTCCGGCTCGACGGCGAGCGGCATCGGGACGTAGCCGGGGAACCGCGAGGCGAGCATTGCCGTCACCGGCCCCTCCTCGACGAAGAGCGGCAGCCGCGCCGAGACCTTGAAGTAGAGGTCGGGGCCGTCCGTGCGGACGCGCAGCACCGACGAGATGCTCCAGTGCTTGACCTGCTCGACGCCGAGCAGAGAGTGGCCGAGCCGCTCCACTTCCTGCTCGAGCCACTCGCGCACGTCGTCGAGCCAGTCCGGCCGGGCCCACGGCGATCGCTCCTCGGGGATCTCGTCGCGTTCGAGCGAGTCGAGGTACGCGCCGAGGAGGTCGCGCTGGTCCTCGTCACGCAGCCGCAGCCCGTCCAGCTCGCGGCGGCCGACCCAGCGGCCGTGCGCGGGCGGTCGCCAGGCGGGATCGTTCAGCGTCAGCTCGAACACGGCTTCGATCCGGTTCGCCTCCTCGTCCTCGTCGCACATGAGCTGGCGCAACAGCCAGGGCGTCGTTCCCAGCCGCCGTTCGAAGGCGGGGACGATCATCTCGGCGTTTGCGATCCAGAGCTCGCGAGCCGCGATGCGCGGCAGCCGCCAGGCCCGGTCGCTCCGGAGGAAGAGGATGCGCGGCTCGTCGGGGTGACGCAGCGCCGCGAACGACTCCGAGCGCCAGCTCACGTGCTGGGACGGATGCGGCCGCGTACCTCGCCGAGCGGCTCGCCGCGGAGCACGACCTCGTCGCCGTCTTCGAGAAACGTCCGCTCGCTGCCGTCGTCCAGCCGGACCGGCTCGCTCCCGTTCCAGGTCAGCTCGATCAGGCTGCCCTCGCTCCCCCGCTCTGCCCCGGAGATCGTCCCGGACGCCATCAGGTCGCCGGTGCGGATGCTCGCGCCGTTCGAGGTCGCGTGGGCGAGCTGCTGCGGCATCGTCCAGTAGAGCCCGCGTGCGTTCCCGCGCGCGATCACGGTGCCGTTCAGCTCCACCTCGAGTGGCAGGTCGTAGGCCCAGTCGCCGTCGACCCGGAGGTGCGGGAGCGGCTGCGGGTCCTGTGGCGGCGCTGGGACGCGGCGGTCCTCGAGCAGGGCGAGCGGCGTCACCCAGGCCGAGATCGAGGTGGCGAAGCTCTTGCCGAGGAAGGGACCGAGCGGGACGTACTCCCACGCCTGGATGTCGCGGGCACTCCAGTCGTTGACGAGCACGACACCGAAGACGTGGTCGGCGAAGGCGCTCGCCGGCACGGGCTCGCCGTGCCTGCTCGGGACGCCGACGACGAAGCCGAGCTCGAGCTCGATGTCGAGGCGCCGCGAGGGGCCGTACGTGGGTGCGTCGGAGTCCGGCGGCTTCGTCTGCCCCTGGGGACGCCGGATCGGCGTGCCGCTCGGGACGACCGTGCCGGCGCGCCCGTGGTAGCCGACCGGCAGGTGGCGCCAGTTGGGTAGCAGCGGCTCCGAGTCGGGCCGGAACATCCGGCCGAGGTTCGTCGCATGCTCCAGCGAGGAGTAGAAGTCGACGTAGTCGGCGACGATGAACGGGAGCTGCTCCGTGACCTGCTCCAGTGGGATCGCGTCGCCCTCGTCCGCCGCCGCCACCGCCTGCTCGATCGCGCGCTCCCACGCAGCGCGGCCCTGCGGCAGCAGCTCGTCGAGCGAGCCCTCGCCGAGATCGACGACGGCGTCGCCGGAGCGAAAGCCGAGATGCGTCGCACCGGAGCCGCGAACAAACGTGCCGAACCCGCGCGTCACAGGATCCCGAGCTCTTTCAGGTCGTCGACCGGCTCGGAGAAGGAGCAGCTGCCGACCGCGACGAGCTGCTCGCGGCGAACGCGCTCGAGCTCGTCGGGCGACGCGACGCGATCGCGCCAACGCAGCCCAGCCGCTCCGAGCTCGACGTGCTCGCCGAGTGCGGCGGCATCGCCGAACGCGCACGCCGCGATCACGTTGAGGAAGCCGTGGCGTCCCTCTGCGGCGAGTGGATGGTGCAGGCCGGCGGTCGCCTTGAACGGGACGCCGGCGGCACGGCAGAGGGAGAGGAACCGGCCGAGAGCGTCCGCCGTCGGCACCTCGGCGCCGCCGCAGCGCACCTTCGCCCGCAGCCCTCGCTCCGCCAGCGCCGCGACCTTCTCCTCCAACCCGTCGCCGAGCGGGAGCTCGACGTACGCCTCGCCAACGAGCCCGTCGAGCCCTGCATTCCAGCGCGTCTCGACCGCCTCTGCGCGCATGTCGCCCGCGAACGGCGCATCCAGCAGCACCGACAGCGCTCGGTCCTCGCCTTCGAGCTCGTCCAGGCGTGAGGCCGGCCAGACGAGCCGAGCCAGCATCCAGGCTTGGTCGCCTGTGCGCGCACGCCGATCCTCGTCGAGCGCGTCGGGTGTCGACAGGTTCGCGGGAGGAAACGTCGGAGCGTGGTCGATCAGCGCCGTGAGCGCGGCTGCGACGGTCCGGCTGCGCATCGGCGCAGGATACGTCGAAGCTCAGGCGCGGCGGACGACGATCAGGCGGCTGAAGCCGGCCAGGTAGCCCGCCCCCGCCTGGTTGACGCTCATCGCGATCCGGAGCGTGGACCGGCCGCGCGGGAGTGTCGCCCGGATCAGCGCCGCCGAGCGCCCGTTCAAGCGGACGCGCTTGATCGTGATCCAGCGTCCGGTCGCCGACCGCCGCTGCAGCTGCACGGTTCGTCCCGCGAAGGAACGGGCGCCGCGGACGCGCGTGGAGAACAGGCCGGTCGCGGTCCGACGGAGCGAGACGGCGGGCCGGACGGCGACGACGCTCGCAGCGCTGAGCGCGCCCGCCCACTGCGCCGCATAGGACGTGCGGATCCGCGGCTTCGCAAGCCAGCGCCAGCTCCCGTCGGCCGCGGTCAGGACGGTCGCGACCGACCTGGGCGAGCCCTCGCCGAGCGGCTGCGCGAACACGGTCACGGTCTCGCCGGCGCGCCGTGTCGGCACGAACCCCGAGAGCAGGATCCCGCGGCCGTAGACGACCCGGAGCGCGGGGATCGTCAGGGTGACGCCCACGGTCGTGAAGGAGGCGTTGGCGCCGCGGCTCGTGCCGGCGTCGTTCCGCGCGACGAGGCGGTAGTGGTACGTGGTGCCGGGCCGCAGTCCCGAGAGGGCCGCGGTCACCGCACGGGCGGATCCGGAGCCCGCGCTTCTCGACGGCGTCTGGGAGCCGTAGCCGGTCGATGTGCCGTACTCGAACCACCAGGTCGTCGCCCTTGTCCGCGGGTCGACGGAGCCGGTCAGGGTCGCGGTCGTCGCGGTCACATCTCTGGCTGCATCCGTACGCACGACCGGCTGGAGGGCCGTGCTGAAGGTCCGGTCGCGGCCGACGGTCGTCCCGGAGGCGTTCGTCGCCACGAGGCGATAGTGGTAGGTGACGCCTGTTCGCAGGCGCGTGACAGAGGCGTTCACCCGCGTGGCGCGCGTCCCCGAGCCTGCGCTCTTGACGGCCGTCCGCGCGCCGTAGCTCGTGCTCGTCCCGTAGTCGAAGTACCAGCTCGTCGACTGTCCATTCGGAGTGATGGTCCCGTTCAGGCGCGCCGACGTCGGCGTCACGGACGATGCCGCGTCGGTCGTCACCGCGGGCGCGCCGGTCGTCGAGAACGTCTGGTCGGCGCCGCGGCTCGTCCCCGCATCGCTCGTCGCGACGAGCCGGTAGTGGTAGACGCGGCCGCGGGCGAGGTTGGCGACGGGCGCCGAGACGGCGACGGCGCTGCCGCCCGAGCCTGCGTCCTTCGCCGCCGTCCGCGTCCCGTAGCTCGTGCTCGTCCCGTACTCGAAGAACCACGTCGTCGCGCGCCCGTTCGGGTCGACGCTGCCGTTGAGCGTGGCCGAGGTCGGGGTGACGCTCGTCGCCGCGCCCGTCACGACCGCCGGTGCGGCGGAGGTCGTGAAGAGCCCGTCGGCACCGCGGCTCGTGCCCGCGCCGTTCGTGGCGACGACGCGGTAGTGGTAGGTCGTGCCGGACGCGAGCCCGGAGAGCGCGCGAGAGACGGCGACGTTGGCCGATCCGGCACCGGCGCTCGCGCTCGCACTCTGCGACCCGTAGCTCGTGCTGGTGCCGTACTCGACGTACCACGACGTCGACTGCCCGCCGGGATTGACGGTGCCGCTCACCGTCGCCGAGGTCGGGCCGACCGCGCTGACCGGCCCGGTGATCGCAGTCGGTGCGGCTGCGATCCCGGCGGCGCCGGCGACGACCCACACGAGCGCCGAGGCCGAGAGGAGACTTGCGATACCGAGCTGCCTGCGCATGCGCCCACTCCTTCGCCGTTGCCGCGAAAGCAAACCGGGTCGTCGTCAAGACGGTGTTAGGAGAGTGGAAGGTTTGTGTACGGCTAGGCTCACCGCCGTGATTCTCGAGAACGGGATCATCCGGACAATGGATCCGCAGCTGCCGACCGCGCGGGCGCTCGCGATCGCCGGTGCCGAGGTCGCGGGCGGCGTCGGCGTCCACGAAACCGCCCTCGCAAGCCCGGAGACCGTCGACCTCGGCGGCCGCTGCGTCCTCCCCGCCTTCACCGACTCGCACGTCCACTTCCCCACCTGGTCGCTGGCGCAGCGGCAGGTGAAGCTCGACGGCTGCACGTCGATCGAGGAGGCACTCGCCCGCGTGCGCGAGGCCGACGTCGCACCCGGCCGCTGGCTGCGCGGCTACGGCTGGCGGGACGGCGACTGGAATCCCCGCGTCGAGCCGACGAAGGAGCAGCTGGACGCCGTCACCGGCGAGACCCCGGCGATCCTGATCTCGAAGGACTACCACTCGGTGTGGCTCAACTCGGCCGCGCTCGCGGTCGCAGGCGGCGACCTCGAGGTACACGGCGGCGTCGTCGAGCGCGACGCGGCCGGCGAGCCGACGGGGATCCTGCGCGAGGAGTCCGCCTGGCGCTTCCGCGACCGCTACGTGCTCACGACCGCGGACGAGTGGGTCGAGGCGACGCGCGCCGGGCTCAAGCTCGCCGGGTCACGGGGAGTCGGAGCCATTCACGACAAAGACGGCTGGCTCGGCGCGCCCGGGATCTTCCAGCGCCTGCGCGACGAAGGGAACCTGTCCGTCCGAGTCTGGGGCTCGATCCCGCACGAGCAGCTCGATTCGGCGGCCGCGCTCTCGCTGCGCTCCGGCTTCGGCGACGAGTACCTGCGGATCGGCTACCTGAAGTGCTTCATGGACGGCACGCTCGGCTCGCAGACCGCATTGATGACCGACGGCACGGGCGTCGAGATCACGACCCGCGCCGAGCTCGAGGAGATCATCCGGCGCGGCGCAGAGCGCGGCTGGCCGGTGGGCGTCCACGCGATCGGCGACCAGGCGAACCGGAACGCGCTCGACGCATTCGAGTCGACGCGTGCTGCATGGGTACCCGTGGGCCTCCGGCAGCGGATCGAGCACGCGCAGTGCCTCGCTCCCGAGGACCTGCCCCGCTTCGCAAAGCTCGGAATCGCCTGCTCGGTGCAGTTCTCGCACGCGCCCTCGGATCGCGACCTCGCCGAGCGGCTCTGGGCGGACCGCCTCGGCGGCACGTACTCCTTCCGCTCGCTGCTCGAGTCGGGCGCGCTCGTGGCGAACGGCTCCGACGCCCCGGTCGAGGAGCTCGACCCGCTCGCCGGGATCGCCGCCGGGGTGCTCCGCTCGATCGACGACCGCCCCGCCTGGCGGCCCGACGAGACGTTGACGGTCGAGCAGGCGCTGCACGCAACCTGCGTCGCGCCCACCTTCCTCTCCGGCGACGAGCGCCGTCGCGGCCGGCTGCTCCCCGGCATGCTCGCCGACCTCGTCGTGCTCGACCGCGATCCATTCACCGTCGAGCCGGAGGAGCTCCGCGATCTGCAGGTCGTCGCGACGATGGTCGGCGGCCGCTGGACGCACAATCCGCCTCCCTGGGACTGAACCGGGTCTTGCATCAGCGGTCGCGATCGTGCAAGGATCGCGGCGCCCGCTGACATGCCACTCAAGGAGGGGCGCGCAGCTGATGGCCACGATCGCCGTCGACCACGTCGTGCCCCGCGACGAGGTGATCTGGGGTTTCGGACCCGACCTCGAGCCGGTGCTCGAGGTCGAACCGGGAGCCGTGGTCCGCTTCGAGACGAACGACTGCTTCACGGGCCAGATCCAGACCGAAGACGACCTCGTCAGCGACATCGACTTCGCGCGCGTCAACAGCGCGACCGGGCCGGTCGCCGTCCGTGGCGCCGAGCCGGGCGACTCGCTCGTCGTCGAACTGCTCGAGGTCAGCCCAGGACCGCGAGGCTTCGCCACCATCATCCCCGAGTTCGGCCAGCTGATCGAGGAGGTGCGGTCGCCGGTCACGTATGTCTTCGACGTCGAGGGCGAGACGATCCACATGAACGACCGGATCAGCTTCCCGCTGCGGCCGATGGTCGGCGTCGTCGGCGTCGCCACCGATGGAGAGGAGGTCGCGAACGGCTGGGCCGGACGCCACGGCGGCAACCTCGACGACCACCTGCACCGCCCCGGCGCGAGCCTCTTCTTCCCCGTGCGGCAGCCGGGCGGGCTCTTCGCGGTCGGCGACATGCACGCATCGATGGGCGACGGCGAGATCTGCGGCACCGGCGTCGAGATCGCCGGCGAGGTCGTGGCGCGGTTCAACGTGCTCAAGGGTCGCCAGGGCGGCTGGCCGGTGACGGAGCTACAGGACGCCTGGGTGACGCACGGAACCTCGGGCGGCGATCTTCACGAGGCGATCCAGGCGGCGACGGAGGAGGCTGCGAAGCTGCTCGTCGACCAGTGGGGCTTCTCGGTCGAGGAGGCGTTCGTCTTCCTCTCGGTCGCGTGCGACGTCGGCATCTGCCAGGCGTGCCGGCCGTCGCCGTTCAGCGCGATCGCGCGGGTGAAGATCCCGAAGCTGCCGGCGACGCCGGCCCCGTTCGCCGCCTAGGCGGGGTTGGCGGAGCTCTCGGCCCAGACCTGGGCCAACTCGACGAGCATGGCCGCCGCGGCGGCCATGTCCTGCACGCTCGCCCACTCGCGGCGCGAGTGGTACTCGGAGCCGCCGGTGAAGAGGTTCGGCGTCGGCAGGCCGCGGTGCGAGAGCCGCGCCCCGTCGGTGCCGCCGCGGATGATCGTGTGGACGGGCTCGACGCCGAGCCGCCGGACGGCCTCGACTGCAGCCTCGATCACCTCCGGGTGCTGGTCGATCACCTCGCCCATGTTCCGGTACTGCTCCTCCTCGCGAACGTCGACCGACGCCCGCGGCTCGCGCTCGCGGATCTCGTCGGCGAGCCGGCGGATCAGCGCCACGTGCTCTGTCATCTTCGCCGCGTCGTGGTCGCGGACGATGAACTCGACCAGCGTCTCCTCGGCGCCGCCGGAGATCTTCGTCGGGTGGACGAAGCCCTCGCGCTCCTCGGTGGTCTCGGGCGAGAGCGCGTCCCGCGGCAGCGCTGCGACGAAATCCGCCGCCAGCTTGACCGCGTTGACGAGCTGGCCCTTGGCCGTGCCCGGATGCGTCGACCGGCCCCGGATCGTCACCGTCACCTTCGACGCGTTGAACGTCTCCGCCTCGATCTCGCCAAGCTCGGCGCCGTCGAGCGTGTACGCGTAGCGAGCGCCGAAGCGCTCGATGTCGAGGTGGTCAGCGCCGCCCGCGACCTCCTCGTCGACCGTGAAGCAGACGCGAATCGGTGCGTGCTCGAGCTCGGGATGGCGCTTCAGGTAGGCGACCGCGGCCATGATCTCCGCGACGCCGGCCTTGTCGTCGGCGCCGAGCAGCGTCGTCCCATCGGTCGTGACGATGTCGTGGCCGACCTTCTTCTGCAGCAGCGGCAGCTCCTCGGGATCGAGAACGACGGTGCTGTCGCCCGGCAGCTCGATCGTGCCGCCGTCGTAGGCCTCGTGCACCTGCGGGTTGACGCCGGTGCCGGTGACGTCGGGCGAGGTGTCGACGTGCGCGATCAGCCCGATCGGAGGAGCCGTCTCCACGCCGGGGAGCGAGCCGTAGACGTAGCCGAACTCGTCGAGCCTGACCTCGTCGAGCCCGACCTCCTCCAGCTCGTCGCGGAGCAGTCGCGCGAGCTCGAGCTGCTTCTCCGTCGAGGGCGAGGCGTCGACGCCCGCCGCCGACTGCGTGTCGATGCGGACGTAGCGGAGCAGGCGATCGAGCACGTCGCCTGCCAGCTCGGCGGCGAGCGGCGTGACGAAGTCGGCCTTAGGAGAGGTCGCCAAGGCGGGTGTAGAGCTCCTTGATCGTCTCGACGCCGCGCGGGAAGAACTCGACGAGCATCCGCTCGTTCGGCGAGTGGACGTTGCTCTCGGGCAGCGCGAACCCGGTCAGGATCGTCGGGATCCCCTTGTCGGCGAGCGCCGGCACGATCGGCAGGGTGCCACCGGAGCGGGTGAGGATCGGCCTGATCCCGAAGGCATGCTCGAACGCGTCCTGCGCGATCTTGATCACGGGCGCGTCGGCGGCGACGAGCCCGGGTCGCGTCGAGCCCGGCAGCTCCTCCACCACGATCGTGGCGCCGTCGGGCGCCGCCTCGTGGAGCAGTCGCTCGACCTCGGGGGCGACGACCGTCGGCGACTGACCGGGCGCGAGCCGCACGGTGAAGTTCGCCTGCGCCTCGCTGATCACCGTCGTGTTCTTGAGCCCCGGCTTGCCGCCGAGGATGCCGTTCACCTCGACGGAGGGCTCGGCGGTCGTGCGGAGGTAGAACTCCTCCGCCGCCTTCGGGTCGTACGGCACCGCCCCGGCCTCACGGAGGACGTCGATGCCGGCAGGCTGCATCGCCCAGCCCGCGCGCTCCTCGTCGGTCACCGGCGCGATCCCGACTCGCAGGGCATCCGGTACGCGACCCTCGCGCGGAAGGATCCCGGCGAGCGTCTCGTGCAGAGCGTGGATCGCATTCAGTGCCGCGTTGCCGTACATGCCGGAGTGGAGGTCGCGCTGCCCCGTCTTCACGCGCAGGTTGAAGGCGGCGAGCCCGCGGGTCGCAACCGAGATCGCAGGCAGGTTCCGCGATTCCATGCCGCCGTCGAAGATCACGCAGGCGTCGGCGCCGCGCTCGTCCTGCTGGAGGAACTCGACGATCGACTGGCCGCCGACCTCCTCCTCGCCGTCCGAGACGACGCGGATGTTGATCGGGAGCGCTCCGTCGGCCGCGAGCAGTCCCGCCGCGTGGAGCAGCATCCAGAGCTGACCCTTGTCGTCGGCGACGCCGCGCGCGTACAGCCACTCGTCGCGGATGGTCGCCTCGAACGGATCCGACTGCCAGAGCTCGAGCGGCGCCGGCGGCTGCACGTCGAAATGGCCGTAGCAGAGGATCGTCGGCGCCTCCTTCGCGCCGTTCGAGGCCCGGATCTCGCCGATCACCATCGGCCGCTCGCCGTACGGCACGAGCTCGGCCTCGCCGCCGCTCCGGCGCACTTTGTCCGCGACCCACTCGGCGGCGCGGACGACGTCGTCCGAGTGCGCCGGGTCGGCGCTCACGGACGGGATGCGCAGCAGCTCACCGAGCTCGTCGTGCCAGGCCTGGTCGAGGGAGACGCACGATCGCGAGTCTAGGCAAACCACGGGCCGCGGCGGTCCCGGACCGTCCTTTCGGGCGATTGCAGGTGTCGCGCCGCTGCAGACGATGAGAGCGGATGAGAGTTTCTGCGGCGCTCTCGCTCTTGCTCCTGGCCCTGCTCATCGGGCCAGAGCCGGCGCGCGCCGGCTCGGACCTGGTGATCGGCGTGCACGACGACCAGATCAAGTGGACAGAGCGACCGGCGCCGATCCTCGGCGCGATGCAGGCGCTCGGTCTCGGAGGGATGCGCGTAACCCTCGAGTGGCGTCGTGGCAAGCGGCACCTGACGATGCCCGACCACAACGCGCTGCGCCGCGCAGTCGCTGCTCACGCAGGCGGCGTCCGCGTCGTCCTCGGAGTCTACGGCCGGGCGAACGACGCGCCTCGCGGGCGCGCGGCACGTGAGGACTACTGCCGCTTCGTCCGCAATGTCCTTCTCCGCTACGGCGAGGTCCGGGACGTCGTGATCTGGAACGAGGCGAACTCGGACACGTTCTGGCGGCCGCGCGAGGGCGCCGCCGAGGGCTACGCCGCACTCCTCGCCCGCTGCTGGGACGTCTTGCATCGATCCGTCCCCGGCGTGAACGTCCTGACGACCACCGCCGCGAGTCACGATCCGGCCGCGTTCATTCGCGGGATCGGCGCCGCCTACCGCGCGAGCGGGCGGCAGCGGCCGCTCTTCGACGCCGCCGGACACAACCCCTATCCGCTCTTCTCGGGCGAGCCCCCGAGCGCGCGCCACGAGGTCTACCTCGGCCAGGGTGACTACGACCGGCTCGTCGCGGTCCTCGACGAGTCCTTCGACGGGACGGCGCAGCCGCCGGCGCCGATCTGGTACCTCGAGAATGGGTTCCAGACGACGACGGCCGGGAAACGACGCCGCTCACACTACTCCGGCCGGGAGAGTGTGGCCCAGACGCTGGAGCCGGAGGCGCAGGCCGCCCAGATCGCCGCGGCACTCCGCCTCGCCAGCTGCCAGCCTCGCGTCGCCGCGTACTTCAACTTCCTGCTCGTCGACGAGTCCCTGCTCGGCGGCTGGCAGTCAGGCCTGCTCTGGGCCGACTGGCGCCGCAAGCCGGCGTTCGAGGCCTACAGGGCGGCGATCGCCGACGTTCGCGGCGGCAGGGTCGACTGCGCCGCCGCCCTTCGCGGCTGACTGAACGCTTCTGACGTTCCTGGCGAGGCTGCGCCGGACGCCGGCTCCGCCGGCCGGGAGGCGCAGCCGGCCAGGGACGTCAGGCGACGTCGCGGAGCTGCGCCGCGAGCGCGAGCGCCCGCAGCTTCTTCAGGCCCTGGTTCTCGATCTGCCGGATCCGCTCGCGGGTGACGTTGAACGCCTTCCCGACCTCGTCCAGTGTGCGCGGCTGCTCGCCGTCGAGCCCGTAGCGGAGCTCGAGCACACGCCGCTCGCGGTGCGAGAGCGACTTCAGGATCGAGCGGAGCGCCTCGTTGCGGAGTGTCTCCTCCGCCTGCTCGTCGGGCAGCGGCATCGTCTCGTCGGTGAGGAAGTGCCCGAACTCGGACTCGTCCTCGTCGCCGACCGGCTTCTCGAGCGAGATCGGAGTCTGCGCACTGCGCCGGATCTGGTCGATCTCCTCCGGGTGCAGGTCGAGCTCCATGCCGATCTCGATTGCGCTCGGCTCCCGGCCGAGCTTGGCGCGCAGAGTCCGCTCGGTGCGCACGATCTTGTTCAGCTTCTCGACGACGTGGACGGGCATCCGGATCGTCCGCGCCTTGTCGGCGAGCGCGCGGGCGACCGCCTGGCGGATCCACCACGTCGCGTACGTCGAGAACTTGAAGCCCTTGCGGTAGTCGAACTTCTCGGCGGCGCGAACGAGGCCGATCGTCCCCTCCTGGATCAGGTCGAGGAAGGGCAGGCCCTGGTTGCGGTAGCGCTTCGCGATCGAGACGACGAGACGGAGGTTGGCCTCCACCATCGCCTGCTTGGCGGCGTGCTCGCCACGCTCGATCCGCTTCGCCAGCTCGACCTCCTGGGCGGCGGTCAGCAGCGGCACCTTGCCGATGTCCTTGAGGAAGAGCTGCAGCGTGTCGGTCGAGACCTCGCGCGCCTCCTCGATCTCGGCCTCGGGCTCGTCGCGGTCGACGACCTCGATCTTCATCTCCTCGAGCGTCGAATAGAACTCGTCCAGCTGCGCAGCGTCGAGATCGAGCTCGTCGAGCGCGGTCGCGATGTCCTCGGCAATCAGCTTGCCGGCCTGCTTGCCGCTCTCGAGCAGCGCTCTTGCCTCGCTACTCGCGAGCACGTCGAAGCCCTGCTGCTCGACGGTGCTGGTACTTCCCCCTGCGCTCACTTCGGCTCCCCCTCCGATCGCGCTCTGAGAGTAGTTACGACTTCGGCAATCCGCAACACTCTCCTTACAAAGCTGCGAGAGCTTGCCAGACGCTGACGCGAAGCGCCATGGGCCGTTCGGCCCATCTTGCGATCAGGAGGTCCCCGCTTTGCGAACCGCATCGAGGAAGCGCTTCGCCTCGGCGGCGATCTTGCTTCCCGGCTCGGCCTTGCGCGCCAGCTCGAGCTGGCGGGTCGCCTCCTTGACGTCCTGCTGCCAGAGCAGCAGCAGGCCGAGGTGAAAGCGCACGGTCGCGGCGTGCGGAAAACGGCGGCTGAGCGGCCCCAGGCGGGAGAACGATGCCGACGGGTTCCCCTTGTCATAGCGCCCGACCGCGTCGGCGACGAGCGCGTCGACGTCGTTCGGCGCGAGCTCGAGCGCCGCCGCGAACGCGCGGCGCGCGGAGACGGGCCGGCCGAGCCCCTGCAGCGCGATTCCGTAGAGCAGCCGCCCGCGTAGCGTCCGGTCGGCCGCGAGGGCTTCGAGCTGGGCGTCGCGCGTCCCGCCCGGGATGCGGTAGTCGAAGCTGACGATGAAGCCGGGCAAGCCCGGCGCGAACTCGGGATGGAGCAAATCGTCAGCGCGCACCGCGTAGGGCGTGTCGGGCTCGACGTCGCGGGCCTCTCGCCAGGAGGTCAGCGCGCCGCCGGTGCCGGCCCAGAAGCGGGAGAGCCCGAGGTGGAGCTGCACCAGCGAGCTGCGTGGGTAGAGCGCGCCGAGCTGCTCGATCCTGTCCTCACTCGACGGCCAGGCCGCGAACGCAGCGCCGAGCTTTGCCTCGAGCGAGTCGTAGCGGTCGAAGATCGCTGCCGCCTGCTGCCGCTTTCCCGCCTCGTAGAGCGCGGTGGCGCGGCGGAGCTCCGCAGCCTCGGCATCGGTGCGGATCCCGAAGGCGAGCTCGAGCGGCGGAAAGCCCTGGCGCGGCTTCGGCGCCGATGCCGCCGTCGACGGCCCCTCGACCTCCTCGGCGGTGAGGACCGCCGCGCCGGCGACGACCGCCGCCGCGACCGCGGCCAGCGCGGCCACGAGCAGCACCGTGCGGGCGCGTGCGGACACGCGGCCACACTAGCCTGCTGCGAGCTCCTCGACCGCCGCCGCAACGTCGTCCGCCGTGCCCATCCGGGCGATGTCGGCGGCAACCGTGCCGGCGGCCTCGGCGAACGCCGGCTCGCCCAGCACGCGCTCGAGCGCGGCCCCGGCCGACTCGGCCGTGACCTCGCCCGGGCGAAGCACGACCGCGGCGCCGGCGGCCTCGGCGCGGTCGGCGTTGTCGAACTGGTCCGCGCCTTCCGGCAGCAGCACGAGTGGGATCCCGTGCGCGAGCGCCCCGAGCGTCGTGCCGGAGCCGCCATGCGAGACCACCGCTGCGCTGCGAGGCAGCACATGTGCCTGTGGGACGAAGCGCTCGACGCGGACACTGCCGGGCAGCGGCCCGAGCGTGGCGGGATCGACGTCCCTGCCTACCGTGACGAGCGCCGACGCTCGACCGTTCAGGCCGGCGAGCAGCGGACCGAAGCGCGCCGGGTCGTTGAAGACGGTGCCGAGCGTGATGTAGACGAGCGGCGGCTCGAGCTCGTCCAGCCATGCCGGCGGCGGCCCTTGCGCCGCGGGAACCGGTCGTAGGCGGATGCTCCGGCCGAGCGGTTGCTCCCACGCGAATGACGGCGGGGCGAGATCGACGAAGAGGCCGCGAAAGGCACCGGCGTGCGGATCCGGCTCGAGCCCGAGCCGTGCCCGGATCGGCTCGAGCTCGACGGCTGCGCGCTCGAGCACCGCGAACGGGATCATCGCGCCGAAGGAGTGGTTGACCGACGGGATCCCGAGCGAGGCGGCCACGATCGGGGCGGCGAGGTCGCTGCTGTCGTGAACGATCACGTCCGCTCCCCACCTGCGCGCAACGTCGAGCAGCTCGTCGACCTTCGCTGGGGCGTGGATCTTGGCGAACATGAGCGTGAAGAGCTGAGGGCGACGCCCCTCCGCGCCGAGGGCGAAGATCTCGCGCCGCTCGGGCGCGGCCCGCCCCCGTCCTTCCTCGTCCGAGATGCCGGCCGGCAGGGTCGTGAAGCCTTCCTCGCTCACACGCGGCTCCCACGCCGGGGCCACGGCGAACGCGAGCTCGTGCCCGCGGGCCGCGAGTGCGTACGCCAGCGGCAGCAGCGGCCGGAAGTGGCCCTCGGAGGGAATGCAGCTGAAGAGAATCCGCACCGCCCGATCATTTCTCACGGGAAGAAGCGGCGTGCGCGTATCGTTTATGAAGGCGATGGCCACCTACAGGGAACTGCTCGCGCGCGTGAAGGAAGAGATCGACGAGGTCGGCGCGGCCGAGGCGCGCGAGCGCGAGGGCGACGCGCTCTTCGTCGACGTGCGCGAGCGCGAGGAGTGGGAGGAGGGCATCGTCCCCGGTGCCGTCCACATCCCGCGCGGCAACCTCGAGTCACGGATCGAAGGCCTCGTCCCCGACCGCTCGCGCGAGATCGTCGTCTACTGCGCCGGCGGCTCGCGTTCCGCGTTCGCGGCGAAGGCGCTGCAGGAGCTCGGCTACGAGAACGTCACGTCCCTCACCGGCGGCTTCACGGACTGGAAGCGGAACGGCTTCCCGATCGAGACGCCCCGCTCGCTTTCGCCCGACCAGCGCCGCCGTTACTCGCGCCACCTGCTGATCCCGGAGGTCGGCGAGGCCGGCCAGGAGCGTCTGCTCGGTGGCCGCGTGCTGCTGATCGGCGCCGGCGGCCTCGGCTCGCCCGCGTCGCTCTACCTGGCGGCGGCCGGCGTCGGCACGCTCGGGATCGTGGACGCCGACGTCGTCGACGACTCGAACCTGCAGCGACAGATCGTGCACTCGACCGACACGCTCGGCGAGCCGAAGGTGCTCTCCGCCAAGCGCACGATCGAGGCGCTCAACCCGGACGTCGTCGTCAAGACCTACGAGGAACGGCTCACGTCCGAGAACGTGGAGCGCATCTTCGGCGAGGGCTGGGACGTGATCGTCGACGGCGCCGACAACTTCCCCACCCGCTACCTCGTCAACGACGCGTCCGTCTGGCACGGGATCCCCGTCGTTCACGGCTCGATCTACCGCTTCGAGGGCCAGGTCACCGTCTTCAATCCGGGCGAGGGCCCTTGCTACCGCTGCCTCTTCCCCACCCCGCCGCCGCCGGAGCTCGCTCCGAGCTGTGCAGAGGGCGGCGTCCTCGGCGTCCTGCCGGGGATCGTCGGCTCGCTGCAGGCGAACGAGGCGCTGAAGCTCGTGCTCGGCATCGGCCAGTCCCTGCAGGGTCGCCTCCTCCTGCTCGACGCGCTCGGGACGACGATCGACGAGGTGACGGTCAAGCGCGACCCCGGCTGCCCGGTATGCGGCGAGGATCCGACGATCACCGAGTACGTCGACTACGTCGAGTTCTGCGCGTCCCCGACTCCCCGGCCGGCCTCGGCTCCCGCCGGGCGAAGCCCGGCTTCGCCGACGCCTCTCGTCGCTGGCGGCACGTCGCTCTCCGGGTCTGTCCACCGGACTATCCCCTCCGGCGACGCACCGCCAGCGACGAGCCGGGAAGCCGGGGACGAGGTTAGCCGGTGACGAAGGTCCGGATCCCGCCGACGCTGCGGAACGAGGTCGGCGGCGAGCGCGAGCTCGTCGGCGCGGGCGACACCGTCCGCGAGGTCCTCGAGGACATCTCGGGCCGCTACCCGGCCCTGGAGGCGCAGCTGTTCGAGGCGGGCGATCTGGCGCCGTTCGTGAACGTCTACGTCGGCGGCGAGGACGTGCGCACGCTGGACGGGCTCAACACGCGGGTGAACGGCGCCTCGGTGATCCTCCTGCCGGCGATGGCCGGTGGCTGTTAACCAGCTCGCTTCGAGCCTCCTCGACCTCGTCGGCGACACGCCTCTGGTCGAGCTTCCACGGTTCGCGCCCGGGCCGGTGCGCGTCTACGCCAAGCTCGAAGCGCAGAACCCGACGGGGTCGATCAAGGACCGCGTCGCCAAGGCGATGATCGAGACGGCCGAGGCGTCCGGCGAGCTCGAGCCCGGCCGGCGTCTGCTCGAGCCGACGAGCGGCAACACGGGCATCTCGCTCGCACTCGTTGCGAAGCTGAAGGGCTATCCGCTCACCTGCGTCATGCCCGCGAACGCGACTCCGGAGCGGCGTCTGCTCCTGAAGCGGTTCGGCGCCGAGATCGTCGAGTCGCCCGGCGAGGAGGGCTCGAACGGGGCCGTGCGCCTCGCCCTGGAGCTCGCCGAGCGCGACCCGTCGTTCTTCATGCCGTTCCAGTACGCGAACGAGGCGAACCCGCGCGCGCACTACGAGGGCACGGGCGCCGAGATCGCCGACGCGCTCGATCGGGTCGACGTGCTCGTCGCCGGCCTCGGCACCGGTGGGACGCTGATGGGCACGGGGGCACGGCTGCGTGAACGGTTCCCGGACGTCGTCGTCGCCGCGGCCGAGCCGTTGCCGGGAGAAGCCGTGATGGGCCTCCGCTCGCTGGCCGACGGCTATGTGCCCCCGATCCTCGACATCGACAAGCTCGACCGGAAGATCCTCGTCTCGAACGCCGAGTCGGTGGCCGCGCTGAAGCAGCTGCTCGACACGGAGGGGATCCTCGGCGGCGTCTCGTCCGGTGCGGTCGTCCACGTCGCCCGCAGGCTCGCCGGCGAGCTGGACGAGGGCGTCGTCGTCTGCGTCCTGGCCGACGGCGGCTGGAAGGAGATCTCGGCCGACTTCTGGGAGGCCGAGGACGTGGCCAAGTCGATGGAGCGAACGGTCTGGTGGTGATCCCGCCGGCCGTCCGGGCCGAGCTGCGCGCCCACGCCGAGGCGGAGGCGCCGAACGAGGCCTGTGGTCTGGTCGTCCTCCGGGACGGCGTCGCCGAGCGCTACGTCCGCGGCCGCAACGCCGCGGGATCGCCCTACCGCTTCGAGCTCGAAGTGACGCCCGAGACCTGGTTTCTCGAGGACGAGGGCTACGAGCTCGCGGTCTTCCACTCACACCTCTCCTCGCCGCCGCGACCATCCCGCACGGACGTCGAGAACATCGGTCTCTGGCAGGGGAAGCCCTATCTGATCCTCTCGCTCGGCTCCGACACCCTGTCCGGCTGGACGATCCGCGACGGCCGGATCGAGCCCCTCGCGGTCGTCGCGTGAACGTCACCCAGCTCGCACCCGGGCTCTGGCGCTGGACAGCGCCGCATCCGGACTGGAAGGAGGGCGACGACTGGGAGCGAGACGTCGGCTGCGTCTACTACGAGGCGGGCGAGGCGACCGTCCTGATCGACCCGCTCGTGCCGGAGGAGCGCGAGCTGTTCTTCGAGGCGCTCGACCGCGACGTTGCGCGCCGGGGCCTCCCGCTGACGATCCTGCTGACGTGTGTCTGGCACGAGCGCAGCCGGGACGAGCTGACCGAGCGGTACGGAGCAGGCGACACCCGCCCGGCCGGGGTCGAAGCCTTCGAGGTTCCCGAGGTCGAGGAGGTGATCTGGTGGCTGCCGGAGCACAAGGCGCTCGTCGCGGGCGACCTCCTGCTCGGCGCGCCAGACGGCGTTCGCGTCTGCCCGGACTCCTGGCTCGAGGCGCCCGCGACGCCCGAATCGATCCGCACGACGATGCGGCCGCTGCTCGACCTTCCGGTCGAACGGATCCTCGTCTCGCACGGCGAGCCGGTGCTCGAGGACGGCCGCGCCGCACTCGAGCGAGCGCTGAGCTAGCTGCAAAACTCGGCAGCGACCGCGACGTAGAGGTCGCGGCAGCGCTCCACGCTCGCGAGCTCGACCCACTCGACCGCGGCATGGGCGCCGTCGCCGCGCGGGCCGAACAGGACCGCCGGGATGCCGGCGTCGGCGAAGAGCGCTGCGTCGGTCCAGAACGGCGCGCCGTGCACCTCCTGCGAGCCGGTCTGAGCCTGCACAGCCCGCACGATCTCTTCGTCGGGAGAGACCTCCATCGGGTCACGTCCGAACGGGAACGAGATCGAGCCACCCGAGTCGCCGAGGAGCCCGCACAGTTCGGCCTCGACCTCCTCACGGCGCTCGCCGGGGATGGTGCGGCGCTCTCCCCGCAGCAGGCACCTGGCGGGATAGCTCGAGTACTCCTGGCCGCCCTCGATCAGCGAGGCGTGGATCGACCCGGTGCCGAGCAATGCGTGGCTGGGTCGAGCCTGGAGCGAGCGGTCCAGCGCCTCGACCTCGACGAGGATGGGGCCCATCTTGGCGATCGCGTCGATGCCGAGATCCGGACGCGAGCCATGGGCGGCGCGGCCGTGGGTCTCGATGTCGAAGGCCAGCCAGCCGCGATGGGCGATGCAGAGCCGCTCGTCGGTCGGCTCGGCGACGATCGCCGCGTCGGCGCGCCAGCGTTCGAGCAGGGCCTCGGTGCCGATGCTCGCCGCCTCCTCGTCGACGACCGCGGCCACGATCACGTCCCCGCGCAGGCCTCGCTGCGCGCATTCAGCGCCTGCGCTCGCGATCGCCGCGAGGCTGGCCTTCATGTCGTAGGCGCCGCGGCCGTACAGCCGCCCGTTCTCGATCCGGGCGGCGAGACCGCCATCCGGCTCGAGCAGCCCGACCGTGTCGAGGTGCCCGTTGAGGATCAGCGTGCGGCCGCCGCCGCTCCCGCGCGCGACGCCGACGACGTTCGGCCGTCCCGGCGCGGCCTCCGCGATGTGCACCTCGAGCCCGGCGCGCTCGAGCCACTCCGCAAGCACGCGTGCGACCGCGGCTTCTCCGCCCCCGGTCGGGACGAGCGTGGGATTGACGGAGTCGATGGCGACCAGCTGCGCCGCCAGCTCCGGCAGCATCAGAGCCGGACTGCCTCTCCCGACTCGGCCGAGCGGTAGAGCGCTTCGATCACCCGCGCCTGCGCGACCGCGTCGTCGCGTCCCAACAGCGGCTCTGCCGTGCCTGCGATCGCCGCCGCCATGTTCGAGAGCTCGCGCTCGTAGGGGTTCGTCACCGGCACGTCCACCTGCTCGTCGTCGAGGAGCACGCGGCCGCCCCAGTCCGAGCGCCACGGCGCTTCGAGCACGAGCGTCCCCTCCTCGCCGACCGCCTCCAGCCGCTGCCGCTTGGGCAGCGTGAACGAGGCGTCGAAGAGCCCGACGACGTCGTTCGGGAAGCGGAGCGTGCCGTAGAAGTCGACGTCGACGCCGGTCGGGCCGACCACCTGCTCGCCGAACACGTGCTCCGGCTCGCCGCCGAGCAGCCGCGCGCCGCTGATGCAGTAGCAGCCGACATCCATCAGCGCGCCGCCGTCGAGGTCGGCGACCATCCGCACGTTGTCGTGATCGAACAGCGGAAAGCTGAACGTCGTCCGGATCTCGCGCAGCCGCCCGATCGCGCCCTCCTCGACGAGCTCCCGCGCCTTCGCCGCCTGCGGGTGATGGCGCCACATGAACGCCTCCATCACGACCACGCCCGCGCGATCGGCCGCGTCCCACGCCTCTACGGCCTCGGCACCGCGGCGCGAGTACGGCTTCTCGACGAGGACGTGCTTGCCCGCATCGATCGCCTTCATCGTCCACTCGTGGTGCATCCCGTTCGGCAGCGAGATGTAGACGGCGTCGAGCTCGTCGTCGCCGAGCAGCTCCTCGTAGCTTCCGTGTGCGCGCGCGAGCCCGTGCTCGGTCGCATACGCCTGCGCCTTGGCACCGTCGCGGCTTGCGACGGCGGCGATCTCGACACCGTCCGGCGTGGCTTCGAGCAGGGCGTCGTTGATGTTCGCCGTCGACATCAGTCCGAGCCTCATCGCGCCTCCAGACCCGCGTCGGCGAGCGCCTTCCGCGCGAGCGCGTCGTCATCGGCTCCCGGGAGCCCGCTGACGCCGACCGCGCCCACGCGCCGGTCGCCCTCGAATGCGGCCACGCCGCCGAGGAAGAACGTGAAGAACGGATCGAAGCTGGCGAGTTCCGCGGGGCCTTTCGAGCCGGCCTTCTCCGCAAGCGCCCTGGTCGACACTGCGTCGCTGCGCGCCGCCGTGTACGCCTTCCGCTGCGCGTTCAGCCGCGTGTCGGGGGCGGCGCCGTCCATCGTCGCCGCCGCGACGAGCTCGCCGCTGCCGTCCGCCACGAAGACGGATACCGGCCCCGGCGCCTCCGCCACGACCGTCTGCACCACCGCCTGCGCCTGTTCCAGCTTCACTCCGCCTCCTGGATAGTTGAGACTGCGCGTCAACCCTACGACAAGGACAGATGGCAGACGAAATCGGCATCGGCATGCTCGGCTACGCCTTCATGGGTAAGGCGCACTCGCGCGCGTTTCGGGAGATCGCGCGACTCGACACGCCGCTGCAGCCCCGGCTTGTTGCAGTGGCGGGGCGAAACGAGGCGGCAGTCGCCGACACGGCCGCCCGCTACGGCTACGAGCGCTGGACCACCGACTGGCACGACCTGATCGACGACCCGGCGATCGGGCTCTTCGACAACGGCGGCCCCAACTCGCTCCACGCCGAGCCGACGATCGCCGCGGCAGAGGCGGGCAAGCACGTGCTCTGCGAGAAGCCGCTCGGCCGCGACGCCGCCGAGAGCTACGAGATCTGGCAGCGCGTCGAGGCGACGGGCGTCAAGCACCTCTGCGGCTTCAACTACCGCTTCGTGCCGGCGGTGCGGCTCGCGCGCGAAATGATCGAGGCCGGCGAGCTGGGCGAGATCAGGCACTTCCGCGGCCGCTACCTGCAGGACTGGGGCGACGATCCGAGCCTCGACACCTGGCGCTTCCAACCTGACGAGGCCGGATCCGGCGCGCTCGGCGATCTCGGCACGCACGTCGTCGACCTCGCGCGCTTTCTCGTCGGCGAGATCTCCACCGTCGCCGGCTTCGTCCACACCTTCCTGCCGGGCCGGCGCGTCGACGACGCGCTCGAAGCGGCGGTCGAGTTCGAGAGCGGCCCGATCGGGACGATCGAGGCGACGAGGCTCGCACTCGGCCGGCGGAACGCCTTCCAGTGGGAGATCAACGGGTCGAAAGGGTCGGTCGCGTTCGACATGGAGCGGCTGAACGAGCTCCAGGTCTTCCGCGCCGACGGCGACCGCGCCCGCGGCTTCAAGACCGTGCTCGTCTCCGAGACCGACCATCCCTTCTGGGATCTCTGGTGGCCGCCCGGCCACATCGTCGGCTGGGGAGACACGTTCACGCACGAGGCGCTCCACCTGCTGCGGGCGATCGGCGAGGACACGGACGTCGCTCCCTACGGGGCGACGTTCGAGGACGGCTATCGAGCGGCCGAGGTCTGCGACGCGATCGTCCGCTCAGGCGAGACAGGGAGCCGCGTCACCGTCTCGTACCGCTCCTTGTAACAGACTGTTACAAGGAGCGGGCAAGCCGCTGCGCGCCGCGAAGGAGTCAAGTAACAGACTGTTACTTGGCGGTCGTCAGCGGCCGGCCTTGCGCTGGCGGCGGCGGAGGAGCGTGTCGAGCGTGACGGCGAAGAGGAGGATGCAGCCGGTCGTGATGTAGATCACGCCCTGGGTCAGGTTCAGGGTGTTCAGGCCGTTCGCGATCGTCGCGATCACGGCCGCGCCGAAGAGGGCGTCCCGGACCTCGCCGCGGCCGCCGAAGAGGCTCGTGCCGCCGATCACGGCCGCCGCGATCGCATCGATCAGGAGCGTGCCGCCGCCGGCGTTGAGGTCGACGCTGTTCAGCCGCGCCGCGAGCACGACGCCGCCGAGCCCGGCCATCGCACCCGAGATCATGAAGACGAGCAGTCGGATGCGGCCGACGTTGATACCTGCACGACGCGCCGCCTCGGCATTGCCGCCGACCGCGTACACGTGCCGGCCGAACGTCGTCCGCTTGGCGAGGAACGTGAGCACGAGCAGCGCCACGATCATCAGGACGAGGACGAAGGGGACGCCGCGGTCGCGGTTGCAGATGATCACCGTCACGACGGTGACGAGCACGACGACGGCGACCTTGGCGACGAGCAGCAACGGGTCGCGCACGGTCACGCCGTGCCGCCTGGCGGTCACCACACTGGAGAGGACGCTGCCCGCGTAGACCACGCAGACGAGTGCGGCCATAACCCAGCCGGCCCGCTCCGAGAAGAAGTAGTTGGCGGTGTCGTTGACGGTGGAGTTCTGGATCACGATCACGCCTTCCGCCTCGATCGACTTCTGGATCACGCCCTGCCAGATCTGGTAGCCGGCGAGCGTCACCACGAACGCGGGGACGCCGATGAAGGCGACGAACGAGCCCTGGAACGCGCCGATCAGCACGCAGGCTCCGACGGCGAGCACGATCGCGATCAGCCCAGGCACCTCGAAGGAGCCGTCGGGCAGCGTCAGCTTGGCGACGACGACGCCTGCGATGCCGCTGATGTAGCTGATCGAGAGGTCGATCTCGCCGATCAGGAGCACGAACACGACCCCGTAGGCGAGCAGCGTCGTCCCCGCCATCTGCGTGAGGATGTTCGAGAAGTTGCCGGGACTGAGGAAGTTCTCTGCCTTGAACGAGAAGAAGAAGACGATCAGAACGAGCCCGATCAGGACGGGCCAGCTGCCCAGGTTGCCGCCCCGGATGTTGTCGAGGACGCGCTGGCGGAGGCTCTCCTCCGGGATGCCCGTCTCGACGGCCGCCGCGTCCGTGCTCATACGGGCGGCTCCGGCACGGTCTGCGGGATGCCGGAGACCTTCGTCGGGACGCCGGCTGTGATCGCCTGGACGACCTCCTGCTGGGTCGTCTTGTCGCGCTCGTAGACGGCGATGCTGCGACCGAGCCGCAGCACCGTGATCCGGTCCGCGACGGCGAAAATGTCATGCAGGTTGTGCGAGATCAGCACGACCGCGAGTCCCTGGTGGGCGAGGCGCTCGACGAGGTCGAGCACCTGCTGCGTCTGCGCGACGCCGAGCGCGGCGGTCGGCTCGTCGAGGATCACGAGCCGCGAGTTCCACATCACCGCGCGTGCGACCGCGACCGACTGCCGCTGACCGCCCGAGAGGGTCGCGACCGGCTGGCGGATCGAGCGGATCGTCGTCACGGCGAGGCTCTTCATCGTCTCGGCCGTCTTGGCCTCCATCACCGGCTCCTTGAGCCGATAGAACCAGTCGTGCGCTTCGCGGCCGAGGTACATGTTCTGGACGACGTCGAGGTTGTCGCAGAGCGCGAGGTCCTGGTAGACGACCTCGATCCCGAGCTTCGCCGCATCCTTCGGCCCGTGGATGTGGACCTCGTTGCCGTCGAACAGCACCTGTCCGCTGTCCGGAGAGTGCGTTCCCGCCACGCACTTGATCAGCGTCGACTTGCCGGCGCCGTTGTCGCCGACGAGCGCCATCACCTCGCCCGCCCGGACCTCGAACTCGACGTCGCTGAGCGCCTGGACCGAGCCGAAACTCTTCGAGATCCCATGGAGCTCGAGCAGGGGCCTGGTGTCCGAGGTGGTCGTCGTCATGGCCGTAAGAAGAGGTGGGGGCGCGTCCTCGGGACGGCCCCCACCCTTTCACTTCCTACTTGCAGTATTTCAAGTACGCCCCGCGGCAGACCTCAGACCGCTTCAAGTAGCCGTTGAACAGCTGCTTGTAGTTGATCTTGGTGATCGACACGGGCGCGATGATGAAGGCAGGCACCGTCTTGCCGGGGCCGTTCGCCACCGTCCCGGTCTGCTTCGGCTTCTGGCCCTTCAGAAGTGCGACTGCCGCGACGGCCGTCGCGGTCGCCGACTTCCGCGTGTCCTTCCACACCGTCATCGTCTGCCAGCCCGAGATGATGTTCTGGACACCCTGCGGGGTCGCATCCTGGCCGCTGAGCGCGATCGGCTTCAGCTTGCGCGCCTTCAGAGCGACGACGACGGCGTTCGCGAGCCCGTCGTTCGCCGCTGCGACGCCCTGGATGTTGTTCTTCGTCTTCACGAGCATCTGCTCGAAGATCGTCCCCGCCTTCTGGTTGTCCCAGCCGGGCGTGAACTGCTGCGGTCCCTTCTTCAGGGTCCCCTTCTTGTAGAGCGGGTTCAGGATGGACTCGTAGCCGCCCTTGAAGAGGAACGAGTTGTTGTCGGTCTGGCCGCCGTGCAGCTCGGCCACGACCGGCTTCTTCGAGTACGTGCCGAGCGCCTTCAGCCCGGCGAGGACGCCCTTGCCCTGCAGGACGCCGACTGCGCGGCCGTCGAACGAGATGTAGATCTCGGGCGCGCCGCCGATCACCTGGCGGTCGTACTCGATCACCTTCGCACCCCGCGACTTCGCGACGGCCTCGATCGCGATCGAGGAGCCGCGGTCGAGCGAGACGAGGATGACGACCTTGGCGCCGTTGGCGAGGCACTGGTCGGCCTGCGTCTTCTGCTTCTGGGCGTCGCCGTCCGCATTGGTCATCACGTACGAGACGCCGGCCTTCGTGAAGGCGGACACGAACGCGGGCCGGTCCTGGGTCTCCCAGCGGACCGAGGACTTCGGATCCGGGAGCAGGACGCAGATGTCCGCGCTACCGCCCGTCCGCTTGGTCGGCTTCGCGGCCGCCGCCGAGACGGTGACGCTCACCGCCAGAGCTGCAACTACGAGAGCAATGATCGTTTTCTTCACAGTCTTCGCCTCCATGTCGTTCGGATAGGACCCGGTCTGGTGCTGCGCGGCGGAGGTGACACGACCGCGCCTCCGCCAGCGATTCGAACCCTGCTGCTCAAACTCTGTCCGCGAGGGCCACCTCCTCCTCGGCGCCAACAAACCTAAGCCTGTACTTCGGTCGAGTCAACGTGGCGATTCGCGGCAATACTACTCCTCTAGGGATGTAGTTCAATGCGCGTCGGCACGGGTATGACCCACGTGCGTCAGGTGACGGGATACTCGGACACGGCAGAGCTGCCCTCGTAGCGCGTGGTCGTCGTCAGGTACGGCAGCACGTTGCCGCGCGTGACGAAGAGCAGGCCGGTGTTCGTGTTCGACGGCGCGACGAGACCGCTGCTGTACCGGACCATGAAGAGCTGGAAGATCGGCAGGAAGCCCTGGAGGTACGGCTGCTGGTCGATGGTGAAGTCGAGGTGGCCGTCGGCGATCGCGCGCAGCGTCGTCGGCAGCAGGTCGTAGCCGCCGGCGCGGACGCCCCGCTTGCGCAGGCCGTGCCTTCGCATCACCTCGGCCACGCCCTGGGTCGAGCCCCCGTCGACGGCGAACATGCCGCGCAGCTTCTTGTGCGCCGCGTAGGTCGCCTCGATCCGCTTGCGCTCCTCGGCCACACCGGTCCCGGTCGCGACGACGGTGGCGCGGATCGGCTTGCCGGAGTCCTTGATCGCATCGAGCGCGCCGTCGATGCGCGGCTGGATGTTCAGCTGCCCAGGCGTCGCGATGAAGAGGAAGACCTCGCCGTTCCTGACGAGCTCGGCGATCCGGGCGCCGAACTTCAGGCCCGACTGGTACAGGTCCTGGCCGATGTAGGCAAGCCGCCTGTTGCCGACGCCGCCGTCGGCGTTGTACGAGACGACGGGGATGCCGCGGCTCAGCGCCTCCGTCGTCGGCTTGTTGAACGCCCGCCGGTCGATCACCGAGACGGCGATCCCGTCCGCGCCGCGGTCGATCGCGCGCCGCATCGCGCGCACCATCTCGCCGACGTCGCTGCGCCTCGATCCCGTCCAGGCGTAGCTCGCGCCGTAGTGCCTGCACGCGTCCTGGATCCCGTAACGGGTCGGGACGAAGAAAGGGTTCGTCGTCGCGTGGTTGACGAAGACGAAGCGCCAACGCGGATGCGGCTCCAGGAAGCCCGATCCAGTGGCGGCGCCGGCCGCTGCCGGCAGGCCCATCGCGGCCGCCCCGACGCCGAGCGAGCGGAGCAGCTGGCGGCGGTCGAACGCCTCGCGCGTCACGACGGCGACCGCCGCAGTAGCCACACGGTCGCCGCGAGGAGCGCGAGGGCGAGCGCGACGAAGATCCCCGCCTCGATCGCCTGAAACGTCCAGAAGCGGTCGGCCGGCTGGAAGGAGAGCGCGCGCCGCCACCCGAGCGAGAGCAGGTACTCCTGCGGGTCGATCCGGGCCTGCTGCGCGTGCAGGACCGCGAGGTCCTCGCGCGCCGAGGTGATGTGCCGGCCGACCGCGTCGACGAGCGAGTTGCTCAGCACCCAGTCGCGCGCGTGGGCGCCGGGGACGAGGCCCGCCATCGTCTCGTGCTCCGGCGACGTGTAGTGCGGCCGCAGGAAGTTGGCGACCGCCAGCCGCACGGCGACGAACACCGCCAGCGTCAGGGAGATCGCGGCCAGGCTGCGCCGCAGCGCGGCCCCGGCGAGCACGCCGAGCGCAAGCGCGAAGAGCGCGTACGCGGGCACGACCAGCCCCTGGATCTCGAAGCCGCTCGGGCTCATGCGCCCCTGGAGCCCGTCGAACGGCTGCCGCCACCACATCACGATGGCGCTCAGAACGGCGCCGCCCACTACGACTGCCAGCGACAGCAGCAGTGTCTTCGAGAGCAGCCACCGGCGTCGCGTCAGGCTCTGCGTCCACGCGAACCGATGCGTGCCGTGCTCGAGCTCGCGGGCGATGAGCGGCGCCCCGATGAACATCCCGATGAGGGCCGGGAGGAGAATGAGGTAGCCCGCGACGTCGACGCGGTCGCCGAACTCGGACTGGAAGTGGCGGACGATGATGTCGCAGCCGGAGCGCGCCGTCGGGGGTAGGCAGGACGAAAGCGCCTCACGCTGGTAGGCGGCCCGCATCGGCAGCCCGGTGACGAGTGCGGCGAGGGCGAGCGCAACGATCAGAGCGAGGCCGATGAGCAACTGGTGGCGATGCTGCCGCCAGGTCACCCATGCCATCGCAGCCGCCCCCTCTCCGGTGCGCGCGGGCCGGGCAGGCGCTCCGGCGCCATGTAGGCGAGGAGGAGGTCCTCGAGCCCGATCTCGTCGACCGACCACGACGGGTCGACGATCTGGCCGTCGATCCGGACGAGCAGCGTCATCTGGCGCCCGCTGTGCCGACGGCGGACGATCGCCTCGACCCCGGCGATCCGGCCGAGCGGCCGCGCCGCGCCCGTGAGCAGGCGGTGCGTCGAGATCAGCTCCTCGGCGCTTCCCTCGAGCCGGACGTGGCCGTCGCCGAGGAGGACGATGTGGTCGGAGACGCGCTCGATGTCCGCAATCACGTGCGAGGCAATCACGACGGTGGCCTCGAGCTCCGAGACGCCGTCCATCAGCAGCTGGAGGAACTCCCGCGCGGCGAGCGGGTCGAGCCGTTCGAACGGCTCGTCGAGGAGGACGATCGCAGGGCGCTTCCCGAATGCGACCGCGAGCGCGAGGCGGCTCCGCTCACCTGCCGTCAGCGACGACACGCGCTGGTCGGGAGTCGAGCCGGGTCAGGTACTCGCTCGCGATCGACCAGTCCCAGCCGGGGTTCGTCGCTCGGGCGAACTCGATCGTGTCGCGCACGCTGAACGAGCGATAGAGCGGCGCCTCGCGCGCGACATAGCCGACGCCGGCAAGCACGTCCTGCTCGACCCGCGGGTCCCGCCCGAGCACCTCGACGCGGCCCTCGGTCGGCGCCAGCAGCCCGACCGTGAGGCCGAGGAGGGTCGACTTCCCCGCGCCGTTCGGCCCTGCCAGGCCGACGATCGCCCGCTCGGGGATCGCGAGCGTGCAGTCGCGCAAAGCCCAGCGTCGCCTATAGCGCTTCCCCACCCCGTGCAGCGCGAGCGGGGCGCTCATGCCACTCGGCGGACGAACGCCTCCCGGAGGGTCGTCGAGATCACCGCGCGGATGCTCTCCTCGTCCAGGCCGGCCCGCTCGGCCGACTCGAGCCAGCGCTCGAGCTCGCGCCGGAGAGACTCGTGGTGCTTCTGGGACGGGGCGACGAGCGTGCCGGTGACGAACGTCCCCCGGCCCGGGCGCGCTTCGACGAGGCCGCTCGCCTCCAGCTCGCGGTACCCCTTCGCGACCGTGTTCGGGTTGATCGCCAGGTCGGCGACTACCTCCCGGACCGTCGGCAGCTGGTCGCCGACGTCGAGCAGGCCGAGCCGCAGCGCCTCCTTCACCTGCTGCACGATCTGCAGGTACGGCGCGACGCCCGAGCGTGGATCGAGGTGGAACTCGATCATCGTGCGCGCCAGCGTACAGCCTCGCGAGCGACTTCTCCAGCAGATTTCGCGCTGGAGGAATCGACCCGTGACGGCATACCATGGGCGTCGATGAGCGCTCCCGGCTCGGGCAAGCCGACACTGACGATTCGCGGCACGGAGTATCCCGTTCTCCTGCCGAACATCCGCGACCCGCGCCTCCACCTCGCGGCCGTGATCATCTCGCTGCAGGTGCTCGGTCAGGTGGCGTTCGAGTTCCGGCTCTCGATCGCCCAGATCCTTGTCTCGCTGCTGACGTGCGCCGTGCTCGAGATGGGAATCGCATTCCGGCGCCAGCATGTGATTCTCTGGCCCGCCAGCGCGCTCCTGACCGGCAATGGCGTCGCCTTCATCCTCCGCGTCCCGGGAACCGAGCACGGCGACTGGTGGAGCATGAACGGCTGGTGGATCTTCGCGGGGACGGCGGCGGTGTCGCTGCTCTCGAAGCACCTGATCCAGTTCCGGGGCCGGCACATCTTCAACCCCTCGAACTTCGGCCTCGTCCTTTGCTTTCTGCTGCTCGGCCCGGAGCTCGCCGACCCGCTCGAGTTCTGGTGGGGGCCGATGGGGTTCTGGCTCGCGCTGGCCCTGGCGATCATCGTCGGCGGCGGCTTCGCGATCCTGAGGCGGCTACGCCTGCTCAGCATCGCGATCACCTTCTGGGTCACATTCGTCGCCAGCATCGCCGTGCTCGCGGCGAGCGGCCACGACATGACTGCACGCTGGCACCTGGGGCCGGTCTCGGACTGGTACTTCTGGCAGGTCCTCGCCTTCTCGCCCGAGATCCTCGTCTTCCTGTTCTTCATGATCACCGACCCGAAGACGATCCCGGCGGGAAAGGTCGGGCGGCGAATCTATGCGGTCTCGATCGGCCTGCTCGCAGCGCTGCTGCTGGCACCGCAGACGACGGAGTTCGGATCCAAGGTGGCGGTCCTCTCCGCCCTGGCTATCGTCTGCGCCGCGCGGCCGCTGCTCGAGCTGCTCGGCGCCGCCGTTCGCAGGCGGGGGTGGACCGGCGGGCTCGGCGCGAGCCGAACGGTCGGCGCGGCGGCGCTCACGGGTGCGGTCGTCTTCGTCGGCCTCCTGGTCGTCGCCGGAAACCCCGCCCGCTCGAGCGCCGAGGCGAGGGTGCTGCCTGCATCGGCGGCGGGCGAGCTCGTCGACGTCGTCGTTCAGCCGGCGCCGGGGATTGCGCCGATCGACCGGGAAACCGCCCGCCAGATCGCACGCGACCTCGTCGCGGATCTCGAGAACGAGTCCGAAGCGCTCCGCCGCGGCGACCGTGAGCGGGCGACCGCCGGAGCGGACGGGGCCCGGCTCGCCGCGCTGTGGCGCGAGATCGACGCCGCGGACGGGAACGCCGCCGACGTCCCGCGCTACCGCATCGAGCGCGTACGCGTGACCCTCGAGCCCAGCGACGGCCAGGCGCCGCCGACCGTGATCGCGAAAGTCTCCGGAACCCTCGAGCGCGGCGGAGCGCCGAAGCGATTTGCCGGGACCTTCGAGCTCGTGCTGAAGGACGGTCGCTATCTGATCACCGCTGCGCGGGGACAGGCGCAGCCATTCACTCCTCCGACCGTCCGCTCGAACGCCCTCGGCGGCGTCCGGCTGCAGGACGTGGCTGCGCAGGTCGGGCTCGACTTCAGGCAGGGAGCGTTCCGCTTCGGGACGACGAACGAGCCCGCGGCGATGATGGGCGGCGGCCTCTGCTGGCTCGACTACGACGACGACGGCTGGCTCGACCTCTATGTCGTCAACGCGTACGGGGACGAGGACTACGTCCGCTGGACCGAGAGCGGCGGCCTGCCCCGGAGCGCGCTCTTCCACAATGTCAGGGGGCGCTTCGTGGACGTCAGCCGCGGCTCGGGCGCAGACCTGCAGCTCCGCGGCAACGGGTGCGTCGCGGCGGACTTCAACCTGGACGGGCACACGGACCTGTTCGTGACCACCGCCGGCTACAACGTCGCCACCAACGGGTACGACGCGCTCCTCTGGGGGCACGGCGACGGTACGTTCACCGAAGGGGCGCGGGCAGCCGGGATCAACGACCCGGGCTGGCACTCGGGCGCGGCGGTCGGCGACGTCAACGGCGACGGGCGTCCGGATCTGTTCGTTGCCGGCTACGCCGACGTCAACACGCCGATCCCGTCCTCGTCGGGCGGCTTCCCCTCCAACTTCGCCGGCGTGCGCGACCGCCTCTACCTCAATCGGGGCCCGGACGCGAAGGGCCGTTCTCGCTTCCGCGAGGTGGGGCGGGAAGCGGGCCTCGAAGCGGCTCGCGTCGACCACGGCCTCGGCGCGGTCTTCACTGACGTCGACGACGACGGCCGGCTCGACCTCTACGTCGCCAACGACCTCGACCCGAACCGGCTCTATCTCAACGTCGCGCGCCCCGGCTCGCCACTCGGGTTCCGGCTCGAGGAGCGTGGGCGGTCGGAGCGGGTCGACGACGGCAACGCGGGCATGGGCATCGCCGCCGCCGACTACAGCCTCGACGGACGCGAGGACCTGTTCGTGACGAACTCGCGCCGGCAGCTGCACGCCGCCTACCGCAGCTCTCCGGGGGCGTTCGTGGACGCGCGGCCCGACTTCGTCGAGGCGCTCGGCAAGGACTTCACCGGCTGGGGAGTGTCGTGGGTCGATCTCGACCTCGACGGGAATCTCGACCTCGTGCTGGCGAACGGCGCGATCCCGATCCTGCACCTGAAGAAGGACGCGCAGCGGATCCAGGTGCTCGAGAACCTGACCGGCGAAGGCCGGCGTGGCGAGTTCGCGGACGCCGGCGCGGCGGTCGGCCTACCTCCTGGCCAGCGCCTCAACGGGCGTGGCCTCGCCGCGGCCGACTACGACAACGACGGCGACGTGGACGTCGCGATCAGCTCGATCGCCGGCCGCCTGCTCCTGCTCCGGAACACCGGCGCCGCCGGCCACTGGCTCGAGGTCGAGCTGAGCCATTTCACTCCGGGCACCAAGGTCACGGCGGTGCTGCCGGACGGGCGGCGACTCGTTCGCGAGCTCCACGCCGGAAGCAGTTATCTCTCCTCGGAGGATCCTCGCGCCCACTTCGGCCTCGGAGCAGCGACCAAGGTCGCCGAGCTGATCGTGCGCTTCCCCGACGGCAGCGAGCGCCGCAGATCGAACGTCGCGGCGAACCAGGTCGTCGGCATCGTGCGCTAGCCGGTCTAGAGTCTCGGGATGCCCGGCAGCGCGGAGAGCGTCCTCACCGACGACGCAGTCGAGTTCCTCACCGAGCTCGAGCGGACGTTTGGCCCGCGCCGGCGCCAGCTGCTCGACGCGCGCCACCAGCGGGCGCAGCGGCTCCGCGACGGCGAGCTCCCCGACTTCCTGCCCGAGACGAGGGATGTTCGCGAGGGTGATTGGCGCGTCGCACCGGTACCGGCCGAGCTGCAGGACCGCCGGGTCGAGATCACGGGTCCGGTCGACCGGAAGATGGTGATCAACGCGCTCAACTCGGGCGCGAAGATGTTCATGGCCGACTTCGAGGACTCGAACTCGCCGACGTGGCAGAACTGCATCGAGGGGCAGATCAACCTGACCGATGCGCTCGAGCGCACCATCACCCTCGACACCGGCGAGAAGCAGTACAGCCTGAACGAGGAGACGGCGACCCTGCTCGTGCGCCCCCGCGGCTGGCACCTGGAGGAGCGGCATTTCCAGGTCGACGGCGCGCCGATCTCGGCCAGCCTGTTCGACTTCGGCCTCTACTTCTTCCGCAACCACGCCCGCGGCGGCACCTGGTTCTACCTGCCGAAGCTCGAGTCGCACCTGGAGGCGCGCCTCTGGAACGACGTCTTCGTCTGGGCACAGGATCGCCTGGGCGTGCCGCAGGGAACGATCAAGGCGACCGTCCTGATCGAGACGATCCTCGCCGCCTTCGAGATGGACGAGATCCTCTACGAGCTGCGCGAGCACTCGGCCGGCCTGAACGCAGGCCGCTGGGACTACATCTTCAGCGTGATCAAGAAGCTCGGGCACCGGCCCGAGTTCGTCCTTCCCGACCGGTCGGACGTCACGATGGCCGTCCCGTTCATGCGCGCGTACACGGAGTTGCTCGTGAAGACCTGCCACGCGCGCGGCGCGCACGCGATGGGCGGCATGGCCGCGTTCATCCCCTCCCGCCGCGACGCCGAGGTGAACGCCGCCGCGCTCGCGAAGGTGCGCGAGGACAAGGAGCGCGAGGCCGGCCAGGGCTTCGACGGCACCTGGGTTGCGCACCCCGATCTGGTGCCGGTGGCGATGGAGATCTTCGACCGCGTCCTCGGCGAGCGGCCGAACCAGGTCGAGCGACAGCGCGACGACGTCTCCTCCACCGCCGCCGATCTGCTCGACGTCGCCTCGACGCCCGGCGAGATCACGCTGGAGGGCCTGCACAACAACGTCTCGGTCGGGATCCAGTACCTGGCCGCGTGGCTGCAGGGCTCGGGCGCGGTGGCGATCTTCAACCTGATGGAGGATGCAGCGACGTCCGAGATCTCGCGCTCGCAGGTCTGGCAGTGGCTGCAGCACGGCAAGGTCGCGCGCGCCGACGTCGAAGCGGCGATCGAGGAGGAGGTCGCGAAGCTGGACGGCGACTACCGAGAGGCGCGATCACTCTTCGAGCAGGTGGCGCTCGGCGACGACTTCGTCGAGTTCCTGACGCTCCCCGCCTACGAGCACATCGACTAGGCCGAATGGCCTATTGCGTCGAGAGGGTATTTGCCGACAACCTAGAGGGATGAACGACGGACAGATCCTGCTCTGGTGCATCGCGCTGATCGCGCTCGAGCTCCAGCACCTGAAGTGGATCGTCTGGGAGCACTGGACGTGCCGCCGGTGCGGCGTCAAGCACAGCGAGTGCGGCCACGGCGCCCGGCTCGTGAAGTACTTCTAATCTCCTGCGATGAAGAACTGCCAGTCGCCGTCGGCCGTGATCGCCGTGCGGTAGCCGAGGTAGCCCGTGCCCTGCGTCTTCATCTGCTCGACCTGCTCGGCGGTATAGAGCCCTGAGTAGACGAGATCGCGCCACGCCTCCTCGGTCGGGTTCTCGTTGTACGCGGTCGGCCAGGCGTAAGAGCCCGACTCGTTGCGCGTGAACGGGAGGGTCAGGATCGTCGCGAGCGCGCGCATCGGCTTCGGCTTCGCCGCCGGGTCTGCTTCGAGGCTGCGCCAGTACTCGGAGGCGTCCGTGCCGCTGCCGTAGCTGAAGGCGAAGCCCTCGCCCTTTTCGAGCGCGATCTGCTCGAGCGTGTCGTAGTCGCACGCATCCGCGGCGTCGAAGACGCGCTGGCGAACGTCGGCGACCGCGGCCGGCAACTCTTGCTCCGGCAGGGTCAGCCGCAGGCCGGACGTCGAGCACTCGGACTCGGACTCGCCCTCGGTCACTGTCCCGGTCTCCGTCTCGGTCTCAGCCTCGGTCGTTGCCGGCTCCGTCACGGTTTCCGTGGTCGTGGGCAGCGACGAGCCTGCCTCATCGCCGTTGTCCGAGCCACAGCCCGCCAGCGCGAGCGCGAGCGCGGCCAGGCCGATTGCAGGCAGCAATCTCATACGGTCTCCGTTCGCTCGCGGGCGGCCGTGCCCTCCCGCACGGCCGTAAGGGTTGTGTGAGGAGTGATCGCCTCCGGGTCCGGGAGGAGGTGCAGCAGCGCCGGGCCGCCCGCAGCGAGCGCCCGATCGAGGGCAGGCGCGAACTCGTCCGTCCGCTCGACGCGCCCGGCATGGAGGCCGAAGGACGCCGCGAACGCAGCGAAGTCGGGATTGGTGAGGCTCGTGCCGATCACGCGCCCAGGGTACTCGCGCTCCTGGTGCATGCGGATCGTGCCGTACATGCCGTTGTCGACCACGAGGAAGACGACATTCGTGCGCTCCTGTGCCGCGGTGGCGAGCTCCTGGCCGCTCATCAGGAAGTCGCCGTCGCCGGCGAAGCAGACGACGGTCCGCTCCGGATGCACGATCTTGGCGGCGATCGCGGCCGGGACGCCGTACCCCATCGCCCCGCTCGTCGGCGCGAGCTGGCTGCGGTAGCGCGTGAACCGCCAGAAGCGGTGCGGCCAGGTGGCGAAGTTGCCCGCGCCGCTGCACAGAATCGCGTCCGGCAACCGCTCGCGCAGGACCGCCATCACCTCGCTCATGTTCAGCGCTCCGGGCGACGGCACCGGCTCGAGCGTCTTCAGGTAGTCGGCGCGGGCGGCCTCGACCCAGGCGCGCCGGGACGGACTTTGTGTTCCTGTCACACAAGCCTCGCGTGCAGCGGCGGCGAACTCGGGCGAGCCCGCGTGGATCGCGAGCACCGGCTGGTAGACCCGGCCGAGCTCCTCCGCACCCGCGTGGACGTGGACGAGCGTCTGCTTCGGCAGCGGCGGCTCGACGAGCGTGTAGCCGCCGGTCGTCATCTCGCCGAGGCGCGGCCCGACGACGAGCAGCAGGTCGGCCTCGGTGACGCGCGCAGCGAGCGCGGGATCGATCCCGACGCCGACGTGGCCGGCAAAGACGCGCGAGCCGTTGTCGACGTAGTCCTGGCGGCGGAAGGAGGTCGCGACCGGCAGCTCGTTCGCCTCGCAGAAGGCGACGACGTCCTCGGCCGCCTGTGCACTCCACTTGCCGCCGCCGACGATCACGAGCGGCCGCTCCGAGCCCTCGAGGAGCGCACGGAGGCGTTCGAGCTCGTCCTGGCCCGGATGCGTGTGCACCGGCCGGTACGGGCCGGGGTCGGCGACGTCGACCTCGTCGACGAGCATGTCCTCGGGCAGCGCGAGCACGACCGGCCCCGGCCTCCCCGCGGTCGCGACCGCGAAGGCCCGGGCCAGGAGCTCGGGGATCCGCTCGGCGCTCTCGATCTGCGCCACCCACTTCGCCATCGAGTTGAACATGCGGCGGTAGTCGATCTCCTGAAACGCCTCGCGCTCGAGCATGTCGCGGCCGACCTGGCCGATCAGGAGGATCAGCGGCGTCGAGTCGTGGTAGGCGGTGTGGACGCCGATCGAGGCGTGGGTGGCGCCGGGCCCGCGCGTGACGAGGCAGATCCCCGGGCGGCCCGTCAGCTTGCCGTACGCCTCGGCCATGTTCGCCGCGGCAGCCTCGTGGCGGCAGGTGACGAGCCGGATCGGCGCATCGTGAAGCGCATCGAGCACCTCGAGGTAGCTCTCGCCCGGCACGCAGAAGGCCAGCTCGGCGCCGTGCACCACCAGCTGGTCGACCAGCACCCGGCCACCGGTGCGGAGCATCAGAGGTGGATCGAGCCCTGTGCCAGCGCGTCGCCGTTCGAGTCCTCGGCCCGAACGAGGACGACGCGGACGAACGATCCTCGCCCAGCGATCTCGGCCGGCTCGACGAAGGCGCCGAACGGCTGCACCGTCTCGCCGTCGACCGAGAGCTCGCCGCGGAGCACGCAGCCGATGCCGGGCCCCTCGGCCGGGCCGCCGTCCCGCTCGCAGCGCATCGCGTAGTCGGCCCACGGGTCGAGCTCCACGGGCGCCGAGAGCTTCGCGTCCTCGACCGACCATTCGGTCAGCTCCCAGCGGAGCACGGTGGCGCCGTCGGCGCCGGCGGCGAGCTCGGCCTCGTCGTCGCCGAATGCGGCCGTGCCGGCGTGCAGCGTCGCCAGCTCGCCGGAGGCGACATAGACCATGCGGCCGCCGGCCGGCAGTCGGATCGACTCCCCCGGCCCGAGCAGGTCTTCGTATAAGGAGAGGGACGTCACATGGCTCTGCTTTCAGACACCCATGCAGACGTACTTGAGCTCGAGCCAGTCGTCGAGGCCGTACCTCGACCCCTCCCGGCCGATCCCCGACTCCTTCATGCCGCCGAAGGGTGCCACCTCCGTCGAGATGATCCCGGTGTTGACGCCGAGGATCCCGTACTCGAGCCCTTCCGAGACACGCCAGACGCGGCTCAGATTCTGGCTGTAGAAGTACGCGGCGAGGCCGTACGGCGTGTGGTTCGCGAGCCGGATCGCGTCCTCCTCGGCCGAGAAGCGCTGAATCCCCGCGACGGGGCCGAACGTCTCCTCGCGCGTCATCGCCATCGAGCCGTCGACGCCCGTGAGCACCGTCGGCTCGAAGAACGTCCCCTCGAGCCGGCGGCCGCCGCGCACGAGCTCCGCGCCGGACCCGGTCGCGTCGGCGACGTGGCGCTCGACCTTCTCGACCGCGCCCGCGTCGATCAACGGGCCGACCTGCGTGCCGTCGTCGAGCCCGTTGCCCACGACGAGCCGGCCGACGGCGGCCTCGAAGCGCGAGACGAACTCGTCGTGGACGGAGTCCTGGACGAGGATCCGGTTCGCCGAGACGCAGGTCTGGCCGGAGTTGCGGAACTTGCACAGGATCGCGCCCTCGACCGCCGCGTCCAGGTCGGCGTCGTCGAAGACGACGAACGGCGCGTTGCCGCCGAGCTCGAGCGAGACCTTCTTCACGGTGCCGGCGCACTGCGCCATCAGCAGCTTCCCGATCTCGGTCGAGCCGGTGAAGGAGAGCTTGCGCACGGCCGGGTTCGAGGTCAGCTCGCCGCCGATCACGGGCGCGTCGTCGGCGTCGCCGGTGACGACCTGGAGCACCCCGTCGGGAACGCCCGCCTCGGCGGCGAGGTCGGCGAGCGCGAGCGCGGTCAGCGGGGTCTGCTCGGCGGGCTTGATCACGATCGTGCAGCCGGCCGCGAACGCCGGCGCCGCCTTGCGCGTGATCATCGCGGCAGGGAAGTTCCAGGGTGTGATCCCGGCCGTGACGCCGATCGGCTCCTTCAGCACGACGATCCGCTTGTCGGGCTGGTGCGCCGGGATCGTGTCGCCGTAGACGCGCTTCGCCTCCTCGCCGAACCACTCGAAGAACGAGGCGGCGTACGCGATCTCGCCGCGCGCCTCTGCGAGCGGCTTCCCCTGCTCGCTCGTCAGCAGCCGCGCGAGCTCCTCCTGCCGCTCGAGCATCAGATCGGAGAGCCGGCGGAGGACGGTCGCGCGCTCCTTGGCGGTGCGCGCGCGCCACCCCGGATAGGCACGCTCGGCGGCCGCGATCGCCGCGCGCGTCTCCTCGACGCCGTGCCGCGGCACCTCCGCGATCACCTCACCTGTTGCGGGATTCGTGACGGAGAACGTCTGCGTGGACGCGACGGCGGTCATCGCTGAGAGGATAGTCGGCAGCGTTGCTCGCCGACGCCCATACCGACCTGCTGCTGGAGCTCGCCCACCGCGAGCACCGGCTCGGCGAGACGAACGTGTTCGCGCAGACATGGCTGCCGCTGCTCGAAGCCGGCGGTGTCGGCCTGCAGGTCTGCCCCGTCTACATCGACCTCGAGTTCCAGCCCGAGGGGACGCTGCGCGAGGCGCTCCGTCAGGTCACCGCCCTCTACCACGCCGTGCGCCAGCACCCCGAGCGCGTGTTGCTGGTGCGGACGCAGGCGGATCTCGACGTGGTCGAGCGAAGCGAGGGGATCGGCCTGATGCTCGCCCTCGAGGGAGTCGAGCCGTTCGGATACGAGGTTGCGACGGCCGACCTCTTCTGGGAGCTCGGGCTGCGGATGGCCGGGCTCACCTGGAACCGGCGCAACCCGTTCGCGGACGGCGCCGCCGACGACGGCGGGCTCTCCGGCCTCGGGCGGCGGCTGCTGGCGCGCTTCGAGGAACTCGGCGTGATCCTCGATCTCTCGCACGCCTCGCCGCGGCTCTTCGACGAGTGCTTGCGGACCTACGCCGGCCGCGTCTGCGTCACGCACGCGGGCTGCCGCGCCGTCAACGAGACGCCGCGCAACCTCAGCGACGAGCAACTGCGAGCGCTGGCCGACCGCGACGGGATCTTCGGCCTGATGCTGCACCCGATCGCGATCGACCCGCAGCAGCGCACGATCGAGCGGGCGATCGACCACCTCGAGCACGCAGTCGAGGTGATCGGGCCTGATCGCGTCTGCCTCGGAGGCGACTGGACGAAGCGGCTCAACGCGCTGATGCCCGGCCCGGTGCCGCCCGACGGCCTGATGCCGCCGGGGCTCGCGGTGGGCTCGACGATCGAGGGGCTCTCCGGCCCGGAGGACTACCCGGCCCTGGAGCGGCGCTGCGCGAGCGCGGCTGGGAGAGCGAGCAGCTCGAAGGGCTGCTCGCCGGCAACCTGCTCCGCTTCCTGCGCGAGTCGCTGCCTACGGAGTGACGAGGACGCGCCCGGGCTCGCCGGCGAGGCTCGCCCGGAACGCCTCGTCCGCCTGCTCGAGCGGGAACGACGGCCCGACGAGGCTCGCCAGCTCGAGCTCGCCCGCCGCGACGAGGTCGAGCAGGTGCGGCAGCGCGACGGCGGGATCCTCGGAGCCGTAGATCGTCCCGGTCAGCGTCTTTTCGCGGTTCGAGAACTCGAACGGATCGAGCTCGAGCTTCTCGCCGCCCGCGGGCAGGCCGACGACGACCGCGGTGCCGCCGCCTCGCGTCCAGCGGAGCGCGAGCTTCGTCGTCGCGGCGGCGCCGACCGCGTCGAAGGCGAAGTCGACGCCTTCCGGGTCGAGCTCGCTCATCGCCTCACGCACGTCGTCCGGCGCGCAGGCGCGAGTCGCGCCGAGCGCGAGTGCCTGCGCACGCCGAGCCTCGACCGGGTCGACGACCAGCACCTCGGCCGCGCCCGCGATCCTCGCTCCCTGGACGACGAACTGGCCGACGCCGCCGGCGCCGATCACGAGCGCGCTGAAGCCCGGCTCCGGCCTCGCGGCGTTGAGCACAGCGCCGACCCCGGTCAGCGCAGCGCAGCCGAGCAGCGCCGCGTGCTCCATCGGCACGACGTCCCCGAGCGGCATTGCGGCCGCGGCATCGACGACGACCCGCTCGGCGAGCGCGCCGGTGGCGGTACCGCGAAACACGGTCTCACCGTCCAGCGACAGACCGGTGCGGCCGCCGAGCAGCGTTCCGCGCCCGATCGCGGAGGAGAGCGGTCCGCACGCGGCCGGGCGGCCACGGCGGCAGGCGCCGCACTCCCCGCAGGCCGGCGCCCAGGAGAGGACGACGCGGTCGCCAGGGCCGAGCCCGGCGACGTCCGAGCCCACAGCCTCGACGAGCCCCGCACCCTCGTGCCCGAGCACGATCGGCGTCGGCCGGTCCCACTCGCCCTTGTAGGAGTGCAGATCGGTGCCGCAGACGCCGACGGCGCTCATCCGGACGACGACTTCGCCTGGAAGCGGCTCCTCGACCTCGAGCTCCTCGACGACCAGCGCTCCCGGCTCGTGCATCACCGCGGCGAGCGTTCTCATCGCATCAGCATCCCGCCGTTGACGTCGAGGGTGGCGCCGGTGATGAACGCGGCCGCATCGGAGGCGAGGTATGCGACGGCGGCTGCGACCTCCTCCGGCCGTCCGAGCCGGCCGACCGGGATCGTCTTCAGCATCGCCTCGAGCCGCTCCGGCGCCACCGTGGCGACCATTGGACCGTCGATCGCGGCCGGCGCGACGGCGTTCACGGTCACGCCCGAGCCGGCCAGCTCGGTCGCGGCGTGCCGGGTCAAGGCGACGATCGCGGCCTTCGAGCTCGCGTAGTGGATCCCGGTGACGGCACGGCTGTTCTGACCCGCGACCGAGGTGAGGTTGACGATCCGGCCGGCACCGCGGTCGCGCATCTGCGCACCGACGACGCGGATGCCGAGGTAGGTGCCGCGCAGGTTGGTCGCGAGCACGTCGTCCCACTCTTCGACATCGATCTCCCAGAAGGAGCGGATCTCAGTGCGTGCGGCGTTGTTGACGAGGACGTCGACGTCGCCTGCCGCCGTCAGCAGCCGTTCCCACGACTCGAGGCTGCGAACGTCGTGCTCGACCGGCTCGCCGCCGATCTCGGCCGCGACCCGGGCAGCGCCGGCTTCGTCGATGTCGGCGAGCAGAACACGGTCGCCGTCGGCCGCCAGCCGCCGCGCGATCGCTTCCCCCAGTCCGCGCGCGGCGCCGGTGACGACGGCTGTTCGCATCAGGCGTGGATGCGCTGCGTCGAGCTGCTCAGCGGCCCGCCCGCCCGCCCGTTCCGGGCGGCCATCGCCTCGGCGAGGATCGAGAGCGCGGTCTCGGGAACGGAATCGGCGCCGATGTCGAGCCCGCACGGGCCCGAGATCCGCTCGATCGCCTCCTCGGCGACGCCGCTCTCGCGCAGCCGCTCGCGCTTGCGCTCCTGGTTGCGGCGACCGCCGATCAGCCCGACGTAGAAGGCGTCGCTCGCCAGCGCGAGCTCGAGTGCAGGCAGGTCGAACTTGTCGTCGTGGGTGAGGATCACGATCGCGGTCGCATGGTCGGGACCGACCTGCGCGAACGCCTCCTCCGGCCACGCGACGATCAGCTCGTCCGCGCTCGGCATCCGCTCGCGCGTCGCGAACTTGGCGCGCGCGTCGGCGACGGTCGTCCGCCAGCCGAGCAGCTTCGCCGCGGCGGCGAGCGCCTCGGCGGTGTCGACGGCGCCGTAGACGAAGAGGCGCGGCGGCGGCCCGTAGACCTCCGCGAAGACCTTTCGGCCCTCGAGCTCGACCGTCCGGCTACGCGCGCCGCGGATCAGCTCAGCGGCGTGTTCGGCGAGCTCGGGCGGGCCGTCGCCGTGCGTCTCGCCGCCCTCGACGACGAGCAGCTTCGACCCGAGCCCCTCCCCCTCGACAACGGTGAGAACGACGGCGCGGCCGCCGTCGCGCTGGAGCTGCAACAGCCGCGCGATCACGGGAGCTTTTCGACGAAGACGTCGATCTCGCCGCCGCAGGGCAGCCCGACCGCCCAGGCCTCCTCGTCGCTGATCCCATAGGAGAGCAGCTTCGGCTCGCCGCTCGCGAACACTTCCTGCGCCTGCTCGAAGACGTCGCCCTCGACGCAGCCGCCGGAGACGGAGCCGCAGAGCTTGCCGCTCTCGGAGACGGCGAGGCTCGAGCCGACCGGCCGCGGCGCCGAGCGCCGGTTCGCGACGACCGTGGCGACGACGACCGCCTCACCGTCCTGCCGCCAGCGCTCGATCTCGCTGAGAATCTCCTTCACCCTTGTAGCCTGCCTGTTCGATGACCGACCAGGCAAGCGTGAGCCTCCTCCGCTGGTTGCGCCGGCAGCTGCGCGAGCCGACGCCGTGGCGCGAGCATCTCGAGGCGGCGGTGGCGAACGACGACCCCACTGAGGCGCGCCGCCTGCTCGACCGGATGGACTTCACCGACGCGCAGCGGCAGCACGTCGCCGGCCTGATCGACCGCTGGGAGGAAGGGCCGCTGAGCGTCCGCCTGACAGGAGAACGCCGCACTCGTCCGCCGGATCATGGAGGCGTTCGCGAACAAGGAGGGCTTCGCGCTCCGGGAGTGCTTCGCAGAGGACGCCGTCTGGCACGTACCCGGCAGCGGCGTCATGTCGGGCACGTACCGCGGCCGCTCCGAGATCTTCCGCTTCCTCGCGCGGCTGCCGAAGCTGACGAACGGCACCTATCGCTCCACCTTCATCGACGCGCTCGCGAGCGACGAGCGGGGCGCCGGGCTCTACCGGGCGCGCGGCGAGCGTGAGGGGCGGTCGATCGACATCGACCAGCTACTCCTCTTCACGATTCGCGACGGCCTCGTCACCGAGGTGCTTGCGCTGCCGAGCGACCCGGCGGCGTTCGACGCCTTCTGGGCCTAGCGGTTACTCCTCGACCGGCTCGGGCTCCTCGGTCGGCTCCGTGAACTCGACCTCGAGCCGCTGGATCCGCGACCCCTCGACCTCGATCACCCGCAGCGCCAGCCCGTCGATCTGGACCTCGTCCCCGACCTCGGCAGCACGTCCGAGCTCGCCGAAGACCGTGCCGGCCATCGTGTGGTAGTCGTCGGCCTCGAGCTCCGTCCCGAACTGCTCGTTGAAGTCGTCGATCGGGAAGGTGCCGTCGATGCGGATGTGCGTCTCGTCGATCCGCTCGACCGACTCGTCCGGGAGGTCGAACTCGTCCTCGATCTCGCCGACGATCTCCTCGAGCAGGTCCTCGAGCGTGACGATCCCCTGCATCGCGCCGTACTCGTCGACGACGACCGCCATGTGCTGGTTCTGCCTGCGGAACTCCGCCAGCAGCGCGGCGAGGTCCTTGGTCTCCGGGACGATGTAGACCGGCCGCAGCAGCTGCTCGAGGTCGACGTTCGCGATCCCGCGGTCGTGGAGGGCGGAGAAGAGGTCGCGCACATGCAGGATCCCGGCGATCTCGTCGAGCGAGTCGCGGTAGACGGGGTAGCGGGTGTACGGCGACTCGAGCAGCGCTGCGAGCGCCTCCTCGGTCGGCATCGAGATCGAGATCGCCACCACCTGCGGGCGCGGCACCATCACCTCGTGGACTTCCTTGTCCGCGAAGTCGAAGACCTTGTAGAGCATCTCCTCCTCGGTCGTCGCGATCACGCCCGCGTCCTCGGCGCCGGCGACGATGTGGCGGATGTCCTCTTCGGTGTGGGCCAGCTCTCCGGCCGGTGCGGGCTTGACGCCGAAGAGGCGCACGACGGCGTTGGCCGAGACCTGCAGGAGCCAGGTGAACGGCTTCACGATCCCCTGCAGGATCTCGAGCGGAATCGCGAGCATCTTCGCGATCGGCTCGGCCCGCTGGAGGGCGAGCGCCTTCGGGACGAGCTCGCCGAGCGCGACGCTGAGGTAGGTGAGGATCAGGAACGCGAGCAGATAGGCGATCCCGTATGAGACCGGCCCGTCGAAGTAGTCGGTCAGGAGCGGCTGGCCGACGGCGCCGAGGGCGATCCCGAAGACGGTGATCCCGATCTGCACCGTGCCGATGAACTTCACCGGATGGTCCATCAGGTCGAGCGCGGCGCGGGCGCGCCGGCTGCCGGCCGCCGCCTCGGGCTCGAGCCGCGTCCGCCGCGCCGTCACGAGCGCGTACTCGGCCGCGACGAAGACCGCGTTCCCGAGCACGAGCAGAAGGATCGCGACGATGCGGAGGGTGTCGCTCATGCCCCGCTCTCCGGGGCATGGGTACTAGAGGGCTCGTCCAAGCTGGCGCGCAGTATAGGCAACGATTCCGACATCCTCGACCCGATCTGCCCGCTCCTCGAGCACGAGCCGCTCGAGGTGGGAGAGCGTCTCGGCGACGGCGAAACGGCGGGAGGCAGGCTTCAGCTCGGCGCCGAAGAGGTCGAACGAGACGTCGTAGCCGCTGCGCGGGACGTCGGTGAGCGCGGCCTCGGCGAAGGCGAGCCGCTCGTGGTGGTGCTCGATCAGCTCGCGGGCGCGGCCGACGGGATCGGCGATCGGGTCGCCATGGCCCGGGAGCGCGATCTCGGGCGCGAGCTCGATCGTCCGCTCCAGCGACTCGAGGAAGTCTCCGAGCGGGTCTGGCCTGCTCGCCGGCCAGAGCCCGACCGTCGGCGAGATCCGGCCGAGCAGATGGTCGGCCGAGACGAGCACGCGCTCCTTGAGCAGGCAGAGCTGCCCGTCGGCATGGCCGGGCGCTGCGACGAGCTCCCAGCCGTCGAGGCGGTCGCCGTCGTCGACGAGGATCGGGTCGCGCTGGAAGCGGATGAACGGCCGGTAGACGTCGCCCGAGCCGATCAGCTCTTCGGTGATCTCGCTCGGGACGCCGTGGGTGCGGAACCAGTCGGCGATCCGCTCGGGCCAGTTCGGATTCCCCCAGACGAGCTCGCACTGGGCGTAATCGAGTGCGCCCTGGTGCACGGGCGCCCGCGTCAGCTCGGCGACGTCCGCGGCCGCACCGACGTGGTCCGGATGGAAGTGGGTGACGAAGATCCGCGCCACCTCGGCGCCGTCCAGCGCCTCGCTCCAGACCTCCTGCGCGTCCGGCAGCCCGATCCCGGTGTCGACGAGCGTCCAGCCGTCCTCGCCCGGCAGGAGGTAGGAGTGGACGTGACCCGGACGCGTCGGCAGCGGCGTCGTGATCCGGCGAATGCCGAACGGAAGCTCCATCCGTCCATCCAATCAGTTGCCGCCGTACGAACATATGTTCTATTCTGTTCGGATGCGGGTCGAATACCGCGAAGAGGAGTGCCGAAGTGCCCTGAACCGGGTCAAGGGGATGCCGTTCGGCTGGTCACTGAATCCCTACAGCGGCTGCGTCCATCGCTGCACCTTCTGCTACGTGCGCGCCTTCGAGCAGCGAGCGGACCGGCCGTCAGACGACCGTTACGGACGCTCGATCCGCGTCAAGGTGAACGTCGCCGAGGTGCTCGCACGTGAGCTCCGCCGGGCGTCGTGGGCGAGGGAGACGGTCGCGATCGGCGCCGCCACCGACCCCTATCAGCCGGCCGAGGGCCGCTATCGCCTGACGCGGGCCTGCATCGAGGCGCTCGGCCGTTCGGGCACGCCCTTCGGCATCATCACGCGCGGGCCGCTGATCGTCCGCGACCTCGACGTCCTCCAGGAGGCCGCGCGGCGGGCGGACGTGTCGGTGACCTTCTCCGTGCCGACGCTCGATCGCGAGGTGTGGCGAACAACCGAGCCCGGCACCGCCCCACCGCGGCAGCGGCTGCGGGCGCTGACGAAGCTCGTCGACGCCGGTGTGCGAGCGAGTGTCGGCATGGCTCCGATCCTGCCCGGCCTCTCCGACCGGCCGGAGCAGCTCGCGGAGGTCGTGAAGGCCGCGCGGGCCGCTGGCGCGACGGGGATCTGGGCCAACGTGCTCTACCTCGCGCCCGGCACGAAGGAGCACTTCCTCGATGCACTCGCACGCGACTGGCCCGAGCAGCTCGAGCGCTACGAGGATCTGTACGCGAAGGGCGCATATCTTCCGCGGGCGAAGGTCGACCCGCTTCGCGAGCAGGTGCGCGACCTGGCGCGGGCGCACGGCGTCCGCGACCGGCGGCGCGCGCCACTGACGCCGCCGCCGGAGCCCGTCCAGCTCTCGCTGGGTGTGTGAAAGCCGACCCGCGGCATACACTTCCCCGGCGATGCCCGAAGAGATCACCTGCCTGATCGTCGACGACCACGAAGTCGTCCGCGAAGGGCTTCGGCTCTCGCTCTCCCGCGCGCCGCACGTGCGCGTGATCGGCGAGGCCTCGGACGGCGCCGGCGCGGTCGCTCTCGTCGAGCGGCGGCGGCCGCAGGTCGTGATCATGGACGTCCGCATGCCCGGCATGGACGGGCTCGAGGCGACGAAGCAGATCAAGGAGAAAGTGCCCGAGACGGCGGTGCTGATCTTCACCGCCTACAGCGAGCGCTCGCTGCTCGGCCGCGGGCTCGAGTCGGGCGCGAAGGGCTACATCCTCAAGGAAGCCCCGCATGCGACGCTGCTGCGCGCGATCGAGAAGGTCGCGGGCGGCGAGAGCTTCGTCGACCCCGCGCTGATGCCGGCGTTCCTGACCGGCAAGGAGCAGAACGAGATGCTGACCTCGCGCGAGCGCGAGATCCTGCAGCTGCTCGCCGACGGGATGTCGAACGCCGACGTCGCGGCCCGGCTCTTCATCAGCCAGGAGACGGTCAAGAGCCACGTCCGCCACATCCTCGCGAAGCTCGAGGCCGACACCCGCACGCACGCGGTCGCGATCGCGCTCCGCGACGCGATCATCGACTAGTCGCCGCGATGCCGGACACAGTTCCCGACGACGAGCGCGAACGGCTCGTCGAGCGGATCATCACGGCCGAGCAGGACGAGCGGCGGCGACTGGCGCTCTTCCTCCACGACGGGCCGGTGCAGAACCTGGCCGGGATCGCGCTGATGCTCGACGCCGCGGTACAGGCGATCGACGACGGCCGCCCGGAAGCTGCGCGGGGGATCATGGCGTCGGCGCTCGAGCGCCACCGGGAGACGATCCGGTCGCTACGTGATCTCTCCTTCAACATCGAGCCGGTCGTGCTCCGCGACCAGGGCTTCGGCGCCGCGGTCGACGAGCTCGCGAATCAGCTCGGGATGGAGCACCGGGTGCAGATCGAGGTCGACGTCGCCCCGGCCGCCCGCCTCGGCGAGAAGGAGCAGGTCGGCCTCTACCAGATCGTCCGCGAGTCGCTGAACCAGGCGGTCCGGCGGGGGCCGCCCTCGAAGATCTCGGTCACGATCCAAGAGACGAACAGCGGGCAGATCGAGACGATCGTCGCCGACAACGGCACCGGCGAGCGGCGCACGGCGGCGCTGGCGGCGATCGGCGAGCGCGCATCGACCCTGAACGGCCGCTTTTCGGTCGAGCAGGGCGCGGACGGCGGCACCGCGATCCGCGTCGTCCTCCCGGCCTACGCCGGCCGTCCGAGCAGTGACTAGAATCGCCGCCGATGGAAAACGGCCACCACGCACCCGCAGGGCACCTGCTCTTCGTCTGGTCGACCAACGGCTGGTCGCTCCAACAGCGCGACGGTGAGGTCCCGCCCGTCGGCTCGACCGTCGAGGCGAACGAGACGCTGCTGCGGATCAGCAAGATCGGCCCCTCGCCGCTCCCCGGCGACCGCCGCCTCTGCGCCTACACGCAACTCGCCTAGACGTCCCTTTCGCCCATGCCGGGGCCAGGACCTCGCACGTCCGCTTTCGCCACGTGCGAGAGCGACAAATGGCCTGGAACACGCGCTAAAGCGGGTTGTCTCGTAGGGACATGAGGGGTCCTGGCCCCGACATGGCCCCGCGGGACGGTCACGTGAGCGCGGTCTCGGCGGCGATGCGGCCGTAGACGAGGGCCGCGGCGAGGCCGCTGCCGTAGCCGCCGGTGAAGATCCCTCCGGCGTCGGCGCCCGCGGCGTACAGACCCGGGATCGGCGCGCCGTCCGCGTCGAGCACCCGCGCGCCGTCATCGATCCGAAGGCCGCCGATCGTGTGCGTCACCCCCGCGTAGACGCGCACGGCCAAGAACGGCGGCTCGACGAGCTTGGGGGACGAAGGGATCTCGAACGGCAACTCCCCGGCCGGGCGCACATCTCCCCCAGCCTCGCGGGCCGCCTCGACGAGGTCGGCCACCGTGCGCTCCCGCACCGGCTGCCGCATGGCTCGCGCGTCGACCACGTACCAGGCCCTTCCGTTCGGGAACCGCTGGACGATGTCACTCTCGTGCCAGGCCGCATCGCCGAGATCCCGGCCCTCGTCGTCTACTACGAGCGCATGCCGCGCGTAGAGCTGCGACGCGCGCACGAAGTCGTCCTCGCCCACGGGAGCGGGAAGCGCACGCCCGTAGAACTCCTCCATGCCTGCCGTCCGGGCCGCACCACGCCCGAGCGCGAACGCGAGCCCGTCCCCTTCGCTCCACGGCGCCGCCCGTAGCAGCAGGCCACGCTCCCGCGCGAGCCGTGCTCCGAAACCGCCGGTCGCGAGCACGTCGGCCTCGCGGAACGGCTGCTGCAGCCGCACCTCGCCGGCCGCGCGAACGAGGGTGTCCGTCAGCGCGCGCGGGTCGTACCGGCGCCCGACGGTGAGCGGATTGCCCGTCTCCCGGCGTGTCGGCCCGATCCCCAGGTGCTCGAGCCAATCCAGCGCATCGTCGAGCTCCTCGACGATCCTGGCCTGCAGCGCGGGATCGCCCTGAGGGCACTCGGAGCGGAAGTCGGCAAGCGTCCGGTGGCGCCAGACGACGCCGCTCGAGAGCAGCATCGACCCACCCGCGCGATCGCCCTTCTCGACGACGACGGGCGCCGCGCCCAGCTCGCGCGCACGCGCCGCCGCGACGAGGCCGGCCATGCCGGCGCCGGCAACCGTAAGCTCGCTCAGGTGAGCGAGAACGACGGCTTGTGCTCGATGTACTCGAGCTTCACCCGGTCCGGCCCCCAAACGAAGAGCGCGAGCGTATTCGGCGCGTCGACGAGGTCGTCGATCTCGACACCGAGCTCCTCCGCTTCCGCCTGGTGCTCGTCGACCGAGCCGACGAGGACGCCGATGTGGTTGAGCAGCGGCCGCTCCGGGTTGCCGGGGTCGCCGCGCGTCAGCTCGAGATAGGCGCCCCCGACCTCCAGGCGCCCGTCGCCCGTCGGCGTGAAGCCGAGCTGCTCCCAGCCGCCCGCCGCCGCGTCGGGATCCTTCGTTCGCAACGCGACGTGATCGAGATCGAGCTCCGAGTCCGTTTCTGCCTCGACGAGCACGATCTCGAGCCCCTCGCCGAGGTCGATCACCGGATCGCGGCCGTCGAGCGCGGACACCCGCAGCCCGATCCGTTCGAGCGCGCCCCGCTCGCGCGGCCCGTGTCAGCGTCGAAGAGCGTCAGCTTGCCCCGTCGCGCGTCGGCGCCGAGCAGCGTGAACCGGTCGGTCTGCTCGATCACGCGCAGCCCGAGCCGCGCGACCGCCGTTGCGGCCATGCGCTCGCGGTCGGCGACCCAGAGCGCGACGTGATCGAGCGTCAACGGCTTCACCTTCCGAGGATAGCCGCAGGAGACAGGGCTACTTCCGTCGGTCGACCGCCCGCTGCAGCTGCTCCTTCGTCATCTTCGAGCGGCCCTCGATGCCCATGCCCTTCGCCTCCTCGTAGAGCTGGTCGCGGGTCCGCCCCTTCGCGCGGCGCGTACCGGAGCGAAGCCCACCGCGGCGGCCGGACGAGATGTCGCTGCGCGAGAGCCGCGACGACGTCTTCGCCTCGCCGGCCCGCGCCCGCTCCTTGTTCACGGTCCGCGCGGCGATCTCCTCGGCCTTGTCCTCGGAGGCGCCCCGATCCTCGAGGCTGTCCTTGATGTGCTCGTACTGCCGCTCCCGCTTCGCGTTCCAGGCCTTTGGCGGCATGTGACCTCCTCCTTCGGTCGTGGAGAAGGGTCTTTCCCGTCTTTCGACCGGTATTACTCCGTGTCGAGCGGGAGGTTCTGGACGTCGTGCTCGGTCGCGTACGCGTCGACGAGCGGGTTCAGCGCCGCCGGGCCCTCGGAGTAGGCGTAGTTGATCTTGACGAAGGGCTCCCACTTGTCCGGGAGCGCGTCCTCCGGGAAGATCGCCTCGACCGGGCACTCGGGCTCGCAGGCTCCGCAATCGATGCACTCCTCGGGGTCGATGATCAGCATCCGGTCGAACTCGTGGATGCAGTCGACCGGGCAGACGTCGACGCAGGAGAGGTCCTTGATGTCGATGCAGGGCTCGGCGATGATGTACGTCACGGTGTGGCGAGTCTAGCGAGGGAGATCAGACCGACGGCGCGGTGAGCTCGGCGACGATCTCCGGTACGCGCTCGGCCAGCGCCGACTTGACGATCACCTGGTCGAACCCGGCCGTGTGTGCGCGCTGCAGCCCCGACTTGTCCGTGTGGTTCGTGAAACCGACGATCGGGATGTCCGGCCACGAGTCGACGACCTCCTCCGGCTCGACACGTGCGATGTCGACGATGACGAGGTCGGGCGGATCGACGCTGTCGGTCGTGATCAGGTGATGGCCGTAGAGCAGGGCCTCGAGCTTCCCCCTGAAGAAGAGATCGACCCCTGCGAGCAGGATGGTCGCCACAACGCGAATCTATCAGCGCCCGGGCGGGTTTCCTACACGGAAATGCCGAGTGCGTCGAGGAGGCGGTTGAGGTAGACGCGCAGACGCCAGAACTCGCCGGCGAAGAGAAGCGCGCCGAGCGCGACCAGGATCAGGCCGCTGACGAACTGGATCGCGACGTAATGGTCGCGCACGCGCCGGAAGAGGCCCATCGCCGGGACGAACAGCGCCGCCGCGATCAGGAACGGGACGGCGAGCCCGAGCGCATAGACGGCGAGCAGGAGCGAGCCCTCCCAGACCGTGTTCGAGTCGCCGGCGAGGACGAGGATCGAGCCGAGCACGGGGCCGATGCACGGTGCGGCGCAGATTGCGAAGGCGCCGCCGAGCAGGAAGCCGGAGCCGCGCCGGCGCGCGTCCTGCACGAGACCGGCGCCGAGCAGCCGCTGCGGCCACGGGAGCAGGCCCATGAACGCGAACCCGAAGACGATCAGGACGAAGCCGGCGATCTGCTCCATCAGAAACTGGTCCTCCGTGAAGGAGAGGCCGATGGCCGCCGCACCGGCGCCGAGCAGGACGAACACGGCCACCAGGCCCGCGACGAACGGGAGGCTCGAGCGGACGACGCGACGCGACGAGCCCGGCTCGCCGAGCCGCTCCGCCTCGACGGACGACACAGCGGAGAGGTAGCCGGGGACGAGCGGCAGGACGCACGGGGCGAGAAACGAGAGGAATCCCGCGCCGAACGCGACGACGATTGTGGTGACGGTCACGACTCGAAGCGGGCGAGCTCGTCGTCGAGCCGGCGCTCGAGCGCGGGATCGAGCGGCTCGCCGCGCTCGTCGGGCGGCTCGTCGTCGCGGCCACGCGTGTGACTCCACCGCCAGGCGAGCAGGCCCACCACGACGACGCCGAGCGCGAGCCCGGCGAGCGGCAGCACCCATGCGACCAGCTCGAACCCCTTCTTCGGCGGCACCGCCAGCACCGCGGGACCGAACTGGTCGACCAGCGCCGCCTTGATCTCGCTCTTCGTGTCGCCCGCGGCGATCCGCTCGCGGATGAACGCCTTCATCCGCAGCGCGACCGGCGCGTTCGATGTGTCGAGCGTCGTCTCGCAGACCGGACAGACGAGCTCGGACTCGAGCTCGGCCGCGGTCGGGCGCTCTTCGCTCGCCCCCGCCGGGGCGGCGAGGGTGAGTGCGATGAGCGCGAGGGCCGCCGCCCTCACGCCGGAGCGAGCGCGCGCTGGATCCCGGCGTCGAGCTCCGCAGCGTCCTCGACCGGACCCGCGATCCGGTAGCGCACGTGGCCGGCCGCGTCGACGAAGTAGGTCTCCGGGAAGCCGGTGACGCCGTAGCGCCCGACGGTCGATCCCTTGCCGTCGTAGACATTCGCGTACGTGACCCCGTAGCGGGCGAGGAAGTCCTTCGCGTCGCCACGGAAGTCCTTCACGTCGATGCCGACGAAGACGACGTCCTTCCCCTGCCAGCGCTTCCAGCCTTGCTGCAGGAGCGGCGTCTCATCCTTGCACGGCCCGCACCACGAGGCCCAGAAGTTGAGCACGACCGCCTTTCCGCGCAGAGAGGAAAGCGCGAGCTCGCCCTTCCCGTCGAGGCGCTCGAGCGTGAACGCCGGCGCGGCGGGTGAGCCGCCCTGGTCGAGCTGCGAAGTGACGGCGCTCTCGTCCTGCGTCAGCTTCCAGCCGAGGAGCCCGAGCAGCGCCGCCACGACCCCGACGGCCGCGATCTGCGCGATCAGCCGAAGCCGACCGGTCACCGGACGATGTAGACGGGCGTCCCGACGTCGACCTGGTTGAACAGCCACTCGACCTCGGGGATCAGCATGCGAATGCAGCCGTGCGAGACGGAGTAGCCGATCGAGGCGGGATCGGGGGTGCCGTGGATCCCGACGGCGGGCGAGGAGATCCCCATCCAGCGTGTCCCGAGCGGGTTGCCGGGGCCCGGCGGGATCGGCTTGGCGTCCTTCGCCCAGTCGGACTGGGGCGGATACCACCACGGGTTGCGCCACTTGACGACGATCTGGAACTTGCCGAGCGGCGTCGGGTAGCGCGACTCGCCGGTCGCGACGCCGAACGTCCGCCGCAGCTTCATCCCCGAGTAGAGGTTGAGCTTGTTGGAGCCACGGTGGATCACGATCACGTCGCCGATCGTCGCGCGCGTCGCCTGCGGCGCGACCACGTCGGCGCGGAGCGCGATCGGCTCGCGGGCGTGGGCCTTGAGGCTGTGGAAGACGGCGCGGACGGCGGTCGCCTGGCGAAGTCGGCGACCGAGCCGCTCCTTGGTCACGAACGGCTTCCCGTTCCGAAGCGACAGCTCCGAGTCGACCGGCGCGCGGTCGAAACGGCGCGCGAGCCCGGCCACGTAGCGCTCGATCCGCGGTAGCGGCGCCGCGACCTTCAGCGGCACGTTCGCACCCGGCCTGACGATCCGGGCGCGCTTGACCGCCTCGCCGACGTAGGCGGCCGCGCCCAGCTGCTTCGGCGTCGCACGGAGCGAAACCTTCCCGAGCTGAAGCGTGACCGGCCGGGCGAAGAAGGACTTGATCACAGCCGTCGCGTCGGCCGGCGAGAGACCGCCCACGAGCAGCTCCCCGCCGACCGTGACGCCGGCGGCGATCGTGGTCGGGCGAGGCGTGGTCGGAGTCGTCGTGGTGGTCGTCGTGGTCGTCGTCGGCGGGGGCGGCGGAGCGGCGTCGTCGTCCCCGTCGTCGTCCCCTCCTGTGCGTCCGCAGACGGCGTCCCGACGAGCAATCCGGCCGCGAGCACACCCGCGGAGAGACACGCCGCGAGCAGGGCAAATGAGAGTCCGCGCCTCACGTCGGCAGTGTAGCCATGCCCGAAAAGATCCTTGGATCGTTTGTGATCACTGCATCGACCCCTGCTGCCTCGAGGCGGGCGAGCTCCTCGACGTCGTCCACCGTCCAGGCCCAGACGGCCGCGCCGGCGTCATGGGCCCGGGCGACTGCGGCCGGCGAGACGACCGCGTGTTGGAGCATCAGCGCCTTCGCGTCGGCGCGCGCGATCATCGCCGAGATCCGCGCCACCACCGCCCGCCGGAGCGCGAGCGTGCCGAGTCGGATCGCAGGCTTCATCCCGCGGCGCTTCGAGACTCCGTACCTGTCCTCGGGATACGTGAAGCCGATCGGGATGTGCGGCGCGTGCGCAGTGATCGCGCGCAGGCTCGGCAGGTGGAACGAGCTGACCACCGCCCGACCGGCGACGCCGTGCCGGTCGAGCGCGGCCGCGACCTCGTCCAGCCGTGTCGTCAGCTTCAGGTCGACGTGGAGGGCGACGTCCTGTCCGGCGAGGTAGTCCAGCGCCGCGTCGAGGGTTGCCGGGTCGCGGCCGAGCTCGGCGAGCGAGTGGCCGAGCACGAGCGGGCCCGGTCCCGCATCGAGGACGTCGAACTCGATCGCGTCGACGCCCTGGTCGAGTGCGGCCTCGAACGAGCGCAGCGTGTTCTCGGGCGCGAGCCTCGCCGCGCCGCGGTGCCCGACCCGGATCAGAGGCCCGTCAGCGCGAAGGAGTCTCACGGCCGCGTCGGCAGGAAGTCCTCGTCGAGCTCGCCGCCGCGCGCGGCGTACTCGACGATCATCCGGTCGGTCACCCACTCGACGGGGGCCCGGTCGTCGGTCCAGGGCCGCTTCGCCTTCTCCGTTACGGGGGTGAGGTGGGTGACGAGCAGCTGCACGAGCGGGCGCAGCTCCGGCGCGACATCCTCGAGCCCGATCTCCGTCGTCCTCGGCTCGTCGAACGCGATCAGGAGCTTGTTGAACCGGAGCGCCGGCCAGACCGCGACCGACTCGAACTCGTGCGTCAGCGTTCCGGAGATCCCGTCGAGCAGGCTGTCGTCGCCCGGCACGGAAGCGACGTTCAGCGCCAGGATCCCGCCGGGCGCGAGGCGCTCCCGCGCGAGCCGGAAGAACTCGCGCGTCGCCAGGTAGAACGGCACGTAGGGCTGGTGGTAGGCATCGACGATGATCAGGTCGTAGCGCTCGTCGGTGCGGCGCAGGAACGGCCGCGCGTCCGCGTCGTACACGGTCAGGCGCGGATTGTCGCCCATCCCGAAGTACTCACGGCCGACACGGCTGACCGCCGGATCGAGCTCGACCCCGTCGACCCGCGCGTCGGGGTAGAAGACTCCGAGCGCGCGTGCGGTCGTGCCGGCGGCGTTGCCGAGGATCGCGACCGACCGCAGCGGCCGGTCGAGCAGCGGCGGCAGGGCCAGGAACGCGTCCCAGACGCCGCCGGTGAGCACCGTGTCCCTGCGCCAGACGGAGTGGACGGCGACGCCCTCGTTCAGGCGCAGCAGCCGGCGGCCGTCGTCGCGCTCGACCACCTGGATGAACTGATAGAGCGAGTCCTCCTCGTGGAGCAGCCCCGCCTCGGACTTCACCGCGCCCGGCGGAAGCGCCCCCAGCGCGGCTATCGCCGCCGCCAGCACGACGAACTTCCGGCCGAGCAGGAACGAAGCCGAGACCGCCAGCAGCGCGGCGGTGGCGAGCAGCGTCCGTTGCGTCCCGACGAGCGGGATCGCGATCAGGGCGGGCACGAACGTCCCGAGCAGCGAGCCGAAGGTCGAGAGCGCGTAGAACCGGCCTGCGACCGCGCCCGCGCTCTCGACGTCGGTGATCGCGAGCCGGATCGCGAACGGCGCGACCATCCCGAGCAGGACGACGGCCGGCGCGAAGAGGAGCAGCACGGCGAAGAAGGAGCCGATCACGGCGCCGGCCGACGCGTCGTCGAGGTTGCCGACGGCGGCGTCGAGGAACGGCCGCGCGAGGAACGGCGTCATCGCCACCCAGAGGGCCGCCGCGAGCACGATCAGCCCGAGCAGCCGGCGCTCGGGCCGCCGGTCGGCGAGCCTGCCGCCGAGCCAGTACCCGAGGGCAAGCGCCGCGAGGACGATCCCGATCAGGTTCGCCCACACGATCGTCGACGAGCCGAAGTACGGAGCCAGCATGCGCGACGCTGCGATCTCGGTCGCGAGCGAGCCGGTGCCGGCGCCGAAGACGAGCGCCGCGAGAGCTGCCTGGCTGCGGTTCATGCCGCTGTGTCTTTCGGCTGCGGCGACCGCTTGACGACGACGACGGCGAAATCGTCGGTGAGCTCGCCCTCGGTCCAGTCACGGCAGGCCGCCAGCGCCGCGGCCGCGATCTCCTGCGGGGGCAGCGCACGCTTCTCCGACAGCAGCGCGTCCAATCGCTCGACGCCGAACTGCTCGCCGCCGCGCCGCGCCTCGATCACGCCGTCGGTGTAGGCGACCACGATCGCGCCCGGCAGGAAGGGCTCGGTGACCGTGTCGTACTGCTGCGGAGCCTCGATGCCGAGCGCCAGCCCGTGCGCGGAGATCGACTCGACGGACCCGTCGGGGCGGACAAGCCGCGGCGGCGGATGGCCACCGCTCGCGCACGCCACTTCCCCGCCCGCCACGTCGAACACGAGCTCGACCATCGTGATGAAGCGGCCGGGCGCGATCTCCGACGCGACGACCTCGTTGGCGGCGGCGAGGAACGTGCCCGGATCGGGATGCTCGCGGGCGAGCGAGCGGAAGACGTACTTCGCCATCGCCATGTCGGCGGTCGCGTCGACACCGTGGCCGGTGACGTCGCCGAGGACGACTGCGAGCCGCCCGTCGCCGAGGGTGAGGTAGTCGTAGACGTCGCCGCCGACCTCCACCCGAGCGGCGGACTCGTAGACGTCGCCGAGCTCGAGCCCCGGCAGCTCGGGAGCTGCGCGCGGGAGCAGCGATCGCTGCATCGTGTCCGCGAAGGCCTTCTGCTGTCCGTAGAGGCGGGCGTTGTCGATTGCGAGCGCCGCCTGGCCGGCGATCGCGAGCGCCGTCTCGGCGACTTCGCCGGCAACGGGGCGGCCGGGATGGAGCGAGATGATCGTCAGCGTCGCGAGCAGCTCCGCCGGCGTGGCGATCGGGATCAGCGCCGCGCTCGAGCCCTTGCGCAGGAACGGCGCCAGCAGCGCCAGCGCCCCGCCGAACGCCTCCGCCAGCTCGGCATCGAGAAGGACCGGCTCGCTGCGCCGAAGCAGGCTGAGCAGCTCGCGCCGCGGCAGCGGCTGCGGCCGAGCGAGCAGGGCCTGCGCCGCCGGGTCGATCCGTTCGTCGTTCACATGCACGGAGCGTGCGGCCAGCTCGATCCCACGCTCGTCGGGCATCCGGATCACCGCCGCGTCGACGCCGAGCAGCTCGACGATCGACGAGGCCAGCACGTCGAGCGTCGTTTCCAGCGACAGGCTCTGGGCGAACGTGCGCGAGATCTCGTGCTGCGCGTGCAGCCGCTTCGACTTCTCCTGCTCGGAGGCGAGTACCTGCTTCAGGTCGTCGTAGAGCCTCGTCACCCGCTCGTGGAGACGCGCGTTCTGCACCGCCACCGCCAGCTGGGCCACCAGCGCCGTCATCAGCGCCCGTTCGTTCTCGCTCAACGCCCGCCGTTGGCGGGGATAGACCGCGAGGACGCCGATCGGCTCGTCGCCGACGACGAGACCGAGTGCGAGCACCCATCCGATCCCCGATTCCTCGACGTGCGCTCGTACCTGCTCGAGCCGCTGGTCCGCCGCTCCGTCGATCTCGACGATGACCCCGGCCTGACGCGACTCCACCGCCGCTGCGAGCAGGGCATGCGCGACCGCCTGGTGCGGGCCTTCGATCCCGCGGCTCGCGGCAACGGCGATCTCGTCCCCCTCGATCAGGTAGACCGCGACGCGGTCGGCGTCGAGGAGGTGCGCGACACGTTCGATCGCCGTCTCCAGCGTGTGCGCGAGCGAGAGCTGCGAGATCGCCTCCCCCACGACCGAGAGCAGCGCACGGCTGCGCTCGAGCTCGAGGCCGGCGTCGCGGGCCCGCTCCGACGAGCGCAGGGCGTGGGCTGCGCGAACGGCGAAGCTGGCGAGCTGCTCGATCTGATGCTCGTCCGGCGCGCGACCCGGTGCGAACCGAACCTGAAGCGCGCCCAGGACGGGCTGGCCGAGCTGCAGCGTGACGATATGTGCCGCCGCTCCTCCGCCGACGGAGACCGTGCTGGCCTCCTCGACGACGGCTCTGGCCGCCTCGGCGAGCTCCTCGTCAGCCACGATCGGGCCGTAGGCGCCGGCGGCCTCGAGCGCGTCGTCACGGAGCCGCCACACGACCGCGGCATCGCCCCCCGACGCAACCGCCGCGAGCCGCGCGACCCGCGTCGGCGCCCCGTCGTCCGAGGCCACCGCGGCGAGCGCGTCGCCGGCGACGTCGAGGGTGGCGCTGCCTCCGGCGCGCGCGTTGACGCCGCCTTCGAGCCGCGTTGCGAGGCCTGTGAGCTCGGCCACAAGCGTCGCGAGCCGGAGCTCGTCCCGCTCGAACGGCGCTCCTCGTCGCACGAGCTCGAGGGCTCCATCACCCCCGGCAGCATCGAACGGGACGGTCAGCGCTTCGACGGTGTCGTCGAGCCGTGCCCGAACGACCGCCGCCGCCCGTTCGATCGACTCGGCGCGGAGCCCTTCGATCTCCGCGGCCAGCCCGGCCGAGGACGACGAGACGGAACGGGCGACGAGGGCTCCGCCACGCTCGGGCAGCCAGATCACGGCCACCTCGGCGCCCGTTCCCCTGGCTGCCGCCTCTGCGAGCTCCGCGAGTGTCTGCTCGATCGGAGCACCGCCCGCAAGCGCGCGCGCCGAGCGCGCCAGCACCGCGAGTGCCTCGGCGACGTCGGAGCTCGCCCGGCTGCCGATCAAAGTCCGAAGAGCCGCTCGACCTCACGCCAGATCGTCAGCGTCAGCAGCACACTGACCGCGATCAGGCCGAGGAGGACGAGCCAGAAGCGCAGCGCGGCACGGCGCTTCGCCCGAGACCGCTCGATGCGGGCGCGGCGCCGGGCGCGCTCCTGAAGGTAGGCGCGGTCAACGGCGACCGGGTCGAACGGTGGCGCGTCGTCGCCTGCCCGAGAGTCCGTCGCAGGCTCAGCCATGTGCCAAGTGTAGTCCGCGTGGCCGGGCGTCAGACCGACGAGCGTCCGAACGGGCTCGTGCCAGGCCCCTCCCATGAGCGCCCGCGGCACATCGGGCAAACGGGCAGGATCAGCCGCACGGTCACGCCGTAGCCGCAGTCGGCGCAGTGGTACTCGCCGGTTGCCTCGGTCCCGGCGCCGAGGAACACCGGAACATCGGCCTTGTCGATCGCAACGCCGTCGGCTCGCCTCGGTTCGATCTGCACTGCCCCCCGACCCCCTGTCCTGCAAACCCGCTACCTGCGTGACTTTCACTGCGGATATGCCCATACTCTCGTCCGTGGAAACGCCGGAGACAGTGCCCGAGCCGGGTTGGGAGCCCGCGGGAGAGCCCCCGCCGGCCGCCCGCCGCGGCGGTCCATCGCTCTGGGGACTCGGCGAGCAGGCAACCTGGATCACCGGGCTCGTGCTCGCCCTTTCGGCACTGACCGGGTGGTACTCGGGCGAGGGCCAGGGCGTGACGGTGAGCGTGATCGGCTGGCACACGGGCGTGCTCGGGAAGCTCGTGCTCGCGATCGGGCTGCTGGCGATCCTCGTCGTCGCGCTTCGTCAGTGGGGCATCGACCTCCCCGCCGCCGTGCCCGAAAGCCTTGTCGTGATCTCGCTTGGAGCGCTCGCGACCATCTTCGTGCTCGTGCGGGCGATCTCGATCCCGGACGAGTTCTTCTTCGCGGGCCGCGGGTTCGGGCTCTGGATCAGCCTTCTTGCATCGGTGGCGCTGATCGGCGCAGGACTCCTGCGAGCTTCCGAAGAGCTATAGCGATCGCGACGCCGAGCACGGCGCCCGCGAGCACGTCGAGCGGGTAGTGGACGCCGACGTAGACGCGCGAGAACGAGATCAGCGTCGCCAGGGCGTAGAGCGGCCAGCGCAGGCGCGGGACGGCGAGCGCGAGCGTCGTCGCGCAGGCGAAGGACACCGTCGCGTGGCCCGAGGGGAACGAGAACGTCGCGGGCAGGTCGACGAGCGGCGCCGGATCGGGGTCGGCGACGGCCGGACGGTCGCGCTCGATCCACTCCTTCAGCGCGCCCGAGACGCTCTCGGAGATCAGGATCGCCGCGCCGACGCGCGTCCAGAGCCAGGGACGGCTCCAGGAGAAGCCCGAGATCGCGATTGCGATCGCGAGCCAGATGAAGCCGAACGAGCCGGCGTACGAGAGCGCCTCGAACAGCGGGTCGAGCACGCCGATCCGGTTGTCGACGACCCAGTCCCGGAGCTCGCGGTCGAAGCCGCTCACCCGGGCTCTACGTGACCGGAAGCTGCTGCTTGGTCGACTCGATCAGCGCGCGGGGGTCGAACGGCTTGCCGATGAAGCCCTGGACGCCGCGCGACGCGGCTTCGGACGCGGATGCCTCGTCGACCTTGCCGGAGAACATGATCACCGGAATCGCGCCGACCCCCGTGTGCTCCTGGATCCGGCGCAGCGTCTCCCAGCCGTCGACCTGCGGCATCATCACGTCTAGGAGGATCAGGTCCGGCGAGCGCTCGCCGAGCGCCGCGAGACCCTCCTCCGCGCTACCCGCCTCGCGTACCTCGTAGCCCTCGGCCTCGAGATTGACGCGGACGAACTCGCGCAGGCCCTCGTCGTCGTCGACGATCAGGACGAGCGGCCCCGCACTGGGCACGGGAGGCGCGCCGCCGGGGCCCGACCGGTCGAGGAAGTGATCGAGATCGGAACGGCGGTAGCGGCGATGGCCGCCGGGGGTGTAGAACGCCGACACGCGGCCGAGATCCGACCACTTCCGCATCGTGCTCTGCGCGACGCCCAGATACTTCGCGGCTTGCCCCAACGTCAGCCATTCGGGCTGCGCTGCGGCCGCGCCACGGTTGCCCTCGTATGCCATCGGCAGTGAACCTACCCAAACCTGACGGTACCTGAAACGCTGCCGGATGCAGCCACTTCAGCCCGCCGTGACCGTGACCGTCACCGTGCGCGCGGCCGGCGGCAGCGGCTGCGGGGTGAGCGTGCGGACGTTCGTTTGCGTCCCGCCCGGGCTCGGGCCGTCCTCGAGCGCGCGGCCGATCGAGATTCCGAGCAGCAGGACCGCGAGCAGCCCGAGGACCGCCAGCGCCGGACGGAGCAGTGGGTTGCTTCGGCGAGGCCGGGGGTTGCGCCGGGCGGGCGACGTGCTCATGGCTCGTAGTCCTGCGCGCCGCGGGCGTACTCGTGGAACGCCGCCGCCTCGACGAGCGAGAGCGTCCGCGGCCAGCCCGGGGCGGGCGTCTGCTCGGAGACGACCGCGCGGCTCCACCGCTCCGCGCCTGCGTACGCCGTCGCCAGCTCCGCGAGCGTGAAGGTGCCGCCGACCCGGCGGCGCAGCTCCCCTGTGACGGCGTCGACCTGCGCGAGCAGCCGCTCGGGCCGCGGGTCCTGGCTCGCCTCCTCGTGCAGGCGCCGGTGACCCTCCTCCCACTCGCGCCGGGCGCTCGCGACCTCCGCCTCCGTGATCACGAGCCGGATCCTAGGAGGGATTGGTGGCCTCCTAGGCAGCACTGCGGCGGCCAACGCGGGTCGACCTCGGCCAGAATGCGCTCGCCGACGAGATAGCCGGGCTGGGCGAGCGCGTAGGCGACGTGCGCGTGCAGGCACTTGAGCCGACGTGGATTGCCGCTGCCGCCGATCCCGAGATCGAGCGAGGAGCCGCCGTCGCGCCCGACCTTGCCCCCGGCGAGCTCGTGGCGGATCCGCCGCTGCTCCGCCGTCGCCCGCTCGAGGTCGGCCGCGAGCTCGGGGTCGCGCGCGACCTCCTCGCTCCAGCGCTCGACTCCTCCCGCCGCCTCGAGCCGGGCGACCGCCGCCACGAGGTGCGGGCAGCTGAGGTAGTACGTGGTCGGGAACGGATCGCCGGCGTCGTCGTAGGGCCACTGCTCCGTGACCGCCGGGGCTCCGCCCGGGCAGCGCGCGGCTACGCGCCGAAACGCGCGCGGAGGCCGGCCGAGCTGTTGCTCCACGAGCGCGCGGTCATCCATCGCCGCCCAGGGTAGCCTTGGCCTTGGCGCGGGCCTGCGCTCGCCTCCACTCCGCGACGCCCTTGACGATGAAGATCCGCTCGCCGGGCTTCACGAGCCGCATCCGCCTGGCTTCGCGCGCCAGCGCGGTAACGGTCTCCGAGTCGGCGAGCCTCGCCCGCAGCCGCGCCCGCTCGTCCCGCAACCGCTCGACCTCGGCTGTGCGCTCGTTCAGCGCCGACCGGGTCTGCAGATAGCTCGCAAGCGGCTGGTAGTAGAGGAACGCGACGAAGAGCGCGACGCCGACGATGCACCAGCGCAGGACGATCGCCGTCCGAAGCGGGCGCGATCGTTTTATCGGTGCGCGGGCTGTCCTGCGGGTGGCCACGCGGAACGATTCCGCAGGCGGCGCCCGGATCCTCTAGGCGATCTCGACCTTGATCACGTTCGTGGAGCCGGGGATGTTCACAGCCGTGCCGGCGGTGAGGACGACGCGGTCGCCCTTCTCAACGATGCCGGTGCCGACGGCAGCCTCGAGCGACGTCGCCCAGAGCTCCTCGACGTCGGCGCACTCGGGGATGCTGACCGGCGTCACACCCCACTCGAGCGCCATGTGCTGGAGCGAGTAGTCGTGGTGGGTGAGGCCGATGATCGGCCGGCGCGGGCGCAACCGGGCGACCGCCGACGCCGTCCGGCCGGTGAAGGTTGGGACGAGCAGCGCCCTCGCCTCGAGCGCCTCCGCGATGTCGCAGGCGGCGTTCGACATCGCCTGCCCGACCGTCGGCTTCTCATCTGCCTCGGGGATCTCGTGCCGGTAGTCGAGGCTCGGCTCGACGGCCCGGGCGATCCGGTCCATGTACGCGACCGACTCGACCGGGAACTCACCGACTGCGGTCTCGCCGGAGAGCATGATCGCGCTCGTGCCGTCGAGGACGGCGTTCGCGACGTCCGAGGCCTCGGCGCGCGTCGGGTCGGGCGCGTGAATCATCGACTCGAGCATCTGCGTCGCCGTGATCACCGGCTTCCCGCGCTCGAGTGCGCGCAGGATGATTCGCTTCTGCAGCAGGGGCACCTCGGCCGCGCCGATCTCGACCCCGAGGTCGCCGCGCGCGACCATCACGGCATCCGCGTGCGTGAGGATCTCGTCGAGGACCGCGACCGCCTCCGCTTTCTCGATCTTCGCGATCACGTGGGCGGTCGAGCCTGATGCCTCGATCAGCGTCTTCAGCGCCTGGACGTCGGAGGCCGAGCGCACGAACGAGAGCGCGACGTGGTCGACGCCGAGCTCGAGGGCGAACTGGAGATCGTCGATGTCCTTGCGCGTCAGCGACGGGATCGGCAGTGCGATGCCGGGGAGGTTGACACCCTTGTTCGAGGTGACGACGCCGCCGACGAGCACCTCGCAGCGCGCCCGGCCACGGTCGACGGATTCGACACGAAGGCGCACCGACCCGTCGTCGATCAGAACGTCGTAGCCCGGCTGGAGCACCGAGCCGAGCACGGCCGGCGCGATCGGGAGATCGTCGCCGACGGCGACGTCCTCCCCTGCGATCGTCATGTCCTGGCCACGCTCGAGCGTGACCGGCTCGGACAGCTCGCCGACGCGGAGCTTCGGCCCCTGCAGGTCGGCGATCAGGGCCACGGGGCGCCCGACCTCGCTCTGCAACGAGCGGATCGCCTCCGCCCGCGCCCGGTGATCCTCGTGCGTGCCGTGGGAGAAGTTCAGGCGCGCGCCGTCGATCGTGCCCATCAGCTGCTTCAGGATCGCCGGCTCCGACGAGGCCGGTCCGATCGTGGCGACGATCTTGGTGCGGCGCGGAACGATCGGCATGCCGGTGAGCCTATCCGCGACTCGTCATGGGGGAACCCATGGTTCCCCCATGAGCCCCCTCCTTTTCCGCTCCGACCGGACAATCGTCGGCGAGCCTGCGCACGGGCAAAGCCCGGCTCCGGCGACGAAACGTTGGGGACGCCTCAGCCACGCTCACCGCTTCGCCTTCGGGAAGGCATTCCAACCCGGGTAGACCGCGCGGTCGCCGAGCTCACCCTCGATCCGAAGGAGCTGGTTGTACTTCGCCGTGCGGTCGGAGCGCGCGGGGGCGCCGGTCTTGATCTGGCCCGTGCCGAGCGCGACGGCGAGGTCGGCGATCGTCGCGTCCTCGGTCTCACCGGAGCGGTGCGACATCACCGCGGTGTAACCGTTCGCCTGCGCGAGTCGAACCGCCTCGATCGTCTCGGTCAGCGTCCCGATCTGGTTCACCTTGACCAGGATCGAGTTGCCGACCCCGCGCTCGATTCCCTGCTGGAGCCGTTCCGGGTTGGTGACGAAGAGGTCGTCGCCGACCAGCTGGACGCGATCGCCGAGCTCGCGTGTCAACTGCGCCCAGGCATCCCAGTCGTCCTCGGCGAGGCCGTCCTCGATCGAGACGATCGGGAAGCGCTCGACGAGCTCGGCCCAGAAGGCGGGCATCTGTGCGCTGCTGTGCTCGCGGCCCTCGAAGCGGTAGACGCCGTCCTCGAAGACCTCGCTCGTCGCGGGATCGAGCGCGATCGCGACGTTGTCGCGGTGGCCGGCGTGCTCGGCCGCCTCGAGAATCACCTCGATCGCTGCCTCGCTCGACTCGAGGTCGGGCGCGAAACCGCCCTCGTCGCCCACGCCCGTCGCGAGCCCGCGGTCGGCGAGCACCCGCTTCAGCGCGTGGTAGACCTCGGCGCCGACGCGAAGCCCGTCCGCGAAAGTCGGCGCGCCGACCGGCACGACCATGAACTCCTGCAGGTCGATCGAGTTGGCCGCGTGCGCACCGCCGTTGATCACGTTCAACATCGGCACCGGCAGCGTCGCCGCCTCCTCGCCGCCGAGGTAGCGGTAGAGGGGCTGCCGCGTCTCGGCGGCCGCCGCCTTGGCGGCCGCGAGGGAGACACCGAGGATCGCGTTCGCGCCGAGGCGGCCCTTGTTCGGCGTGCCGTCGAGCTCGATCAGCTTCCGGTCGAGCGCCTCCTGGTCGAGCGCGTCGAGGCCACCGAGCTCGCCGGCAATCTCGCCGTTCACGTTCGCGACTGCCTTCGTCACGCCCTTCCCGCCCCACGCCGAGCCGCCGTCCCGTAGCTCGACCGCCTCGTGGACGCCGGTCGAGGCGCCTGAGGGCACTGCCGCGCGGCCGAGCGCGCCCGACTCCAGCTCGACGTCGACCTCGACGGTGGGGTTTCCGCGCGAGTCGAGAATCTGGCGGCCGTGCAGGCGCTTGATCGCGCTCATCGACCGCATCTTGGTCGATGAGCGGGGAAGGGGTGTGGGGGAACCGGGAGGTTCCCCCACCCAAATCGAAAGAAGGGGGCCCGTGGGGGAAACATGGTTTCCCCCACGGGAGCGAGCCGAAGGCGAGCGACGCTCATCCGAGTTGCTCCTTTGCCTGGTCGTAATAACGGTCCTGCTCGTCGAGCGGCAACTCGCTCCAGCGCTCGCCGCGCGCCGCTGCAAGCTGCTCGGCGCGCTCGACCCGCTCGATGAACCGCGCATTCGTACCGCGAAGCGCCAGCTCCGGGTCGACGTTGAGGCGCCGCGCCAGGTTGACGATCGTGAAGAGGACGTCACCGACCTCGTGCGCGACCTTCGCGTCGGCCTCGGTCTCGGGGGTTGGCTCACCCGTCCGCGCAACCTCAGCCTCGAGCTCGCCGAGCTCCTCTCGCACCTTGGCGAGCGGCCCTTCGAGGTCGGGCCAGTCGAAGCCCGCGGCGACCGCACGCCGCTGCAGCTTCCGCGACTGCAGGAGCGCGGGCAGCGAGGCCGGAACGTCGTGGAAGATCCCCTCGCGCCCCTCCTGCTCTGACTTGACCTGCTCCCAGCGCTCGCGGACGCGGCCCGCCGTGTCGGCCTCGACCTCGCCGAAGACGTGTGGATGGCGGCGGACGAGCTTGGCGTGCACGGCCCGCGCAACCTGCTCGAGATCGCCGTCGCCCTGCTCCTCCAGCAGGAGGGCGAGGAAGTAGACCTGGAAGAGGAGGTCGCCGAGCTCGTCGAGCAGCTTGGCCGGATCGCCCGCGTCGGCGGCGTCCGCGACCTCGTAGGCCTCCTCGAGGGTATGCGGGACGATCGTCCGCGCCGTCTGCTCGCGGTCCCATGGGCAGTCGCGGCGCAGGCGCCGCGTCAGCTCCTGCAGCTCTTCCAGCGCCGCCCCTAGAGGCAACCGACTACTCGGTCGCTGAGGTGGTCGTGCTCTTGGCGTCCGGCGGCGGGGTGAAGCCGGTGGCGTAGGAGACCTTGTCCTTGTAGTCCTTTTTGAGGTCGTCGACCCATTTGGTCATCGCCTCGTTCTTCTTTGTCTGCTCGAGCTGCTGTTTGATCGAGGTCTTGACCTCTGCGAGCGGGGTCACCTTGGCCGCCTTGGTCGGGCCGAGCGGCTGGATGATGTGGTAGCCGAACTCGGTCTTGACCGGCTTCGAGATCGCGTTCTTGGCCAGCGCGAACGCGGTCCGGTCGAAGGGGGCGACCGTCTGCCCCCTCGAGATCGTCAGCTTGCCGCCGTTCGCTTTCGAGCCGGTGTCCTCGGAGAACTTCTTCGCCAACGCCGCGAAATCAGCGCCGCCCTGGAGCTGCGCGTAGAGCTCGTCCGCCTGCTTTTTCGTCTTGACCAGGATGTGGCGCACCTCCCGGCTCTCCGGCTGGCTGTACTGCGCCTTGTTCTTCTCGTAATAAGCCGCAATCTGCTCGTCAGTCACCTTCACCTCACCCGTCACCTGCTCGAAAATCTTCTCCGAGATGATCTGCGAGCGGATGTCGTTGCGCACCTGCGTCTCCGTGATCCCCTGTTCCTTCAGCTGCTTCTCGAACTTCGCCTTGTCGCCGCCGAAGTACTGCTTCTGGATCTGCTCCAGCCGCGCATCCACCTGCTTCTCGGTCACCTCGACATCGAGATCGGCAGCCTTCTGCTCAAACTGCTCCCGCTGCACCAGGAACTGAACCGCCTGGTTGCGCAGCGTCTGGAACTCCTGTGAACCGGCGGCGGGGAAGTCGCGCTTCTGGTTCTGGTAGCTCTTCTTCGCCTGCGCAATCAGCGCCTCGTAGTCGCTCCGGGCGATCTCCTCGCCGTCGACGACCGCAACGGCGTCTGCCGGGACGTCCTTGCTGCTGCCACCGCAGCCGGCGAGCGCAATGGACGCGAGCGCGCAGAGGAGGAGAACGAGACGAGAGATCTTCATGTAAGAAAGCTCCAGGTGTTCGCGTTTGGGGCGGACTCAGGCCGCCTGACGGGCTACCACGATAGCATCGACCAGCCCGATCGCCCCCTCGAGCGCCTCGGTCCGTTGCGAGACCTCGCGCTTGGCGCTCGTGTAGACGGCAGTGTCGGAGACGTCGCGGAGCGCACGCAGCTCCGCCGAGCCGAGTACGAGCGGACCGACCGTCGCTCGGCCGCCACGGTAGATCAGGTAGTCCGCGCCGAGGCGCGCCAGCTTCAGCTTCGCCTCCTGGATCGCGAACAGGTGCTCGACCGGCTCGGGCACCGGCCCGTAGCGATCCTCGAGCGCCGCGTGCAGCTCGCGCAGCTCGTCGTCCGACTCGGCGAGCGCGAGGCGGCGGTGGATGTCGATCTTGAGCGCCTCGGAAGCGACATAGGTCGCCGGCACGTAGGCGTCGACGCGGGCGTCGACCCGCACCGGCCGCGTTGCGAGGCGGCGCTGGCCCTGTAGCTCCGCGACGGCCTCCGCGAGCATCTCGACGTAGAGCTCGAAGCCGAGCGCCGCGACGTGCCCCGACTGCTCGGCTCCGAGCAGGTCGCCGGCGCCGCGGATCTCGAGGTCGCGCATCGCGATCTGGAAGCCGGCGCCCAGCTCGGTGTGGTCGGCCAGCGTCGAGAGCCGTGCCCGTGCCTCCGGCGAGAGCTCCATCGCATCGGGATAGAGCAGGTAGGCGTGTGCGGTCACGTCCGAGCGGCCGACGCGGCCGCGGATCTGGTAGAGCTGGGAGAGCCCGAGCACGTCGGCGCGCTCGACGATCAGCGTGTTCGCCTGTGGGATGTCGATGCCCGACTCGATGATCGTCGTCGAGACGAGCACGTCGGCGTCGCCGCGCAGGAACGCGTGCATCTTCTCCTCGAGCTCGCGCTCCTTCACCTGCCCGTGCGCGACGATGAAGCGCAGCTTCGGGCAGAGCTGCCGCAGCTTCTCGGCGGCTTCCTCGATCGTCTCGACGCGGTTGTGGAGGTAGAAGGCCTGGCCGCCTCGCTCGATCTCGCGCTCGAGCGCCGTCTTGACCAGCTCCTCGTCGTACTCCCCCACCGTCGTGCGAATCGGGCGCCGGCCCTCGGGCGGCGTCTCGATGATCGAGATGTCGCGCAGGCCGGAGAGCGACATGTGCAGGGTGCGCGGGATCGGTGTGGCGGACAGCGCGAGCACGTCGACCTCGAGCCGCAGGCTGCGCAGCAACTCCTTCTGGGCGACGCCGAAGCGCTGCTCCTCGTCGAGGATGACAAGCCCGAGATCCTTCGGGATCACGTCGCGGCTGAGGACGCGATGCGTGCCGACGAGCACCTCGATCTTCCCCTCGGCGAAGTCCTTCAGGATCTGCTTCGTCTCGGCGGGCTTGCGGAAGCGCGAGACCATCTCGACCCGGACCGGGAAGTCGCGATAGCGCGCCTTGAACGTGTTCCAGTGCTGCTCGGCGAGGATCGTCGTCGGGCAGAGGACGAGCGTCTGCTTCCCATTGACCGCGGCCGCGAAGGCGGCCCGGACCGCGACTTCGGTCTTGCCGAAGCCGACATCGCCGCAGACGAGACGGTCCATCGGCCGCGGCGCCTCCAGATCCTCCTTCACCGCCTCGATCGCACGGGCCTGATCCTCGGTCTCGCGATAGGGGAACTCGGTCTCGAGCCGTTCAAGCCACTCGTTCTCGAGCTCGTAGGCCGTACCCGGCGCCTGCTGGCGCTGCGCGTAGAGCGCGATCAGCTCGGTGGCGAGCTCCTGGACGCTCTCGCGCGCACGGGCTTTCAGGTTCTGCCAGGCCTTGCCGCCGAGCTTCGAGAGCGTGGGCGCACCGGCGGCGGCGCCGATGTACTTCGAGACCTTCCCGAGCTGCTCGTGCGGAACGTACAGCCGGTCCTCTCCGCGGAAGGCGAGGAAGAGGTAGTCGCGCGTGACGCCGGCGACCTCCTTCGTCTCGAAGCCGAGCAGCTTCCCGACGCCGTGATCCTCGTGGACGATGAAGTCGCCGCTGCGGAGGTCGGCGAACGATGCGAGCGCGCGCCCGAGGCGCTTGTCGGCCCGCGGCGGGCGTTTGCGGAAGACCTGTGTATCGGGCAGGAGGACGAGCCCGAGCTCCCGCCAGACGAAGCCTCGCCGAGCGCCGGCAACCGCGAACAAGAGCTCCGGCTGCTCGGGGAGATCCTGGCCCGCCTCGAGGATGCGCGCGTCGGCGCGCTTGAGCAGGTTGTCGGTGCGGAGTGCCTCGCCCGCGTGCGGGAAGGCGACGACGACGCGGTTGCCGCCGCTGACGAAGCCGTTCAGCTCGTTCTCGGCCTCGGCGAGGCCGCGCGCGGCGATCGCGGGCCGCTGCGCCTCGAACGAGAACGGCTGCGCCTGCGGGAACGGGTCGAGCTCGGACGCACCCTTGAGCGAGATCGCGTCCAGCCCTTCCTCCGTCCAGACCCGGCGCACCTCCTCCGGCTGCCAGACGAAGTCCGGCGCACGGTCGAGCACCCGCACGAGGTCGTTCGGGATCTCGGGCGTGTACGACTCCTGATCGTCGTCGACGAGCGTCGGCTCGCTGAGATCGGCGCGCCGCTCGACGGCGGGATAGATCACGGCGCCGTCGACCGGATGGAGCGCGCGCTGCGTGAAGGGCGAGAACGCTCGGACCTGCTCGATCTCGTCGCCGTAGAGCTCGATCCGGAGCGGCTCGCGGCCGGTGGTCGGGAAAACGTCGACGAGACCGCCGCGGACGGCGAACTGGCCGCGCTCCTCGGCGCGCTCGACCCGCTCGTAGCCGGCGAGCGCAAGGCGCTCCGAGAGGCCCTCGAGGCCGGGCTCGCTGCCGACGGCGAGCTGCAGCGGCTCGGGACGCCTGTGCGCGGGCGGCATCCCTTCGGCGAGCGCGGTCGCGGAGGCGGCGACGAGGCCGCCACGCGCCAGCACGTCGAGGGCGCGGGCGCGCTCGCCGACGAGATGCGGCGGCGGCTCGAGGCCGGAGCCCCAGCGGACACCGCGGCCGGGCAGCAGCGCGACGTTCTCGGCGCCGATGAACCAACCCGCCGCTTCGGCGACGTCCCGAGCGTCGGCGTCCTCGGGCAGCAGCACGACGAGCCCGCGCCCGAGCTCCTCGTGCAGCGTCGCAAGCAGGAGCGGCAGCACGGGTTCCGAGACGCGGGCACGGGTCGGCAACGCAGCCGCGAACGCCTGCAGGCGCTCGAGCGCGAGCAGCTCCCTGACGAATGAGTGCAGTACCGGACGGTCCATGAGGACAGGCGGAAACCGGGTTTCCGCCGAGGTCATCCTAGTTGCCGCGGGTCGAGCGGCCGCCGTGCCACGACTCCCAGAGGGCGGCGTAGGAGCCGTCGTGCTCGACCAGCTCGTCATGCGTGCCCAGCTCGGTGAGCTTGCCGTCCTCGACCACGGCGACCCGGTCGGCGTCGTGTGCGGTCTGGAGGCGGTGCGCGATCGCGACGACGGTTCGCCCGTCGAGCACGGCTGCGAGCGACTGCTCCAAGTGACGCGCGGCGCGCGGATCGAGCAGCGAGGTCGCCTCGTCGAGCACGAGCGTATGCGGGTCGGCGAGCACGAGCCGTGCGAGCGCAACCTGCTGCTGCTGCGGCGGCGAGAGCGGGTGACCGCCGGCGCCGACGACGGTCTCGAGCCCCTGCGGCAGCGCCTCGAGCCACGGCCTCGCGTCGACCGCCTCGAGCGCCGCCCAGAGCTCCTCGTCACTCGAGCCGACCCGGGCGAGCCGGAGGTTGTCCGCGATCGTGCCGACGAAGACATGCTGCTCCTGCGTCACGAGCGCCACCTCCTGCCGCAGCGTGTCGAGCTCCAGATCCACCAGCCGGACGTCGCCGACCTCGACGCGACCGGTGCGCGGCGGATGGATCCCGGCGAGTAGGCGTCCGAGCGTGGACTTGCCGGCCCCGGAAGGCCCGACGACGGCGATCCGCTCGCCGGGCTCGAGATCGAGATCGAGGCCGTGGAGCACGTCGCGATCCTGCACGTAGGCATAGCGCACGTCCGAGGCGCGCAGCCGCTCGTGCTCCGGCTCCTCGCCCGTGGCCGCGCGGTCGTCCGGAACCTTGGTCACGCCGACAAGCCGTGCGAACGACGTCGCGCCGACCTGGATCTCGTCGAGCCACGAAATCAGGCGGTCGACGGGATCGGCGAGCTGCTGCACGTACAGCGCCACCGTCGTCACCTCGCCGATCGAGGCGTGGCCGGCGGAGACGAGCCAGCCACCCCACACCAGCGTCACGGCCACGGGCAGCACATACGCGATCTCCACCGTCGGGAACAGGACCGTCCGCAGATAGAGCGTCCGGCGCTCGGCCCGGTACGCGTCGGCGAGATCGGCGTCGATGCGCTCGACGCGCCGCCGCCCGAGGCCGAGTGCCTCCACGGTCCGACCGCCGTCGACGGTCTCGCCGGCGGTGCCGGTCATCGTCGCGTACGCCGCGCGCTCCCAGAGGTACCCCTCCGGCGCACGGCGCAGGTACCAGCGCGTCCCGATCAGGATCGCCGGTAGCCCGACGACGCACGACAGCGCCGTGACCGGGCTGACGACGACGGCCGCGACCACCGTCAGCAGCACGGTGACGGCCGAGATGAGCGTCTCGGGGATCGCGAAGCGCACGGTGCGCGCGAGCGTGTCGACGTCTGCGGTCATGCGCGAGACGAGATCGCCGGTTCCCGCGCGTTCGACGACGGAGAGCGGCAGCGCGAGCACCTGGCGCATGAAGTCCTCACGCAGGCGAGCGAAGACCTGCTCCGAGAGGACGAACGACGAGCGCCGCGCGAACCACGTCAGCACGGTCTGCGCGAGCACGGACGCGATGAGCACGCCGATCAGGCGGTCGACGTACGCGGTCGTCGTGCCCTGCTCCACTGCCTCGACGAGCTCGCCGAGCAGAAACGGCCCGACGAGGCCGGCGACGGCGGCAAGCGCGTTCAGGCCGAGCACGACCGCGAGCGAGCGGCGGTAGCGGCGCAGCAGCGCGGCCGCATCCCGGCGCACCTCCGGCCCCGCGGCGATCGGCAGCCTCTCGGTCAAGCGGCGTCCTCACGGGTGACCGCAAACCGATAGGCCGGGCTCGACCGGAGGAGCTCACGATGCGTGCCCGTGGCAGCGACGCGTCCGTGAGCGAGAAAGACGACGCGGTCGGCCTGGTCGAGGACGAGCGGGCTCCCGGTCATGACGACGGTGGTGCGGCCGGCGCGTGCGTCGTGCAGGCGGCGCGCGATCCGCGCTTCGGTGTGCGCGTCGACGGCGCTCGTCGGCTCGACGAGGACGAGGATCTCCGCGTCCGCGAGCAGCGCGCGCGCCAGGGCGAGCCGCTGCCGCTGGCCACCTGAAAACGACCGGCCGCGCTCCTCCATGTGGCCGTCGAGACCTTCGGGCAGCGAGTCGAGGACGTCCTCGGCGTTCGCGACCGCGATCGCCTCGAGCAGCTGCTCGTCCGAGGCGCGACCCCACGGGTCGAGCTCGTCGCGCAGCGGGCCCGAGAAGAGGAGCGGATCCGTCTCGCTGACGACGACGCGGCGCCTGATCGCCTCGACGGCGAGCTCCTCGACCGGGACGCCGCCGAGCGTGACGAGCCCGTCGTCGACGAAGCGGCCGAGGCGGTCTGCGATACGGGCCCCTTCGTCGGCGCTCGGCGTGACGACGCCCGTGAGCACTCCCGGCTCGACGACGAGCCCCGACTGCGCGTCGACGAGCGACGCTCCCGGCTGCGGCTCGGCCGCTGCGGCGTCGGGCTCGCGGACGAGCGGTTCGATCCGGAGGATCGCGAGCATCCGCTGGGCGCCGACGAGCGCGCGCGTGACCTTGTCGACCGCCTCGGCGGCGACGCGTAGCGGAATCACGAGGAAGGCCGCATAGCCGTAGAAGGCGACGAGCTCGCCCGCGCTGATGCGGCCCTGAATCGCGAGCCGCGCGCCGAGCCAGGTGACGATCACGACGAAGATGCCGGGCAGCAGCACCTGCGCCGAGTCGAGCGTCGACTGGGGCAGCGCCACCCTGACGCCGGCCCGGCGCACTTCCTCCGAGCGCCGGCGGTACCGGTCGAAGAAGACCCGCTCGCCGCCGATGCCGCGCAGCACGCGCAGGCCGGCCACCGTGTCCGCTCCGACCGCGGTCAGCCGGCCCACCTCCTCCCGCTGCTGACGCTGCCGTTCCTGGAGCGGCCGGATCACGAGCGAGAGGCTCCCGACCAGCACGGGGACGCCGAGCAGCACGACGAGGCCGAGCAGCGTCGACGCCGACAGCAGCACGGCCGCGACGACGAAGTACGAGGCGATCGCACCTGCGAGCCGCGCGGTGATGTCGAACGCGCCACCCGCTCGGAGCGCGTCGTTCGAGACCGTCGCGACGACCTCGCCGGTGGTCAAGCGCGCCCGGATCGCCGGGCCGGTGAGCGCCGCGTGGTGCGCGACGACCTGGATCATCCGAAATCCCGACTGGAGCCAGTTGCTGACCGCGACGCGGTGTCGGAGCGTGCCGGCGACCGCCTGGACGACGCCGAGCCCGAAGAGCGCCGCCGCCCAGGCGAGCAGCGCACTGGTGTCGCCGGTCGCGATCCCTTCGTCGACCGCTCTGCCGAGCACCCACGGCAGCAGCGCCTGCGCGAGCATCCAGACGATCCCGAAGGTCATGCCCAGCAAGAGCGTGCCGAGCTGCTGCCGCCCGACCCAAAGCAGGAAGCGGGTCGGAGAGCGTGTATCCGGCTTGCCTGGATCGGTGAAGGGAAGCTGCTTCATCGGCGCGCCAGTCTATGCCGCGAACCGGGCAAATCGGCCATGATGAAGACCTGGCCGATCGGAACCCCGAGTCCATGACCGCAGCCCAGCGCGACGCGCTTGCGGCCGAGCTCGCCGAGCTCGAAGGCCCGAAGCGGGCCGAGCTGGTCGAGGCGATCGCGACCGCCCGCGGGTTCGGCGACCTCTCCGAGAACTTCGCGTACCACGATGCGAAGAACGAGCAGGGGCTGCTCGAGCGGCGGATCACAATCCTGCGCCATCGCGTCGAGAACGCCGTCATCGTCGAGCAGGCCGAGGACGGCGTCGTCGGCGTCGGCTCAGTCGTCGAGGTGGAGGACGAGAGCGGCGGCCGTTTCGAGGTCGAGATCTCGAGCGTCGCCGGCGTCTCGACCGACTCGCCGCTCGGCGCCGCGCTCGTCGGCGCCAAGGTCGGGGACGCGGTGCAGGTGCAGGCGCCGAAGGGCGCCTGGACGGCGCGCGTCGTCAGCGTTCGCTAGACGGACTTGGGCCGCGCAGCGGCCCCTTTAGGGGTCTTCGCGCGATGAGCATCCGCTTCCGCGGATGCTCATCCTGCGCCGACAAGCTCAGTTGAAGCGGCGCTGGGCCTCGTCGAGGCCGTTCTCGGTGAGGGTCTCGACCGCGTCGGCGGCGCGCGAGATCAACGTCTCGGCATCGTCCTCCGGCGCAAACGGGCTCAGGACGTAGTCGGCGACCGGGCGGCGGTCGCCGCGGCCGGGCCGGCCGACGCCGGCGCGGACGCGGAGGAACTCCGCGGAGCCGAGCGCCTGCCTGATCGAGCGGAGGCCGTTGTGGCCCGCAAGGCCGCCGCCGAGCCGCACCTGGATCCGGCCCGGATCGAGGTCGACGTCGTCGTGCACGACCGCGATCTGCTCGGTCGGGAGCTTGAAGAACCGTGCGGCGGCGGCAAGCGAGCTCCCGGAGAGGTTCATGTACGTCTCGGGCTTCAGGAGCGCGAGCTTCAGCTCGCCGACCCGCACCTCGGCGAGCTGGCCGGAGAACTTGGAGCGAAAGGAGCCGTCGTGGCGTCGGGCGAGCTCGTCGACGACCATCCAGCCCGCGTTGTGGCGGTCGCCCGCGTGCTCTCGCCCAGGGTTGCCGAGGCCGACGACGAGCAGGTCCAGCGTCGAGGCGCTCTCGCCCCGACGGAAGAGGCGCATTAGCTCTCGGTGGACTCGGAGGAGTCGGACTCGGCCGCAGCCTCGCCCTCGGGAGCCTCGCCCTCGGCGGCACCCTCGGGGGCCTCCTCGCCCTCGGCCAGCTCCTCGCCCTCCTCGGGCTCGGGCTCGACCTCGACGATCGGAGCGGAGACGGTCGCGATCACGGTCTCGTGCGGGTCGTCGAGGAACGTGACGCCCTCGAGCTTCGGCAGATCCTCGAGCCGGAGCGCCTCGCCCATCTCGAGCCCGCTGACGTCGGCCTCGATCGACTCGGGCACCTCCATCGGCAGCGCCTCGACGTTGAGCGTGGTCGCGGGCTGGTTGAGGACGCCGCCCTCCTTGATTCCGGGTGCATCCTCGGCGCCGTGCAGGTGGACGTTGACGGTCGCCTGGATCGCGACGTCGAGCCGCACTTCCTGGAGGTCGATGTGGCGGACGTGGCCGCGGATCGGATCCCGCTGGTACTCCTTCAGGATCGACGGATGCGCGGTGCTCTGGCCCTCGAGGACGACGTCGAGCACGGCGTGCAGCCCCGAGGGACCGGTCAGCGCGGCGCGGAGGTCGCGCTCGCCGACCGCGAACGCCTGCGCGGTCGACCTGCCGTAGAGGACGCCGGGAATGAAGCCCTGCTTGCGCAGGCGCCGAGACTCGGGCGTGCCGAGCCCGGTCCGTTCCTTCACCTCGAGACGAAATCTGTCGCCGGCCACGGCGGCGGATTGTAGCGGACGCCAAGTAACAGTCTGTTACTTGGCTGGCCGCCTCAGGCCGGCTGTGCCGGAGGCCGGCTCCGCCGGCCGAGAGGTGCAGCCGACCTGTGGCGGCTAGGTGATGTGGAGGTCGATCCCGAGGAGGAGCAAGGGCCAGAGAAGGATTGCGAGGATCGCCGAGAGGACGCGCTTGACGGTCTCGAGGTTGTCGAGGTAGTCCTTGGACGCGGCGACGAAGATCCCGATCGCGACGTAGATCAGGCCGAGGAGGTTGCGCGGGAGCAGCATGGGATCCGGCGTTCCCGGCGCCGCGACTTTCAACCGCCGCAGGCAGCCGAGCGCTGGGGCGCGCGCCGGCAGGGAGTGCTTGCCCACATCCCCACGCGATCGCAACCGCGAGCGTCCGCACTGGGCGACGCAGCTCGAGCGGCTCGGTCGCTACCGGACGCGCGCCGGCTCCCAATTCGAGGTCGGGCTGCCCGTCCCTGCACGCTTCGGGCGCGGCAACGCACGAACATTCGAGATCGCCCTGGCCGGTCGTACACTCGAGGTGTGAGGCGATCCCGCTGGCGCTGCTTCTGGCGGTGGCCACTCGGCCATCAGTGGGAACACGTCGTCGAGGGTCAGCACTCCTTCAAGCGGTGCCGCGATTGCTCCAAGAGCAAAGGCCATCATTTCCGGCCACCCCACGACTCACCCCACCGGTTCGGCGGCGAGGGCGACTGAGAGCGGTGCGGGTCGTCTAGAAGAGCTGGTTCTCGCCGGCGAAGATCGCCGAGACCGAGTCGTCGGAGAAGACGTTCTGGATCGTCTCGGCAAGCAGGCCGGAGATCGAGAGCACTTCGATGTTGGGCGGCTTGTTCAGCTCGTCGACGGGGACGGTGTCGGTGACGACGACCTTCTCGAAGGCGCTGTCGGCGATTCGCTGCAGGGCGGGCTCGTTGAAGAGGGCGTGCGTGGCGCAGGCGATCACACGGGTCGCGCCCGCCTCGCGGAGGGCCTCGGCGCCGGCGCAGAGGGTGCCGGCGGTATCGATGATGTCGTCGGTCATGACGGCGACCTTGCCCGCGACGTCGCCGATCACGCCCGTCACCTTGGCCTGGTTGTGGCCCGGGCGCTCCTTGTTCAGGACGACGAGGCCGCCGCCGATCATCTCGGCGAACTTGCCTGCGAGCTTCGCGCGCCCGGTGTCCGGAGCGACCGCGACCCGGTCGACGTCGGTACCGAGGTAGTCGCGGATGTGCTGGGCGAACATCGGCACCGCGACCATGTGGTCGACGGGGATCCGGAAGAAGCCCTGCACCTGGCCGGCGTGCAGATCCATCGTGATCACACGGTCGACCCCCGCGGTCTCGAGCAGGTCGGCGACGAGACGGGCGGTGATCGGCTCCCGCGGCCGCGACTTCTTGTCCTGGCGCGCGTAGAAGTACCAGGGGATGACGGCCGTGATCCGCTTCGCCGAAGCGAGCTTCGCGGCGTTGACCATGATCAGCAGCTCCATCAGGTGCTCGCCGATCGAGGGCGCTGCCGTCTGGACGATGAACATGTCGGCGCCGCGGACGGAGTCCTCGAAGCGGAAGTAGGGCGAGCCGTCAGCGAACGTCGCGCGCTCGACCTTCGTCAGCTCGACGCCGAGGTGGCCGGCGATCTTGTCCGCGAGCAGCGGGTGCGAGCTGCCGGCGACAACGGCGAGCCGTTTCTGAGGCGTCAGCGACAAGGCCCGACCGACCACGAGCTGCGGTGCCGTCCCACCCGCGCCCTCGAGACCGGGCAGCGTTTGCTCAATCGTTCCGCTTTCCACCGCGTCCTTCCTTGTTGACCTGCCGTGGCGGGAAGCCTGCGAGGGCGTTGTCCGGGACGTCGTCGGTAATGACGGCACCGGCCGCCGTCCACGCATCGTCGCCAACAGTGACCGGAGCAACGAACATAGTGTCCACTGCTACACGGACGTTGCTGCCGATCGACGTCTTCCCCTTGGGCTGGCCGGGGCGATGCGGGAAGTTCGCGGTGATCGATCCTGCGCCGATGTTGGTTCCCTCTCCGATCTCTGCGTCGCCGATATACGAGAGATGCGGCACCTTGGTGTCCTGACCGATGGTCGACTTCTTGATCTCGACGAACGCGCCGGCCTTCGCGCGCGGGCCGAGGACGGTTCCGGGGCGAAGGTAACAGAAGGGACCGACCGTCGCACCGGGGCCGATCTCGGCGTCGATCGCGACGACGTGCGAGCCGACCTCGGCTCCCGCTGCGACGCTCGTGGCGCCGCGGAGGAGCGTGAAGGGGAGGATCACGGCGTCGGGCTCGATCGTCACCTCCGGCTCGATCCAGGTCGACCCGGGATCGGCGATCGCCACTCCCGCGAGCATGTGCTCGCGGTTGATCCGGTCGCGAAGCGTGGCCGCCGCTGCTGCGAGCTCGGCCCGGGTGTTGACGCCTTCCGTCTCGGCCGGGTCGGCGGCGACGTGGGCGACGACTCGCTCGCCGCCGGCAACGAGATCGCGCACGGCGTCGGTCAGGTAGAGCTCGCCCTGGGCGTTGTGCGGCTCAAGCCGGTCGAGTGCGGGCCAGAGTAGATCGGCGCGGAAGACGTAGATCGAGGAGTTGCACTCCTGGATCGCCAGCTGCTCGGGGGTCGCGTCGCCCGCCTCGACGATCGCCTCCACGGTTCCCTCGGGCCCGCGGACGATGCGGCCGTAGGAGCGGACGTCGTCGGGCACGAACGAGAGGACGGTGGCGCCCGCGCTCTCGCGGCGATGCTCTGCGAAGAGCGACTCGAGCAGCTCGGCCGTGAGCAGCGGCGTGTCTCCGGAGAGAACGAGGACGTTCTCGGCGCTGTCGCCCACCGTCTCCCGGGCGGACCGGACGGCATCGCCGGTCCCGAGCGCCTGCTCCTGCACGGCAACGGGGGTGTCCCCGAACGCGTGCCGGCTCTCGGGGGAAGCGACCACGACGAGCGGTTCCGGCCCGAGCGGCCGAGCGGCCTCGAGCACCCAGTCCACCATCCGCCGGCCCAGGATCGGGTGGAGGTGCTTCGGCGTCGCAGAGCGCATGCGTGTGCCGAGCCCTCCGGCCATCACCACGGCTGCGAGGCTCCCTCCGGCCATCGTCGCGAGACCTTAGCGGCGGACCGATCTAGCCCGCATTCCCCCCGTCGGCCAGCTTTCAGAAGCCGAAACCCCGCTTAGGTTGCAGACAGGGTTTCAACCGGATTGCCCAGTGCCGCTTGTGGCCGAGCGAGGAGGGGGAGTTTGATGGGCGCACGTCTTAGGAGGCACCTCGACAACATGGTTGTCGCGGGGATCGTCGCCGCCCTGGTGGCGGGGGCGCCGGCGGTTGACCGGCCCACTCGTGGACTTTGCCAAGAACGCGGGGAACGCCGACCGCGTCGACGGCCTCAATGCGTCGCGTACGCCCCGCGCCGGACAGCTACTGGCCCTCGATGGCAGGAAGCAGTTCCCGGCTTCGGTCGTTCCCGCCGGGGCGAGGGGTAAGACCGGCCGGCCGGCCCGGCCGGCCCGGCAGGCGCGACCGGGGCGACGGGCAGCCCCGGAGCGAAGGGCGACGCCGGCCCGGCCGGGGCCAAGGGCGAGCCAGGTGCTGCCGGCGCGGCGGGCGCTCGCGGCCCTCAGGGGGAGACGGGGCTGCAAGGTCTCCAGGGGCTCCAGGGGCTTCAGGGCGAGCGAGGGCAGGATGGGCTTCCCGGGGCCCAGGGTGCGAAGGGCGACACCGGCGACAACGGTGACAAGGGTGACAAGGGTGACAAGGGTGATACGGGCGCCGCGGGCTCGGCCGCTGCCTATCCCCCGATCGTCGACGTCAATCCGATCCTGCGTGCGAGCCGGTCGAATCTGTGGGATCGCGTTCAGCTGAACGGGAACTCCTGGTTCTTCGGCTACCGCTCGTCGTTCCCGAACGGCACCGATGCCAGCTATCTGGAGTGGGACATCCCGCTCCAGTCAGGCACGTGGACGATCGACGTCGTCTACGTCAAGAGTGACGACGCCGGCATCCTGTCCCTGTCGCTGGACGGCGACGCGCTCGCACCGGAAATCGACGCGTACAGGCCGCAGGCAGACGGGATCGAGTTCAACCAGGTCGCGACCTTCACCGGCGTCAACGTCGCGACGACCGGCATTCACAGCCTCAGGATCCGCACGGCCTCGAAGAACCCGGCGTCGAGCGGTTACCTCGGCTACCTCACCTGGATCAGGCTCGTGCGCGAGTAGGCACGAGAGCAGCGGCATCGGCACGAAACTGGGGTGCCAGGATTCGAACCTGGGATCGCGGGACCAAAACCCGCTGCCTTACCGCTTGGCTACACCCCACGGCTCGGTCGCGGGGGGATTCTATCGGCGGTCGCGCAGCAGCACGACGAGCGCGACGACCGCGATCAGCACGAGGGCGACGACGGCGAATGCGGTGAGGACGAGCGCCAGCACAGGCACCAGCACGACCGCAACCTGCGAGACCGCGAAAATCCACGAGACGTCGCGCACCTCCTCGTGCCGTGCCGCGCGCCCCCACATGACGTAGAACGCGACCGAAGCGATAGCGAGCAGAACGACGATCCACCAGTCGATCGAGCCGACGAGAACGAGGATGCCCTCGACGAGGGCGACGATGAGCGCGATCCGGAGCCTGCTCTCGCGCAACCTACGGCCGAAGCGGCTGCTGCGGTGCTCGATCGTCGCGGGGCGATCCATGCCGGAACGGTACCGCCTCGGCTTGCCGCTCAGCCGTACCAGACCGGCACGGTCAGCCACGTCGTTCCCGCGCCGCGAAGCTCGCGCCGGGCTGCCTCCGCTTGCCGCCGGTGGTGGAAGAGGCCGTAGACCGCCGGACCGGCCCCGCTGACGTCGGCGCGGAAGGCGCCGAGCCGTACGAGCGCGTCCGCCAGCGGCGAGGAGGCGAGATCGTTCGGCGGCAGAGCGGTGAGATCGCGCGGGCGCCGGACGGCGGCGAGCGTCGCCTCGAGTCGAGCCTTGCGCTCGTCCCAGCCCTCGGCGCCACCGCGCTCGTCGAAGGCGGCATAGACGGCCGCGGTCGACGCCTTGGCGGCGCCGTTCGGGAGCACGAGCACGATCCAGTAGTCCTGTGGCAGCTCGAGCCGCTCCAGCGTGGAGCCGTCGCCGCGGCCGAGCTGCGGCCCGTCGTCGAGGAAGAACGGAACGTCGGCGCCGAGCGTCGCGGCGACGGCGCGGAGCTCGGGCGCCGGGAGCGGCGACGCCAGCGTCTCGTTTGCAAGCCGGAGAGCCGTCGCCGCGTCGGAGCTGCCCCCGCCGAGGCCTGCCGCGACGGGGATCCGCTTGGTGATCGTCGCCCTCCAGCCCGGGTCGACTCCGGCGGCGGCTGCGAGTGCCGTCAGCGCGTCGCGAACGATCGTGTCTCCCGGGAAGCCGGCGACCGTGAGCGCGGAGCCGGGAGCGATCGCGACGCGATCCGCGAGGTCGACACGCTGCAGCACGGTCACGACCTCGTGCTTGCCGTCACTGCGCGTCGGACCGACGACGAGCGCGAGGTTGATCTTGGCCGGGGCGGGCGCCCTCATAGCGACTCTGCGAGGGCGACGAACTCCGGCGGCGCGAGCGCCTCGGCACGGGTCTCCGGAGGGCGGCCGATCGCCGCGAGCGCGGCGGCGGCGTCCTCGCGGGAGGCGAGGCCTGCGAGCGCAAGCGAGTTCGGCAGCGTCTTGCGGCGATGGGCGAACGATGCCTCGACGACCTGCTTGATCCGTGCGAAGTCCTGCGGCAGCGGCACGCGGCGGAAGCTGACGAGGGCGGAGTCGACGTTGGGGGGCGGCCGGAAGACCGTGCGGGAGACGGGATGGAAGCCGGTGCGCTCGGATGCGAGCTGGACGAGGACCGAGACGGAGCCGTAGGCCTTCGTCGACGGCGCGGCGAAGAAGCGGTCTGCCACCTCCCGCTGCACCATCACCGTCCAGCGCTCGAGGTCGGGCAGGCCGGCGAGGCTCTCGGCGACGATCGGGGTGGCGACGTTGTAGGGCAGGTTCGCGACCAGCTTCGTCGGGGTCGGGTCGAGCGCGGCCAGGTCGAGTTGGAGCGCGTCGCCCCAGTGCAGGTCGACGTTCGGGCGTTCGGCCAGCTCTGCGAGGTGCGGCGCGAGCGAGCGGTCGAGCTCGACCGCGTGGACGTGCCGGGCGCGCTCCGCGAGGCGCCGCGTGAGGACGCCGAGGCCGGGACCGATCTCGAGCACCACATCGTCTGGGCCGAGCTCGGCGAGGCGCTCGATCACGCCGAGGATGTTCTCGTCGGCGAGGAAGTGCTGACCCAGCTGCTTCTTCGGGCGGACGCTCACGGCAGGCGGAAGGCAGTCGCGGCGTTGACGTCGATGCGGGCGGCGAGCTCGTCGCTGCTCTCTCCGCGCGCTTCAGCGATTGCGGCGACCGTGTGGACGACGTGTGCGGGCTCGTTCGGACGGCCGCGAACCGGCTGTGGCGCCAGGTAGGGACTGTCCGTCTCGACGAGGATTCTGTCTGCCGGGACGACTGCGGCGGCCTCTCGGAGCGCCTCTGCCTTCGGATAGGTCGCGTTGCCCGCGAAGGAGAAATACCAGCCGCGCTCCATCCCCGACGCGAGCAGCTCCGGCTCGGAGAAGCAGTGCATGACGACGGTGCCGTCGTGCGCGCGGAGCATCGCCTCCGTGTCTCCGTTCGCAGCGCGCGTGTGGACGACGATCGGCAGGCCGAGCTGCGCCGCGAGCATGAGCTGCGCCGAGAAGAGGCGGCGCTGCTCGTCCTTCGCGTCGCCGCCGTAGTGGTAGTCGAGTCCGGCCTCGCCGACCGCGACTGCCTTGGGGTGGTCGAGGAGCGCACGGAGCTCGGGCACACGCGCCGCTTCGCCGGTCGCGGCCTGATGCGGGTCGATCCCGAGCGCTGCGTAGACGCCCTCGTGCGCGGTCAGATCGAGCGCGCGCCTGCACGAGTCGATTCCGGTGCCGATCGTGATCACGCGCGTGACGCCGAGGCCGCGCGCGCGGTCCAAGGCGGCGGCCGGCTCCTCGAGCGCGTCGAGGTGCGCGTGGGTGTCGATCACAGGATGATTGACGCCACGAGAACGCCCGCCTCGGGGCGTGAGCTGGCAGCTCTGGGGCGCGGGATCAGGCCGTTGCCGATGCTGGTGGCATCGGTGACGGACTGAGCACGCGAAGCGGACGGTCCGGCTGAGCGGCCGTGAGGCCGTTCAGCCGGACCGGGAGCGGCCCAGACACGCCAGATCGCGTCCCGAGCGCGCGGACTCGTGGCGTCAATCATCAGGCCGCTGTGGCGGGCTCGTCGATCCGCGGGAAGAGCGGCTGGGCCGCTTCGATCCCGGAGATCGCGTCCGTGCGGCCGTACGCCACGTTGTCCCAGGCGAGGTCCAGCGGCTGGCGCAGCGCTTCGAGGATCCGCTCCGAGGTCTCGGGCAGATAGGCCGAGAGCGCGATCGCCGCGATCCGAAGGCCGTCGGCGAGCTCGTAGAGCGCGCGATCGAGGTCGGCGGACCGCGCAGGATCCTTCGCCAGCTCCCACGGCTTGGTCTGTTCGACATGACGGTTGAGGCGGCGAACGTAGTCCCAGATCGTCTCGAGGGCGCCGGTGACGTCCCAGCGGTCGAACGCAGCCGGGATCGCGTCGTGGAGCTCGCGCGCGGCGGCGGCGAGCTCACTCTTCTCGTCCGGCGCCGGCGCGAGGTCGCCGTCGCGGTAGCGGGCGATCATCGCCGTCGTCCGCGAGAGCAGATTGCCGAGGTCGTTCGCGAGCTCCCGCTCGTACCGCTCCCGGAAGCTGTCCAGCGTCACGTCGCCGTCCTGGCCGAACGGCACGACGCGCGCGACCCAGAACCGGACCGGGTCGACGCCGTACTCATCGACGAGGTCGAGCGGGTCGAGCACGTTACCCAGCGACTTCGAGATCTTCCGGTTGTCGAGGTTGAGGTAGCCGTGGACGAAGAGCTGCCGCGGTGGCTCGTAGCCGGCGGAGAGGAGCAAAGCGGGCCAGTAGACGCAGTGGAAGCGGAGGATGTCCTTGGCAAGCAGGTGCCTGGCAGGCCAGAATCCGAGATCGGCCCCCGGCGCGTACGACAGCGCGCTGAGGTAGTTGATCAGCGCATCGGCCCAGACGTAGGCGACCTGGTCCGGATCCCACGGAATCGGGATTCCCCAGGTCTGCGTCGCGCGGCTGATCGAGAAGTCACGGAGCCCGCCGGCGATGAAGCTCCTCGCCTCGTTGAAGCGGAACGCGGGCAGGACGAAGTCGGGACGCTCGTCGTAGAGCTGCAGCAACCGCTCCTGGTACGCGGAGAGGCGGAAGAACCAGTTCTTCTCCTCCAGCCACTCGGGCTCGACACCGTGAATGGGGCACTTGCCGTCGACGAGGTCGGCTTCCGTCTTGAACTCCTCGCAACCGACGCAGTAGAGGCCCGCGTAGACGTCCTGGTAGACGTCGCCGTTGTCGTAGATCTTCTGCAGGAAGTCCTGGACGAAGGCCTTGTGTCCGTCATCCGTCGTCCTGATGAAGAAGTCGATCGACGCGTTGACGCGCTCGGGCAGCTCCTGCCAGGCGACGGCGATCTGGTCGACGTACTCCTTGGGCGTGAGCCCCTGCTCCTTGGCCACCCGCGCAACCTTGTCCGCGTGCTCGTCGACCCCCGTCAGGAAATACGTGCGCTCGCCCCGCTGGCGGTGATGGCGCACGATGATGTCGCCGATGATGGTCGTGTACGCGTGACCGATGTGCGGCGTCGCGTTCACGTAATAGATGGGTGTCGTCAGGTAGAAGCTCATGACCGTCAATGATAGGCGCAGCCCTCCTGGTGACCTGGGCCGCGATCCCGGCGGCCACTCCCGCCCCGGCGAGCAGAAGCAACGGGAGACCGAGCCGCCCGTCGCGATCCGAGGCGTGCACCGATCTCGGCTCGGCGGCCGGCCTGATCGCGTCGTGCGGCGCGCGCACGGACGCGGGCGGGCGATCGAGCTCGCGCGTCTGGACGGCGCGCACGGGCTGCACGGTCGAAGTGACGGCACGACGCGACCGGGTCGACGTCCGGGTGCTCGGCACCGCCGGGAGGCTGCGCTCGGCCGCCGACGGCCGCTGGACGCTCGCCGAGCGGGGCGACGCGATCCGGGCACGCGGTGACGGCACCGAGCGCACGGGCGCCGACAGGGCGGGCACCGACTGAACGTTCGGCATGCGCACGGGAGCAGAACCGGCGCGAGCCGCGACCGTCGCCGAGCGGGTGGGCTCGACCGGGACCGGCTCGGCAACGGCGGCCTCTGCCGGAGCGGGCGTGACAACCGGCGCGACCTCGGCGACGGGCTGCTCGGGCACGACAACCGCGGGTGGCACCGACTCGGGCGACGCCACGGGCGCAGGCTCCGGAGCGGTCAGTGGCGGTCGCACCGGCAGCAGCCCGATTGGATCGACGTATCCGTTCGGCTCCGACGCGACTCGGATGCCCAGGTGGACGTGCGGTGCCTGCGTGACGGCGTCTTCGCTCGCGCCGACCTCGCCCACGATCTCGCCTTCGGCGACGGTGCCGCCACGCGCGACCGAGATCGCGCCGAGCTGGAGCAGCGTGACGGCGTAACCGTCCGCCGTCTGGATCGTCAGCGCGCGTCCGCCGGCCGGGACAGGGCCTGTGAACGACACGACGCCGGCTGCAGGCGCCCGCACTGCGCCGCCTGCGGCCGCGCCGATGTCGATTCCCCGGTGCTGGCCGGCCGCATAGTGGTCCTCGGCGAGCGAGAAGGGCCGCAGGACCGGCCCGTCGGCGGGCCAAGCCCAGCCGGCCGCGGCCGGGACGACGATCAGGGACGCGATCGCAGCGACGACCGCGACGGAGAGCACGCGCCGCATGAGGTACCGCCTTCGTGACGTGGAGGGCAACTGCGTTCCACGCTAGCGGGGCGTCTCAGCGGTTTTTCAACGATTCCGCATAGAGAGTGTTACGGGAAACTCGCGACAGCCGAGCGACCACGTCGGCGGCCTGGCGCCGCGGCACGCCGGCGGCGACGAGCTCGCCCACCGCCGAGACGGCCTCGCTCTCCGCGATGCCCTCCACCGGCTGCGCCGTCCCCCCAAGCACGAGCGTCAACTCGCCCTTCGGAGGCTCAGCGAAGTGCGCCGCCACCTCGCGCGCCGGCCCGCGCACGACCTCCTCGAACCGCTTCGTCAGCTCGCGGCAGACGGCGACAGGACGATCCGGCAGGGCGGCGGCGAGCGAACGAAGCGTCGCGGGCAGACGCCGCGGCGACTCGAAGGCGACGGCGGGGTGCGGCCAGGCCGAGAGCTCCTCCCAGAGCGAGCGCAGCGCCGTCTCACCTCGCGGCAGGTAGCCGAGGAACTGGAAGCGCTCGCCGGCCAGCCCGCTGGCCACGAGCGCGGTCTCGACGGCGGACGCACCCGGCAGCACGGTCACCGGCAGCCCTGCCTCGAGCGCCGCCTCGATCAACCGTGCGCCTGGATCGTTGACGCCGGGCAGGCCGGCGTCCGACACGAGCGCGATCCGCTCGCCGGCTTCGAGCCGCGGCAGCAGCTCCGCCGTCCGTGTGGCCTCGTTGTGCTGGTGGTAGCTGAGCAGCTTCGCCCGGATCCCGTGCCGCTCGAGCAATCCCTTCGTGTGTCGCGTGTCCTCGCAGAGCACGACGTCGGCCTCGGCCAGCTCGCGCAGCACCCGCAGCGTCACGTCCTCGAGGTTGCCGATCGGCGTCGCACAGACGGCGAGCGGCACGGCTACTCGGCTCCGAACGCCTCGAGAGCGAGCATGCCCGCGCCGATCAGGCCTGCGTCCGACCCGAGCTCGGCGCGCACGATCCGCACCGGCAGCACGTCCGGCTCGACGACCTCGCGGTGCGCGATCTCGAGGGCCGAGGGGACGAGGAACTCGAATGCAGCCATGCCGAAGCCGCCGCCGACGATGAACAGCTCGGGCGTGAAGATGTTCACGAACGAGCCGATCGCGGCGCCGAGGAGGTGACCGATTCCCGCCAGCGCCTCGAGCGCGGCCGGATCTCCCTCGTGTGCACGACCGACGAGCAGCTCGGCGGTCGCTCCCTCCCCCCACAGCTTCTCCGCCGCCCGATCGGCCGCATTGCCCGACGCGAACGACTCGAGATGGCCGCGGCCGTTACATCGTCCCTGGCAGGGTGGGCCGTCGGCGACCACGACCACGTGCCCGAGCTCGGCGGCGCCGCGGTAGAGCGAGCCGCCGAGGACGAGCCCGCCGCCGACCCCGGTGCCGAGCGTGAGCATGACAAGGTCGTCCGAGCCCCGGCCCGCACCGAGCTTCCACTCTGCGAGTGCTGCCACGTTGGCGTCGTTCTCGACCACCGCCGGAATTCCGAACCGCTCCTGCGTCAGGTCGGTCAGCACGACGTCCCGGAGTGGGATGTTGACCGAGCCGAGCGACTTGCCGGTGCTGCGGTCGATCACGGACGGGATCCCGAAGCCGATCGCATCCATGTGCTCGCTCGCCAGCGGCTCGATCGCGCTGACGATCGCTTCGAGCAGCTCCTCCTGCGAGTCGACCGGCGTCGGAACATCGTTCCGCTCATGGAGGTGTCCGTCCGCGTCGATCGATCCCGCCGCGATCTTCGTGCCGCCGAGGTCGACGCCGATGACTCGTTGGGGACCCACGGGACGCGGCTACCATACCCGGCCGGATGGCGGACGCAGAGAAGCCCTACCGGCTCTACAAGGGCGGCCGCACGAAAGGCAAGGTGCCGACGGCGCCGCGTCCGGAGCGGCCGGGCAGGGCCGAGTCGAGCCGCACGAAGCAGCCCGGCAAGCCGCGGTGGGGTCGGCGGATCGGCCTTGCGGTGCTCGTGCTGGCGGTTCTGCTGGTCGTGTGGCTCGTCGCCAGCTACCTCGCCTTTCGCAGCGGCGTCAAGGAGGCGAACGCTCGGCTGCCGAAGACGGTGGCGGCGAACCTGGCCGCGCAGGACGGCTTGCTGACCTCGAAGCCGTCGCTGATCATGCTGCTCGGAACCGACGGCGACCGCACCGCCGCGCGCCAGGACTTCCGCCGCTCCGACTCGATCCTGCTCGTCCGCACCGATCCCTCGCGGCACCGGATGTCGTACCTCTCGATCCCGCGCGACCTGCGCGTCGACATCCCGGGCCAGGGGCCGAACAAGATCAACGCAGCCTTTCAGCTCGGCGGGCCGGCGCTGACGATGAAGACGGTGCGCGCGCTCACGGGGCTGCAGCCGAACCACGTCGTCCTGGTCGACTTCGACAATTTCAAGGAGGTGATCGACGCGCTCGGGGGCGTCGAGATCGACGTGCCGAAGCCGATCCTCTCCAACCGCTTCGACTGCCCCTATGCGACGGATGCCCGTTGCCAGGAATGGCCGGGCTGGCGCTTCGAGAAGGGCACGCAGACGATGGACGGCAAGCGGGCGCTGATCTACTCGCGGGTCCGCGAGAACCAGCTCGATCCCTCCGATACCGACCTCACGCGCGGCGAGCGGCAGCAGGCCGTTCTCGAGGCGATGACGGACAAGCTCGTCTCCCCCGGAACGTTCCTGAAGCTGCCCTTCGTCGGCGACGACCTCGTCAAGCCGCTCACGACCGACCTGTCCGCCGGTCAGCTCCTGCAGCTCGGCTGGGTCCGCTTCCGCTCGAACGAGGGCCGCTCGCTGCACTGCCGCCTCGGGGGAGAGTCGCAATCGATCGGCGGTGAGTCCGTGATCGTCGGCGGCGAGGAGAACAGCGCCACGATCGCCATGTTCACCGGGCTGTCGGCACCGCAGCCGCCACCGCCGCGCACGCTGTACGGCGCCGGCTGCCGGGTCGGCCGCGGCGTCTAGAAGCCAACGATTTAGGCTCGCCGCGTGGGGATCATCGGCTGGATCTTCTTCGGGCTGCTCGCGGGTGCGCTCGCGCGCGCTAGCTGACGCCCGGACGGCACTCGATCGGCTGCTTCGGCACGCTCGCCGTCGGCGTCGTCGGCGCGCTGCTCGGCGGCTTCCTCGGCGAAGCCGTCTTCGACACGGACGTCCGCTTCGCCTGGGACCTGAAGCCGTTCCTGCTCGCGGTCGCCGGCTCGATCGTGCTCCTGCTCGGGCTGGACGCTCTCTCGCGCCGCTAGCCGCTAGTCCGCGGCGGCGGCTTTCTTCTCGCCCGAGTCCGGCTTCTTCTCGGACGCTCCGGAGTCGCTGCCGCCGTCCTTCGAGGCGTCGCGCTTCTTCCCCGAGCCACGGCCGTAGTCGGTCGAGTAGAAGCCGGAGCCCTTGAAATGCACCGAGACCGGGTAGAGCACCTTTTCGACGGGGCTCTTGCCGCACACCTCGCACGCCTCCACCGGAGCGTCCGACATCCGCTGGAAGACCTCGAAGGTGTGCCCGTCGGGGCACCGGTACTCGTAGATCGGCATGGCGAAGGAGTGTAGCCAGGCAGACTGACGGCGACGATGAGCCAGACCGCACAGGCAACCCGTTTCGGCGCCCGTGAGTGGGCGGTCGCGCGGCCGTGGCTGGCCGCCCGTTGGTTCCCGCTCGGGGTCGCGTGGATCACGGCCGCAGCCGCCGTCTTCCTCTTCCACCAGCTGCTGGCCTGGCCGCCACACGAAGACGAGGCGCTGCCGCTCTTCATCGGCCGCCATCCGCTCGACGAGATGTTCCAGGTCGTGCTCGAGGAACGCGGCGGCGCGCCGCTGCACTTCCTGATCGCCTGGACGGTCGCGCACCTCGAGCTCGGGCTCGAGGGACTGCGCGCCGTGTCGGCCTTCTTCGCGGTCGCGAGCCTGCCCGTCATCGCGCTGCTGCTGGCACGGCTCGCGGGCCGGGCGCCAGCGCTGCTCGGAACGCTCATCGTCGCGTCGAGCTGGACGTTCCTCTTCCACGGCGTCTACGGCCGGATGTACAGCCTCTTCCTCTTCACCGCCGCGCTCTCGTACCTGGCTCTGCTCAGCGCCCTCGACCGAGGCGGGCGACGTGGCTGGACGCTCTGGGCGCTCGCGATCCTCGCCACCGTCGCGACGCATCCGTACGGAGCGCTCGTGCTCGCTTCACAGGGAGCCTTCGTCGCGGTCGCACGGCGCGAGCGGCTGCGCGAAGCCGCTTGGGCGTTCGGTGCCGTCGCCGTGCTCGGGATCCCGTTCTGGCTGACCGACCTCGTCCTCGCGGGCCGCTTCGACGCGGGCGTTGCCGCGGGTAGTCGGCTCGACGTCGTCGAGTACGTCTGGCAGGCGGCCGGAGACTTCACGGCCGGCTTCCCGGTCCTCCCGGCCGTGCTCGTCGCCGCCGCGGCTGGGCTGGTGGTGCTGCCGCGCGAAACGCGGATCCTCGCGGCTTGCGCATCCGTCGTCCCGCTCGCCGCGCTCGTCGTGGCCCGCAGCACCGGATCGCCGGAGACACGCCATCTGATCTTCCTGCTCCCCTTCCTCGGGCTCGCGGTCGGCGCCGGCATCGCGCGGCTCGGCCGCATCTGGGGCAGCGCCGCGCTCGCCGCGCTCGTCGTCGCCCAACTGGCCTGGACGTGGGACCGCACGCCCGAACTGTTCGAATGGGAACCGGACGTCCGCCAGGAGGCCCGGGCGGACGCGGCCGCGTACGTTGCGGCGACGGCGGCGAGCGACGACGTGCTGCTCGGCTACGACCCGCTCTTCCTGCAGGCCTGGGAGCAGAACCCGGCGGTGCCGCTCGTCGTGCTCCCGCGTGCCGACGCCGACCTGGCGTTGCACAGCCTTCTCTCGCTCGACCGCCCGCTCGGGCACGGCGTCTGGGTTCTGGACTCGAGCAAGACGACGAACATCGAACGCTCGCTGCAGATTCCGCGGGTGTCGCCGCGACCCGAATCCGCATTCGAGGTGCGGGACTTCGGGCCGTTCCTTGTCATCCGCACGCGCGAGCCGGTGGTGACGCCGCAGCGGTACCTCGAGCGCGCAGGCGAGGCGATGCTCGTCGGCAAGCGCCTCTATCTCGGCGACGCGGACATCAACCTGCCGACGATCGAGCGCGCGGCGCGGGCGCTGCGCGGCTACGGCGCGAGCCGCTCGCTCTCGACGAGCTCCCGGTAGCACGGCGCCTCCTCGAAGGCGGCGAGCCCGGCGGGCGTCTCCCGCTTTCGATCCTTCGGCCGCAGCCGGCGGGCGGCGGCGATCGCCGCCGACGCGCCCACGGCGGCGCCGACGAGGAAGGAGCGCGTTCGCGAGCGGCGTGACTCTCCGTCCATGGAAGGATCGTAGGCGTGATCGTGACGATCGGCGACCTGTTGCTCGACGTGATCGTCCGCCTCTCGCAGCCCCTCGCGGAGGGCGCGGACGCGGACGCCGTGACGCGGCTCGGGCCGGGCGGCCAGGCGGCGAACGTGGCTGCGTGGATCGCCGAGCTCGGAGGCGAGGCTCGGTTCGTGGGCAAGCGCGCCGACGACGAGGCCGGCCGAGCCGCTGCGGCAGGGCTCGAGCGCTACGGGGTCGACGTGCGAGGCCCGGTCGTCACGGGCCGCACCGGCACGGTCGTCTCACTCGTCGGCGTCGACGGCGCCCGCACGATGGCCTCCGACCGCGGTGTCTCGCCCGACCTGCGTGCGGAGGAGCTCGACCCGGCGTGGCTCGACGGCTGCGAGCACCTGCACCTCCCCGGCTACTCACTGCTCCGCACGCCGATCGACGGCGCTGCGCTCAAGGCAGCGGAGCTGGCGCCGCGCGTGAGCGTCGACCTCTCCTCCTGGAGCGCGATCCGGGACTTCGGCCCGGTCCGCTTCCGCGAGCGCCTGGCGGCGCTGCGGCCCGCGATCGTGTTCGCGAACGAGGACGAGGAGCGGATCATCGGCGGCCCGCTCGCCGGCACCGAATGGGTGCTGAAGCGCGGCCCGCTGGGCGCGCGCTTCGGTGAGCTCGAGCTCCCGGCCGTTCCTGCCGAGGCGGTCGATACGACAGGCGCGGGGGACGCGCTCGCGGCCGGCTACCTCGTCGGCGGCCCGGAGACGGCGATGGCGGCGGCCGCACGGTGCATCGCCCGACTAGGCTCGATGCCGTGAAGGATCCGATCAGGGTTTCCGACGAGGTCGGGCACGCGCTCGCCGACCGGCACCCCGTCGTCGCGCTCGAGACGACGCTGGTCGCGCACGGTTTCCCGCCCGGAGAGGGCGTCGAGGTCGGGCTCGAGAGCGAGCGGCGCGTGCGCGACGCGGGCGCGGTGCCGGCGACGATCGGCGTGCTCGACGGGCAACTCCGCGTCGGCCTCTCGGAGGACGAGCTCGGCCGCTTCACCGCCGACGCGCGCAAGGTCGGGCCGCGCGATCTCGCCGCCGCGATCGTCCAGGGAGCGGTCGGCGCGACGACGGTCGGCGGAACGCTCGCTGCCTGCCGAGCGGTCGGAATCGGCTTCATGGGCACCGGCGGCCTGGGCGGCGTCCACCGCGGCTTCCCGGATCCGCCCGACGTGTCGGCAGACCTCGGCGAGCTGATTCGGACCGAAGCGCTGATCGTCTCCTCGGGCGTGAAGTCGATCCTGGACGTCCCGGCGACAGCCGAGCTGCTCGAGACGCTGGGCGTGCCGGTGCTCGGGTACCGCACCGACGACCTGCCGCTCTTCTACGCCGCGCACGGCGGCCCACCCGTCTCGGCCCGCGTCGAGTCGGCCGCGGAGGCGGCTCAGATCGCCCAGGCGCACTGGCGGCTCGGTCGCCACTCCTCGATCCTGCTCGGCCGCCCCGCCGAGGAGAGCCTCGACGATGTCGAGCCGCTGATCGAGCGTGCCCTCGCCGACGCGAGCGCCCAGGGTGTCGCAGGCCAGCAGGTGACGCCGTTCGTCCTCTCCTATCTCCATCGCGAGTCCGGCGGGCGCACGCTCGTCGCCAACCGCGAGCTGATCGCCGCCAACGCACGACTGGCCGCGGAGGTGGCCGTTGCCTATGCCGCTCTATGACGCCGTCAAGAACCTGACGCTCACGATCGAGAACGTCGAGCTCGAGCCCCACGTCCTGCCCCTCAAGCACCTGACTCGACGAACGACTGTCGTCCACCTGCACGGCGGCGGTCACGAGGGCGTCGGCGAGGACGTCTCCTACGAAGAGGAGCTGCAGCTCGCCTTCACCGAAGACGCGCTGCCGGATCTCGCCGGGGAGCACACGCTCGATTCCTTCTCGGCGCTGGTCGCCGGCCAGCCCGGCTACCGGCAGTGGGGGCTCGAGTCGGCCGCGCTCGACCTGGCCCTGCGGCAGGCCGGCCGATCGCTCGCGGATGCCGTCGGGCGCGAGCCGCGGCCCGTCACCTTCGTCGTCTCGCAGAGCGCGGTGCAGGAGCTGCTCGCGCTCTATCCCGGGATCCGCTTCAAGCTCGACGCCAGCGACTCCTGGACGGATGAGGTCGTCGCCGAGCTCGCAGCCACGGGTGCCGTCGACGTGGTCGACTTCAAGGGCCTCTACGACGGCGATTGGGTCGAGGCGACGCCTTCCGCGGAGCTCTACGGCCGCGTCGCGACGGCGTTCCCGGAGGCCTGGCTCGAGGACGCGCGCCTGAACGACGAGACGCGCCCGGTGCTCGATCCGCACCGAGACCGGCTGACCTGGGACTTCCCGATCCACTCCGTCGACGACGTCGAGGCGCTCGAGTGGCCGCCGCGCTGCCTCAACTCGAAGCCGTCGCGCTTCGGCAGCGTGCGGCGGCTGTTCGACTTCTACGACCATTGCGCTGCGAACGCGGTCGCCGTCTACGGCGGCGGCCAGTTCGAGCTCGGGCCGGGCCGCGGCCAGATCCAGCACCTCGCCTCGCTCTTCCATCCCGACGAGCCGAACGACGTCGCCCCGAAGGAGTACAACGAGGGCGGCCCTCGCCCCGGCCTGCCCCAGAGCCCGCTGCCGCCGGCCTCGCGCGAGCCGGGATTCCGCTAGGAGGGTTTGGCGGAATGGCGCTCGCCGCTATTTCGCCAAACCCTCCTAGCTGTCGAGAACCCCCAGCAGCGTGTCGATCTCGACGAGCTCGAGCGACTGCAGCTTGGCGCTGCCACGGGCGCCGAGCGCCAGCGAGATCTTCGCCACGGTGGCCGCGTCGGGCGCCTCGACGATGTTGACGAAGTCGTACTCGCCGAGCGTCGCCCACTGGTGCAGCACCTTCGCCCCGAGCTCCTCGACGTCGCGGTTGACCTCCCGCAGGCGACTCGGGTTCGCCTTCAGCGTCTGCACTCCCTGCGGCGTCAGCGTCGTCAGCATCAGGTAGGTCGGCATCGGGCCCTCCTTCGCGGTCTGGGGCGCGAGCTTATCGCCCGCGACGAGCGTTCGGCTACGCGCGGGAGGTGCCGTTGACGCCGCCGGCGGAGCGCTTTCTTTCACTCGTCCGCGAGACGCGGGCCGCCTGGTCGAAGTAGAGCAGCGCCCCGCCGAGGAACAGCAGCGGCGAGACGATCAGATCGGCGATGAAGACCGCCGCCCGAATCGTGTTGTCGCCCTGCGCGCGGAGCAGGAACGCGAGCGCGACGCGGGAGAGAACGAAGACGATCACCAGCGTGGCGAGCGAGCCGAGCGCATGGATGTAGTCGGCGCGGCACAGCTCGACCGCGCGGCGCAGCGCTCTCCGCGCCGGCGCGTCCTCGATCATCACCACCGGCACGACCAGCCCGACGAGCGCAAGCCACGCGACCGAGAGGATTGCGAACCAGGGGAAGAAGACCGCGGCCGGGAGGAAGACGAGCGAGCCGAGCAGAAACGCGCGGATCCAGGTCGTGCGGCCGGGCCTGACATCGCCTGCGATCGCCGAGGCCCACGCGAACGCGATCGTGAAGGCCGGTGTGGCGGCGAGGAGGATCAGGATCTTGTCGGCTGTGGTCGACCCCACCGCGAGCGTGTCGGCTGCCGCGAGCGGCAGTCCCAGAGGAAGCGCGAGCCAGTAGCGGCGGCTGTAGAGCCGGATCGCTTCCGCGACGACCTGGCCGACGGTACGCGTCTCGGGCGGCAGTGCGGGCGGTAGCGCCTTGGAGCTCACCCGGCGGAAGCTACCGCGACGAGCCGCGGCAGCGCCTCCGCCAGCGTCGCGAATGCTTCGTCGAAGCGCCAGAGCATCCGGTCCGGCTCGTCGATCTCGTTCGAGACGACGCGAACCTCGACGGCGGGGACGCCGGCGAGCTCGCAGGCACGCAGGACCGCGAATCCCTCCATCGCCTCGACATCGACTCCATGCGAGCCGCCGACGCGGGCACTCGTCCCGATCGGCATGAGCTTCGCTGCGGGGAAGGCGTCCTGGAGCCTCGTGACCAGCTCGCCGTCGGGGAGCACGCGCGCGGGCACGAGCGGCCCCGTTGCGTCGGAGTAGAGGGCCTCCGACCCGATCACGAGCGTCAGCGGTTCGAGCCCGCGAGCGCCGGCGATGCCGACGTGGAGCACCGCGCTCGGGCGCTCCTCCGCGAGCGCCCTCGCGGTCGCCGCCGCGGCCTCGACCGGCCCGATCCCGCAGACCACAGTCCGGATGCCGTCGAGCCGCGTCAGCTCGCGTTCGGTGGCGGCGACGACGAGCACACGGCGATCCTAGAGCGCCGTTGACAGTCTCCGAGCTGAGGAGGATGATCGCGCCCCGGGTCAATTGGTCATCCGACAAGGAGGCAGACGATGATCCGAAAGCGCTTGCTGGGTCTCGCGGTGCTGTTGGGTCTGGTTGCCGCAGTGTTCGCGGCGACGACACCGGCCGGCAGCTCCGACGACGATTCCGAGGCGGCACGGATCGCGATGAGGGACGATTGCGACCCGAACGACCCGCAGTGGAACCTCGTCGGCGGCTGCGCACTGAAGCGGGGCGACGTCACGCTGGCGGAGTTCGCCGGCGAGAACGACTCGCCGCTCGCCGCAGCGGTCATCGGCCACCAGGCGTGGCGGAACGATCCGCCGTATCTGGAGATCAGGACGGGCAGGACGATCCGTGTGAAGAACGCGGGCGGCCGCGTCCACACGTTCACCAAGGTCGCCGCGTTCGGAGGCGGGATCGCGCCGAATCCGGCGCTCAACGAGGGGCTGCAGACCGCTCCAGAATGCCTGGCATCCGTGGATGTCCTACCGGGCGACAGCACCAGAGTGTCAGGGCTGGCGGTAGGCAACCACCGCTTCATGTGCTGCTTCCACCCGTGGATGCGGGCCTTGATCAAGGTCAAGGAACACGGCGAGGGCGGCATCGGCGGCGACGACTGAGCATGCTCGCGTGAGCTCCCGGCAACGGGAGCTCACGCCGTTCTACTAGCTCTCGAGCTGGGCGGCGAGCTGCTCGGCCTCGTCGACGAGGTCGCCGATCGCGTCGATCCCGGCCGACCAGAACGCGGGGTCGCCGATGTCGAAGCCGAGCCGCGACGCCAGCTCGGCCGGCGGCGCCGAGCCACCCGCACGCAGCAGGTCGAGATACGGCTCGACGAGCGACTCGCCCTCCTCGAGGTAGCGCCGATAGATCGCGAGCGAGAAGAGGTAGCCGAACGAGTACGCGTAGACGTATCCCGGCGCCTGGATGAAGTGCGGCACGTAGCTCCACCAGATCCCGTAGTTGTCCGTGACCTCGACCGCGTCGCCGAGCATGCGCCGCTGCTCCGCGCTCCAGAGCTCGGAGATGCGCTCGATCGTCAGCTCGCCCTCCTCGCGGCGGCCGGTGTGGATCGCGTGCTCGAAGCGGTTCAGCGCGATCTGGCGGAAGACGGTCGCGACGGTGTCGTCGATCCGCCCGACGAGCAGGTCGAGCAGCGCGCGCGGGTCGTCCTCACGCTCCTTCAGCTTCTCGAAGGTGAGCGCCTCGGCGAAGACGGACGCCGTCTCGGCGAGCGTCAGCGGCGTGCGCGCGTTCAGGAGCCCGAGGTCCTGCGCGAGCGACCCGTGCAGCCCGTGCCCGAGCTCGTGTGCGAGCGTCAGGACGCTCCGCCGCTCGCCCGCGTAGTTCATCAGCACGTACGGATGCACGCCCGGAACCGTCGTCGCACAGAACGCGCCGAGCATCTTCCCGGGCCGCAGGGCCGCGTCGATCCAGTCCTTCTCGAAGAAGTCGCCGATGATCGCGCCCGCCTGAGGGGAGAAGTCGTTGAAGGCGTCGAGGACGATCTCCTGCGCCTCGTCCCAGGCGATCGTGCCGCCGACCTCCTGGAGCGGTGCGAAGCGGTCGTAGTCCTTCAGCCGCTCGAGGCCGAGCAGCCGCGCCTTCAGCGCATAGAAGCGCTGCGGGATGTCGTACCGGGCCTGGATCGCGTCGACGAGGCTCTGCGCCGCCTCGTCCGGGATCTCGTTCGCGAGGTTGCGCGCCGAGATCCACGTCTCGTACTCGCGGAGACGGTCTTCGATCGCCCGTTCGTTCAGGATCGTGTTGAGGACGTAGCCGCGCGTGCGGACACCCGGGCGGAGCGTCTCCGTGACCGCCTCGGCGACCCGGCCGCGCTCTTCCTGCGAGGTCTCGCGCGCCAGCTTCGCCAGCGCCTCGTCGAGCGAGAGGTCGTTCCCGTCGAGTGAGACGCTGAGGTCGGAGACGAGCTCGTTGAAGAGCCGGCCCCAGGCGCTGACGCCGGTCAAGCTCTTCTCGGCGGAGATCTTCTCCTCGGGCTCGGAGAGCTGGTGTGGCTTGTAGCGGCGTTGCGAGCGCAGGACCTGGGCGTAGCGCTCGATCGCCGGGTCGGCCAGCAGCCGCTCGGCGACGTCGTCGTCGAGCGCGCTCCACTCGAGGTCGAAGAAGAGCAGCTCGGTCTCGATCTGCGTGTTGCGCTCGCGAACCCGCTGCACGAGCGCACCGCGGGCCTGATCGGTGCTGTCGGCCGCCTGGCGCAGCCGCGCGTACGTCTCGACGCGGGTCGAGGACGACTCGATCCGCTCCAGCTCCGCGACGGCGTCGTTCAGCTCGGCGGCGGAGAGCTCACCGAGCTTGCCGCGGAAGCGCTCGCGAAACGCCTTCGCGGCTGTGTGCGATTCCTCGAGCTCGGACTCGATCCGCGGATCGTCGGGACCGTCGTAGAGATCGCCGAGATTCCATTCGACCGCCTCGGCGCCGGTGGTCACGGTGCTCACGCCGAAAACCTACCGATCCTCGATCCCGTACGGCGCGCCGTAGTCCGCCAGCAACTCGAGGAACGGGCCGGCCGGAAAGGCTTCCGGGCCGAGCACGCCGGTTCCCTCCCAGCTGCCGTTCGCGAGCAGCTCGAGCGCGGCGATAGGGTTGAGCGCCGTCTGCAGCACGACCGCCTGGTGACCCCACTCGCGCATCGAATGCTCGTTGTCGAGCACGTGGTAGAGGTAGGTCGCCCGCGGCCGCCCGTCCTTGCCGGTGCCCGTGACGTACGTGCCGGCGCACGTCTTCCCACGCATCCGGTCGCCGAGCGTCGCCGGGTCGGGCAGCGTCGCGGCGACGACGTCGCGTGGGGCCACCTCCACCCCGCGAACGCGCACCGGCTCCTTCGAGTCGAGTCCGAGCTTGTGGAGCGTGCGGAGGACGTCGATGAACTCCTCCCCGAGGCCGTACTTGAACGTGACGCGGTTGCAGTCGATCCAGCGCGGGATCAGCAGCACTTCCTCGTGCTCGACGTTCACGCACTCGACCGGCCCGATTCCCTCCGGAAATTCGAACACCTCGGGCTCGGAGAAGGGATCGGTCGTGTACCAGCCCCGGTCACGCTCCCAGATCACGGGCGGGTTCAGGCACTCCTCGATCGTCGTCCAGATCGAGAACGTGGGCGCGAAGTCGTAGCCGTCGACGACGAGGTTGGCGCCGTCACGCACGCCGATCTCGTCGATCTCGGCGAAGAGCTCGTCGCGGGCATGGCGGGCGAAGACGTCCGACAGCCCCGGCTCGACGCCGATCCCGACGAGGGCAAGCCGGCCCGCCTCCTCCCAGCGGTCGGCCTGCGCGAACTGCGCGTCGCCCAGCTTCACGCCGCGCTCGGCGTCCGAAAGCGTCATCGCCATGTCGAGGTACGTGCAGCCGGCGGCGAATGCGGCCTCGAAGATCGCGGGGTTGAAGCGCGGGTCGACCGCGTTCAGGATCGCGTCCGCGTGCTCTGCCTGGGCGAGCTCCGCGATCGCCGCCGCATCGGACGCGTCGACGGAGGCGGCCGCGAAACGTGGGTCGCCGGTTCTGTCGACGGCGGCGCGCGCCCGACCCCCGTCGACGTCCGCCAGCACCATCCGCTCGAAGAAGTCGCGTCGCGCCGCGACGGTCGCCGCCGCCGCCCCGACTCCACCGGCACCGATCACGAGGATTCGCACGAGCGCGAACCTACCTGCGATAGGTTTTCGCGCAGTGGGAGGGATGCGGCCCGAGGACGTCTACCAGCTCACGGGGGTCAGCGACCCCCGGCTGCGCCCCGGCGGGGACGAGGTCGCGTACGTCGTCTGGTCGATCGACGAGGAGAAGAACGAGTACCGCCAGTCGATCTGGCTCGCGCGCACGGACGGCTCCGGGACGCCGCGCCGGCTGACGAGCGGCGACAACGACTCGCAGCCGCGCTGGTCGCCCGACGGCGACCGGCTCGCGTTTGTCGCCAAGCGCGGCGACGAGAAGGCGCACCGGCAGCTGTACGTGATGCCGATGGGCGGCGGCGAGGCGCAGAGCCTCACCGACCTGAAGGACGACGTCGGCGAGCCGGTCTGGTCGCCGGACGGCACACAGCTCGTCTTCTCGGCGCGCGTGCCCGACGAGGCCTATGACGAGGAGGACGACAAGAAGCGGGCGCCGCGCCGGTTCACGCGCCTGCTCTACAAGCTCGACTCGGTCGGCTGGACGGGCGACCGGCGCCGGCACATCTACGTCGTCCCCGCAGACGGCTCGGCCGAGGCGAAGCAGATCACCGACGGCGACTTCGAGGACTCGCGCCCAACCTGGACGCTCGACGGCAAGAGCATCGCGTTCTCCTCGGCACGGAACGAGAACTGGGACGTCGAGCTGAAGGGCGACATCTACGTCGTCCCGGCCGAGGGCGGCGAACCGAAGCGGCTGACCGCGAACGACGCCAACTACTACGCGCCGAGCTACTCGCCCGACGGAAAGCAGCTCGCCGTCAAGTGGGATCCGGGCGGCTTCGACTTCCCGCGCCACACGCAGATCGGGGTGATGGACGCCTCGGGCGAGAACTTCCGGATCCTGACCGCCTCGCTCGACCGCACGTGCGACCCATACCCGGAGATTCGGGAGCCGATCTGGGACGGCGGCTCGATCGTCTTCGCGATCGAGGACCACGGCAACATCCACGTCTACCGCGTCTCGCCCGACGGCGGCGAACCGGAGCTGGTCGCGGGTGGCGACATCGTCCTCTCCGGCTACGACATCCTGGACGGGCGGCTCGCCCGCACGGGCTCGACCGCGCCGAACCTCGGCGAGCTCTACGTCGGCGAGACGCAGCTGACGGAGGTCGGCAAGGAGTTCGCCTCCGGCCGCGAGCTGATCGAGCCCGAGCGCTTCACGGCGACCTCGAAGGACGGCTCCGAGGTCGAGGCCTGGATCGCCCGGCCCGCCGGCTTCGAGGAGGGGAAGACCTACCCGGCGCTGCTGAACATCCACGGCGGCCCCTTCACCCAGTACGGCAACGGCTTCTTCGACGAGACGCAGGTCTATGCGGGCGGCGGCTACGCGGTCATCTACGCGAACCCGCGCGGGTCGTCCGGCTACGCCGAGGACTGGGGCCGCGCGATCATGGGCCCGGGCGAGCTCGGGCCGGGCTGGGGCTCGGTCGACTACGAGGACCTGACGGCCGTCGTCGACACCGCCCTCGAGCGCTACGACTTCATCGACCCGGAGCGGCTCGGCGTGCTCGGCGGCTCCTACGGCGGCTACATGACGTCATGGATCGTCTCGCACACGAACCGCTTCAAGGCGGCGATGTCCGAGCGCGCGGTCAACAACCTCGTCTCGATGTACGGCTCCAGCGACGTCGGCTGGGTCTTCAAGGGCTACCACGGTGAGTTCGTCCACGACGCGGTCGACAAGTACCTCCAGATCTCCCCCTGGACCTACGCGAAGCAAATCGAGACGCCGCTCCTGATCCTCCATTCCGAGAACGACCTGCGCTGCAACATCGAGCAGGCCGAGGTGCTCTTCACGACGCTCCGGCTGCTCGGCAAGGAGGTCGAGATGGTGCGCTTCCCGGCCGAGAGTCACGAGCTGACGCGGTCGGGAAACCCGGTGCACCGCGTGCAGCGCTTCGAGCTCGTGCTCGAGTTCTTCGACCGGCACCTGAAGTAGTCCAAGAGGTGCGGTAGACCGCACCTCGAGACACCTGCGTACCGAATCGTCCAGCGCGGACGGGTGCGCAAGAGTGGAGCCATGCTCAAAGGCGACCACCGAGGCCCCACCTACGCCACCGCCGGCCCCTCTCCCCTCCAGGCCGGCGTGACGGGCACCTTCCGCCTCCCCTTCCCCTCGTCGCCCTCTCTCCCTGCCTGATACGGACGTGTCCCAGGGTCTGGCCCCGGGACACGTCCTGAACAGGCGTGTGTGAGAATCGCCGCGTGGGCTACACGGTCTTCCACGCGGGCGAGCTCGACTGGCAGCCGCGCCGCGAAGGCGATCCGCGCCTCGCCGCCGAGCTCTCCGGCGCGATGACGCAGTCGCGCGCGAACCTCTTCCGCTATCCGCCGGGCGCTGTCGGCCGGCGCCACATCGACCCGATCCAGGAGGAGGTCTTCGTCGTCATCGACGGGACGCTGACGATCCACATGGGCGAAGGCGACGCGCCGGAGCGGCACGAGCTCGCGAAGGGCAGCGTCCTCGTCGTGGAGCCGGGCACGGCGCTCCAGCTCTCGAACCGGCACGAGGACGAGCTGCGCCTGTTCATCGTCGGAGCCCCGCCGCAGCGCGGCGAGACGGTCTTCCTCGATCCGGTCTGACGGGAGGGCTACTCGGAGCCGGTCTCGTCGCCGGGATCGCTGTTCACGATCGGCGGCAGCATGCACCGAGGGTACGACGGCCGTCGGCCGGACTCCAACGCTCCTAGAGGTAGTACGGGGATCTTGCGAGCTGCTCGAGGACGAGCCGGTCGTTCTCGACGCGGCCGACGATGTAGGTGTCACCGGCGGCGAGGGCCTCGACCGCCTGCTCGATCCCGCGCTCCGGGAGGACGACCCGGACGTCCACCGGGCCTTCCGGGACCTCCAGCGGAACCGAGGCGGCCAGGTCGAGCGTGAACTTCGTCGTCACCGCGTCCTCGCGCCAGCGACGCTCCTCGTCGATCCAGATCTCGACCGCGTCGGTGTCGAAGCCTCCTTGGAGATCGATCCTCAGCGTCGCCATCGTCCAGGCCTCCTCCATCCGGAGCCGCAGGCCGGAGATCGACTCGTTGCAGGTGGAACTAACACGAAACACGGGCGCCGGTCAAGGCGCCCGTGTTGTCGTTCCTTGCAACGTGTGACTAACGGAGAGCCAGCCGACGGCGCTGGCGAACCGTCGCCGCGGCCGCGACGAGGAGCAGGATGACCAGTCCGCCGCCGAGAGCGCCGATCGCACCGGCATGCCAATCGACGCCGCCGGCCTCGATCGCTTCCACGGGGGCGGGAGAGCTCCGGCGCGTGTTGGCGAGGTAGCGGTCGACCACGTCCGAGCCGGCATCCGTCCGAAGCTGGGCCTGGGAGCCGTCAGGGCCGTTGTTGGCCAAGTAGCGATCGATCGCGTCAGGCTGCGCCTGGAGCTGTGGCTGGTAGCCGTCGGGGGCCGCTGCCGCGACGGGCACGCCGAGGCCCAATGCCGCCGCTGCGAGTGCGAGTGTCGTCCGAATCTGCATCGTGTCGCCTCCTTCCGGATCCTTCGATCCGGCTCGTCGAGTGATGCTTCGACGCTAGGCGCCGGCGACCGAGCGAAAAACGGGGGAACTACCTGACTTTGCCCACCTCGCCCGCAAGCTTCCGCGCGAGCTCGACCCGCGAGTGCACGCCGAGCTTCGCGTAGACGCGCGAGAGGTGGCCCTCGACGGTTCGGGTACTGAGGAAGAGCGCCGCCGCGACCTCGCGGTTCGTGTTCCCGGCGGCGACGAGCTCGACGACGCGGCGCTCGACCGGCGTCAGCTCGCCCGAAGCCGGAGCCCGGCCGCCGATGCGCGCCAGCTCCTCGGCGGCGCGCCGCTCCCAAAGGACGGCGCCCAGCGAGCTGAAGACGGTCCGCGCGTCCTCGAGAGCCGCTCGTGCCATGCGCCGGTCGTTCGCACGCCGCCGGGCAACACCCAGGGCGAGAGTCGTGCGAGCGCGGTCGAACGGGATCGGTGATCGGTCATGCAGCTGGAGAGCGTGCTCGAGCTCGGCGAGCGCACCGGCCAGGTCGCCTCTCCCCGCTGTGAGCAGGCCGCGACAGCGGGCGGCGGCCGCCTGCCCGGACGCGCGCCCCAGCCGCGCAGCGTTCGCCTCGAACCAGACGAGGTGCTCCTCAGCTTCATCGAGGCGCTCGCACGCGACGAGCGCCTCGACCAGATCCGGCACGAATCTCGCCACGCCCGGCTCGCGCAGCTCCTCGCGCCGCGCGAACGCGACCAGTGGGGTGAGGACGCCCACAACTTCGACGTTCCGGCCAAGCGAGAGCTCGAGCAGCCCGAGCGCGGCCGTGGCGAAATGCTCGGCCGGCCGGCCGCTGGTGCTGCCGGCCAATGAGAGCGCCCGCGCCGCGGCCGAGCGCGCAGCTTCCTCGTCGCCGCGGTGGGCCTCCGCCAGCGCGCGGAGAGCGAGCGCGTACGCGACCAGCGTTTCCTGACCGACCTGCTCCGCGCGGTTGGCTCCCTCGTCGGCGTGCGCCGCGGCCTCGCCGAAGCGGCCGCGCAAGCACTCCGTCTGCGCCAGCAGCACATGGACGTAGGGGACGGAGCTTTCGTCGCCGATCTCCTCGGCGACTGCCAGCATCCGCTCGAACGACTTCTTCGCTTCGTCGAGCCGCTCCCACCACATCCGTACGACGGCGACCTGGAACTCGGCTCCGCCCATTGCTCGCGTGCCGCGACCTGCGGAACCGGCCGCCTCAGCTGCGACAAGCGTCGCCGGCGCATCGTCGGAGCCGAGCGCGGCCTCCGCGAGCACGAGCGAGCCGAGCGCGGCTGCGGCCACCCCAGCGTCGTCGTGTCGCTCAGCAATCTCGAGCGCGGCCTTCGCGTGCAGGACAGCCTCCGCGAGCCGCTCGCGCAGCCGGAAGAAGATGCCCGAGAGGATCTCGTGCGCGCGGGCTTGCACGAGCGGCTCGTCGACGCCTTCGGCGACGGCCGCCTCGAGCAGCTCCACGGCCGCCCGGATGTCGTCGTCGTACGAACGCACACGAGCGAGGGCGATGAGCGCTCGAGCGCGCTCCACGCCCGCGGGCAACTCCGCGACCGCGGTGTCGAGCAGCGCCCGCGCCCGGCGCGCGTCACCCGCCTCGAAGTGATGGCCCGCCGCGTCGACGGCCCGCCGGAGGGCATCCGCATCCGCGCCTGCCGGGGTCAGCAGGCGAGCTCGCTCGAGCAGCTCGGCCGCTTCGTCGGGGGCGCCGCGTGCGCTTGCGAGACCCGCCGCCTCGTCGAGCGCAGCTGCCACTTCCGCGTTCGGCCCGTCGGCGGCGAGCGCGAGGTGACGGGCTCGTTCCTCCGGGCGGACATGAGCCGCAAGTGCTGCGTGGACGTCGCGGCGCTCTGCCGGACCAGCGCTGGCGTACGCGGCCGCGGCGAGCAGCGGGTGCGTGAAACGGACGCGTCCATCGCCGACGGTGACGAGCTCCGCCTCGACGGCAGGCCCGAGCGCTGCCGCGCCGTCGCCCTGGGTCGCTGCCCCGACCAGCGCCAACGTGGGGTCGGCGAGCGCGGCGGCGGCGAGCATCGCGGCCCGGGCTTCGGCCGGAACGGCCGTCACCCTGGCGACGACCAGCTCGTGCAGCGAGTCCGGCACCTGCACCGAGGCTCCGGCTGCGTGACCCTGCTGCAGCGTGCGCGCGAGCTCGAGCGCGAAAAGCGGATTGCCCCCCGCCGTCGCGTGCACGGTTCGGAGCGCCGGGCGGGAGAGAACGATCCCGAGCCGGCCGTGAACCAGACGGTGGATGTCTTCGAGGCTCAGGCCTTCGACGGCCAAGCGGCTGACCGCCGGCAGAACTCGCTCCGGCGAGAATCCGAGGCCGGAGCGCTCCGAATCGCGCAGTGCCAGCAGCAGCGCGACCTGCTCCTCAGCGAGCCTGCGTGCGGCCGACAGCACGACTCGGGACGAGGCGCCGTCGAGCCACTGCAGGTCGTCGACGGCGACAAGGACGGGCCGCTCGGCGGCGAGGGCACGGAGAACACCGAGGAAGCCGAGCGCGACGCCGCGCTGGTCGACGCCGCCCGAATCGGGAGTCTCGAGCAGGAGCGCGGCGCGCAACGCCTGCGCCTGCGGCGCGGGCAGCTCGTCGAAGACGGCGTGAACGCCGTCGAGCAGGTCGCCGACGCCCGAGTGCGCCAGCTTTGCCTCTGTCTCGAGCGGCCTGGCAGCGAGCACGTGAAACCGCTCGCGCGCCGCGTCGACCGCGTGCTCCCAGAGCGTCGTCTTCCCGGCTCCCGGCTGTCCCTCCAGCAGCAGGCTGCGGGGCCAGTCGTCCCGGCTCAGGAACTCCGCGAGAGCAGCGAGCTCATCCTCCCTGCCGACGATCGCGGCAGACATGGAGGTGATCCTAGGCTGCGGCGGGAGCGGGCGCTTCCGCGCGAGCGAAGACGAGCTCGCCGTTCTCGGCGTCGACGCGGATCGTGTCGCCCTCGGCGAACTCGCCTTCGAGCAGCCGCTGCGCGAGCGGGTTCTCGACCAGGCGCTGCAGGGCGCGCTTGAGCGGCCGGGCGCCGTAGATCGGGTCCCAGCCCGCCTCTGCGAGCACTTCCTTCGCCGCGTCGGTCAGCTCGAGCGAGAGCTTCCGCTCCGCCAGCCGTGCCCGCAGCCGCTCGAGCTGCAGCTCGGCGATCTCGGCGAGCTGCTCCTTGCCGAGCGCGTCGAAGACGACGATCTCGTCGATCCGGTTCAGGAACTCGGGCCGGAAGTGATCGCGCAGCTGCTCGGCCGAGCGGATGTTCGAGGTCATGATCAGGACGGTGTTGCGGAAGTCGACCGTACGGCCCTGGCCGTCGGTGAGGCGGCCGTCGTCGAGCACCTGCAGGAGGACGTCGAAGACCTCCGCGTGCGCCTTCTCGATCTCGTCGAGGAGGACGACGGAATACGGGCGTCGGCGTACGGCCTCCGTCAGCTGGCCGCCCTCGTCGTAGCCGACGTAGCCGGGCGGCGCACCGACCAGGCGCGACACCGTGTGCCGCTCCTGGTACTCGGACATGTCGATCCGGATCATCGCCCGGTCGTCGTCGAACATGAACTCGGCGAGTGCGCGGGCGAGCTCGGTCTTGCCGACGCCGGTCGGGCCGAGGAAGATGAACGAGCCGATCGGCCGGTCCGGATCCTGCAGCCCCGAGCGGGCACGGCGAAGCGCGTTCGAGACCGCCTCGACGGCGGCGTGCTGGCCGATCACACGCCGGTGCAGCCGCTCCTCCATGTGGATCAGCTTCTCCGTCTCGCCTTCGAGCAGGCGCGAGACCGGGATGCCGGTCCAGGAGCCGACGACGGCGGCGATGTCGTCCTCGTCGACCTCTTCCTTCACCATCGGCTCGGCCGGTGCCTCGCGCTCCGCAAGCTCCTGCTCGAGCGCGGGCAGCTCGCCGTAGCGGATCTCCGCGACGCGCTGCAGGTCGCCGGCGCGCTCGGCGCGCTCGGCCTCCATCTTCAGCTCGTCGATCCGGGTCGTGATCTCGCCGATCCGGTCGAGCGCGGCCTTCTCCTCGGCCCACCGCGCGGCCAGCTCGGTATGGCGCTCGCGCGCGTCGGCGAGCTGGCGCTCGATCGGCTCCTTCACGTCGTCCGACTCCGCGGCCATCGCCGCCAGCTCGATCTCGAGCTGGCGCACGGCTCGATCGGCCTGGTCGAGCTCGAGCGGCGAGCTGTCGATCTCCATCTTCAGCCGGGACGCCGCCTCGTCGACGAGGTCGATCGCCTTGTCCGGGAGCTGCCTATCGGCGATGTAGCGATCGGAGAGCACCGCGGCCGCGACGAGCGCGCCGTCGCGGATCTGGACGCGGTGGTGCGACTCGTATTTCTCCTTCAGCCCGCGCAGGATCGCGATCGTGTCCGCGACCGACGGCTCGCCGACGAAGACGGGCTGGAAGCGGCGCTCGAGCGCGGCGTCCTTCTCGATGTGCTTGCGGTACTCGTCGAGCGTCGTCGCGCCGACGGTGCGCAGCTCGCCGCGCGCAAGCATCGGCTTCAGCATCTGTGCGGCGTCGACGGCGCCCTCGGCCGCGCCGGCGCCGACGATCGTGTGCAGCTCGTCGATGAAGAGCACGATCTGGCCTTCCGCGTTCTTGATCTCGGCGAGGACGGCCTTGAGCCGCTCCTCGAACTCGCCTCGATACTTCGCGCCGGCGAGGAGCGCGCCGACGTCGAGCGCCCAGACGCGCTTGCCCTTCAGGCCCTCCGGAACGTCGCCGGCGACGATCCGCTGCGCGAGCCCTTCGGCGATCGCCGTCTTGCCGACGCCGGGCTCGCCGATCAGGACCGGGTTGTTCTTCGTCCGCCGCGAGAGCACCTGGATCACGCGCCGGATCTCCTCGTCGCGGCCGATCACCGGGTCGAGCTTGCCCTGCTCGGCGGCCTCGGTCAGGTCGCGGCCGAACTTGGCGAGCGCCTGGTAGGTGCCCTCGGGGTCCTGGCTCGTGACGCGCTGGCCGCCGCGGACCTCCTTGATCTTCGCGAGCAGCTGCTCGCGCGGGACGGCGTCGAGCGCGAGCAGCAGGTGCTCGGTCGAGACGTAGTCGTCCTCCAGCTTGCGCGCCTCGTCGGAGGCGCGGTCGAGCACGCGCGCGAACGCGGCACCGGCGGCGGGCTGCTGCGAGGCGCCCTCGATCGCGGGCTTCGCGCGCAGCTTCGTCGCCGTCTCCGCACGCAGTGCGGCCGAGTCGGGCACGAGCTGCTGCACCAGCTCCTGGTCGAGCAGCGCGAGCAGCAGGTGCTCGGGGTAGAGCTCGGGGTTACCGCTCCGGCGCGCAAGCTCCTGCGCGGCCGCGACGGCTTCCTGGCTCTTGATCGTCAGCTTGTTGAAGTCCATCTAGTTCCTCGTCGCCGGGTGTTGGGTGGATGACTGGTAGAGGACGATCTCCCGCTTGTACGAGCGGTGGACGGTCCTGATCTCCTCGCGCAGCTCGCGCTCGAGCCGCTCGGCGCGCGCCCGCTGCCGGCGCAGCTCGTCCTCGAGCCGCAGCACGTGCTCGACGCCCGCGAGGTTGAGCCCGAGCTCGGTCGTCAGGCGCTGGACTACGCGCAGCCGCTCGAGGTCGACCTCGGAATAGCGGCGCGTGCCGCCGGGTGTCCGCTGCGGACGAACGAGGCCCTTCGCCTCGTACATGCGCAGCGTCTGCTGGTGCATGCCGACGAGCTCGGCCGCGACGGAGATCGAGTAGCGGGGATGGGCATCCATCAGCGGCTCACCTTCCGCAGCTCCTCGAGCAGCTCGCGCTCCTGCTTCGACACCTTCTCGGGCACCGTCAGCTTCAGGCGGGCGAGCAGGTCGCCCTTGCCGCCCTTCGGCTTCGGCGCGCCGCGGCCCTTGACCTTGAGCAGCTTGCCGGGCTGCGAGCCCGCGGGAACCTTGAGCGCGATCGGACCCTCGGGGGTGGGGACGTCGACCGAGGCGCCGAGTACGGCGTCGGCGTAGCCGACGGACACGTCGACGATCAGATCGTCGCCGCGGCGCGTGTAGAGCGGCGAGGGCTGGACGTGGACGACGACGAAGAGGTCGCCGGCGGGGCCGCCGTTTCGTCCCGCCTCGCCCTTGCCGGCGACGCGGATGCGGGCCCGATCCTTGATCCCGGGCCGGATCTTGACGTTGAAGTTCTTCGTCGTCCGCTCGCGGCCGGAGCCCCGGCACGTCGAGCAGGGGTGCTCGACGATCGTGCCGTTGCCGCGGCAGCGGGGGCAGGGGTGCGAAAGCGAGAACAGCCCCTGCGAGTCGGAGACGACGCCGCGGCCGCCGCACTGGGGGCAGACCGTCGGCGCTGTTCCCGGCTCGGCGCCGGTGCCGCCGCAGGTGCGGCAGGCCGTCTCGATCTCCACCGGCACGCGCACCTCGGCGCCGCGGAGGGCGTCGTCGAACGTGAGCGTCGTGTGCGCCTCGACGTCGGCGCCGCGCTCGGGCACGGGCCCGCGCTGGCGGGCAGCGCCGCCGAAGATGCCGCCGAAGAGATCGGAGAGGTCGAAGTCGGCGAACTGCGGCCCGCCCTGCCCGCCGCCCATGCGCCCGTTCGCCGAGCCGAAGGCGTCGTACTGCTGGCGCTTCTCCGGGTCGGAGAGCACGTCGTAGGCGCCCTGGATCTCCTTGAAGCGCGCCTCGTCGCCGCCGCTCGCGTCGGGATGGTGCTCGCGCGCGAGCTTGCGATAGGCCTTCTTGATCTCGTCGGCCGACGCGTTCTTGGGAACGCCGAGGGTCTCGTACAGCGTCGCCATGCCTTACTCCGCGACGATCACGCGCGCCGGCCGCAGCACCTTGTCGCCGAGCCGGTAGCCCTTCTGCAGCACCTGCAGCACGGAGCCCTCCTCGGCCCCCTCGCCGGGCTGCGCAAGCAGCGCCTCGTGGACGTGAGGGTCGAACGCGCCCTCGGTCTCGATCTCCGAGAGACCGTGCCGCTCGACGAGGCCGAGCAGCGAGCGATGGACGAGCCGGACGCCCTCCTCGAGCTTCGCCTCCTCGTGCTCTGCGGCGGCCTCGAGCGCCCGCTCGAGGTCGTCGAGCACCGGCAGCAGCTCGTTCAGGATCCGCTCGTTCGCGCGGCGGGTCAGCTCGACCTGCTCGCGCGCGACGCGCTTGCGGTAGTTGTCGAAATCGGCCGCGAGCCGGAGGTAGGAGTCGTCCGGAGCCGGGGCGGGCTCTTCCGCCACCGGCTCCTCGACGATCTCTTCCCGCTCCTCGTCCTCGAGGCGAGGCTCTAGAGGCTGGTCGGTCACGACGTCTTCGCCTCTTCCTCGTCGATCACCTCGTAGTCGGCGTCCTCGACGACCTCGTCCTCGACGGGTGCGTCGCCGTTGCCGGGCGCCTGCGACTGCGCCTGGGCGCTCGCCTGCGCGTAGAGCACGTCCGCCAGCTTCCGCGACGCCTCGTTGAGCGCGTCCGTCTTCTGCCGGATCTCGTTCACGTCCGTGGACTCGAGCGAGCTCCGCAGCTCCATGATCCGGCCCTCGATCGTCGAGGCCTCGGACTCGTCGAGCTTGTCGCGGTGCTCCTTGAGCGTGTTCTCGGTCTGGTAGGCGAGCTGCTCGGCCGTGTTGCGCGCGTCCGCGAGCTCGCGCAGCTTGTGCGCCTCGTCCGCGTGCGCCTCGGCCTCGGAGACCATCCGCTGCACCTCGTCCTCGGACAGGCCCGAGCCGCCCTCGATCCGGATCTGCTGCTCGTTGCCGGTGCCGAGATCCTTCGCGGTGACGTGGATGATCCCGTTCGCGTCGATGTCGAAGCCGACCTCGACCTGCGGCATGCCCCGCGGCGCCGGCGGAATGCCGACGAGCTGGAACTTGCCGAGCGTCTTGTTGTAGGTCGCCATCTCCGACTCGCCCTGGAGCACGTGGATCTCGACCGACGGCTGGTTGTCCTCGGCGGTCGAGAACGTCTCCGCCTTGCGGGTCGGGATCGTCGTGTTCCGGTCGATCAGCTTCGTGAAGACGCCGCCCTTGGTCTCGATCCCGAGGCTCAGCGGGGTGACGTCGAGCAGGAGCACGTCCTTGACCTCGCCCTTGAGGACGCCGGCCTGGATGGCCGCGCCGACGGCGACGACCTCGTCCGGGTTGACGCCCTTGTGCGGCTCCTTGCCGAGCAGCTCCTTGACCTGCTCCTGGACCGCCGGCATGCGCGTCATGCCGCCGACGAGGACGACGTGGTCGATCTTCGAGGAGTCGAGGCCCGCGTCGGCGAGCGCCTGCTTCGTCGGGCCGACGGTCCGGGCGATCAGGTCGGCGGTGATCTCGCCGAGCTTCGCGCGGGTCAGCTGCAGGTCGAGGTGCTTCGGGCCTTCCTGCGTGGCGGTGACGAACGGCAGGTTGATCTGCGTCGTCATCGTCGAGGAAAGCTCGATCTTCGCCTTCTCGGCGGCCTCGTAGAGCCGCTGCAGCGCCATCTTGTCGGCGGACAGGTCGATCCCCTGGTCCTTCTTGAACTCGGCCACCATCCAGTCGACGATCGCCTTGTCGAAGTTGTCGCCGCCGAGGTGGTTGTCGCCGTTGGTCGACTTGACCTCGAAGACGCCCGTCACCGAGCTCGAGCACGGACACGTCGAACGTGCCGCCACCGAGGTCGAAGACGAGGATCGTCTGGTCGCCGCCCTCCTTGTCGAGCCCGTACGCGAGCGCGGCCGCGGTCGGCTCGTTGACGATCCGGAGCACGTTCAGGCCGGCGATCTTGCCGGCGTCCTTGGTCGCCTCGCGCTGCGCGTTGTTGAAGTAGGCCGGGACGGTGATCACCGCATCGGTGACCGGCTGGCCGAGATAGGCCTCGGCGTCGGCCTTCAGCTTCTGCAGGATCATCGCGCTGATCTCCGGCGGCGCGAACTCCTTGCCGTCGACGGTGACGCGCGCGTCGCCGTTGTCGCCCTTCGTGACCTCGTACGGGATCATCGTCATCTCTTCCGAGACCTCGTCCGACTTGCGGCCCATGAAGCGCTTGATCGAGAAGATCGTGTTCTGCGGGTTCGTCACCTGCTGGCGCCGCGCCGGCGCCCCGACGAGCCGCTGACCGTCCTTCGTGAACGCGACCACGGACGGCGTCGTGCGGCCGCCCTCGGCGTTCGGGATCACGGTCGGCTCGCCGCCCTCGAGCACCGCCATGCAGCTGTTCGTGGTGCCGAGGTCGATTCCGATTGTCTTTGCCATCTGTCTCTCCTCCGTGCTGAGTGTGCTTACGGCAGAAAATCTGAGCGTAAGCCTATCAGATCAGAGGATCAGCGGAAGACGGCGATCAGCGCGCCGCCGACGACGACGAGGGCGGCGCCGCCGAAGAGGCGCGGCCCGACCAGCTCGTGGCGGCGCAGCAGCAGGGCCGAGAGCGCGACGCCCCAGAGCGACTCGGTCGCGACGAGCGGCGAGACGACCGAGACGCGGCCGCGGTAGTAGGCCTCGAACAGGCAGAGATACGAGAGGCCGAACAGCACGCCGGACGGGACGAAGGCGCGGAAGCCGCCGGCCGGGAGCCGCCGCCGCGAGACGAGCAGCCACGCCGCCACGGTGACTCCGCCGGCGAAGAGCGTCGCCGCGGCCGCGAGCGCCGGCTCGACGCCGGTATCGAGCGACAGGTGCCGGACGAGGTTGTCGCGCACCGCGAAGATGATCGTCGCCGCGAGCGCGAAGCCGAGCCCGATCCACTTCACGTGCTCCGGCCGCCCCGGCTCGCGCACGAGCAGGATCCCGCCGGTGACGATCAGGATCGCCCCCACGATCACGCCCGCCTTGGCCGGCTCGTCGAGGAGCAGGAGCGCAATCGCGACGGAGAAGAGCGGCGCCGTGCCGACGGTGACGGACGTGCGCGAAGGCCCGGCGTCCCGCACCGCGAGGGTGAAGAGGAGCTGCGAGCCTCCCGGGCCGAGCACGCCGGCCAGGAGGAACGGCCAGATCCCGGCAAGGTCGACGTCACCGGCCGCGACGAACGGGACGGTCACGAGCAGGGCGGCGACGATCGTGTGCAGTGCGCCCGCCTCCGCGTCGGCATCCCGCGCGAGCGCGAACCTGAGCGCGACCGTCATCGAGCCGAAGAGCGCGGCCGATGCAAGCGCGAGCACGACCGCGTCCACGTTTCAACGCTACAGCGACTACGATCCGCCGCCGTGGAGGACCCGCGCGTTCGCGAGCTTGCCGAGCTGATGGTGAATCGGTGCCTGGACGTGCAACCGGGCTGGCAGGTGTCGGTCCGCGCCACACCCCTGGCACGCCCGCTCGTCCGCGAGGTCGCGCGCGCGATCGCCCGCCGCGGCGCGTACTACCTGCCTCGGATCAACTGGGGGCCGGAGCGCTTCCGCGCCGACCTCGACTGGGCGCTCGAGGCGCCGCTCGAGCTGTCTGGGCGAGCTGCCGGCGATCGAGAGCTACCAGGTCGCGAACGAGGACGCCCGGCTGACGATCCGGGCGCCGGAGGACGTCTACGCCGGCTCGCAGCTCGATCCGGAGCGGCGAAAGCTGCTGCAGCACGCAGGCGAGCCCGCAAGCCGGCGCGCCCGCGCGCTCGACGTTCGCTGGGCGCTCGTCGAGTACCCGACCGAGGCGGCGGCCGCCGAGGCGGGGATGACGCTGCCGGAGTACCAGGACTTCGTCTACGACGCCTGCCTGCTGGACTGGGACGCCGAAGAGGAGCGCATGGGCGAGATCAAGAAGCGCTTCGACCGCGCCGACTCGGTGCGCATCGTCGGCGAGGAGACGGACCTGACGCTCGGGATCGAGGGCCGCGAGGGTGTCGTCTCGGCCGGCTTCCGCAACATGCCCGACGGCGAGGTCTTCTACAGCCCCGTCGAGGACTCGGCCGAAGGCGTGATCACCTACGCGGAGTTCCCGGCCGTGTACCTCGGTCACGACGTCGTCGGCGCGCGGCTCGTCTTCCGCAAGGGAAAGGTGGTCGAGGCGACGGCCGACGAGGGCGAGGAGTTCCTGAAGCAGATCCTCGCCACCGACGAGGGAGCGAGCCGCCTCGGCGAGCTCGGCCTCGGCTGCAACCCGCGGATCACGAGGTTCACGCGCAACGTCCTCTTCGACGAGAAGATCGACGGCACGGTCCACCTCGCCGTCGGCGCGAGCTACACGTACACGGGCGGCAAGAACGAGAGCGCCGTCCACTGGGACATGGTCAAGGACCTGCGTCCCGGCGGCGAGATCTCCGTCGACGGCGAGCTCGTCCAGCGCGACGGCGCCTGGCTGATCTAGCCAAGTAACGAGTCTGTTACGTGGCTTCGAGCGGGCGCCGGCCGACGAGCCGGCGTCAGGGTCCGGCCCGCCTCCGGCTCGGCGACGAGGATGCCGGCCATGATCAGGGCGCAGCCGGCCCAGCCGACCGACGCCGAGCCGGTCGCCGGCGAGCCAGAAGCCGAAGATGCCCGCGAAGACCGGCTCCATCGCGAACGCGATCGCGGTCCGGGAGGCGCTGATCTGCCGTTGCGCCCAGGTCTGGACGAGAAAGCCGAGCGCGCTCGCGAAGATCCCGGTCACGAGCAGCGCGCCCCACACCGTCCACCCGCGCGGAACCTCGACCTGGCCGAGCGCGACGGCGACGGCGGCGAAGCCGGCGAACGCGGCGAGCATCTCCACCTGCGTGAACGCGACCGGGTCGTAGCGGGGCGCGTAGCGCTCCATCAGCGCGATCTGGAGCGAGTAGGCGGCCGAGCCGGCGAGCACGAGCAGGTCGCCGCGCGGATCGCCCGCGCCGACGCCCGAGAGCATCGCCAGCCCGGCGACTGCCAGCACGACTCCGAGCCAGACCGCGCGACCCACAGCGCGTGCGGAAGAGGAGCAGTCCGAGCAGCGGCGTGAAGACGACGTAGAGGCCGGTGATGAAGCCGGCGCTCGAGACGGTCGTCCGCTCGAGCCCGGCCGTCTGCAACGCGTAGCCGAGCGCGAGCAGGAGCCCGAGCGAAGCGCCCGCGACCCAGCCGCCACGCCCGAGCGAGCGCAGGCGACCCGCAGCCGGGACGGCGAGGACGACGGAGGCGATCGCGAACCGCACGGCAAGGAAGGCGAAGAGCGGGTAGATCGCGACCGCGTCCTTCACCTGGACGAAGGTCACGCCCCACACGGCCGTGACGGCGATCAGCGCAAGCAGGGCCGGCATCGCGCGAGGCTATCGCTACGGTCCCCACGGACCCCGACCGAGGAGCCCGCCCATGAGCGACCAGCCAGTTCGCGAGCTCAGGCTCGCAGTGACCGCGCCCGACTACGACGAGGCGCTCTCCTTCTACCGCGACGTGCTCGGTCTGCGCGAGCGGGCCGCGTTCAGCTCGGCCGACGGCCGCGTGACGATCCTCGAGGCCGGGCGCGCGACGCTCGAGCTGCTCGATCCGACGCACGCCGCGTTCGTCGACCAGGTCGAGGTCGGGCGCCGCGTCGCCGGCCACGTTCGGGTCGCGCTCGAGGTCGACGACGCGGAGGCGACGACGGCTCGGCTCGCCGCCGCGGGCGCGACGGTGATCGCGGCGCCGACGCGAACGCCGTGGGACTCGCTCAACGCCCGCCTCGAGGCGCCGGCAGGCCTGCAGCTGACTCTCTTCACGGAGCTGGCCGAGCAGTAGCGCATTCACGAGTCCCCTCGCTTCTCCGCGAGAACGAGCAGTTCCGCCGCTTCTGGGCGGGGCAGTCGATATCGCTGCTCGGCGATCAGATCAGCCTGATCGCGCTGCCGCTGGTTGCGGTGCTCGCGCTCGACGCGACCGCGGCGCAGATGGGCTACCTCGTCGCCGCCGAGCTGGCGCCGAACCTGCTCTTCTCATTGCACGCAGGCGCCTGGGCCGACCGCCGCGCGCGCAAGCGGCAGATCATGATCGCCACCGACCTCGGCCGGGCGGCCCTGATCGGCTCGCTCCCGCTCGCGTACGCCTTCGACGCACTCACGTTCCCGCACATGTTCGTCGTGGCGTTCCTGATGGGGACGCTGAGCGTGCTCTTCCACGTCTCGTACAACCCGCTCTTCGTCGCGCTCGTGCCGCGCGAGCGCTTCGTCGAGGGCGGCTCGATCATGCACGGAAGCCGCGCCCTCTCGTACGTCGCGGGACCGAGCATCGGCGGCCTGCTCGTGCAGGCGATCTCGGCGCCGGTGACGCTCGTCGTCGATGCCTGCTCCTACGTCGTCTCGGCCCTCTTTCTGCGGCGCATCGAGGCCGAGGAGCCCCCACCCGAGCCGGCGAGCAAGGGTCATGTCGTCGCCGGAGTCCGCTGGGTGTTCGGGAACGCGATCGTGCGGGCTGCCCTGGGCGCCACGGCGACGATCAACTTCTTCAACTTCGTCTTCTTCGCGCTCTTCATCCTCTACGCGACGAGGTCGCTCGACGTCGAGCCGGGGACGCTCGGGCTCGTGCTCGGCGCCGGGGCGGTCGGGGGCATCGTGGGCGCACTGGTCACGAACCGCGTCGCCCGCAGGATCGGCATCGGCCCGGCGTTCGCGCGTCGGCTGCGTCCTCTTCCCGGCACCGCTCCTGCTCGTGCCGCTCGCCGAAGGGCCGCGGTGGGTGATCCTCGGCTGCCTCTTCCTGGCCGAGTTCGGCTCCGGGCTGGGCGTGATGATGCTCGACATCAGCGCCGGCGCGATCTTCGCCGCGGTGATCCCGGACCGGCTGCGGTCGCGCGTGTCGGGCGCCTACATGGTCGTGAACTACGGCGTCCGTCCGCTCGGAGCGCTCGTCGGCGGGGCGCTCGGCACCTGGATCGGGCTGCGCGAGACACTCTGGATCGCGACCGCCGGCGCGCTGCTCGGCGTCCTCTGGCTGCTGCCGTCGCCGATCCTCCGGCTCCGCGAGCTGCCGGAGAACGCCGAAGGCGCCCCGGAAGAGGCGCCTTCGGTCGATCCGAGCCGAGCCTAGATCCGCTTGTCGACGGCGTCCTTGACGTCGTCCGTGGCGTCCTTGGTCTTCTCCCAGGCGTCGTCGGCGCTGTCCTTCGCCTTACCCCAGGCGTCCTGCGCCTCGCCCTCGCGCTCGAGCTCCTCGTCGCCGGTGACCTTGCCTTCCGCTTCCTTGATGTTGCCCTCGATCCGATCCCTGTCCACGTGTACCCCTTTCCTCGGTTGCAAGCAGTGTTCTTCCCTCCCCGCCGGGTTCCGAACCGTCCCGGAAACGGCTAGCGTGAGGTCATGCGCGACCTCCTTCCCACCCTCGCTCGCTGGCACGCGGACGGACGCCGCGTCGCGATCGCAACGGTCGTCGAGCGGCGGGGCTCGGCACCGCGCGACCCGGGCGCGTCGCTGGCGCTGAACGACCTCGGCGAGATCGCAGGCTCGGTCACCGGCGGGTGCGTCGAGCCGGCCGTGATCCGCGAGGCGCAGGAGGTGCTGGACGGCGCGCCGGCGCGGCTGCGGGAGTACGGGATCGCCGACGACGCCGCGTTCGACGTCGGCCTCGCCTGCGGTGGCACCGTCGTGATCCTGATCGCGCTGCTCGACACGGCGCTCGTCCCGGCGCTCGCCCGCGTCGTCGAGGAGGACGGGGCGGCAGCGCTGACGCTCGCCGCCGGCGGCGATCGGCTCGGCGCCCAGAAACTGCACGAGCACCCCACGGGCTCGATCGCGCGCCTGCTCGAAGCCGGGGAGAGCGCGCTCGCCGACGTCGACGGCGAGCCCGTCTTCGTCCACGCCTTGACGCCCCGTCCCGCGATGTACGTGTTCGGTGCGATCGATCACGCCGCTGCTCTCGCGCGGGTCGGCAAGCTGCTCGGCTACCGCGTCACCGTCTGTGACGCGCGCGCCGCCTTCGTCACCCGCGAGCGGTTCCCCGACGCCGACGAGCTCGTCGTCGAATGGCCCGACCGCTTCCTCCGCTCTGCCCCGGTCGACGCGACCTCCGTCATCTGCGTGCTCACGCACGACGAGAAGTTCGACGTGCCCGCCCTGATCGCAGCGCTCGAGACGCCCGCCGTCTACATCGGCGCGATGGGCAGCAAGGTGACGACGGCCGACCGGGAGGAGCGACTCCGGGCCGAAGGGGTCGACGACGCAGGCATCGGCCGGATCCATGCGCCGATCGGCCTCGCGATCGGCGCCCGCTCGCCGGAGGAGGTCGCGGTTGCGATCGGGGCCGAGATCGTGGAGGCGACAGCACTCGCCCGCCGCAGAGCGGCCGCCGACACCGGCGCCGTCTCGCTCCTTTCGACGCCCTAGGAGGGTTTGGCGAAATAGCGGCTGGGTCGCCGGGACGGGCTGGTCGCCCCGAGGCGGCGTCCTCAGTCGCGCCGATAGCCTCAGCTATCGGCGCTCCCTGCGTTCTTGCCTCGGAACGACCAGCGCACCCCGACGACGAGCGCCATTCCACCAAACCCTCCTAGAGACGCCGAGAGCGCCGTCCCCGGCGCCCTCGGTCGAACCTCCGCCCCGCCGAGACCTACTTGACGGTGAGCGTGCCCTTCATGCCGGCCGCGGCATGGCCGGGGAGCGTGCAGAGGAACGGATACTTGCCCTTCTTCAGCGTCGCCTTCAGCGTCGCGGCCTTGCCCGTCTTCAGGCTCACCGTCTTTTTCCCGGCGATCTTGAAGTCGTGGCTGATGCCGCCCTTGTTCGTGACCTTGAAGGTCGTCACGCCCTTCACGATCGTCTTCTTCGAGAGCGTGATTTTGAACTCGCTCGGCTTGCCGAGCGTGACCGCGACCGTCGTCGCGTCCGTCGAGCTCGACCCGCCGAAGGCGGACATGGCCGCGACCAGCGATACGGCCGCGATCAGGACAACGAGCGCCGACCCCTTCCGAAACGTGCTCAAGAAACCCTCCTCGTGTGCGGACTCCCGGTGAACTCTACTGCCTCGGAGCTTAGACGAACTTCCAGCATCCTGGACAAGTTGGGTCGCTTCCGGCCGGAAAACGGTCTATCGTGGGCGCATCGAGCCTGCTGAGGTGTACACGGAAATCGAGGCCTCCTCCATGGAAGAGGGATCGCTCGGGACGACGCTTCGCGCGATCCGGACCGCACGCGGGCTCTCGCTGGCCCAGGTTGCGAAGGCGACGGGGATCTCGCGCTCGCTGCTCTCGCTGATCGAGACGGAGCGCAGCGACATCACGATCGGCCGCTTGTCGCGGCTGGCGCAGTTGTACGACATCCGGCTCGCGGAGCTCGTGCCCGAGCCACGGCATCCGGATCCGATCGTCGTGCGCGCGGACGACCGGCAGGTGATGCACTACACCGCCGAGGCGATCGACGTCGAGGTGCTCGTGCCGGACGGGCCGCACACGATGCAGGCCCTGCTCGCGACGTTCTCGCCGCTCGCGCGGATGCACGACTACATCCCGCAGCCGAACGAGCAGTTCACGCACGTGCTCGAGGGCAGGGTGCGCACCGAGTTCGCGGACGGCCGCGAGATCGAGCTCGACGCCGGCGACAGCGCCACCTACGTCTCCGGGGATCCCGGCCACCGCCACGCGAACCTGGTCGACGGGATCACGCGCATGGTGATCGTGATCCGCAGACCGAAGCTCCGCTAGCCGGCCTCCCCGTCCAGGGCGGCCGCTCGAGCGCGCGTTCGTACTCGGCGCGGTCGTGCACCGGCTCGCCGTGCGAGACGATCACGTGCTCGAACGGCAGCTCGAGCAGCGCCCTCAGCGCGGGCAGCGCCCGCTCCTCGAGCGCGGGCGTCGCCCAGACACGCAGCTCCCCGGCCGGCGCCGTGAGCGCGTCGGCGAAGACCAGCGCCCGCTGCTCGGGCAGCCACAGCGGCGTCTCGTTCCGGCCGCGGCCGTCGTAGAGCGCGACGAGGCCGCCGGGGAGCTCGCTGCCGGGCTCGATCGGCTCCAGCTCCGTGTCGGGAACGTTCGTGCGCCAGAAGAGCCACGGCCCATACGCCCGGCAGCCGTAGCGGCGGACGAAGAGGTCGACATCGCGGACGTGGTCGGGCTTCAGGACGACGACGAGCGTCGGCGGACGGGCGTCGAGCCGCGCCCACACCTCCTCGTCGTCCTCGGGCGGTGCGAGCGGGTCGAGCAGCGCCACCTCGCCGCCGCTCTCGACGCAGGTCGAGCTCACGAGTCGCTCCCAGCCGAGCCCCGGCCGCCAGTCGGGGTATGCGAGCCTCCAGACCCAGAGGCCGGGCGCGACGTCCGTTACTGGCAGACCGGCTCCGAGGGCAGCGTCAACGCGAAGCCGTAGACCGACTCGCCGTAGGTGTAGATCGAGGCGACGGCGCCGGCCGTCCGGATACTGACCGCGCCGTAGCCGATGCAGCGGCTCCAGGGCAGAGGCCCGTAGACGCTGTGCACCTTGTCGGCCGGGTCGCCGAGCGAGACGCCACGGCTCGTCCGCCAGCCGCGCGGAACGCCGAGGGTGAAGACGGCGGCGACGCGGCCGTTGCGGAACGCAACCGCTGCTCCGGCGGTGCTGCTGCCGCGGTAGGTGTAGAGCCAGGTCGGCCGCCGGCAGACGGAGCAGAGCGTGTGCCGGTCGCCCCACTTCGCGCGGACCGACGCCTGCGTGTCGCCGAGCGCGATCCCGCCGAGGCTCTTCCCCGGAACGAGGACACCCTGCGCGGGCGGCCCCGCCGGAGCCAGAAGCAGCGTCAGCGAGAGAGCGAATGTGAGCACGGGAGAAGTATGAGCAGTCTGGCCGCGAAGCGGCCCTTCAGGGGTTTGCGCGACACGGGATCCGCTTTCGCGGATCCCGTGTCATGCGACGGCTAAAGCAGTGCGGCGCGGACGCGGGCGGGCGTCATCGGCATCGTGCGGATGCGCTTGCCCGTGGCATCGAAGAACGCGTTCGCGATCGCAGCGGCGACCGGCGCGGTTGCGGGCTCGCCCGCACCGCTCGAACGGAGCTCCGGGCGGTTCAGGAGCGTGTACGTGATCTCCGGCGCATCCTTGTACCGGAGGATCGGGTACGACTCCCAGTCCAGCGAGGTGACACGGCTCTTCGAGAACTTGACCTCCTCGATGAGCGCGCGGCTCACACCCTGGATCACGCAGCCTTCGACCTGCTGCCCGACCATGTTCGGGTTGATGATCAGGCCGCAGTCGTGCGCGGCGTAGACGTGCTCGACCCGGATCTTGCCGGTCACGGTGTCGACCGCGATCTCGGCGACGATCCCGGCGAAGGTGCTGGCGAAGCCGCCGATCGCGATCCCGCGGCCCTTCTTGATCCGGCCCTTGCCCACGGCCGAGCCGGAGACGCGCTGGTCCCAGCCGGCGAGTCGGGCCGCCTCCTCGAGCACCCCGAGCCAGCGGAAGTTCTCGATGTTCTTCTTGCGGAAGGCCACCGAGTCCTGACCGGACGCGACTGCGAGCTCGTCCATCATCTGCTCCGAAGCGAACAGCGCCTGCGGCGCCGCCGGGGCCCGGAGGTACGCGACCTTCGGCAGCTGCGAGTCGTTCGGGACCGAGCGGCCGAGGATGCGGTGGTTCGTGATCTTGTACTGCGAGCCCGCATTCTCGGTGTCGGCCCCGCCGAAGCCGCCGAGGGCCGCCGCCGCACCGGAGTGGAAGCTGGTCGCTTCCGACGAGACCCACGCCTGCTGGTAGGAGACGTAGTCGTACGCGGCGATCTTGCCGTCCGCATCGACCGCGCCTCTGATGTCCACCAGCGTGGCCGGCCCGTAGAAGTCCCAGCCGTGCTCCTGATCGCGCGTCAGCTGGACGCGGACCGGCTTCCCGGAAAGCTGCGAGAGGAGCGCCGCGGCCAGCGCCGCGTCGTCCTGCAGGTTCTTCCCGTAGCAGCCCGCGCCTTCGGCGAAGTGGAAGGTGACGTTCTGGAACGGCACGCCGAGCAGTGTCGACACGAGGTTGCGGCTGCCGTAGATGCCCTGGCTCGCGCCCCAGACGTCGACCTTGTCCGGGCGAACGTCGGCGACGCCGCACGAAGGGCCGAACGACGCGTGCGACTGGTAGTAGATCGAGTAGCTCTGCGCCTCCGTCTTCGCCGCGCCTGCGAGGCCCTTGTCGATCGAGCCGATGTTGCGCGTGAAGCGCTCCGCCGACTTGGCCTCGCGGAAGTGCTTCCAGAGGTTGCCGGAGCCGGGCATCGTCTTCGACTCCGACCAGCGCACCTTCAGCTGCGCGGCCGCCTGGATCGCGTCCTGCTCGTTCGCCGCGACGACGCCGATGAAGTCGCCCTTGCGGTAGACCTTGACGCCCTTGATCTTCGCGATCGAGCTCTCGTCGACCGAGAGCACCTTGTCGGCGACCGCGAACGGCCCCTGTCCCTTCGGGCGGACGATCCGGCCGTGCAGCATCCCGGGCAGCCGGAGCTGGTGCACGTACGGATGCGTGCCCCGCACCTTCGCCTCGGTGTCCTTCCGCTTCACGGGCTTGCCGACGAGGCGGTACTCCGTCACCGGCTTCAGCGCCGCGCGGCCCGTGTTCGGGGCCGAGAACGGCTTGTCGCCGAGCAGCGCGCCGTACGTGACGCTCTTCGACGAGTCGGTCTTCGAGGTAACGACGCCGCCGCGGACCTGGAGGTCCGAGAGCGGGACGCCGAGCTGCTTCGCCGCGAGGCCGAGCAGCACTGCACGTGCCTCCGCGGCCGCCTGCCGTACCTGCGGGCCGCCGCTCGAGATCGAGTTCGAGCCCGGCGGTGAGGCCCTGGTTGGGCGAGATGTCGGTGTTCCAGGGCGCGAGCTTGACCTGCTGGATCGTCAGGTCGAGCTCCTCGGCCGCGATCTGCAGCAGGCCTGTTGGAGCACCCGTGATGTCGATCTTGCCGACCGCGATCGTGGCCGTGTTGTCGGCGTGGATCGCGATCCACGAGTCGAGCAGGGCCGCGTTGGGCGGGCCTGCGGCGGCCGTCGCTCCCTTTGCGGTACCCGCGAGCGCCGAGCCGATGAGGCTGAAGCCGACGACGAGAGCGCCGCCGCCCTTCAGGAACTTCTCCCGGGTGAACTCGGTGCCCTCGATCAGCTCGTCGATCTTGCCGCCGTCGAGGAGGTCGATGGTCTTGTCGCTGAGCAGCATCGCCCTACGCCCCCTTCGCCATCGTCGTCGCGGCGCGCTTGATCGCCTTCGTGATCCGCGGGTAGGTGCCGCACCGGCACAGGTGCGTGTTCATGTGCGACTTGATCTGGTCCTCGGTCGGCCGCTTCACCTTGTTCAGCAGCTCGGTCGCCTTGATCATCATCCCGTTCTGGCAGTAGCCGCACTGGGGCACCTGCTCCTCGATCCAGGCCTGCTGGACGGGATGGAGATCGTCGGTCTTGGACGTCGTCCTGGCCTTGCCCTTCCAGAGAGCCGGCAGGCCCTCGAGCGTCGTCACCGTGCCCTTGCCGACGGCCGCGACGGGTGTGATGCAGGCCCGAATCTCCTTGCCGTCGTGCAGCACGGAGCACGATCCGCACTGGGCGAGCCCGCAGCCGAAACGCGGCCCGTTCAGCCGCAGCTCGTTGCGCAGCACGTACAGCAGCGGCGTATTCGGCGACGCCGCCACGTTGTGAACGCGTCCGTTCACTTTGATCTTGAGTGTGTTCGCCATCGCCTCTCTCTCTGGTCGACCAGGGCGCGCGCCGACGGATCGGCGTCCAACGGGGTGGAGACTATCCCTCCAACCCGTTGGACACAAGTACAAGTTCCTGGGCAGCCACGAGGTTCGGCGCTAGGCTCTCTCCATGACGGTCGACCGGCTCGGACGCCCCCTGCGCGACCTGCGCATCTCGGTTACGGACCGGTGCAACTTCCGCTGCGTCTACTGCATGCCGAAGTCGGTCTTCGGCGCCGAGTACCGCTTTCTCGACCGCAAGGAGCTGCTCACCTTCGAGGAGATCGAACGGGTTGCGCGGGCCGCGGTGGCGCTCGGGGTCGAGAAGCTGCGGCTGACCGGCGGCGAGCCGCTCGTGCGCAAGGACGTCGACCGGCTGATCGCGATGCTGGCGCCGCTCGGCGCCGAGCTGACGCTGACGACGAACGCGTCGCTGCTCGCCGCAAAAGCGCATGCGCTCGCCGCTGCAGGGCTGCACCGCGTCACCGTCAGCCTCGACTCGCTCGACGACGCCACCTTCCGGGCGATGAACGACGTCGACTTCTCGGTGTCCAAGGTGCTGGACGGGATCGAGGCGGCCGCCGACGCCGGCCTGCCGGTGAAGGTGAACGCCGTCGTCAAGCGCGGGCTCAACGACGACGGGATCGTCGAGATGGCCCGTTACTTCCGCGAGAAGGGCCACACGCTGCGCTTCATCGAGTACATGGACGTCGGCGCGACCAACGGCTGGCGGCTCGACGACGTCGTCCCCGCGCGGGAGCTGATCGAGCGGATCTCGGCCGAGCTGCCGCTCGAGCCGGCCGAGGCGAACTACCGTGGCGAGGTGGCGCAGCGCTGGCGTTACACGGACGGCAGCGGCGAGATCGGCGTGATCGCATCGGTGACTCAGCCCTTCTGCGGCGACTGCACCCGCGCGCGGATCTCCGCCGAGGGCCGCCTCTACACCTGCCTCTTCGGCCTCCGCGGCCACGACCTCCGCGCGCGGATTCGTGCCGGCGCCTCCGACGAGGAGCTGCAGGAGACGCTGACCGCGATCTGGGGCAAGCGCACCGACCGCTATTCGGAGCTCCGCTCCGAGGCGACCGTGAACCTGCCCAAGGTCGAGATGAGCTACATCGGTGGCTGAGCACGCACTCGAGCCGCTCTCGCCGTTCACGTCCGCAGCCGCACTCGAGCAGGCGGACGCGATCGAGCTCGACGTCCCCCGGGGCGAGCCGCGCCAACTGCTCGCAGCGGTCGCCGAGCGCGCTTGCGGCACGCGAGCCCGCCGACGTCCTGCGGGAACGGCTCGCCGCTGCGGCGGACGCAGTTGACGCGCCGGGTGACGACGCTGTCCGGCTCGCGCTCGCCTACCGGCTCGCGCTCCCGTACCTGGCGCGGGACGCCTCGATCAAGGAGGCGCTCGAGGACGTGGAGCCGCTGCTCGAAGGGATGGACGAGGACGAGCGGGCCGAGCGGGGCCCGGTGCTCGCACGCGCGGCCGCGCCGGCGCTCGCGGTCGACCTGGAGCTGCTGAAGGACGAGGGGTATCGCTACGTGGCGAGCTATCCGCCCGACGGCTCCGAGGGGGTCGACGTCGTCGGCATGGCAGCGACCTGGCTGACGAGGCGGATGACCGTCGACAGCGATGACGCCCGGCTCGCGATGCGCCGGTTCCTCGCCGTGCTTGCCGAGGAGGTCGAGGTCGAGCTGCCGCTGACCGCCGCGACGATCGACCGGCTGCTCGCGGAGCCCATGCCGGTGCACCCTCCGAAGGACGCGCTCTTCCTCGCGCTCGCCCGCGGTCTCGTCGAGGAAGCCGTCGCGGAGCGCGGCTTTCCCTGGTGATTCGAGAGCCTGAGGTGAGGGACGGCCTCGCGGCCGCCCCCTCGGCTGGGTCTACAGCTGGTCTACAGCTCCGCGAGCGCTGCCTTCACGCGCGCGGGCGTCAGCGGGAGCCGGCGGATGCGGGCTCCGGTGGCGTCGAAGATCGCGTTCGCAACCGCGGGCGGAATCGCCGTCATCGCGTTCTCGCCCGAGCCCGTCGGGGCCTCGTTCGGGCGGTTGATCAACGCGATCTTGATCGCCGGAAGCTCCGTGAAGCGGAGCACCTGGTAGCTCTCCCAGTCCCGGCTCTTGGAGGTCTTGCCGTCGAGGACGACCTCCTCCTTGAGCGCTCGGGAGACGCCGTGGACGACGTTCCCCTCGATCTGGGCCTTGAGCCCTCTCGGGTTGATGATGATGCCGACGTCGTGCGAGACGACGACGCGGGTGACACGCACCTTGCCCGTCTTCTTGTTCACCTCGACCTCGCAGACGACGCCGGCGTAGCCGTCGATGCCCTCGTACTGCATCGCGGCGAAGCCGCGACCGGTAGCGATGTCGCCCTTGGACGCCGGCTTCGGGGAGTTGCGCAGCTCCCAGCCGGCCGCCTTGGCGGCAACCTCGATCACGTCGCGGAGCCGCTCGTCGCCGACGTAGCGGAGCCGGAACGTGACGGGGTCGACCCCCGCCTCCGCCGCGAGCTCGTCGATGAAGCTCTCGTTGGCGAACGAGTTCTGGATCCGCGCCGGCGAGCGGAGCGGGCCGGTGAAGAACGACGAGGAGACCGTCTTCGCGACCACCCGCGCGTTCGGGACGAGACCCTCCTCGTCCTTCAGGTATCCCGCCTCCGTGTTCGACGTGTCCGCGCCGAGCGGCGGGAACGTGGGCGCGCTCGCCCGCACGGGCGCGAGCGTGAGCCCGATCAGGGCGCCGGTCGGCAGGTTCGCCGCCCCGATGTTTCCGGGGCGCCCGCCGCGCGAGGCCTGGATGCTCTCGTAGTCCCACGCGATCAGGTTGCCGTCGGCGTCGAGGCCTCCCTTCACCTTCAGGACCATGGGCGTCCCGTAGTGCTCCCAGATGTGTTCGTCGGAGCGCATCCACTGCACGCGCACGGGAGCCCCGACCGCCTTCGACAGCAGCGTCGCGTCGATCGAGGCGGTGTCGGCGCCGTTCAAGCCGTAGCAGCCCGAGCCCTCCTTGTAGATCACGTGCACCTGCTCGTCCTTGAAGCCGAGCACCCTCGCCACCGCAGCGCGGAGCGGATAGACGCCCTGCGTCGGCGACCAGACCGTCGCCTCGCCGGCCTTGACGTCGGCGATCGAGCAGGAAGGCCCCATCGACCCGTGCAATTGGTACGGGTAGTAGTAGGTCGCCTCGAGCACCTTTGCGGCTCCGGCCAGCGCCTTGTCGACGTTGCCGTCGCTCGCGAGCAGCCGCGACGATGCGGGCAGCGTCTGCATCTGCGCGTAGAGCTCGTCGTGGCTCTTGGGAGCGCCGCCCGGGTCGTTCCAGGTCACCTTCAGCGTCTCCGCGGCACGGATCGCGCCGATCTCGCTGCGGGCGACGACGCCGACGAAGTCCTTCTGGACGACGACCTTGACGAGGTCCGGAATCCGCTTCGGGAACCCGTCGACGCTGACGAGCTTGGCATTGATCCCCGGCGGACGCACGACGCGGCCGTGCAGCATCCCCGGCACCTTCACGTTCTGGATGTACTCCTGCTTGCTGCGGACCTTGTCGTCGATGTCGACGTGGCGAATCGACTTGCCGACCACCTTGAGCTCGGACGGCTTCTTCAGCGGCGCCTTGCCGCTGATCTTCAAGTTGAACCGCTGGCCGCCGATGAGCTCGCCGTACGTCGCCCGCTTTGAAGAGTCCGACGAGCTGACGACGGCTCCGTCGCGCGTGACGAGCGTGCTCGCGGGCACGCCGAGCTTCTTCGCGCCGAGATCGATCAGCGTCTTCCTCGCCTCGGCGCAGGCCTGGCGGAGGCCCGCACGGAAGTTGGTCTTGATCGACTGGCTCCCGGACGTCGTGCCCTGGTCCGGCGTGAACCACGTGTCCGATTCGAGCAGGTCGATCTTGTCGAGCGCGACGTCGAGCTCGTCGGCCGCGATCTGCATCTGCGCCGTCCTCAGGCCCGTGCCGAGCTCGACCTTGCCCGTGTGGACAGTGACCCGTCCATCGGCTCTGACCACGAGCCACGAGTCGATCTGGGTCGCGTCGATCAGCGCCGGCCCGATCGCGGCGCTGGCCGCCCGTGCACGCGTGGCGCCCGCGCCGAGCGGGACGGTGAACGCGACGATCAGAGCGCCACTCCCCTTCAGGAAGTCACGGCGGGAATGGGGCTTCTCGATCATGCTGGTCATCTCTCCCCCTTCCTAGGCCGTCGCCCGCGCGGCGCGCTGGACTGCTTTGACGATCCGGTAGTGCGTCCCGCAGCGGCAGATGTTCGCGTTGAGCGCCTTCTTGATCTGCGCCTCGGTCGGCCGTGGGTTGCGCTTCAGGAACACGATCGACTGCATCACCATGCCGTTGATGCAGTAGCCGCACTGGGCGGCGCTCTCCTCGACGAACGCTTCGACGACCGGATGCTTTTCCCCCAGCCCCTCAAGCGTCGTCACCTTCTTGCCGGCCACGGCGCTGGCCGGGACGATGCACGACCGGACGGCGTCACCGTCCACGTGCACCGTGCAGGCTCCGCATTGCGAGAGCCCGCAGCCGAAGCGAGGCCCGTACAGGTCGAGCTCGTTGCGCAGGACGTAGAGCAACGGCGTGTCCGGCGCCGACTGGACGGTGTGGCGCTTGCCGTTCACCGTCAATCTCACTGACTTGGCCATCTGTCCCTTCCTCTAGCGACGACAGATAAGCGTCGCCGAGGCGCATCAGACGGCGGCGGGCGGCGCTCCCCGACCCTACCCCTCCATCGGGCTGGACACAAGTCAATGATCCGGGACGGTCACTTCACAACGAGCACGCCCTTCATCCCTGCGGCGGCATGGCTCGGCAGCGTGCAGAGATAGGGGTAGCGGCCCGCCTTCTTGAAGGTGACCTTGAGCGTGCCCTTCTTCCCGGCGGCGATGATCGCGGTCTTCTTGCCGCCGACCTTGAAGTCGTGCCCAATCGTGCCCTTGTTCGTGAGCGCGAAGGTGATGACGGCGTTCTTCTTCACCGTCTTCGGCGTGATCGCGAACTTGAACTCCGACATTCCCACCGTCACGCGCTGCGGCGTCGCCGACGCAGCGGTCCCGGCACCGAGCGCCGACACGGCGACTGCGAGTGCTGCGAGGGCTCCGACCCCTGCGACCAGAACGATCCTGCTCACGATGCCTCCTGACCTCGACGACTGGTTCTCGTACTACGACGATACGCCTCGTCCGGATGCCGGTCCGACCGGGGGAGGGACGCCGACCGGGGCAGGAGTACAATCCGACGTTCGATGGCCGCCAGCACCGCAACCGTCGCCCGCCGGCTCCCGCGCGGCTGGGCGCACCTCGGGCTCCAGTTCGGCTTCTGGATCGCGTTCTACTTCGCCTACCAGCTCGCGCGCGGCGTCGCCGACAGAGAGGGCGCCGCGGCGGCGTTCGCGAACGGCGAGTGGGTGATCGACTTCCAGCGCCGCCTCGGCTCGATGGTCGAGCTGACGCTGCAGCATGCGGTCGAGGGCTCGACCGTCCTGATCCAGGCGACCTCGATCACGTACTGGCTCTCGCAGTTCGCGGTCGTGGGCGTGGCGCTGATCTGGGTCTACTTCAACGCGCACGAGCGGTTCTACGGCTTCCGCAACATGCTGATCGTCGGCAACCTGATCGGCCTCGTCGGGTACGTGCTGATCCCGACGGCGCCGCCGCGGATGTTCCCCGAGGCCGGGTTCACCGACACGCTCGCGGCGCACTCGACCGTCAACCACTCCTCGACGTTCGTCGCCTTCTCCTCCAACCCGTACGCCGCGATGCCGAGCCTGCACGCGCTCGACGCGCTGATCGTCAGCGTCGTCATGGCGACGGTCGTGCGCCGACGCTGGGCGAAGGTGCTCTGGCTCGCCTGGGCGCCGTGGGTCTGGTTCGCGGTGATGGCGACCGGCAATCACTTCTGGCTCGACGTCGCCGCGGGCGTGCTCGTCGCGGGCCTTGCCGCTGCGATCGTGTACCGGCCGTGGCGTCGCATCCAGCCGCGCCAGGCATGAGCCTGAAGGCGGCGTACACCGGCGGCGCGAGGGCGATCGCGTCGCGTTCGATGACCGGGCTCGCACGCACGCGCGTGACGCCGAACATGCTCACCGCCGCGGGCGTCACGCTCTGCGCGGTCGCTTCGGTCCTCGTCTACTTCGAGTACCGGCACGAGGTCCTCTTCTTCTGGCTCGGCGGGCTCGCGTTCGTCGTCGGCTCCATCCTCGACATCCTCGACGGCGCCCTGGCACGGGCCGGCGGGAAGCAGACGCCCTTCGGCGGCTTCCTCGACTCGACGCTCGACCGGGTCGGCGAGGGACTCGTGCTCGGGGCGATCGCGCTCGTCTTCATGCGTGACGGCGACGAGCTCGCCCTCGCCCTCGCCGTTGCCGCTCTCGGCGGCTCGTTCCTCGTCCCGTACGCGCGGGCGAAAGCCGAGGGCCTCGGGATCAAGGGCGACGTCGGCATCGGCTCACGGGCCGAGCGGGTGACGGTGATCGCAGCCGGGCTGGCGCTCGCGCCGTGGGGCGTGCTCCCGTGGGCGATCGGCCTGCTCGCCGCCACCGCCTGGTTCACCGTGCTGCAGCGGATCCTGCACGTGCGCCGCGAGCTCAGCTCCCGCGCGAGCTGACGATCTGCGATAGAGTGCTAGCAGTTTGGCTGCTAGCACTTCTTCCACCGAACGGACGAGCGTGCTCGTCCGCATGCCCGGCTCGCTCAAGCGTGCGCTCGTCCGCGAGGTCGCCCGCCGCGAGTCGAACCTGAACGACGTCGCCGTCGCGCTGCTCGCAGAGCGCTTCGGCGTCCCCTTCGCCCCCAGCGGCCGCCGCCGCAAGGCGATCCCCGGCGCCGCAGGCGCCGTCGTGCTGCGCATGCCGCCGGAGCTCCGCCGCGAGCTCAAGGCCGGAGCGCGGCGCCGCAAGCTCAACGTCAACGATCTCGTCCTCCTCACTCTCTCCGAGGCACTCGAGATCCCGTTCGCTTCCAATCGAAAGGACACCATGGCTTCGACCAACGGGCAGGGCAACGGCTCGGCCAATGGCAAGGCGCGCGGCAAGGACAAGGTGCGCGTCGCCATCGTCGGCGTCGGCAACTGCGCCAACTCGCTGATCCAGGGCGTGCAGTACTACAAGGACGCGCCGGACGACCAGTTCGTCCCCGGCCTGATGCACGTCAACCTCGGCGGCTACCACATCTCCGACATCGAGTTCACGGCCGCGTTCGACGTCACCGCCGACAAGGTCGGCAAGGACCTCGCCGACGCGATGTGGGCGCACCCGAACGACACGATCAAGTTCGCGGACGTGCCGAAGACCGGGATCACGGTCAACCGCGGCATGACCCACGACGGGCTCGGCCAGTACATCTCCGAGGTCGTGACGAAGGCGCCGGGCGAGACCGACGACATCGTCGGGATCCTGCGCGAGACGCAGACCGACGTCGTGGTCAGCTACCTCCCGGTCGGCTCCGAGGCGGCGGCGAAGTGGTACGCCGAGCAGTGCCTCGACGCCGGGGTCGCGCTCGTCAACTGCATGCCCGTCTTCATCGCCCGCGAGGCCTACTGGCAGAAGCGGTTTGAGGAGAAGGGGCTGCCGATCATCGGCGATGACATCAAGTCACAGGTCGGCGCGACGATCACGCACCGCGTCCTCACGAGCCTCTTCCGCGAGCGCGGCGTCCACCTCGACCGGACGATGCAGCTGAACGTCGGCGGCAACTCGGACTTCCTGAACATGCTCGAGCGCTCCCGCCTCGAGTCGAAGAAGATCTCGAAGACGAACGCGGTCACCTCGATGCTCGACTACGACATGGGCGAGGGCAACGTGCACGTCGGCCCGTCCGACTACGTGCCGTGGCTGACCGACCGCAAGTGGGCGTTCATCCGGATGGAGGGCACCTCCTTCGGCGACGTGCCGCTGAACATCGAGCTGAAGCTCGAGGTGTGGGACTCGCCGAACTCGGCCGGGATCGTGATCGACGCCGTCCGGATGGCGAAGCTGGCGCTGAACAACGGCATCGCAGGCGCGCTCGAGGGCCCCTCGAGCTACCTGATGAAGTCGCCGCCGGTGCAGATCGTCGACGACGAGGCGTACGAGGCGACGGAGAAGTTCATCGCCCAGAACGCGCTCAAGCAGGCAAAGGCTTCGGCCGCCGTCTGATGCTCGACGTCGGCTTTCGCCGGCTCTTCTGGATCGGGGCGGCGGCGCTCCTCGCCGCCGCCGCCCTGATCGCCATCGTCGCCCTGCTGCGCGGCGAGCTCACCCCGACCGACGGCAACATCCTCTTCACGCTCGCGGCCGCGTTTCTCGCCGGCTCGGCGGCGCTCTCCGGACTCGCGCTGATCGAGCGGCGCGATCTCGTCCCGCTCGGCTGGGCGGTGGTCGCGACCAGCGCGGCCGGCTTCGTCGTTCTCGCCTGGCAGATCTGGACCGAGTTCGACTACGAGAACTGGTCGCTCGACACCGTCACCGTCCTCGTCGCCGCGCTCATGGTCGCGTCCGCACGGCTCCTCGACAAAGGGAGCGGCCGCCTCTACTGGCTGAGCGCCGGTCTGACTGTCCTGACGGCCGCTACCTACGTCTGGGCGATCCACGCCGATCCCGACGGCGACAACTGGGAGAAGGCCCTCGGCACGCTCGGGATCGTGACGGTGCTCGCCTGGTTCCTCGTGCCCGTGCTCGGACGTACCGGCGCCGCGGGCGCCGAGCGCGTCGTCGGCCGCGGCCCGGGCCGGGTCGAGGTCGAGCTCGTCGAGGGCGAGACGCTCGTCGTCCGCCGATGAGGCTCGAGCCTGCGTCCGCGTGGTCGTACGCCGAGCTGGCGGAGATCTTCAACGCCGGCTACGAGGGTTACTTCACGCCCTTCAACCTCGACGAGGCGGCCTTCCGGTTCATGTCGACGACGTGGGACGACGACCTCGACGCGTCGCGCGTCGCCGTCGTCGACGGCGAGCCGGCCGGCATCTGCAAGCTCGCGATCCGCGGCGAGCGCGGCTGGATCGCGGGCGTCGGCGTCGCGCCGCCCCACCGCGGCGCCGGCATCGGAGAGGCGCTCATGCGCGCGGTGCTCGAGGAGGCGCGGACGCGCGGCCTCCGCGAGGTCTCGCTCGAGGTGCTGGTCCAGAACGAGCCCGCGATCCGGCTCTACGAGAAGCTCGGCTTCGCGAAGGTGCGCGAGCTCGAGGTCTGGACGCTCGACCGGCTCGAAGCCGGCGCGCACGGGGCGTCCGGCGTTCGGGCGGAGCAGGCGCACGCGCGGATCCGCGCCGGTCGCACCTGGCGCGAGCCGTGGCAGCGCGCGGACGAGTCGGTTGCCAATTACACGGGCGTCGAAGGGCTCGAGAGCGAGCGCGGTGCCATCCTCTTCCGCCGCACGGGCGATCGCGTCTCGCTGCTGCAGGGCATCGCGACGGACGAGGACGCTGCCCGCGAGCTGCTCCAGGGTCTCGGTCCCGAGGCGACGGCGCTTCAGTGGCTGAACGGCCCCGAGGGCGACGTCTTCAACGCCGCAATCGCCGCGCTCGGCGGCACGCTCGCGCATCGCCAGCACGAGCTGCTGCTGCGGCTGTGACGTGGGGGCGCCGGCCGGAGCCGGCGCCCCCACGAGGCCTCACCAGGTCGCGAAGACGCGGGCCGGGCCGCCCGAGCCCTGCTCCCACGGGATCAGCGCAGCGGTGACGGTGGCGCCGCGCGGCGGCACCCGGTCGAGGTTGACGAGGTTCTCGATGCCGTACCGGTTCGCGCCCAGGATCGCGAGGTGGGCGTCGAACGTCTGCGACCGGCCCGGGTCGAGGCTGAGCGTGTCGACGCCGATGCCGGCGATGTCGCGCTCGGCGACCAGCCAGTCGACCGCCGCCTTCGAGAAGCCGGGGAAGTGCTGCAGCCCGTCCGCGCCGACGTTGCGGTAGGCGGCAACGCTGCCGGAACGCGCAGCCCAGCCGGAGTCCATCGCCACGACGGAGCCACGCTTGATGCGTCCCTCGCTCCGCTCGAACGCGACGAGGTCGGAGACGATGAGCTCGGCGTCCGGGTTCGACGCCGCGCGCCCCGAGATGTCGACGACGGCGAGCGGCCGCACGAGCTCGTCGAGCGTGATCTGGGGCGAGAAGCGTCCTCCCGTCACGAAGTGCGCCGGGACGTCCATGTGGGTGCACGAGTGCTCCCAGAAGTGCCACGTCTGGCCGTAGAACCCGTTCGCGGGGATCGTCACCGTCGCCACGCGGTCGATCAGATTCGGTGCCCCGAGGAACCCCGGGAACCCCTCACGGAACTCGTGAGTCAGGTCCTGCAGGCGGTTCGCAGATCCCTTCGCGTAGGCCCGACTCGGAAGCGCCGCTGCGACGGCCGCCCCGGCGGCGCCGAGCAGCGCCGTCCTGCGGTCGAGTTTCGGCAAGCCTTCTTCCTCGATCCGCGCACGAACCGTCTCGATGGTGCCTGGCAAGCACATTGCTGTCCTCCTCTCGCGAGACGTCGCCTCGACGCTATCGCAGCGCTCGTGTCAAGCGAAACGAATGACGCTGCGGATGCCGTCCTGGGCCTCCATCAGCTCGAAGCCGCGGTTGACCTCGTCGAGCGTGAGCGTGTGCGAGAGGAACGGCTCGACGTCGATCTCGCCAGCGAGCCAGCGCTCGATCAGCATCGGCACCTCGTCGCGGCCCTTGATCCCGCCGAACGAGGAGCCGGCGACGCGGCGGCCGGTGATCAGGTAGCGGGGGACGATGTCGAGCGTCTCGCCCTTCCCCGCCACGCCGGCGACGGTGCAGAGGCCCCAGCCCATCCGGGCCGACTCGACCGCCTGGCGCATGACGGCGACGTTGCCGGTCGCCTCGAAGGTGTAGTCGGCGCCGAAGCCGCCGGTCGTCTCGAGGATCCGCTCGACCGCGTCCGCGCCGCCGAGCATCGTCTCGGTGGCGCCCTGTCCCTTCGCCAGCTCGAGACGCTCCTCCGAGAGGTCGACGCACACGATTCGCTCCGCGCCCTGCAGGCGGCAGCCCGCGACCGCACCGAGGCCGACCATGCCCGCGCCGAAGACAACGCACGTCGATCCCGGCTCGACGGCAGCGGTCTTGATCGCGGCACCGAGGCCGGTCGAGAGGCCGCAGGCAAAGAGCGCGGCGCCCTCGAGCGGCGCCTCCGGGTTCACCTTTGCGAGCGCGATCTCCGGCATGACCGTGTACTCGGCGAAGGTCGAGGTGCCCATGAAGTGGCGGATCGGCTCGCCGCCGCGTGAGAGGCGCACGGTGCCGTCCGGGAGGTGCCCTTTCCCCTGTTCCTCCCGAATCGCCATGCACAGGTTGGTGCGCGTCGAGCGGCAATGGACGCACTCGCGGCACTGAGGCGAGAAGAGCGTGACGACGTGGTCGCCGGGCGCAACCGACGTGACGTCTGCGCCAACACGCTCGACGACGCCGGCGCCCTCGTGGCCCAGCACCGTCGGGGCGTAGCCGGACGGGTCGGCGCCCGACGCCGTGTAGAGGTCGGTGTGGCAGACGCCGCAGGCGACGAGGCGGACGAGCACCTCGCCCGCCTTGGGCTCTGCGAGGTCGACGTCCTGCACCTCGAGCGGCGCGCCGAACTGCTCCAGCACGGCGGCGCGGATCCTCACCTCGGCGCCCGCTCCGTCGCGTCGAAGCAGAGCGTCCGGTGCGTCTTGTCGCAGAACGGCTTCGTCGCCGAGTGGCCGCAGCGGCAGAGCGCGACCGTCTCACCGGCAGGAAGCTCGTAGGCGTTCCCGTCCGCGTCGATCAGCCGAAACGGCCCGGTGACACGGTACGGACCGTTCTCGCGCACCTTGATCGTGACCGCGGCCACGTTTCCGACTCTACACTCGGTGGAGTGAGAATCTGCTTGGTGACCCCGTTCGCGTGGTCGCTGCCACACGACGTCAACCAGCACGTGGCCGGGATCGCGAAGGAGCTCCGGGTGCTCGGGCACACCGTCACGGTGATCGCCCCATCCGGCCGCCCGGCCGACCTCGCCGCCGGCCGGCGGGCACTCGCACGCGGCGAGCACGCGGAGACGATCGCGATCGGAACCGCCGTGCCCGTGTCACGGCGCTCGAGCCTCGGCGTCCCGGTCGGCGTCCGGGCGAACCTGCGGCTCGCGCTGCAACAGGGCCGGTTCGACGTCGTCCACGGCTTCGAGCCCGGGCTTCCGAGCATCTCGTACCTGGCTCTCCGTGACTCGGAGGCGCTCGGCGTCGCCAGCTTCTTCTCGCCCGACCGGCTCGGCTACCCGCCGCGGCGGGCGCTGCGCGAGAAGCTGCTGGCCCGGATCGACGTGCTCATCGCCTCGTCGGAGACGACTGCGGCGGCGGCGACGGAGCGCTTCCCCGGTGACTACCGAGATCGTCTCGCCCGGCGTCGACACCGACCTCTTCCGGCCCGGCACGAAGCGGAAGCTGGTCGCGATCGAGCTGCATTCGGGGTCGCTGCCCGTCGCACGCGCGGCGCTCCGCTCGTTGCGGGAGCTGCCCGGCTGGGAGGCGGTGCTGCTGCGAACGAAGCCGCTCTCGACCCGGCCCGGGATCCCGCTGGCGCTCCGCGACCGGGTGCGCGTCCGCTCCGGACGCAAGGCGGAGGCCCGCGCGGCCGTGCTGGCCGAAGCCGCGGTCGTCGTCCCGGCTCCGACCGGCTCGGCCCGGCTGCGCCTCGAGGCGGCGGCGGCCGGAGCGGCGCTCGCCGATCCGCCCGGCGTGCTCGACCAGCCTGAGCTTGCGGCGGCCGCGCTCCAGCGCCTCGCCGAGGACGACGAACCTGCGCGAGCGCAAGGGCCGCGAGGCCCGCGCGGCGGCCGAGTCGCAGAACTTCGCCGCCGTCGCCCGGGAGCTCGAGCACATCTACGGCGGCCTCGGCGGCCGCAAGCGGGCTCGCCGACGCGACAGCGAGCCGCTCGCCGACCGGCCCTGGATCCTCGCCGACCTGCACATGCACACGTCCTGGTCGCACGACTGCTCGATCGAGGTCGACGAGCTGCTCGACCATGCCGAGTCGGAGGGGCTCGGCGCGATCGCGGTCACCGACCACAACGTCTTCGGCGGCGCCCGCGAAGCGGCCGAGAAGGCGCGCGGGCGCGAGCTGATCGTGATCCCGGGCGAGGAGGTCAAGACCGACGACCAGGGCGAGGTGATCGGCCTGTTCCTGACGGAGGAGATCCCGCGCGGGATGACGTTCGCGGAGACGGTCGCCGCAATCCGCGAGCAGGAGGGGATCGTCTACCTCCCCCACCCCTTCGACCGCATGCACGCGATCCCGTTCCCGGCGACGCTGCACCGGCACCTGCACGAGATCGACGTGCTGGAGGTCTACAACGCACGGCTCCTGTTCGAGGGCTACAACGACGAAGCGGTCCGGTTCGCACGCAAGTACGGGCTGCCCGCCGGCGCCGGCTCCGACGCGCACGTCCTCCAGGGCGTCGGCACCGGAGCCCTGAGGATGCGCGCCTTCGACGGCCCGGAGGAGTTCATGCTCTCGCTCCGCAGCGCCGAGGTGCTGCGGCGGCCGAAGTCGCTGGCGTACCTGCAGAGCCTCAAGTGGGTGGCTCAGGTCAAGGAGAAGGTGCGCTAGGAGCGAACCGGGAGAGGACGCCTGTGGCTGCCGCATCGACCGACGAGATTTACGAGCGTTACCTGCAGAAGGCGATCTCCGAGATCAACGAGCTCGGCGACGAGATCGGTCGGGCAGGTGACGAGACGCACGTGCCGGTGCTCGGCTCCGGGCATCCGCTTGCGGACGTCTTCCTGCTCAAGCACGCGCCGAAGCCCTCGGAGATCCAGGAGGGCGTCGCCTTCTTCGGCCGGGCCGGGCAGGCGCTGCTGAAGTCGCTGCAGCGGCTGCACGTCGACCCGATGGCCGTCTACGGGACGAACTGCCTCAAGTTCGGCGGCGAGAGCTTCGAGGAAGCAGCGCCCTGGCTGACGCGCGAATTGCACATCGTCCAGCCGAAGCTGCTCGTGCTGATGGGCCCCGAGACGGTCGAGTTCGTCAATGCACTGTCCTTTCCGCTCTCGGACCCACTCGATCCGACGGCCGAAGGGCTGCAGCGCTTCACGGCGACGGTCGCGGCGCTCGTCGTCCCGGACATCGACACCGCGCTCGACGAGGCGCCCGCGAAGACGGCTTTCTGGAACGCGTTCAAGGCCGTCGGCGTCTGGTATTCCGAGCTGCCACCGTATTGAGCCGGCAGCGCTGGGCCGGGCTCGCGGGACTGACCGCCGCGCTCGCCCTCTACACCGCCGGCGCCGACCGGCTCTGGGAGAGCGGGCTCTGGCCCGACCTCCTCTTCCTGACGCTCGTTCTCTTCCCGGCGACGTTCGCGCTCATTTGGCTGTTGCTCCCGCTCCGCGACCATCGCGCGATGCTGCCGGCGGGGCTGACGCTTGCGGCGCTCGCGGTCCTGCTCCACTTCACCGAGCTCGACGTCCTCAACAACCTCGCGAAGCTGTTCGCGCTCGTCTGCGTCGGCTTCTGGTTCCTGTCGTGGTTCGAGAACGTGATGTGGGCGGCGCTGATCGCAGTGATCATCCCGTGGGTCGACGCGATCTCGGTGTGGCGCGGGCCGACGGAATACGTGGTCGAGCAGCAGCCGCAGGTCTTCGACGACGTCTCGATCGCGTTCCGCGTTCCCGGCGAGGACAGTACGGCGAACCTGGGCCCGCCGGACATCCTCTTCTTCTCGCTCTTCCTCGCCGCAGCCGACCGCTTCGCCCTCCGTGTCGGCTGGACCTGGCTCTCGATGACGGCGCTGCTGGGGGCGACGCTGATCGTGACCGCCACCACCGACGTGAGCGGCCTGCCGGCGCTTCCTGCCATCTGCATCGGCTTCCTGCTTCCGAACGCCGACATCCTCTGGACGGCCCTGCGTCGGCGTGGCCGCGCACCCGGCAGGATCTACGGCCGGACGGACTCGCAGCTGTACGACATCGACGCGGACGTGATCGAGCGCACGCCGGCGAAGATCGTGCTGCTCACGCGCGACCGGCCGCCGCTGACCGCGATCGTCGAGCCGCTCGATCCGGCCATCCCGTTCACGGTCGAGCCGGAGCCGGGCGGCGCCGGCGTCCGCTGCCGCCTGACGGTCGGCGGGATCGAGCACGGGACTGCGCTCGTCCACGACCTCCCGAACGGCCTCGTCGTCGTCCCCCAGGACGAGATCTCGTCGTATCTCGACGTCACCCATCCGGAGCAGTTGGCCGCCGACGAGGACAAGGTCGAGCGCCTGAAGCGCGAACGCCGCTAGATGACTAGCGTTCGGACGATGGACGACCTCGACGGCCCCGTTCGACGGGCGCTGCACGACGCGCGGCTCGACCTCTCGCTCGAGTTCCAGCGAGGACCGGACGGGAGCAAGCGCGGCGCACTCCTGATCGCGGATGCGAACGGGGCGACGATCGCCCGCGTGCCGCTCGAGAGCCCGGAGGCGATGAACGTCGCGCTCGCGCGGCTCGTCCAGCTCGGGTTCGGCGACGCCGCGGCGCCGCCGCCGCTCCCGGAGCCCGAGACGAGCGTGCTCGTCGCCGGCGTGGACGGCTACCGCAAGGGCTGGGTCGCGGTCGCGCTCGACCCGAGCGGAGACGTCCAGGTCTCGACACATGCGAGCTTCTCGGAGGTGCTCTCGTCGCAGGCCCGCGTGATCGCCGTCGACATCCCGATCGACCCGGCCGGCCTCGGCGTCCGGCAGACCGATGCCGGCGCGCGGGCGTTCGTCGGCGGCAGCCGCGCGAGCAGCGTCTTCCCGACGCCGCCCCGAGAGGCGCTCGGGGCCCGGACCTTCGCCGAGGCGAACGAGATCGCACGCACGATCACCGGCAAGGGCATCTCGCAGCAGGCGTTCGCGCTCGGACGGAAGATCCTCGAGGTGCACGCGCTCGCGGAGGTGGACGAGCGCGTGATCGAGATGCATCCGGAGGTCTCGTTCCGTGAGCTCGCCGGCGAGCCCGTGCTCGAGTCGAAGCACACGGCGGCCGGGCTGGCGAAGCGGCGCGAGCTGCTCGCTGCCGCGGGGATCGCTCTTCCCGGCGCCGTTCCGGGCGTTCCCGAGGCCGACCTGCTCGACGCCGCCGCGGGCGCCTGGACCGCCGCCCGCTACGCCGAGGGGCGAGCGCACCCGTTTCCGCCCGAGCACCGGGAGCGGCTCGGCGCGATCTGGCGCTAAGCGGGCACGCGCTCGCGCGTCAGCAGCGAGACCGTCTCGACGTGCGGCGTGTGCGGGAACATGTCGACAGGCTTCGTGCGGACGAGCTCGTAGCCGTACTGCTCGCGGAGAACCTTCACGTCCGAGGCGAGCGTGGTCGGGTTGCAGGAGATGTAGACGAGCTTGGGCGAGCCGAGCTCGCCCGTCCGCCGTAGCGCCTTCCCGGCGAGACCGGCCCGCGGCGGGTCGACGACGACGACGTCGGGCGGCCCCGCACGTTCGGCGAGCTCCTCCAGCACCTGGCCGACGTTGCCCGCGAAGAAGGCCGCGTTGCCGATCTGGTTCAGGTCGAGGTTCTCGAGCGCACAGGCGATCGACTCCTCCGAGATGTCGACCCCCCAGACACTGAGCGCGTGGTTCGCGAGCGAGAGCCCGATCGTGCCCGTGCCGCAGTAGAGGTCGTAGACCGTCTCCGTCCCGGTCAGGCCGGCGTACTCGATCGCGAGCGCGTAGAGCTTCTCCGCCATCTCCGTGTTCGTCTGCAGGAACGCGTTCGGGCGGACGCGGAAGCGGTGGCCGAGCAGCTCCTCCTCGATCGCGTCGTCGCCCCAGAGCAGCGTCGAAGGCAGGTTCGTCACCTCCGAGGGCTGGTCGTTGATCGCCCAGTTGATCGACTTCACCTCCGGGAAGCGCCGCAGCACCTCGACGAAGTAGTCGCGCTCGAACTTCTCGCCGGGTGCGGTCACGAGCACGACCAGCACCTGGCCCGTGTTGCGCCCCTCGCGATAGACGAGGTGGCGGAGATAGCCGGTGTGCTCGGACTGGTCGTAGGCCTCGAGGTTCTCCTCGCGCGCCCAGTCGCGGACGGTGTTCCGGATCGCGTTGCCGAGGTCGGTCGTCAGCCAGCACTTCTCGATCTCGAGCACCTCGTCCCAGCGGCCGGCCTTGTGGAAGCCGAGCGCCGGCCCGGCCGGCGTCTGCGCGAACGAGTACTCGAGCTTGTTGCGGTAGAAGAACTGCGACGCCGCCGGAAGGATCGGCTCGACCGGCGCGTCGGCGATGCCGCCGATCCGCTTGAGCGCGTCGCGCACCTGCTCCTCCTTCGCCGCGGCCTGGACCTCGTACGCGAGGTCCTGGAAGCGGCAGCCGCCGCAGGCGGGGTAGTGCGCGCAGGGCGCCTCGACGCGGTTCGGCGACGGCTCGAGCACGTCGACCGCGAGCGCCTCGGCGAAGCCGCGCTTCACCTTCGTCACCCGCGCGCGAACGCGGTCGCCCGGGAGGCCGCGGCGCACGAAGACGACGAACCCGTTCAGGCGCGCGACGCCGTTGCCGCCGTAGGCGAGCGAATCGACCTGGAGCTCGACCTCCTCGTCTTTGCGTACGGGCGCGGCCATCCCGGCCAGGGTACGCGTCAGGTGATGTCGCGGCGCTGGGTCCGCACAAGGCCGGCGGCGCCGAGCAGGACGATCCAGCCGCAGGTGACGGCGAGCGCAGGCCAGTAGTCGAGCAGGTTGTCGCCCCCACTGCCGTCGGCGCCGTCGAGCGCGTGGAAGGGCAGGTACTCGGCGACGCCGTCGGCGTCGAGGAGCGAGAGCAGGCCGACCAGGAGCGTCTCGACGAGGAAGAGCCAGACGAGCGTGCCGACGAGCGCAGCCACCTGGCTCTGCACGACCGCGCCGATCACGACGCCCAGCAGAAGCCAGAGGACCACGCCGAGGAGCGTCTTGGCGGCTCGCGCGGCGACGTCCGAGTCGGCGAGCTGGAGGTCGCCACCGTCGATCGAGACCCAGACCGCCGCGACCGCGCCGATGACGGCGAACGCCAGCACGGCGAAGAAGATCGCGACGAGCACGCCTGCGATCGCCTTACCCGCGAGCATGCGCTCGCGTCCCGGCGTCGCCAGCAGCGTCGGCGTGATCGTGCCGTGCCTGAACTCCGTGGTCACGATCGTGATCCCGAGGATGATCGCGAGCAGCGACGCGATCCCGACGAGGTCGACGAGCGCGAACTGGAAGTCGAGCCCGCTGCGCTCGTCCACGGAGCGGGAGCCGACCTCGGCCGCACTGCCGATCCCGACGAGCCCGACGAGCACGATCAGGTACGCCCACCAACCGCGGGTCGTCCCGATCTTGAGCAGCTCGGAGCGGAGCAGTCCGGTCACTCGGTCGTCTCCCCGCCGGTCAGCTCGAGGAAGACCTCCTCGAGCGTCGCGCGCTCGACGCTGAGCTCGTGCAGGACGATGCCGTTCGCGGCCGCGAGCTCGCCGACCCGCTCCGGCGGCAGATTCACGCGCAGCGCGCCGTCCTCGCTCTCCGGCACGGTCGCGCCCTCGGCCGCGAGCAGCGCGCGCAGGCGCTGCGTGTCCGGCGTCCGCACCCTCGTCGCGCCCGTCGCCTCGGCGAGCACGTCGGCGATCGACGCCTGCTGGATCAGGCGGCCGCGATGGATGATCACGACGCGGTCAGCCGTCTGTGCGACCTCGGAGAGCACGTGGCTCGAGACGAGGACCGTCCGGCCTTCGGACGCCAGCGAGCGCAAGAGGTCGCGCAGCCATCTGATCCCGGCGGGATCGAGGCCGTTCGCCGGCTCGTCGAGCACGAGCACCTCCGGATCGCCGAGCAGCGCGGTGGCCAGCCCGAGCCGCTGCCGCATCCCGAGCGAGTAGCCCTTGACGCGCCGTTTCGCGGCCGCGCTCAGCTCGACGAGTGCGAGCACCTCGTCGACGCGCGAGGCGGGAAGCCCGGCTGCGGCCGCCTGCACGCGCAGGTGATTCCGGCCGGAACGGCCCGGGTGCACTTCGCTCGCCTCCAGCACGGCTCCGACCCGTTCGAGCGGTCGGTCGAGCTCCCGGTAGGGCACGCCGAGGACGGTGGCGCCGCCCGCGTCCGGGTGCACGAGCCCGAGCACCGAGCGCAGCGTCGTCGACTTGCCGGCGCCGTTCGGCCCCAGGAAGCCGGTGATCGTTCCGGGCTCGACGCGGAAGCTGAGGCCGGCGACGGCCTGCGTCTTCCCGAAGCGCTTGCTGAGCCCCTGGACCTCGATCACGAGAGCGTGGTCACATAGACGGTGCGCTCTCGTGGGCCGTCGAACTCGCAGAAGAAGATCCCCTGCCAGGTCCCGAGCGCGAGCCTCCCGTCCCGGATCGGCACGAGCACGCTCGAGCCCATGAAGGCGGCGCGGATGTGCGTCGGCGCGTTCTCCTCGCCCTCCTCGATGTGCTGCCAGGGCCAGTCCTCCGACACGATCCGCTCGAGCGCGACCTCGAAGTCGCGTGCCACGGCGGGGTCGGCGTGCTCGTTGATCGTCACGCCCGCAGTCGTGTGCGGGACGTAGACGAGAGCGGCGCCGGCGCCGTCGAGCTCCCCGAGCGCCGAGCGCACCAGCTCGGTGATGTCGACGAGCTGGCTCCGCTTCTGAGTTGTGACACTGAATTCCCGCACGGCGCGTATCCTAGGCAGCCGTGACCGAGGGCACTCCCAGTGAGCGCGAGCTCGACGGCTATCGCACCGGCGCCGACCGCTTCATCGCGGAGCTGGACGAGGAGTACTACCTCCACTACGCCGGCTTGAAGCCGGAATTCGAGCTGCGCCCGATCTACGAGCGCCATGCCGAGCTGACCGACCTGGACACGATCCGGCGCATCGGCAGCGCGGTCAGCGGGAAACAGAACCTCGAGCTCTTCCGGTTCGGCTGCGAGGGCTTCCTCGGGGAGCTGACCCGGGAGCACGCGGAGAAGATCGCCGAGAGCGAGACGAAGCTCGAGACGCAGCACGAGGGCGAGGCGGTCGGGTACCGGATGCTCCCGCCGACGATCGCCAACACGGCCGATCGCGACACGCGCGCCAGGCTCGAGGCCGCACGGAACGACCTCACCGAGGAGCACCTGAACCCGCTCTACCTCGATGCCGTCCACACGACGCAGCGCGCGATGCCGGACCTGGGCGCGCCGACGTACTTCCATCTCTACCGCGACCGCTTCGAGTACGACCTCGAGGGCCTCGCAGCCCAGTGCCGCGCCTTCCTCGACTCGACCGAGCGGCTCTACGAGGACTCGATGGACCGCGTCCTCCGCGACCGCGTCGGCATCGGCCTCGCCGACGCAGAGCGCTGGGACGTCCGCCGCTTCTTCCGGGGCACGGGCTGGGACGAGGCCTTCCCCGCCGACCGGATGCTCCCGGCGCTGCGCGGCACGCTCTCCGGGCTCGGGATCGATCTCGACGCGCAGCACAACGTCCATCTCGACGTCGAGGAGCGGCCGACGAAGAGCCCGCGCGCCTTCTGCGCCCCGATCGAGATCCCGGACCGGGTCATGCTCGTGATCCAGCCGCAGGGCGGGCCGGACGACTGGTACGCGCTCTTCCACGAGGCGGGCCACACCGAGCACTTCGCCTTCACCGACCCGAGCCTGAAGATGGAGGAGAAGCGGCTCGGCGACAACGCGGTCACCGAGGGCTGGGCGATGCTCTTCGACCACCTGATCGACGACCGCGCCTGGCTCTCGAGCATGCTCAGCTTCCCGCGGCCCGACGTCTTCGCCGCCGAGGGCGCCGTGCAGCTCCTCTTCTACGTCCGCCGCTACTGCGCGAAGCTGCTCTACGAGATCGAGTTCCATGCCGCGCCCGACGTGACCCAGATGCGCAGCCGTTACGTCGAGATCCTCGGCGACGCGCTCAAGGTCGAGCCGAGCCCGACGGACTACCTCGCCGACATCGACTCCGGCTACTACGTGACGTCGTACCTGCGCGCCTGGGCGTTCTCGGCGCAGATGACGAGCTTCATGCGCGAGGAGTTCGGCACCGACTGGTTCAAGCGGCGCGAGGCCGGCTCGCTCCTCGTCGAGCTCTGGGCGCTCGGCCAGAAGCCGAACGCGGACGAGCTCCTGCGGGACGTCACCGGCGCGGCGGTCGAGATGGAAGCCGTCGCGGAGCACGTCCGCTCCGCCATTCCGACTCCCGCCTAGAGCGCTCCGCCGGCTGCCGGGGGCGCCCCCGTGTCTGCTCCGCCGTCGCCGACGGTCTCACGCGCCAGGTAGTCCTCGATCAGCATCACGTTGTCCCGTGAGCGCTCGACGACGGTCAGCAGCGCGCCCATCGAAGAAACCTCCTCGCGCTGCTCCTGCAGGAACCAGTGCAGGAACTGCTCGCCGACGAGGTCGCCCTCGGAGCGGGCGAGCTTGGCGAGGTCGGAGATCTGCTCGGTCACGCGCTTCTCCTGCTCGAGCGCGAGCCGCACGGGCTCGACCACGTCCCCGAACTCGGTCTGCGGCTCGGCCACGCCCGGGATCGCGACGCGCTCGTCCGCGTCGAGCAGGTACTGGACGATCATCATCGCGTGATTTCGCTCCTCGACCGCCTGCCGGTAGAAGTGCGCGGCGAGCCGCGGCAGCGTCTGCGCGTCGTAGTGGACCGCGATCGCAACGTACTGCTGCGAGGCCGCGAACTCGTGCCCGACCTGCTCGTTCAACCCGTCCGGGAAGGCGGCCATGCCGCGACTCTAACGGGATAGCATCGCGCCGTGCTGCCGCTCCGCGACAACGTTCCGACGCGTTCAACGCCGCTCGTCACCTATGCGCTCATCCTCACCAACATCCTCGTCTGGGTGCTCTACCAGCTCCCCGACCTGCAGGGCTCGGTCAACGAGCTCGCCTACCATCCGTGCGAGGTCGAGGGTTCCTGCCGGACGATCGGCCAGAGCTGGCCGGTCACCGCAATCAGCTCGATGTTCCTGCACGGCAGCTGGGCGCACCTGCTCGGCAACATGCTCTTCCTCTGGATCTTCGGCAACAACGTCGAGGACGCGCTCGGGAAGGCCCGCTTCCTCGTCCTCTACCTCGTCGGCGGCATTGCAGCGACTGCGCTCCAGACCTTCATCACGCTCAGCTACGCGAGCGAGCTCGACGCCACGATCCCGAACGTCGGTGCCAGCGGGGCGATCTCGGCCGTCCTCGGCGCCTACCTGGTGCTGCTCCCCCGCGCGAAGGTGCTGACGCTGATCGTCTTCGTCCTCCGCGAGCTCCCCGCCGGCTTCTTCCTGCTCGTCTGGTTCGGCTTCCAGCTCCTGGACGGGAGCGCCTCGCTCGCGCAGCCGGAGCAGGGCGGCGGCGTCGCGTTCTTCGCCCACGTGGGCGGGTTCGTGTTCGGCGCGCTCGCCGTCAAGCCGCTGCAACAACGGCAGCCGCTCTCACCCACCTACTGATGACGTTCGAGGAGCACGTCACCGCTGCGCTCGACTCGCTCCCGGCGCACCTCGCCGCGGCGCTCGACAACGTCGCGGTCGTGATCGAGGAGGAGAACCGGGAGGAGCCCGACCTCTACGGCCTCTTCGACTGGCCCGAGTACCTGCCGGCGAAGATCTCGATCTACCGGAGGCCGCTCGTCGAGGATTTCCAGGATCCGGCCGAGCTCGAGGAGCAGATCCGCGTCACCGTCCTGCACGAGCTGGCGCACTACTTCGGCATGGACGAGGACCGGATCGCCGACCTCGGCTACGACTAAAACGCGGTCAATGTTGCGTTTCGGTTGAGGGTGGAGCAGCCGGACTAAAACGCCTTCAGACGTCGTTTTAAGAGGGCATGAGAACGATTCCTGAGATTCATGCGGAGATCGAGCGCCTGAGCGAGGTACGCGGCGAGCTGTGGCAGCAGCTGTCGTACGGCCGTAACCAGGCGGTCGTGGACGAGATCAAGCACATCGACGAGCAGCTGGTGACGCTCTGGGACGAGCACCGCGCCGAGCGTGCGCGCATTCGCTTCGGCGAGCGCGACGAGATCGTGCGCCGGGCCCGCCAGGAAGAGCGCCTGGAGCGCGCCGCCTAGCTGAAGTACCATCGGACCCGGGATGGGTCTGAAGGGGCCGCGGAAGGACGAGCCCTCCGACACGGAGTCGGAGCGTGAGGCGCTGCGCCGGCAGCGGCTCGAGGCTGCGACCGAGCTGGCCTCGCTCAAGCGGACGCTCTCCGAGCGCGTCGCGCAGGTGCAGCAGCGCGAGCGGGAGCTCGCCGACACCCTCGCCCGCGTCGAGAAGCGCGAGCAGAAGCTCGACGCGGCCGAGGAGCGCGGCTCGCGGCTCGACTCGGTCCGGCTGCGGCTCGCCGAGGCGAAGGAAGCCCGGGCGGCGCTGGACGCCCGGCGGGCGGAGCTCGACGCTCGGGAACGGGCGCTTGCGGCCCGCGAGAAAGAAAGTGTCTATCAGACACAAGCTTCCGTTCCGGAGTTGCCGCCGACAGCGATCGACGAGCGCGACGCCGAGTTCGCGGAGCGGGCCGCAGCGCTCGACGCCCGTGAAAAGGCGCTCGACGAAGCGGCGAAAGCGCTGGAAAAGCGCGATTCTTCGCTTGGCGAACGTGAGGCCGCGCTCGAAGAGCGAACGGCGAAGGCCGATGCGCGCGACGCAGCCGCGTCGGAGCGCGACGTGGAGCTCGAGCGAGCAAGTGTCTATCAGACACAAAGTGCCGAGGCGCTCGCCGACGTCGAACGGAAGCTCGCCGAGCTGCGGGAGGCCGAGCAGGCGTTCGTGCGCACGCAGCACGAGCTCGCGGCGCGCAGCGACGCGATCGCGGAGCAGGAGGCGGCGCTGGCCGCGCGCGAGCGCCGGCTGGCGGCGAAGGAGGAACCCCCGACGTCGCCCGACCTCGAGATCCTCGAAGCGCGGATCCGGCGGCTCGAGCAGGGCGGGCGGCCCCGCAGCGAGGAGGCGCAGACGTTCAGCGCCGGCCTGCGCGCCCTTCAGGATCGAGGTCTCCGCAGCAACCGCGAGCCGGACGAGCCTCTACACTAGAATTGCCGCGCAAGTCATGTGCCTGCAGAGGCAGACACATGACGCGCACAATCCCTGAAGGGGCGGCTTTGCCGCCCGGAAGGGGGCCCGGGGCGTTAGCTCAGCTGGGAGAGCGCCGCCTTTGCAAGGCGGAGGTCGCCGGTTCGATCCCGGCACGCTCCATTGAGTCGAGTTTCGGCTCGACTTCCGAGAAGTCGCTGGAAGGTGGAGGATCGCGCGCCGGTTGTTGGCGGGTGGTTGCCGGCAGGCAAAATCGCTGGGATGGCACGGACGCTGGATCCAGAGGGCGCCCATCTCGCGGCGCTGCGGCGGCTGGCCGACTTCTGCGGCTGTCGGGTGTTGGAGATGGGTTGCGGTGAGGGGAGGCTGACGAGCGGCATGGCCGCTGAGGCTGTGTCGGTCCTCGCGTTCGACCCGGATCCAGCAAGGATTGCGGAGGCCGAAGCGGAGTTCCCGCCGGAGCTCGCTTCGCGCGTGGCGTTCAGGGTCGCCTCAGCGGAAGAGATCGAGATCGAGCGTGGCTCGTTCGATCTCGTCGTCTTCTCCTGGTCGCTCTGATGCGTGCCGCCGGAGAGCGTCGTGAACGCCCTGAGCCAGATGATCGACGCCGCCGTTCCAGGAGGACTGATCCTCGACCTCCAGGTGATCCGACCCGATCCATACGTGGAGCTGGACGGCGAGGTTGTTGCGCGCATCGACGGCGAACCGTTGTTTGCCTGGGCTGACGCGGCAACGGCGGCCGTCGAGGCCCGAATTGCGGCGGGCGACATGATCGAGGAGGCGGTCGAAGACCACGACGTGCGCAAGCACTACTCGGACGGCACCGACCTCGTCGAGGACGTCGCAGGGTCGAAGCGCCGCTTTCCAGAGGAGGTGGTGCCGATGCTGAAGCGGATCGAGAAGCCGCTTGTCGTGCGAGAGCGATGCCGCGTACGGCGGCTGCGCGTCCGGGGCGAGTCGCTCTAGGTCCTGGAGTCAGGTCGAACTGACGTTCGAGGCGTCGACGTCGTAAGCGTCGGCAGCGATGCGCTCACCTCGTCGCCCGCTGCCTCGAGCCTGAGTCCGCAGGGACAGTCGATCGCTCTCATCGCGCGCTCCCTTCAGGCTTGTAGGCCTTCACGGTTGTTCCGCGGGCGCCGAACTTCTCCGCTTTGCGACGGGTGTCCTCGAACGCTGAGCGGGCGTAGGTGTCGATGAGGTCGCCGGTCTCGATCCCTTCGAAGCCGTGCTGCTCGAGGAGGCTGGCGTACTCTGCTTCCAGCAGAGCCCCGGCGATTCAGCCAGTCCAGAGGTCGATGTTCCGCCGCCCCTCTTCCGAGACAGGACGCTGGATCGTGACATCGGCGAGCTGGAGGCGGCCGCCAGGCCGGAGGACGCGGAAGAGCTCGGCGAAGACAGCGTCCTTGTCGGGGATCAGGTCGATGACGCCGTTCGAGATGACGACGTTGAAGCTCGCATCGGCAAAGGGCAGCCCTTCCGCCTCGCTCTCGACGAACTGGACGTTCCCGGTTGCGAGCTCGTCCGCGCTTGCCCGTGCCTTGGTGATCATCTCGGGGGTCATGTCGATCCCAGTGACGCTGCCTTCGGCGCCGACCATCTGGGCAGCGACGAGTGAGTCCGTGCCAGCGCCGGAGCCGAGGTCGAGTACGTCCTCGCCCGGCTGCAGCGGCCCGAGCGAAAACGGGTTCGCGACCCCGGCGAAAGAGTCGGCTGAGCCGTCTGGGACGCGCGCAAGCAGCTCGGGCGGGTAGCCGAGGTCGAGCGCCCAGGCGCGGCCGGTCGGAAAGATGAACTCAGTCTCCGGCTCAGCCGAGACCTGTGCGTAGGTCTTCTTGATCTCGCATTTGAGTGTCTCGACGTCGATCTCGACTCTCACGGACATCGTCTACTCCCCTACTCCCATCTCACGCCGTGACCGTGACGCGGAGGAACGTCGCGGGGATGGACGTGGCATCCTCGCTCGAGCTTGTGTTCTGGCTGTTGAAGAGGGTTTCGAGCTCGGCTTGCAGTTCATCCTCCCTGCCGTCGCCGGCTGCAGCCTCAAACGCGTTCATGGTCGGCCCGTAGTAGGTCCTGAACACGTCAAGAAGCTCTGCTGGGGTGCCGGGGAAGTTGAACGTGTACGTGTCACGCTCGAACGCGACGTTCTCCGCGGGCACGCCCGCCGCCGCGAATCGCTCTTTCACGTTCTCCTCGACGCCCCAGGTCATGGGGCTGACGAACCCTTCCGGGGGCGGGGGCGAGTAGGCGGAGCTGATCTTCAGGATCTGCGCCACGAGCGTCGGGTCGTTCGGGATCCAGTTGCCCATCACGATCCGGCCGCCCGGTCGCGTCACGCGGACGAGTTCCTTAGCGACGTCGAACGGCCTGGGGGCGAACATCGCTCCGAAGATGCTGACGACCAGGTCGAAGCTGTCATCCTCGAGCTCGCTCAGATCGGACGCATCGCCCTCCTGGAAGCGGCAGTTGCCGAGGCCGAGGCTCTGTGCGCGCGCGTTCCCCGCCTCGACGAGGTTGCGCGCGATGTCGACCCCGAGCACATCCGCTCCAAGCTCCGCCGCCGGAACCGCCGTCGTGCCGTCGCCGCTGCCGAGGTCCAGGACATCGATCCCGTTCGTGATTCCCAGCGACGTCACGAGCTCCTCACCGCTCTCCCGCATGCTCGCCGCGATGCTGCGTGAAGTCGCCCTTCTCCCACAGTGCCTTGTTCGGATTCGCAATCATCGTCCGCCCTTCGCCGTGGTCATCTGTGCGCCGAGCGTAGCGCAGGCGCACCTCACGGCCTAGGCGTGGTTGCCGATGTCGGCCATCGGTTCTGCCGATAGCCGCCGATCTCCCGACCAGCGCGTCGCGGCCACCCAGATGCCGCTGGCGGCAGTCAATGCGGCGACGACCGCGACCGCCTGGCCTGAACCGAGCGCGTCGCCGACAACCCCGCTGATCAGGGCGCCGGCGACGAAGCCGAAGTCGCGCCAGAAGCGGTAGACGCCAACAGCGGGCGCGCGCTGGACGGGCTTGACCGCGTCGGAGACAGCGGCGATCAGGGCCGGGTAGACGAGCGCAGTGCCCGCGCCGAGCAGTACCGCTGCGAGCAGAGCCGGTGCGAAGCCACCACCGCCGGCGACGAGGAGTGCGAGCGCTCCTGCCTGGACGAGCATCCCGGCCACGATCAACGGCTTTCGGCCTGTGTGGTCCGAGAGCCAGCCGGTCAGGAGCTGGCCGAGACCCCAGACGGCCGGGTAGGCGGCCGCGACGACTCCGACCTCGGTGACGCTGGCGCCATTCGCAGCCAGGTAGAGCGGCACGAGCCCCCAGGCGAGAGCGTCGTTGAGGTTGTTGACCAGTCCTGCCTGGGAGCAGGCGCGAAGCACGGGATGAGCGAACGTGCCTTGGAGGAGCGCCTGCCGCAGCGTCTGCCGGCCACCATTGCCGTGATCGCGCTGCTCAAGCTCGACGTAGGCGGCGGTGTCGCGCACGAACAGGATCGACGCGAGCAGCCCAACCGTGACGACGATGAGGGCGCCGACCCAGACGACTGTGCGCGGTGCGAACGTGGCGGCGAGCGCGCCGGTGGCGAACGCGGCGAGCGCAACGCCGAGGTAGCCAGCCGACTCGTTCAGGCCGAGTGCGAGCCCGCGCCGGCGCGGCCCAACCAGGTCGATCTTCATCAGCACCGTCATCGACCAGGCGAGGCCCTGGCTGGCGCCGAGGAAGACGTTGGCGGCGACGACGAAGCCCCAGTTCGGCGCGACCGCAATCAGCAGCGGGACGGGCAGGGCGAGCAGCCAGCCGGCGACGAGCAGCCGCTTGCGGCCGACGCGATCGGCGAGGCCGCCGGCGGCGAGGTTCGAGAACGCCTTGGCGATCCCGAAGGCGACGACGAAGGAGAGGATCGCGACCTGCGAGTCGAGGTGGAAGTCGCGCTCGCCGACAAGCGGCAGGACGCTGCGCTCGAGTCCGACCATCGCACCGACAAAGCCGTTGAGCAGGACGAGCAGGCTGAACTGGCGCGCGTTCGCGCGCAGGCCGAGCTGAACGTCGGTCACGCCTCGACGGCGACGCGGCCGGCGCGGTTAGCGGCGACGATCGCCGCCTGACCGACGGGCGGCGGCGGCACGTCGACGAGCAGCGCCTGCGCGAAGCCGTCGGCGTCGGCGTGTGCGAGCGCTCGGTTGTGGGTTCGCTCGAACCCGATCGAGGAGAACGGGTTGCTGGAGAGCGCGCGGCCGCAGACCGAGCCGCCGTAATGGCTTGGGTAGACGAGGACCCCGTCCGACAGCTCAAGCAGCCGCGCGATCGACCCGTGCAACTGCCGTGCGAGTGGCTCCGGGTCACCGCCGGCGTGCAGGTCGGGCCGGCCGACGTCGCCGACGAGCAACGAGTCGCCGGTAAAGACCAGCCATGGCTGGTCGTCGCCGCGGCGCCGGTCGGCGACCACGTAGGCGTGATGAGCCGGCGCATGCCCCGGCGTCGCGACCGCGCGCACGATCGTGTTCCCGAGCACGACGACCTCCCCATCAGCAAGCGGCACGTGCTCGAACTCGACTCCAGTCCCCGCCGGCAGGTACGCCGTGGCGCCCGTTGCCTCGACGAGAGCGGGCAGGCCGGAGACGTGGTCTGCCTGCACGTGCGTCTCGAAGACCGCGACGATCGGCGCGCCGACCCGCTCGGCCTCGGCCAGATAGGCGTCGACGAACTCGACGTGCGGGTCGACGACCGCAAGCGCTGCCTTGCTTAGGCAGCCGAACAGGTAGCTCGCGCACGCGGTCGGCTCGTACAGGTACGGACGCAAGATCACGGCTTCAGCCTAGGTGGAGCGCGATACCATGGACAAGACGAATGTTCCGATGGGAGGTATCGCTGTGGCCGATAACACACTCTCGCTCATCTGGGACGCTACCCGCCTGCGTCTGCTGGTCGAGATCGGCCGCCAGGGCAGCGTCTCCGCCGCCGCCCGCACCATCGGCATCGGCCAGCCCACCGCAAGCGAGCATCTCCGTACCCTCGAACGAGCGGCCGGGCAGCGGCTCGTCGAACGCAACGGGCGCGGCAGCACCCTGACGGAAGCCGGTGCGGTGCTCGCGCTTCATGCTGGGCAGGCGTTGCAGACGCTTCACGCCGGCGAGGAGGAACTTCGCCGCCTCTCCGGGCTCGAATCGGGGACGATCCATATCGGTGCCTCGACGACCCCCGGCGTCTACCTGCTCCCCGACACACTCGGCTGCTTCCGCCGCGACCACCCAAACGTCACCGTCGAAGTCGAGATCGCCTCAACCGGTGAGATCCTCGACCGACTGCTGGCCGGCCAGGTGCAGCTCGCCCTCGTCGGCGAGACCGACGTAGACGAGCGGATCCTGCTCGAGCCGTTCATCAGCGACGAAATCGTTGGCGTCGCCAAGCCCGGCCTGCTCCGGCTACGAGACGGCCGTGCGAACGCCAAGGAACTTGCCGGGCAGACGCTGCTCGTCCGCGAGCCGCGTTCGAGCACCCGACGGGTGAGCGAACGGGGGCTCGCGAGCGCGCACATCTGGCCCGCCCGCACCTGGGAGCTCGACTCGAGCGAGGCAATCAAGCGTGCCACCCGTGAGGGCCTTGGTGTCGCCTTCCTCTCCCGCTACGCCGTCGCCGAAGAGATCGAGCGCGGCGAACTCGAGTCCTTCCGGATCGGCAAGCCGCTCCAACGAAACCTCCACGTTGCCCGCCTCGCCCGACGACCGCTCTCTCCCAGCGAGCGCGGGTTCGTCGCAACGCTGAACCGCTGCTGCCTGAAGAGCGAGGCGTACGCCAGCGCCTGCGTCGCCTAGGCGACTAGGCGATCGGCCAGCTAGCGCCGTGTGACTCCTCCCTGCCTCTTCCGCCGAGTGCGTGCGGCATTTGCACCGCCTTTGTTCCATTGGCGGCATGGCCCAAGAGCCGCGCACCTAATTCGTCGGACCCTGCGTTGTACGTCTTAGAAACAGGATTCGGCATGGTCCGCGGCGAAGGCGGCGCGGACTGGAGGGGCGCTGCGTGGAGTTCTTCGAGAAGTATCGGCTGCAGAACGTGGGAACGACCCGCGCGCGTCTGGCCGAGCTGATCACCATCTTCGAGAACGAGCGTCACGCGCTGACGATCCGGGAGCTCGAGGATCTGCGAAACGAGATGGACGCGCTGACCGAGAAGCTGCGGGCCGAGCGGGACGGCTACTAGGCCGGCGGCTCGTCGCGCCGGTCGGTTCCGGCCGCACGCGCCTCGTCCTCCGGCGCGTCCATCGCGCGCCGCATGTCCTCCCGCGGGTCGACATCGCTGACGGTGTCCTTCAGCTCGCGGACGCTCCGGCCGAGCTGCCGCCCGATCAGCGGCACCCGCTTCGCGCCGAAGAGCAGCAGCAGAACGAGGCCGAGCACGATCAGCTCCCAGTGGCCCGGCATGCCGCCCAGCATAGACGCTCCAGATCCGCCGAAAGGATGACGCCGAATCGTCGTCACGGCCGATGCCCCCGGCCGGGCCGCGCCGTAATCTCGCTGCATGAGACGGAGACGCCTGAGCTTCTTCCTGCTGGCACTGGTGCTGCTCGTGCTCGCGATCGGCGGCTGGGCCGTCGAAGGCGCCCGCTGGGCGCTGACGGGTCGACGCGCCCGTATCGCCACGGCATGATGCGAGTCATGGACGTGGGACTCGCCGACGAATCGCTGTCGGGCTCCTGGCTCTCGACCCGGCTCGGGGTCGGGACGCAGCGGCTCGACGTGATGCGGCGCGACGGCGAGCTGCTCGGCGTCCGGAGGCCGGGCGGACAGGACTTCCTCTATCCCGGCTGGCAGTTCGCCCCGGACGGGAAGCCGCGGCCGGTGATCCGGCAGCTCGTCACGACGGCGCGGAGTGCCGGGATGAGCGACGAGCGCCTGTACGAGGTGCTCGCGGCCCGCACTGGGATCTCAGGCGACGCCCGCCTGGCGGACGCGTTGCGTGAGGGCCGAGATGCGTACGTGCTCTCGGTCGTCCGCGCCTCGAGCTAGCGCCGTGGCCCTCGTCAGCCTCAACGCCGTCCGCAAGTCGTTCGGCAGCAGAACCGTGCTCGACGAGCTCGACTTCGCGATCGAGCCCGGCGCCCGCGTAGGTGTCGTCGGCGCGAACGGCTCGGGCAAGTCGACGATGCTGAAGCTGATCGCCGGGCTCGAGGAGCCCGACGCCGGCACGTCGGTGCGGCGGCGCGGGATCGTGGTCTCCTTCCTCCCCCAGCATCCGCTCGGCGACGAGCGAAACGCGCTCGAGACCGTCCGGGCGGCCCGTCCCGACCTGGACGAGCTCGACCGCGACCTCCATCGGGTCGCCGAGCAGCTCGCCTCGCCGGCGCTCGCGTCCGACCTCGAGCGGATGGCGCGCGTGCTCCGCCGCCAGGAGGAGCTGGTCGAACGCTGGGAAGCTGCCGGAGGCCCGAGCATCGAGGGCCGCGCACGCGCGATGCTGCTCGACCTCGGGATCGAGGAGGCTGACCTGGAGCTGCCGACGACGGCGCTCTCCGGCGGCCAGCGCAAGCTGATCGCGCTCGCGGCCTGCCTCGCCCAGGATCCGGACGTGCTGCTGCTCGACGAGCCCGAGGCGCATCTCGACGCAGTCGGACGCTCGCGGCTGGAGCGCCTGCTCGCCGGCTTCGACGGCGCCGCCGTCGCCGTCTCGCACGACCGCTACCTGCTCGACGAGACGGTTAGCCAGATCGCGGAGCTGCACCGCGGCCGGATCCGCATGTGGCCGGGGAACTATTCGGCGTACACACTCGCCCGCGAGCTGGAGCTGCAGCGCCAGCAGCAGCAGTTCGTCACCCAGCAGAAGGAGATCGAGCGGCTCGAGGCTGCGATCCGACGCTTCAAGGACTGGGCGCACCGGGTGGTCGACGAGCGTCACATCAAGCAGGCGCGCAACAAGCAGCGACAGATCGACCGGATGGACAAGGTCGAGCGTCCCGTGCTCGAGCGGCGCAAGATCGCGCTGCGACTGCACCCGCACGAGCGCGGCGGCCAGCGCGTGTTCGAGCTTCGCCACGTCGGGATGCAGTTCGGCGAGGACGTCGTGCTCGCGGACGTCGAGCTGACGGTCGTCCACGGCGAGCGCGTCGGCTTCGTCGGCGCGAACGGCGCCGGCAAGAGCGTGCTCCTGAAGACGGTCGTCGGCGAGCTCGAGCCGACCGAGGGGGAGGTCTGGGTCGGCCCGTCGATCAGGATCGGCTACCTCGCTCAGGATCAGGAGACGCTCGATCCGGAGTCGAGCCCGCTCGAGACGGTCCGCCTCGCGCACCGCTGCGCCGAGGGCGAAGCCGTGTCGCTGTTGATGAAGTTCCTCTTCCCCTACGAGCAGGTGCGCCGCGCCAACAAGCTCCTCTCCGGCGGCGAGCGGACGCGGCTGCAGCTCCTGCTGCTGATGCTGCAGCGGCCGAACTTGCTCGTGCTCGACGAGCCGACGAACCACCTCGACATCGACTCGGTCGAGGCGCTCGAGGCCGCGCTCGAGGAGTTCGAGGGCACGGTCTGCGTGATCTCCCACGACCGCTACTTCCTCGACCGGATCGTCGACCGGATCGTCGAGGTCGGCGACGGCGAGGCGCGCTCCTACGAGGGCAGCTGGTCGGACTGGTACGAGCGCTCGGGCAGCCGCCGCGCCGGTCGGCTGAGCCTGGTAGCGTCGCCGCCGCGCACCTTCGACCAGAGGGGGTCATCCCATGCTGTCGCCGCGCCGTGTGCTCTTCCTCGTGTTGCTCTTCGCCCTCGCCCTGCCGTCGCTCGCGCACGCTGGTGTGCAGCCGAGCTACGACCCGTCCACGCCTGACGCGAGCCCGTTCCCCAGCGATCGCTGGACGAACGTCGACTGGTCGCAGCAGACAGGCCTGCGCGTCGACCTGCCGAAACCCGATTGCACGACGCGGCCGTCCGACTGCGCCGACATCGACGTCCTCAACACGCTCGACGGCTTCAACGTCCAGCCGCGGATCTCGATCCCCTTCACGGGCTCGATCGACCCGAGCAGCGTCTCCAGCTCGTCGGTCTTCCTGATCCGGATCCCCGACCATGCGATCACCGGGATCAACCAGATCGCGTGGGAGCCGGCGGCCGACACGCTCCACGTCGAGTCCGACCAGCTACTCCGCCAGCACACGACCTACATCCTCGTCGTCACGAACCGCGTACGCGACGCGTCGGGCTAGCCGATCGAGTCCGCGCCGTTCAGGCCCGACCTCCACGACAACATGTCCGAGCTCGTGCGCGGCCTGCCCGGCAAGCTCCGCTTGCACGACGTCGCCGTGGCGACCGTGTTCACGACGCAGAGCGTGACGCAGCACCTCGAGCAGGTGCGGGCGCAGATCAAGGCGTCGACTCCGGCCACCGCGGACTTCCTGCTCGGGCCGGGCGGCGTGCGCACGGTGTTCCCGCTCTCGAGCATCACCTCGATCCTCTTCTCGCGGCAAACCGGCACCGCCCCGGCGTTCTCGGTCACCCCGACCGGGACCCCATTCCTGTCGCTCTATCCGGGCAGCGTCGGCACCGTCGCGTTCGGCGCCTTCGACTCGCCGGACTACGAGACGGCGTCGAAGGTGATCCCGGCGACCGGGACGCTCACCGGCTCGCCGGTTGTCCAGGGGACGAACCGGCTCTACTTCAACCTCTTCCTGCCGGCCGGAACGGCACCCGCGCGCGGCTGGCCGGTCGCGATCTTCGGGCACGGCTTCGGCGACAACAAGAACTCGAGTCCGTTCGTGGTCGCGTCGTCGTTGGCGCGGCGCGGGATCGCGACGATCGCGATCAACGTCGTCGGCCACGGCGGCGGCGCGCTCGGCACGCTGATCGTCAACCGCACCGCGGGCACGCCGGTCGTTCTTTCCGCCGGGGGCCGCGGGATCAACCAGGACGGGAACACGACGATCGACTCGACCGAGGGCGTCAACGCGGCCCCGCCGCAAACGCTGATCGGCAACCGCGACGGCCTCCGGCAGACGGTGATCGACCTGATGCAGCTCGTCCGGGAGATCGAGGTCGGGATGGACGTCGACGCCAATGGCACGCGCGACCTCGACCCGGCTCGGATCTCGTACGTCGGCCAGTCGTTCGGCGGTATCTACGGCACGAAGTTCCTCGCCGTCGAGCCGAACGTCAGGCTCGGCGTGCCGAACGTCCCAGGTGGAGCGATCATCGAGATCGCCCGGCTGAGCCCCGCCTTCCGCGGCCTCGTGACGCTGAGCCTGCTCGGCCGGTCGCCGACGCTGATCAACCTGCCGGGTTTCGCGTTCAACGAGAACATGCCGCTCCGCAACCTGCCTCCCCTCGTCGACACCGTCCCAGGCGCGTCGGCGATCCAGCAGGTGGTCGAGTGGACGGAGTGGACGTCGCAGCAGGGCAACCCGGCCGCGTACGCCCCACACCTCCGTGCCTCCCCGCTGGCCGACGTCCCGGCGAAGTCGATCATTCTCCAGTTCGCCCGCGGTGACCAGACCGTGCCGAACCCGACCACCTCGGCGATCATCAGGGCAGGCGCGCTCGAGGACCGGACGACGCTGTTCCGCAACGACCTCGCGTTCGCGGCCGATCCGACCTTCTCGCCGAACCCGCACACGTTCCTGACCCGGATCCCCGGCCTGACCACGTCCGCGGGCGCGGCGGCCGTCGCGCTGGCCGGGCAGGATCAGATCGCGCAGTTCTTCGCGTCGGGCGGCACGCTCGTCGTCGACCCGGACGGCACAGGCCCGCTCTTCGAAACCCCGATGGTCGGCGCACCGCCGGAGGATCTGGCGTACCTCCCGTAGCCGTAGTTTTCCGGCGTGCGTGAGCTGCTGGAACTGCTCGAAGCGGGGCCAAGTAACAGTCTGTTACTTGGCCTCGCCTGGCTCGCGGGGCGGGAGGTCGAGCTCGACCCGGACGAGGTGAAGGCTGCGACCCGCCGCGCCGAGCTGCTGCTTGCGACCGGCGGCGACCCGCGCCGCGAGCTCGACCTCGACGGGCGTGCCGTCTCGGCGATGGCGCAGGACCTCGACGACCCCGAGGCGCGCGACCAGCTCGAGGACGCGCTGGCCCGGCTCACCGCCGACTCGGAGGGGTTGGCGGCGGTGAGCGACGGGCTGGCGCGGCTGCGAGCGCAGCCTGACCTCGCCTGGCGGAGCTACGCTGGCGCGCTGCTCGCCGAGGCGATCGGGGAAGACTGAGGCTCGCTCTCCGGCACGGTCACGACCTTCCGGATCGGCGAGAGCAGGATTGGCACCACCGCGGACAGGCCGCCGAGCGCTCCGATCACCATCGTCTCGCGCAGTCCGATCGAGGCGGCGAGCGCTCCGCCGACGAGGCCGCCGAAGGGGATCACGCCCCAGACGATGAAACGCCGCGAGGCGTTCGCCCGGCCGAGCATGCGGTCGGGAGTGATCGCCTGGATCAGGCTGATCGCGGTCACGTTGAAGAGGATGACGCCGTAGCCGAGGATCAGCAGGCCCGCCGTGATCACGGGAATGGCCAGGTCCTTGGGCGCGATCGCGATCAGGAGCGAGCCGGGCGAGAACAGCAGCGAGGCGAGGACGATCGTCCTGCCGATGCCGATCCTTCGGCCGATCCACCCCGCCGTCAGCGCTGCCGCCAACGTGCCGAGGTTGCCGACCGCGAGCACCGTTCCGATCGTCGCGGCGGTGAGGCCGAGCTCGCGGACCGCGAACACGAGCAGGATCGAGAAGAGGACGTTCGAGAAGAAGTTCGACAGCGCGACGGCCAGGACCATGCCGCGTTGGTATGGATGCGTGAACACGTAGCGGATGCCTTCGCCGAGCTCGATCCGCATCGGCCGTCGCTCTTCGCGCGCGGGGAGCGGCTCGCTCGCCCGAATCCTGCCGAGCAGGAGCGCCGAGACGAGAAAGCTGACCGCGTCCGCGAGGATCGCGATCGGCGCCGTGAGGACCGAGACGACCGCTCCGGCCAGGCCCGGCCCGCCGATGCTCGCGGCGGCTCGACTCAGCTCCAGCTTGGAGTTGCCCTCCACGATCTGCTCGCGGCCGACGAGCGCCGGCAGGTAGGACTGGTAGGCGACGTCGAAGAAGACGGTGCAGACGCCGGTGACGAATCCGACCCCGTAGAGCTGCCAGATCGTCAGAACGTCGAACCAGTGCGCGATCGGGACGGTGATCAGAGCGACAGCGCGCCCCACGTTGCCGAGGATCAGAATCGGGCGCCTGCGTAGGCGGTCGACCCAGACGCCCGCCGGGAGGGTGAAGAGGAGGAACGGTAGGAACTCGACGCTCGTCAGGAGCGCGACGCGGAACGTGCTCTCGTTCAGGACGAGGATCGCGACGAGCGGCAGCGCGAGGAACGTGATCTGCGACCCGAACTGACTGATCGTCTCGCCGCCCCAGAGCAGGCGAAAGTCGCGGTGCAGCCACAGACCCCCCGGTCGCTTCATTGCTACGCGACTGCCTCGGCTGCGCGCGTGACCCGGACGTCGCCGCTGACCGTGCGAACACGGAGGTTCGCCTCCGGCCCGTCGGAGCGCGAGGGCGTGTCGCTGACGTCGAGCTCGGAGCCGACCGAGCCGCTGACCGAGTTGACGTCGAGCTTGACACGGAGCCCGCGGCGCATCGCGACGACGACATCGCCCGAGACTGCCTTCAGGCCGACGTCGCCGGGGCCGGCAGCGCGCACGACGAGGTCGCCCGAGACGGTGCCGACGGTGAGGTCGCCGTAGATCTCGCCGAGGACGGCGTCGCCCGAGACGGAGTTCGCCGCCAGTCCGTTCATCGCCGTTCGGACGCCGAGGTCGCCGGAGACCGTGTTCACCGACGCCGGTCCGTCGACATGCTCGATGCGGATGTCGCCGCTGGCGCTCTTCGCCTCGAGCGCACCCTGGACGCGTTCGAGACGTAGGTCTCCGGACGCCGTCCGGATCCGCGCGTCGCCGAGGGCGCCGGCGGCGCGGACGTCGGCCGAGGCGGTGTCGCACTCGAGATCCGAGCCCGTCGGGCATGTGATCCGGACGCTGACCTTCGCCGAGCCGATCCCCCAGTTGCCGATCGAGATCGACCAGCCGCGGCCGCCTTCCAGCTCGACGGTGACGTCGTCGCCGCGCGCGGTGACGCTGGCCTTCTCGATCGCCTGCCGCGTGGCGTCGGAGTCGTTCAGGGGCACCAGCTCGACGGTCGTCTCGGCGACGTCCGCGGTCTCGACCTGGACGTCGCCGGCGGGATTGCGGACCCTCAGGCGGGCGCGCTCGGTGGGGAACCTATGCATGCCGCTTCCCCCGGACGCGGCGGGTCGGCCTCACGATGCGGTCGTCGTGGACCTTGACGTGCGGCGCGCAGTAGTCGGGGACGAGCAGGACGCCTGCGCCGTACGAGATCGGGTAGAGGCGGGACATGTGAGCTCCTTTCAGCTCTCTGCGAAGCCGGTCAGGCGCCGGCCCGCGCGGACGGAACGGGTCTCGAGGCCGCGCGCGAGCGCGCGGACGATCCACGAGTTGACGGAGAGGCTCTCGCGTGCAGCGGCAAGCTCGACCTGCGCCTTCAGCGAGTCGGAGATGCGAAGCGTGATCCGAGCGGTGAGCGCGTCGTCGGCGGCGGCGGGAGCCGGCTCGGCCTCCTCGTCCTCGACGTAGACGAGCTCAGGCTCGCGGCCGGCGAGGCGCACCTCGACCCGGCCCGGAACCTGCGAGTTCAGTGACAGCGCGACCTCGCTGAGGAGGTCGAGCAGCCGGAGCTGGAGCGACGCGTCGAGCGCCTGCGCGAGTCGCTGCCCGGCTTCCTGAGCGGCCTCGCCACCTGCCAGAGCGGCGGCGTTGGCGAGGTCCTCCTGAAGCGCCTGGACGAACGGTGCCATCTGCATGACCGCACTATGACATCATTATGATGTCGTGTCAAGTCAGAACGACATCGGCTCTGATGTCGCTTTGCACACGGCTGATAGCGTCGGTCGCAGCCGATGCAGCACGTCGACCCTCCCGATCTCGCCCTCTGGCCGACACTGCGTCGGCTCTTCCCGCTCTGGTGGGAGCAGCGCCGCCTGGTCGCGCTCGGACTGGCGTTCGCGCTCGCCTTCACCGCGCTCTCGATCACGATTCCGATCCTGATCCAGCGGGTCGTCGACGAGGCGATCGTCGGCTCGCAGGAGGGCCGGTTGCTGCCCTATCTCGCCGTCATCGTCGTGCTCGCGACGCTCCGATTCTTCGTCAACTTCTGCCGGCGGTTCGCGACCGCCCGCGTCGGGATCGCCGTCGAGGCACGGCTGCGCGGGATGCTCTACCACGCCTATCTCACCTATCCGCGCGCCTTCTTCGACCGGCATGCCACGGGCGAGGTGATCTCGCGCGCGACGAACGACATCTATCCCGTCCGCTACTTCATCGGCTGGGGCGTCGTCCAGGGTGTTCAGAGCGCGATGATGATCACCGGCGCGGCGATCGTCCTCACGATCGTGAACGCGCGGCTCGCGCTGTACGCCGCTCTGGCGATGCCGCCGATCGCGATCCTGACGTTCGTCTTCGCGCACAAGCTCTTCCCGATCTCGCGGCTCGTCCAGGCACGGAAGGGCAACCTCGCCGAGGCAACGGACGAGGCCGTCGTCGGGATCGAGATGGTGCAGGCGTTCGGGCGCGAGGACGACGTGCGGACGCGCTTCCTCGGGCGGGCCGAGGCAGTCCGGCACGAGACGATGCGCGCGGCCTCGGTCGAGGCGTACTTCCTCCCCGGCCTCCTCTTCCTGCCTTCGCTCGGGATCGCGGCCGTGCTCCTCTTCGGCGGTCGCGACGTGATCTCCGGCGAGCTGACGATCGGCGAGTTCATGCTCTTCATCTCGCTCCTGCTCATGCTCGTCTGGCCGCTGGAGGCGCTCGGCTGGATCATCAACCTCGGCCAGCGTGCGGTCGCGTCGGCCGGGCGCAGCTTCGCCTGGCTGGACGGGATCGAGCCACTGCCCGAGCCTGCCGAGCCGAAGCCGCTGCCGGACGGGCCGCTGCGCGTCGGCTTCGAGGCCGTCCACTTCGCCTACGGCACCGAGGCCGAGGTGCTGCGCGGCGTCGACCTCGCCATCGAGCCGGGGGAGATCGTTGCCGTCTGCGGCCCGACCGGAGCCGGCAAGACGACGCTGCTCAACTTGCTGCCGCGCTTCTACGACCCGACCGGCGGCCGCGTGCTCGTCGGTGGCGTCGACACGCGCGACGTCCCCGTGCGGGAGCTGCGCGCGGCGGTCGCGCTCGTGACCCAGAAGCCGGTGCTGTTCTCGGTCCTCCTGCGCGAGAACCTGCTTTCCGCGCGGCCTGACGCGGACTGGGAGGACGTCCTCGCCGCCTGTGACGCCGCCGGCGTCTCCGCGTTCGTCGACGACCTGCCCGAGGGCTACGACACCCTGATCGGCGAGCGGGGCGTCAACCTCTCCGGCGGGCAGCGCCAGCGGGTCGCGCTCGCGCGGGCGCTGCTCGCGGGGGCGCGCGTGCTCGTCCTCGACGACCCGATGTCGGCCGTCGACACCGAGACCGAGCGGCTGCTCGTCGAGAACCTCCGCCCCGCGGTCGCCGGCCGGACCGTCCTCGTCGCGACGCAGCGGCTCTCCACGATCGGCGTCGCCGACCGCGCGGTCGTGCTCGACGACGGCAGGATCGTCGAGCAGGGGCGGCCCGCGGCGCTGCTCGCGGCCGGCGGCCTCTTCACCGCCCTCTTCGGGGACGAGTCCGTTGCCGCGTAGGCGGGCGCCTAAGCACCACACCGGCCTGTCGCGCCTGCTCCCCTACGCCGCCGAGCGCAAGGGGCAGATGATCCTGATCGCGATCCTCGCCGCGCTCTCGGCCGCCGCGCCGGTCGCCGGCTGGCTGCTCGTCGAGGACGCGACCAACAACGGCATCCGCGCCGGCGACGACGAGCGGCTCGTGCTCGCGGTGCTCGCCTACGTCGGCGTCAACGCAGCCGCCTGGGTGCTCGGCACGCTGACCTGGCTCGGCCTCGCGAGCGTCGGCCAGCGGATCGTGCTCGAGCTGCGGCGCGACCTCTTCCAGCACCTCACGTCTCTGTCGCTCCGCTACTTCTCCCAGCAGAAGGCGGGCTGGATCATCTCGCGCCTGAACAGCGACGTCGACGCGCTCTCCGACGTCCTCAACCAGGGCCTGACGACGCTCGTCGTCAACACGCTCACGCTCGTCGCCGCGGTCGGCGGCCTCTTCCTGCTCGACTGGCGGCTCGGGCTGGTCGCGCTCTGCATCCTGCCGCCGGGGATCGTGATCACGCGCTGGTTCCAGCGGGTCTCACACGTGGCCGCTGCCGACGTGCGGACGCGGATCGCGATCGTGACGGCGCAGCTGGCGGAGTCGGTCGCCGGCATGGCGGTGATCCAGGCGTTCAACCGCGAGCGCGCGTTCCAGGACGAGTTCGACGGGCTGAACGAGGAGAACCGGACCGCGAACGTCCACGTCCAGAAGATCTACTCCGTCTTCTTCCCGGCGATCGAGCTGCTCGGCGCGATCGCGACGGCAGCGGTGCTCTTCGCCGGGGCCCAGTTCATCGGCAGCGGCTCGATGGAGATCGGGACGCTGATCGCGGCCGTCGGGCTGCTCGCGCTCGTGTTCCAGCCGCTGCAGGAGCTCTCGGAGCTGTACGGACAGGTGCAGGCGGCGAGCGCCGCGATGGACAAGATCAGCTCGGTGCTCGACGCCGAGATCGACGTCGCCGACAAGCCCGGTGCGCGGCCGCTGGGCCGGATCGACGGCCGGCTCGAGCTCGACGGCGTCACCTTCGCCTACGGCAGGGAGCCGGTTCTGCACGGGATCGAGATCTCCGTCCCGCCCGGTGGCTGCATCGCGCTCGTGGGCGAATCGGGCGGCGGCAAGTCGACGACCGCGAAGCTGATCGCCCGCTTCTACGATCCCGACGAAGGCGCCGTCCGCGTCGACGGCACGGATCTCCGCGACGTCGAGCTCGTCGGCTACCGGCGCCAGCTGGGCGTCGTGCTCCAGGATCCGTTCCTCTTCAGCGGCACGATCGCGGACAACATCCGCTTCGCGAAGCCGGACGCCTCGGACGAGGAGGTGCGGGCGACCGCAGCTGCAGTCGGCGTCGACCGTGTCGCCGCCCGTCTCGACCATGGGCTCGACCACGTCGTCCGCGAGGGCGGTGCAGGCCTCTCGGCGGGCGAGCGCCAGCTGATCTCGATCGCGCGGGCGCTGCTGGCCGACCCGCGCATCCTGATCCTCGACGAGGCGACGTCCAACATCGACCGCCCGACCGAGATCGTGATCGAGAAGGCGTTCGACCGGCTGCTCGCGGGCCGGACGTCGATCATCATCGCCCACCGGCTCGCGACCGTGCGCCGCGCAGACGAGATCCTCGTGCTCGAGCACGGCCGGATCGTCCAGCGCGGCAGCGAGCGCGAGCTGATGGGCCAGGACGGGCCGTTCCGCCGCCTGGCCCACCAGCTGGTGGAGGACTCTCTTCCGGCGGCCTAGGCGACCTTTTCGAGATAGGTCAGCTCGGAGCCGCGGCACATCATCTTCACGCGGTCGCCGACTGCGAAGCGCCCTGCCACCTTCTCGGCGAGCCCGGAGGGGACGGAGCAGGTCATCGAGCCCGCCTCGCCCTGAACGGTCACCGACGCGCGAGACAGCGAGCCGATGACGCCGTAGATCCGCACCTCTTCGCCGGCGGGCTTGTCTGCCGGCTGGTAGCGCTCGATCCCGGCGAGCATGCCGTCGGCGCACCAGATCTTGACCTTGTCGCCGAGCTTGAGGCCTGCGACCTTGGCCTGCTTCTCCTCGGGGACGCGGCACGCGAGCCGACCCTCGGAGGACTGGACGACGATCACAGCGGCACCGAGCTCGACGACCGGCCCCGAAGCCTCCTGCTTCTCGACAGCGGGCTTCTCGGGCCGCTTGGCCCGCTCGCCGAGGCGCTCCAGCTTGACGAGCTGCGCGCGACGGCCGCGGTAGCGAACGCAGTGCATCCGCACCTTCTCGCCGACCTTGAACGCTCCGGCCTTCTCGGCCAGCCGCTCGGGCACGGCACAGGTCAGAACCGCGTCGCCGACGGCGTTCTCGACCGAGACAGCGTTGGCTGAGACCTTCACGATCGGCCCGGAGATCTTGAGCTCACGCCCCTTGGAACCGCCGTCGCCCGCCTGCGCCGGCGCAACGGCGACCAACGCGAGCGCGCACGTCAACAGAATCTTCCGCATGTGTGCTTCCTTCCTTGACAACAAGGTGACGCCTAGTCATCGCCCGCACGCACGTTCAGAGCGATCCCCCGCGCGAGTGAAGGGCCGGAATCCGGGTACGCCACGGCTGTGATCAAGACCGGCACGGCAGCCGACTACCTCCCCTCCCGACTGTCGCTGGCGGCGCTCCGGGAGGCCGCCCGCGACTGCCGCGCGTGCCCGCTCTGGCAGACCGGGACGCAGACGGTCTTCGGCGAGGGCCGGAAGGCCGCGCGGTTGCTACTCGTCGGCGAGCAACCCGGCGACAGAGAGGATCTGGAGGGCCCGGGTAACGAAGGATCGCGGCCGGCCGCTCGAATCGGAGCTGGCAGCGGCCGCCTTCGCAACCGTGCACCCGTCCTCGATCCTGCGCGCACCGGACGAAAGGTCGCGGCTGCGCGAGCGAGCTCTCTTCGTCGACGACCTCAGGGTCGCCGCTGCGGCACTGGGCTAAGACCAGCCGACGTTCGTTCTCGGCTCGTCGCTGGTGGTGCGCAGCGCGGGTGGACAGTGCTTAGCACGGACACCCGCGTGGAGCGCCGCCAGCGGCGAGAGCGTCGCCGGAGGGCGGCTCCGCCGCCCGTAGGCGGCGCGCCCGGGGATGAACGTCAGTCGCCCCAGTCGAAGTCGCGTGACTTGGACCAGAGGCCCGTGTCTTCGGCCGTCTCGCCGTTGGGCGTGACGTGCTCGACGGACTCCTCACCGGGCCAGGTCAGCGGGATCGAGTCGAGCGACACGGCCGGCTCGTCGCCGTCCATCGTCTCCTCGAGGCGGGCCTGCTCCTCGGTCTTGAACAGCGGATGGTTGTTGAAAGGATCGTCGATGCGATAGCCCTCGAGTGGCATCGCGGGCTCGAGCTCGGCGTTGCGGCGCTTCAGCTCGAGGTGGTCCTGGATCACGCGGGCGAACAGCGAAGGGGTCTCAACTGGCATAGGGGTCTCCGTGTCGGGGTCGGGACGGTCGTACGAGGGTCGCAGTCTAGCGCACGACCCGGAAAAATCACCTGCTCCCGCCGCTTTTGCTACAAACGAGTTACCGGATCGGTCCCGGCGTAAACACGATCCTTGCCGGCTCGCTTCGCGCGGTAGAGCGACTCGTCGGCGGCTTCGACGAGCTGCTGCACGGTGGTGGTGGCGTTCGAGGTCGCGACGCCGAAGCTCGCGGTCACGTGCAGCGGCGCACCGTCGACGGAGAGGATCTCACGCTCCGCCAGCGCGGCTCTGATCCGCTCGGCCACCTGAGCGGCGCCTTCGAGGTCGGTCCCGGGCAGGATCACGGCGAACTCCTCCCCACCCCAGCGCGCGGCGGTGTCGATCTCGCGGACGTTCTCGAGCAGCGTCTCGGCGAGGTCGCGCAGGACGACGTCACCGGTGGGATGCCCGAACCTGTCGTTCACGGCCTTGAAGTCGTCGACGTCGGCCAGGATCAGGCCGACCGGCCCGCCGAGCCGCTCCGTGCGCGCGATCTCGCTCGCGAGCGCCTCGTCGGCCTGGCGGCGGTTCGCGAGGCCGGTGAGGCCGTCGACGAGCGCCTGCCGCTCGACCATGCGGTGCAGCCGCGCGTTCTCGAGCGCGACGACGGCCTGGCCCGCGAGCGAGGCGGCGGTCATCCGCTCCTCGGCGTCGAAGTCGTCCCCGACGAGCAGCAGCCGACCGAAGCTGCGGCGACCGCTCGTCAGCTCGAAGTCGAGCCGCTCGCCGCCGGCGCCGACGTTGCCGGTCTCGACGAACGAGCCGTCTTCGGCGATGACGACGCCGCCGTCGGCCTGCGTCGCCTCGACGGCGGACTCGACGATGACGCGGCGCAGCTGCTCGGGATCGAGCGCGGAGGCCAGTGCGTCGCCGAAGCGTGCGTTCGCCTCGCGCAGCCGGCGGCGTTCGTCCTCGAGGTCCTCCAACCGTCCTTCGAGCTGCGCGGCCATCTGGTTGAACGCGCGTCCGAGCTGTGCGAACTCGTCGCGCCCGCGGACCGCGACGCGCTCCTCGAGCCGGCCGGCGGCGATTGAGTGCGCAGCGTCGGCCAGCCGCCCGAGCGCACCGACGATCGAGCGTCCCGCCAGGTACGCAACGCAGGCGATCAGAAGCAGAGAGCCGATCAGGCCGATCAGCAGGCGCCCGAGCACGCTTCGCTTCTCGGCGGCGATCTCCGAGCTGGGCGTGACCGCAGCGAGCATCAACGTGCTCTGCGGCACGAGCCGAGAGCCGATCGCGCGATACTCGCGGTCGCCGATCAAGGACGTCTCGACCCGCCCCGCGAGGAGCTGGGTCGTGCCGGACACCGCAGGCTCGGACGCCGCATCCACCCGCCGTTTCGCGTCCACGAAGGCGAGCTCGTCCGGCGTCGAGAGGCCCGAACGCGCGTGGAGCCGGTTCGCGAGCTCTTGCGTCAGCGGTACGGACGCGATGATCAGCGCGGAGCGGTCGCCCGGGCCGACGAGGGAGATGGGCGTCTCGGCCGCGCTGGCGGGCACGCGTCCGACCGCGAACCCATCGGGCGTCTCGATCCGCAACGGCGGCCACTTGGGCAGCATCTTTGCGATCGCAGCCCGATCCCGGTTCACGAGCGCTGCCTGGAACTCCGGATCCTGCCCGAGGCGCTGCGCAGCCGCTTCTGCATTCTGGCGCTCGTCCTCGAAAGCCGCCAGCGCGGCATTGAGACCTGCCTCGAGGCGGTCGTCGACGCTACTCGTGACGCTGCGCTCGGCGACGGCGCTGAATCCCCAGAAGGCAGCGGCGAGCGGGACGACCGAAAGCGCCAGGAACGTGCCGACCAGCTTGATCTTGAAGCTCCCCAGCATCTTCGCCCTTCAGTTCTCCCGATCGCTGCCGATAAGTCTCCTACAGGTGGTTTTCGGCAGGGAGGGGGTGTTCCATGAGATTGATGTGTGCGCGCGCGCTCACGGTAGCGCTCGCGGTACTCGGAGGGGCCGCCGCGATGGCCTTTCCGAAGCTCGTCATCAATGAAGCGGTGCCGGAGGCGGTCCAGCCCACGATCGCCGAACGGGCACCCGCAGGCGTGACCGTGATTCGTGTCGCCCGGCCGGCGCCTTCCGCGGCACGCCCCGCGGCGCCCCGCCGCGCTGCGCCGAAGCCACAACGCGTTACGCCGACTGCCGCTCCGATCCGCGCGTCCGTTGTCACGGCGACACCGCGGCCTGCGCAGACGCGCCCTGTCCGCCCAGCTCCCGCCGCCCCGACGCCGGAGCCCGCGAAGCCGCGCCCGGCTCCGACGCCCGCCCCCGCGCCACGCCCGGCCCCTGCGCCCACGCCCGCTCCCGCGCCGACCCCTGCGCCCACCCCTGCGCCGACCCCCGCGCCCGCTCCTGAGCCAGCGCCGCCCGCCCCCGAGCCGGCCGAGGAGCCCACCGCGAGCCCCGAGCCGGTCCGCACGCTCGCGGCCGTCGAGGAGGAGCCGAAGGTCAAGAGACCGCGCGAACGAAACAACGAGCCGAGCGCACAGGGCGAGGAGGTCGTGCGGACCGTGCTCGCTCTCTTCCAGCTTCCGCCGCTCACCGACGAGCCCGCGCTCGGGTCGGACGACGACGACGACGACGAGGACCACGAGGACAAGCGGGACGACAAGTCGTCGCGCGGCGATGACGAGGACCATGACGATGACGAGGGCGAGAACGACGAGTCGTAGTGGCGGCACGTCGCCCGCGTGTGCAAACATGCCGCCGTGCCTCGCTTCCGTCCCACCAGTCCGCTCGGCCTCGCCTTCGGCGCTTTCCATCTCTGGCGCAGACTCCCGCCCGCGCAGCGCAGGCAAATGATGCAGGCCGCCCGCGTCCACGGCCCCAGGGTCGCAGCGGCGGTCCTCGCCGCCCGCCGCAAGCCGAAGCTCTAGGAGGGCTTGGCGGAATGGCGCTCGTTGCCGGGGTGCGCTGCTCGTTCCGAGGCAAGGACGCAGGGAGCGCCGATAGCCGAAGCTATCGGCGCGACTGAGGACGCCGACTCGGGGCGAGCAGCGCGGCCCGGCGGCTCAGCCGCTATTTCGCCAAGCCCTCCTAAGCGCTTCGGCCCAGAGCTTCGCGGACGATCCGGTCCTGCTCGACGCGGTGGGCGGTCGGATAGCCCTCGCTCGGGCTCGCGCGCCACGGCCGGCCCGCGTAGCCGACGTTGACGCCGTCGGGAGCCGCCGCTTCGAGGCGGTGGCGGATCGTCCGCCAGGCGCCCATGTTCTGCGGCTCCTCCTGCGCCCAAACGAGCTCGCGGAGTTGCGGGTACGACGCGGTCAACGCCGCGGCCGGCTCGACCGGGAACGGGTAGAGCTGCTCGATCCGGGCGACAGCGACCGAGCTCGCGTGAGCGCGCTCCTCGTGGCCCTGAATGTCGTAGTAGAGCTTGCCGGACGTGAGCACGAGCCTCGTGACCGAGTTCCGGTCGACGCCGGAGTCGTCGAGCACCGGCTCGAACCGGCCCTCCGAGAGGTCTGCGAGCGACGAGGAAGCCTGCTTCAGCCGCAGCAGCCCCTTTGGCGTCATCACGACCAGAGGGCGGGCCGTCGCGTCGAGCGCCTGGCGCCGCAGGAGATGGAAGTACTGAGCGGCCGTCGTCACGTTCGCGACGCGGATGTTCTCCTGTGCAGCGAGCTGGAGGAACCGCTCGAGCTTCGCGCTCGAATGCTCGGGGCCGTTGCCCTCGTACCCGTGCGGGAGCAGCAGCGTCAGACGTGAGGTCTGGCCCCACTTCGAGAGGCCGGCGACGAGGAACTGGTCGATCACGATCTGGGCGCCGTTGACGAAGTCGCCGTACTGCGCCTCCCAGAGCACGAGCGCGTCGGGCGCCGCCACCGCATAGCCGTACTCGAAGCCGAGGCAGGCGTACTCGGAGAGCGGCGAGTTGTAGATCTCGAAGGAGGCGCCCGCGTCGGGAAGGGCCTGGATCGGGGCGTGCGTCTCGCCCGTGCGCTGGTCGTGCAGGACGTCGTGACGGTGGGAGAACGTGCCGCGTTCGGTGTCCTGGCCGGAGAGGCGGATCGGGATCCCTTCGACGAGCAGGCTGGCGAAGGCGAGCGCCTCGGCCTGTCCCCAGTCGATCCCGCCCTCGACCATGCGCTCGCGCCGGCGTTCGAGCTGCTTCAACAGCTTCTCGTTGCCCTCGAAGCCCTCCGGCAGCAGGAGCAGCTGGTCGTTCAGCGCCTCGAGCCGCTCGGCCGGGACGGCGGTGACGACGGCGCCGCCGGTGTCGGCCGGGATCCGCCCCTCCTTCGTCGGGCGCGGCTCCGCGAACGACGCCTTCAGCTGGTCGTGCGCGGCGCGAAGCTCCTGCTGTGTCTCCTCGAACAGCGCGTTCGCCTCGTCCTCGCTGAGCACGCCTTCGGCGACGAGCTGGGCGGCGTAGAGCCGGCCGACCGTCGGCTGCGCCGCGATCTGCGCGACCATCAGCGGCTGGGTGTACGCCGCCTCGTCCTGCTCGTTGTGCCCGAAGCGTCGGTAGCCGACGAGATCGACGACGATGTCGTGGCCGAACTCCTGCCGGTAGGCGAGCGCGAGACGCACCGACGCGATCGCGGCCTCGGGGTCGTTCGCGTTCACGTGGATGATCGGGATGTCGAACCCCTTCGCGAGGTCGCTCGAGTAGCGCGTGGAGCGGCCCTCGTTCGGATTCGTGGTGAAGCCGACCTGGTTGTTCGCGATCAGGTGGAGCGTGCCGCCGGTCGTGTAGCCGTCGAGGCTCGACAGGTTGAGCGTCTCCGCGACGACGCCCTGACCTGCGAACGACGCGTCGCCGTGGATCAGGATCGGCAGCGCGACGAACGGGTCGTGGATGCCGGCGCCGCCCGAACGGTCTGTCTGCTCGGCGCGCGTCCAGCCCTCGACGACCGGGTCGACCGCCTCGAGATGGCTCGGGTTCGGCGCGAGCGTGATCGTCACCTCGCCCGACGTGGTCTTGCGCGTCCCGGTCGCGGAGAGGTGGTACTTGACGTCGCCGGTTCCGCCCTCGTCGTTGACGACGACCGCATCGATCGTCCGCTCGCCCTCGAACTCGCGCAGGATCGACTCGTACGAGCGACCGACCGTGTGCACGAGCACGTTCAGGCGGCCGCGGTGTGCCATCCCGATCACGACCTCGTGGGCCCCCGCGTCGGCGGCGAGCTCGATCGACTCGTCGAGCATCGGCATCATCGCGTCGAGACCCTCGAGCGAAAACTGCTTCTGGCCCAGGAAGGCGCGGCGCAGGTACTGCTCGAACCCCTCGGCGCGAGCGAGCGACCTGAGCAGGCGAACGCGCTCCTCGGGTGCGAGCGGCTGGCGATAGCGGCTCGCCTCGATCGCCTGCCGCAGCCACACGCGCTCCGCGTGATCGGAGAGATGCTCGATCTCGTAGGCCATCGTGCCGCTGTAGACGGCGCGGAGGTTCGGCAGCGCCTCTCTCAGCGTCTCGCCCGGGACATGCACGCGCAGGAGCGTGGCGGGAATGCGCTCCTGCAGCTCGGGCGTCAGCGGCGGAATCAGGCGCGTCTCGTCGAGCGCGGGGTCGCCCAGCGGCTCGGAGCCGAGCGGATCGAGGCGCGCAGCGAGGTGCCCGTGCATCCGATGGGCCTTGACGAGCGCCATCGCCGCTGCGACACCGCCGAGCAGGGTCTCGTCGATGACGGCCGGGGCTGGCGGCTCCGGGGTAGGAGACGGTGGTGCCGCCGCCGGAGCTGCGGCGACCGGCGCGGGATGGCCGTTTGCACCGTTGTCCCTTGCGAGCTTCTCGAGCAGCCGGAGTAGGCCGGGATGCGTTGCGACGAGGTCGCTGTCGCCGCTCTCGAACAGCTCGCGCCACTCGGGGGGAACCGCGTCCGGGTTCTCCAGGTAGTCCTCGAACAGCAGCCGGGCGTAGCCGGCGTTCAGTCCGTCGACGTCGTGCGTGCTCACAGACAGTGTTGTAGCAGCGGGTCTGCGGCTAGGAGGGTTTGGTGGAATGGCGCTCGTCGACGGGGTGCGCTGGTCGTTCCGAGGCAAGGACGCAGGGAGCGCCGATAGCCGAAGCTATCGGCGCGACTGAGGACGCCGCCTCGGGGCGACCAGCGCGGCCCGGCGGCCCAGCCGCTATTTCGCCAAACCCTCCTACCACAGGGGATTTTCGGTCACGACGGCGATCGTCATCCCGGCCGTCCAGCAGACCACGCCCGCGATCACGGCGTACCAGGCGATCCGCTCGTTGCGAGCCGACATCCGGGCGGCGATCAGCGCGATCAGGATCGCGAAAGGGACGAGCCGCACCGGCCGCCAGATCAGCCCGAGCCCGCTCGCGAAGATCGACAGGGTCGCCAGAAAGCCGGCGACGGTGTCTGCCGTCGACCAGCGGTGCGCGTCGCTGCTGCTCTCGTAGGCGCTCACGCGCGCACCCTACCGCGGGCGTAGATGACGCGTTGCGGCCTGCGGATGTGTCCGCCGCCGCGCGGCCGGCACGGGCCGCGCCGCCTCGAGTCGGCTCGTTGCCGCCGCCAGTCGCAGTCGGGCGACCGCGGCTGGAGCGGCGCCAGCCTGCCGGCTCCTTCGAGCGGCAGCGGCTCGGCTCGGACCGCCCACCAGACGACCCAGCAGAGATAGACGACCGGGATCTTCAGGATCACGAGCATGAACACGAGCTCCCAGATCACGCCTGAGAGTGTAACGGGAGGTGGGCGCGAGAACCACGGCGCCCACCTCCCGAATTCGACCGCGCTAGGGGCCGTTGGACGTGCCGGCGTCGACGAAGACCACTCGGCCGGTTTCCGCGCCCTTCGCACCCTTCTCGCAGCGGGCGACCTTCATCCGTGGTTGGACGAGCACGCTCTGCTGCGCAGCCTGATCGGGCGTCAGCGGCGGTATCCGGCCGCCGAGCGCCGACCGCTTCACCTTCGCGAGCTTGCCGTTGCACTTCAACGCCTCGCCGTCCGGGCCTGCCACGTACACCTCGTCGGCGGCCGGATCCGGCAGCTGCGTCGGCTGCTCGTGGCCGACTGAGGCGGCGTAGCCGACGCCCAGCACTGCCGCCAGCAGTCCCGCGGTCCCGAGCAACATGAGTCGCTTTCTCATTCCGCTACCCCCTTCACGACCAGAGCCACTCGTAGCCGGTTGCGAGCCACCCGCCGACCCAGCCGCCGTTGTAGACGAACGCCCCGCCCTGGAGCAGGTAGTAGCCGCCGCCGCACCCGGTGGTGGAGCGGCCGACGTGCAGCTCGTAGCCGCCTCCGTAATTCCACCCTTGCGTCCCGCAGACGAGCCACGCACCGACGTTCGGTCCCCACTTCCACGACTCCCAGCGGCCGGCCAGGTAGCCGGACGGCTTCGAGTTCCGGTAGGTGCAGTTCGAGACCGGGAAGTGGAACGGAGGCGTGTTCGTCAGCGACTGGACGATGACGCTGTTGAACGAGTGCGTCTGCGCCGTCGCGTTGTAGACGCACTGGTTCCCGTTGTCGTACACATTCCCGGCGTTGATCAGGGCGTGGGCCTGGGCTCCGCCCGCGCCCGCCAGCGAGGCGAGCGCCGACACGAGCGCGAGCGCGGCCAACACCGAGAGCTTTCGCATCTCCCGACCTCCTGTTCGACGACACCCTCCACGCTAGGGGCGGGTCTCGAACGGGTGGGAAACGGGACCGTGCCATCTTCCTCACGATCGCAAGCAGGACGTGACGGCGCTAGATGTCCATTTCGGACAGGGGTTACGGTCGGGGCAAGCCGGGGAAGACGACAACGATGAGTCGCGAGACGCTCGTCCCCATGCTCGAGGCCGGCGAGGAGGCGGGCTGCCTCAACCTTTCCGAGTTCAGCGCCGCGATCCAGGATCTGGAGCTCGAGGACGAAGAGCTCGAGACGCTCTACCAGGAGCTCGAGGAGCGTGGGATCAGCCTCTCCGACGACTGCGGGCGCGCGACGGCGGCCGACGCGACCTACATCAACGGCGACCTCGCCGCCGCGACGACCGACTCGCTGCAGCTGTTCCTCAACGAAGCCGGCCGCTATCCGCTCCTGACCGCCGCCGAAGAGGTCGATCTGGCGAAGAAGATCGAGCGCGGCGACGTCGAGGCGAAGAACCGGATGATCAACTCGAACCTGCGTCTCGTCGTCTCGATCGCGAAGAAGTACCAGGGCCACGGGCTCTCGCTGCTCGACCTGATCCAGGAGGGCGTGATCGGCCTGATCCGCGCCGTCGAGAAGTTCGACTGGCGGCGCGGCTACAAGTTCTCGACCTACGCGACGTGGTGGATCCGCCAGGCGGTGCAGCGCGGCGTTGCGAACAAGTCGCGCACGATCCGGATCCCCGTCCACATCGCCGACCGCGAGCAGAAGATCGGGCGGGCGGAACGCGAGCTGATGGCCAAGCTCGGGCGGCCCCCGACCGACGAGGAGGTCTCTGAGGCCTCGAAGATCTCGATGAAGCACCTGAACGAGGTCCGCCAGGCCGCGCGAGCGGTCACGAGCCTCGACAAGCCGATCGGCGACGACAACGACGCCTCGATCGGCGACCTCGTCGGCGTCGCCGAAGGCGGGGTCGAGGAGGAGGTCGAGGTCAGCCTCACCGAGACCACGCTGCACCGGGCGCTCGCGAACCTCCCCGACCGCGAGCAGACGGTGCTCACGCTGCGCTACGGCCTGGGCCGGGAAGAGCCGCAATCGCTGGAGGAGATCGGGCGCCGGCTCGGGATCACGCGCGAGCGCGTGCGTCAGATCGAGGCGACGGCACTCGAGCGGCTCGCCGTCTCACGCGAGATCGAAGCGCTCCGCACCGCTGCCTGAGTCGCACAAACAAGCCGAAAACGGACCTAACACCCTCCTCACACGGGGCGGCTACCCTTTGCATTCCATATCACTTGCAAAGGAGATGCCCGTGAGACGAGTGACGCAGCTCTTCCTCGTCGCGGCCCTTGCAGCACTGCTTTCACCGGCGGTCGCAAGCTCGGCGCCGCGCATGTACGTCGGCTTCCACGACGACGTTGCCTTTCGCTGGAATGCGAACCGATCCCAGGTGCTCGGCCAGGCGCGTGCCGCCAACGCCACGATCGTGCGCACGCTGGTCGACTGGTCGAAGACCGCACCGACCCGGCCCGCGAACGCGGCCAACTCCTTCGACCCGGCGTATCGGTTCTCCGACATCGACGAGCTCGTCCGCAACGCGCAGCAGCGCGGTCTCGAAGTGGTGATCACGATCTGGGGCACGCCCAAGTGGGCGAACGGCGGCAAGACGCCGAACAACGTCCCCAGGAACGTCAACGACCTGAAGAACTTCTCACGCGCCGTCGCCTCTCGGTACTCCGGGCGCTTTGCCCAGTATCCGTGGGTGGGGCGCTACTCCGTCTGGAACGAGTCGAACCTGCAGCTCTTCCTGACGCCGCAGTTCGACGCCAAGGGACGCTCGGTCGGCCCGCGGCTGTACGCGAAGATGTACGCCGCCGCGTACGCCGGGATCAAGGCCGGTAACTCCCGCGCGCAGGTCGCGATCGGCTCGACGTCGTCGCATGGGCGCGACAAGAACCTCGCCGGCAACTCCGACACGCACTCGCCCGGCCGTTTCGCCCAGCTCGTCGCGGCCGCGAACCCGCGGCTCAAGTTCGCCGCCTGGGCGCAGCACCCGTATCCGACCCCTCAGAACCTGAAGCCGACGCAGAAGGTGAAGTGGCCGAACGTGACCCTGTCCTCGCTCCCGCGCTTCGAGCAGTCGCTCGACAAGTGGTTCAAGCGCAAGAACGTCCGGATCTGGATCACCGAGTTCGGCTACGAGACGAAGCCCGACGGCGAGCCGAAGGGCGTCTCGCGCGCCCAGCAGGCCGCCTACACGACGCAGGCGATCGGGCTCGCGAAGAAGGATCCGCGCGTCGACATGTTCGTCTGGTTCATCTTCCAGGACGACGAGACGAGCGTCTGGCAGAGCGGCCTGCTGACGAAGAGCGGCGCCGCGAAGCCCGCGCTCGCCCGCTTCCGCTCAGCGGCGAAGTCGGTCGACATCAGGAACCCGCTCGTGAAGGTCCGGGGCGGGATCGCCTCCCCGACGGTCGCCGTCCCGCTGCGCGAGCTGGCGGCGAACCTTCGCTCCGGCGACACGGTCGGGATCAACTACCGCGTGTTCCTGCGCGGCAGGCAGGTGGCAGCCGGCCAGCCGGCGACGACGCTCGGCCCGGACGCGATCGCCCGCTTCCGGCTGGCGGGCTTCAAGCCGGCGAAGCGCTCGACGTACGTCGTTCGCCTCGACGCCAACACCGCCAACGGCGGCGCTGCGTCGCGCGAGCTGACGATCGTCGCTAGCTAATTGGCGCAGGATGAGCATCCGCGGCAGCGGATGCTCATCCGCGCTAAAACCCCTGAAGGGGGCCGCTTCGCGGCCCGGCGCGATCTCTCGCAGTTCGGGTGGCGCTCGCCGCGGTCTACGATCGTGGGATGAGCGCCACCGTTCGCGTCGGCACCTGCTCGTGGGCCGACGAGACGCTGACGAAGGTCTGGTATCCGAAGAACGTGCGCTCGGGCGAGGCGCGGATCCGCCACTACGCGGAGCGGTTCGACACCGTCGAGGCGAACTCGACCTACTACCGCCTCCCGGATGCGGAGCTCGTGGCGAACTGGGCGGAGCGGACACCGGCCGACTTCACGATGCACGTGAAGGCGTTCGGCCTGATGACGCGCCATCCGGTCAAGCTCGAGTCGCTGCCGGAGGACCTGCGCGACGTGATGCCGGTCGACGCGCGCGGCCGGGTCGACCGGCCGCCGCGCGAGTTGCGCGCGGAGGTGTTTCGCCGCTTCCACCGGGCGCTGGAACCGCTGCGCGAGCGCGGCAAGCTCGGCGGCGTCCTGCTCCAGTTCCCGTCCTACGTCGTCTACAAGCCGGTCTCGCTCGACTATCTCGCGTGGGCGGTCGAGCAGCTCGACGGCGACGAGGCGCTGGTCGAGTTCCGGCACCGCAGCTGGCTCGACGAGGAAAACCGCGACCGGACGCTGGCCTTCCTCGAGTCGATCGGCGCGACCTACGTGATCGTCGACGCGCCCCGGACCGACGCGAAGAACCTCGTCCCGACCGTGATCGGCAGGACGAGCTCGACGGCGTACGTTCGCTTCCACGGCCGCAACGCATCGACCTGGAACAAGCGCACGGGCAGCGCGGCAGAGCGGTTCGACTACCTCTACTCCGAGGAAGAGCTCGAGGAGTGGGTCGGGCCGCTGCGCGAGCTCGCCGGCGAGACCGAGTCGGTCTACGCGATGTTCAACAACAACGGCCGCTCGGCGATGCCGTCTACGGGCCTCGAAGGGCTGGAGCCCGAGGAGGTCGCGGGCGATCCGGCCAAGGGCGAGATCGCGCAGGCGCCGGCGAACGCGCTGATGCTGAAGCGGCTGCTCAGCGAAGCTTGACGAGCGCCTTGCCGCGGTTCTCTCCGCGCAGCATCCCGATGAAGGCCGCGGGTGCGTTCTCGAGCCCCTCGGTCACGTCCTCGCGGTAGGCGAGCTTGCCCTCGCCGAGCCAGCGGCCGAGACGCTGCAGGCCCTCCGGGAAGCGGTGGACGTAGTCGCTGACGAGGAAGCCCTGGAGCCGGGCGCGGAAGACGATCAGGAAGCTGAGGTTGCGCGGCGCCAGCTCCGGCTCGGTGAGGTTGTACTGCGAGACCTGGCCGCAGATCGGCACGCGCGCGTTCAGCGCGAGCCGGCGGAAGATCGTCTCCGAGAGTGCACCGCCGACGTTGTCGAAGTACACGTCGACGCCGTTCGGGCACGCCTCCTTCAGCGCCGCGTTGACGTCGTCGCGCTTGTAGTCGATCCCGATGTCGTAGCCGTAGAGCTCGGTCAGGTCGGCGACCTTCTCGGGCGAGCCCGCGAGCCCGACGACGGGGCTGCAGCCGGCGATCTTCGCCAGCTGACCGACGATCTGGCCGACGGCCCCGGAGGCGGCCGAGACGACGACGGCGTCCCCTGGCCTCGCCCCGCCGACGTCGAAGAGGCCGAAGTAGGCAGTCAGGCCGGTCGCGCCGAGGACGTGCAGCGCCGTCTGCGGAGGCGCCAGCGCCGGATCGAGCTTCCGGAGCGTGCCGCCGCGGGCGACGGCGTAGTCCTGCCAGCCGAGCTGCCCGACCACGGTGTCGCCGGCCGCGAAGCGCGAGTCGCCGCTCTCGACGACCTCGCCCACGGCCTGCCCGGTCATGGGCTCGCCGACCTCGGTCGGCTTCGCGTAGGAACGCGCCGTGCTCATCCGCCCGCGCATGTACGGATCGAGCGAGAGCCACTGCGAGCGGACGAGCACCTCGCCCGCTCGCGGCGACGGCACCTCCGCCTCGACGAGCGCGAAGTCGGACTCGGTCGGGAAGCCCTCGGGCCGCGCCGCCAACGTGATCTGCCGGTTCAGCACGGCAACGACCTTCTCACAGAACTAGCTGGAGACGGGCGCGTCGCGCCTCCGGGCGAGCTGCGACAGCGCGACCGCGAGCACGAGCGCTCCACCGTAGAAGAGCTGCTGGACGAACGTCTGCACGCCAAGCAGCTGGAGCCCCGTGATGCCGGTGACGAGGAAGTAGACGGCGGCGATCGAGCCGAGCGGGTTGAAACGGCCGGGCATGATCGTCGTCGCGCCGAGGAACGCCGCGGCGAACGCCGGCAGCAGGAAGCTGAGACTCGAGGTCGGATCGGCCGAGCCGAGGGTGCCGACGTAGAGGACGCCGGCGAAAGCGCTGATCACGCCTGAGGCCACGAAGGCCGCCCAGCGCAGCCGCACGACGCGGATGCCGGAGAGGCGCGCGACGCTGCGGCCCCGCCCGACGAAGAGCAGCCGCCTGCCGACCGGCATGAACTCGAAGACGTAGAACATCAGCACGCCGAGCGCGATCCCGTAGTAGAAGGCGAGCGGAATCCCGAGGAACTGCTTGACGACGACGTAGTCGATCAGGTCGATCGAGACGCCGCTGATCGTCTGCGAATTGCTGATCCAGAGGATGACGCCGGCGATGAAGGTCGACGTTCCGAGCGTCACGATCAGGGAGTCGATCCCGAGCAGCACGACGATCGCTCCGTTGATGATCCCGACGAGCAGGCCGATCGCGAGCGCGGCCGCGATCGACATCCCGATCGACCAGCCGTGGTTGACGTTCACGATCGCGAGCGTCATCCCGGCGAGGCCCATCGTCGCGGCGACGGAGAGGTCGTAGTCGCCGGCTGTCAGCGGTGGCAGCAGTGCGAGCGTCAGCACGACCAGCACCGCCTGGGAGCCGAAGATGGTCGAGAAGTTCGCAGTCGTCAGGAACGTGTCCGGCCGCAGGATCCCGAACACGATGATGACGACGCCCCAGACCGCGAGCAGCGCGTAGCGCTCGACGATGTCGGCGACGAGCGAGCGCGAGCGCTCGGTCGTCGCAGGCTTCACCGCCCCCTTGCTCTCCGTCGCCTCGCTCACGCGACCACGCCGACGACTTCGGCCGCCATCGCCGCGTAGCTCTGCTCGATGATCCGCTCCTTCGTCACGTCCTCGCCGACGAGCTCCCGCCAGATGCGACCGCGGCCGAAGACGATCACGCGGTCGCAGAGGAGCGAGAGCTGCTCGTAGTCGCTGCTCGCGCAGAGGACGTGCATGCCGCGCTCGTCGACCGCCGTGCGAATCAGTCCGAAGATCTGCTGCCGCGCGCCGACGTCCACCCCCTGCGTCGGCTCGTCCAGGAGGAGGAGCCGCGGCTCGGTCTGGAACCACTTCGCGAGCAGCGCCTTCTGCTGGTTGCCGCCCGACAGCGCCCCGTACGGCAGCGACGGGTCGTTCGGGCGGACGTCGAACTCCTGCATCAGTCCTCGGGTCTCCCGTCGCATCCGCCGCCGCTCCAGCGAAATGCCGTTGAAGTAGCGGTCGAGCACCGCGAGAGCCAGGTTCTCCACGACCGGCAGCGAGCCGACGCTCCCGTCGGTCTTCCGGTCGGCGGGGATGAGCGCGATCCCGGACCGCGTGGCGACGGGCGGCGTCAGCCGCGTCAGGTCCATCTCCCCGCCGTCGAGCACGAGCCGTCCGGCCCGTGCCGACCGTGCCCCGTAGAGCAGGTGCGCCACCTCCTCGAAGCCGGAGCCGATCAGACCGGTGAGGCCGACGATCTCGCCGTCGTGGATCCGGAAGGAGACGTCGTTCACGATCGACCCGCTCAGGCCGTCGACCGAGACCGCGACCCGCCGCTCGGTCAGATCCGCGTGCTCGACATCGGCCAGCTTCGCGAGCTGGCGGCCGATGATCATCTCGACGAACGTCGTTTCGCTCGTCTCGCGCGTGCCGACCGTGCCGACGAGCGCGCCGTCACGCAGGACCGTGACCCGATCGGTGATCTCGCGCACCTCGTCGAGGTCGTGCGAGACGAAGAGGATGGTCGCGCCGCTCGCGGCCGCATCGCGCACGAGCGAGAACAGCACCTCGATCCCCTCGCGCGGGAGGAACACCGTCGGCTCGTCGAGCACGAGCACGCCGTGGCCGACGCCGACGCCGCGAATCTCCTCGATCGCGCGCACGATCGCGAGCAGCGCCCGCTCGACGGGCTTCAGGTCGCCCACGATCGCCGTCGGGTCGATCCGCAGGCCGTACCGCTCGAACGTCTCGCGGGCCCGCTTGCGCTCGCGCCGCCAGGAGATCCCGAAGCGGGAACGTGAGGACGCGAGCTCGGCGACGCGCAGGTTCTCGAGCACGCTGAGCGACTCGATCAGACCGAGGTCCTGGTGCACGAAGCTGAGCCCGAGCCGGCGAAACTGCCCCGGTGCGAGCGGCAGGCGCACGGGCTCGCCGTCGATCAGCAGCTCGCCGCCGTCCGGGTCGTGGAAGCCGGCGAGGATCTTGATCAACGTCGACTTGCCGGAGCCGTTCTCCCCGAGGAGGCCATGGACCTCCCCGGGGAGCAAGCTCAGGTCGACGTCGCGAAGCGCCTGCGTTCCGCCGAAGCTCTTCGACAGCTTGCGCAGCTCGAGTCGCGGCGGTTCGACCTCCTCCACCGCTACTGCAGGCCCCAGAGCTTGCGGTAGCCGCTCACGTACGTCGTGCCCCAGCCGGACGTGAACTTGGGGCCGGCCTGGCCGATGTTCGACTTGTCGAAGACGCGCACGGGGACGCGGGCGTTCTTCACCGGCTTGAGGCCGCCCATGATCCGCATCGACTGGTCGACGATCGCATAGCCGATCCACTCGAGGTTCTCGCCGACGTTCATGTTGACGATGTCACCCTGCTTGACCATCTTCAGGATCTCGGGCGTCCCGTTGAAGGTCGAGACCTTCACCCGGCCGGTCCGGCCTGCCGCCCTGATCGCCGCGGAGACGAACGGCACCTCGGCGCTGTCGTAGAGGGCGATCACGTAGTTGATCCCCGGGTCGCTGGTGAGGAGGGCCTGGACGTTCGGCTGGATCTTCGTCGCGATGTCGGCGATCGTCACGTCCGTGAACTTCAGCTTGCAGCCCGAGCAGTACTTGCTGAACTCCTGCCGGATGCCTGCCACCATCGGCACCGTCGACTTGACCTGGTTGATCGTCACGACGATCGCGTTGGCCTTCCCCTTCGTATCCACGATCGCCTGGTCCGCGATCAGCTGGCCGGCGATCTTGTAGGGGATGTTGACGACGCCGCCGACGTTTGGCGCGGAGGGCTGGTTGTCGTCATAGAGGTGCGCGACGATCGTCGGGATTCCCTTCGCCTTCGCCTGCTTGATCTGCGGCTGGAGCCCGGCCGGATCGTTCCCGGCGAGCAGCACGATCGCGTTCGCCTTCTGTGCGACGGCCGCGTTCATCCCCTGCACCCACTGCGACGGCTGGCCCTGGTTCTGCCAGATCGTCACCTTCACGCCGGCCGCGCTGCTGATCCGCTTGATGTGGTTCGCGATCGTCGAGACGAACGGCACCTGGCTCGACGCCGGGATGATGAAGATCGTCTTGCCGCCCGCCTTCGCCTTCGCGTTGAAGGCGGGCCCGGGCGCAACGAACTTCGGCACCGCCTTGTGCTTGCTCAGGTTCGCCTGCGCGCCCGTCCACGACGCCGTCGGCGCAGCCACACCGGTGGCGATCGCCACCACCGCCACCGCGATCGCGGCAGCCAGAATCGAGACCCGTTGCTTCATTCGTTGCCCTCCAGTCCGTAGTGCGTTCGAGCCGACTCCCGGCTCACGTATCCGTCGATCAGGTCCTCCTGAACCGCCTCGCGGCTCCGCTCCAGCGGATTCCCGTAGCCGCCGCCGCACGGCGAGATCAGGCAGAGGCGGTGCCCGGCCGCCGCCTTTCGGTAGGGGAACTTCGACGGCAGCTCGAGCTCGGCGTCCGTGCCCCGGTTGAGCAGGACCGCCCCCGGTGTCCCCTCGGCGCCTCCGAAGAGACCGGGCGGCGGCGTCTCCGACCCGTCTCCCTCGAGCGAGTAGCCGGCATCGTCGAGGAACTCGATCTCCCGCGTCGTCCCGAGCCCGCCCCGCCAGCGGCCGGGGCCGCCGCGGTCCTCGAGCAGCTCGTACTGCGTCACGCGAAGCGGGAAGTGCGACTCGATGTCCTCGATCGGGTTGTTGCGGGTGTTCGCGTACAGGGTGTCGACGGCGTCGAGGCCGTCCTTGCCGTAGCGGCCGCCGTAGCTCCCCTCCTGGATGTCCATGTACACCCAGTGCTGGCCGCCGCTGAAGCCGGAGTAGGCGACCACCTTCAGGTTGCCGACCCCGGCGCCGACGCCCTCCGGCAGCACCGGCGCGAGTGCGCGCATCAGCGTGTCGGCGATGATGTTGCCGCCGCAGAAGCGCGCGATCGTCGGGGCCGGGAAGCTCGGGTTCGCGATGCAGCCCTCGGGAGCGACGATCGTGATCGCCCGGAACAGGCCGGAGTTCGTCGGCACCGGGTCGTGCGTCCACGCGTCGAGCAGGATCGAGCGCAGCGTCACCCAGATCGCGATGTCGACCGTGCCGACGAAGGGCATGTTGATCGGCAGGTCGACCTGCGGGGCCGTCCCGGTCAGGTCGACGGTGATCTCCGACCCCTCGACCGTGACCGCGACCTTCACCTTCAGGTTCTTGTACGCGGGGTCGGGATGGTCGACGAAGCCGTCGAGGTAGCCCTCGGCCTCGTAGGTGCCGTCCGGAAGCCGCTCGATCTCGCGCCGCAGCATCCGGTCGGAGTAGTCCATCAGGTCCTCGCTTGCGTTCTTGACCGTCTCGAGCCCGTAGCGGTCGATCAGCTCGACGAAGCGGCCGGCGCCGATCTTGCAGGCGACGACCTGTGCCTCCATGTCGCCGACGACGAGCTGCGGCGCGCGGCAGTTGTCGCGGAGGATCTGCCAGATGAACTCGTTCTTGCGACCCTCCTCCTCGATCTTGATCGCGTTGAACTGGAGCCCCTCCGCGTAGGCGTCGGTCGCGTCGACGATCCCGCAGCTCCCGGGCGTGAGCGCGCCGAGATCGAGATGGTGAGCCGTCGTCGCCGAGAAGCCGACGAGCTCGCCCGCGTAGAAGACCGGGACGACGAAGCCGACGTCCGGCTGGTGGGAGGCGCCGTAGTACGAGTGGTTGTGGATGACGACGTCGCCGGGCTTCCACTCGAGGCCGAGCTCGGCGAAGCGGCGGTTGATCCCGGCGATGTAGCCCGGGATCGGCCCCGACTGCAGCGGCGTCGACTGCGCCGACTCGCAGAGCTGGCGGCCCTCGGCGTCGCAGAGGACGCAGCCGAAGTCCTCCGACTCGCGGATGATCGAGGAGTAGGCCATCCGGGCCAGCTTGTGGCCCATCTCGACCGCAATCGAGTCGAGCGCGCCGGCGATGACGGCGGCGGTGACCGGATCGACTCTCGTCTGGACGGTGCTCATCGGGCGCCCACCTTCTTGAGGATCAGGTTGCCGGAGGCGTCCGCCGTGGCGTTCCAGCTGGGCGGGACGACGGTCGTGGTGTCGGGGTGGAAGACGACGGCGGGGCCGGGGATCGCCTCGTCGAGCGGCAGCAGGCTCCGGTCGTAGAAGCGGGTCTGCAGCGCCTGCAGGCTGCCGTCGACGCGGAACACGCCCTCGTTCTCGCCCATCAGCGCCTCCTGCAGGCTCCCGCTCGAGACGGGCGGCGACTCGAGCGCCGGCCGCCGGCCGATCGCGGTGACGCGGGCGTTGACGATCTCGATCGGGTCGCCGTACGCGCTCCCGTACTCGCGCTCGTGGAGGACGTGGAACTGGTCGAGCGCCTGCTCGGTGAACGGCCCGTCGGCGAGCGTCACCCGGAGCTCGTATCCCTGGCCGACGTAGCGGCAGTCGAGCGCCCTGATCACCTCGACGTCACCGGCCGGGACGCCGTCGCGCTCGAGCCAGACCCGCAGCTCCGCCTCGAGCTCGTCCAGCTCACGGTTGAGCCGCTCGTCGTCGACGTTGCCCTGCAGCTGGAAGACGGTCCGCATCTGGTCGTACTTGAGATCGCTCGTGAGCAGGCCGCCGGCGGAGGTGATGCCCGGGTGCGGCGGCACCAGCACCTCGGGGATCTCGAGCGAGTCGGCCACCTCGGCCGCGTGCAGCGGCCCGGCGCCGCCGAATGCAACGAGCGCGAACTCGCGCGGGTCGTGGCCCTTCTCGATCGTGCGCGAGCGAATCGCCCGCGCCATGTTCGAGTTGGCGATCGTGAGGATCCCCTCCGCCGTCTCGAGCAGGCCGAGGCCGAGCTGGTCGGCGAGCTTCTGGACGGCCTCGACAGCGGCGTCACGGTCGAGCTTCATCCGGCCGCCGAGGAAGCGCTCGGGATCGAGCCGGCCGAGGACGATGTGCGCGTCGCTGATCGTCGGCTCCTGGCCGCCGTAGCCGTAGCAGGCCGGGCCGGGCGACGCGCCCGCGCTGCGCGGGCCGACGCGGAAGGCGCCACCCTCGTCGACGTACGCGATCGAGCCGCCGCCGGCGCCGATCGCGTGCACGTCCAGCATCGGGACGAGCAGCGGATAGCCGCCGACCCAGGTGTCGCGCGCCGACGCCTCGCTGACGCCGTCCTCGGTGACGATGCCGATGTCGGCGGAGGTGCCGCCCATGTCGAAGGTGATCAGCCGGCGGCGGCCGGCCAGCGCGCCGGCCCACTGCCCGCCGAGGATCCCGGCTGCGGGGCCTGAGAGCAGGAGCGTCACGGGACGTTCGGCGGCCGTGTGCACACTGGCCACGCCGCCGCTCGACATCATCACGTGCAGCTCGCCCTCGACGCCTTCCGACTCGAGCGAGGTCGCGAGCCCGTCGAGGTAGTTGCCCGTCTTGGGCCCGACGAAGGCGCTCATCGTCGCGGTCGTGAAGCGCTCGAACTCGCGGAACTGGGGGAAGATGTCGGCGCTCGTGGTCACGAACGCGTCCGGCATCTCCTCGCGCACGATCGCGGCCGCGCGCCGCTCGTGCTCCGGGTTGAGATAGGAGAAGAGGAAGCAGACGGCGACCGCCTCGACTCCCTCCTCGCGCAGCTCCCGGGCCGCGGCCCGCACCTCCTCCTCGTCGAGCGGCGTCAGCACCTCGCCCGTCGGCGGCACGATCCGCTCCGTCACGACCTTGCGGTGACGGCGCCGCACGAACGGCTTCGCCTGCCACGGGATGTCCTGCATCACCGAGTAATGGAGCGGCCGCTGGTGGCGGCCGATGTGGACGATGTCGCGGAAGCCGCGCGTCGTGATCATCCCGGCAACCGCGCCCTCGTGCTGCAGCACCGCGTTCGTCGCAATTGTCGTGCCGTGGAAGACGCCGGTGACGTCCGACGGCGCGAGGCCTGCGTCCGCGCAGAGCTCCGACAGCCCCGTCACCATCGCCTGCTCGGGCTCCGCCGGCGTCGACGGGACCTTGTGCACGTGGACACCGCCGGACTCCGTGTCGTAGAGCATGAAGTCCGTGAACGTGCCACCGATGTCAACGCCGACGACGCGCATGGATCACCTTACTTCCTTCCCGAGCAGCTCACGAAGGGCGCTTGCGAGCACGCGCACGCCGAGGTCGATGTGCGCCGGGGAGCTGTATTCGTCCGGGCGAATGGCTGATGCCGCCCCGGCTCGGCACGAAGATCATCGCGGCGGGCGCGCGCCGGCCGATGAGCATCGCGTCGTGGCCGGCACCGCTCGGCATCCGCAGCGACGATGCCCCTTCCGTGGCCGCCGCGCGAGCGACGACGTCCACGAGCATCGGATCGAGCTCGAGCGGCTCGAGCGCGAAGGTCTGCTGCAGGTCGACCTCGAGAGCCTCCTCGGCCGCAATCCGCGCCACCGTCTCCTCGACGATCTGCTCGAGCTCGGCCAATCCCGCGCCCGTCGTCGCGCGCACGTCGAGCGTGAAGTCGGCCAGGCCCGGGACGACGTTGGCGCCGCCGGGCGCGACCGTGAGCTTGCCCACGTTCGCGGTCACGGCCTCGCGCGAGCGGGCGGCCTCGCGCAGCTCGAGCGCGATCCGCGCAGCTCCTGCGAGCGCATCGCGCCGGAGCGCCATCGGCGTCGTGCCGGCGTGGTTCGCCTGGCCGGTGAGCCGGACGCGGTAGCCGCGCAGCCCGACGATCGACGTCACCACCCCGATCTCGATTCCCGCCGCCTCGAGCACGGGCCCCTGCTCGATGTGGAGCTCGAGGTACGCGCCGACTTCGGCCACCCGGTCGGCATCGCCCGCCCGCGCGACGTCGTAGCCTGCGGCGGCCATCGCCTCGCGCAAGGTGACCCCGTTCGCGTCGACGCGCTCACCGAGGCCGGTGACGTCCTCGCCGGTGAAGGCGCGACTGCCGAAGAGGGCCGCGTCGAAGCGCGTTCCCTCCTCGTCCATGAACGCGACGACCCAGAGCGGCCGCGCCGGTTCGAAGCCCTCCGCCTTCAGCATGCGGACGGCGTGCAGCGCCGAGACGACGCCGAGGACCCCGTCGAAACGGCCGCCGGAGGGGACGGTGTCGAGGTGCGAGCCGACGAGGACGGGGCTACCGCTGCCGGCGCTCCATTTCGCGAGCAGGTTTCCCGCGGCGTCGACCTCGACCTCGAGGCCGAGCTCCCGGAGCCGGTCGCCGACCCACGTGTACGCCGCGAACAGCTCCGGCGACCAGGCGACGCGGGTGACGCCTCCGTCCGGCCCACCGCCGAGCCGCGCGAGCTCGTCCAAACTCGCGCTCGCGGATTCCAAGCCTGTGGACATCACGTCGGCTGACATGACACGCAAGACTCCCGGTCTCGGCCTGAGATGTCAAGCACGCGGCCGGAAACGGTGCGAACCTCGCCGGGTGAGCCGGGAGCGAAGCGACCCTTCAGGGGTCTTCGCGCGTCACAAATCTGCTTCCGCAGATTTGTGACCTGCGCCAACAATGGAGCCAGCCGGGCTCGAACCGGCGACCTTCTGGCTGCCAGCCAGACGCTCTCCCAGCTGAGCTATGGCCCCTGGGACTCGGAGATTGTAGCTAGGCCGTCGCCGCTTCGACGTCGACGGCGGGCACGTCGCCCCAGAGATCCTCGAGCCGGTAGAAGGCCCGCGTCTCGGGCGTGAAGATGTGCAGGACGACGTCGAGGTAGTCGGCGATGATCCACTCCGCCTCCTGTTGGCCGTCGACCGCGCGCGGCAGGATCTTGCCGTCCTGCTTCAGCTGGGCGTGCACCTCGTCGAAGATCGCCTTCGTCTGGCGGGCGTTGCGCCCGGTCGCGAGCACGAAGAAGTCCGTGTAGACGCACACGGGCCTCATGTCGAGAATGACGACGTCTTCTGCCAGCTTCTCGCTTGCGAGAGCGGCGATCCGGCGTGCTTGTTCGAGCGAAGTCAGAGCCTCCAGTGTAGCCACGAAACGCGGACGTCAACCGTTCCCAGGTCCTCCCAGGTACAAGCCGTGCTCGCCGATGTACTGCGCCACCGCGGGCGCGACCAGGCCGTCGAGCGGCTCGCCGGCGCTCGCCCGCCTGCGGATCTCCGACGAGGAAACCGGATGCGGCTCGAGCTCGAAGATCTGAATGCGCGGCGAGGCGGTCGCCGGCGTGTAACCCGGGCGCGTGGCGACCCCGAGCCGCGCCAGCTCGAGCACCCGCTCCGGGCGCTTCCAGGTCGGGAACGCGACCAGCTCGTCGGCGCCGATCAGGAAGATCGGGTCGTCGTGGCCTGCCGCCTCGAGCGCATCGACCGTGTAGCCGTGCTCCTCCAACTCGACCGTCGCGTCGAGCTCGGCGAAGGCGAGCGCCGCCATCGCGAGGCGGTCGCCGGCAGGAGCCTCGGACGGCTTGTGCGCCGCGTCGGCGACGACGCTGATGTGCAGCTCGTCGATGCCGAAGCGCTCGACCGCCGCTCGGGCAAGTGCAACGTGGCCGAGATGCGGCGGATCGAAGCGTCCGCCGAGGATGCCGACTGTCGGCATTACTGCCATTCCAGCGTTTCCTCGCCGATCTCGACCTCCTGGCCCTTGCGGGCGCCGGCCGCCCTCAGCACCGCCTCGAGCTCCTCGCCCTGCGGCGCCTCGCCGATGATCCGGAAGCCGCGATCCGTGCGGTAGATGCGGTAGGTGCGGCGCGCGGGCGGTTGCGGCCGGTACTCGAGGAACTCCGGCAGCTCCGGCGCCTCCTCGAACACGGGCTCCGGCGCGGCCGGGCAGAGCCGGAAGAGTGCGAGCTTCAGCTCCTCGATCCCGGCGCCCGTGGCGCACGAGACGGGAAAGACGCCGACGATCCGCTCGTCCTCGACGGGGAAGTCGGGCGGCTCGGGCAGCAGGTCGATCTTGTTCAGCACGATCGCCTGCGGCCGCTCGTCGAGGCCGGCGCCGTAGAGCGACAGCTCCTTGTCGATCGTGCGAAAGCGCTCCTCGACGTCTTCCTCCGACGAGTCGATCACGTGCAGGAGCAGCCGCGCACGCTCGAGATGGGCGAGGAACTCGTGGCCAAGGCCGATCCCTTCGCTGGCGCCCTCGATCAGGCCCGGGATGTCCGCGACCGTGAGCTGGCCGCCGTCCGGTGACTCGACCGTCCCGAGCACGGGCGCGAGCGTCGTGAACGGGTAGTCGGCGACCTTCGGCTTCGCGTTCGAGAGCCGACGGAGCAGCGACGACTTGCCCGCGTTCGGGAGCCCCGCCATCGCCGCGTCGGCGAGCAGCTTCAGCCGCAGCTCGACGTCCGCCTCACCAGCTGGCTCCCCCACCTCGGCAAAGCGCGGCGTCTGACGCACCGGGGTGGCGAAGCGCGCGTTCCCGCGGCCGCCCTGGCCGCCTCGCGCGAGAACGACGCGCGCGTCCGGAAGCGCAAGGTCGGCGATCAGCTCGCCCTCGGGTCCGTATGCCTGCGTTCCCACCGGGACGGCGAGCTCGATCGTGGCGCCGTCGGCGCCGTGCTTGCGCGCGCCTCGGCCCGGCTCGCCGCGGCCGGCCCTGAACTTCGTCTTCGCGCGGAAGAACGAGAGATCGCGCAGGCTGTCGTCCGCGACGAGGACGACGTCGCCGCCACGGCCGCCGTCGCCGCCGTCGGGCCCGCCCTTCGGCACGTGCTTCTCGCGCCGGAAGCTCAGGCCTCCGTCGCCGCCACGACCGGCGAAGACCTCGATACGGGCGCGGTCGTGAAACACCGAGCTAGCTTAGTAACAGTCTGTTACTTGGAAGGCACGCCGCGCCGGAGCGGCGGCGTCCGACCTTGCAACAGTCTGTTACTTGGCGTCGGTCGTCTCGGCGGTCTCGGCGACCGAGATGAAGCGCTTCTCGCCGGAGGTGCGGAACTCGACCGTGCCCTCGCGCTTGGCGAAGATCGTGTCGTCGCGGCCGATGCCGACGCCCGCGCCGGGGCGGAACCGCGTTCCGCGCTGGCGGACGATGATCATCCCGGCCTTCACCTTCTGGCCGGCGAAGATCTTGACGCCGAGGCGCTTCGCATTCGAGTCGCGGCCGTTCCGGGAGGACCCGAGGCCTTTCTTGTGAGCCATTAGTCGCTCTCCTTCTCTGCCAGGGCCGACTCGATCGCGGCCACTGCGCCCTTGCGCTTGCCGTGCGACTGCTCGTACTCGAGCGCGGCCTCGAGCATGGGGCGATTCCACTCGGCCGACTGCTGCTTGATCTGGGCGACGGTCAAATCCTCATAGCCGGACGGCATCCCCTTGACGTGATCGTCGGCGGCAGGTGCCGCAGCCTCGGCCTTCTCGGCCTTCTTGGCGGGTGCCGGCTCGCTCTTCTTCGCGGCCGCCTTCTTGGCGCCGCCGATCGACTCGATCCTGATCTCCGACAGGCTGGCACGGAAGCCGGTGTGCTTCTTGTAGCCGTTCTTCGGCCGGTACTTGCCGATCCGGATCTTGTCGCCCTTGACGTCGGCGACCACGCTCGCCGTCACCGTGGCGCTCGGCGAGAGATCGGTGCTGCCGTTGCCGCCGATCAGCAGCACGGTCGGCTGAAAGGTGTTCCCGGCGCCGTGCTTGAGCCGGTCGACGAGCAGCGTTTCGCCCTCGCGGACGCGGTACTGCTTTCCTCCGACGGAGATGATCGCGTAAGTGTTCATCGGCAATTAGGCGGTAGAGCGCAGAAAAACGCGGGCGGGACCCGCGAACCCGGGCAGTGTAGCGGCTAGGCGTCCAGGTCGTCGAGCCATTCCGACATCGGTACGTAGTCGTCGGTGGCGGGCTCGCCACCGTTCGCGGAGGCTTCGGACTGCGACGCCCGGGCCTCGGCAGCGGGCTCGGCACCGTTGTCGGTCGCCGCGGTCGCTGCCGCCGGCTTCTTCCGGTTCCGGCCGCCGCGCGAGCCGCGGCGCGTCTTCTTCTTCGCCGGAGCGGCGGGCTCGTCCCCGGCCGTCTCCTCGGCGACTGCCGCGGCCACCTGCTCGGCAGCCTCGTCGTCGCCTTCCTCGGCGCTGGGCTTTTCCTCGGCACTGGGCTTCGGCTTCGGCGACCGCTTCCGCGTCGGCTTCTCGTCACCGAGCTCGAAGTCGGGAACGTGAATACGCGGCGCGGCCGGAGCCGAGGTGTCGGCCTCTGCTTCCGGCTCGGCGTCGTCGTCGGACTCGGCGGACTCGCCTTCCTCGGTTGCGACGGCCGGCTTCTTCTTCCGGTTGCGGCCGCCACGCGAGCCGCGGCGCGTCTTCTTCTTGGCGGGAGCGGCTTCGGCGGCCTCGGCCTCCGGCTGCTCGTCGTCCGTCGCGGGCTCCTCGACCTCCACCTCGCCGGTCTCGAGCTCCTCCTCGAGCTCCTCCTCGAGCTCGGCGGCTGCCTCGATCTCGGGCTCGTCCGTCTCCGCTGCCTTCTTGGCGCGGCTCGGCGCCCGCGTCGGCTTCTCGGCCTCGCTCTCGAAGGTGATCGGCTCGGCGGGAGCTTCGACGCCGTTCAGCGCCGTCGCGTAGGCGACGCCGTCGAGCACGCGCTCGACACGCACCTTCGCCTTCTTGCCGACGAGCTTCGCGGCGCCGCCGACGACGACGTCGATGCCGTCGAGCTTGCCGACCGCGGAATGGGCGTCGTGCTTGTCCAGCTCGACCAGCTTCAGGTCGACCTCGGTGCCCTCGGCGATCGGAGCCGGCGGCTGCAGGTCGACGAGCTTGCCCTCGGCGAGGACGGCGGCATGGTCGGCGTGCACTCCCTCCTTCGGCGCGAGGAAGAAGCGCTTCTTCGACGCCTCCTCGATCTCGGCCAGACGCGAGCCGCCCTTGCCGAGCAGGAGCGACATCGTCTTCGGGTTCACCTCGACCTGGAACGCCTGGGCGCGGGAGCCGGAGGCGAGCGTGCGCAGGCGCCGCTCCACCTCGAGCGCGGCCGACGCCTCGGAGAGGACGATCCCGTCGCCGGCGCAGGTCGGGCACTTCTTGGTCAGGATCTCGCGCGGCCCGTCGGTGACGTTCTGGCGCGTCATCTCGACGAGGCCGAGCGGGGAGATCTCGACGACGTAGGTCTTCGTCCGGTCGCGCTCGAGCTCGGTGCGGAGCGCCTCCTCGACGGTCGCCCGGTTCTTCGGGTTCGCCATGTCGATGAAGTCGATGACGATGATCCCGCCGATGTCGCGCAGCCGCAGCTGGCGCACGACCTCCTTCACCGCCTCGAGGTTGTTCTTCGTGATCGTGTCCTCGAGCCGGCCGGTCGAGTTCTTCGAGCGCGAGCCGACGAAGCGGCCGGTGTTGACGTCGACGACGGTGAACGCCTCGGCGTAGTCGAAGATCAGGTAGCCGCCCGACGGGAGGTCGACGCGCCGGTTCAGGGTCGAGCGGATCTCCGCGTCGACGCCCGTGCCCTCGAAGAGCGGCATCTTCTCCTTGTAGCGGTGGACGCGCTCGAGCATGTGCGGCGAGGTCTTCTTCAGGTAGCCGACGATCCGCTTGTAGGTGCGCTCGTGGTCGATCTTGGCGCTCTCGAAGTCGCCGGCGAAGAGATCGCGGACGATCCGGAGCGGCAGCTCGGCCTCCTGATAGACGAGCGCCGGGGCCTTCGCCGTCTTGGCGCGCGCCTGGATCGTCTTCCAGAGCCGCTGCAGGAAGACGAGGTCGCGCTCGACGTCCTCGGCCGAAGCGCCCTCCGCCGCGGTGCGGACGATGACGCCGCCCTCCTTGACGTCGAGCTTCTTGATGATGTCCTTCAGGCGCGTGCGCTCCGCGTCGTCGAGCCGGCGCGAGACGCCCAGGCCCTCGCCCTGCGGGACGAAGACGAGGAAGCGGCCGGGAAGGGAGATCTCAGTCGTCAGCCGAGCGCCCTTCGTCTTCATCGGGTCCTTGACCGCCTGGACGAGGATCTGCTGGCCGCGGGCGATCAGGTCGGTGATCTTCTTGCCGTGCCGCTTGCCTTCCAGCTCGGGCACGACGATCTCGTCGACGTAGAGGAAGCCGTTCTTCTCGAGGCCGATCTCGACGAAGGCCGCCTCCATCCCGGGCAGGACGTTGTCGACGGTGCCGAGATAGATGTTCCCGGCGATCGAGCGCCGCTCGGGCCGCTCGAGGTAGACCTCGGCGACGCGGTCGTCCTCGAGGATGGCGACGCGCTGCTCGCCGACGTCGACCGAGATCAGGAGCTCGCGCTTCGCCTTCGGCAGCGGGGCCCGCTTCTGCGGGACGCGGCGGCGGTTGCCCTGCTGGTTCGCGCGGCGCTCCTGCCGCTGGCTCCGCTCGGCGGCGGGCTTGCGCTCGCGCCGCTGCGCCGCGGGCTTCTGCTCGGGCTTCTCGGCCGGCAGGGTTGACTGGATTGACTGGGCCGGCTTCTCGGCGGTCGCGACAGCGCCGGGCTTCTTGCGCCCGCGCCCGCCGCGGTTACCGCGACGTCGCTTCCTCGGATCGGTTGCCGCGTCGGCCGGAGCCGCTGCGGAGGGGTGCTCAGCCTGTGTCGGCTGTGGAGCGGGCGGGGCGACAACGGTCGCCGGCTGCTCGGTCGATTCTTGCTTCTTCTTCCTGCGAAACCACGGGGACAAATGCTTCTCCTAGAGTGAGCGCGCGCAAAGACACGGCCGCGGAAGCGGCCGGTCGCGCGCTGCGATTGGGTGTGAAAACGGTAGGCATGGCCTGCTGAGAGGGTATCAGCAGGCCCATGCGGACTGCGGTGGAGCTATGCGGCGGCAGGGCGGAGCCGCGCCCGGCGCGCGCGGACGGCGCGCAACCGCTGGGAGAGGCGGGCCCAGGCCCAGGGCTCGAGCTCGGCGTAGCGCATCTCGTTCTGCGCGCGCGTGGCCTCGAGGTACTCGAACCAGGCGTCCGCTTCTTCGATCTGAAGCAGCTCTTCCGCGTGCTCGGAACCGACCATCCCGCCTCCCTCCCGTCGTTTCCAGAACCTTAGGACCTGGACCGGACGGAGCTGTTTGCCGTCGCGCGCTGTGGGATCCGCAAAGCGGATCCCACAGCGCGCAGACCCCTGAAGGCGGCCGCTTCGCGGCCGCACCAGCGTCTAGACGGCCTGGCTGGAAACCTGCTGGAAATACCGCATTGCCGCCTCGCCGAGCGCGCGGGTGCCGCCGTAGGCGACGCCGCCCTTCACGGCCCAGCCGGCAAAGGGGACCGCCCCCAGCAGCTGGCGCGCGACGGCGCGAAAGCCGAACCCGGCCGCGACCGTCGCGAGCACCTCCGGCAGCCGCTGCTGGTCGACCTCGACGCCGTGGGCGGCGGCGAGCCGGAGCACGAGCCGGATCTGGTTCAGGGTCAGGACGGGGAAGTCGGCGCCGGGGACGAAGATCGCGACCGCGAGGATCCCGTTCTTACGCGAGAACGACTCGATCAGCTCCCGGCAGAGCGGCTCGCGGAGCACGGGCACGCGCGCCGCGAGGCCGGTCCCGGCCTCGCCGAGGCGGGCGGCGACGGCGGCGGCGATCTCCTCGACGGGGAAGCCCTCGCCGGGGCGGCACTTGACGACGTCCGTCGCGAGCACGTACGGGATGTCGAAGTCCTCCGTGCCGGTCTGGACGACGACGACCGGCACCTTGGCCCGCTTCGCGGCCTTCAGCTCCTGCTCGTCCTCATCCGTCGGGGCGCCTGCGAGGAGGCGGATCAGACTGCTCGCGTCCTGGACGCGGCCGCCGACCCGGACGGCTCCGGGCGCCGCACCGCGCGAGAGCTCCTTCGCGAGCTGCTCCGCAAGGGGGCCGCTGACGACCAGCGGCCGCGTCTCCTGCGCGGCCGTCCGCAGCTCGCGCAGGAGACCCCAGATCGTCATCGGGCTCAACGTCTTCGCCATCAGCGGCTCCGCCTGCGGCCGAGCTGGCCGCGGGCGTGGATCGACTGCAGCACGCCGACGGCGACGATGTTCATCAGCATCGACGAGCCGCCGACGGTGACGAACGGGAGCGGGATCCCGGTGACGGGGGCGATGCCCATCGTCATCCCGACGTTGACGAAGACCTGGAAGAGGAACGCGATCACGATCCCGCCGGCGACGATCGCCGAGAACGCGTCGCGCGCGATCGTGATCACGCGCAGGCCGCGCCAGACGATCAGCAGGTAGAGACCGAGCAGCAGCGCCGCCCCGAAGAAGCCGCGTTGCTCGGCCAAGGCCGCGAAGACGAAGTCGGTGTGGTGCTCGGGCAGATAGTCGAGCCGCGTCTGGGTCGCACCCTGGACGCCGCGCCCGTCGAGGCCGCCCGATCCCACCGCCGTGATCGACTGCGTCTGGTTGTAGGCGGTGCCGCCGGGATCCTCCTCGAGGTTCGTGAAGTTGAGCCGGGCCGCCTGGTAGGGCTCGAGCACCTCGACACCGACCGCCGGCAGGAACCAGACGACGCTCGAGGCGAGCAGCGCGACGACGCCGACGAGCAGGGCGAGATGGCTCCAGCGGATACCGGCGACGAACAGGCACGCGACGAGCGCCGCACCGTAGACGAGCGCCGTCCCGAGGTCGGGCTGCTTGAAGACGAGCGCGATCGGAATCGCGGCGAGCCCGATCGCCTGCAGCACCACCCTCGGCTCGTGCAGCCGCCGCGCCCGGTCGGCGAGGAAGCCGGCCAGCGCGAGCACGAAGAGGAGCTTCCCGAACTCGGAGGGCTGGAACTGGAACGGGCCGATCTCGATCCACCGCTTCGAGCCGCGCGTCGCGTCGGCGAGCGGGAAGACGAGGAGCATCCCCGCGAGCGTGACGCCGAAGATCGCCTTCTGCGCGCGGCGGTAGCGCTCGGGATCGATCGCGAGTGCGAGCAGGAAGCCGGCGAAGCCCAGCCCCGCCGCGATCCCCTGCCTGACGACGTAGTAGTTCGCGTCGCCCTCGACGTCGAAGCGGGTGATCCCGGCCACCGCCCAGAGCCCGTAGGCGATGACCGCACCGACGGCGAGAAGCAGGATCCAATCGAGCCGGCGGAGGAAGCCGACCACGTCGACGTGCTCGCGCGCGACCGGACGGGAGCGGGAGGCGTACTCAATCACTGGCCACGACTCCCTGGATCCCCGCCTGCTCGCCGAACCAGTGCTCGAAGACCTCGAGCGCAGCCGGTGCAGCCACCGAGCCGCCGTGACCGCCGTTCTCGATCACTGCGCAGACGACGATCGGTGTCCGCTTCGCACCCTTCGACGTGATGTAGTCGTTGCCGTCGAACGGGCCCCAGCCGCACCACCACGCCTGGTCCTCGAGGTGGCCGACGGGGTAGCCGGGGAGGTTCACGACCTTCTCGGCCGTGCCGGTCTTGCCGGCGACCGGCACCGGGAAGCTGCCGAAGACGCCGGACGAGGTGCCGTTCGCGTCGTGGGTCGCTTCGTAGAGGCCGTCGCGCACGACCGCGAGCGCGGCCGGGTCGACGCCGATCTCCTTCGGCGGCGCGGCCGGGAAGGTCAGCACCGGCACCGCCGGCTCGCCCTCCGCGGCGGGCCGTTCGGCCGCCTGCACGAGGTACGGCGTCACGAGCTTGCCGCCGTTGGCGAGCGCGGCGTAGAAGCGCGCCATCTGCAGCGGTGTCACGTTGATGTCCTTCTGGCCGATTGCCATCTGGATCAGGTCGCCCGGGTTCCAGGCCTTGTCCCAGGCCGTCTTGCCGACGCTCTTGCGCCACGCCGGCGTGGGCAGGAGCCCGGTCGCCTCGCCGCCGATATCCAGCCCCGACTGCTGGCCGAAGCCGAACTTCTTCGCCCAGACCTGCATCTTCGTCCAGTAGGCCCGTTCGCGCTCGCCCCGCTCGAAGTAGCGGTTGCCGACGTCATAGAAGTACGTGTCGCAGGACTGCGAGAGCGCGGTCGCGAGCGACATCGGCATGTTCGTGTACGGATTCCAGTTCCTGAACTGAAACTTGTCGAGCCCGAACGTCGCCGACGGCGTGCACTGGATGTACTCGTACGGCGAGAGGAGGCCGTCCGAGATCGCGGCCAACGCCGTCAGCGGCTTGAACGTCGAGCCGGGCGGATAGACGCCGGCGATCGCACGGTTGATGCCGGGGTAGTTCCACTCCTTTGCGACCTTCTCGATCACGAGCGGCTCGAGCTTCTTCGGGTCGGCCCGGCCGACGTAGACCGAGGGCTTGTAGGTCGGGTTCGACGCCATCGCCAGCACGGCGCCGTCGCGCGGGTCGAGCGCGACGATGGCGCCGCCGTTGGCGTTGAAGTGATCGTCCTGGTAGGCGAGCTCGATCCCGTCGCGGAGCGCGCGCTCGGCGGCCCGCTGCAGGCCGACGTCGAGCGTCAGGCGGACGTTGTACCCGGACTGCGACGGCCGGCGCGGCTCGAAGCGCCCCAGCGGCTGGCCGAGCGAGTCGACGCGGAGCTGGTCGGTCCCCGGGGTGCCGCGCAGCCACCGGTCGTAGGCCGCCTCGACGCCGGTCTTGCCGATCTTCTCGCCGCCGCGGATGTCGCGGTCCTTCGACTTCTCGAGCCGCTTCAGCTCCTCCGGCGAGACCTCGCCGACGTAGCCGAGCAGCTGCGCCGCCAGCGCCTTGTGCTCGTAATCGCGGAGGTAGGTGCTCGTGACCTCGACGCCCGGGAAGTCGGCCCGGTGCTCGAGCAGCGTCGCGACCTGATCCTCGTGCACCGCCGTCTTGACGAGAATCGGCGTCAGCGGATCGCCCTTGTTCTCCTCCAACGCTCGCGTCAGGCGCGGCAGCGGCACGCGGAGGATCTTCGAGAGCCGCTTGAACATCGCGTAGCGCCCCTCGTCCGGCAGGTCCGCCGTCCAGATCCGCACGGCCGTGCCGGGGACGTTCGAGACGATCGTCCGGCCCGCGCGGTCGACGATCGAGCCGCGCTGCGCCTCGACGCGGATCGTCCGGAGCTGGTTGTTCTGGGCGGCGTTCACGTACCGGTCGCCCGACAGCACCTGCAGCGCCCAGAGGCGCAGAAAGAGGATCGCGAAGATGATCAGTGCGAGCCCGGCGAGCACGCCGACGCGCAGCGCCAGCTGAGGCGTGAAGCGATACGGCTCGGACGTGCGCGGATCGGGCGGCAGGAATCGCCCCGACGGCGAGCGGCGCTCCGGGTAGGAGCTAGCCAAGGAGCTTCACCTCCGTGACCCGGTCGGACATGGACGCGCGACCGAGCGCCGACCGACAGAGGGCGAAGACCGGTCTCGCGACGGCGAGGTTGAGCACGAGCGTCGGCAGCAGCGTCTCCAGCAGCGCGCGCCGGGCCGAGAGCTCCTCGCCGAGCAGGAAGTGGAGGCCATAGCCGACATAGGCGATTGCGACCGTCGCGATGAGCACGGTCAGGAGTGGCGCGTAGCCACGGTCGCGGCCGGTCGTCTCGCCGTAGCGCCCGGCCCAGTAGCCGGCGAGCGAGTAGAGCAGCGCCGAGACGCCGAGCGTGTCGAGCGTGAGCACGTCGACGAGGAGGCCGCCGAAGAAGCCGGCGATGGTGCCGACGACCGCCCCGCGTAGGAGCGCGATCGAGAGCAGCGCCAGCAGCAGCACGTCGGCGACACCGCCGGCGACGTCGAGCGACGCGAAGAGCGTCACCTGCAACAGGGCGGCGACGAAGACGATCGCCGCGACGATCGCGCTCTCGCTGAAACTCAAGGCAGCTCCGGGGACGGGCGGCGCGGCACGAGCACGAGCACCGAGTCGAGGGCCGAGAAGTCGACGTCGGACTCGACGAGCACCTGCTGCCAGAGATCGGTGCTGAGCCCGCCGACGAAGGAGACGCGGCCGATCGGGATCCCCTTCGGGTAGAGCGACGCGAGCGAGCCGGCGCGCCAGCCGGCAGTGACGATCTCGTCGCCGACGTGGACGACCTCTCGCTTCGAGACCCGGTCGAGCGCGAGCGCGTTGCCCGACTCGCCGTGCACGACGACGCCGGAGGCCCGCGTGCGCAGGTCGATCGAGGAGACGGCGCTCTGCTCGTCGGTGAGCAGGCGGACGCGCGCCGCGCCGCCGGTCACCTTCGTGACCGTGCCGACGAAGCCGTCCGCGGTGACGACCGCCGCGTTGACGCGGACGCCGTCGTCCGAGCCCGCGGTGACGACGATCTCCTGCTCGAACGCCGACGAGGGGCGCGCGATCACCTCGGCCGCGACTCCTTCGTAGTCGGTGGGGAACGAGGGCGAGTCGCGGTACTCGAGCAGCCGCTTGAGGACGACGTTCTGCTGCAGCGCCGACTCGGCCTGGATGAACTGCTGCTCGAGCAGCTCGTTCTCGGCCCGCAGCTCCTCGTTCTCCGAGCGCGCGTTGAAGAGATCCTTCGTCCAGCCGTACGCGTCGCGGAACGGCCGTGCCACCCGCTCCACGGCCACCTCGAGCGGCTGGAGCGCGCTCGCAACCGCGCCCTGGGCGTCGTGGAGCGGCCCGTCCGAGCTCTCGCGGAACGAGACGGTGATCAGTGCGAGCGCGAGCAGGACGAGGATCCCCAGCACGATCCGGCGCCTGAGGGCACTGGTGCTGCGGGAGGAAAGCGAACGCGGGGGACGCCGGACGGGGAGGCCCAGCACCGCCGATCTTGCGGTGCGGTTGCGTGGCACGGAGCGGCTCATGGTAGCGGCCTCCTCGGAGGCGCTCAGGGCGGAATGCCTCTAGTAGCGGCCTCTGCCGTTGCGGCGATTCTTCGCGCGCGACGAGCGGTGGATCGCCTCGAACTCCTCCAGGCTGCGACCCGACCCGACTGCGACGCAGGTGAGAGGGCTCTCGGCGAGGTGCACGGGCATCTGCGTCTCGTGCCGCAGCCGCTCGTCGAGGCCGCTCAGGAGCGCGCCGCCGCCGGCGAGGACGATGCCGCGGTCCATGATGTCGGCTGCCAGCTCGGGCGGCGTCTTGTCGAGCGTCGACCGGATCGCGTCGATGATCTGCGACACCGGCTCCTCGAGCGCGTGCCGCACCTCCTCCGAGGAGAGGATCACGGTCTTCGGCAAGCCGGTGAGCATGTCCCGGCCGCGCACCTCGGCCTGCACCTCGTCGCGCATCCGGTAGGCCGAGCCGACCTCGAGCTTGATCTCCTCCGCGGTCTGCTGGCCGATCAGGAGCTTGTACTCCTTCTTGATGTGGTTGACGATCGCGTCGTCCATCTCGTCGCCGCCGACACGGAGGCTCTGCGAGACGACGATGCCGCCGAGCGAGATCACGGCGACCTCGGTCGTGCCGCCGCCGATGTCGACGATCATGTTCCCGGTCGGCTCGGCGACGGGGAGCCCGGCGCCGATCGCGGCCGCCATCGGCTCCTCGATCAGGTAGGCCTGGCGCGCACCGGCCGAGAGCGTCGCCTCCTCGACGGCGCGCTTCTCGACGCCCGTCACGCCCGAGGGGACGCAGACGACGACGCGCGGGTGCGCAAAGCGGTGCTGGTGCACCTTCTGGATGAAGTGGCGCAGCATCTGCTCGGTGACGTCGAAGTCGGCGATGACGCCGTCCTTGAGCGGCCTGATCGCAGCGATCGTCCCGGGGGTGCGCCCGAGCATCCGCTTCGCCTCGGCGCCGACCGCGTGCACCTCGCCGGTGCGCTGGTCGATCGCGACGACCGACGGCTCGCTGAGGACGATGCCGCGTCCGCGGACGTAGACGAGCGTGTTGGCGGTTCCGAGGTCCACGGCCATGTCCCGGCCGCCGAAGCCGCTCATCGAGCGAAAGATGCCCATACCCGCGGTCGAGTCTAGCCGTGAAAGACTCGCGGGATGACGTCGCGCTCGGTTCTTGTCACCGGCTGCTCGTCGGGGATCGGACGCGCGACGGCTGAACGGTTGGCGCGCGGCGGCTGGACCGTGTACGCGAGTGCTCGCCGGCTCGACACGGTCGCCGACCTCGAGGGCTGCCGCCCACTCGAGCTCGACGTCACCGACGAGGGCTCGATGCGAGCCGCGGTCGAGCGGATCGAGGGGGAGGAAGGCGCTGTCGGCGTGCTCGTCAACAACGCCGGCTACAGCCAGAGCGGCGCGGTCGAGAGCGTCTCGATCGACCTTGCGCGGATGCAGTTCGAGACGAACGTCTTCGGGCTCGCGCGGCTGACTCAGCTCGTGCTGCCCAGGATGCGCGAGCAGGGCTGGGGCCGGATCGTCAACGTCAGCTCGATGGGCGGCGAGCTGACGTTTCCGGGCGGAGGCTGGTACCACGCCTCGAAGCACGCCGTCGAGGCGCTCAGCGACGCGCTGCGGTTCGAGCTGGCCGGCTTCGGGATCGACGTCGTCGTGATCCAGCCCGGCCTGATCCGAACGCGCTTCGCCGAGGCGGCCGTCGGATCGATCGAGGTCGGCGCCGGGCCGTATGCCCGCTTCGACGCGGCCGTCGGTGCGGCGACCGCGGGTGCCTACGACGGCGCGTTCGCACGCCGGCTCGGCGGCGCGCCGGAAACGGTCGCGAAGGCGATCGAGCGGGCTGTGACCGCGAAGCGGCCTCGCACCCGCTACCGGGTGACGCCGTCGGCGCGCCTCTTCATCACGCTGCGCCGCCTCCTCCCGGACCGCGGCTGGGACGCGCTCGTCGGCCGCAGCTACCCGAGGCCGTAGGCGCCGGGAAAGCGGTCGGCAAGGACCCGCACGAGCAGCGCCGCGGGAAGGCCGACGACGTTGAGGTAGTCGCCCTCGATCCGCTCGACGAGGCCAGCGCCGCGGCCCTGGATCGCGTAGGCGCCCGCCCGTCCCTCCCACTCTCCGTGCGCCAGGTGACGGGCGAGCTCGCGCGGCGTCAGCTCACGGAAGGTGACGTTGGTCGACGCGTGCTCGACGACCTCCCAGCTCGGCGTGAGCAGGCAGAGGCCGGAGACGACCGTGTGCGTCTTCCCCGACAACCGCTCCAGCATCCGCTCGGCCTCGGCGGCGTTCGCCGGCTTGCCGAGGATCGCGCCGTCGACGGCGACGGTGGTGTCGACGCCGAGCACCGGCCGGTGCGCGCCGCCGAGGTGGGCGACCGACCGCGCCTTTCCGCGCGCGTGCTCCCGGACGAGGTCGTAGGCGTCGGCGTCGGGCGGGTCGTGCTCCTCGTATTCGGGTTCGACGACGTCGAACGGGATCTCGAGCTGCTCGAGGATCGCGCGCCGCTGAGGGCTCGTCGACGCCAGCAGGATCGGGTCGACGACGTGCGAGCTCATCGCTTCCGCGCCCGCCAGATCTCCTCCCACGGCCACTTCTTCGCCCACTCGGCGTCGGAGTGGTAGTAGGCGGCATCCTTGGCGTGCTCCGGCGCGTACAGCTCGACGAGGTCGAGGACGTCGAAGCCCGACCCGCGCAGCAGCCGGAAGAGGTCGCCGTGCCCGAGCTGGAACTCGGTCGTGCCGTCGTCCTCCCAGTCGAGGCGGTGCAGGCCGCGCTGTGGCCGCTGCAGCGCCTCGTGCCAGCCGTCGAGGGCCGCGCAGAGCATCGAGAGCGTCGAGTTGCGCAGGAAGATCAGCTCGCCGCCGGGCCGAAGCAGCCGCGCCGCCTCGGGGATCCACTTGTAGGGGTCGCACCAGATCGACGCCCCGTACTCGGAGAGCGCCACGTCGAACGAGCCGTCCGGCAGCGGGACGTCCTCCGCGTTCGCCTCCAGGAGCGGGAACTCGAGCCCCGTCTCGCGCTGCAGCTGGCGCGCCGTCTCGAGCTGCGCCGGCGTGATGTCGATCCCGACGGGCCGGGCACCGCGTCGCGCCAGCCAAGCCGAGAAGTAGGCGGTGCCGCAGCCGAGCTCGACCAGATCCTTGCCCGCGACGTCTGGAAGGACGTTGAGGTCCGATTCGGGGATCTCCCACAGCCCCCACGTGACCTCCTCCTGCTGCCAGGCTCGGACGCCGTGCTCGTGGGTGTACTGCTCGTTCGACTTCGTCCAGCTGGCGCGGTTGCGGACCGCGTACTCGGGCAGCTCAGACGAGCTCATCGGCGGCGAACCAGAGCGAGATCTCGCGCTCGGCCGACTCGGGGGAGTCGGAGCCGTGGATGAGGTTGTTCGGCATCGACGTCGCGTAGTCGCCGCGGATCGTGCCGGGATCAGCGTCGGCGGGGTTCGTCGCGCCGATCGTCTTCCGCATCGTCGCGATCGCGCCCTCGCCCTCGACGACGAGCGCCCACGTCGGCGCGGAGGTGATGAAGGTGACGAGCTCGCCGAAGAACGGCTTCTCGCTGTGCTCGGCGTAGTGCTCGGAGCCGAGCGCCTCGCTGACGCGGAGGAGCTTGCCGCCGACGACCGTGAATCCGCGGCGCTCGATCCGGGCGAGGATCTCACCCGACAGTGCGCGCTCGGTCGCGTCCGGCTTGATCAGGATCAGGGTGCGCTCGACGGCCATCGGCCGCGCAGTCTAGTCAGACCCTGCAGCCCGCTTGCGCGGTTCTGTCCACGTGTCGGCGATCGTGTCGTCGATCCCGGGCAGGCTCGGCGTCGAGACCGGCGTGGCGCAGTGGGGGCAGATCTGCCAGAGCGCTTCGAGCGGCGCGTTGCACTTCACGCATGCCTGCTTCAGCCGCGTCGTGCAGACCGGGCAGACGAGGAAGGTCGCCTCGACCGCGGCACGGCAGACCGGGCAGTGCAGGTCGCGCTTGGACAGGCGCTCCTCCATCGCGCGGATCTCGAGCTCGCGCTCGCGCACGTCCTCGATGTACTCCGGGGGCCGGAAGAAGAGATAGATGATCGGGCCGACGAAGGGCGGCACGAGCCCGAGCACGGTCGCCATCGCGACCAGCCACGGATCCTCGATCCGCCGGCGGGCGTCCTTGTAGACCCAGTACGCCGTCGCGAGCCAGAAGACGGCGACGAAGAAGATGGTCAGATTGCGGATCACCATCCACGCGCCCGAGTCGAAGAAGTCGTTGACTCCGCCGAGCAGGTCGTCGTTGGTTGTGGTGGCGGCAAAGATCACAACAGCAGTCTTCCCACGAGATAGCCGATTCCGAACGCGGAGCCGATGATGAAGCCGAGCACCGCGAGCGCGAAGGCGAGCACGGTGATGCGTTCGCGCATCTTCGTCATATCACGCCGTGTTCCTCGCCAAAGCCGCAAGAAGGTACAGCGAGCCGGTGACGAGAACGGGCGGGTGCTCGCGCGCGAGCGCGAGCGCGGCAACGGGATCGGGCTCGATCTCGACCTCCGGGAAGTGGTGGGAGGCGAGGTGAGCGAGCTCGGCGGCCGAGAGCGCGCGTTCGTTCGCCGACTCCGTCGCCACGAGCCTGCGACCCCTCGTCGCGAGCGCCGAGAGCATCGCGAGCGCGTCCTTGTCGCGCAGGATCGAGGCGACGACCGTGTAGTCGTCGCGGTGGAGCCGCGCGACGAGCCAGCGGGCGCCGTCGGGGTTGTGCGCGCCGTCCCAGATCTCGTCGCCGCGCCGCTCGAGCCGGCCGGGAAGCTCGACCTCGACGTCGCGCGCGACGGCGCGCCCGAGGAACGCCGCGGCCGCGTCGCGGGCGCCGCCGATCACGACGTTCGGGCCGGCGAGGTCCGCGAACTCCTCGTCCGGAAGCACGGCGACCGATCCCTCCTGCACGACGGCGAGCTTCTCCGCCGCGATCGCCTCCCGCGTCGTGCCGAGCACATCGGTGTGGTCGAGCCCGACGTTCGTCAGCAGGACGACGTGGCGTGCGAAGGACGTTCGTCGCGTCGAGCCGGCCGCCCAGCCCGGCCTCGACGACGGCGACGTCGACCTCGCGCGCCGCGAACTCCGCGAACGCAGCTGCGCAGAGCGTCTCGAACTGCGTCGCCTCCTGCGCCTCCGCCTCGGGCCGGACCCGTTCGATCGCCGCCTCGAAGTCGGCCGCCTCGCCGTCGACGGTGATCCGCTCCGCCCACGTGCGGACGTGCGGCGAGACGGTCGCCCCGACCGACAGCCCCTCCGCGAGCAGGAGCGCCTCGATCGTCCGCGTCGCGGTCGACTTGCCGTTCGTGCCGACGACGTGGATCGCCGGGTACGCGAGCTGGGGGTCGCCGAGCGCCGCCAGCAGCGTCCGCATCCGCCCCAGCCCGAACTCCTTCGGCCACGGGCTGAGGGAGGCGAGCCAGGCGGTGTGCTCAGCCTGAGAGGGCATCGAGCTCGCGCCGGTAGCGGGCGAGCTTCTCGCGCTCGGCCTCGACCACCTCGGGCTTCGCGTTCGTGACGAATTTCTCGTTCGCGAGCATGCGCTCGCCGCGCTCGACCTCGCCGCGCAGGCGCTCGATCTCGGCGGCGGCGTTGCCGTTCACCTTTGCGCGCTCCGGCCGGACGACCGCGTCGAAGATCCGCTTCTCGTCCCCGGCGAGCTCGACGACGACACCGCTGCGGCGGAACATCGCGGCCGCCTCCTGGACCGGCTGGAGCGCGTCGGCGTCGGCCGCGTACGACTCCTCCGGCTCCGGCCACGGCGAGACGATCAGCCGCGACTCGTGGAACTGCGACCAGATCTCCTCGGTCACGTGCGGCATCACCGGATGGAGCAGCGCCAGCAGCCGCTCGAGCGCCGCCAGCGCGGTCGCCGCCGCGTCCTCGTCACCCTCGCGCAGCCGCGGCTTGATCGCCTCCGCGTACCAGTCGCAGAAGTCGTCGAACGTGAGGCGGTAGAGCGACTGGACGGAGTGCGAGAAGTCGAACGCCGCCCAGGCCTGCTCGAGCTCGGCCCGCGTCGCGTCGAGCCGCGCCAGGATCCAGCGCTCCTCGAGCTCGCGCGGCCGCGCGTCGGGCTCGACGCGGTTCTGGAGCAGGAGGCGCGAGACGTTCCAGAGCTTGTTCGCGAGCTTCCGGCCTTCCTCGAGCGGCCCCTCGGTGAAGCGGACGTCCTGGGTGGACGACATCTTCAGGAGGCCGTAGCGGGTCGCGTCGGCGCCGTGCTTCGCGATCAGGTCGAGCGGGTCGACGCCGGTGCCGAGGCTCTTCGACATCCGCCGGCCGTCGGCGGCCAGGATCGTCGAGTGGATGATCACGTCGGTGAACGGGACGTCGCCCATCAGCTCGAGGCCGGTCCAGATCATCCGGTTCTCCCAGAGGCGGATGATCTCGCGCGCGGTCGAGTTGACGTTCCCGGGTAGTAGCGCTCGAGCTCGGGCGTCTGCTCCGGCCAGCCGAGCGTGGCGTAGGGCCAGAGCGCCGACGAGAACCAGGTGTCGAGCACGTCGGGGTCGCGCTCGATCTCCGTCGAGCCGCACTCGGCGCAGGCGTCCGGCGGCGGCCAGGCGCAGGTGACGTGGCCGTCCGGGCAGTACCAGAGCGGCTGCTGGTGCCCCCACCAGAGCTGGCGCGAGATGTTCCAGTCCGGGATCTCCTCGAGCGACCGGATCGCGAACTGGTGCTGCGACTCCGGGTGGTAGCGGACGCGCCGCTCGCGCAGCGCGGCGAGCGCTGGCTTGCGCGGCTCCTCCATCGCGACCCACCACTGCAGCGAGACGAGCGGCTCGATCCGCGTGTGGCAGCGCTCGCAGGTGCCGACCGCGTGCCGGTAGTGCTCCCGCTTCTCCAGCCGGTCGTGCTCCTTCAGCCAGGCGACGATCGCCTCGTCCGCCTCCTGCTGCGTCTTCCCGGCCAGGTCGCCCGCGTTCTCGTTCATCCGCCCGTCGGGGCCGATCACCGTCAGGATCGGCAAGTCGTGATCGCGGCCGATCTCGAAGTCGGTCGGGTCGTGGCCGGGCGTGATCTTGAGCGCGCCGGTGCCGAACTCCGGCTCGACGCGCGCGTCCGCGATCACCGGCACCGCCCGCTCGACGTACGGGACGAGCACCTCCTTGCCGATCGCGTCCCGGTAGCGCTCGTCGTCCGGGTGGACGGCGACCGCGACGTCGGCGAGGATCGTCGCCGGCCGCACGGTCGCGATCGTGATCTGGCCGGAGCCGTCGGCGAACGGGTAGCGCGCATACGTGAGCGTGTCGTCCATGTCGACGTGCTCGACCTCGAGGTCCGAGATCGCCGTCTCGTGGAAGGGGCACCAGTTGACGATCCGCTCGGCGCGATAGATCCAGCCCCGGTCCCAGAGGTGGACGAAGAAGCGCATCACCGCCTCGACGTAGGCGTCGTCCATCGTGAAGCGCTCGCGGCTGTAGTCGAGCGAGGCGCCGAGGCTGCGGAACTGGCCGATGATCGTCCGGCCGGTCTCCTCGAGGTGTCGCCAGACGCGCTCGACGAACGCCTCGCGGCCGAGCTCCTTGCGCGACGTCCCCTCCTTCGCGAGCTGCTTCTCGACGACGTTCTGCGTCGCGATGCCCGCGTGGTCGTAGCCCGGCTGCCAGAGCGTGTCGAAGCCGCGCATCCGGTGCCAGCGGATCAGGACGTCCTGGAGCGAGCCGTTGAGCGCGTGGCCCATGTGCAGCGCGCCGGTCACGTTCGGCGGCGGGACGCAGATCACGAACGTCTCGTCGCGGCGCGCGCCGGCGCCGGCCCGGTAGAGGCCCTCGGCCTCCC
>CAVYSL010000014.1:0-39497 GCA_963771185.1 uncultured Gaiellaceae bacterium
TCGATCCCGATCGCGGTGCCCGACTCGATCGTCGTCATCGCCTCGACGAGGTCGCTCCAGGAGAAGCGGTCGCGGCCGTCGTGATGCGCGAGCGTCAGCGCCATCGAGCAGACCTGGTCGATCATCGCCGGCGAGTAGCCGTTCGTGATCCGGGCGATCTCGTCGCGCCGCTTCGGCGTGTCGAGGTCGGCATCGTGCGCGACCCTGTGATGTAGAGGTCGAAGACGTCGAGCCGATCCTGCTTCGTCGGCGTCCGGAACCAGACGTGGCGGCCCATCCGGCCCGGGCGGATCAGGGCGGGGTCGAGCCGGTCGAGCGGCACGTTCGTCGCGCCGATGAAGTAGATCTGGTCCCCGCGCGGACCGGGCGGCGTCAGCCGGAGCGGGATCTTGCCGAGCCGGCGCGGGATGACGTAGGTCGCGTCGAGGAAGGTGTTGAACCTGCTCGTCATGACGCGCTTGCGTGAAGGGCGGGTTGTCGATTCCGTCCATGACGACGAGGAGTTGGTTGAGGGCGAGACCGCCGCCGCCGCCCATGCCCGGGAAGACGAAGTCGAGGACGCCCGTGAGCCGGGTTTGGAGGCCGGACGGCCCGGTCGCTCGGGCGCGCGCGACTCGAACATCCGCTCGCGCCAGCGGCGCGTCTCGAGGATCAGGTCGCCGCTCGGGTTGAGGGCGCCGTGCGGGCCGAAGAAGAGGTGGTCCCAGATGTCGGTCGGCGCGAAGCCGCCGATCGGCGCGCCGCCGCCGAGCGTCTGCCTGCGCATCCCGACCGCGTCGATCTCGTCGATGAAGACGATGCACTGGCCGCCCCACTTGCGGGCGAGCCGCTTCGCCTTCCAGGCGAGGTAGCGGACGATGATCGCGTCGATCCCGATGAACGTCTGGGCAAAGCCGGAGCCGGGGATCGAGACGAACGGCGAGTTGAAGCCGGTCGCGATCGCCTTCGCGAGCATCGTCTTGCCGGTGCCGGGCGCGCCGAGGAAGAGCAGGCCGCGCTCGCGCTTGCCGCCGGCGCGCTCGAACGCCTCGCCCGACTGCCAGAGCGTGACGACGCGGTGCACCTCTTCCTTCGCCTCGACCTGGCCGCGGACGTCCGCGAGCTTGACGCCCCACTGCGCGTCGCCCGGCTCGAAGCCGCGGATCTGCGAGATCCCCATGATCAGCATCGGCCCCATGAAGATCGCGAAGTTCGCGATGAAGAGGAAGAAGACGAAGATGACCTGACCCAAAGCGCCGGCGTCGTGATGATCTCGCCGATCTTCTCGAGGATGTAGCCGACCGTGCTCCACCAGGTGCCCCGCCGCGGAGGAGCCAGACGATCGTGTTGACGATGATGAAGACGATCGCGAGCCGGAGCTTCTTGCGCCAGTACCACGCGCGCCGGCGTCCCATCACGTCCTCGTCGCGCAGCTGCTGGCTGTCGGCGCCGAACAGGCTCGGCCACGGGATCAGGCGGCGGAAGAGCAGGTCGGCGAAGCCTCGGAAGACGATCACGACGCCGAACGTCGCAAGAGCGCCCAGTACCAGGCCCAGCCGTTGTACTCCTTGAACCAGATGTAGAGGGCCGGGCTCGTCAGGAGCGCGACGATCGTGGCTGCGCGGGTGAGCATGCGCCACTGGTCGGCCAGCTCGGTCGACGGGGCCTGATCCGTCGCGAGCGGGGTCGGGCGAAGCGTCGGTTCCGCAGTCGCCATGCCTGATTAGACCCGATCGACGACGGATGGTTGTTAGCCGAAGATTAAGCGATCCTGCTACAAACCTCCGCCGTGTCCGACTCCGATCTCGCCCGCCGCTACCACGATCCGCGCTACCGCGCGATTGTCGCCGACGTCGCGATCGGAATGGCGCTCGTGGCCGCTCTCGCGCTTCACGCCGTCCGGACAGGCGCTCTCCGGCGTCGTCGATCCGCTGCCGGCGGCGCTCGGCGCGTTCGCACTCGGCGCGCTCGTCACGGTGCTCTCGGCGCTCGTCCGGCTGCCGCTCTCGATCTGGCTCGGCCTGACGCACGAGCGCGCGTTCGGCTTCTCGCGCCAGACGGGGCAGGAGTACGCGCTCGACCGGGTCAAGGCGGTGACGATCGGCGCCGTGCTGACAGGCGCGGGGATGGCCGGTCTCGTCGGCGCGGCTGTGCTCTTTCCGTCCTGGTGGCCGCTCGTGGCGGCGCTCGGGGCGGCGCTCCTCGTCCTGCTCCTGAGCTTCGTCGCGCCGGTTCTGCTCGAGCCCGTCTTCAACCGCTTCCGGCCGCTCGAGGACGAGGGGCTGCGGGACGCGGTCGTGCGTCTCGCAGACGACGCGGGCGTGCCCGTCCGCGAGGTGCTCGTCGCGGACGCGAGCAGGCGGACGACGAAGCTGAACGCCTACGTCTCGGGCCTCGGCGCGACGCGTCGCGTCGTCCTCTACGACACGCTGCTCGAGACGAGCGACGGCGCCCGAGGTGCTGACGGTGGTCGCGCACGAGCTCGGCCACCGCCGCTACCGGCACGTCGCGCTCGGGACGGCGAATCGCGATGGCGGCCGATCAGCCGGGTTCGTGCTCGTCCTCTGGGCGCTGCTCGCGGACGGCCGCGTGCTCGAGGCGATCGGCGCGAGCGGCGCTGGACGATGCGCGCGTCGTCCCGTTCGTGCTCTTCGCCGGCTCGCTGCTCGGGCTCCTGCTCGCCCCGCCGCAGGCGGCGCTGTCGCGGAGCTGGGAGTACGCGTGCGACCGCTTCGCCGTCCTGCAGACCGGCGACCTGCGTGCGTTCGAGTCCGCGTTCGAGCGCCTGTCGGAGGCGAACCTGCCGGATCCCGAGCCGCCGCGCCTCGTCTATCTCTGGCTCTTCTCGCACCCGACGGTGGAGGAGCGCGTGGCAGCGGCGCGGCGTCTCGCGGCGTCCAGTACGGTCCCGGCATGACCAATGCCACACTTGCACACCAGCGAAGGACCGATCGAGATCGAGCTCTATCCGGACGAGGCGCCGAAGACGGTGGGGAACTTCACCAAGCTCGCCGGCGAGGGCTACTACGACGGGCTGATCTTCCACCGCGTCATCCCCGACTTCATGATCCAGGGCGGCTGCCCCGAGGGGACGGGCACCGGCGGGCCCGGCTACAAGTTCGAGGACGAGTTCAACGAGCACAAGGTCGAGCGGGGCGCGCTCGCGATGGCGAACGCGGGCCCGAACACGAACGGGAGCCAGTTCTTCATCGTCACGACCGAGTCGGCCCTGGCTCGACGGCAAGCACACCGTCTTCGGGAAGGTGACGAGCGGTCAGGACGTCGCGGACAAGATCTCGATGGTCGACCGCGACAGCCGCGACAAGCCGAAGACACCGGTCACGATCGACCGCGTCGAACTGACCTAGCTGCGCAAGATGAGCATCCGCGGGTGCGGATGCTCATCGCGCGAAGACCCTAAGGGGCCGCTTCGCGGCCCGGCGTTCATTCATCGCGTTCGTCGACCTCCTCCGCGGTTCCGGGCTCGAGGACCGCGCGCTCGTCCGCGGCGTGGCGGAGGACATCTTCGACATACGCCTCGACGGCCGGCATCAGCCCGATGTCCTCTCCCGCCTGCTGGGAGAGGAACCAGCGGTGCTCGAGCGCCTCGTGGAAGACCTCGGCCGCCTGGCGCTTGCCCCAGAGCTCGAGCGGGATCGCCGCGACCGCCGGCTCGAAGACCTCCGAGAGCCAGCGGTGCACCGCGACCGTCTCGGGCACGGGCCGGCCGCCGCGACGGTCGAGCTCGGCGCGGTAGCGCGCGAGGTCGTTGAGGAGTCGCCGCGCCTGGTTCTCCTGCGCGTTCAGCCCCGTAAGCGCGTGCAGCCGGCGGCGGTGGTGGCCCGGCTCGACGACGCGGGGGTTCAGGCGCAGCCGGTAGCCGTCGTCGCCGGCGACGAGCTCGAGCTCGTCGACGTCGAAGCCGAGCTCGTTCAGCCGGTGCAGCCGCTCGTCGATCTTGTAGCGCGTGTCATCGGCGAAGAGCTCGTCGCGCGTCAGCTCGTCCCAGAGCGACTCGTAGCGCGCGACCAGCTCGGCCGCGGTCTCCTCCGGCCGCAGCTCGCCCTCACGGCCGAGCTCTGCCTCGACGTCGGCGAGCTCGCCCGCCGCGTTCTCCTCCGCGATCGCGAGGTCGTGGCCGCGCTGGCCGTCGCGAGAGGCTGCGGATGGAGCTCGCCCGTCTCGGCGTCGACGAGGTAGGCGGCGAGCGCGCCCGCGTCGCGGCGGAAGAGCGTGTTCGAGAGCGAGCAGTCGCCCCAGAAGAAGCCGCCGAGGTGGAGGCGGACGAGGAGCTCCGCGCCCGCGTCGAGCAGCCGCCGGCGCAGGTCGGGGACGCTGCCGCGAGCGAAGAGCGTCCGGAACGGGAGCGAGTAGTCGAGGTGGCGCGTGATCAGGATCGCGTCGAGGTCGCCGCCGCGATCGGAGACGACGCCGACCGCCTCCACCACCGGCATCTCGTCGGCCGCGAGCGCGCGCAGCAGCCGGTACTCGCGCTGCGCCAGCTCGACCGGCAGCTCCTTGAGCGCGTACAGCTGCGGCCCGAGCCGCGCCTTCGTACTCGACGAAGCGCACGACGTGGCGGTGGATTCCGCGCACGACCTCGACGAGCCGCTCGTGCTTCCACTCCTCGAGCGGCTCGTCCCAGGGCAGGTCGAGGAAGTCCGGGTGCCCGGTGCGCGCGATCAGCTGAAGCCGGGCGGGCATCTCAGCCGCCGTGGAGCTCGTGGTCGAGGGTCAGGAACATCGCGTGCGACCAGAGGAGCGGCGAGGGCGGCGGCCCCCACTTCGGCGACCCAGGGCTCGAACTGGTCGGGGTGGAGCAGGTGATCCTGCGACTGCTCCGGCAAGTCGCCCTCCGGTGTCGCGTGCGCAGCGATCCACTCGAGCCGTCTCGTCGCCGCTGGTCCGGCTCGGCGAGCCCGAGCATCGCCGTCAGCAGCAGCCATTCGCCGCCGCCGTAGTAGACGTCGTCGAGGTGCCGGTGCACGCCGCCGCCGGGGCTGACGAGCGGCGGTCACGTCGACCGGGCCGAAGCCGAGGAACGGGAGGACGAGCAGGCTCGCGTCGAGACGCTCCTCCGCCCGCGAGAGATCGAGGTCGTCGCCGAGGCCGGCCGCGATGCAGGCGAGCGTTGCCGCGTGGACGCCCTCGCGCTCCTCCCACCAGTCGAAGCACGGCTCCTGGCGCACCCGTTCGAGGTGGGCCGCCGTCGCCGACGCCACGTCGCGCCAGCGGGCACCGCCGCCGTGCCGGGCGCCGTGCTCGCGCAGCGCCCAGAGGAAGAGCCCCCAGCCGTCGTGCTGCCGGTGCGGCCACTCGCTCTCGTCGCGCTCGCCGTCGAGCGTGTAGCGGGCATCGAAGCCGAGGCCGGCCTCGACGATCCGCGCCACCCAATCGAAGAACGCCTCGGCGCTCTCGACCTCGCCGACTCGGCTCATCGCGTCGGCGATGAAGGAGCCGTCGCGAAGCCAGGAGAAGCGGTAGGGCGGGAACGTCGGGCACGCGACGTAGCCGCCGCTCGGCGACTGGCCCGCGCGGATTGTGCTCGACGCTGGCGCGCCGGAGGTCAGCGAGACTCGATGCGAGCACCGATGAAGGATGCCGGGGGCCGCTCGAGCGTGTTGCCGTCCACCGTGGCGATCGCGCCGTAGTGGGCGACGAGCCCGAGGCCCGCCCGCGTCGGGTTGCCCGACGGATCCGGCCGCATCCCGGTGACGTGGTTGTCCTCGATCGAGCAGTGCGAGTAGTCGCCGCAGAAGATCCCGACCCCGAGCGCATCCTCGACGAGGTTGTCCTCGACGTGGCCCATCGACATCTCGGTCACGGCGATCCCGCGCAGCTCCGTCGAGCGGACCTGGTTGTCGCGCACCATCACGTTGGCCATGTGCGAGACGATGCCCTCGCTGCCGCCGACGACGAGGCAGTCCTCGACGACGCTTGCGGGCAGTCGCGAGGCGAAGGAGATGTCGATGCCCTGGGTCGCGGCCCCGGGAAGCGAGCGGATCTCGCAGTCGTGGATCGTCGAGCTCGCTCTGGCGGGCGTTGATCCCGTCGAGCTCCGCCGACTCGACGACGACGCCGTCGATCTCGACGCTCTCCGCATCGCGCACCTCGATCCCGTACTCACCGCCGTGGACGGTCAGATTCCTCAGCGTCACGTCGTCCGCCGTCACGACGATGCCGCCGCGGACGATCGCGCCCGGCTCGCCGACGACGGTCTGGGCATGGTCGAGGACGAGCGGGCCCTGATGGACGCCGGCCGCGAGCCGAACCGTCGGCGGCTCGACGGCCCAGGCGATCCCGAGCACGGCGAGGAGCGCCACCGGCGCCGCCGCCGAGAGGCCGGGGCCGGCGCGGCCGAGCTCGCCGCCGTCCTCCGGCCACGTCAGGTGGAGCAGAGGAAGCGCGCGCGTGCGCGAGCAGCTGCGCGAGCAGCCAGGTGCCGGCGAAGAAGAGAAGCGCCGGCCGGAGTGGCGCGCCCAGGTCGAGCAGCCGCGCGGCGGCCACGGTCAGGCCGAGCTCGAGCAGTCCGAGCGGCACGGCCGCCCAGCCCGGCTGATAGGGCAGCAGCCGATGGTAGGCCAGCGCGTCGAGCGCGAGCCCGATCAGCGAGCATCAGGCCCGCCAGCTCGAGCGGCCACCACTTGTGCAGCACCGGCGCGAGCACGGCCGCGACGAGGACGGGCAGGAGCGCGCCCGCCAGCCGCGTCTCGATGCGCCCTCTCAGCGTGTAGGACACGACACCACCCGGCGGCTGAAGCGGCGTGCGGCGACCTTCATCCCGACGAGCGTGTCCGCAGCAGGGTATGCCCACTGGCCCGGCACGCCGGCGAGCGCGAGCGTGCGCGTCGCGTCGGTCAGGCCCGGCACGGTCGAGTCGTCCGCGAGCACGATCCAGCGGCCCTCGCTCTCGAGCCCGTGCTCGTCGACGAGGCGCGCCAGCAACGGGTCGTGGCGGAAGCCGGAGCGGAAGCCCGTGGCGCAGATCACCTGCTCGGCACCGTCGACCGCCGGGGCGACGCGGAAGCGGTCCTCGCGCTCGGCGGCCTCGATCGGGTGCGTCCCAGGCCCGGCCCGGCGGATACGACGGCTCGCCGAAGCCCCGCAGCAGCTCGGCGCGCCGCGCGCGCGGCGCGGCGTAGAAGCCGGCGAGCCCGCGCTTCGTGAAGAACGGCCGGGCGACGTTGAGCGGCCGCCGTGCCGGCTCCCGGCGCCGAACCGAGACGACCTCCGAGCCCGCTGCGAGCGCGTTCAGCCATTCGGTCGCCGCCGCCATGCCGGCGCCGACCACCGCGACCCGGGAGGCGTACTCGTGCGGCTGGTAGGCGTGGACGGTTCGCGGGTCGGCCGCGAGCTCGTCCGGGACGGCGAGACCGGGATGGCCGGTGGCGACCAGCACGTGCCGGAAGACGCCGCGGCCGCCGACCTCGAAGCCGCCGTCGACAGCGGCGATCCGCTCGATCCGCCCGAGCACGACGCTCTCGTCCCAGCGGCTGTGCTCGCGCAGCTCGCCGACGTGGTGGAGGAAAACTTCCACGGTCGGCCGGTAGCGATCGCAGACGCTGAGCACGACCGGCGCCAGATCGCGACGCCGCACCGCCTCGCGCGCGGCCAGCCCGGGGAAGGAGGTCGGCGCACAGTGGCCGTCGCTCTCGGACCGCATCAGCCGCTGCCGGATCGCCGCCGCCCGCGGCTTCCACGCGCCGGCCGGATCGGCGTCGTCGCCGAAGACCACGATCTCGCCCGGCTCGAGGCCCGCATGCCGCAGAGTCGCGTAGGCGACGAAGCCGCCGAGCCCGGAGCCGACGATCGCGACGCGCGCCGCCACGCGGCCTACTTCACTGAGCCGGCGAGCAGGCCCTGGACGAAGTACCGCTGGAAGAGCGCGAAGATGGTCAGCGGGATGAGCGCGGAGAAGAAGGAGGCGGGCGCAATCACGCTGAGGTTCGAGGCAAACTGCCGCAGCTGCGACGCGATCTCAGGCGCGATCGGCTGGTTCGACTGTGCCAGCACGAGCCCGACGAGGAGGTCGTTCCAGACGAACAGCACCTGGAAGATCGCGAGCGAGGCGATCGCGGGCAGCCCGAGTGGGAGCACGACCTTGAAAAAGAGGCGCCACTCGGACGCGCCGTCGATCCTGGCCGCCTCCATCAGGTCCCTGGGGATGCCGACGAAGAAGTTGCGCAGCAGGAAGATCGCGAACGGCAGCGCGAACGCGGAATGGAAGAGGATCAGCCCTGGGATCGTGTCGAAGAGGTGAAGGTTGTTGTAGAGGCGGAAGATCGGGATCAGCGCCATCTGGACCGGCACGAGCAGGAGGCCGACGACGAGCAAGAAGAGCCAGTCGCGGCCGGGGAAGTCGATCCACGCAAGCGCGTAAGCGGCCAGCGACGGCGACGAGGATCGGCACGATCGTCGCCCCGATCGTGACGAGCGTCGTCACCCAGAGCGCGTGCGTGATCCCCTCGTTGTCGAACATGGTCGCGTAGTTCTCTAGCGTCCAGGTGCTCGGCTTCGAGACGAAGTTCCACCAGCCGCCCTGCGCCGCGTCGGACGGCGTCAGCAGGGAGGTGATGAAGAGCCCGGTCGTCGGGATCAGCCAGAACACCGCGATCAGCACGAGCACGATGTGGACCGGCGTCCTGCCCAGGAAGCGGAGGATCCGGGCCGAGAGGCGCGTGTCGGGATCGACGGGGGTCTCGACCGTGGTGTCGACTGTGGCCATCAGGTCGTGTCCGCCCGGAAGCGCCGGATGTTGACGATCAGGAAGGGGATGAAGAGGATCAGGATGAAGGTCGCGATCGCGGAGCCGAGCCCGAAGCGGTTCTGGCCGCTGAAGGCGACCTGCCACTGGACGAAGGCGAGGGTGGCCGCGTCATCCTGGGTCGAGCCCGGTGCGATCGAGAGGATCAGGTCGAAGAGCTTGAGCACGCCGATGATCTGCGTCACGAAGACGACGGTCAGCACCGGGCGCGAGCAGCGGGATCGTGATCCGGCGGAAGACCTGCCACTCGCTCGCCCCGTCGGTGCGCGCCGCCTCCAGCGTGTCACGCGGGATCGAGGCGAGGCCCGCGGCCGTGATCACCATCGCGAAGCCGGCCTGGAACCAGATGAACGCGAACATGATCGCCGGCGTGATCAGCTTGTCGCCGAGCCAGTTGACCCCCTCGAACGGCTCCGCGAACGTGGAGCTCGCGATCGCGACGCGGTACTCCCCGTCGGGGACATCCTCGAAGCGGAAGCTGCCGTCGGCTTCGGTCTTGGCGCTCTCGACCTTGTCACCGTCGGCGCTTCCGGAGGTCGACGGTGGCGCCGGGCAGTCCCAGCTCTTCCGGGTCCACCTCGCCTTCCACGCCGCCGCCGCCGGGCTTGAAGTCTCTCCAGACGACGCCGGTGATCCCGCCCTGGAGCGGCTCCGGCTTCACGGCTTGGACCGCGTCCTCGGGAATCTCCGGAACCCGGATCGCGGTCAGGCCGAGCAGAGCCTCGTCGCCGGGACCCACGGGTTGCTCGAGCTCGAACCCGCTCGCGGTCGAGCCCACGAGATCGTCCGTCGAGGGCTCGGCTCTCGTGACCACCCCCTCGGAACCGAACTCTCCCTTCACCGCCGCGATGCCGGCGTTGATCGCGCCGCGGTCCGGATCCTGGTGGTACATGATCCGCCAGATCACGCCGACGGCGAAGGCCGAGATCGCGAGCGGCATGAAGACCGAGATCTTGAACGCGGTCGACCAGACGACGCGCTCGGTCAGGACGGCGAAGACCAGGCCGACGGCGGTCACCGCCGCTGGGACGATCAGGACCCAGAGCGCGTTGTTCTTGAGCGCGGTCTGGAGCCGCTCCTCGGTGAAGATCAGCTCGTAGTTGTCGAACCAGACGAACTCGGTGCCGCGGTCGTTGAACAGGCTCCGCCACATCGTGGCGACCATCGGATAGACGACCCAGACGCCGAGCAGAAAGAGCGCGGGGCCGAGGAAGCTGAGCGGCAGGAGCCACTTCCGCCAGCCGGGTTTGTACAGGCGCGGGCGGAGCCTCCTGGAGAGGAGACTCCGCCCTGAACTCGTCGACGCCCACGCTTACGACTCCGTCGTGCCTATGACGACTTGAAAGCCGACTCGGCCGCCGTCTCGAGCTTCTGGCGTGATGCCGTCGATGTCGTCCGGCGTCTTGACGAAGTCCTGCAGCAGCGTGAAGAGCGTGTCGCTGCCGAAGGCGCCCGGCATCAGGTCGGACATGTCGAAGCGGAACACCTCCGCGTTCGCGAGCTCGGTCGCGGTCTGCTTCGTCAGCTCGTCCGGGTAGACCTCCGGGTCGACGTTCTTGTTCGGCGAGGAGAAGCCGCCCTTCGCAGCCCAGATCTCCGCCGCCTCCGGCGTGGCCAGGTACTCGATCAGCGCCCGCGCGGCCGGGTTGTCCTTGAACATGACCATCACGTCGCCGCCGCCGACCACGACCGGGCCGGAGTCGTTGATCTCCGGGAATGCGTAGACATTGAAGCCCTCCTGCGGCTTCGCCTGAGTCTCCGCGGTGATGACGCCGCCGACGAAGTCGCCCTCGAGCACCTGCGCGGCCTTCGGCGGGTCGGCGTAGACCTGCGTCACCGAGGTCGGGAAGTCCGTCTGGAGCGCGCTCGACGTGCCGCCGGCGATGTTGTCGGACTGGACCACCTTGCCCATCTCCGTCAGGGCGTCCTTCACCGACTGGTCGGTCCACGGGATTTCATGCTTCGTCAGCTGGTCGTACTTCTCCGGCCCCGCGGTGCGGAGGTAGATGTTCTCGAACAGGTCGGTGAGCGTCCAGCCGTCGGCGGCGCCGATCGAGTACGGCGTCACACCGGAGGCCTTGAGCGTGTCGCCTGCCTCGATGAACGCGTCCCAGTCGGTCGGAGGCTCGACGCCCGCATCCTCGAAGGAGGCGACGTTGTACCAGACCGTCGACTTGTTGGCGCCCTTGAAGAAGAGGCCGTAGAGCTCGCCGTCGACGGTGCCGAGGTCGAGCCACGATTCGGAGTAGCCCTCCTCGATCCCTTCGCGGGCGAACGCGATCGGCTTCAACGCACCGCGCTGAGCGAAGTCGGTCATGAAGCCGGGCTGCGGCAGCGCCGCGATGTCCGGCGGGTTGCCGCCCTCGACAGCGGTCGAGAGCACCGTCGCCGGCTCGCTGGCCGCCTTGTAGCTGACCGTGACGTCGGGGTTTTCCGCTTTGAAGCCGTCGAGGACGGCCTGGAACGCCTCGCCCTCGGCGCCCGTCCACACAGCGAGGACGCTGATGTTGCCGGAGACCGCCTCGCCGCCCCCCTCCTCGGTCGTCGCGCCCCCGGTGTCCGCCGCCTCGTCGTCGTCGCCGCCGCAGCCGGCGGCGAGAAACGCGAGCACGCCCACGAGCAGCGCGAGCAGAATGAAGCGTCGCTTCGTCATCCTCTAGATCCCTCTCTTTCGGTTCCGTCGTAGATGCCGAGACCCGTCTCCGGGTCGAAGAAGTGCAGTGCGCGCGTGTCGACGGCGACCCTCACGGACTCGCCCTTCGTCGCCTTCGAGCGGGCGCCGAAGCGGCCGACCATGACCGTGCGGCCACCCTCCTCCTGCTCGGGCGCGCCGAGTTTGTCGGTGCCGGCGTCCTCCTGCAGCTCGCGCACCTCGTCCGTGATCGCCGGCGGTGCGTCGATCGAGAAGTGCGCCATGATCTCGGAGCCCAGCGCCTCCGTCAGCTCCACCTCGCCGGCGAGCGTCTGCTCGCCGGGCCGATCGGGCTCGAGCGCGGCGTCCTCGAGGTCCTCCGGGCGGATGCCGAGGATCACGTCGCGCCCTTCGTAGCTCTTCAGCCCGGGGCGCGCCGAGAGCGTCTCGTCGCCGAGCACGACCCTCTGGCTGCCGGCCACCGCCGCAAGCCCGCCCTCCGCGCGCTCCAGCTTCGCCTCGACGAGGTTCATCGCCGGGCTCCCGATGAAGCCGCCGACGAACAGGTTGACCGGCCGGTCGTACAGCTCCTGCGGCGCAGCCACCTGCTGCAGCTCGCCCTTGCGCATGACGGCGACGCGGTCTCCCATCGTCATCGCCTCGACCTGGTCGTGCGTGACGTAGATCGTCGTCGTGCCGAGGTCGTCCTGGAGCTTCTTGATCTCCGCGCGCGTCTGCACGCGCAGCTTCGCGTCGAGGTTCGAGAGCGGCTCGTCCATCAGGAACGCCGCCGGCTCACGCACGATCGCGCGGCCCATGGCCACGCGCTGCCGCTGACCGCCGGAGAGCGCGCGCGGCTTGCGGTCGAGGTAGGGGTCGAGGCCGAGCAGGCGCGCTGCATCGTTGACGCGCCGGTCGATCTCCTTCTTGTCGAACTTCTTCAGCTTCAGGCTGAAGCCGATGTTGTCGTAGACGGACAGGTGCGGGTAGAGGGCGTAGCTCTGGAAGACCATCGCGATGTCGCGGTCGCGCGACGGCACGTGATTGACGATCCGGTCGCCGATCTTCAGCTGCCCCTCGGAGATTTCCTCGAGGCCGGCGACCATCCGCAGCGCGGTCGTCTTGCCGCAGCCGGAGGGACCGACGAGGACGAGGAACTCGCCGTCCTCGATCCCCAGGTTGAGATCGTTGACCGCCCGCGTCCCATCCGGGTAGATCTTCGACACTCCCTGGAATGTCACCCCTGCCACTGGCACGATCATAAACAGGTTGCAAATGCCTCGCGCTACGGTGGGGGCGGTGCACTCGCATGGTGGACAAAGACGCGCACTCGCGATCGCGCTGGCGCTGGTTGCGGGGTTCGCCGGGGTCGAGGCGCTCGCTGGCGTCGCAGCAGACTCGCTCGCTCTCCTCGCCGACGCGGCGCACATGCTCTCCGACTCGCTTGCGCTCGGGCTGGCGCTCTTCGCCGCCTGGCTCGCGCTGCGGCCCGCGACGCCCGAGCGGAGCTTCGGCTGGCGGCGTGCAGAGGTGCTCGCAGCGCTCGCCAACGCGCTCGTGCTCGTCGTGCTCGGCGGCTGGATCATCTGGGCCGCGATCGGGAGGCTGTCCGATCCACCGGGAGTAATCGGTGGCTGGGTGCTCGCCGCGGGAGCCGCCGGCCTCGTCGTCAACCTCGTCGCCGCACGCGTGCTCCACGGCGCCGGCTCGGGCCTGAACGTCCGCGCCGCCAAGCTGCACGTGCTCGCCGATCTCGCGTCCTCGGCCGGAGTCGTCGTGGCCGGCCTCATCGTGCTCACGACCGGGTGGGCCTACGCCGACCCGATCGCCGGCCTCCTGATCGGCATTCTCGTCGTCTTCAGCACGTTCGGCGTCCTGCGGGAGACCGTCGCCGTGCTGCTCGAGGGCGCGCCGGTGGGGATGGATGCCCGCGAGGTGGGCGCTGCGATCGCCTCGACGCCCGGAGTGGTCGGCGTCCACGACCTGCACCTCTGGACGATCACCTCAGGCTTCCCGGCGCTCTCCGCACACGTGCTCGTCTCCGCCGGTGCCGACTGCCATGCGATCCGCCGCCAGCTCGAGGAGCTGCTGCGGGAGCGCTTCGAGCTGACGCACACGACCCTCCAGGTCGAGCACGCACCGGGCCTGATTAAGCTGGCCCGGTGAAGCTCGAGGGCAAGACAGCGATCGTCACCGGCGCCTCCAGCGGCATCGGCGCGGCGATCGCGCAGCAGCTGCGGGCCGAGGGTGCGCGCGTCGCCGGTGGCGCACGGCGGGTCGACCAGGTCGAGACGGACGTTGCGCTCGAGCTCGACGTCACGGATCCCGCGTCCGCCGAGCGCTTCGTCGCGGCCGCGGTCGAGCAGCTCGGGGGCGTCGACATCCTCGTCAACAACGCCGGCCTCGCGCTCGGGCGCGACCCCTTCGACGACTCGACCGAGGCCGACGAGGAGGTCGTGCTCGAGACGAACGTGCACGGCCTGATCCGGATGACGCGGCTCGTGCTGCCGCACCTGCGCGACGGCGGACACATCGTCAACATGGGCTCGATCGCCGGGAAGGCGGCCTACCCGAACGGCGCGCTCTACGTCGCCTCCAAGTTCGCCGTCCACGGCTTCACGCAGGCGCTTCGGGAGGATCTGCTCGGACGCCCGATCCGGGTCACGAACGTCGCGCCCGGGCTCGTCGAGACCGATTTCTCGAAGGTGCGCTTCCGCGGCGACGAGACCAAGGCGAACGCGGTCTACGCCGATGTCGCGCTCGGCGGTCCCGTTCATGCCGAGGACGTCGCCGAGTGCGTCCTCTTCGCGCTGACGCGGCCGGCGAACGTGAACATCGACGAGATCGTCATCACCGCGCTCGCGCAGTCGTCAGGCGCGCGGATCCTCCGCGAGGAGTGAGGCTTAAGAGTCAGTACGACGGCGAGATCCTCAAGCTCGCCGTCCCGGCCCTGGGCGCGCTCGCCGCCGAGCCGCTCTACCTCCTCGTCGACACGGCCATCGTCGGCCATCTCGGCCGGCCGCAGCTGGCGGCGCTCGCGGTCGCTGCGACCGCCCTCGGCGGGCTCTTCGGGATCTTCAACTTCCTCCAGTACGGGACGACGGCGCAGGTCGGGCGCGCCTCCGGGGCGGGCGAGGCGCGGATCGCGAACCGGCTCGGCGCGCAGGCGCTCTGGCTCTCGCTCGGGTTCGGCGTCGCGATCTCGGCCGGCGTCGTCGCGCTCGCGCCGCAGATCGCCGGGCTGCTGGGGGTCGAGGGCGAGACCGCCGACTATGCGGTCACCTACATGCGGATCGCGGCGCTCGGATTGCCGTTTGCGTTCCTCGCGCTCGGCGGCCAGGGCTACCTGCGCGGCGTCGCCGACCTGAGGACGCCGCTCGTGATCGTGATCGCGGCGAACGCGGTCAACGTCGTGCTGGAGGTGCTCTTCGTCTACGGGTTCGGCTGGGGGATCGAGGGGTCGGCGTGGGGGACGGTGATCGCACAGGCCGGGATGGGCGTGGCGTTCATCGCCGTGATCCTCCGAGCCGCCCACGGCGACGCGCGGCCGGTCCGTGCGCTGATGCGGCGGCTGCTCGTGATCGGGCGCTACCTCTTCGTGCGCACGGCCTCGCTGCTCGCCGCCTTCACGCTCGCGGGCGCCGTGATCGCCCGGTTCGGCGACGCCTCGCTGGCGGCCCACCAGATCGCGTTCCAGCTCTGGATCTTCCTCGCCTTCGTCCTCGACGCGATCGCGATTGCCGGGCAGGTGATCGTCGGGCGCGGCCTCGGCGCCGGCGACACCGAGCGGGCCTGGGCCGCGAGCGTCCGGATGATCTGGCTCTCCGTCTTCGCCGGGGTCGTCTTCGGCGCGGTGATGCTCGCTCTCCAGGGTGTGCTGCCGTACGTGTTCACGAGCGACGAGCTGGTCGTCGAGCACACGCAGTCGATCTGGCTCCTCTTCGCGCTGATGCAGCCGCTGAACGGCGCCGTCTTTGCGCTCGACGGGATCCTGATCGGCGCGAGCGACGGCCGCTTTCTGATGTGGTCGATGGTGGCAGCGTTCGCCGTCTGCGCGCTCGGGTCGCTCGCGGCGCTCGCGTTCGACTGGGGGATCGTCGGTGTCTGGGCCTCGCTCGTGCTCTTGATCTGCGTCCGGCTCGGGCTGATGCTGTGGCGCTTCTCGGGCCGCCGCTGGTTGGTAACCGGCTGGGCCTAGTCCCAGCGGTACCAGCGCTCGGGGCGCATCCACGCGCTGACGCGCTTCGCTTCACGGTTCCGGAACGGCTTGCCGTAGTAGCGATGCGCCAGCCGGTCGATGTCGACAAGCTCAGGGTCGTCCTCGAGCCGCTCGATCACGCCGGTGAGGGTGACGTGCGTGTACCAGTCGCCCTCGTCGAGCACGGTCAGCGACACTCGCGGGTCGCGCCTGATGTGGCCGAGCCGCGCGCGCGTCTCGGCCATGTTCAGCAGGATCAGCCCGTCGACCAGGTCGTACCACGTCGCCACGGAGTGAGGTGAGCCGTCGGGACGGATCGTCGCCACGACCGCGGGGTTGGGCTTCCTGAGGAAATCCTCGATCTCGGGAGGGATCGGTGCCGGGGGCATGCTCCCGACCTTACGCGGCGGGGGCGCCGGCAACTTCTGACCTCGAGGTGTCCTAGGTTTCCGCGAGGACTTCCCGCAGCTTCGACGCGAACCCTTCAGGGTCGCCCTGCTGACCGTATTCGCCGCCGAGGAACCCACCGTGGTTGCTCGGGAAGGTGACCGGCTCGGTCCCCAGTCGCTCGGCAATGGCCATCGCCCCGCGGTGGGCCATCTCTCCGGCCGACTCGGCACCCGCGGCTAGGACGATCCGGGTGGACGCCGACCGCAGCGCATCGAAGTCGTGCTCGTAGTGCGTGCAGCTGACGAGATTCTGCGCGAGCATCACATCGGTCCGTGAGCCGTCGTCGTCGGTCGGCAACCCGAACATCGCGGGATCCGGCGGGGGCTGCTGCGCATAGTCGTCGGGGAACTCGCCCTGGTGGCCGACCACGGCGATGAATTGCGCCATCCCCGAGCCCCACCCGCTGCGCTTGTACGTCTCGTTGATGGCGCGGGCCGTGGCCTCCGCGTTCTCGCGATCGGGGAGGGCCGAGGCGGCCGGCGGCTCATGCGCGACGAGGGTCAGCACATCCTCCGGATGCTTCGCGACGAGAGCGAGCGCGTTCACCGCACCGCCGCTGCTCGCGAAGAAATCGACCGGTCCGGCGTTCAGCGCCTGGATGATCCGATGCAGGTCGTCCGCATGCTCGTCGGGCGTCGACTCGGTCGTGGGATCGGCCTTCGTGCTCCGCTCGGCCCCGCGCGGGTCATAGGTCACGACCGTCCGGTCCGGGAAGTAGCCGGCAAGCGTGCCGAAGCCGGCGGCGCCCATCGGCGAGCCGATGAGGAACAGGGGCGGCTCGGTTGTCTCGTCATGGCGCCGAACGTCGTAGGTCAGGGTGGCGCCGGGGGCGTCCAGAATCTGGGTCGTCGGCTCAGCCAGGGTGCTCTTCATCGTTCTTTCCTTTCCGTGTGTCTAGCCGTGCTTCTTCAGACTGCGTGCGACCGCCGATCTCATCGGTTGCGTTCCGCGGCTGGCTTCGGCTCGCTCGTTGTCAGGTCGAGCGGACGGCGGTGTCGGCCAGGATCGCGTCGATCTGGCCAACCGCCTGCGTCAGGCCTTCCTCCATGCCCATCGCGAGGAGCTGCTCCATTGCCTCGGTGCTTGGGAAGATGCTCGCGATCGACATCCGGGTCCGGCCGTCGCCGACCTCATCGATCGTGACGTGGACCGTGTTCATCGGCATGTCGGTGTTCGGCGAGCCGTCGTCGTTGGCGAATCCGTCGCGGAAGACGATGGAGCGGGGCGCCTCGGCCTCGACGATCTCCCAAAAGCCCTTCGGCTGGTCGCCCTCGGGCCCGGTCATGTGGTAGGCGACGCGACCGCCGGGGCGCAGATCGTGGGAGTCGACGGTGGCCGGATAGGTCGGCGGTCCCCACCAGCGCTCGAGCTGGCGCGGATCTGCCCACAGCTGCCACACCCGATCGGCCGGTGCGTCGAACTCGGCGTCCACGGTCATGGTCAGGGCATCGGGGTCCTTGCGGATGGCGGTGACGGTCATCGGTCTGTCTCCTTCGGGTTCGCGGTGACGAGCTCGGTCATGCGGTCGACCCGACCGCGCCAGAGCTCTTCGTACTGATCGAGCAGGCGTCGTGCCAGGCGGAGCCCCTCGACGTCGGTGCGGACGATCTTGCGACGCCCGATGCGCTCCTTGGTGACCAACCCCGCCCGCTCGAGGATGGCGACGTGCTTCTGCACCGCCGCGAAGCTCATCGGGTAGTGACTGGCCAACTCTGCGACACCTTCCTCACCGCCGATCGCACGGCGCACGATGTCGCGCCTGGTGTGGTCCGCCAGCGCGCCGAACATACGGTCGAAAGCGGGAGCGACGATCTGCACAGATACAACCATACGGTTGTATATAAGCGACTGTCAAGCCAGCAGCAGCTCTCGTGGGACTCGGCTCACTTCCGCGTGTCCCAGTAGCGGCGCAGCCCCGCGTACGACTGCCAGAACGGCATCGCCCGGTCGTAGCCGTCGGCTTCGTCCGGCGGCAGGTCGGCCTTGGCGGCGGCGACGAACTCCGCTTCGGCCATGCCTTCCTCGACGCGCTTCGCCCAGGTGTCGAGCCGCTCGCGCAGCTCGGCCAGGTGGCGGCTGACATCGTCGGCGAGGCCGAAGTGGATCAGCGCGAGCCGTTCCGGGGCGCGGCGCTCGATCTGCTCGAGCGTCCGGTACCAGGCTTCGACGTCGATGTCCGGCGGCGGCGTCGGCGGCAGCACCGAGCGGCTCGGCTGGATCCGCACGCCGGCGGCGTCGCCCGCGTACAGCGTCGTGCCGTCGAAGTAGCAGATGTGGTGGGAGGCGTGGCCGGGGGCGGCGAAGACCTCGAGGCCGGCAGCCCTGGCGCCGGCGATGCGCACGTTCTGCTCCGGCACGGGCGCGAGCTCGCCCCAGAGCCCGTCGAAGGTCTCGCCGTAGAGCCGCCGCGCGCTCCGTTCGAGTCGCGACGGGTCGATCAGATGCGGCGCCCCGACCTCCGAGACCCACACCCGCAGCTCGGGATGCTCGCGGACGAGCGAGCCGGCGGCGCCCGCGTGGTCGAGGTGGATGTGCGAGAGGAGCAGGTTCTTGACGTCGCCGAGCTCGACGCCGCGCTCCGCGAGCCCGGCCTTCAGCGCCGGGATGCAGCTCGAAGGGCCGCAGTCGAAGAGGGACAGACCCTCGGACGTGTCCAGCAGGTACACCCCGACCGTTCGGGCCGCGCCCCCATGCAGCAGGTCGATCGGCTCGCCTTGCAACAGACTGTTACTTGGCGTGCGCGGCGGCGGGGACGAGTGCCGCGGCGAGATCCGCGATCAGGTCGTCGACCGACTCGATCCCGACCGAGAGGCGGATCAGGTTCCGCGGCGCGGCGAAAGGCGCATCAGCTGTCGACGCGTGCGTCATCCGCGCGGGGTGCTCGATCATGCTCTCGACGCCGCCGAGCGACTCCGCGAGCTGGAACAGCTTCGTCTTCGCGACGAGCTCGACGGCGGTCTCCTCGGTGTCGACGAGGAAGGAGATCATCCCCCCGAAGTCCCGCATCTGCCGCTTCGCGATCTCGTGACCGGGATGGGACGGGAGGCCGGGATAGAGCACCTGCTCGACGCCCGGCTGCTGCTCGAGCCAGCCGGCGATCGCGCGCGCGTTCTCGCAGTGCTGGCGCATCCGGACCGCAAGCGTCTTGATCCCGCGCAGGACGAGCCAGGAGTCGAACGGCCCCGGCACGGCCCCGAGCGACTTCTGCAGGAAGTAGAGGCGCTCGGCGATCGTCGGGTCGTTGGTGCCGACGAAGCCGCCGACGACGTCGGAATGGCCGCCGAGGTACTTCGTCGTCGAGTGGACGACGGCGTCGGCGCCGAGGTCGAGTGGGTTCTGCAGGTACGGCGTGGCGAAGGTGTTGTCGACGACGACGATCGCTCCGACTGCGTGCGCAGCGTCGGCGGCGGCTCGGATGTCGACGACGTTCAGCATCGGGTTGGACGGGCTCTCGATCCAGACCATCCGCGTGTTCCCGTCCAGATGCGCGGCGAGGTTCGCGAACTCCGCCGCCGGGAGGTAGTCGAAGAGGTAGCCCTTCGGCTCGTACACCTGCGAGGTCATCCGGTAGACGCCGCCGTAGACGTCGGCGATCAGGACGACCCGCTCGCCAGGGTTGACGAGGTGCATCAGCGTCGTCGTCGCCCCGAGCCCGGAGGAGAACGCGATCCCGTGCTCGGCGTTCTCGAGCGACGCGAGCGCGGTCTGCAGCGCCGAGCGCGTCGGGTTGGCGACACGCGCGTAGTCGTAGCCCTTGTGGACGCCGACGGCCTCCTGCACGTAGGTCGACGTCTGGTAGATCGGTGTGACGATCGCGCCCGTCGTCGGGTCGGGCTCCTGCCCGTCGTGGATCGCTCGTGTCTCGAATTCCATCTACCGATTGATGCTAGCGGCGCCGAGCCAGGCCGCGAGGTCGTCGAGGGCCTCGTCCAGCCGGGACGTGTCGCCCCAGGCGCCGAGCAGCTCGAGCACGCCGGTCTTGCGGTCGAAGCGCGGTTCCGCGCGCCCCACGATCTCGTCCCCGACGAGGAGCGGCAGCACGTAGTAGCCGTACTCGCGCTTCGCCTTCGGGACGAACATCTCCAGCCGGTAGCGGAAGCCCCAGAGCGCCTCGGCGCGATCGCGGTCGGAGATGAGGCGATCGAAGGGGGAGAGGAGGACGGCGCGGTCGGGAACGGGGCCGTCGCTTGCGTCCGGGTGCGCCACCCATTCTCCCCGCACGAGCTGCACGCCCTGCGTGCGGAACCGGCGCTCCTCGCGGAGCCGCTGGGCCGCCGGCACCGAGACCGTCTCGGTCTCAGGCCACCAGCGCGAGGTCAGATCCCAGAGTCGTTGCCCGCCCTGGCGGCCGACGACGGTCACCTCGCCGTAGTGGTGGAGCGAGAGAAGCATCAGCCCGACCATGCGTGGGCCCCACCAGCGGTGATCGCGGCGCTCGCCCTTCGAGCGATCCTCGAGGTCGCGGGAGAGGACCGGCCCGTTCTGCTCGATCTCGCGGAGGACGTAGCGCTTGAAGGCGCGGTTCTCGGTCAGGAACTCGTGCACCCAGCGCTCGCCTTTCGTGCGCCTCGAGCGGCGGAAGTTCCGGATCCTTGCGCGCACGAGCGGCAGGTCCTCGATCGGGTAGATGAACGCGTCCCACTCGAAGAGGACGCGCTCCTCCCAGAGCAGCCGGTCGAGCTCCGCTCGGTTGTAGCCCGGGCCTAGACGGCTGAAGAGGACGAGATGCTGCGGACGCTCGACCGGCTGGACGACGTCGATCTGAAGAAAGCCGAGCCGTCGCACCGTTTCGAGCACGCCGGACGCCGATCCATCGAGCGCCTGCGCGCGCACTGCGATCCGCCGCGCCTCCTCGAGGCTCACCGTACTCTGCCCCATCGTGGCGCAATCTACGTTTCTCGACTTCGTCCGTGGGCAGCTGCCGTCGCCGCCGTCCCGCCTGCTCGAGGTCGGCTGCGGCCAGGGCGAGCTGACGACGGCGCTGGCCGTCGACGGCTACGACGTGCTCGGGATCGATCCGGTTGCGCCACAGAGCGACCACTTCCGGCGGATCCGGCTCGAGGATCTCGAGCCGTCCGACGGTCCTTTCGACGCCGTCGTCGCCTCTCACTCGCTGCACCACATCCGCGACCTCGACCACGCGCTCGACCAGATCGTCGTGCTGCTGCGCCCCGGCGGCGTGCTCGTGCTCGACGAGCACGGTTGGGACCTCGCCGACGAGGAGACGCTCGACTGGCTCTACAACCAACAGCGCGCGCTCGCCGCCGCGGGCCACGGTGAGCAGCCTGCGTCGCTCCAGGCGCTGCGCGAGGAGTGGGAGGCGGAGCACCTCGGTCTCCACGGCTTCGAGGCGCTGCGCGCGGGGGTGGCGGAGCGTTTCGAGGAGCGGGAGTTCGTGCGGACGCCGTTCCTCCACCGGCTGCTCGGGGGCGTCGCGACCGAGGTGCTGGAGCAGGCGCTGATCGACGCCGGCGCGATTCAGGCGCTCGGCTTCCGCTACGCCGGCGTTGCGCGCGTCCCGGAAGGGTGAGCTACGGCTCACCCGAATCGGGGATGCCGGATCGCCTGAATTGGCTCTCCAGCCGGGGCGAAAGTCGACCCGATAGGGAGGTTGCGGCACGTTTGCTCACTCTCTGCGGAAGGACTTGCTCCCATGTCGGCGACTCTCACGACCACGACCGAACGTCTCACCTCGTCCGAGGCGGAAGCTCTCTGGCGCAACTGGAAGAGCCGCCGGGATTCGCGCTCGCGCGACCAGCTCGTGCTCGCCTATGCGCCGATGGTGCGCTACATCGCCTCGCGCAAGGTGCGGGAGCTGCCCGCCCACTGCGACGTCGACGACCTCGCGTCCGCCGGCCTCGTCGCGCTGATGGAGGCGATCGACCGCTTCGATCCAGTCAAGGGCGCCAGCTTCGAGCAGTACGCCTGGACACGCGTGGCGGGCGCGCTCGTCGACGAGCTGCGCAAGCAGGACTGGGCGTCGCGCTCGGTCCGGCGTGAGGGCCGGCGGATCGAGCGGGCCCGCGACTCCTTCTTCGCGCGGCACGGGATCACCCCGACCGAGGCGCAGCTCGCAGCCGAGCTCGGCACGACCGTCGACGGGCTGCGGGCGACGCTCGAGGACATCGACCGCTCCGACATCGGCTCGTTGAACGCCCCGGCGCGCGGCGCCGACGACGCAACGCTGGTCGAGGTGGGCGAGACGATCCAGGCGCCGGAAGGCGACCACGAGCCCGAGAGCACCGTCCTCGGAGCCGACCGGACCGCCGCGATGCGGGCCGCGATCACGCGGCTCTCCGAGCGGGAGCGCCATGTCCTCGCGCTCGTCCACGTGCAGGAGCTTCCGGGGGCGGAGATCGGCCGCATGCTCGGGGTCAGCGAGTCCCGCGTCTCACAGATCCTCTCGGGGATCCGCAGCAAGCTGAAGCACCAGCTCGACACGTACGACGCGGCCGCTGCGGCCTAGCTGAACTACCCTCCGCTAATGGCGGAGGAGTCGCACGAGGAGCGCGTCAACCGGGAGCTGATCGAGCTCCTGAACGAGCTGCGCGTCGCGCTCCCGGGCGTACAGGTGCTGTTCGCGTTCCTGCTCGCGGTCCCGTTCACGCAGCGCTTCGCCGAGACGACGGAGCTCCAGCGCGACACGTTCATGGTCGCGCTGCTCAGCACGCTTGCCGGCTCGGTCTTCCTGATCGCGCCGACCGCGTACCACCGGATCCGCTTTCGCGATCGCGACAAGGAGGCGCTGCTGCGGATCGGCAACGTCTTCGCGATCATCGGCGTCATCTTCCTGGCGATCGGGATGACGGCCGTCGTCTTCCTCGTCACGGACGTGATCTACGAGGGGTTCGTGACCGCGATCGTCACGGCGTCGACAGCGGCGCTGTTCGCGATCGTCTGGTTCGTGCTGCCGCTGGCCCGGAAGGCCTCTTAGGCGGGTGTCTCGCCGCGGAGGATCGTCGCCAGCCGTGAGGCGTCGATGTTCCCGCCGGAGACGATGCAGACGAGCTTGCGTCCGGGAACGCGGCCGGAGAGCGCGGCCGCCACGGCGAGCGCCCCGGCACCCTCCGCGACGACTCGCGCTCTCTCCGCGAGCAGGCGCACGGCCGCGGCGGTGTCGTCGAGCGAGACCGTCTCGGCGCCAGCGAGCAGCGGCCGCGCGCGCTCCCACATCGCCGGCAGGACGACCTTAGCGCCGGCGCCGTCCACAAACGAGGGCGCGAAGCCGGGCGCCTCGCTCGGCTCCCCGGCCTCGAGCGCAGCCGTGACGGCCGCGCCCGTCTCGGGCTGGACTGCGTAGACGCGGGTTTCGGGGCTGACCGACGCCAGGGCGCTCGCGATACCCGTGAAGAGACCGCCACCGCCCCACGGCACCAGCACCGCGTCGGCGTCCGGAAGCTCCTCGGCGACCTCGAGCCCGATCGTTCCGTTGCCCGCGATCACGCGCTCGTCCTGGACGGGATGGACGAAGAACCCGTCGGCGTCCTCGTAGCGCGAGCTGACCATGATCTCCCACCAGCGCTCGTACGGCACCTTCACGACCTGGCCGCCCAGCCGCTCGATCGCGTCGAGCTTCGTCTGCGGCGCCTGCTCGGGGGCGACGATCGTCGCAGGGACGCCGAGCTCCCGCGCGGCCCAGGCGACCCCCTGGGCCATGTTGCCGGCGCTGACCGTGACGACGCCCCTTCGCGGTCTCGGCCGCCGGGGCGCTGCGAATGGCGTTGACGGCGCCGCGGATCTTGAACGAGCCGATCGGCTGCAGGTTCTCGAGCTTGAGCCAGATCTCGGCCGGCGCGTCGACCTGCAGCCGGACGAGCGGCGTGCGGATCGCGGCGCCGGCGATCCGCTCGCGGGCGCGCTCGATCTCGGCGAGGGGGATCAGAAGTCGACCTCGGTGCCGACGCCCTGCTCGCGCGCCTTGCGGACGACGAGCTCGGCTGCGGCGAGGTCTTCGACGCCGAGCCCGAGCGACTTGAAGACCGTCAGCTCGTCGGCGTCCGTGCGTCCCGGGTGCGTTCCGGCGAGCACCTCGCCGAGCTCGGCGGCGATCCGCTCCTCGCCGAATCCGGCCAGCAGCAGGTCGCCCGCCTCGTTCAGCGCCGACTCGCGTCGGTCGACGACGAGCGTTGCGGCAGCAACCGTGTCGGCATCGAGCTCGCGCGCGCTCGGGACGCTCGAGCCGACCGCGTTCACATGCGCTCCCGGCGCGAGCCACTCCCGTCGCAGGATCGGCTCGCGGGCGCTCGTGCAGGTGCAGACGACGTCGGCCTTGCCGAGCACCTCCTCGGGCGTGCCGCCGTCGCGCCGCGCCCACGTCTGGATCTCGGCCTCCGGCAGCACCGCGCGCATCGCCTCGGCGTGCGAGCGGGCCTGGACGCCGCCGCCGAGGATCGCGACGACGCTCGCGCCGGGGCGCGCGAGTGCGCGCGTCGCCACAGCCGAGACGGCGGCGGTGCGGATCTCCGTGATCGCGGAGGCGTTCAGGAGCGCGCGCAGCTGGCCGGTCTCGCCGTCGTGGAGGAGGACGGCGCCCTGGTGCGCGTCCAGCCCGCGCGCAGGGTTGCCCGGCGCGATCACGATCTCCTTCAGCGACCAGGCAGGCCGTTCGCCGCCGCGGTAGGCGGGCATCAGGCCCATCAGGCTGTCGGCGCCCTCCGGCCGCGTGACCGGCCGAAGCGGCTGGTGCAGCTCGCCCCGCGCGAGCGAGCGCAGCACCTCCTCCATCGCCTCGATGCACTCCGCCATCGTCAGCAGCGAGCGAACCTGGTGCTCGTCGAGGATGAGCAAGCTCATGAGAAAAGGACCGACAGCTGCTCGTGCTCGGGCGGGGAGAGGTCGAGCTGGAGCGCCTCGAGCGCGGGACGAAGCTGATCGGGGCGGCGCGGGCCGACGACGACTGCGGTGACGTGCGGGTGCCCGAGCAGCCAGGCGATCGCGAGCGCGGCAGGCGTCGTCCCGCGCTCTCGCGCGATCGCTTCGAATGCCTCGAGCGCGTCGTACACGCGGCCGTCGTCCAGGTGCCGGTACGGCTCCGGCCGGAGCGTCATGCGCGACCCGGCCGGCGGCGCTTCGCCGCGGCGGTACTTCCCCGTCAGCCAGCCGCCGGCCAGTGGGCTGAAGGGCGTGTACCCGAGCCCTTCCCGCACCACGACCGGGAGGACGGCGGTCTCGTCGTCGCGCTCGAGCAGGGAGTACGAGTTCTGCGCCCAGGCGGGATGACCGTGCCGGAGCGCCTCCTCGAGCCAGCGCGCGTCGACGTTGCTGCCACCGTAGGCGCGGATCGTCCCTTCCGAGACGAGCTGCTCGAAGACACCGATCGTCTCCGCGACGGGTGTCGCCTCGTCCATTGCGTGCGGGAGGTAGAGATCGATCGCATCGACCCCCAGCCGCTCGAGGCTCGTGGCGACCTGGCGCCGAATCCGCCCGGGTGCGAGCCCAGAGTCGGCCCCTTCGCTCATCGGGTTGAAGGTCTTCGTGGTCAGGACGATGCGGTCGCGCACCTCGGGACCCTGCGAGCGCAGCCAGCTGCCGAGGTACGACTCGCTGCGCCCACCGCCGTAGGCGTCGGCCGTGTCGTAGGTCGTGATCCCGGCTTCCCACGCCGCATCGAGCAGTGCATGCGCCTCGCCCTCGGTCTCGCCCGCGCCGAAGAACGCCGGGGACGAGCCGATGCCGCCGAAGTTGCCGCAGCCGAGAATGACGCGCGACACCTCGACGCCGCTGCGGCCAAGCGCACGGTGCTCCATGCGTACGACTCTACGTGGAGGCGAGTCTGCGGTCGTCCGCGAAGTCGAGCAGCGCGAGCGCGTCGCGCGCGAAGCGGGCGGCGCCGCCCCGGTCCCCTCCGGCGGCGAGGGCGCGCGAGTGCTCCCAGAGGACGCGCGCGCGTGCCACCGGGTCGTCGAGACCCCCGGATGGCCGGTTCGCGCCGGCCCTCGGATCGCGCGGTCCGCCCGCGAGCCGACGCTCGACCTCGGCCTCGATCAGCTCCGGCGGATCCTGCTTGATCTGCTCGACGCCGGTTGCGAGGTACTGCTCGTCGGCGTTCAGCTTCGCCGCCAGCTTGCGGAGCAACTGCAGGGACGGCACGCGATCCCCGGCCTCGAGCCGAGAGATGTACGCGGCCGAGCATCCTGGAAAGGAGAGCTGCCGCTGGGAGAGGCCCGCTGCCAGGCGGGCTTCCTTGAGTCGTCGACCGACCGCCGCAGCATCGTCGACGTGTGAGTGGTAGTGCGGTGCAGTCATCGCGAGCCGCAAAGTCGCGAGGGCCGGACAGCCGCAGGACGCCTCCCCGCAGGCGATGCGGGACCGGCGCCGGACGTTGTCAAGGCTCTACGTGCTTAGGGGCTTCACCTCCTCGGAGTCTTCGCGGCGACGCCGCCCGGCGAGCATAGACCGGAGCCCCGACCCGTGACAACCGGCAATTCGGCTAGGGAGGGCCTGGCGAAATAGCGGCTGGGCCGCCGGGCCGCGCTGCTCGTCCCGATGCTGCGTCCTCAGTCGCGCCGATAGCTTTGGCTATCGGCGCTCCCTGCGTCCTTGCCTCGGAACGAGCATCGCACCCCGTCGACGAGCGCCATTCCGCCAGACCCTCCTAGGAACCAACAATCGTGATCGTTCTCCGCTTGGCCGGTGTGATGGCGGTGTTCGCGTCGATCTCGGCACGGTAGGTCTGCCCCTTCGCCACGACCAGCCCGGTGAGGCGGACTGTGATCGTGCAGTCGAATGCGAGCCCCGTCGAGGTCTGGCCCGCGCCCGCGCTCACTGCGCCTCGGAAGGCGCGCCACGTGACGCCGACGCTTGCGCCGGGCACGTTGTTCGTGCACATATCGCGGAAGTTGACGTTGACGAGCGGGTTGGCGGTGCCGCCCTTCACGGTCAGCTTGCCGTTGAGCCGGTCGGCGGTCTTCGCCGCCGCCGCCCAGCGCGTCGCCGCGGGCTTGGCCGCCCCGGAGGCGCGGTAGACGCCGCTCTGCCAGGGGCTCCCCGCCGAGTCGCGGAAGACGAACCAGACGAACATCGGGATCCGCGGGTCCTTCTTCGCGAACGCGATCGCCTGCGGGACGTAGGCGGCCTGCTGCGCCTCCGTCACTCCCTTCGGCTCGCCCGGCTTCGTCTCGTTGCCGTACTCCGTGATCCAGATCGGGATGTTCTTGCGGCCGAACCACTTGTCGAGGTCGCGCTCGAACTGCTTCATCGTGCTGAAGGCGACGTTCGGGTAGCGCACCTTCTGCCCTGGCCCCTGGTTCACCGGCACGGGATACGGGTGCTGGGCCCAGGCGTCGAACCTGAGCCGCTTGTTCGCCTGTGCGAGCAGCCGCGCAAACGTCCCCGGCGTGGTCGAGTCCGTTGCGCCCGCCTTGGGCTTGTCCTTCCCGTTCGAGGACGTCTCGCCGATCGCCACCTGCGCCCGCGGGCTGCCGGCCTTGATCCCCGCCCAGCCGGCGGCGGCGAGCTTCGCGTAGGCAGCCGGGCTGACGATCTTCCCGGCGGAGTTGAACTGCGGCGCGAGGAAGTTGCCCAGGTTCGACTCGTTCCAGATGCCGTAGAAGCGGACAAACGGGTAGCCCGGCCGGCGGCCTGAGTAGCGCGTCGCGAGCGCGCGCGTGAAGGTCTGGAAGTCCGCCATCTTGGTCGGGAGGTACTGGGGCCCCTTGCCTCCGTTCGCCCACTTCGGCGTGCCCCAGATCGTCATCAGCACTTCCATCCCGCGCTCCTGCGCGTTGCGGACGAACTCGTCCAGGTCGGCGAAGCGGTAGCTGGGATCGAATGCATTCGCTGCGCTGCCCGGCCTGGTCGGCGCGACGCTGCGCCACTCGACGAGCGTCCGCACGATCGTCGCGTTCGCACCGCGGACGGCGTCGAGCTCGGCGAGCCGGTCGGGCCCGTAGCGGAGCACCGGGTCGTCGTGGAAGCCGATCCACATTCGCTCCTCCGCGGAGGCTGAGCCGGCAGCGAGCGCGAGGACGGCGGTAGCGGCGACGAGCACACGGGCGAGAACGAGCACGAAGAGTGACCTCCTGGACGCGGGGCGGACGGAGGGAAGCTAGCGGCAGGGTCAGACGAGCCGCAGCAGGCCGGGGCGCTACTCGCAGCCGAAGCCGTCGTTGTCGCCGTCGAGGCGGTACGGGTCGGAGCCGTTGACGCGAACGGGAGCCACGCCGAGCGCGCGGACGTCGGCGCAGTCGAGATCGCCGACGACAGGCAGGCACGGCGTGTAGCTCGGATGGCAGTTCCCGGCGGGAGACGGCGGGGACGGCACGACCGGCCGGATCGTGGCGCCGCACGCTTTCCAGACGCCGGCAGGCGCCGATTTCGCCCGGCCCTCGGCGGTGCGGTAGGCGGGCAGGCGCTGGAACGGGTTCCGGTAGACGTAGACCTTCGCGAACCCGCCGGCAACGAGTTGGTAGCCGAGATCGCGACCACCCGGGATCCAGACGTACGCGAGCAGCCGGCCGTAGCGGTCGCGCGTGTCCTGCGTGCGGTCGCCTCGCAGCACGACAGGCTTCGAGAGCGCGAGCTGCCTCGCGCGCTCCGCCGCCGGTTCGGCGAAGCAGGCGCCGCGCTCGGCGGCGTCGATCCCGATCAGCCGGACGCGCTCGCTCTTTCCGCTCGCGAGCCGCACCCGCACCGTGTCGCCGTCGACGACCTCCGTCACGACGCCCCTCTGCGTGAACTCGCCCGACGTCGCCGCCGAGGCGAGACCTGCCAGGACCGTGCCGGCACAGGCGAGCAGGACGATGATGGTGACGCGTTTCAAAAGGGACCCCCAGAGTGTTGGCCTCACCATCGCGGACATGTCCGCAGGGGTCAATGGGCCGGTGGCCCCGTCTTTTTCGCCGGAGGGCCTAGCGGCCGAGGCGGGTGCGGCGGCGGATGCCGAGGCGCCGCTGGAGCGCGCGGTCTTCCTCACCGTCCTTCCGCGCTGCCCAGACGAAGGCGGCGAGGACGACGATGACGCCCGCGACGGAGATGAGGAGGAGCAGGATCCCGAATGCCGTGTCCATGGGTCGCTTCTGCCCGTTCGCGGCAGGCGTACACACCGTCAGCCGGGGGAGTGAGAGACTCTCGACTCATGCGCAGGGTCTTTGCACTCGTCGTCGCTGCGTTCGCCGCAGCTTTCGTCTTCGCCTACCGGCGCGTGCTCGGCGTCGTCCAGCGGCCGAGCTGGCCACCACCTGCCGACGCGGTCACGGCGGCCGGAGCTCGAGCTGCGACCGAGGCCTTCGTGGCACGCGGCGCGACGCGCCCGCACGACGCCGCGCTTCCGTTCGCGTGGTCGACCGCGGCGACGATCGAGCCGTGGGCCGAGGGGGTCAACTTCTTCCCGAGGATCTTCGCGGACGTCGAGGCCGCGCGGTCGTCCGTGCACATCCTGATGTTCGGCTGGCGCGAGGGCGAGGTCGGGATGCGGATGGCGGCACTGCTCCAGCGGAAGCTGGCGGAAGGCGTCGAGGTCAGGGTGATCGTGGACGGGTTCGGCTCCAGGCCGTACAAGCAGGCGCGGGAGATGTTCACGAACCTCGCTGCCGCCGGAGCGCAGATCGTCGTCAACGACGTCTTTCCGCCCGACCGGGACGGCCTCTTCCCCGACGGCCAGCGGGTCGACTGGCTGCAGGACGAGATCGGCCGAGCCGACCATCGCAAGCTCTACGTGATCGACGGAGCGGTCGCGTGGACCGGTGGCGCCGGGATCGAGGACCACTTCGAGAACGGCGGCTTCCACGACGTGATGGTGCGGATCACCGGCGCTGTCGTCCGCCAGGCGCAGGCGGCGTTTCTGACGAGCTTCCGCGGCCACGGCGGGGTTCTTCCGTCGCAGCTGGCGTCGCTCTTCCCGGAGCCGGCCGATCCGGGCGAGACGCCCATTGCGCTCGCACAGGTGATCCCGGGCGGGCACGTGGCCGCCTCGCAGGCGATCGGCGAGCAGATCGACGGCGCTCGAGAGCGCCTCGACCTGATGAATCCGTACCTCACCGACCGGGGCATGATCGATCGGATCGTCGCCGCGGCGCGGCGTGGAGTGCAGGTGCGGCTCGTCATCTCGAAGACGTCCAACAACGCGCAGGCGACGGCAGCTCTGAAGCACCGGTACCCGGACCTGCTCGCTGCGGGCGTCGCGGTATGGGAGCTGCCGGGCACGGTCGTCCACGCGAAGGTCGTCGTCGCCGACGACGTCGTCAGCTTCGGCACCGTGAATCTCGACGCCTGGGCGCTCTACCGCAACTCGGAGATCATGATGATCGCGCGGAGCGCGGAGGCCGCCGCGCTGATCGAGGAGAGGCTCTTCGAGCCGGACATCGCTCGCTCGAGCCCTGGCGAGCCACTCTCGACGTCGCAAGAGCGCAACCGGGCCTGGCTTTGGAACAAGCTCTCACCCCTGCTCTGAGCGCTGGACGAGCCGCCGCGACCTACGGATAGGGGTCTTCGTAGGTGGTCGATCGACCCGTCGACCCGGTCGTCCCGGTGGTGGGGGCCGGCGCGGGCGGCGGCGCCGCTGAGCGGGCGACCTGTCCGCGGATCTCTCCCGCCGGGTTCTTCGCCGTGTGGACGTTCACATACGCGCCCCCGGCGAGCAGCGCCGTCACGGTCTTCGCGTTCAGCTTCGCCGTTCCGCGTGCGCCTGACCGACACGGCCCGCACAACGAGACCGCCACGGCTCCTGCCTTGCCGCGCTTGCCGAGATGGACGTGCGACGCGCTTGCCTTGCCGCTCAGGCCCTGGAAGGTGAGGCGCCAGGACAGGCGCCCGCCGGCGCCGCTGCGGACCAGCCCGGCGGCGAAGGTGCCTCGAGCCGCGGCAGCCGCTTTCGGCTTCGGAACCTCCTGCGACGCGTTGAGCTTGGCGGTCAGGCTCAGGGTCGTGGCGCCCCCCACGGCCTGGCCCGCGCCGCTCACGCCGATCCAGACTCCCGCCGTGAAGAGCGCCGTCATCGCTGCCGCGCCCGCAATCCGTCCTCGTGTCCGCATCTCGGCTGTGACTACGCGTTCTCTCCGCTCTTGGATTGCGACGGCCTCGAAGAACCGGCGGAGCTAGGGGCGGTTGTCGCGCGGGTCCCAGAGTGGAGTCGCGACCGTCTGTTCGTAAGCCATGCCCTTGGGATAACTGATCAGCTCGATGTACGTCCCGAACGGCGCGCGGAAGTAGTTGATCGTCTGCCCTGCCGCCGGGCCGTCCGTGACCGGGAGAGGGCCGAGAAGCTTCTCGACTCCTCGCTCCTGGAGGTACGCCACGGCCTTGCCGATGTGCCTCACGTAGAAGGCGATGTGCTTGCCCCCGAAGTCTGAGTTCTTCCTGAACGCCCGTACCTGATCGGGGGCGGTGTATTCGAAGAGCTCGACGTTGGCGCCGTTACCGCAGCGGACCATGGTGATTTGCTGGATCACGGCCCGCGGATGGACGCCGAGCAGGTCCTGCATGAACGTGCCCACGGGATCGCCGAAGGGCCCGAACGTCAAGGGCGCTCTGCAGCCGAGCACGTCCTCGAACCAGCCAACTGCCGCGTCGATGTCGGGCACTGTGATGCCAACGTGATCGACGCCGAGCAGGCTGGGGACGCTCGTCACGACGGAATCGAGGCCGTTTCGCTTCGGCGACCAGAGGGGTCGGCCGGGATCACTCTCGTACGCCATCCCGTTCGGGTAACTGATCAGCTCGATGTAGGTCCCGAAAGGCGCGCGGAAGTAATTGATGGTCTGTCCGGCTGCAGGCCCGTCGGTGACCGGGAGGGGGCCGAGAAGCTTCTGGACGCCGTTTGCCACGAGGTGCGCGACAGCCGCATCGATGTCGGAGACGTAGAACGCGATGTGGTGCCCAGCCCAGTCGGAGTTCTTCGGGAACGTGGTCAGCTGGTCAGGAGCGTCGTACTCGAACAGCTCAATGTTCGCGCTGCGGCCGCAACGGACCATGGTGATCTGCTCGATGACGGCCCGCGGATGGACGCCGAGCAGATCCTGCATGAACGTGCCGGTAGGGTCGCCGAAGGGACCGAACGTCAACGGCGCGCTGCAGCCGAGCACTCGCTCGAACCACGAGATCGCCTCGTCGATGTCGGGGACGGTGATGCCGACGTGATCCATGCCGACCAGGCCGAGCTGACCTGCCCCGTTCCCCTGTACAGCCGCGGGCCGCGCGGGCGCCGCGGAGCCGAAAGCGAGAGTGCAGACGACCGCAGCCAGGACGGCAAAGCCGAAGAGGGTTCGGAGCGGCATGGGTTCCTCCTGAATCGCTCGCGTGCCGCGATCCTCTAACTCGGCACGGAGGCTGTCAAACCGACTGACTCGACAGCCGTCCCAACAGTCAACGTATGTTTGTCCGATCCGACGCAGAGGGCTACCGCGCGCGGAACGCCTTTTGTCCAATAAGGTCGAACAGCCGATGAGGACGACCGCCGGCCGGATGACGCTGTTCGTGCTGCTCGTCGCGCTTGCGGCAGGCGTCGGCGCGAGCTCCGTCCAGGCTTCGTCGCGCGTTCAGTACGGGATCCAGGACGACGCGTGGTTGGAGTACGGTCCGGGAACGCTCGACCAGCGCCTGAAGACGCTCAAGCGGCTCGGCGTGCCGCTCGTCCGCTTCACGGTGCGCTGGAACCGGGTCGCGCCGCGACGGCCGCGGGATGCGACCTCGCCGCGCGACCGTGCCTACGACTGGCGCGGGCCGGACCGAATCCTGCGCGGCCTTCGCCGCCACGGCCTGGCGCCGGTGCTCACCCTTGTTGGCACGCCGGCGTGGGCGAACGGGGGCCGAGCGCCGCAGTACGCCCCGCCGCGGCCCCGGGACTTCCGCCGCTTCGCGACCGCAGCGGCGCGTCGCTATCCGTGGGTTCAGCAATGGCTGATCTGGAACGAGCCGAACAAGCGTCTCTGGCTCAGGCCGACGAAGGCCGCCATCTACGTCCGCCATCTGCTCAACCCCGGGTACGAGGGGATCCATGCCGTGCTGCCGCGTGCCCGCGTCGGCGGCGGCGCGACGGGGCCGAAGGCGGCTGCTGGCGGGGTCTCACCCACAGCCTGGGTGCGCGCCATGTGGGCCGCCGGCGCGAAGCTCGACGCCTACGCGCACCACCCGTACCCCTCGACGCCGTCCGAGACGCCGTCGAGCGGCGGCTGCAAGAACTGCCCCTGGATTACGATGGCGACGATCAGGAAGCTCCTCATCCTCGTCAAGCGCCACTTCGGCTCGAAGCCGATCTGGCTGACGGAGTACGGCTACCAGACAAATCCGCCCGACACGTTCCTGGGCGTGACCCTCAAGCGGCAGGCGACGAATCTCAGCCTCGCGGCGATGCGGGCGTGGCGGTTGCCACGGGTGACGATGCTGATCCAGTACCTCTACCGCGACGAGCCCCAACTCAGCCGCTTCCAGACAGGCCTCGTGTTCGTGGACGACCGCTGGAAGCCCTCACTGCAGGCGTTCAGGCTGCCCTTCGCGCAGATGGGGCGGCGCGGGCTGCAGGCAATCGTCTGGGGCCAGGTCCGCGACGGCAAACCCGGGCGGAAGCGCTACCGGCTGGAGGTGCTCCGCAAAAACGTGTGGAAGCCCGTCGGTCGCGCCAGGCTGACGAACGAGGAGGGGGTCTTCATGCGGACAATTCGGGTCAAGCGCGGCGCGCTCTTCCGGATCTGGTCGCCGAGCCAGCGACGCTTCAGTCAGCAGCTGCGGATCAGGTGAGGAGAGGCCCCGTTGCCGGGGCCTCTCCTCGAATGCTCCGAACCGAACCTGCTAGTGGTCGCGCGCACCGAGATGACCGGTGCAGTTCGCAGGCGGTGTCGGCACGAGGAGGCGGCGTCGCCGGCAGGAGCACGGCCGCGAGGAGCGCGACTGCCGAACGCAGCCGCACGACGCGCGCAGGTACCAGACGCGTGCAGTTTCAATCGTCGGCGCACGGGTAGAGGTCCGCCGTTCTTTTCGCGCCAGAGGGAGGCAGCGATGCTTAGGTACAGGCGCAGGGCGTTGATCGCCCTCTCGATCCTGGTACTCGGCGCGGCGGTCACGAGTGGAGTCGTCGCCGCCACGCAGTCGAGCGACGAACAGGCGCTTCAGCCGACGCGACAGGCGGCCGGTCCGCCGGTCGACGCGCGGGTGAACAGGCTGCTCGCGCAGATGACGCTCGAGGAGAAGCTGCAGCAGATCCAACTGCTGCCCGATTTCCTGGTCACCGACGACGCCGTACGCAGTGGGCTCGGGTCGATCCTGAGCGTGACCGATCCGGCACGAATCAGGGAGCTGCAGCGGCTCGCAATCGAGGAGTCGCGGTTGAAGATCCCGCTGCTCTTCGCCTTCGACACGATCCACGGCTTCCGGACGATCTTCCCGATTCCGCTCGGCGTGGGCGCCAGCTTCGACCCGGAGGTTGCCTCGGACGACGCGACCTACGGCGCGCGCGAGTCGGCCGCCGTCGGCCTCAAGCAGACGTATGCGCCGATGGTCGACGTTTCGCACGAGCCCCGGTGGGGGCGGATCTCCGAGGCCGCCGGCGAGGATCCGTACCTGAACGCCGTCATGGCGGCGGCGCGCGTCAAGGGAATCCAGGGGTCCGACTACAGTGCGCCGGACAAGCTCGTCTCCAGCCCCAAGCACTTCGCCGCCTACGGCCAGCCGGAGAGCGGGCGCGACTACAACACCACCGACATGTCGGAGCAGCGGCTCCGAAACCTGTACTTGCCGCCGTTCAAGGCGGCACTCGACGCTGGAGCCGACACGTTCATGTGCGCGTTCAACGCGCTCAACGGCGAGCCGGCCTGCGGGAACGACTACCTGCTGAACGACATCCTCAAGGGCGAGTGGGGCTTCGACGGCTTCGTCGAGAGCGACTGGACCGCAGTGGCGGAGATGCGGGCCTGCCCGCCGAGGACGCCCGACTCCGGCGAGTGCGGCCACGGCGTCGTGGCGGATGGGCCCGAGGCGGCGGCGCTCGCGTTGAACGCTGGAGTCGACTCGGAGATGACGAGCACGCTGATCCGCGACTTCGGCGAGGAGCTGCTCGCGAAGGGCGAGATCTCGATGAGCCGGATCAACGATGCAGTGCGCAGGATCCTGCGTGTCAAGATGCGCGCGGGCCTGTTCGAGCACCCGTACGCGCCCTACTCGCCAGAGCAGGCCGAGGCACAGATGCTCCGGCCGGACGCGGTCGCAGCCGCGCGGCGCGCCGCGTCGCGCTCGATGGTGCTGCTGAAGAACGAGGGCAGCGTCCTGCCGCTCGATTCCGCGAAGCGGACGGCGGTGATCGGGCCGTTGGCGAAGAACCAGCACGACCTGCTCGGGCCGTGGTGGGGTCGCGGCGACGACGGCGACGTGGTCACCGTCTTCGACGGCATCGCCGAGCAAAGCACAGCGGAGACCACCTACGCCGAGGGCTGCAAGCTCTCCAACACGGAGGTGCCCCACACCGACCCCGAGGGCTGCGGATCCGACGCCGGCTTCGCCCAAGCGGTGGCGGTCGCGCAGGCCGCCGACCAAGTCGTCCTCGCGCTCGGCGAGACGCGGGAGATGAGCGGCGAGGCGAACTCCCGCAGCACACTCGACCTTCCGGGTCTTCAGGAGAAGCTGATCGAGGCGATCGCGGCGACCGGCAAGCCGTTCGTGGTGGTGCTCTTCAGCGGCCGGCCGCTCGCGCTCGAGGACATCGTCGACGACGCACCCGCGATCCTGGAGGCGTGGTTCCCCGGCGTCCAGGGAGGACCGGCGGTCGCCGACGTCGTGTTCGGCAGCGTCAACCCGGGCGGCAAGCTGCCGGCGTCGTTCCCGTACCGCGTCGGCCAGGTGCCGATCTACTACAACCACGAGCGCACCGGGCGCCCGTGCAACAAGACGGTCAAGTGGAACTCGCAGCACCGCGACATCCCGAGCTGCTCGCCGCTGTTCGAGTTCGGGTACGGGCTCAGCTACACCACGTTCTCGATCACGAACCTGCGACTGAGCGGCCCCAGCGTGCCGACGGACGGCTCGATCAGCGCCTCGGTCGACGTCGAGAACACCGGAGCTGAGACAGGGGACGAGGTCGTGCAGCTGTACCTCCACGACCCGGTCGCCAGCATCTCGCAGCCGGTCCGCCGACTCCGCGGCTTCGAGCGGGTGACGCTCGCCCCCGGCGAGAAGCAAACAGTCACCTTCACGCTCGACAAGAGCGACTTCGGCTTCTACGACAATCGCGGCAAGTTCGTCGTCGAGCCGGGCCAGATCGACATCTACGCAGGCAACAGCTCGAGCACCGAGCTCGTTCAGTCGTTCACGGTTGTCGACTAGCTGCTCGGGCGCGGCCGGTCCTCGGCGACCGGCCGCGCCCAGCACACGTCGACCATCCGTCGAGTCAGACCCGAGCGCCTGATCGGGCCGTCACGCCGGCGCTCGCCGGGGACGCATAGCGCCAATCAGCCGCAGTTCGACGAGATGACGCGGGCTTGTCACGGCGTGACGTGCGCCGTGACAAGCCCGCGACGTCGCGGCGCTTCCGCTGGACGCCGACGCGAACCGAGGTCGAGATCGTCGGTGGTTTGAACGAGCGCGATCGCGGAATGCCATTTGGGGTCCGAGCAAGGAGGTATTCCTGATGTTGCGATTTGGTCTCCTCGTCGGCGCCGTCGTGGCCGGCATCCTCGGGATCGGAGCGGGCGCCGCTCCGCAGGCCCAGCCGCCGCCCGGGGCGCAGATCTCGGACTCGCTCGAGTACGTGGCGCGCGTGCCCGGGACGGCGCAGGTCGTCGAGGGCAAGTTCGACAAGGTGCGCGGCCGCGACATCCTGATCATCACCGGCCGCTTCGGCTTCAAGACCCTCGACGTCAGCGACCCGGCCAACCCGCAGGTCCTCGACACGTTCCAGCCGCCCGAGATCCTCGGCCCGAACGGCTACTGGCAGGACGAGGACATGGACATCGACGTCCGCCGCAACCTGATCATCGGCGCGCTCGACCCGCGTCACGACAACGTCGACCAGGCGAGCTGCCCCGGCATCGGCACGCTCGGCGTCGAAGAACCGCGAATCCCGGCTGCCGCTCCGGCTTCTACGTCATCTCCTACGCGCGATCCGGAGAACCTGCGAGCAGGTGGGCGACTTCGTCGACCTGCCCGCCGGCCACACGGTCAGCTGCATCGACGGCTGCAACTACGTCTGGGCGGGCGGGCCGGCGCGCCGCGACGACCTGGCCTACCTCGGGCCCGTTCACGCCCGGCGGCCGCGGCGACGGCAGGCCGATCTGGGTCACCGACCTCCGCAACCCGGCGAATCCGAAGGTGTTCCCCGAGCCGATCGACCTCTGGCGCAACGACGGCGCTGACCGACTACTCGCACGACGTCGACGTCGACGAGAACGGCATCGCCTGGACGAGCGGTCGCGGCGGCCTGCTCGGCTACGCGACGCAGGGCAGTTGGCGCGATCCGCGGACCGGACGACGATGCGCAAGGCGACGCCGTGGGATCCGATCCTCGTCGCGGGCGGCGGCATCGAGGGCGGCCCGGACGGAGTCGCGCAGCCGCAGACCGACTTCATCCACAACGCGGCGAGGCCGCTCGAGCGGCAAGATCCACGCCGCGGGCGTCGCCGGACGGGAACATCGTCCTGATGACCGAGGAGGACTTCACCGGCCCGTGCAGCGCCAGCGGCCGGATCGTCGCCGCGGACATCACCGACTCGCTCGGCGGCGAGCCGGCGGCGAACTCGACGCCGGCGCAGCCGTACCGGATGAACGCGCTCAGCGCGTTCCACCCGACGCAGGACGCCGGCGACACGACGGCGCCGAGCGGCTCGTGCTCCGCGCACTACTTCGAGATCGCGGGCTCGACGGTCGCGGCCGCCTGGTACGGCCAGGGGCTGCGCCTGATCGACGCCTCCGACGCCCGCAACCTGCGCCAGGTGGGCTACTACTACGTGACGGGCACCGACCCGGCGACGAACCCGAGCTCGCTCTCCTGGGACGTCGCCTGGCGCGGCGACCTGATCTACCTCTTCGACATGAGCCGCGGGGTCGAGATCCTGCGTCTCGCCGGCGGCCCGTCGGCGTCGGCGAGCCTGCCGACGGTGCGCGAGCCGGCGCGCGGAGGCGATCCGCTCGCGGCGAAGCCGGTGTCCGGGCTGACGCCCGGCTCGCTGGTCTGCCCGCTGTTCGAGGCGCCGGGCGAGGGCTGACGCACACGGGAGCGGGGTGGCGGGTTCCTCACCGCCGCCCCGCTCAGGCTCCGACCGGCGCGCGGACGCGATGCACGGCGACGTCGCCGGCGATCCCCCTCAGCTCCACTGCGCTCCTGTCGACCGGTAGGCCCGCGACGAGCTCCGCTGCTCCCGGCAGTGAGAGGACATCGTCGGTGACGACGATCTCGTCGGCTCCGGCGAGCGCTTGGACTCGGGCGGCGAGTTGACCGTCTGCCCGAAGTAGTCGAGACGATCGTTCAACGTCACTGCCAGGCACGCGCCCGCGTGGAGGCCGACCTTGAGGCCGACAGCTCGCCGCCGGCGTCGCGCGTTCAAGCGGGCGATCCGGGCCTGCATGTCGAGGGCTGCTCGCAGGCCGTCGAGCGGATCGACGAAGCTCGCCATGACCGCGTCGCCGATCGTCTTCACGAGCGCGCCCGAGTTGGCGCGATGCTCTCCCGCAGGTAACCGAAGTGGAGCCGCACGAGATCGAACGCCTTCAGGTCGCCGATCCGCTCGTAGAGCGCGGTCGACGCCTTCAGGTCGGTGAAGAGCAATGCCAGCAGCCGGACCGCCAGTCCCTCGCCGGCGACGATCGTCTCGTCGGCGAACAGGTCGAGGAACGTCTGGTTCGAGAGCAGCTCCGCGCCGGACAGGAACGGCTGCATCGTGACGTCGTAGTCGTCGGGGAGGCTGGTGATCATGAGCGCGTACCGGTCAGCGGTCGCGTTCGTGAACGCGATCTCGACCGGGCCGGCGTCGATCTCGGCCCGGAAGCCCTGTGCTGCGCACGCCCGTGTACTCGAAGGCGAACGAGCGCGGCCCGCTCGTCCGCGCGTCGCCGACGATCAGCGCCGGGCCGTTGGTGAGCCAGAGGTAGCCGGGCTCCGCCGTCGACGCGCGAAGGTCTCGGTCGCGCCCGGCTCGACGTAGGCGCACGCGACGCGCACGCGGCGAAGGTGGTCGGGGAGCGGGTGCCGTCGTCCACGACGCCGCTCTGCGTGAAGCGGTAGCGGAAGAAGTACTCCTCGGGCGGGAGCGACCACGGGTCGTGGTAGCGCGACGCGCGGACGTCCGGGGAGACGCTGAACGTGACCTCGATGAAGTCGCTCAGGTCGGCGTCCCGGTCGGCGCTGCAGACCTGGCAGAAGTAGTGAGCGGTGGCGGACGTGAGGGACGTCAGCCGCTCGACGATCTCGCCGCAGCCCGGGCAGACGTACTGCCACTCCATCGTGAGCAGCCCGAGCTTCCGCGCGTGCAGGAACAGCTCGACCACCGCGGCGGACGAGAACCCGTGCGCTCCGCGAAGGCGAACGGGTTGATGCGGACGAGCGCGTCGTCGTCCGCGGT
>CAVYSL010000015.1:0-325571 GCA_963771185.1 uncultured Gaiellaceae bacterium
GGTTCTTCATGTCGACGCCGGTGACGAGCTCGGCGTCGTCGCCCTCCAGCTCGGTGCCGCTGAGGAGCGCGTCGATGACCTTGTTGACGTGCTTCGTCAGCGCGCCCTTCTTCGAGCCGGACGCCGCCTCGAGCTCGGCCCGCAGAGGCGCGAGCGCCTCCTGGATCTGCTGTGCGGCCGTCGCGACCTGCTCGTGCTCGCGCGGGGCGAGCTTGCGGTCGGACCGCGTCGCGGTCGCCCGGACGAGCTCGCGGAGCTTCTTCGGATCCTCGGTCGAGACGGTGCTGCTGAGCTCCGGGAAGATCCCGGATGCGAGCGAGCGCACCTCCTCGAGCGTCGGCAGGCCGGCCTCCTCGGCCCAGTTCGCGAGACCGCGGGCCCAGAAGTCGTCGTCCTCGTCGAAGCCCTTGTCCTTGCCCTTCGCGAAGTAGTCGCGGCGGCGCTGGAGCCGCTGCTCGAGCGCCGCGAGCGCCTCGTCGCGGTCGACGTAGATCTGCTCGGACTCGGACTTGACCTTGTCCTCGAGGTCGTTCAGGTCCTTGGCGCGCGCCTCGACGTCGACCGCGGTCACGATCGAGGCGGCGAAGTAGAGCACCTTCTCGAGCTCGCGCGGGGCGATGTCGAGCAGGTAGCCGATGCGGCTGGGCACGCCCTTGAAGAACCAGATGTGGCTGACGGGAGCGGCGAGGTCGATGTGACCCATGCGCTCGCGGCGCACCTTCTGGCGCGTCACCTCGACGCCGCAGCGCTCGCAGATGATCCCCTTGTAGCGGACGCGCTTGTACTTGCCGCAATAGCACTCCCAGTCCTTGGTCGGACCGAAGATGCGCTCGCAGAACAGGCCGTCGCGCTCCGGCTTCAGGGTGCGGTAGTTGATGGTCTCCGGCTTGGTGACCTCGCCCGAGGACCAGTCCCGGATCTGCTTGCTGGAAGCAAGCCCGATTCGAATCGCGTCGAAATCGTTGATGTCGATCAAGTGATCAGCGCCTCTTTCTGTTCTTCAGTCTTCAGTTCAGTTCTGTTCTTCTGGAATCAGTCGTCGAGCTCGAGGTCTGCGACCTCTTCGCCGAGCGGGCCCACCTGCGCCTGCGCCTCCTCCTCGGCCTCCTCGCCGGGGGTGAGGGCGACGTCGGTCAGGTCGTCGAGATCCTCGTCGGCCGCGAGCGCGAGCTCGCCGTCGCTGTCGGCGACGCTCTCCGCGCCCTCCTCGACCTCCTCGGCCGTGGGCTGGCGCGCGGCCGCGCGGAGCGAGCCCGGCGAGAGGTCGATCCCGAGCTCCTCCGCGGCGCGGAGCAGCTCGTCGTCCTCCTCCCGCACCTCGACCTCGCGGCCCTCGTCCGAGAGCACGTGGACGTCGAGCGCAAGCGACTGCATCTCCTTCAGCAGCACCTTGAACGACTCGGGAATCGACGGCTCGGCGATGTTCTCGCCCTTGACGATCGCCTCGTACGCCTTGACGCGCCCGATCGTGTCGTCGGACTTGATCGTCAGCATCTCCTGCAGCGTGTACGCGGCGCCGTAGGCCTCGAGCGCCCACACCTCCATCTCGCCGAAGCGCTGGCCGCCGAACTGCGCCTTGCCGCCCAGCGGCTGCTGGGTGACGAGCGAGTAGGGGCCGGTCGAGCGCGCGTGGATCTTGTCGTCGACGAGGTGGAGCAGCTTCAGGATGTACATGTAGCCGACCGTGACCTTCTGATCGAACGGCTCACCGGTCTTGCCGTTGAAGAGCCGGACCTTGCCGGAGACCTTCCGGCCCGTGTCCCTGCTCTGGTCGACGTTGAACTTGATCGGCGAGTCGGGGTTCTGCTTCGACCAGGTCACGAGCGCCTCGTCGACGTCCTCCTCGCTGGCGCCGTCGAACACCGGCGTCGCCACCGGGCGCGGGTTCGGCGCGTTGATCGGGGCCTTCGGGTTGACGCCGCTGTCGCCCTCTTCGGCGAAGACGCCGTGCGCCGCGGCCCAGCCGAGGTGCGTCTCGAGGATCTGGCCGATGTTCATCCGGCTCGGCACGCCGAGCGGGTTCAGGATCACGTCGACCGGGCGGCCGTCCTCGAGGAACGGCATGTCCTCCTCGGGCACGATCTTCGAGATGACGCCCTTGTTGCCGTGGCGGCCGGCGAGCTTGTCGCCCTCCGAGATCTTGCGCTTCTTCGCCACGTAGACGCGGACGAGCTCGTTGACGCCCGGCGACAGGTCGTCGCCCGCGTCGCGGGAGAACGACTTGACGCCGATGACCTTGCCGCCCTCGCCGTGCGGGACCTTGAGCGAGGTGTCGCGGACCTCGCGCGCCTTCTCCTTGAAGATCGCGCGGATCAGCTTCTCCTCCGCGGTCAGCTCGGTCTCGCCCTTGGGCGTCACCTTGCCGACGAGCAGGTCGCCGGAGCCGACCTCGGCGCCGATGCGGACGACGCCGCGGTCGTCGAGGTTCGCGAGCGACTCCTCCGAGCGGTTCGGAATGTCGCGCGTGATCTCCTCGTCGCCGAGCTTCGTCGAGCGGGCGTCGATCTCGTACTCGTGGATGTGGATCGAGCTGAGCACGTCGTCCTTGACGAGCCGCTCGCTGAGGACGATCGCGTCCTCGAAGTTGTAGCCCTCGAAGGTCATGAAGGCGACCATCAGGTTGGCGCCGAGCGCGAGCTCGCCGCCGTCCGTCGAGGAGCCGTCGGCCAGCACCTGCTGCGCCTTGACCTTCTCGCCCAGGCCGACCACCGGCTTCTGGTGGATCAGGGTGCCCTGGTTGGAGCGCATGAACTTCGTCAGCGCGTACTCCTCCCGGGAGCCCTTGCCCTCGACGACGATCTTCTCGGCGTCGACGTCGATCACGGTGCCGTCCGTCTTCGAGAGGACGACGTCGCCCGTGTCGATCGCGGCGCGGTACTCGAGGCCGGTGCCGACGAGCGGCGCCTGCGGGATCATCAGCGGCACGGCCTGCCGCTGCATGTTCGCGCCCATCAGCGCGCGGTTCGCGTCGTTGTGCTCGAGGAACGGGATCAGGGCCGTCGCGACGGAGACGATCTGCGCCGGGGCGACGTCCATGAACTCGACGTCCTTCGGCGTCGACGTGACCGCCTCGCCGAGGCTCGAGCGGCAGAGCACCGTGTCGTTCAGGAGCTTCCCGGTCTTGGGATCGACCGGCTCGGAGGCCTGCGCGATCGTGTACTGCGCCTCCGCGGCCGCGTCGAGATAGATGATCTCGTCCGTCACCTTGCCGCCCTTGACGACCCGGTACGGCGTCTGGATGAAGCCGAACTCGGACACGGTCGCCATCGACGCGAGCGAGCCCATCAGGCCGATGTTCGGGCCCTCCGGCGTCTCGATCGGGCACATGCGCCCGTAGTGGGTCGGGTGGACGTCGCGCACCTCGATCGGAGCGCGCTCGCGGGTGAGGCCGCCGGCGCCGAGCGCCGAGAGCCGCCGCCGGTGCGTGAGCCCGGACAGCGAGTTCGTCTGGTCCATGAACTGCGACAGCTGCGAGGAGCCGAAGAACTCCTTCAGCGCCGCGACCACGGGCCGGATGTTGATGATCGTCTGCGGCGTGATCGTGTCGACGTCCTCGGTCGTCATCCGCTCGCGGACGACGCGCTCCATCCGGTAGAGGCCGACGCGGAACGCCTCCTGGATCAGCTCGCCGGTCGTGCGGAGCCGCCGGTTGCCGAAGTGCTCGTACTCGTCGAGCTCGGACCGGATCGGGTCGCGGTTGAGCTGGATCGCCTCGGCGGCGAAGTCCTTCGTCTCCAGGTCGACGCCGAGCTTCATCGGCAGGTCGACCAGCTTGCGGACGAGCGCGACGATGTCGGTCGTCGTCAGGGTCCGCGTGTCGTCCGGCACCTGGACGCCGAGCCGCTGGTTCAGCTTGTAGCGGCCGACCTTGGTCAGGTCGTAGCGCTTCGGGTCGAAGAAGAGCGCGCGGACGAGGTTGCGCGAGTTGTCGAGCGTCGGCGGCTCGCCGGGCCGCTGCTTCTTGAACACCTCGACGACCGCCTCTTCCTCGCGGGTCGTCGTGTCCTTGTCCAGCGTGTTCTGGATGAAGGGGGAGTTGTCGAAGAGCTTCAGCAGGTCCTCGTTCGAGTCCAGCGCCAGCCCGTCGTTGTAGTCCTCACGCGCGAGCGCGCGCAGGAGCGTCGTCACCGGCAGCTTGCGCTTCCGGTCGATGCGGGCGTAGACGATCCCCTTCTTGTCGATCTCGAGCTCGAGCCACGAGCCGCGGCTCGGCATCAGGTTCGCGGTGAAGACCTGCTTCGTCGCGTCCTTGGGCTCCATCAGATAGGCGCCCGGGCTGCGAACGAGCTGCGTGACGATCACGCGCTCGGTGCCGTTGATGATGAACGTGCCCCACTCCGTCATCATCGGGAAGTCGCCCATGAAGACCCGCTGCTCGCGGATCTCGCCGGTCTCCTTGTTGACGAAGCGGACCGTCATCGAGAGCGGAGCCTGGTAGGTCAGGTCCTTCTCGCGGCACTCCTGGATCGTGAACTGCGACTCACCGAACTCGAAGTCGCCGAACTCGACCGCGAGCGTGCCGGTGTAGTCCTCGATCGGCGAGATGTCGGCAATGGTCTCGCGCAGGCCCTCGTTCTTGAACCATTCGAACGACGCCTTCTGGATGTCGATCAGGTTGGGGAGGTCAAGGACGTGCTTCAGGCGTGAAAAGCTCTTGCGCGCACGGGGCGCGACAGCAGTGCTGCTCAAGTGGTAACAGCCTCCCTTATAGCTACGAGCGAATTCTTCAGTGGGCAGAGCGGTACGGCGAACGGCGGCGCAACCCAGAAGGGTAGCGAACGCAGGCCCCTCGCCGCAAGCCTGAGCCGCGGCGGGAGCCGAATGGTTCCCCCAGGATACCAGACGCGCCAAGAATGGCCGAGGGCGCTAAAAAGCGCCCTCGGCGGTGACCCCTACTTACAACGCACAAAGCGTGCGAGCGGATACTTACTTCAGCTCGACGCCGGCGCCGGCCTCCTCCAGCTGCGCCTTGATCGAGTCGGCCTCCTCCTGGTTGACGCCCTCCTTGACGGTGCCGGGGGCGCCGTCGACGAGGTCCTTCGCCTCCTTGAGGCCGAGGCCGGTGACGGCGCGGACGACCTTGATCACCTGGATCTTCTTGTCGCCCGGCGACGTGATCACGACGTCGAAGGAGGTCTTCTCCTCCGCCGCCGCCGCACCGTCGCCGCCGCCCGCCGCCGCAGCGCCGGGTGCCGCGACCGCCATCGGAGCTGCGGCGGTGACGCCCCACTCCTCCTCGATCGCCTTCTTCAGCTCGACGAGCTCGAGCACGGTCATCTTGCCGAGCGTCTCGAGCACCTTCGCGGTATCCGTTGCCATTACTCCTGCTCCTCCTGCGTGTCAGTGTCGGTGTCAGTGGTCTCTTCGGTTGTCTCCGGCTCTGCGGCCGCCTCGGCCTCGGGCTCTGCCTCGGCTGTCGGCTCCTCGGCCGCCGGCTCCTCTGCCGCCGGCTCCTCGGCCGGTGCAGCCTCGGCGGCCGGGGCCGCGTCCGCTGCGGACGTGTCGCCCTGCTCCTGCAGCTGCTCGATCCGGGCGTCGATCAACCCGGCGAGGTCGCGCAGCGGTGCCGTGACGAGCGCGACGATCGTCGTCAGCGGCGAGACGATCGCCCCAACGAGCTGCGCGCGCAGCACGTCGGTCGGCGGCAGCTTGGCAAGGCTCTCGACCTCGTCGGCCGACATCGCCACGCCTTCGAGCACGCCCCCGCGGATCGCGAGGACCTTCGTGCTCGTGGCGGCGTCGCGAAGTGCCTTCGCCACCGCGGCGGGATCGCCGTCGGACTCGACGAACGCGATTGCCGACGGGCCCTCGAGCAGCGCGAGCAACGCCTCCGCACCCGCGGCCTCGGCCGCACGGCGGGTGAGCGTGTTCTTGACGACCGCGAAGCGGGCGCCGTGCTCGATCAGCTTCGAGCGCAGGCCGTCGATCTCGGCGTTCGTCAGGCCGCGGTAGTCGGCGACGATCAGCGTCTCCGACGTCCGCAGCCGCTCGGTCAGCTCTGCGACGACTCGTTCCTTCTCACTCTTCTGCATCTCTCACCTCCTCTGAAACGGTCGAGCCCGCACGGAGGCGGGCTCGGAAGAGGCAGGGTGCACCTTCTGAGCGCCACCTCGGGAGGACCTCTGCCGGTGGGTACCGGCTGCCTCCTTTCTTCGGCGACGGGCTATGGACGGGAAAACCTAGGCCGGGACGGCCTCCTGGCGGGAGTCGATCTCCTCGATGATCCCGCGGACGCGGGCCGGGTCGACGCGCACGCCGGGGCCCATCGTCGTCGTGATCGTGATCTGCTCGATGTAGCGGCCCTTGGCCGACGCGGGCTTCGCGCGGACGATCTCCTCGATCAGGGTCGCGTAGTTCTCGAGCAGGCTCTTCGCGTCGAAGCTCTTCTTCCCGATCGAGACGTGGACGTTGGCGCCGCGGTCGGTGCGGTACTCGAGCTTGCCGCCCTTGGCGTCGGTGACCGCCTTGGCGACGTCGAAGGTGACCGTGCCCGTCTTCGGGTTCGGCATCAGGCCGCGCGGGCCGAGCACGCGGCCGAGCTTGCCGACGTTGCCCATCTGGTCGGGGGTCGCGATCGCGACGTCGAAATCGGTGAAGCCGCCCTCGATCTTCGCGGCGAGATCGGCTGCGCCGACGACGTCAGCCCCGGCTTCCTCGGCCTCGCGCGCCTTGTCGCCCTCGGCGAAGACGGCGACGCGGACGGTCTTGCCCGTCCCGTGCGGGAGCATCAGGGTGCCGCGGAGCTGCTGGTCGGCGTGGCGGACGTTCAGACCGAGGCGGAAGTGCGCCTCGACCGTCTCGTCGAACTTGGCGTCCGGCAGCTCCTTCAGGAGCGCGACCGCCTCGGCCGGCGAGTAGAGGTGCTCGCGCTCGATCTTCGAGCGCGCCTCCGTATAGCGCTTGCCGTGCGGGCTCATCGCTGCACCTCCACACTGTCCCGAGCGCTCAGCGGGCAAAGCCCGCCGATCGCCGGAGCAAAAGTCAAAGCTGTGTTCACCGTTGCACCTCCACACCCATGCTGCGGGCGGTGCCGGCGATCACGAGCATCGCGTGGTCGACGTCGCGCGCGTTCAGGTCCTGCAGCTTGATCTCGGCGATCGAGCGCAGCTGCGCCTGCGTGATCCTGCCGACCTTGTTCCGGTTCGGCTCGGCGGAGCCCTTGTCGATCCCGAGCGCCTCCTTGATCAGCACGGCCGCCGGCGGCGTCTTCGTGATGAAGGTGAACGAACGGTCCTCGAAGACCGTGATCTCGACCGGCGTGATCCGGCCGTTCTCCTGTGCCGTCTGGGCGTTGAACGCCTTGCAGAACTCCATGATGTTGACCCCGTGCTGGCCCAGGGCAGGGCCGACCGGCGGCGCAGGGTTCGCCTGCCCGCCCGGAATCTGCAGCTTGATCAGTGTCAGAACCTTCTTCGCCATTCTTCCTGTCCTCAGTCCAGCTTCTTGACTTGGTCGAACCCGAGCTCCACCGGCACCTGGCGCTCGAAGATGTCGACGAGCACCTTCAGCTTCTGCTGGTCGGCGTTGACGTCGACGATCTCGCCGTCGAAGTCCGACAGCGGGCCGGAGGTTACCTTGACGGACTCCCCGAGCGTGAACTCGACCTGGGAGCGGAGAGCCGCGCCGGTGGCGGCGGCACCCGTGTGCAGGATCCGGTCGACCTCGCCCTGCGCCAGCGGCACGGGCTTGGCGCCGGCGCCGACGAAGCCGGTGACGCCGGGCGTGTTCTTCACGACCGTCCACGCCTCGTCGTTCAGATCCATGTTGACGAGCACGTAGCCGGGAAGGACGCGCTTCTCGGTCTGGACCTTCTGGCCGTCCTTCGTCTCGATCACCTGCTCGGTCGGGACGACGACGCGCCGGAAGCGCGGCGCCTGGTTCATCGAGACGATCCGGTGCTCGAGGTTGGCCTTCACCTTGTTCTCGTGCCCGGAATAGGTGTTGATCACATACCAACGGAACATTGCTACTCCACCCTGCCTATTGACCGAGGAGGACGTTGCGGACGAAGGGCTTGAAGACCTGGTCGGCGGCGTAGAGGTACGTGCCGACGATCACGCAGGCGATGATCACGACGATCGTTCCCTGCACGACCTGCGAGCGGCTCGGCCACTCGACCTTGTTCAGCTCGGCCCAGGACTCCTTGACAAAACGGCCGCGCTGGCGAGGCTCACGCCGGCCCGTCTGCGTCGAGGACGGCTGCATGCCGGGGCGCACCTGCGGCTGGCTGCGGGTGGGGCGCTGCGCGGCGGGCTTCGGCGCGGCGCCCGCGCTCTTCCGCTGGTCGCGGCGCTGCCGACGGGTCTCGCGGGCCATTAGCGGGTCTCCCGATGCACCGTGTGCTGGCCGCACCAGCGGCAGTACTTCTTGAACTCGACACGGTCGGGCGTGTTCCGCTTCGACTTGTTCGTCTGGTAGTTGCGCCGCTTGCACTCGGTGCACGCAAGCGTGATCGCGACTCGAACTCCGGCTGCCATCTAGATCGTGTTCTCTCGGTTTCGGTTGAAGAAGACTGCTGAGGAATAGCGGCGGCAGGACTCGAACCTGCGACACGCGGATTATGATTCCGCTGCTCTAACCAACTGAGCTACGCCGCCCCGCGCCGGGGGCAGAGTGTAGCAACATCGGGGAGGAATAGCGGGCTCGGGCAGGACCCGTCCGGCGCGGTCTCCTACGATCGCAAACCGTGATCCGGATCAATCCGAAAAGCGGCGGCTGGCTCGAGGTCGTCTGCGGCCCGATGTTCAGCGGCAAGAGCGAGGAGATGATCCGGCGGCTCCGCCGGGCGGAGATCGCCGGGCAGCGGGTCGTCATCTTCAAGCCGCGCATCGACGACCGCTACGACGCCTCGGACGTCGTCAGCCACGCGGGCATCCGCATGCGTGCCGTGCCGGTCGGCAGCGTGGCCGAGCTCGTCGACCATGCGCGCGGCTTCGAGGTGGTCGGGATCGACGAGGCCCAGTTCTTCGAGCACGAGATCGTCGGTGCGGCGCTCGCGCTGGCCGACGGCGGCGCCCGCGTGATCGCGGCCGGCCTCGACCAGGATTTCCGTCGGCTCCCCTTCGGCCCGATGCCCGAGCTGCTCGCGCACGCCGAGTTCGCGGACAAGCTCCAGGCCGTCTGCCACCGCTGCGGCGGCGGCGCGACGACGACGCAGCGGCTCGTCGACGGCAGGCCGGCTCCGTACTCCGGCGCGACGATCGTCGTCGGCGCGAACGAGCAGTACGAAGCGCGCTGCCGCGACTGCCACGAGGCCGGCGAGGGCCTTGTGACAGTCGCGGCGTAACGCGACTAGCTCAGCTTGTTGGCCTTGAGGAAGGCCCTGGCCACCGAAGCGGCCGGCTTCTTGTCGATTGCGACGGCCTTGTTCATCGCGATCATCGCCCGCAGCGTCAGCAGCGAGTTCACCCGGTTGAGCGTGCTGCTCAGCCTCGTCCCGTACTCGCTGACGAGCTTCTTCGAAACGACTGGCGCGACCTGCTGGAAGCCGAACATGTTGCGCGGCTCCTTCAGCACCACGTATTTCGTCGAGATCAGCTGCGGATCGGTCGTGAAGATGCCCGCCGCCTCGACCTTGCCCTGGCTCAGCAGCGTGTAGGCGCTGATCCCGGCGAGGGCGGTGAACTCCACGTTCCGGACGCCGTAGCGGCTCGCGAGCTGCGGCAGCCACCGGGTCTCGAACTCCGGGAACGCCGCGAGCGTCAGGTCGGGCACCTTGCGGAGGTCGCCGACCGTCTTCAGGCCGTACTTGGACGCCGTCGTCCGGAGCACCGCGATCCCGTCGCGGTCCTGGAACGGCGTCGGCCTCAAGAGCGTCTGACCGCGCTTCTCGTACAGCCCCTTGGCGGTCTGATACGTACCGAGGGCAGTCTTCGGCAACGTCTTCCGCTTGAACGTCACCGAGAGCATGATCCCGGTGTACTCCGGATAGACGGTGACGCGGCCACTGCGCAGCGACGCGTCGATCAGCTCCGTCGAGCCGATGTTCTCCTTGTACTGCACCTTGAAGCCCTTCGCCTCCAGGGCCTGCTTGTAGAGCTGCCCGAGGACGTACTGCTCGGGGAAGTTCTTCGTCCCGACGATGATCGGAGTGGCCTGTTGCTTCTCGAGCGCGGCCGGTGCCGCGGCGGCTCCCCCGAGCACGATCGCGACGCCGAGAGCGATCGCGAAGGCCGCTTTGGCGGCCCGACGATTGTGCTTCCTGATCACTTCACCCACCTCCTGTCGTGGTTCACCCGGTTAGACGACCGGGCGCACATCCGGTTCGAACGCTGGAACATCCTGTTTCAGTCCTGCAGGAGTCAACCAACGTTGCACGAGTGCGAGCGCGGCGTCCGCCGCGAGCGCGAGCAGCGAGACGCAGATCGCCGCGCCCACGAGTCCTTCGATCTTGTAGGCCGCCTGGTTCACCAGGATCTCGCCGAGACCGCTGCCACCCGCGATCGCGGCGATCGTCGCGGTCGCGATGATGAAGACGGCGGCCGTGCGGATGCCGACGAAGATCAGGGGCAGCGCAAGCGGCAGCTCGACGCGGCGCAGCACCTGGAGCGGGGTCATCCCCATCCCGCGCGCCGCCTCGACGGCGTCCGGCTCGACCTCGTCGACGGCGACGTAGGCGTTCGTCAGGATCGGCGGGACGCCGAGCACGACGAGAGCAGCCACGACGTTCGTGAAGCCGATCCCGAAGAACGCGATCCCGAACGCGATCACGACGAGCGTCGGCAGGGCGCGCCCGACGTTTGCAAGGTTGACCGCCAAGAACGAGCCCCGGTGCAGGTGGCCGAGCACGACGCCCACAGGCACCGCGATCGCGATCGAGACGGCGAGCGCCGCCGCGGAGAGCTGAATGTGCTCCCACGTCTTCTCCAGGAGCAGCTCACGCTGATCGACGATGAACTCGAGGCTGTTGACGAAGACGTCGAGCGCGGAGAGGATCACACCGCCCTCCGTGCCTGCGCCCAGGGCGTCAGCAGGCGCTGCGCGAGCACGAGCAGCGTGTCCGCGAAGATCGCCAGCCCGACGGCGAGCGCACCGGCGGCGATGATCTCCGTCTTGAAGTTGAGCGGCAGGGCGCTCAGGATCGGCCGACCGAGCCCCTCGGAGACGACGAACGCCGCGACCGTCGCCAGGGCGATCGTCGACACGACGGCGATCCGCAGGCCGGCGACGATCGCAGGCACGGCCAGCGGCAACTCGACGCGGAGAAGCGTCTGCGTCGGGGTCAAGCCCATCCCGCGTGCAGCTTCAAGCACCTCGGGTGGGGCCGATCGCAGGCCGGCGAGGGTGTTGCGGAAGAGGATCAGGAGCGTGTAGCCGACGAGCGCGACCTCGACGGTCGTCACGCTGAGTCCGGTGAACGGGACGAGCAGCTGGAAGAGGGCGAGACTCGGGATCGTGTAGATCACCGCCGAAGCGAGCGCGAACGGGGCCTCGACGAAGCGAAGCCGATGCGCGGCGAGCGCGGCCGCGAGCGAGATCGCGAAGCCGATGCCGACTGCGATCAGCGTCAGCTCGATGTGCTCGACGAGCGCCGGCTGCAGCACCGGGTCCCAGTTCTCGCGCACCCAGTCGGTGCAGAAGGTGCGGTTCTCCGTGACACAGGCACTCCCCTCGCCGAAGTCGGGGATGACCGGCTGGGCCATTACCTGAGCAACTCCGTCAGCCGCTCGAGCGTGAGCACCCGCTTCGTCCCGTCGCCGGCCTCGATCACGACCGCGCGCGCCCCGTCGTTGAGCATCGCCGAGAGGGCGTCGCGGAGCGTGGTCTGGCCGTCGAGCAGGGGGCCCACGGCGCCGTTCGCCGGCTCCAGCTCGAGCTCGTCGAGCCGCTTCAGCGAGAGGCGCTTGAGGCCGCGGTCGGCGCCGACGAAGCGCGCGACGAAGTCGTCGGCAGGGTGGGCAAGCAGCTGCTCGGGCGTGTCGTACTGCGCGAGCACCCCGCCTTCGCGCAGGATCGCGATCCGGTCGCCGACGAGGATCGCCTCGTCGATGTCATGCGTGACGAAGATGATCGTCTTGCGCAGCTCCCGCTGGATCCGGAGCAGCTCGTTCTGGAGCCTGGCGCGGGTGATCGGGTCGAGCGCGCCGAACGGCTCGTCCATCAGCATCAGCGGCGGATCGGCCGCGAGGGCGCGCGCGAGGCCGACGCGCTGGCGCTCGCCGCCGGAGATCTGCGAGGCGTAGCGCGAGCGGTAGTCGCGGGCCGGCAGGTCGACGAGATCGAGCAATTCGTCGGTGCGCTGGGCGATCTCACGCTTCGACCAGCCGAGCAGCCGAGGCACGGTCGCGACGTTCTCGGCGACCGTCATGTGCGGAAAGAGCCCGACCTGCTGGATCACGTAGCCGATCCCACGGCGCAGCTCAGTCTCGTCCAGACCCGTGACGCTGCGACCGTCGACGCGGACGTCCCCGGAGGTGAGCTCGACGAGCCGGTTGACGAGCTTCATCGCCGTCGTCTTGCCGCCGCCGGAGGGGCCGACCAGGCAGCAGACCTCGCCCGCCGGGATCGTCATCGAAAGGTCGTCGACCGCCGGTGTGGCGCGGCCGGGGTACCGCTTGGTCGCGTGGTCGAAGACGATCTCGACCGCCTGCCGCCGGTCCCTCACTGAGTCAACACTAGTCGCTGGTAGCGTCGCAACGGCGTTGGCCGACGTCGCCTATATCCCCGGCGAGGCAGGCCACGAACGGCGACCCGCGATCGGCTACACGATGGTGATCGCGGCGGCGCTGCTGTTCGCGCTCAACGGCACCGTCTCGAAGGTGGTCCTGCAGTCCGGGATCTCGTCGCTCGAGCTGACCCAGGTGCGCGCGACCGGCGCCTTTCTCGGCTTCGCGCTCGTGCTCGCGCTGACCCGCCGCGAGAGCCTGCGGCTGACGCGGCGCGAGCTTCCGTACCTGATCGTCTTCGGGATCGCGGGCGTCGCGCTCGTGCAGTGGCTCTACTTCGTCTCGATCGGCCGGCTGCCGATCGGAATCGCGCTCCTGATCGAGTACATCGCGCCGATCCTGATCGCGCTCTGGGCGTGGGCGGTCTTCAAGGAGCCGATCCGCCGCCGCATCTGGGTCGCGCTCGTGCTCGCGGTCGTCGGCCTCTCGGTCGTCGTCGAGGTCTGGAGCGGGCTCTCGCTCGACGGGGTCGGCGTCACGGCGGCGCTGTCGGCCGCCGTCGCCTATGCCATCTACGTGCTGATGGCCGAGCATGCGGTGAGGTGGCGTGACCCGGCCTCGCTGACGGCGTACGGCTTTCTCTTCGCGGCGCTCTTCTGGGCCGCCGTGCAGCCGCTCTGGCGCTTCCCGGGCGGCCGGCTCGACGACAGCGTCTCGCTGCTCGGACACCTGGAGCGCTTCTCGCTCCCGGTCTGGCTGCTGCTCCTCTACGTCGTCGTCGCGGGAACGATGATCACGTTCCTCCTCGTCGCGGCGGCACTGCGGCACATCTCGGCGACGCGAGTCGGGATCGTGGCGATGCTCGAGCCGGTGGCGGCGAGCGCGGTCGCCTTCCTCTGGCTCGGCGAGTCGTTCGGCGCGGCACAGCTGCTCGGCGGCGGGATCGTGCTGACGGCGATCCTGCTCGCTCAGACCGCCCGCTAGCCGACAACACTTGTCGACGTCATATCCCCCAAAAGGGTGAGGTGGTCGTCCGACCCGTTCGGCACTCTGCCGCCTTGCCGCAGGTTTCGACCCCCATTCGCGCAGTGGCGTGCGCACTGTTCGCGTGCGCCGTCCTCGCCCCCGCGGCGAGCGCCGGCAGCGAGGCGACGGTGCTGAACCAGAACGAGCGCTCGCTGCTGAGCGTCGTCAACGAGGTTCGCGGCAACCACGGTCTGCGGCCGCTCAAGGTCGACCCCGCGCTCGCCCGCACCGCACGCTCCTACTCGGCGACGCTGATCCGGACCGACGTCTTCACGCACGGGGACATGGTCGGACGGCTCGTCGGGTCGGGTGCGCGCGGCCCGATGTACGGCGAGAACCTCGCCTGGGGCGTCGGCAGGGCCGCCACCGCCCGCAGCATCGTCCGCGGCTGGATGGGGAGCCCCGGCCACCGCGCGAACCTGCTCCGGCCCGGTTGGAACCGGATCGGGCTCGGCGCGCTCAAGGGCAATTTCCTCGGCTACAACGGCGCCCTCGTCGTCACCGCCGATTTCGCCGGCCGCTGACCTGGCTGCGCAGGATCGACATCCGCAGAAGCGGATGTCGATCGCGCGAAGACCCTAAAGGGGGCCGCAAGCGGCCCCGCCTAACCATCGGCCTCTAGGTCTCGGCCATCAGGCCGCGGAGCTCGGTCAGCTTCTCGCGGCGCAGCTCGTCGCGCTCGCCGCGCTCGAGCCGGTCGAGCAGGGCGCGCACGAGCGGGGCCAGCTCGACGGGGTTGAACGGCTTCGTGATGTAGTCGACGCCGCCGATGTCGAGCCCCCTGGCGCGGTCGCGGAACTCCGCCCGGGCGGTCAGGAAGATGATCGGGATCTCGGCCGTGCGCTCGTCCTCGAGCAGGGCCTCGGCCACGCCCCAGCCGTCCAGCCCGGGCATCATCACGTCGAGGAGGATCACGTCGGGGCTTCCGGTTCGGGCGGCCTCGAGGCCCGACGGGCCGTCACCCGCCTCGAGCACGGGCATCCCCTCCGCCTCGAGATTGACGCGGCAGAGCAGCCTGATCGGGGCCTCGTCGTCGATCACGAGAACAGTGGTCATGCGCTTCGCGTCATACCCAGCCGTGTCATGTCTCACTCTCCGCCGCGCGCAGCTCGAGCACGAACGTCGATCCCCTGCCTTCGCTCGAGTCGACCCGGATCCTGCCTCCCATCGCGGTGACGAGACCCTCGGCGAGGAAGAGGCCGAGCCCCGCCGCGCCGGCGCCGACCGCGCCGGCCGCGGCCGCATCGCCGCGATAGAACTTGCGGAAGATCCGCTCCTGCTCGGCGTGCGGGATCCCGACACCCTCGTCCTCGACGCTCACCTCGACGGCGTCCTCGCGGCGGCGCGCGGCCACCGTGACGGTGCCGCCGGCCGGCGAGTAGCGCACGGCGTTGTCGAGCAGGTGCGCAAGCACCTGGCCGAGCTTCTCCCGGTCGGCCTCGGCCGCGAGCGGCTCGTCCGCGAGCTCGACCACGAAGCGATGCCCGTTCTGGCCGTCGGCCCCCTCGGCCGAGCGGACCGCCTCACTGACGACGGCGGCGACGTCCGTCTCCGCAAGCTGGACCGCCATCGCGCCGGTGTCGAGCTGCGCGACGGAGAGCAGGCGGTCGACGATCGACGTCAGCCGCTCCGACTCGGACGCGATATAGCGGAGGAAGGTCGCCCGCTCCTCCTCGCCGAAGAGCACGTCCTGGCGCAGGAGCGTCTCGGCGAAGCCGTAGATCGAGGTGAGCGGCGTCCGCAGCTCGTGCGAGACGGTCGAGACGAAGTCGGACTTCATCTGCTCGACGCTCCGCTCGGCCGAGATGTCCCGGAAGGCGTAGATGCGCCCGGCGACGGCGCCGGCGGGATCGGTCATCACCGCCTCGCTGAGCGAGAGCCAGACCTCCTCGCCGCCGCGGCGGATCGGCAGCAGCCGGCTGCCGCCGGGCGAGCCGCCCGCGGCGTCGAGCGAACGGCCCAGCGCCTCGGCCGGTGTCTTGCCGAGTGCCTCGGCCTGCGAGACGCCGGTGACGCGCTCGGCGGCCGGGTTCCAGAGCACGACCTTGCCGTCGCGGTCGACTGCGACGATCCCGTCGGCGACGTTGGCGAGGATCGCCTCGCTGCGCTGCTGCTCGTGGCTGACGCCCTGGTAGAGCTCGGCGTTGACGCGTGCGGCAGCGGCCGTCGCAGCGAGCGCGTGCAGCGCATCGGCCTCCTCCTCCCGCCACTCGCGCGGACGCGTCGAGTAGACGGCCAGGATTCCATGCACGGTCTCTTCCGGCCCGATCATCGGCACCGCGAGATAGCCCGCGTAGCCGGCTGCGAGCATCGCGTCCGCCTCCCCGACCCTCGGGTCGCCGCCGATATCGGCGATCGCCCGCATTGCCCGCGTCTGGACGATGTCGCCGACGAGCCAGGCGGTCGAGGGGGCGCGCGTGTCGAGCGCTTCCGCCTCGCCGGGCCCCGCGGCCGCGCGCACGACGACCTCGTCCGCTTCGAGCACCCGCACCGAGGAACCGTCGCCACCCAGCAGCTGCACGGCGTACTTGACCGTCTGGTCGAGGACGTTGTCCGGATCGAGCTCGCCCGCGAGCCCGCGGCCCGCCTGGGCGAGGCGCTGCGCCAGGTGCCGAGACCGCCGCTCGCGCTCGTAGAGGTCGCTGCGCTCGAGCGCGGCGCGCGCGGCCGCCGCAACCTGCGCTGCGAGCTCGAGCTGCTCGTCGTCGAACGCTCGCTCACCATGGAAGAAGACGAGCACCAAGCCCGCTCCCTCGCCGCCGGGCTGCTGGAGCGGAACGGCCAGCAGCGAGCCACGGTCTGCCGCCGCGGCGGCGACTCCGAGCCCGTCGCCGAAACGATCGTCGTCGCGGAGCCGCCGGGAAGCGAGCACCTTGCCGCCGCGGGCGCAGAGAGACAGCGCCGACGCGCTCACGCTGAGGTGAGCCGCGAGCTGTTCCGACAGCTCGTACGCGCCGGCCAGCTCGAGCCCGGCACCGGCCGACCGGAGCACCGCGGCCGAGTCGCCGCCGAGCGCCTCGGCGGCCGCCTGAGCGACCGCGTCGAGCGTCTCCTGCTCGGACAGCGGCTCGCTCAGCACTGCCGCGATCCGGTAGAAGCCGCGCTCGACCTGCGCTTGCCGCGTGCTCTCCTCGTACGCCTCGGCGTTCCGGAGCGCAATCGAGGCGAGGCTCGCGAACGCCTCGATCAGGCGCAGGTCCGACTCCTCGAAGCGACCGGGCTCGCGCGAGCAGACGCCGAGGACGCCGCGGATCTCGCCGAAGGAGAAGATCGGCGCATCCATCACCTCTGCGAACGCCGCGTAGCTGCCCGTGGGCGGCGGCTGCTCGGTCTCGGCGAACTCGCGCCGCAGCACCGGCTTGCCGGTGGTGATCGCGTCGCCGATCGTGCCGGCAACCGGAATCGTGCGGCCGATCTCCTGCTCGGGGAGCCCGAGCACGGCGCGGCAGACGAGCTCGGTGCCGCCGGGAAGCAGCGTCCAGCAGTCGGCCGCGTCGGCGTTCACGAGCGCGCGGAGCTCCTCGACGAGACGCTCGATCACCGTGTCGAAGCGCAGGTCGCTCGTGAGCGCCTCGCCGGCCTTCAGCAGCGCCTGCTGCTCGGCCAGCCGGCGGTTGCTGTCACGGAGCAGCCTGGACGTATCGAGCGCGACCGCTGCCTCGCGGGCGACGGCCTCGGCGAGCGCGATCTCCGTCGGGGTCCAGTCGCACACGAGCGAGCGGTGAAAGGCGAGCACGCCGAGGAGCCGGTCCTGCGCGACGATCGGCGTCGCCAACACTGCGCGGACGCCGTGCTCGGAGAGCCCGCGGACGTTGCCGAGCGTCTCGTCTTCGAGCGCAGGGGCCTCGAGAATGTCGGCGATGGCGACGGTGCGGCGGATCCGCGCGGCGAGATTGACGACCGGGAGCCGGGCCGCGTCGCCGAGCGGCGGCACGCCCTCGGCGTCCCACTCGGCCGCGACCGCCGCCTTGTCGCCGAGCCTGATGAAGCAGCGGATTGCGTCGACCGCGGTCCCGATCTCCTCGAGCACCGCCGGGAGCACCTCGTCGACGTCGCGGCTGGAGCGGAGCTCGAACGAGATGTGCGAGATCAATCGCTCACGTTCGAGCGCATCGGCCAGAGCGATCGTCGCGCGCGAGCGCTCGAGTGCGAGGCCCGCTTCGCTGGCGAAGGCCTGCATCCGGCCGAGCTCGTCCTCGTCGAACACGCGCGGACGCCGGACCGCGCCGAACACGACGCCGATCACCTCGTTCCCGGCCCGAACCGGGACGAAGACGCAGCTTTTGGCCTTGGCGATCGCGTTCAGACGCTGATTCACCACGGCGGAGTGCTCGGCGTCGTAGACGGTGAACGCCGTGCCTTCGCGGACCGCGGCGCTGATCCCGGACGGCTCGCGGTCGAGCGCGATTCGCTGACCGACGAGCCCGGTGTGATCCTCTCCGTTCTCGCGCGCGGCGACGATCACAGCGACCCGTCCCTCGTCCTCGATCAGCGCCATGTTCGCGAGGTCGAGCTCGAAGACCTCGGCGAGCTCGTCGAGGAGCTGCGTCGCGACGTCGGACGGCTCGGAGGCGTCGAGCAACCGCCGCGAGAGCTGCCCGACACCAGGTCGCTCGTGGCCGGCGGGCGAGCCAACGCCGGTCGCCCGGGCGCGATCTCGCCAGACGAAGTATCCGATCCCGACGCCGACGGCCAGAGACAGCGCCGCCGAGATGAGCGACGGCACCGCACTGAACAGCACCGCCTGAGTCTCTGCGTTCACCGGGGTCCCTGATGATAGAGGCGCATATGCCGCTTTGAAAGATGGGCCGTCCGGCCTATTGGAACCCAGCCGACCGGGGAATAGCGTGGCTGCACTGGGCGATGCGACCCGCGTACGCGCGGGGAGCATTGGAAGCGGCCCTGTCGCGACGACCCCCCCGACGCGGCAGGGCTGTTTTCCTTGCGCGTGCGTTGCGAGAGCTACGATCGCGGCGATGGTCGAACGGGTCCTCCTCGCCTCGCCTCGTGGCTACTGCGCCGGAGTCGAGCGTGCCGTCGAAACGGTCGAGCTCGCCCTCGACCATTACGGCCCGCCGGTCTACGTGCGCAAGCAGATCGTCCACAACATCCACGTCGTCAGGGATCTCGAGGCACGCGGCGCGATCTTCGTCGACTCCGAAAGCGAGGCACCCGAGGGCGCGACGATCGTCTACTCGGCCCACGGCGTCGCGCCGGCCGTCAACGCCGCCTCCGCGGAGCTCGGCCACAACGTGATCGACGCAACCTGCCCGCTCGTGACGAAGGTGCACGTGCAGGCCCGCCGCTACGCCGCGGACGGCTACACGGTGATCCTGATCGGCCATGCCGGTCACGAGGAGGTCGTCGGGACGATGGGCGAGGCGCCCGAGGCGACCGTGCTCGTCCAGGACGTCGCCGAGGCGGAGGCACTCGACCTGCCCGGCAGACGCGCGGCTCGCCTACATCACCCAGACCACGCTCTCGGTCGACGAGACCTCCGAGATCATCAGCGTGCTCCGCCGGCGCTTTCCCGGCGATCCACGCGCCGAAGAAGGAGGACATCTGCTACGCGACCTCCAACCGGCAGTGGGCCGTGAAGGAGATGCTGACCGAGGTCGACCTGCTGCTCGTGATCGGGTCACGCAACTCGTCCAACTCGAACCGGCTCGTCGACGTCGCGCGCGCCGGCGGCGTCGCGTCGTACCTGATCGACGACGAGACGGAGATCGACGACGCGTGGCTGGAAGGCGTGGTCACCGTCGGCGTCACCTCGGGGGCCTCTGCGCCCGAGAAGCTCGTCAACCGCGTCTGCGACTGGTTCCGCGCCCGCGGCGTCGAGCGGATCGAGCCGTTCCGGATGGTCGACGAGGACGTCACCTTCCGGCTGCCGGTCGAGCTCCGCCGCGAGCTCGCGCTCGCGGAAACTCAGCGCTAGGAGGGTTTGGCGAAATAGCAGCTGAGCCGCCGGGCCGCGTTGCTCGCCCCGCTGCTGCGTCCTCAGTCGCGCCGATAGCTTCGGCTATCGGCGCTCCCTGCGTCCTTGCCTCGGAACGAGCAACGCACCCCGTCGACGAGCGCCATTCCGCCAAACCCTCTAGGGACGAAGCCGCTCGAGCAGGGCGCCGATCCGGTCGCGCGCGCCCAGGAACGCGGTCAGCCGCTGGGCCTCGCGCTCGTCGATCGAGACCGCCGCCTCTGCGACGCCGCTCTCGTCCCAGACGCTGAAGCGGACATGGCCCTCCTCGGTGTAGCGCGAGACCCGGAGCGCCTTGCCGGCCTCGGCGCCCGTACCGCCGAAGAACTCGACGAGCTTCGCGCGCTGCGGCGCGGCACACCAGGGGCAGTAGCGAAACGCCTCGCCGATCGACCCGCCGCACTGCCTGCACGCGTGCATCGCGCCTCCTCGTCGGGAGCGTACTACCCGCCTGGGGCCGCGGACAATCCCGCTAGACCTTCGCGATCAGCGGTTGCTCGACGCCGTCGGTCTCGAGCGAGACGGCGAGGACTTCCGCCTTGATCCAGTCGGCGTGCAGCTCGACGAGATCGGCATCGGCGGCGGGGAGGGTCACGGCGATCCGGTCGGTCAGCTCGAGCCCCTGCTCCTTGCGCATCGAGTTGAGCGTGTGGATCAGGTCGTAGACGCGGCCCTCGAGCTCGAGCTCGGGATCGACGCGTCGTATCGAGCGCCACGGTCACGCCCTCGTCCGACGCGACCGACCAGCCGGACTTCCCCGAGCGCTCGACGAGCACCTCGTCCGCGCCGAGGTCGTGGCCGAGGACACGGAACCCACCGCCGTCGAGCTGCTCGAAGTCGCCCGCGGCGAGGGCGGCGCGGACGGCGCCCAGCTCCTTGCCCAGCTTCGGGCCGAGCACCGGCAAATGCGGCTTCACGTGCAGCTCGGTCGCCTCGACGTGGCCGAACTCGACCTCCTTGACGCGCAGCTCCTCGCGCAGCTCCTCGGCATGTCCTTCGGCGAGCGGCGCACCCTCGACGACGAGCCGCCGCAGCGGCTGCCGGAGCTTCAGCCGTGAGGTGGCGCGCGCCTGGTGGCCGAGGCCGGCGACGCGGCGCACCTCCGCCATCTCGTCGACGAGCGCGTCGTCGACGAGCGACTCGGCCGGCTCCGGCCAGCCGGCGAGGAACACCGAGTCCGGAGCGCCCTCGACCCCGCGCACGAGGCGCTGCCAGAGATGCTCGGCGAGGAACGGCATCACGGGAGCGATCGCCCGCACGGCCTGGACGAGCGCGGTCCAGAGCGTCCGGAACGCGGCCTCGTCGAGGGAGTAGAAGCGCCGCCGCGAGCGGCGGATGTACCAGTTGGAGAGGTCGTCGACGAAGCTCTCCCAGGCGATCGTGATGTCCGGGGTCCAGAAGCGCTCGTAGGCGTCGGTCGTTTCGGCGACGAGGCGCTGCGTCCGGGCGAGCAGCCAGCGGTCGAGCGGCTGGAGCTCGCGCTCGGGGCCGCGCTCTGCATCCGGCCACACCGGCTGGAACCCCTCGATCCCCGCATACGTGACGAAGAACTGGGCCGAGTTCCAGAAGGTGAGCAGCCGCCGCTTGACCTCGTTCGTGGGGCCGTAGCCGAAGTTCAGGTTCAGGCTCGGCGTGTGGTCCGCGAACGCGAACCTCATCACGTCGGCGCCCATCCGCTCGAAGGCCTCGCCGGCCTCGATCGCGTTCCCCCACGACTTGTGCATCTCGCGGCCGCTCTCGTCGCGAAGCTTCTCGTACGCGAGCACCCGCTTGTACGGGGCCGTCCCGACGAGCGTGACCGACATGAAGAACTGGGAGTAGAACCACAGCCGGATCTGCTCGCGCGACTCCGAGACCCAGTCGGCCGGGAACCACTGCTCCCAGTAGGAGTGGTCGGGCAGGTCGGCGGTCGTCAGGCCCTTCGCCGCGCCGGTCGCGTAACCCTCCGGGACGTATTCGGCGTTCTGCCAACCGAGCGTCGAGAAGGGGACGATCCCCGCGTCGAGCCACGCATCGCCGACCTCCGGCACGCGACGCGCCTCCTTCCCGCACGACTCGCAGGCGATCGGCACGTCGTCGATCCAGGGCCGGTGGAGCTCGCGGAGCTGATCGAGCCCGCCGGTCGCGCGCTCCTCGAGCTCGGCGCGCGAGCCGATCACGGTGATGTGCCCGCACTCGCAGGGATAGAAGGGCAGCGGCAGCCCGAAGTAGCGCTTGCGCGAGATGTTCCAGTCGCCCATGTTGCGCAGCCAGTCGTCCATCCGCTTGCCGTAGAAGTCCGGAATCCACTCGACGTCCTGATTCGCGTCGAGCATCGGCTGGCGGATCTCGTCTGCGGCGATGAACCACTCGTCCACGATCCGGAAGATCAGCGGCGTGTGGCAGCGCCAGCAGACGGGATAGCGGTGGACGATCTCGCCGGCCTCGACCAGGCGTCCGCGCTCGCCGAGGTCGCCGATGATCTGCTCCTTCGCGTCGTTCGTCGAGAGCCCGTGAAGCCACCCGTAGTTGTCGTAGAAGCGTCCCGCCTCGTCGACGGGCATGAGCACGGCGAGATCGTGCTCCTTCGAGAGCTCGAAGTCCTCGGCGCCGCAGCCCGGCGCGATGTGGACGATGCCCGTGCCCTCTTCCATCGTCACGTCGTCCCAGGGGATCACGCGGTGCTCGACCTCGGACGCGGCCGGCAGTGCGTCGTAGGGGCCCTCGTACGTGAGGCCGACGAGCTCGGCGCCCGGCGCCCGCCGCACGTAGGTCTCGTCGGGGAACCGCGCCACCGCGAGCCAGCTTCCGTCCTCGGTGAGCCCGTACTCGGCGTCCGGCTTGACCGCAGCTGCGACGTTGGCCGGCAGCGTCCACGGCGTGGTCGTCCAGACGATGAGCGCCTCGCCGGGCCGGTCGACGAGCGGGAAGCGGACGTAGAGGGACGGGTCGGCACGGTCCTCGTAGGAGCCGATCAGCTCGTGCTGGGAGATCGAGGTGCCGCAGCGCGGGCACCAGACGTTCGAGCGGTGCCCCTGATAGAGCCAGCCGCGCTCGTGGACGGCCTTCAGGAACCGCCAGATGTACTCGATGTTCGTGTCGGAGAACGTGTAGTAGTCGTTGTCCCAGTCCATCCACATGCCGAGGCGGCGGGACTGGTCGGTGATTCGCTCCGCGTGCTCGGCGACGGACTCGCGGCACCGGTCCGCGAACGCCGCGAGGCCGTACTCCTCGATCTCGCGCTTCGAGTTGAGGCCGAGCGATCGCTCGACGTTGACCTCGACCCAGAGCCCCTGGCAGTCGAAGCCGTTCTGGTAGCGCTGGTCGAACCCACGCATCGCCTTGTAGCGCTGGAAGAGATCCTTGAGCGTGCGGCCCCAGGCGTGGTGGACCCCCATCGTCCCGTTCGCGGTGATCGGCCCGTCGACGAAGCTCCACGTCGGGCCGCCGCGGTTCAGCGCCCGCAGCCGTTCGAACGTGCCCTCCCGCTCCCAGAGCTCGAGGATCTCGAGCTCGAGTGCAGGGTGGTCGGGCTTGTCCGGAAGCGGCCTGAACATGCGCATGATCTTAGGGAACAGTCTGTCCGCCCTTGTCGTTTTCATTAGGCGAGGCCGGGGAACCGGCCTTCTTACCCAGCGAAAGGAACGCCCGAATGGCAACAGCAGTGAAGGAAGACACCTTTACCCAGGAGGTGCTCGAGAGCGACAAGCCCGTGATCGTGGACTTCTGGGCCGAGTGGTGCGGGCCGTGCCACGCGGTCGCGCCGGTGCTCGACAAGATCGTCGAGGAGCGCGACGGCGAGGTGAAGCTCGTCAAGGTGAACATCGACGAGGAGCGCGGCCTGGCCGAGCGCTACGGGATCGCCTCGATCCCGACGATGATCCTCTTCAAGGACGGCGAGCCGTCACAGGTCGCGGTCGGCGCACAGCCGAAGGGCGCGCTCGAGCGCAGCCTGGGACTTTCAGCCGATAGTGCGTGCGGCCGAGTAACTAGTTCTCTCTGGCTTCTTCTTCCGGGCGAGGGATCGGCGAGGTGGCGCGACTCGCCGGTTCCTCGACCAGGTTCAGCACGCGCATGCCGTAGTTGAAGACGATCGTGCCGCCGAGCCAGCCGCCGACCGTCAGGATGAAGAAGCCGACGAGCGTGATGATGAAGGCGCCGTCGGTGACCGCGCCGTCGATGCCGTCGCTGTAGCCGGCCCCGATCGCGATGAGGAAGAACGCGGTCGCGGTCAACATCGCGATCATGTGCGCCGTCGCCGTCCGCCAGAGCGGCGTCCTGCGCGAGATCTGAAGCCAGTCGGCGAAGCCGGTGATCGCCGTGGGCGCGCTGAAGATCAGGCCGGCGATCAGCGCGAGCGTCCAGCCGTGCGCCGCCTCCTGCTCAGCGACCCCGACCTTGCTCAGCACGGCCGCGACCGTCGCGAACGAGTACGTGCCGATCGTGGCGTCGGTCAGCGGCGGATGAAGCGGATGGCCAGGCGTGCCGCGGTAGAGGAAGTCGAGCGCCATCTGCGCCGAGCGTTTCCGCCCCGGCGCAGTGGCAAACGCCGAGACTTACGACTCGTCGACAGCCTCTTCGAGATAGCCGAGGAAGGCCGCGTGCTTGGCCAGGAGCGCCTCGATCTCGCTCAGGCCGACCGCCGCCCAATCCTCGACCCACGTCTCGGAAAGGTCGTCTTCGATGATATGGAGGCCGCGCTCGCTCATCTGAGCCTGATGATCGACACCGACCCCCCGGGCTGCATGGGCCGAACGGCCTATCTTTCGGGCCGGCGAGACCCCACCCGATGAGGCAGTTCCTGATCGTCAACCCCAGCTCCGGCACCGATTCTCCGACTGCCGAGGAGCTCCGCGATGCGGCACGCGCCCGCGGCGTCGAGGTGCGCTTCCTCGAGGACGGGGACGACCTGCAGGAGCTCGCGCGGGAGGCCGCGTGCCGACGTACTCGGGATGGCCGGTGGCGACGGCTCGCTGGCCGCCGTTGCGGAGGTCGCGATCGAGCAGGACGTGCCGTTCGTCTGCATCCCGTTCGGGACGCGGAATCACTTCGCCCGCGACCTCGGGCTCGACCGCGACGACCCGCTCGCGGCGCTGGAAGCCTTCGACGGTGCCGAGCGGCGGATCGACGTCGCGCGCGCGGGCGACCGGCTCTTCCTCAACAACGTCTCGCTCGGTCTCTACGCGCGCCTGGTGCACCGGCGTGAGCACCACCGCCGCCGCAGCGACGCGCTCGCGCGACTCCGGGCGCTCGTGCTGACGCTGCAGGACCGGCGGCGCCGGCAGCGCTTCACGATCGACGGCGAGCACGTGCGCGCACGGCTCGTGCTCGTCTCGAACAACCCGTACACCCTCGACCTGCTCTCGCTCGGTGAGCGCGAGCGGCTCGACGAAGGGAAGCTGCACCTCTACATCCCGCACGGCTTCCGCCGGATCACCTGGGAGGAGCGCTCCTGCACCGAGCTCGAGATCGGCGCCCCACAGCCTCGGCTGCGGACGGCGGTCGACGGCGAGCCGGTCGAGCTCGACACGCCGGTGCGCTTCCGGATCGAGCCGCTGGCGCTACGTGTGCTCGTGCCGCGCGCGCCAGAGCCGGAGTAGCTCGGGAAAGTGGCGGAACGCGAGCTCGTCGTCCTCCGGAAGCTCGTCCGGGGCGAACCAGGCCAGCTCGACGACATCGTCGGCAGGCCGCTCCGTGCCACCCCTGACGCGCGCGTCCCAGGTCAGGCAGAGGACGGTCCGGCCCTGGTAGCCCGGCTCCATCCAGACGCCGACGAACGCCTGCGGCTCGATGTCGAGCCCGGTCTCCTCGCGCAGCTCGCGGACGAGCGCGTCCAGCGGATGCTCGTTCTCCTCGAGGAAGCCGCCGGGGAGGTCCCACATGCCGATGCTCGGCTCGAACGCCCGCCGGCCGAGCAGGAGCCGGCCGTCGCGCTCGACCAGCGCCTGCACGGCGGGCGCCGGGTTCGACCAGACGACGTGACCGCAGGCCGGGCAGGCGAAGTGACTCCCACGGTGCTCGCCCTCGCTGCCGCAGCGCGGGCAGAATCGCCAGCCGTCCAGGAACGCCACCGGGCTACGGTATCCCTGTGAGCCCGCGCCACGTCCCAGCCACAGTCCACGAGCTGACGCGCGTCGGCATGCTCTCCGGCTTGCCCGGTGAGCACCTGTCGAAGCTCGCGGCCAGGCTCGAGCGGGAGGACGTCGCGCCCGGCGCGACCGTCGTCCGCGAGGGCGAGCCCGGCGATCGCTTCTACATCGTCCTCTCGGGGATGCTGAACGTGAGCCAGGAAGGGCTGGGCGAGCGCCGGATCCTGCGGCCGGGCGACGCATTCGGTGAAGTCGCGCTGGCGATGGGGATCCCGCGGACCGCCTCGGTGCGCGCGGTCACCCCGGCGGTGGTCGCGAGCTGCGACCAGGCGGCGTTCGACGAGCTGCTGCGGCCGCTCTTCGCCGACGAGTGAACGTCCTGCTCCTGCATGCGGGCATCGCCGACCGTCGGATGTGGGCGCAGCAGGTCGCGGCGCTCGAGGCGGCGGGACACCGGGTGCTCGCACCCGACCTGCCCGGCTTCGGCGACGCCGCGCTCGAGCCGCCCACGGTCGACTACGTCGCGTTCGCGGCCGGCCTCCTCGACGAGCCGGCGGCGGTCGTCGGCTGCTCGTTCGGCGGGCGCGTGGCGCTCGAGCTGGCCGGGTCGAGGCCGGATCTCGTCACGAAGCTCGTCCTCGTCGCGCCGGGGCTCGGCTCGACGGTGTGGTCCGAGGAGGCGCAGGCCGGCTTCGCCGAGGAGGAAGCGCTCCTCGAGCGGGGTGACCTCACCGGCGCCGCCGAGCAACAGGCGCGGATGTGGCTCGCCCCGGACGCGTCGGCCGAGGTGCGGGAGCTGACGGCGGCGATGACCGTGCGCTCGTACGAGCAGCAGCTGCCCGTCGAGGGCGAGGTGCGAGCCGTGTGGCCGGAGCCGTCCGCGGAGACACGCCTGGCCGAGCTCGATGTGCCGACACTGCTCGTCGTCGGCGACGCCGACCTGCCCGAGCTTCGGTCGCTCTCCGAACGGCTGGCCCGCGAGCTGCCGGATGCGCGCCTGGAGACGATCGTGGGCGCCGGCCACCTGCCGAGCCTCGAGCGGCCGGACGAGCTCAACCGACTACTCGCTCGACTTCCTCCAGTAGCGCGTCCGAGAGGGCGGGCCACGCGGCGACGGCCCAATCGCCGAACGACACGTCCGCGACGGCCGCCGCGACGAGCCGCCGCTCCGGATCGATCCAGAGGAACGTTGCCGTACCGGGCTTCGAGCCGAAATGCCCGTACGTCCCCGCCGAGTTCTGCGAACCGGTCCAGTGCGGCGACTTGCCGTCGCGCAGCTCGAAGCCGAGGCCCCAGTCGTTCGGCGTCTGGCGCCCGAAGCCGGGGAGGACGCCGTCGAGGCCGGGGAACTGGACGGTGGTCGCCTCCGCGAGCGTCTCGGGCGCGATCAGCGTCGGCGCGAGCGCTTCCCGCCCGAACGCGAGCATGTCGCCGAGCGTGCCGACGATCCCTCCCGCTGCGTCGCCCTCCAGGGTGGCGTCGAGACCGAGCGGGTCGAGCACGGCCTCCCGGAGATAGCCCGGAAACGGCATCTCCGCCCGTGCCTCCAGGTGCTCTGCGAGCGCGAGGTAGCCCGTGTTCGAGTAAACGCGCCGCTCGCCGGGCTTTCCGAGCGGCTGCGGCGAGTCCCAGGCGAGCCCGGAGGCGTGCGCGAGCAGGTGCCGGACGGTCGAGCCGTCGGGGCCGGCCGGCTCGTCGAGCTCGAGCGCCCCCTCCTCGGCCGCGATCAGGGTCGCGTAGGCGGTCAGGAGCTTCGTCACCGACCCCCAGCCGAGTCGGTGGTGGACGTCGCCGTGCGCGGCCACGGTCCCCTCGGCGGTCGCGAGGCCGGCGGCCGCGTGCTCCGCCGGCCACGACTCGATCTGGCGGAGCGCTTCCACGGGCGGCGATACTAGCCCCCATGGGCCGCCGCCTCATCCCCGGCCACTCGCCGTACGAGCCGGTCGTGGGGTACTCGCGGGCGGTGGTCAGCGGCGCCGACGTGCACGTGTCCGGCACGGCGCCGATCCCACGGGAAGGCGAGCCGCCGGAAGGCGCGTACGAGCAGGCCAGGCTCTGCCTGGAGATCGTCGGCGGCGCGCTCGGCGAGGCGGGCGCCCGGTTCGAGGACGTCGTTCGCACTCGGATCTACCTGACCGACGCCGACGACTACGAGGAGATCGCCCGTGCGCACGGCGAGGTGTTCGCCGAGATCCGCCCCGCCTCGACCGCGGTCGTCGTCAAGGGCCTGCTCGACCCGCGCTGGCGCGTTGAGATCGAGGCGGACGCGGTGCTCGCAGTTGAGGTAGCAGGGTGAAGCAGATCTATCCGCACTCGATCACCGGCAAGGGCGCTGTGTCCGGCGGCAGCGTCCTCGACCACAAGTTCGGCCAGTCGGACCCGTACACGCTCGGCGTCGAGGAGGAGTACATGCTCCTGGACGGCGAGACGTACGACCTCGTCCAGCACATCGACACGGTGCTGCAGGCGATCTCCGGCCACGAGCTCGAGCCGCGAATCAACGCCGAGCTGATGCAGTCGGTGCTCGAGATCGCAACGCCCGTCTGCAGGACGGCCGGCGACGTCCAGCACGAGCTGCTGAAGCTGCGCGCCTACGTGACGGGGGTGGCCCGCGAGAAGGGTCTCAGAGTCGGCTCGGCCGGCACGCACCCGTTCAGCCTCTTCGAGCGCCAGCGGATCACGGCCCGCGACCGCTACCGCAACCTCGTCGACCAGCTGCAGTACATCGCGCGGCGCGAGCTGATCTTCGGCATGCACGTGCACGTCGCCGTCGACGACCCCGAGAAGGCGATCCAGGTCGTCAACGGGCTCCTCCCCCAGCTCGGCCCTCTGCTCGCGCTCTCGGCCTCGTCCCCGTTCTGGCGCGGCGAGCCGACCGGTCTCTCCTCGAGCCGCCAGATGGTCTTCGCGGCGTTTCCGCGCTCGGGGCCGCCGCCGCGGTTCCGCGACTACGCCGACTACGCGGAGGTCGTCGGCCAGCTCGAGCGCACCGGCTGCATCGCCGACTACACGCACATCTGGTGGGACATCCGGCTGCACCCGCGGCTCGGCACGGTCGAGATCCGGATCTGCGATGCCGTCACGCGCGTCGAGGACGCCGTCGCCCTGTCCGCCTACTGCCAGGCGCTCGTGAAGCAGCTCTCGGAGCAGTACGACAGCGGTGAGCAGATCCCGTCCTATCACCGGATCCTGACGACCGAGAACAAGTGGCTCGCGGCGCGCTACGGCCTCGAGGCGCCGGTGATGGATCTCACCACCGGCGCGAGGAACCGGATTCCGGTCGCACAGCTGATCCGGCGGACGCTGAAGGAGCTGCAGCCGCATGCCCGCGAGCTCGGCTCCGACCGCGAGCTCGAGGGCATCGGCGAGATCCTCTCCCGCGGCAACGGCTCCGACCGCCAGCTCCGCGTCTTCAACGCCAACCGCGACATCGCCGAGGTCGTCGAGGAGATCGCGAAGGCGACCGAAGCCGTGCCGGCGGCAGCCGCTTAGACCACCGGCTCGACGCTGTTTGCCGTCGGGTCGAACGACCACGTCGTGCGGCCGTTCGTGAAGAGGAGCTTCCCGTCCTTCGACACCTTTGCGCGCGTCGCGCCTCCCGGGCTCGGCCGGAACTGGCTCTCCGCGACCAGCTGATACGTCGGCAGGTTGATCGTCGCGACACGGCCGAGTGTCGGATTCGCGGCGAACAGGGTCCGCCCGTCGGGCGCGAGCGCGAGGCTCCAGCGCTTGAGCGCCTCGGGCGCGCACTCGGTGCACGGCGGCATGTTGATGCAGATTGCAATCCGCTCGATCAGGTTGAGCGCGTGGACGAACGCCGTGTTCGTCTGCGTGTTCACGTACAGCGTCAGCAGCCAGCGGCCGTCCGGTGAGGCGACAACCTGCCCGGCGAGCCCCTGCATTTGAACCACCTCGCCCTTCCTGCCGAGCGATCCCGGCAGCAGTTGCCCCGCTGCGAGGTCGTAGCCGCGCACGGCGTAGCTGCCGTCGACGAAGCTCTGCTCGAGGAAGAGGAAGTCGCCGGCGGTCGAGACCGTCTCGACCCGGAAGTTGCCGCGGAGCGTGAGCTCGCGAACGGTCTTCCCGCGCCGCGTATCGATGACGAGGATCCGCGTTCCCGGCTGCTGGAGTGCAACCCAGTCGCCGCTCGACGAGACGCCGGAGAGCTTCCAGTCGCCGCGCAGCGGGTACGTGCGCGTCACACGACCGCTCTGCGTGTTGAACCTGAGCAGCTTGCCGGCTTCGACCGCGAAGTAGGTGCGGCCGTCCGCGGCATGGATCCCGCCCGGCAGCTCGTAGGCCCGAGGGGCCTCGATCAGAGCGGCGGCGAGCGGCGCCGCGCGCGCGACCCGCTCGGGAGCGGTCGCTTCGACGGTGCTGCCGCACGCGGCGAGGACGGAGGTGAAGGCGAGCAGAGCGGCGAGACGCTTCATCGGTTCCTCCCTTGCAGAGTCGGTCACCCCTGTTACGCCTGTCGGACGGTTCGGGGTCCATGGACCTCTGACGGACCTCAGGTCGTATTCGGGGCATGGACAGGCGCGAGTTCCTGGCGGTGGCGGCTGCCCCGCTCGTCCTGGGTGTCGGACCGGCGCTCGCGCGGCCGACGGGAGGGACGCCGCTGGCGCTCGTCACGGCCGACCTCGAGTCGCACGTCGTCGCCGTCGACGTCTCAGCCGGACGGGTGGTGCGCCGGCTGCGCACGCCGGCCGATCCGCGCAGCATCGAGAGCATCGGCGTCCTCGGCGCGCTCGTGGCGCACACCGCCGAAGGCCGGCTGACACTGATCGACTCCGACTTGCGCGTGCGCTCGGTCAAGGGCGAGCTCGCCGCGCCGCGGTACGCCGCCGTCTCACCCGACCGGCCGCTCGCCTACGTCACCGACTCCGGGCGGCACGAGGTCGCAGTCGTCGACCTGCGCGGCCGGCGCGTCGTCGGCCGCGTCGTCGTCCGGGGCGCGTGCCGGCACCTCGGGATCGACCGCGCCGGCTCGAGGCTCTGGGTCGTGCTCGGCAACTCGGCGGATGAGATCGCCGTGCTCTCGCTCTCGGAACCGGCGCGGCCCCGCGTCATCGGCAGAATCCGCCCGCCGTTCCGCGCCCACGACGTCGGCTTCACGCCCGGCGGACGCCGCGTCTGGGTCACATCGGGAGACAGCAGACGGATTGCCATCTACGAGGCAGACGGCGAGCTCGTCCGGACGATCGGCGCCGACGCGCCGCCGCAGCACGTCACGTTCATGGGCGATCGCGCCTTCGTCACGAGCGGCGACGACGCGATGCTGCGTGTGCACGCACTCGACGGCCGGCGGCTGCGCTCGGCGCCCGTTCCCGTCGGCTCGTACAACGTCCAGGGATCGTGGGACGACCGGCGGATCCGGCGCTGGATCCTGACGCCGTCGCTGGCCGCCGGAACACTGTCGACCTTCGGCCCCACCGGCGCGGCGCTCGACGAGCTGCGCGTCGCGCGCTCCTCCCACGACGCGTGCTTCATCGTCGGCACGTGATGGACCTCTCGGCCTGCCGCGGCCGTAGAGTCGGTGCATGGGCGCCGGCCGCGACGAGCGCGCCTTCGTGCGCGCCGCCCAGCGGGGGTCCGCCTCGGGAATCGAGGCGCTCTTTCGCCTGCACTGGCCACGTGCCCACCGGGCCGCCTACCTCGTCGTCCACGACGCCGCGGCCGCCGAGGACATTGCGCAGGAGGCATTCCTCGCGGCGATGCGCAACCTCGATCGCTTCGACCGCCGCCGCCCGTTCGGTCCCTGGCTGCACCGGATCGTGGTCAACCGCGCGATCGACTGGGCGCGAGCGCGCCAGCTGCGTGGCGAGGCGGAGCTGGTCGACGTGGTCGCGGCGGCGCCCGAGCCCGGCCCGCTCGACGACTCGCTGCTCGGCGCACTCGCCGCGCTCCCGCCCGACCACCGCGCCGTGATCGTCCTCCGCCATCTGCTCGAGTACACGCCCGGCGAGATCGCCGAGTTGCTCGGCCTGCCGCGCGGAACCGTCAACTCGCGGTTGCGCCGCGGGCTCGACTCGCTGAAGGAGACGGTGTGAAGCGGGAGCTCGAACGGATCGAGATCCCCGGCGAGCACGACGCGCGCGAGCGGTCGTGGGCGCTCGTGTCGGCCGCGTTCGCGGAGCGGGAGCCGCAGCCGCGCCGCCGCTCGTGGAAGCCGGTCGCAGCAATCGCAGTCGCGCTCGTCGGCGCTTGCGGGGCTGCTGAGCTCGCCCGGGCGCGCCGTGCTCGACGAGCTCCGCGATGTCGTCGGCGTCGAGGAAAGCGCACCGGCGCTGTTCTCCCTCCCGGCACCCGGGAGTCTGCTCGTCAGCGCCGACTCGGGCGCGTGGGTGGTCGACGAGGACGGCTCGAAGCGCCTGCTCGGGAGCTACCGCGAGGCCTCATGGTCGCCGTTCGGGGCGTTCGTGGTCGCGGCGAAGCCGAACGAGCTCGTCGCCCTCGAGCCCGACGGCGACGTCCGTTGGACGCTCGCGCGCCCCGACGTCCGCTTCCCACGGTGGGGCGGGACGAGAATCGACACGCGGATCGCCTACCTGTCGCAAGGTGCGTTGCGGGTCGTCGCCGGCAACGGCAAGAACGACCGACTTCTCGATCGCGGCGCGGCGAGCCGGGCACCGGCCTGGCGGCCGGGGCCGAGACACGTCCTCGTCTACGCCCGGCAGGACGGAACCGTGCGTTCGGTCGACGTCGACACGGGTGCTGCGGTGCCGACGACGAGCGCCGATCGCAGTCTCCTTGGGCAGGACGAGCTGGCCGCGCTGCGACGGTTGCTCGGCGAATCGGCGCAGCTCGAGACGCCGGTCCGCTCGCCGGACGGCCGCTGGCTCGCTGCCGGCTGGCCCGATGCGGATCAGCTCGTCTTCGTCCGGACCGGTCGAGCAAGGCAGATTCGGGCCGTCTCGAACGTCTCGGCCCAGTTCCGCTCGCGATCGTTTCCTAGGATCGAAGGGTGGTGCTGCGTGCCCTGATCGTCGCCGCTCTGCTGGCTGCGCCCGCGGAGCAGCTCGGCCGATCGTACGAGGGAAGGCCGATCCAGGTGGTGCACGTCGCCGGCGCGGGACCGCGCGTGCTCGTGATCGGGTGCATCCACGGCGACGAATGCGAGGGAACCGAGGTGACGCGCCTGCTCGCTACCTCGCGGCCCCAGGCCGACCTCTGGCTCGTCCACCAGCTGAATCCGGACGGATACGCACGCCGCAACCGGACGAACGCGCACGGCGTCGACCTCAACCGCGACTTCCTCGCGGCGACGCAGCGGGAGACACGGATCGCGCGGAAGCTGATCCTGCGCCTGCGGCCGGCGGTGACGATCTGGTTCCACCAGCCGCAGGCGGTCGTGCGCGCGTGGGGGCCGAGTCGCGCGACCGCCAGGCGGTACGCGCAGCTCGCAGGCGCTCCGTATCGATCGCTTGCGTGGCCGCCGGGCAGCGCGTCGCGCTGGCAGAACGGGCTCGAGCAGGTCTCGTTCGTGGTCGAGCTCCCGCCCGGAGAGCTGCCCGACGCGAGCGGCGCGGCGTCACGCGAACGCGGTGCTCAGGCTGACTGAGTAGATTCGAGCGGTGTTCTGGCTCGACACCGGCGTGGAGATGGAGCTCGAGGAGCTGCTGGAGGACGGGCCCGTGCTGTTCGTCTTCTACCTCTTCGACTGGTCGCCGACCTGAACGCAGGAGCTGCGCCTCCTGCGTGACAGGAGGCCGGAGTTCGAACGGGCGGGCGTGCGCGTCTTCGGCGTCTCGCGGGACTCGCACTGGTCGCACCGGGCCTGGAAGGACGTGCTCGACGCCGACGTGCCGCTGATCTCGGACTGGAACGGGGCGCTGGCGAAACGGTTCGGCGCGGCGCGGGTCTGGCGCTGGATGGAAGGCGTGCCGCGACGGAGCGTATTCCTCGTCGGCGAGGACGGTACGGTGCTCGAATCGTGGCGCTACGAGGACTCGGACGTGCCCGACTTCGACGAGCCGCTCGGGGCCGCGCAGGCGTTGCGGGACTAGCCGTCGCTCTCTATCTCGGCGCCGGGCTCCTCGCCACGGCGCCGGCGGTGTTCGAGACCGACCGCTTCCTCGGCTACGGGGAGCCGCGCGAGGGCCGGGTTACGCCGGGCGACCACCTGCAGACGGCGTACGCGCTCTGGCTGCCCGGCCATCAGTTCGCGCGGGGAGCGGACGCCGTGGCTCGACCCGTACAGCTTTCAGCCCGAGGTGGAGCCGCGGGTGAACTTCGCCGGCTGGCCTTTCGCCGCGGTCTACGGGCCGCTGCAGGCGCTCTTCGGGACGGTGGCGGGCTGGAACCTCTTCGTGCTGCTGACGTACGTCGGCGCCGGCGGTCTCGCCGCCCTGTGGCTGCGCACACTCGGTCTCGCCCTCGGCCCCGCCCTCGTCGGCGGTCTCGCCTTCGCGCTCGCGCCCTACCGCGTCGCGCAGTCGACGGGCCACCTGCTGGGGCCGATCTCGATGCTGCTCCCGCTTTCCCTCTACGGCGTCGAGCGGCGTCGGACCTGGCTCGCCGCGGCCGCGCTCGCGTCGATCCCGCTGTCGGGCCAGGTGCACCTTGCGCTCGGAGCAATCCCGTTCGTGCTCGTCTACGCGCTCGCCCGCCGGCGGCCGTGGCTCGGGGTCGCGGCCGCCGGCGCGGGCATCGCCGCCGGAGCCCTCGTCTGGGCGCTCACGCTCCGCGACGCCGTCGAGCGCCCGTTCGCGGAGGTCGAGCGCTACTCGGCGAGCCTGGGCGACTTCGTCTCCCGCGACCCCGGCGAGTTCGAGCGCTTTGCCTACCTCGGCTGGCTCCTCCCCGTCCTCGCCGTGCTCGGGCTCGCGTGCTTGTGTTACAGGAACACAATCTCCTCCGGACGTCGGCTCGCGCTCGTGCTCGGGCTCGGAGCGCTCGTGCCCTGCCTGCTCGCGCTCGGAGCCAACCTGCCCGGATATGGCTTGCTCTGGCGGAACACGCCCCTCCATTCCACCCGAGTGCCGGAGCGGATGCTGCCGATCGCGTGCCTCTGCCTCGCGGCGCTGGCGGCGGTCGCGATCGCTTGTGTTACAGGAACACAAAGTCGCCCCCGGCTCGTCGCGGTGGTCGCGGGCCTCGCCGTCGCGGCCGACCTGTGGGTGCCGCTCTACGACCCGCTCGTCGCCGACGAGGACAACGCCGTCTACGCCCAGGTTGCCGACGCGCCGGCAGGGAGGCTGCTCGAGCTTCCCGCGCTGCCGCCCGACGCCTACGCCGGCAGCGTCTACCTCTACTACTCGATGCAGGCGCCGCGCGAGCGGCCGCTCGGCTACGCGACGTCGGCGCCGCCGGAGGCATTTCGCGTCGCGAGCGAGCTGCCGGCGCGGGCGAACGAGCTCGGTGTGAGCGTCGTCGTCGAGTACCGCGACGGCGTCCCGCACACGGTTACGAAGCGGTGAACGATGAATTCCGGACGGCCCGCACGTCTAACGTGTAGACCGAACCGACGAAAAGGAGCCACCGCAATGGCGGAGAGACCGACGGAACACCGCGCTGCACACGAGCGACTAGCGACGGGAGGTTTTGCCCGCTGGACGCGGGCGTGCGCGACGCACCCCTGGCGCGTCGTCTTCGCCTGGATCGGCATCGTCGCCCTGCTGATCGTCCTCGTCGGCACGGTCGGAGGGAGCCTCAAGGACGAGTTCGACATTCCGGGCTCGGACACCCAGAGGGCGACCGACCTGATCGAGGCGGAGTTCGCAGAAGAGCAGGGCGGCGTGCTCAACGTCGTCTTCGCCGCCCCGGAGGGGGAGCGTCTCGACACGCCTGAGCGGAGGGACGCGATCGAGAGCGCGATCTCGCGCCTCGAGTCGCAGGAGTTCAAGCCAACCGAGGACGAGGCGGGGCTGACGAGCGTGGCCGACCCGTTCGCAGACGAGAGCTTCTCAGACGACGGCCGGATCGCTTACAGCCAGGCGCAATTCGATCGCGTCATCTTCGACGAGGATCGCGAGGCCGTCCTCGCCGTGCAGGACGCGGTTCGCGAGACCGTCGAGCCCGTCGGCGTGACGGTCGAGTACAACGGCGAGGCCGAGTTCCCGCCGGTCGAGCAGGGGACGTCCGAGCTGCTCGGCCTACTCGCGGCGATCCTCGTGCTGCTGATCGTCTTCCGCACGTTCGTCGCGATGTTCATCCCGATCGTGCTCGCGATCGTCGCCCTGATGACAGCGTTCCTGCTCCTGTTCATCCTCGCCGGGCTCACCGATATCAACACGATTACGCCGATCCTCGTCTCGATGATCGGCCTCGGCGTCGGGATCGACTACTCGCTCTTCATCGTCACCCGTTTTCGGCAGCTGCTGCACGAGGGGCTCTCGCCGGCCGACGCTGCGGCCGAGGCAGGCGCTTCCGCCGGTCGGGCGGTGCTCTTCGCCGGCCTGACGGTCGCGATCTCGGTCGCCGGCCTGGCCTTCTTCGGCCTCGACTTCGTGACCAAGCTCGGGATCGGCAGCTCGCTCGGCGTCCTGACGACGGTGCTGATCGCGAACTCGCTCCTGATCGCGGTCCTGCGGCTGCTCGGGCACAAGATCGACCGCCTCAAGGTCCCGTTCCTACCACCCCTCGACGACTCGGAGGCAGCCCGGGAGAAGACGCTCGTCGCGCGGTGGGGACGGTTCGTGACGGCAAACGCCAAGATCGTCTTCCCAGTCGTCCTGCTCGGGCTGATCGTCCTCGCGTCGACGTCGGCCCTCGTCCGCCTCGGCGCCGCCGACCAGGGGACGCAGCCCACGGCGCAGACGAGCCGACGGGCCTACGACCTGCTCGCCGAAGGGTTCGGTCCGGGTTTCAACGGGCCGATTCCGATCGTCGTCGACGTCAACGACGATGCTGACGCACCGGGGAGGATCTTCGACGGCGTTCAGGGGCTCGACGGGGTCGCATCCGTCGGCGAGCCTCAGCTCAACGACGAGGAGACGGTGGCGATCGTCTTCGTCACTCCGGCATCCGCACCGCAGGACGAGGCGACTGACGAGCTCGTCGACCGTCTCCGCGGGGAGATCGTGCCGGCCGCCGTCGGCGACGGGAACGCGGTCGCCTACGTCTCGGGCCAGACCGCGGCATTCAAGGACATCGGCGACCGGATCATGGAGCGGCTGCCCTTGTTCCTGCTCTTCGTCATCGGCGTCACGTTCATCGTCCTGGCGATGGCGTTCAGGTCGATCGTCGTCTCGCTGACGGCGGCGATCACGACGATCCTGTCCGCGTTCGTCGGCTTCGGCGTCCTCACCCTGGTGGTGCAGGAGGGTCACCTACTCGGCCTCACGGGTCTCGACAGGACCGGGCCGATCGAGACGTTCGTGCCCCCGATCACCTTCGCGATCCTGTTCGGGCTCTCGATGGACTACATGGTCTTTCTGATGAGCAGGATCCGTGAGGAGCACGTCCATGGCCTGAAGACCCGCGCCGCGGTCGAGCACGGGATCTCGGCGATCGGGCGCGTGGTCGTCGCCGCCGCGGTGATCATGGGCACGGTCTTCGCGGCCTTCATCCTCAGCGCCGACCGGATCCCGAAGGAGTTCGGACTGTTGCTCGCCGTCGCGATCCTCACCGACGCGCTGATCGTGCGCATGACCCTGGTCCCCGCCTTCTTCACGCTCCTGGGTGAGAAGACGTGGTACATCCCGCGCTGGCTCGATCGGGCACTGCCGAACATCACGATCGAGGCGCCGCACGACGGTGATGCGCCGCGACCGGTGGAAGCGGCGCCGGAGCCGGCCGGCAGCTGATACGGGGGTAGGGCGGCGGAGCGAGTGCTCCGCCGCCCTCCGCCCTACATACCCATCGCGTGGTAGCCGGCGTCGACGTAGAGCGTCGTGCCGGTCACGTTCTTCGCATCGTCCGAGAGCAGGTAGGCCGACGCGGCGGCGACGTCGTCGGCGTCGATGTGACGGCGAAGCGGCGCGCGCTCGACGAACATCGACTCCATCTCGGTGAAGCCCGCGATCGAGCGCGCGGCCAGCGTTCGCACCGGCCCTGCCGAGACGGCGTTGACGCGGATCTCCTGCTCCCCGAGGTCCCAGGCGAGGTACTTGACGGACGCGTCGAGAGTCGCCTTCGCGACTCCCATCACGTTGTAGTGCGGCACGGCGCGCTCGCCGCCGAGGTACGTCATCGTCACGATCGAGCCGCCGCCGGCCGCGGCCATCAGCGGCTCTGCCGCGCGCGACGCGGCGACGAGCGAGTAGGCGCTGATGTCGACCGCCATCCAGAAGCGGTCGCGCGGTGTGTCCGTGAACCGCCCCTCGAGATCCTCCGCTGCGGCGAACGCGACCGAGTGAACGAGCAGGTCGAGCTTGCCGTCCCATGCCGCTGCGACCTCGCCGAAGACGCGGTCGACATCCTCGTCGGCGCGGACGTCGCAGGGCGTCACCAGCTCCGAGCCGACCGACGAGGCAAGCTCGCGGACGTTGCTCTCGATCCGCTCGCCCTGAAAGGTGAAAGCGAGCTCCGCCCCCTCGTCCGCCAGGCGCCTCGCGATCGCCCAGGCGATCGAGCGCTTGTTGGCGACCCCCATGATCAGGGCGCGCTTCCCGGCGAACCGTGACACATCGCGATCCTACGGCTACTCTGCCGTCCGTGCGCCGCCTCGTCGGATCCCTCGCACTCGGCGTCGCGCTCGTCGCAACGTCGGCTGCTGCCGCCGCCTTCCAGCCGATCGAGCGGCGCCACGGAGAGCTGCAGATCCCGCGCGTCCGCGCCGGCACGATCACGATTCCGGCCGCGCACCGCACGGGCCGCATCACCGTCATCCTGACGCTCGCCGATCCGCCGCTCGCCGCCTATTCCCGCACTCTTGCCGGCAGCAGCGGAACACGGCGCCTCGATCTCCAGAGCCGCGGCGCGAAGGCCTACGTGGCGAAGCTCCAGCGGGCGCAGCGGCTTGCCGCCGCCTCGCTGAAGCAGGCGATCCCCGCGGCCGACGTCCAGCGCAACTACACCCTGCTGCTGAACGGGATCGCCGTCGAGCTGCCGGCCACGGAGCTGGCGAAAGCGGCGAAGCTGTCGTTCGCCCGCAAGCTCTATCCGAGCTACCGCTACACACTCGCGCTCAACCGCAGCCCCGGCCTGATCGGCGCGGGGGCGCTCGCCGCGGCCGGCGGCGGCAGCGGCGAGGGGATGAAGATCGCGATCATCGACGACGGCATCGACCAGACGAACCCCTTCTTCAACCCGCAGGGCTACAGCTATCCGGCCGGCTTCCCGAAGGGCGGCACCAAGTGGACGTCGCCGAAGGTGATCGTCGCCCGCTCGTTCGTCGGCGCAGGCGCGGACGACCGCACGCGCCTCGCCGTCGACCCGCAGGCGTCCTTCCACGGCACGCACGTGGCCGGGATCGCCGCCGGCAACGCCGGCACGACGGCGCCGGCGGGTTCCGACCATCCGCAGACGACGGGGCTCTCGGGCGTCGCGCCGCGCGCGTACGTCGGTAACTACCGCGTCTTCAACGTCCCGACGCCGGTCGGTCACGTCGGCAACACGCCCGAGATCGTCGCCGCCTTCGAGGCAGCAGTCCGGGACGGGATGGACGTGATCAACTTCTCCGGCGGCGGCCCGCAGACGGATCCGCTCAGCGACGCTCTGATCGAGGCCGTCCGGAACGTGGCTGCGGCAGGAGTCGTCCCGGTGATCTCGGCTGGCAACGACCGCGACGACTACGGCGTCGGCTCCGCCGGCTCCCCGGGCAGCGCGCCGGACGCGATCTCGGTCGCGGCATTGTCGAACTCGCACGTCTATGCACCGGCTCTGTCCGTGACGGCACCGGGTACCCCCGAGCCGCTGACGCGGATCCCCTTCGTGCGCACGGCCGGGCCGGCGACGCCCGCCGCGTGGGCATCCTCCGATCAGCAGCTCGTCGACGTCGGCACGATCCTCGGCACGGACGGCAAGCCGGTCCCGCGCGACCTCTGCGGCCCGCCCGGGAACCTCGACGGCGGCCCCAGCCCGCTCCCCGCCGGCTCGCTGAACGGCTCGATCGCGCTCGTCTCCCGCGGCACCTGCACGTTCGCCCTCAAGAGCGCCCGCGTGAAGGCCGCCGGGGGCGTCGGGATCGTCATCGTCGACAACCGGCCGGGTGAGGCGAACCCGATTCCCGTCCAGCTCGTCGTGCGCGGCGGCATGATCGCCGACCTCGACGGCCAGCAGCTGCGCGCGTTCCTCGCCGGCCGCGGCGGCCGCACGACGGCCAGGATCGGCGGCGGCCCGCAAGATCTCGCCACCGGACGCGGCGGCACCGTCACGAGCTTCTCCTCAGCGGGGCTGACGGCTTTCGGTCATCTGTTGAAGCCCGACGTCGGCGCGCCCGGCGGACAGATCCTCTCTGCCACGCTTCCGAGCGCGGGCGGCCCGTTCGCCGTCTTCGACGGGACGAGCATGGCCGCGCCGCACGTCGCCGGCGCCGCGGCGCTGCTGCTCCAGCGGCATCCAAGCTGGTCGGCGCAGCAGGTCAAGTCGGCGCTCGTCTCGACCGCCGCGCCCGCATGGGGCGATACCGCCCGGACACTCGAGGCACCCGTTCTGACGGCCGGCTCGGGTGAGGTCGACCTGCTCGCCGCGAACGACCCGAAGCTGTTCTCGGATCCCGTCTCGCTCTCCTACTCGGACCTGAACGTCAACCGGGGCGCAGCCTCGAAGTCGCTGCTGCTCGCGCTCTCGGACGCCGGCGACGGTGCCGGCACCTGGACGATCGAGGTCAAGCCGCAAGCGCAGCAGAACGGCGTCCAGATCTCCGTTCCGGGGGCGATCACGATCGCTCCGGGCGGCAGTGCGCAAATCCCCGTCACCGCCAGCGCCTCGTCGAGCGCGGCTGCCGGTGAGGCCTACGGCTTCCTGCTCCTGCATAGGGGCGGAGTCACCCGGAAGGTCGCCTACGCGCTGCTCGTCACGCGTCCTGGGCTCGAGTCCGCTCCGGTCGTCCCGCTTCAGCAGATCCAGTCGGGCGACACGCGCCGCGGCATCTCGCGCGCCTCGGCGTACAAGTACCCCGCCGCCGCCTTCGGACCTGCGCCGAACTACACCGGCGCGCCCGTGAACGAGGACGGCGCCGAGACCCTCTACCGGATCCGGCTCGACGAGCCGGCGGTGAACGTCGGCGCCGCGGTGATCGTCTCGACGCCGGGATCGCTCGTCCATCCGTGGTTCCTCGGCTCGCCGGACGAGAACGACGTCCAGGGCTACGCCGGCCTGCCGGTCAACGTCAACAACCTGACGATCGACTACCCGCTCGACATCGGAGCGGCCGGCACCGTCTTCCCGCGCACGAAGGCGTACTACGTCGCGGTCGACTCGGGCCGCGATCTCTTCACCGGCCGCCCGCTCGGCGGCGCCTACGTCCTTCAGGCCTGGGTCGACGACGTCCAGCCGCCGCTGCTTGGCCTGCTGACCGGGCGCGTCTCGGCCGGCCGGCCCACGATTGCGCTGCGGGTGCTCGACCTCGGCTCCGGCGTCGACCCGTACTCGCTCGTGATCGGCTACGGCCAGACCCTGATCGGCGCGGCCGTCTACGACCCGGCGAGCGGGATCGCGCTCTTCCCGATTCCGGCCGGGGCGCCCGCGCTGCGCGCCGGCAACCGGCAGGTGCAGGCGTCCGCAGCAGACTTCCAGGAGTCGAAGAACGTCGACTCCGTGGGCGATGAGCTGCTGCCGAACACCGCCTTCGCAAGCGGCCCGGTCCGCGTCGTCAACACGCCGACGATCACCTGGCTCACGCCCGAGATCCGCGAGTGCGCGACGGCGAGGACCCCGTTGACCGTGCTCGCCGGCTCGACCGCCGCGGTCCGGACGATCCGTTTCCTCGACGGCAAGAAGCCGATCACGACCGTCCGCCGCGGCACCGCCGGGATCTTCGGCGCAACGTGGCGTCGCGGCGGAGCCGCGAAGGGGCGGCACACGCTGCGCGCGATCGTCACCGACGCGAAGGGCCGCACCGCCGAAGCCCAGCGCGTCGTTCGCGTCTGCTCGTAGACTCGCAGGCGTGCGGATCGCCGTCGTCACCGGCGCCTCCAGCGGCATCGGTGAGGCGACCGCCCGGGAGCTGACTCAGCGCGGCTGGAAGCTGGTGCTCGTCGCGCGCCGGCAGGAGCGGCTCGAACGGCTCGCAGCCGAGCTCGGCGGCGAGTACGAGGTCTGCGACGTCTCCGAACGGGCGGAGGTCGACCGGGCAGCCGCGGCGATCCTGCAGCGCCACGGGCGCGTCGACCTGCTCGTCAACAACGCCGGCATTCCCGGCCGCGGCACCTTCTTCTCGCTCGAACCGGAGCGGATCGAGGCGGTGCTGCGGACGAACTACCTGGGCGGTGTCTGGATGGTCCGCGCGCTCGAGGCAGGGCTGCAGCCGGGCTCGCACGTCGTCAACGTCGTCTCGGTCGCCGGCACGGTCGCGTTCGCCCCCGCCGGGCCGTACGCCGCCTCGAAGCACGCGCAGCTCGCGTTCTCGCGCTCGCTCACGGGGCTGCTCGCAGGACGGGGCGTCAAGGTGCACACCGTGCTGCCCGGGTTCGTCGAGACGGAGGGGTTCCCGCAGGCGTCGGTGCTCCGCAGCGCCTTCTTCCGGCGTGCCGTGATCAGGCCCGAGCTCGTCGCGGAGCGGATCGCGAACGCGGTCGAGTCGGGGAAGCGGGAGCTCTTCGTGCCGCGCTGGTACCGGCTCTTCTCGCTCGCGCAGACGCTGCTGCCGGGTGTGTCCGCCCGTCTCGTCGCCCGCTCGGGCTACAAGCGGACCTAACGGGTTTTCGCGAAGCGCTGCACGGCGGCGAGCAGCTCGTCCGTCTTCGCGCGTGCCTCCGCCTCGTCGCCCGACGCGATCGCGCCGGCGACGCAGTGGTTGACGTGGTCGTCGAGCACCTTCAGGCCGACGTTCTCGAGCGCAGTCATCGCCGCCCCGACCTGGGTCAGGATGTCGATGCAGTAGCGCTCCTCGTCGACCATCTTCTCGATTCCGCGCACCTGACCCTCGATCCGGCGGAGCCGCTTGCCGATCGCGTCCTTGTCGTAGCCGTGGCCGTGCTCGCTCATGCCCGCACGCTCCTGAAGGCCCGCAGCCGCAGCGAGTTGGAGACGACGAAGACGCTCGAGAAGGCCATCGCCGCCGCGGCCACGATCGGGTTCAGATACCCGGCGACGGCGAGCGGGATCGCAGCGACGTTGTAGGCGAACGCCCAGAAGAGGTTGCCCTTGATCGTGGCGAGCACTCGGCGCGAGAGCCTGATCGCGTCGACGGCAGCCCGCAGGTCGCCGGAGACGAGCGTCAGGTCGGATGCCTCGATCGCGACGTCGGTGCCGGTGCCGATCGCGATCCCGAGATCTGCCTGCGCGAGCGCCGGCGCGTCGTTGACCCCGTCGCCGACCATCGCCACGACCTCACCTTCCTGCTGAAGCCGGCGCACCTCGGCCGCCTTGTCGCCCGGGTAGACCTCGGCGAGCACGCGCTCGATTCCCACCTCGGCGGCGACCCGCCGGGCAGTCGCCTCGGAGTCGCCGGTGAGCAGGACGGGCGTCAGACCCAGCGAACGCAGCTCGCGGACCGCCTCGGCGCTCGTGGGCTTGACCGTGTCCTCGACGACGAGCCGGGCGCGCAGCTCGCCGTTCCAGTGGACGCCGGCTCGGTCGACCGTCACCTCGACGCCGTCGACGACGCCGACGACGCCCTGCCCGGGAAGATTGCGGAACTCCGTCACGACGGGAAGCACGCCGACCTCCGCCCGCGCGGCGTCGGCGACAGCCCGGGCGACTGGATGCTCGCTTGCATCCTCGAGCGCGCCGGCCAGGCGCAGCACTTCGGCCCGCGAGGCCCCGTTCAGCGTCTCGACGCCGACGAGCGTCATCCGTCCCTCGGTGACGGTGCCGGTCTTGTCGAGCACGATCGTGGTCGCACGGCGCGTCTGCTCGAGCACCTCGGGCCCCTTGATCAGGACCCCGAGCTGCGCGCCGCGACCGGAGCCGACGAGGAGCGCCGTCGGCGTAGCGAGCCCGAGCGCGCAGGGGCACGCGATGATCAGCACGGCCACCGCGGCTGCGAACGCAAACGCCGGGTCGGAGCCGCTGCCGAGCCAGAAGCCGAGCGTCGCGACCGCAATCGCGATCACGATCGGGACGAAGACGGCCGAGACGCGGTCGGCGAGCCGCTGCACCGGCGCCTTGCCCGACTGCGCCTCGGTGACGAGCCGCCCGATCTGGGCGACGGCGGTGTCGGCGCCGACGTGGGTGGCGCGGACGACCAACCGCCCGGAGACGTTGACGGTCGCTCCGATCGCGTCGTCGCCCGGCCCGACCTCGACCGGGACGCTCTCGCCGGTCAGGAGGGACGTGTCGACGGAGGACGTGCCCGACTCGATCACGCCGTCGGTGGCGACTTTCTCGCCGGGACGGACGACGAACAGGTCGCCGACACGCAGCTCCTCGACCGGCACACGCCGTTCCTCGCCGTCGGCGCCGACGACGGCGACGTCCTTCGCGCCGAGCTCGAGCAGCGCCTTCAGCGCAGCGCCGGCACGACGCTTGGCGCGCGCCTCGAAGTAGCGGCCCGTCAGGATCAGGACGACGACGACCGACGCCACCTCGAGGTAGATCTCGCCCGCACCCGAGCCGGCGCCGAACGCGAGCTCGAAGTCCATCCGCATCGCCGGATCGCCCGCGCCGCGGAAGAAGAGCGCAACCACCGACCAGCCCCACGCGGCGAGCGTTCCGATCGAGATCAGCGTGTCCATGGTCGCCGCGCCGTGGCGCGCGTTCACGAGCGCAGCCCGGTGGAAGGGCCAGCCGCCCCAGAGCACGACCGGCGTCGCGAGCTGCAGCGACAGCCACTGCCAGCCGTCGAACTGGAGCGGCGGGATCATCGCGAGCGCGAGCACGGGCAGCGTCAGGACGGCCGAGACGAGCAGCCGGACGCGGAGCGCCGAAGCCGGATCCTGCTCCTGCGCCTCGTCGGCCGCCTCGTCGCTCGGGAGCGCCGCCTTGTACCCGGCCGACTCGACCGCCGCGACCAGCTGCTCGGGCGAGACCGCGCCGGCGTCGAACTCCACCGACGCACGCTCGGTCGCGTAGTTCACCGCCGCGGTGACGCCTTCGAGCTTGTTCAGCTTCTTCTCGACCCGGACGGCGCACGACGCGCACGTCATCCCCTCGATCGGGAGCTCGAGCTTCTGCACGCTCACCGCTTTACCTCGAGTCGCTCCGTCACGACCGCGCCGCCGACCTTGAACTGCAAGTAGAGGCGGTAGCGCCCCTCGCTCGGAAATGGCACGTCGAACGCGAGCTCGTCCTCCTCGGCGTGGGCGTGGATGTAGGCAAGGTCGCCCTCGCGGAGCACCACGAGATGGCCGCCCGCACCGAGATACGGATGCGTCTCCACCGGCCCGGAGTCGCCGCGAACGTCGAAGGTGAGCCGCTGCCCCTGCTCGCTCAGCTCGACGATGTAGATCGAGTCCCACCACGCGTGGGCTAGCGGTCCGCCGGTGCCAACGACGTCGACGCCGAGCGTCCGTCGCTCGCCGCCCGTCGTGAAGTCCGCGAAGACGCGATACGAGCCCGCCCACGGGAGCTCGAGTGGCACCGACCAGGCGCCGTCGCCCCGTTGGCGCGGGTGGAGGTGCAGGAAGGGCGCGTCGGGCTCGCGGCCGACGACGATCAGGTGCATGCGACGCTCGTGCTCGACGTCGAAGTCCCGGACGGTCTCTCCGTCCGGTCCGAGAATGCGGAAGACGTACGGCGCAGCCCGGCCGGCGGCATAGGCGTCGCGCTCCTGGACGAGCCGATAGCCGTCCTGCTCGACCGCGAGACCCGCAGGAGCGCTCATCTCCTCGCCGTGCGTGGGCTCGGCCTCGAGCGTCCGTGCCTCGACGTCGACGACGTTCCCGAGCGCGAGCGCGGCGACGAAGATCCCGGCGAGGCCGGCGAGGAACAGCGCGACGCGAGTCACGCTGCCTCGTAGCCGGCCTCGTCGATCGCCGCGCGCAGGGCCTCGTCCTCGAGACCCGCTCCGCGCACGACCACGAGCTTGCTGTCCAGGTCGGCGTTGACCGATTCGACGCCGGGCACACGCCCGACCTCCTCCTCGACGGCCGCCTTGCAGTGGCCACAGCTCATGCCGCTGACCGTGTAGGTGATCTCCATGGCTGGAGATGGTACCCCCAGGGGGTATCAACCGTCAACCACCGAGCGGCGCGTGCGCTCGGGCGAGCTGCGAATGCCCGTCACGATCTCGTAGCCGATCGTCCCGGCAACGCGCGCGTGCGCTTCGGCCTGGACGCCGTGACCGAGGAGCGTCACCGGCGCCCCGACGGGGAGCTCACGGTCGAGCTCCACGGCGAAGGCGTCCATCGAGATCGTGCCGACGACGCGGCGAAGCTCACCGGCGACCCGCACCTCCGTCCCGGTCAGGTCGCGGCGGAAGCCGTCCGCGTAGCCGACCGGGACGATCCCGATCCAGGTCGGCCGCTCCGCGATCCAGCGCCGCCCGTAGCCGGTGGAGTCGCCCGGCTGCACCTGCCGCACCTGGGCCAGCTGCGATTCCCAGCGGAGTGCCGGCTCGAGCCCGTCCTCGGCCGGATCCGTGCCGAACGGCGAGATCCCGTAGAGGGCGATCCCGCAGCGGGCGGCATCGAAGCGCGCCGAGGGATAGCGCAGCGCGCCCGCGCTGTTGGCGATGTGGCGCGTCAGGTACGAGTGCTCGGCGGTCGCGGCGGCGAAGCGCTCGATCTGCTGCTCCGTGTAGGCCGCATCGCCGTCGGCCGAGGCGAAGTGGCTCATCAGGCCGACGACTTCGCGCCCCGGGGCCGGCAGCTCGGCCAGGCCCCACCGGCCCATGCCCGTGTCGAGCTTGAGGTGGACACGCACGCCTTCCGGGACCTCGCCGTCGGCGACGACCAGCTCGAGCCCGGCGTCGCGAGCGTCGGCGATCTCGCGGCTCGTGGCCGGGCCCATGACGAGGACTCGTGCGGAGCCGAGCGCGTGACGCAATGTCAGCCCCTCCGGGACGGTCGCGACGCAGAGCGCGGTCGCCCCCGACCCGAGCGCAGCGCCGGCGACGTCGACCGCTCCGTGCCCGTAGCCGTCCGCCTTGACGACGGCCCAGAGCTCCGCGCCCTCGAGGGCGGCGAGCAGCGTCCTGGCGTTCCGCCGGATCGCACCGAGGTCGACGATCAGATCGGAGCGCGCCACGCGCCCGATGCTAGTGACTACTGAATCTGCGTTTCGCAGGTGGCGTGGAACGTGTCCGTTCCGGGGCCGCCGATGCAGACGTCGGTGCCGTTGTCGCCGCGCAGCGCGTCGTTGCCGCCGCCCCCGACGATGCAGTCGTTGCCGTTCATGCCGCGCAGGTTCGCCTCGGCGGCAGCGGTGCCGAGGACGAGCTCGTCGGCGCCGCCGCCGCTGGCGCCGCCCGTGACGATGGCAGTCACCGTGATCCCGTTGCAGCTCGGCTTCGGCTTCTTCTGGTCGACCGTGATCGCGCGTGACGTCCCGCTCCGCCCGCGAGGCCGAGACGGAGTTCGTCGCCGCGAGCGCCGAGACGAGCACGAGGCCGCACACCGCTCCGACCGCGGCGTAGCGGGCGAACCTGGCCGGCCTCATCGCCGGGCGCGCAGGTCGCGGGCGACGGGCGGCCACACGATCTCCGCGACGGGCTCCGGCGCGTGCACGCGGTACCGGTACGCGGTGCTCCCGTCCTCGACGACGTAGGAGCGATCGTTCGTCTCGGTGATGCGGAGGATCAGCTTGCCCTGGTGCTCGGCGAGACGCACGAGGGCTTCCATGTCGGCGAGCTCGACCACGTGCTCCCAGCCGCCCGAGCGCGAGGAGACGGGCAGGAGCAGATGTCCGTAGCGGGCGAGGATCCGCTCGTGCTCGTCGCCGCCCTGACGGCGCCGTCCGGCCGCGAGCGCCAGGCCGCCGAGCAGCAGCAGGGCGGCGATCCCGAGCAGCGAGACACGCCGCGCGGTCGCGACGGAAAGCGAGAGCGCGCCGAGCGATACCTCCGCCGGCACGACCCGGGTTCCGCTGCCCGGCTCGCGCGGCGCGAATGGGCCGACGCCCTCGGCGCCCTGGAGGCTGGGCTGCAGCCGCAGGTCGCCCGCGTCGAACGACAGCGCCGGCGAGAACGCCGCGTCGACCGGCTTCGCCGCCGACACGATCCGGTCGACGTCGACGCGCGGCAGCACCGCGACCGTGTAGGCGGTCTGGCTGGAGCCGGTGAGGTCGCGTACTTCGTCGGTGATGCCGCTGCAACCGCTCGAGATCGAGCACGCCGGAGACGGTCGAGCCGCCGTTGCGAGAACGGCCGCTCGGCCGCGAGCGGCAGGAGTCCGCTCCCAGCCGCGACCGTCGCTGATCCTGGCGTCCAGCGCGATCCGCCCGCGGGCCGTGACCGGAAGCTCCGACTCGAGCCGGTAGGAGAAGGTGACGCGCAGTCGCGGGACGAGCCGCTGGAAGACCGGCTCGCCGGTGCTGACATGCCCGTCGGGATACGCCGCCGACTTCGGCACGCGGGCCTCGTACTCGAACCGGCCCTGGTGGGCGTAGGCGGCTGCGACGCTCGCGGTCGCGCTGAGCGGGCGTCCGAAGGAGACGAAGGCGAGCGCAACGCACGCCACGGCCGCAACAGCGAGCCCGATCAGGAGCGGCTTCAGCTCGTCCGGGACGCCGTCCGGGGCGGCACGCGGAGCGGCGCAACTCGCGGTCGCGGCCGTCGGCGGCCGGGCACCGCGGCGCACCGACGCGCCCGCTCCGAGGCCGCCGCCGAGGGCGATCAGGGTCACGAGACCGACGAGCAGAGCGCTGTGCAGCGGCTCGCGCAACCACTCGGTGACACGGCCGACGGCCGGCGCGGTCACCCAGAGGCTGCCGACGATCTGCTCCTCGGTTGGATGCTCGGCGTCGAGGAAGGAGTTGTTGTCGCCCTTGAGCACGAAGCGGCCGTCCTCGACGCGGACGATCCGGTGCAGGACCTTCGAGCCGAGCTCGCGGCTGTCGTAGAGCACGACGTCGCCGACGCGGTAGACGCTCTGCCTGCGCACGACCGCGAGGTCGCCGCGATGCAGCTTCGGCTCCATCGAGTTGCCGACGATGATCGCGTACGACGTGCCGCCGCCGACCTGCGCCGGAGCGAAGAAGATCCACGCGGCGCCCAGTGCGACGGCCGCGAGGACGCCGGTGAGGATTCCGGTGACGCGTCCCGTGGTCATGAGGTCTGGGGTATGCCGGGCGAGGAGTGCTCGTCCTCGCCCGGCAGTCTCCGTCGAGCCCTACGAGGTCGCGATCACGGACAGCTGATCGGCCGTCGTGATGGCGATGTCGGGGCTGAAATCGCAGGTCACGTTGACGCCGCCCGAGATCGAGCACGCGGTGTACGTCGTCGAGCCGCTGACGATCTTGGCCTTCGCGGTCGTCGCATTCGCGTTCAGCGTGAAGGTCATCGAGTCGATGTCGCTGGGGGTGGTCGCGTTCAGCGTGTACGCGATCGCCGAGACCGTGTAGCCGCTGATCGTGCCGCTGCCCGAGCCCGCGCTCGAGCTGGGCACGGTGTTCGTCGCCGTGAAGGCGTACGCACCTGTCGCCAGGGCCGCCGCCACGACCAGGATGCCGAGAATCCGGCTCCGTCCGTTGAGTGCTCGCTTCATTGTCGTCTACTCCAGATCAGGGGAGGGGGTCACGCATTCCGGGTAGGTTTCGGCGGTTTTGGGTGACGGACCCTCCCCCGGAAGGGGTACTCGCGCCGCGCTACGGGAGCACGCCGGGCAAGGCGGCGATCACGTCGCTTGCGATCAGACCACGCTGCGGCAGGCCGCGGGCAGCGAGACCGTGGGCCGTGGCCGCAGCGGCTGCTGCAAGACGCGGTTCGAGCCCCTTGGCGAGGAATGAAGCGAGGATGCCGGTCAGCACGTCGCCTGTGCCGGCCGTCGCGAGCCCCGGCGCCTCGGCGAGGCAGACGAGCACGCCCTGACCGGGCGCCGCGACGATCGTGTCGGCGCCCTTGAGCAGGCAGACGCAGCCGAAGCGGTCCGCACAGCGTTGTGCCGCCTCGAGCCGGTGTGCATCGACCCAGCTGGAGCTCTCGCCGAGGAGGCGCCCGAGCTCGCCCGCGTGCGGCGTCAGCACCGCCCGTGCGCCCCACGCTCCCGGCTCGAGCTCGTGCAGGGCATCGGCGTCGAGCACGAGCGCCTGCTCGCCGGCCCCGATCAGCTCGTCGCGAAGCGCCTTTGCAGCGGCGGCGCGGCCGAGCCCGGGTCCGATCGCGAGCGCAGTCGCCTTCCCGGCGGCGTCGAGCGCATCGGCCCACGTCCGCTTCACCGGCTCGACGCAGCTTCGCCTCGACGACCGGGAGCGACGGCTCCGGGACCACCACTGCGACATAGCCGGCGTCGGCGCGGAAGGCAGCCTCGGCAGCCAGGCAGACGGCGCCGGTCATTCCAGGCGCTCCGCCGGCGACGAGGACCGAGCCGGCGGTGTACTTGCTGTCCTCCGCCCGCTTGCGTGGAACGAGCGACAGAATCGACGCCGTTACGAGCCTGTGCTCGGTCTCCAGAGGCTCGAGCCCGATGTCCGCGACGGCGACCTCGCCCGCGTGGAAGAGACCGGGCGCGACGGCGAGCCCGAGCTTGCGGCCGTGGAAGGTCACGGTCAACGTGGCGCGGACGGCGCCGGCCGCGATCTCTCCGGTGGACGCATCGACTCCGGATGGGACGTCGACGGAGACGACCGGCGCTCCGGCGGCGTTGATCCGCTCGATCGTCGCCGCCGCTTCCTCGCGCGGCTCGCCGTGGAAGCCGGTGCCGAAGAGCGCGTCGACGATCACGTCCGCCTGCTCGACCGCCGTCGTCTCGACGGCGTCCCGCCCTTCCTCGCGCAGGATCCGGGCCGCAATCCGGCCGTCGCCGCCGTTCGAGCCGCCGCCGCAGACGACCGCGATCCGGCGCGCATCGGGGAACCGCTGCATCACCTCGCGGGCGACCGCCGCTCCGGCGCGCTCCATCAGCTCGGCGACGTCGTGACCCTCCTCCGCCGCCCGCGCCTCCGCGGCCGTGTAGAGGGGCTCAAGAGCCGGCTCAAGCATCGGTGACGACGGCGACCGCGGAGGCGAGCTCGCGGGAGTGCGTCATCGAGAGGTCGATCGCGCCGGCGTCGACGCGTTCGGCCCACGCGGCGACCCGTCCCGAGAGCCGCACCGAGGGCTTCGGCCGCCCGGCGATCTCGATGTCCTTCCACGCGAACGCCCGCGCCACCCCGAACCCGAGCGCCTTGCCAACGGCCTCCTTGCCGGCGAACCGGCCCGCGTAGCTCTGGGCCGGGTTCTTGCGCGAATCGCAGTACGCCTGCTCGGCGGGAGTGAAGCAGCGATCCTTGAAGCCCTGGTAGCGCTCGAGCGAGCGGCGGACGCGCTCGATCTCGATCAAGTCCACGCCTACCCGGGTCACAGGCTCCGTTCGATCCAGTCCGGAACGTTGGCGATCGAGCTGAGCACGGCATCGGGGATGACCGAGGAGCGCTCGAGCGCGTCCGGACGGAACTTGCCCGTGCGCAGGAGCAGCGTCTTCATTCCGAAGAGCTGGGCGCCGCGAACGTCCTGGTCGAGATCGTCGGTGACCATCCACGTCAGCTCCGGCTCCGCGTCGAGCGCCGCCAGTGCAGCCGCGAACGACGCCGCGCTCGGCTTGCCGATCACGGTCGCTTCCACCCCGGCCGCGTACTCGAGCGCGGCAACGTAGGCGCCGCCGTCCAGCATCGGGCCACGCGAGGTCTGCCACCACGGGTTCTTGTGCATCGCGTACAGGTCGGCGCCGGCCCGGATCTCGGAGAACGCGCGGGCAAGATTCATGTGGCTGAAGACCTGGTTCGACTCGGTCGTCTCGTCGCAGCCGCCGACGAGGACGACGTGCGCTCCCTCACCGACGATCTCGACGCCGTCGAGGTCCGGGACGATCGAGGGCATCACGAGGGCATAGACGCGCCGGCCGCCGAGCTGATCCGCGGCGGCGGCGGTGGGCGTCTGCAACTCAGTCGCGTCGAGCTCGATCCCGAGCGCGTGCAGCTCGTCGGCGAGCATCAGTCTCGTGCGCGTGGAGTTGTTGGTGACGAAGCGGAGCCGGTGCCCGTCTGCACGCAGGCGCGCGATCGCCTCCACTGCACCCGGGATCGGCTCGCCCGAGACATGAAGGACGCCGTCGACGTCCAGCAGAATGGCGGCCATGGAGCGGGATGCTATCCGGGTGACACGTTCAGTCCTACTGCCTCTCGCCGAGATCGAGCTGCGGTTCTCCCGGTCGAGTGGGCCGGGCGGCCAGCACGCGAACACGGCGGAGACCCGCGTCGAGGCGATCCTCGACGTCGAGGCGTCGTCGGCATTGACGAAGGTGCAGAAGCGGCGGGTGGTCGCGAAGGCCGGCCCGACGCTCCGCGCCGTCGCCCAGGACGAGCGGAGCCAGTGGCGCAACCGCGAGCTCGCCGTCGAGCGGCTCGTCGAGCAGCTCCGCGAGGCGTTGAAGGTGCGGCGCCGCCGGGTCGCAACGAAGCCGACGAAGGCGTCGCGGGAGCGGCGGCTCGAGTCGAAGAAGCGCCGCGCGCAGACGAAGAAGCTGCGGCGCCCGCCGGAATAGACTCGCAGCGTGGACGTCCTCCGGCTCGCCACCCTGCTCGAGGAGCTGCCGACGGAGCGGACGCGGCTGCTCGACAACCTCGGCCGCCTCCGCCGCGAGGTCGGGCCGATCACACCCGAGCTCTCCGACGCGCTCGCCGACCGGATGAACCTCCGCCGGGGCGACGTGCACGAGGTCGTCTCCTTCTACTCGTTCCTGCAGGTGCCGGTCGATGCCGTGCGCGTCTGCACCGGCCCGGTGTGCGACTGCGCCGGCTCGCGCGAGCTGCTGACGGAGGCGACGGTGGAGGTCCCGTGCCTCGGCCACTGCGACCTCGCGCCGGTCGTGCTGCACGGCGACGACGTCCTCGGCGGCGTCACCCACTCGACGAACGGCTTCCTGCTCCAGCCGGACGACATGCTGGAGCCGCCGGCGCTGTCCCAGGACGAGGTGCTCCAGCGGCTCGAAGCCTCCGGCCTGACGGGGATGGGCGGCGCTGGGTTCCCAACCTGGCGCAAGTGGGACGCCGTCCGCCGCGAGCCCGGTCCGAGGGTCGTGATCGTGAACGCGGACGAGGGCGAGCCGGGGACGATCAAGGACCGCTACGTGATGGAGCTCCGCCCGCAGCTCCTGCTCGAAGGGCTCGCGGCCGCGATGCGCTTCTGCGAGACCGACGAGGCCTACATCTACCTGCGCGAGGAGTACGCCACGTCTCGCGCCGTCCTGCACGAGGCGATCTCGGCCCGCGGGCTTCCCGTCGAGCTCGTGATCGGAGCCGGTGCCTACATCTGCGGCGAGGAGACGGCGCTGCTGGAGTCGATGGAGGGGCGGCGCGGGATGCCGCGGCTGCGGCCGCCGTTCCCCGCCCAGTCCGGCTACCTCGGCCGGCCGACGCTGATCAACAACGTCGAGACGTTGGCCCACGTCGCGCTGATCCTCCGCGGCGAGGGGCGGCCGGTGCGGCTCTGGTCCGTCTCCGGGTCGGTCACGAAGCCCGGCTGCTACGAGGCGCCGCTCGACATCACGCTGCGACAGCTGATCGACGAGTACGCCGGCGGGCTCACCGCCGAGCCGGGCGCGATCGTCCCGGGCGGCGCCGCGAGCGGGATCCTCCCGCCCGCCGCGCTCGACACACCGCTGACGCGCGAGGGGCTGGCGGAATGGGGCTGCGCCGTCGGCTCGGCCGCGGTGCAGGTCTTCCCCGGCACCTACTCTCCGCTCCGCCTGCTCGCGGAGACGATGCGCTTCTTCGCCGAGGAGTCGTGCCAGAAGTGCACCCCGTGCCGGATCGGCAACCGCGCCCTCCACGCCGTCTTCGAGGGCGAGCGCGCCCTGACCGCCGAGCAGCGGGACGAGTGGCTGAAAGCGATGGAGCTGACGTCGATCTGCGGCCTTGGCCAGGCCTCGCCCGTCCCGGTCCGCAGCGCCCTGGCGCACTGGCCCGAGCTGTTCGAGAAGATGACCGCATGATCGAGTTCACGCTCGACGGCAGGACGGCGACCGCCTCGGAGGGCGAGCTGCTCGTCCACGCAGCGGCGCGGAACGGTGTCTTCATTCCCACGCTCTGCCACGACGACAAGCTCGAGCCCTACGGCGGCTGCCGCATGTGCGTCGTCGGCGTCGAGGGAGCGCCGCGGCCGCTGCCCGCATGCGCTACGCGCGTCAGCGAGGGCATGGTCGTCTCGACCAACTCGGACGTGCCGCAGCTGCAGAAGACGCTGACCGAGATGCTCCTCACCGAGCACCTGAACGCCGATCCCGGCGGGCGTCCGAACGAGCTCGTCGGCCTCGCCGAGGAGCTCGGCGCCGAGGCACCCTTCGTCCTCCCGGACGCGAAGCGCGAGCCCTATGCCGACCGGAACCGGCTGATGGGATACGAGCCGGACACCTGCATCCTCTGCAACCGCTGCGTCCGCTACACGCAAGAGGTGATGCAGTGCTCGGCGCTCTCGCTCGAGGGCCGCGGGCCGGAGGCGAGGATCGTGCCGACGTGGGGGAAGAGCTGGCTCGACACCGAGTGCGAGCTCTGCGGCGGCTGCCTCTCGACGTGCCCGACCGGCGCGATCTACGAGAAGTTCCTCGAGGGAGCGGGCGTCGAAGAGCGCGCGCTCGAGCAGACGAAGACGACCTGCACGTTCTGCGGCGTCGGCTGCCAGCTCGACCTCAACGTCGACCCGGAGACGAAGCGGATCGTCAAGGTGACCTCGAAGCCGGAGTACGTCTCGAACGAGGGCAACCTCTGCGTGAAGGGGCGCTTCGCCTTCAACTTCGTCCACCACCCCGACCGCCTGACCGAGCCGCTGATCCGCGGCGAGGACGGAGAGCTCCATCCCGCCACGTGGGACGAGGCGCTGCAGGCGGCCGCCGACGGGCTCCGGGGTGTGATGGAGCGTCACTCGCCACAGCACATCGGCGTGCTCAGCTCGGCCCGGCTGACGAACGAGGAGAACTACCTGATCCAGAAGCTCGCCCGGACGGGGCTGAAGACCCACTCCGTCCACTCCTGCGAAGCCACCTGACACGCTCCCACCCTCTACGGCCTGGTCAGGTCGTTCGGCAGAGGCGCTTCGACCAACTCGATCCCGGAGATCGAGAACGCCCGCTTCCTGCTCGTGATCGGCTCGAACACGACCGAGGCGCACCCCGTGCTGGCGCTGCGGATCAAGAAGGCGGTGCGGAACGGGGCGACGCTCGTGGTCGCCGACCCGCGCGCGATCTGGCTGACGAAGCTCGCGAAGCGCCACCTGCAGCTCCGGCCCGGCTCGGACGTCTGGCTGCTGAACGCGATCATGCAGGTGATCCTCGAGGAGGGCCTTCAGGACGACGCCTACATCGCCGCCCACTGCGAGGACTTCGAGGCCGTGCGCGAGGTCGTCTCCCGCTACACGCCCGAGGACGCCGAGCGCGTCACCGGCGTCGCCGCGGAGGCGATCCGAGCCACCGCCCGCGAGTACGCGACCGAGCGGCACGCAGCGATCTTCTACACGCTCGGGATCACCGAGCATGCGTGCGGCGTCGACAACATCTGGTCGCTTGCCAACCTCGTCCTGATGACCGGCCATCTCGGCTACGAGTCGACGGGCCTGAACGCCCTCCGAGGCCAGAACAACGTCCAGGGCCTGAACGACTCGGGCGCGAACCCGCACTACTTCCCCGGGTACCAGCCGTGGGACGACCCCGACGTGCGCGAGAAGTTCGCTGCGGCGTGGGGCGTCGACCTGCCCGAGCGGGCCGGCTACCGCCTCGACCAGATGATGTCCGGCCTCCACGACGGCCGGATCAAGGCGCTCTACCTCGTCGGCGAGAACCCGGCACAGACCGAGCCGAACGCCAACCACGTCGAGGAGGGGCTGCAGCGGCTCGAATTCCTCGTCTCCCAGGACCTCTTCCTGAACGAGACGTCGCGGCGGCACGCCGACGTCGTGCTGCCGGCGTCGAGCTTCGCCGAGAAGGACGGCACGTTCACGAACACGGAGCGGCGGATCAACCGCGTCCGCGCCGCCGTGCCGCTGCCCGGCAACGCGCGGGGCGACCGCGAGATCGTGATCGCGCTGGCGAAGGCTCTCGGCTGCGACTGGCCGGAGTACCCCGACGCGGAGTCGGTCTGGAACGAGCTCGCCGACCTTTCGCCCAACTGGTCGGGCGTTCGCTACCCGCGCCTCGAGGAGCAAGGGATCCAGTGGCCGTGCCCGACGGAGGATCACCCGGGGACGATGTTCCTGCACGAGGGCCATCCGTCGCTGCCGTCCGGGAAGGGCAAGTTCCACCCGGTCGAGTACCAGCCGCCGATCGAGGAGCCGGACTCGGAGTTCCCCTTCGTCCTCTCCACCGGCCGGACGCTCTACCACTACAACTCGGCCGGAATGACGATGCGGGAGGACGGGATCACCGACAAGCAGGTGGATCCGTTCTTCGAGATCGCCGCCGAGGACGCATCCGCACTCGGCGTCGCGGAGGGAGAGTGGGTACGGCTCGTCTCGCGGCGCGGCGATCTCACTGCCCGCGCGCAGCTCTCCGACCGCGTTTATCCCGGCCTCGTCTGGATGGCGCTCCACTTTGCCGAGGCGCGGGTGAACTGGCTCACGCACGACGTCGGCGACCCGCTGATCGGAACGCCCGAGTACAAGGTCTCGGCTGTCCGCCTGGAGCGTGTGTGACCTCGCTCACGTTCCTGGTCAGCCTTCCGCGGAGCCCGGCTTCGCCGGGCGGGAGCGGAAGGCGGCCAGGGGCGTGAGCTCCCTGGCACCCGCGTTTGCGGAGCCGCTTCTGCGCGGCCGCTTCGGGCGGCCGTATCTCTACCTCGCCCAGACCGAGACGACGCAGCGGATGCTCGACGCCGCCCAGCCGGAGGGCGCGGTTGCGGTGACGGAGGAGCAGACTGCGGGACGGGGACGGATGGGGCGGCGCTGGGAGGCGCCGGCCGGCTCCTCGCTGCTCGTCTCGACGCTGCTGCGCCCGCCTCCCGAGCGCCGCGCCGCCGAGCTGACCCTGCTCGCCGGCGTCTGCGTCGCGGTCGTGGTCGAGCGCGCCACCGGGCTCGCGGCCCAGATCAAGTGGCCGAACGACGTCATGCTCGACCGGCGCAAGGTCGCGGGCGGGCTCGCCGAGCTGAAGGACGGGGCGGTCGTGCTCGGGATCGGAATCAACGTCAACCAGCGGCCCGCGGAGCTGCCGGTCGAGACGAAGGTGCCGGCGGGGTCGCTGTACTCGCTGACGGGACGGGAGTACGAGCGCGGGCCGATCCTCGCCGACCTGCTGCTCGAGCTCGAGCGCCGCTATGACGCGTGGCGCGACGACGGGCTCGCATCGCTCTACGAGGATCTCGGAGCGCGCGACTTCCTGCGCGGGCGCCGCGTCACGCTCGACGGCACCTCGGGTACGGCGCAGATGATCACGCGGGACGGCCGGCTCGCGGTCGCGACGAGCTCAGGCCTGGTCGTGGTCGAGAGCGGCGAGATCCTGTTCGAGCGCTGAGAGCTCGGCGGGAGTGTTTGCGTTCGCGAGCAGCCGCGGGTCGGCCTCGAGCGTTCGCGGGTTGACGTCCCGGAGCGACCAGTCGGCCGTGGCGAGCCGGCGCTCGAGCTCCGGGAGATCTTCCTTCGAGTAGGCGCCGGGCAACGGCCCGGTCTGCGTGACGGCACGCTGCTCGCCCAGCTGCCGAAGCAGCGCGGCAGTCACGAGCGGGCAGTCGACGGGAAGGAAGACCGCTGTCTCGGTCGACGCCGCACGGAGCCCGGCGATCACGCCGACGAGCGGCGCCTGCGGCTCCGCCGGCTCGACGACGACTGGGAAGGGAAGCTCGAGATCGCCTTTCCCTACCGCCAGCCGTGCCTCGAACGTCTCGCCGAGGATCCGCCAGGCACGCTCCGCGAGCGTCTCGCCGGCGAACCGCGCGAGCGGCTTCGGCGAGCCGAAGCGGGACGAGGCGCCGCCGACGAGCAGCACGCCCGTCGCCGAGGTCACGCCGTCTTCTCCCAGACCGAGACGTGCTTCTCGCTCTCGCTCGTGAATGGCTCCCGCGCCCAGCCGGCCCAGCGCTCCCGGAGCGACATCCCCGCGAGCCGCGCCATCAGGTCCAGCTCGGACGGCCAGACGTAGCGAAACGGCGGCGAGAGGACCTCTATCCCGCCTGCCTCGATCCAATAGTGGTGCGAGATGAGTCCCTGGCGCGCCACGTCGTACTCGTCGAACCCGAGGTGTGTCGGGCTCACGGCGAACGGCTGGAACCGCTCGCCGGGCGGCAGCCGTCTCAGCCGCGGCACGAGCACCTCGATCACGAAGCAGCCGCTGGGCTCGAGGTGCGCGGAGACGTTCTGGAAGCACGCGACCTGCTCGTCCTGAGTCGTCAGGTTCATGATCGTGTTCGCGACGACGTACGCGACCGTGTACGTCCCCTCCACGGTCGCCGTTGCGAAGTCGCCGACTGTCACGCCGACCCGTTCGGCGCCCGGCTTCGCGCGCAGGCGGGCGAGCATCGCCTCGGACAGCTCGATTCCGTGGACCGGCACGCCGCGCGCCGCGAGAGGGAGCGCGATTCGCCCCGTGCCGATGCCGAGCTCGAGCGCGGCTCCACCGGCGGCCAGCTCCGCGAGGAGGTCGACCATCGGGCCGACGACGGCCGGGTCCGCCTGGTGGGCGTACCTCTCGTCGAACCGAGCGGCCACGCTCTCGCCGAAGTGATCCTCAGCCATCGATCCGCCACTGCTCGGTGTAGACGTTCAGTGAGCCGCCGCGGACGAAGCCGCAGAGCGTGATCCCGCGGTCGGCTGCGAGCTCGACTGCGAGCGAGGACGGCGCCCCGACGGCGACGAGCAGCGGGCAGCCGGCGACGGCCGCCTTCTGGACGAGCTCGAACGAGAGCCGCCCGCTGACGCAGAGGATCGATCGCGTGAGCGGCAGTAGGCCGTCGAGGAACGCACGGCCGACGACCTTGTCGAGCGCGTTGTGGCGGCCGACGTCCTCGCGCGCGCACAGCAGCGTGCCGTTGGCCGAGAACAGCCCCGTCGCGTGCAGCCCGCCGGTCGCGTCGAAGGCAGCCTGCGCCTCGCGGAGCCGGTCGGGCAGCTGCGCTGCGAGCGCCGCCTTCACGCGCAGGTCGCTCTCGACCCGCGACGCCTCGACGGCCACGGCCTCGAGCGCGCCCTTCCCGCAGACGCCGCAGGAGGACGACGTGTAGAAGCTGCGCTGCAGGCGGCCAAGGTCGGCTCCGGGAGCATCGACGTCGACGGCGTTCGCGGCCAGGTCGTCGGGGAGGCGGGCCGCGAGCGGCCGCAGCCCTTCCGAGAGGCAGAAGCCGAGCGCGAGCTCCTCGTCGTGCCCGGGGGTCCGCATCGTCACGGCGACGGGAGCGCCGCCGATCCGGATCTCCAGCGGCTCCTCGACCGCGACGACGTCGTCGGCCTCGCCGCCGGGAATGCGCGTCACCTGCACGCGCGCGGTCGTGTGCGCAGGCGTTTTCACGTGCGAAACAGTACAGCGCATGTTTTTCCTGCACCTGGCATCTCAATTGTTAGGAAATGATGGAGTCAGCCGCAGATTTCGGAACCGGGCTGCGCGCCCACCTCGGCCTCGAGCAGGCAGAGCTCGAGCTCGTCGCGGCGCCCGCAGCCGCTCCGGACGAACTCGCGGTCGACGACGTCGACGAGATCGCCGCCGCCGCGCCCGACCGGGACGCGCTCGAGGCGCTCGAGGCGCTCGAAACGGAGCTGCTCGAGCGCGAGCGCGCACTCGCGCAGCGCGAGGCCAGCCTCGCCGGCCGGGCCGGCGCGCTGCTCGCGGCGGCACAGGCGCTCTACGACGAAGTGCTCGGCGGTGGCCCCTCACCCAACGACGACGAGCTCGCACGCCTGCGGCGGCGGAAGAGCGTGGCCTGACGCACGATGCTCGAACGCATCGAGCGGATCCGGGGGGACCGCCTGCAGCGCTGGAGCGTCTACGCGGCGACGCCCTTCCTCTGGCTCGCGCTCGCCTTGCTCAACCCGCTCCTGCTGGTCGTCCCGCTGATGATCACGTTCGCGATCTGGAAGGCGATGGAGTTCGGGATCGTCGAGCGGCACGACCCTGTCGACGACCCCGACTTCTATTAGCCGGCGCAGGATGAGCATCCGCGGAAGCGGATACTCATCGCGCGAAGCGCCGCTATTCGACCGTGACCGTCTTCGCGAGGTTGCGCGGCTGGTCGACGTTGTGACCGCGCAGGCGCGCGATCCGGTAGGCCAGCAGCTGCAGCGGGATGATCGCGAGCACGGCCTGGAGGAAGTTCGGCGTCTTCGGCACGTAGATGACGTCGTCGGCGTGGTGCTGGATGTCCTCGTTCCCGTCGGTCGCGATCGCGATCACGTGCGCTCCGCGCGCGCGCACCTCCTGGATGTTGGAGACGAGCTTGTCGTAGACGTGGATGTCGGTCGCGACGACGACGACGGGCGTGTCCTCGTCGAGCAGGGCGATCGGCCCGTGCTTCATCTCCCCGGCCGAGTACGCCTCCGTCGGGATGTAGCTGATCTCCTTCAGCTTGAGTGCGCCCTCGAGCGCGACCGGCAGGCCGATGTGGCGGCCGAGATAGAAGAAGAAGGGCTTGTCGGCGAACCGCTGCGCGATCTCCTCGATCGGGTGGTCGCCGTCGAGGAACTTGTTGATCTTCTTGGGCAGGTCGTAGACCTGGTCGAGGATGAAGGAGAGCTCGCCGGGCGCCATCGTCCCCCGGATCTGAGCCAGCTTCAGCGCGACGAGGTACAGCAATGACACCTGCGCGGTGAAGGTCTTCGAGGCGGCGACGCCGACCTCGAGCCCGCAGCGGGTGTAGAGCACCGAGTCGACCTCGCGCGTGATCTGAGAGCCCATCATGTTCGTGATCGCGACGGTGCGGGCGCCCTTCTCGCGGGCGAGCTTCATCGCCTCGATCGTGTCGCGTGTCTCGCCTGACTGCGAGATCCCGATCACGAGCGTGTCCTTGTCGATCACCGGGTTGCGGTAGATCCACTCGGAGGCGATGTCCGGCTCGACGGGGATCCGCGCCCACTCCTCGATCACGTACCGGCCGACGACACCCGCGTGGTAGGCGGTGCCGCAGGCGAGGATGACGATCCGGCGCAGCTCCTTGAGCTCCTCCTCGGAGTGACCGAGCCCCTCGAGCACGAGCGTGCCGTGACGAACGCGGTCGCCGATCGTCTCGGCGACGGCCTCCGACTGCTCGTAGATCTCCTTGAGCATGAACGTCTCGTAACCGCCCTTCTCGGCGCCTTCGTCGTCCCAGTCGAGCTCGACAGGGTCGTGCTCGACGTGGGAGCCGTCGACGCGCGTGAAGACCGAGCCTTCGGGCGTGACCGTGACGATGTCGCCGTCGTCGGGGAACTGCACCTGGCGCGTCTCCTTCAGGAAGGCGGCCGCGTTCGAGGCAAGGAACATCTCGCCGCTGCCGATCCCGACCACGAGCGGCGTCTGGTGCCGCGCGGCGACGAGCACGTCGGGGTGATCGTGATGGATGACGACGAAGGTGAAGTGGCCTTCGAGCTCGGCGAACGTCCGGCGGACAGCTTCCGTGAGATCGCCCTCGTAGTGGCGCTCGATCAGGTGCGAGACGGTCTCCGCGTCGGTCTCGGAGCTGAATGTGTGGCCCTCCGCGATCAGGCCCTCGCGGAGCTCGCGGAAGTTCTCGACGATGCCGTTCAGGACGATCGACATCTTCGTGCCGTCGCAGCCGGTCAGCGGGTGCGCGTTGGCCTCGGTGACGCCGCCGTGCGTCGCCCACCGTGTGTGGCCGAGCCCGTGGTTGGACGTGGAGCCGTTCGGGCCCGCCGCCTCCTTCAGGTTCTGGAGATTGCCGACCGCGCGCACGTACTCGAGCCCGCCGGCCTCGCGAAGCGCGATCCCCGCTGAGTCGTAGCCGCGGTACTCGAGCCGCTCGAGGCCCTGGAGCAGCAGCTGCTTGCACTCTCTCGGCCCGACGTATCCGATGATCCCGCACATGCAAGCCCCCCTTCTCCGACCTCTGATCCGAAACGCGTCCGAGAACGCGGAAAAGCCCGGCGCACCTCCCGCGTCGTCGCGGGCTAGCCGAGCTCCCTCTTCACGAGGGCTGCGATCCTAGCACAGTATTGCAGGGCTTTCTCCTCCGTTTCGGCCTCGCCGAGAACGCGAATCAGCGGCTCCGTGCCGGACGCGCGCACGAGGACGCGGCCTGACCCGTTCAGCTCGGCATTGAGCCGCTCGGCCTCCGCAAGCGCCTCCTGCGGCACCTCGCGCCGGGAGACGCGGACGTTCTCCTTCACCTGGGCGTAGCGCGGCATCACCGCAGCGGCGTCGCCGAGCGTGCGGCCCCGCACCGCGTCGCAGAGGAGCAGCGCGGCCGCCAGGCCGTCGCCGGTGACGTGGTCGCGGAGGCAGATCACGTGGCCGGACTGCTCGCCGCCGAGGATCCCGTTCTCGCGCCGGAGTGCCTCGAGCACGTAGCGGTCGCCGACCGGCGTGGTCACGACCCGCACGCCGCGCTCGTCCATCAGCCGGTGGAAGCCGAGATTCGTCATCACCGTGACGGCGACGACGTCGACCTGCAGGTGCAGCGCCAGGATTGCCAGGATCTGGTCGCCGTCGATCGCGTTGCCGTCGCCGTCGACCGCCAGCATCCGGTCGCCGTCGCCGTCGAAGGCGATCCCGAGGTCGTGGCCGCCCTCGCGGACGGTCTGCTGGAGCAACGCGAGATCGGTGGCGCCGCAGCCCTCGTTGATGTTCTCGCCGTTCGGCTCGTCGCCGATCGCGGTCACGTCGGCGCCGAGCCGCTCGAACGCGTTCGGCGCGATCCCGGCATAGGCGCCGTTCGCGCAGTCGACGGCGATCCGGAGGCCGGCGAGGTCGGTGCCGAAGCGCTCGAGCACGTGGTCGAGATAGCTCTCGGTGTAGACGTCGACGCGGTCGATCGAGCCGCCGCCGCGGTCGGGAGCCGTGAGCAGCGCCTCGATCTCCTCCTCGGAGGCATCGCTCAGCTTGCTGCCGTGCTGGTCGAAGAACTTGACGCCGTTGTACTCGGGCGGATTGTGCGAGGCGGAGATGACGACGCCGAGGTCGAGCGCGAGCAGCGCCACCGCCGGCGTCGGCAGCACGCCCGCGAGCACCGCGTTGCCGCCCGCAGCGACGACGCCGCGCGCGAACGCCTCCTCGAGCTCGGGGCCCGAGCCACGCGTGTCGCGGCCGACGAAGACGCGGCCGCGCCCGGACCAGAGCGTCGAAGCCTTGCCGAGCTGCTCGACGAGCTCGGCGGTCAGATCCTCCCCGACGACCCCCCGGACGCCGTCAGTCCCGAAATACCGCCTCACGCCCCTGGCCGCCGTGGCTCACGCCGGGCGAAGCCCGGCTCCGCCACGGCTCGCGCCGCTCGCGGCACGCTGCTCTCCGGGGCCGTGCTCACGCACTGTCCCCTCCGGCATCGCACCGCGAGCGGCGCGCCAGGAACGCGAGGTGCGCGCAAGCGCGAATTATCGCTTCGAGAACTGTGGGGCCTTGCGGGCCTTGTGGAGGCCGGCCTTCTTGCGTTCGACGACGCGGGCATCGCGGGTGAGGAAGCCCTCGCGCTTGAGCGGCACGCGCAGCTCCGGGTCGGCCTCGACGAGCGCGCGGGCGATCCCGTGGCGCACGGCCCCGGCCTGGCCGGAGGGGCCACCGCCGTGGACGCGGACGCGGATGTCGAACGTCCCCTCGACGCCGGCCGTCTTCAGCGGCGCGAGCGCCAGCGTGCGGTGCGTCGCACGCGGGAAGTAGTCCTCGAGCGTCCGCCCGTTGAACCACGTCTTCCCGTCGCCCGGGCGGAGGATCACGCGCGCGACCGAGGTCTTGCGCTTCCCGGTGCCGAGGTACTGCGCCTGCTCTGCCACTAGTGTCCTTTCAGGTGATGCGGCCGCGTTCCTGGCGTGCGAGGAGCAAGCCAGGCTAGGACGCAGGGAGCGTCGATAGCTGCTGCTATCGGCGCGACTGAGGACGACGCATGGCGCCGCTCATCGCGCGTCAGGGACGTGGAGGGCATTGCCTGGAAGGACACTAAGAGACCTCCAACGTCTTCGGCGCCTGGGCCTCGTGCGGATGCGCGGGCCCGGCGTAGATCTTCAGCTTCGTGATCTGCTGGCGCGCGAGTCGGTTCCGGGGGAGCATCCCCTTGACCGCCTTGCGCAGCACTTCGGTCGGCCGCCGCTCGAGCTGCTCACGCAGCGTCCGCGAGCGCAGCCCGCCGGGATACCCGGAGTGGCGGTGGTACATCTTCTGGTCGAGCTTCTGCCCGGTCACCGCGATCTTCTCCGCGTTGACGACGATCACGAAGTCGCCGGTGTCGATGTGCGGCGTGTACGCCGGCTTGTTCTTGCCCCGCAGCGTGTCGGCGATCTGGGTCGCCAAGCGGCCGAGGGTCTTGCCGTCGGCGTCGACGACATACCACTCGCGTGTGACCTCGCCCGGCTTTGCGCTGTATGTCTTCATTTCACAGAAAGAGGGCGCACATCGGGTGCGCCGGCGGCGGATCGTAGCAGAATCCAGGCCGCGGGCAGGACCACGAATGCCGTCGCCGCGAGGCTCAGCGCCTCGATGCCGAGCTCGCTGTAGGCGACGCCGCCGAGCAGCACGAGGGCGGCGCCGGTGAAGCTCGAGACCTGGTCGGTGAGCCCGATCAGCTTCCCCCGCTCCGCCGGCAGCGCCCTGTCCGCGAGTTCGGTGACGGCGGCGACATACGAGATGTTCCACCCCAGCCCGAGCAGGAAGAGCGAGGCGGACATCCAGAAGACGCTTTCGAACCACGCCAATCCGAGGGTGGAGAGTCCCATCAGGAGCAGCCCGGCGACCTGACAGGGCCGGCGCCCGACCGCGTCCACGAGCTGGCCGATCACCAGCACGAGCGCGTACATGCCGACGATGTGGAGGCTGATCACGGTGAACACGTCCGATTGGTGGTGCCCGTGGTCGATCACCAAGTAGCCGGCCAGGTTCATCACCGAGACCATCCCCGCGAAGCTCGCAACCGCGGCGACGAGCGCGGTCAGCACACCTGGCCGGCGGACGATCTCGCGGAGCGGCGCCGCGACGTCGAACTCCGAGCCGCCCGCGTCGAAGTGGAGCTGCTGGGCGATCGTGCGGGGGTCGGGCCGGACGGCGAGGACGAGGCCGAGACCGATGACCATGATCCCTGCGGCAGCGATCCACGGCAGCACGAGCGACTCCAGGTCGAGCTCCTTCCCGGCGAAGAGCGGCCGGAAGACGAGCGGCCCGAGTGCCGCGCCGAAGAGGGCACCGAAGAGGACGTACGAGATCCCACGGGCACGGCGCTCGGGCGGATACATGTCCGCCGCCGCAGCGCGGGCGAGCAGGATCGTCCCCTGCGCCACCCCAACGAGCGCGAACCCGACGATCACGAGCGCTGCCGAATCGATCCCGCAACCGAGCGCCGTCGTCAGGCAGCCACCGATCCCGGCGAGGCATCCGCCCGCGAGCACGGGAATCCGGCCGTGCTGGTCCATCAGCCGGCCGGCGGGGAGCGCGGCGAGGGCGCCGGCGGTGAGGAAGATGGCCGGACCGAGCCCGAGGATCCCCTCGATGTCGGTCACGAGGACGAGCGTCACCGTGCCGACCGCCACCGCAAGCTGAACCATCCCGGAGAGCGACGTCAGCGTCGCCGCGAGCAGGAACGTGTTGCGGCGAACCGGGAAGCGCTCCACGGCTCGACCCTACCCGAGCGAGCGGTCTAGCCTTTGCACCCGTGCAGCGCCGGCGCGTCGCCGTCCAGGGTCACGTTCAGGGCGTCTTCTTCCGCGAGACGACCCGCCGCCGCGCGCTCGCAGCCGGTGTCGCCGGCTGGGTGAGGAACATGCCCGATGGCCGCGTCGAGGCGGTCTTCGAGGGCGAGCGCGAGGCGGTCGACCGGCTGGTCGGGTTCATGCGCGACGGCCCGCGCGGTGCGCGCGTGGACTGGGTCGACGTCGTGACCGAGGAGCCGGAAGGGCTCGCCGGCTTCGACGTTCGCTAGTTCTCCCGTCACTCCCACTCGATCGTGGCCGGAGGCTTCGAGCTGATGTCGAGCGCGACACGATTGACGCCGGGGATCTCGTTGATGATCCGGCTCGAGATCGTCTCGAGCAGGTCGTAGGGCAACCGCGCCCAGTCGGCCGTCATCGCGTCGTCGGAGGTGACCGCGCGGATCACGATCGGGTAGGCGTAGGTGCGCTCGTCGCCCTGGACGCCGACGGACTTGATCGCGGGCAGCACGGCGAAGCTCTGCCAGAGGTCGCGGTAGAGGCCGGCTCGGCGCACCTCCTCCTGGAGGATCGCGTCCGCCTCGCGCAGGATCTCGAGCCGCTCGCGCGTGACCTCGCCGATGATCCGGATCGCCAGGCCGGGGCCGGGGAAGGGCTGGCGCCAGACCATCCGCTCGGGCATCCCGAGCTCCTCGCCGACGCGGCGCACCTCGTCCTTGAAGAGCAGCCGCAGCGGCTCGACGAGCTCCATCTGCATGTCCTCCGGCAGGCCGCCGACGTTGTGATGCGACTTGATCTTCGCCGCCACGCCCTCGGTGCCCCCCGACTCGATCACGTCGGAGTACAGCGTTCCCTGGACGAGGAACCTGATGTCGCCGAGCCTCCCCGCCTCCTCCTCGAAGACACGGATGAACTCCTCGCCGATCCGGCGCCGCTTCTCCTCCGGCTCGTCGATTCCCTCGAGCCGCGCCAGGAACCGGTCCTCGGCCCGGACGTGGACGAGCGGGACGTTGAAGTGGCCGCCGAAGGTCTCGGCCACCTGCTCGGCCTCGTTCGAGCGCATGAAGCCGTGGTCGACGAAGACGCACGTGAGCTGGTCGCCGACGGCCTTGTAGACGAGCAGTGCCGCGACCGCCGAGTCGACCCCTCCCGAGAGCCCGCAGATGACGCGGTTGCTGCCCACCTGGGCGCGGATGCGCTCGACCTGCTCCTCGATCACGGCCGCCGGCGTCCAGGCCGGCGGTGCGCCTGCGACGTCGTAGAGGAAGTTCTTCAGCAGGTCCTGGCCGTGCGGGGTGTGGACGACCTCCGGATGGAACTGGACGCCGTAGAGCCCGCGGCGCACGTCCTCGAAGGCGGCGACCGGAGTGGAGGCGGACGTCCCCGTCACGACGGCGCCCTCGGGCGGCGCGACGACCGTGTCGCGATGGCTCATCCAGACGACCTGCTGCTCGGGCAGCCCGGCGAAGAGGGCGCCGGTGCCGCCCTCGAGCTCGGTCTTGCCGAACTCGGACGCACCCGTGCGCGCGACCTCGCCGCCCAGCTCGAGCGCGAGCAGCTGCGCGCCGTAACAGATGCCGAGCGTCGGGATCCCGAGCTCGAACAGCGCCTCGTCGATCCGCGGCGCGCCGTCGGCGTAGACCGAGGCGGGGCCGCCGGAGAGGATCAGCGCAGCCGGGTTCCGCCGCCGCACCTCCTCGACGCTGAGCGTGTGCGGGACGAGCTCGGAGTAGACGCGGGCGTCGCGGACGCGGCGCGCGATCAGCTGCGCGTACTGGCCGCCGAGGTCGAGCACGAGCACCGGCCGCTCTTCCGGGCCCGGCTCGGGAAGCGGAAGCGGGTGCACGGAGGCCACTCTGCTAGCTCAACCTCATGGCCGCCGGTAGTTCGGCGATTCCTTCGTGATCGTGACGTCGTGCGGGTGGCTCTCGCGCAGTCCGGCTCCCGTGATCCGGACGAAGCGGGCGTCGAGCTTCAGCGCCTCCACGGTGGCGGCGCCGGTGTAGCCCATCGCCTGCCGGAGGCCGCCGACGAGCTGGTAGAGGATCTGCTGCACCGGGCCCTTGTAGGGGACGCGCCCCTCGATCCCCTCGGGCACGAGCTTGTCGACGTCCTCGACGTCGCCCTGGAAGTAGCGGTCCTTCGAGAACGAGCGCGCCTTCATCGCGCCGAGCGAGCCCATGCCGCGGTACTCCTTGAAGCGCTCGCCCTGGACGAGGATCACGTCGCCGGGGCTCTCGTCCGTGCCGGCGAGCATCGAGCCGAGCATGACCGTGTCGGCGCCGGCCGCAAGCGCCTTCGCGATGTCGCCCGAGGAGGTCATGCCGCCGTCGGCGACGACGGGGACGCCGTGCCGGATCGCGTACTCCGCGCACTCGAACACGGCCGTGATCTGCGGGACGCCGACGCCTGCGACCACGCGGGTCGTGCAGATCGAGCCCGGCCCGATCCCGACCTTGATCGCGTCCGCGCCCGCATCGATCAGCGCCTCCGCCGCCTCGGCGGTGGCGATGTTGCCGGCGATCACCTGCACCTCCCACTCCGCCTTGATCCGGCGGACCATCTCGACCACCGACGCCGAGTGCCCGTGCGCCGTATCGACGACGACCACGTCCACCTCGGCTGCGATCAGCGCGCCCGCCCGCTCGAACGCGTCGGGGCCGACTCCGACCGCGGCGCCGACGCGCAGGCGGCCCTGCTCGTCCTTCGTCGAGAGCGGGAACTCGATCCGCTTCTGGATGTCCTTGACCGTGATCAGGCCCTTGAGCAGGCCGTCCGCGTCGACGACCGGCAGCTTCTCGATCTTGTGGCGGTGCAGGATCTCGTTCGCCTCGTCCAGCGTCGTCCCGACGGGAGCGGTGACGAGGTTGCGTGAGGTCATCAGCGCCGAGACGGGCTGGCGCACGTTCGACTCGAAGCGGAGATCGCGGTTGGTCAGGATCCCGACGAGGACGCCTCCGTCGTCGGTGATCGGCACGCCGGAGATGCGGTAGCGCGCCATCAGCTCGAGGGCGTCCGCGACGGAGTCCTCGGGCCGGAGCGTGACCGGCTCGACGATCATCCCCGACTCGGAGCGCTTCACCTTGTCGACCTCGGCGACCTGGTCGGCGATCGAGAGGTTGCGATGGAGGATCCCGAGCCCGCCCTCGCGCGCCAACGCGATCGCGAGCCGGGCCTCGGTGACCGTGTCCATCGCCGCCGAGACGATCGGGATCTCGAGCGCGATCGTCCGCGTCAGCCGGGTCGCGGTGCGCACGTCGTTCGGCAGCACGGACGACTCGGCGGGCACGAGCAGGACGTCGTCGAAGGTGAGGCCTTCACGGCCGAACTTCTCCTCGTACGAAAGCTCCTGCCCCTCCAAGGAGCACAGCGTAACGGACGCGCTAGACGACGTAACGGACGAGCTAGACGACGGCGGCGAGCTCGACGACCTCGACGGAGCCGACCATCCGGCCGGCGTCGCGCGGGTCGAAGAGACCGGCGCCGACCTCGAGCGTGGAGGCGGCTCCCGCGGCGACGGCGAGCCTGAGCGCGTCCTCGGCCGACTTGCCGGCCAGGTGGGCGGCGATGAACTGCGCGAGCAGGACGTCGCCTGCGCCGACGACCGAGACCGCCTCGACGTTCGCAGGCGCGTTCGCGCGGTAGCGGCGCACGTGCCGGTCCTCGCGGAAGAGCGCGTAGCAGCCCGACTCGAGCGTGATGTGCACGTTCCGCGCACCCAGCTCGGCGATCGCGTCGAGCGCCATCAGGAAGTCCTCCTCGTCCTCGAGCTCCTGCCCGACGACGTGCTCGGCCTCGCGCTGGTTCGGCGAGACGAGCCACGGCTCCGCCTCGGTGCCGAACCGCAGCGGCTGACCCTCCGTATCGAGGACCACCTGGACGCCACGGCGGTTGAGGTCGCGTATCGCCTCCGCATAGAAGCTTTCCTCGACGCCGCGCGGCAGCGAGCCGGCGATGACGACGAAGTCGGCGCCGCGGGAGAGGTAGTGGAGCTTCTCGAGCAGCGTCTCGAGCTCCTCGGTCGTCACCTTCGGGCCCCACTCGTTGATCTCCGAGTAGGAGCCCTCGGTCGGGTCGACGACGGCCGTCGACGTCCGCGACTCCTCGCCGATCCGGACGAAGTCGTTCAGGATCGCCTCCGCCGTCAGCTCCTCGACGATCCTGGTGCCGGTGCGACCGCCGGCGAGGCCGGTCGCGACGACGGGGAGGTCGAGCCGCTTCAGCGCGCGGGCGATGTTGATCCCCTTGCCTCCCGCGAGCGTGAGCACCTGGCTTGCCCGGTGGCGCTGCCCGCGCTGGAAGTTCGGGACGGTCAGCGTGCGGTCGAGTGCGGCGTTGAGCGTGACGGTGACGATCATCCGAGCAATCCCCCTAGGTGGTCGAGCGTTCGGCCCGCATAGAACCCTACGCGTCCGACCGCACCTGGCTTCTCGACCGAGTTCGCCGCGACGAGCGGCGAGCGTGCGATCACGGTGCCGCGGGAGAGAACCTGGACCTCGCCGAGCCGCTGTCCCTGACGGACGGGAAGCGCGACCTCGACCGGAACGACCACGCGCTCGAGCAACGGCCGCTCGACGTGGATCACGCGCAGCGCGGGCTTCGCGGCGACGAGGCGAACCGGATCCCGCCCGTAGGCGGTGCGGGCGGTGCCGTAGACGCGCTCGCCGTCGATCGCCCAGACGGTCCGGTAGCGCGAGAGCCCCCACACGAGCAGCTTGGACAGGTCGGCATTGCGCCCGTCGCGCGTCTCGCCTCCGAGGATCGTCGCGTAGATGGTGACGCCGCCGCCCCGGGCGGCCGCGACCTGAGACCAGCCGGCGCCGTCGGTGTGCCCGGTCTTGACGCCGAGCAGGTTCGGGAAGCTCGAGAGCAGGTCGTTCCACGTGTGCAGCTGACGCCCGGCGGCGGTCGCGTCGACGAGCCGAACGGTCTCGCGGATGAACGGCTTGTTCATCGCGACGCGCGCGAGCTTGGTGACGTCGGTGGCGCTCGAGTAGTGGCCGGGCGCGTCGAGTCCGTCGGGGTTCGCGAAGTGCGTGTCGCTCATCCCGAGCTGCCGCGCGCGAGCGTTCATCAATCCGACGAAGCGATCGACCGAGCCGCGGCCGACGAACGCGGCGATCGCGTTGGCGGCGTCGTTCGCGCTCTGGATCAGCGCCGCCCGGATCAGATCGCGCAGCGTCACTCGCTCGCCCGGGACGAGGTTGATCGTCGATTCGCCGACCGCGGCTGTGCGCTTGGAGACGGTCGCGACATCGTCGAGCGAGGCGTGCTCGAGCGCGACGATCGCGGTCATCAGCTTGGTGATCGACGCCATCGGCAGGCGCTCGTGCTCGTCCTGCGAGGCCAGGACCTCGCCCGTGCCGGAGTTCTGGACCAGGTACGCCTCCGCATCGACGGGCGGTGGCGCAGCGGCCGCGACGACTGCGAGGACAAGCGTCGCGGCGAGAGCCAAGAGGAAGGCAACCCGCTTCACGCGGCGCGGACTCTACTTGACGCGGATTCGCTGACCGACCGTCAGAGCCACCGGATCGACGTCCGGATTGAGGACGAGCAGCTGCTCGACGGTCGTGTCGTGCTCGTCCGCGATGACGGCGAGCGTGTCGCCCGCCTGGATCACGTAGAACTCCGCGCCCGCCTCGTTCGTCGTCGTGCCGGTCGTGCCCGGCTCGGTCGTCGCGGCCGTCGTCGCCGCCGTGGTTGCGGGCGTCGGCGTCGCGTCGCCGTTGTCGAGGCCGGAGCGGACGAGCAGGATCGCGACCGTCGCCGCGGCGAGGAAGGCGACGGGAGCTGCGTACCGCGCGAGCCTGGCGTTGCGCCGCATCACCAGCCCGAGACCGACCAGACCTCGGCGCGAAGGCGCGCGGCCTCGACGCCGGCCGCGCTGCGCCAGTCCTGGCTGCTGCCGCGGTAGGCGAAGATGACCGACCGCGAGGCGGTGACGAGCGCGCTCGCGGGACCGCTTGTGAAGGCGCGCGCGACGTCGGCTGCAGTCGCGCCCTGCGCTCCCACGCCCGGCAGCAGCAGCACCGCGCGCGGCAGCAGCTTCCGGGCCTCGGCAACCGCGCGAGGAACCGTCGCTCCGACGACAGCCCCGACGCTCGACAGCCCGCGCTCACCGGTCAGGTCTGCTCCCCACTCGCCGACGAGCGCCGCCACGTGCTGCCAGACGCGCCGTCCGTCCGACAGCGTCAGCTCCTGCACATCGCCGGCGCCTGCATTCGAGGTGCGCACGAGACAGAAGATGCCCGCTCCGTGCAGGCGGCACGCCTGCAGAAACGGCTCGACGGAGTCGCCGCCGAGGTACGTGTTCACGGTGAGCGCGTCTGCGAGCGGCTGCTGCTCGTCGCGAGGCTCGAGGTAGGCGCTCGCGTAGGCGCGAGCGGTCGAGCCGATATCGCCGCGCTTGCCGTCGGCGATCACGAGCAGTCCGGCGGAGCGCCCGTAGTCGCAGACCCGCTCCAGCGCCGCGAAGCCGTCGCCGCCGAGCGCCTCGAAGAACGCGACCTGCGGCTTGACCGCGACGACGTACGGCGCGACCGCGTCGATGATCCCGCAGCAGAAGCGGGCGTAGGCGTGTGCGGCTTCCGCCCGGCCGAGCACGGCCTCGCCGCGCAGCTCGACAGGGAGGAGGTCGAGGCGCGGATCGAGCCCGACCACGAGCTGGCTGCGCTTGCGCTCGACCGCGTCCGCGAGCCGGTCGGCGAAGGTCGCGGTGGCGACGGATGCCATGGGCCAAGCCTAGGCTGCGCGGCGGAGGTGCGCCAACGGCAGGACGCGCAGCTCCGGGGGCGGCCGGCGCAGGACCGAGCCGATCAGGAGCAGCTCGTCGGCGTCGGCGGGGCCGAGCGACGGCTCTGCCCGGGCCGCCTCTGCGAGCGCGGCTCCGGCTTCCGTGCGGCCCGCGGCGCCCGGCAGCAGCTTGCGCGTCGCGGCGACGCGGCCGCCGGAGACGATGACCATCCGCTGGAAGCCGTCCTCGGCTGCCGGTACGAGCAGACAGAGCTCGAGCGCGCGCAGCCGGTCGAGCTCCGCGAGCGACTCGGCAACGTCCTCGAGCGCCGCGATCCGGTCGCGCAGCCGCGCCGCGTCCTCGAAGCGGAGGTCGGCCGAGAGACGCTGCAGCCGTGCCCGCAGCGCCGGAAGCGCGGCCGCGGGCTCGCCCTCCCAGTCGCCGAGTGCCCGGGCCGCAGCCTGCGCCCGCCGGCGGCTCTTGAGCGGGCCGAACGGACCGGGCGCGTCGGTGACGCACCAACCGGTGCCACGGCGGCGCAGGTAGACGTAGCGATCGGGACGGGCGCTGCGCGCGTTCGCCGGCGGCCGCAGCTCGCGGAGGAGCCGCAGCTCTTCGAGACCCGCTTCGAGCTCCGAGCCGAGCACACGCCACTCGACCCGCTCGAGCGCGCCGAGCGCCGCCTCGACCGCGGGCCGCTGGCGCTCCGTGCGGAAGTACGACCGCAGCCGTGCGCGGAGGTCGCGGGCGCGGCCGACGTAGAGCACCTGATCGTTCCGGTCGCGGAAGAGATAGACGCCCGGGCGCGGCGGCGCCCCGGCGACGAGCGAGCGCTTCCCGGCCAGCCGGCGCGCACGCGGCGCGGAGAGGTCGACGAGTTGCGCCACCGTCTCGGCGCCGCGCTCCTGCGCGAGGCCGATCAGCGCGAGCAGGATCTCGGCCGTCGCCTCCGAGTCGGCGAGCGCGCGATGGCAGGGCCGGGTCGCGGTTCCGAAGAAGTAGGCGAGCGAGGCCAGGCCGACGCGCTTCTGGCGCCCCTCGAGCAGCCGGCGCGCGAGCCAGACGGTGTCGACGACCGGCGCGGCCACGCGACGGCCCGTCAGCCGCTCGACCTCGCGGTCGAGGAAGCCCATGTCGAAGCGGGCGTTGTGGGCGACGAGCACGGCGTCGCCGGCGAACTCGAGAAAGCGGCGCACGGCGAGCTCGACCGGCGGCGCACCCCGCAGCGCGCCAGGGTCGATCCCCGTCAGCGCCGCGATCGGCGCCGGGAGCGGTCTGCGTGGGTTGACGAGCGTCTCGAACCGCTCCTCCAGCTCGAGCCCGCGCACGCGGACGGCGCCGATCTCGCAGATCGCGGACGAGCCGGGCGAGAGGCCGGTCGTCTCGAGGTCGAAGACGACGTAGGTGGCGTCCTCTACGGCGACCGCGACACCGGGGGGCGCCGCCAACCCGACGCTCGCGCCGCGCCAGGCGAGGCGGGCGTCACCGTCGACGACGTCGGCGAGGAGCGAACGCGCCAGCCCCGCGGGGACGTGCCGGAGCGCATAGAGCGCCCGCGCCGCGTCCTCGGCCGGCACCGGTCCGTGCCTCGCCTCGACGAGCTCCACGAGCCGGTCGGCGGCGTCGAAGGAGAGCTGCATGCCAGCAGCCTAGGCGAACACATGTTCGCCTGCAACGGCAAAGAGAAGGCCGCGACGCCGCGCGGCCTTCTCGACCCCTGAAGGAGGACGCGGCGCTAGCCGCCCTTGACCGCTGCCTTCAGCTGGCTGCCGGCCGAGAACTTCGGCACGGTCGCCGCCGGGATCTGCACCTTCTGGCTCGGATTGCGGGGATTGACGCCCTCGCGCGCAGCGCGATCGCTCGTCGAGAACTTGCCGAAGCCGGTGAAGGTGATCGTGTCGCGCTTCTTGAGCGCGTCGGTCACCGTGTCGAGAACCGCGTCCACCGCGGCACCGGCATCGCGGCGGGAGAGATTCGCCCTGGACGCGACCGCGTCAACGAACTCCTGCTTTGTCACTTGCGACTCCTTTGGTTCGTGGGACGTACGGAAACCCGCGGCCACCCTAACACCACAATCGGACTGCCTCAACGGTTACGTGGCTCAACCATGCGGATTTTCAGCGGTGACAGCGGCCGGGAGCAGGTCCGCCGCCCGGTAGAGGGAGCGCAGACGGACGCCGAGACGGGCCAACTCGTCGGCACCGCCCTCCTCGCGATCGACGACGCAGATCGCGTTTCGGACAACGAGACCGGCCTCGCGCAGCGCGCCGACGGCCTCCGCGAGGGCGCCGCCGGAGGTGACGACGTCCTCGATCAGGCAGACGATCTCCCCCTCCTCGAACGGCCCCTCGAGCCGGTTCGCGGTGCCGTATTCCTTGGCCGTGTCGCGCACGATCACGAACGGGAGCCCGGACGCGAGCGAGGCAGAGGCAGCGAGCGCGACCGCGCCGAGGGCCGGGCCGGCAAGGCGCACCGCGTCAGGCTCGTGCTCGTGCGCGGCGGCAGCGAGCCGCTCGCCGAGCGGGCCGAGCAGCTCCGGCCGCGTCTCGAAGCGGTACTTGTCGAGGTAGTAGCTCGAACGGCGGCCCGAGCGGAGGAGGAAGTCGCCCTCGAGCAGCGCGTGCTCGCGCAGCTTGACGCCGAGCTCGTCCATCAGAGCGGACTCACAACGCGCGGCGCGCGAGCGCGAGCAGCGGCTGCGCGTCGGGGGCATCGTCGGCGAGGCTGATCGACGAGCCGTCGTCGAAATGCAGGTGGACGCGCTCCCGGCCGGATTCGCGGCGACGCCTCAGGTAGAGCGGACCGCCGACGAGCACGGCGAGACCGAGCAGCTTACGCATCGGCCGTCTCCGTCTTCTTCGCCTTCCGGCTCCTCGGCTTCGGCTTCTTCTGCTCGGCTTCCGCAACCGCACGGAGGCAGTTGCGAAGGTCGTAGAGAACGAGCCCGGACGTGGGCCCGGCGCTCGTCCGCGCGACAAGGCCGAGGCCGCCGTCGCGTGCGACGAAGATGCTGCCCCCGCGGAGAGCCGCTTCGAGCTCGATCACGGCGCGGCCGCTCGTGCCGAACCGCGAGCTCGCGGCCTCGAGCAAGGCCCGTCCCGCCTGGGCGAGTCGCTCCGTGCCTGCCTCTCCGGGGATCGTCGAGGCGAGCACCGCGCCCTGGGCGTCGACGACAACGGCGGCCTCGACTTGCGAGGAGATCTCCGTCAGGTCGGCGAGAGCGGACGCGACATCCACGACCCAGACGATACTGCCGACGTGCGTCGCCCGTTTGCGCAACCCATCGCCAAGTTCTTCGCGGACCGCGGCACGCACCTCGCGGCGATGATCGCCTACTTCGGCCTCCTCTCCTCCGTCTCGTTGATCTTCCTCACCCTGGCGTTGCTCGGCTTCACCGGGCGGGCCGAGGAGTCGAGCTACCTCGTTCGCGAGCTGCAGAACCTCTTTCCCTCGCAGTCGATCACGGACATCGTGCGGGTGGTCGACGCGATCACGTCGAACGCGACCACGCTGGGCCTGATCGGCGGCGCGTTCCTGCTCTGGACGTCGCTCTCGCTCTTCAGCGTGCTCGAGTCGGCCTTCAACATCGTCTACGGACGGCCCAACCGCTCGTTTCTGCGCGGCAAGTTCCTCGCGACGCTGTTCATGGCCGGCTCGTTGATCATCCTCTCCGCCGCGCTCGTCCTCGGCTCGATCGGCTACGACCTGGTGCAGCGCTTCGCGCCGGACGTCATCGACAACGTCATCGTCGCCTACGGGCTCTCGGTGCTCGTCTCGACGTCGGCCGTCTTCGTCTTCCTCGTCGCCGCGTACGAACGCCTGACGAACGTGCGCCTGACCCTGCGGGAGGTGTGGCCCGGCGCAGCTCTCGCCGCGGTGCTCCTGCAGGCGACGTTCCAGGTGCTGCCGCTCTTCGTCCGTCTCTCCCGCGAGGTCGTGGCCGTGCAGGCGCTCGGCGCGTCCGTGCTGCTGCTCGTCTGGATCTACGTGATGGCCAACGTGATCGTCTTCGGCGCCGAGGTGAACTGGTGGTACGGCCGCCGCGACGACGAGGACGTCGCGGGACTGGCCTAACAGTCTGTTACTAGGCCGGCTGCCGCGCGGGCGCGGTGGGAGTTGCGCCGCTTCCAGGCGTTACCGAGCTCTGCGACCGTCCGCTCCTCGCCGGTCGGGATGAAGATCGGGTCGTAGCCGAAGCCCTCGTCGCCCCGCCTCTCGGTCGCGATCGATCCCTCCAGGATCCCGGTGCCGCGCCGCTCCTCCCCGCCGGGGCCGAGCGCGACGAGCTCGCAGACGTAGCGGGCGCGGCGATCGACGACTCCGTCGAGCTCCACCAGCAGCTGCGCGACGCCGTCGGCCGCCCAGCGCGCCGACGCGATCCCCGGCCGGCCGCCCAGAGCGGCGACCTCGATCCCGGAGTCCTCGCCGAGCACCCACTCGTCCCCAGCGGCTGCCTCCCATCCGAACGCGGCCTTCGCGCGGGCGTTGTCGTAGTACGTTGCCCCGTCCTCGGGCGGGTACTCGCGGTCGGTCTCCAGCAGCTCGAGCTCCCAGTCCGGCAGCGCCGCCCGCAGTTCCTCCAGCTTGTGCCGATTGCCCGACGCGAGCCGGGCCCTCACGGCCGCCATTGCACGCGCTCGACGTCGTCGAGCTTGTTGACCTCCTCGGCCACCCGTGCGGACTCCGCTCGGCGAGAGGCGCGCAGCGTCACGTCGACCGTGCGCTCGTCGCCGAACTCGACGTGGCTGATCTGGCCGCCGAACTGCTCGATCGTGCTCAACACCCGAGACGCCTCACCGCCCGGACCGAGCTGGACCGCGAGCTCGGCCTCCTCCGGCCGGACGCGGCCGACGAAGCGCGTCGAGATCAGCTTCAGCGGGCCGAGCGAGATCAGCACGAGCAGCGCCGCACCCAGGGCGACCTCGTAGTAGCCGGTGCCAGCCGCCATTCCGATCGCAGCAACGACCCAGAGCGTCGCCGCCGTCGTCAGGCCGCGGACGGAGATGCCGCGGACGATGATCGCGCCGGCGCCCAGGAAGCCGATCCCGGTCACGATCTGCGCCGCGATCCGCGTCGGGTCGAAAACGACGCCGGAGGGCGTCGAGAACGTCCAGTCCGTCCAGGCGTAGGCCGAGACGAGCGTGAAGACACACGCCCCGAGCGAGACGAGCAGGTGGGTACGGAAGCCGGCTTCGTGGTCGCGCAGCTCGCGTTCGAGCCCGATCGCGCCGCCGAGCCCAGCGGCGACAAGCAGCCGCAGCAGCGCCTCGGCGGTGGAGAGCTCAGGCAACGCGCTCCGCGGCTACGGCCTCGTTCTGCGCCGCCATGATCTCTTCGATCCCGGCCGCGCCGAGGTCGATCATCAGGTCGAGCTCCTCGCGCGTGAACGGCTCCCGCTCGGCGGTCGCCTGCACCTCGACGAGACGGCCGTCCGCTGTCATGACGACGTTCATGTCAGTCTCGGCGGTCGAGTCCTCGGAGTAGTCGAGGTCGAGCAACGGCCGCCCGTCGACGACGCCGACGGAGACGGCGGCAATCTGGCCGTTGAGCGCCTTCGAGAGCCCAAAGCGGTCGAGCGCCCGCGAGGCGGCGACGTAGGCACCGGAGATCGCGGCGCAGCGCGTGCCGCCGTCGGCCTGGATCACGTCGCAGTCGAGCCAGAGCGTCCGCTCGCCGAGCGCCTGGAAGTCGCACACGGAACGGAGCGCGCGGCCGATCAGCCGCTGGATCTCGATCGTGCGACCGCCCTGCTTCCCCTTCGCGGCCTCGCGCGCGACCCGCTCGCCGGTAGAGGCGGGCAGCAGCGAGTACTCGGCGGTCATCCAACCGCGGCCGGACCGGGAGAGCCACCGCGGCACGCCATCCTCGACCATCGCGGTGCAAAGCACGCGGGTCTTCCCCTGCGAATAGAGAACGGAGCCGTGCGCGAGCTCGACGAAATCGGGGATCAGGTCGAGCGGGCGGAGCTCGTCGTCACGCTGCCTTCCATCAGCTCTCATGCGGCCGCAGCTTCCAGAGTCGCGATCTCCACGTGCTCGACCTCCTCGATCGGGAGCTGCAGGAAGCGCCGGCCCATCTCGCGGAACGCGGCGGTGTCGCCCGTGGTCAGGAAGCTGTAGGCACCCTCCCGCGCGGGGTCGTTCTCGATCCGCTTCCGCGCCAGCGTCTCGGCGACCTCGCGCGCGGTCTCGTCCGCGGAGAAGACGAGCGTGACGTCGCGGCCGAAGACCCGTTGCAGGATCGGCCGGATCAGCGGGTAGTGCGTGCAGCCGAGGATGACGGTGTCGATACCGGCCGCCTTCAGCGGCGCCGCGTATTCGCGTACGGCGGCGGCCGTCGCTTCGGCGAACGGGTCGTCGCCTTCGATCAGGGGCACCAGCCGCGGACAGGCGACCGAGAGAACACTCGCGCCGGCGTCGAGCGCATGCACGAGCTTCTCGTAGCGGCCGCTCGAGACGGTCGCCTGCGTCGCGAGCAAGCCGATCCGCCGGTTCCGCGTCGCCTGCACGGCCGCGTGCGCCTCGGGCGCGATCACGCCGACGACGGGGACGCGCAGCTCGGTCTGGAGCTCCGGCAGCGCTGCCGCTGTCGCGGAGTTGCACGCGACGACGACGAGCTTGACGCCGCGCGCCTCCAGGAACGAGCCGATCTCGCGCGCAAACCGGCGCAGCTCGTCGAGCGGACGCGGCCCGTAGGGCAGGCGCGCGCCGTCGCCGAGATAGAGGAAGTCCTCGTGCGGAAGCGTCACCAGGCACTCGTGCAGCACCGTCAGGCCGCCGACGCCCGAGTCGAACACGCCGATCGGCCGCTCGTCCATCTGCGGGATTGTAGGGAGGGTGGGAGTCGGCTACCGTCCCTGCGTGCTCCGGGCCCTCCTCGTCGCTCTTGCGGCGCTCGCTTTCGCCTCGCCGGCTTCCGCGTTCTCGAAGGAGGACGGGATGCAGACGATGGACGACGGCGTTCCGATCGCCTTCACGCGCTATACGCCCGACGGCGCTGCACCCGCTGCCGGACGCCCCGGTGTGCTCGTGCTGCATGGGCTCGCCGGCAACCGCGGCTCGGTCGATGCGATCGCCTCGGCGTTCGCCGACGCCGGCTATTCGGTGCTCGCCTACGATGCTCGGGGCCACGGCATGTCCGGCGGCGAGATCACGCTTGCCGGCCCGCGCGAGGTGGCCGACCTGCGCGCGCTCCGCAACGCCTTCGCCGCCCGGCCCGACGTCAGCGACACGATCGGCGCCTGGGGAATCTCCTACGGCGGCGGCCAGATCTGGAACGCGCTCGCCGCCGGCGTGCCGCTCGCGGCTGCCGAGGTCGTCGAGACCTGGACGTCGCTGTACGAAGCGCTCTGGCCGCAGAACCTCGCCCGCTCCGGGATCGTCGCCGGCTTCGCGGCCAGTGTCGCTGCCCGCTCACCGCTCGTCGCGGGAATCCGCGACGACGCCGTCCAGAGCCGGAACCTCGGCGCCGTCCGCGCCCTCACCGCCGAGCGCTCCGCCGCGGGCCGGCTCGGTTCGATCAGGACTCCCGTCTATCTCTTCCAGGGCAAGATCGACTTCGCATTCGACCTGACGCAGGCGACGTCGGCCTTCTCCCGCCTCGGCGGGCCGAAGAAGCTCTACGCGGGCAACTTCGGCCATCCGCCCTCGACGTTCCCCGGCATCGACAGCAGCTACGTCCTCTCGCAGGGCGTCGCCTGGTTCGACCGATTCCTGAAGGGGACGCGGAACGGCGTCGACGCGAGAAAGGTCGTGATCGCGAAGCGAGCCTCAGCGACGGCGCGCATCGAGCTGGATGCGCTGCCCGCGACCCGAACGCTGTCGTTCGCGCTCCGCGGCACCGCCATCGCCCGTGGGAGCGCGGTCGTCTCGCGGAGCACGGCGCCCCTGAAGGCCGCGCTCGAGACGTGGGGCAGCGCCGGCACCGCCCGCGTCACCGTGCCGAAGCTCGCGACCTATCCGCGGCTCGTCGTCACCGTCCTCGCCGGCAACCGCGTGGTCGCCCAGGGCGGCCTGCAGCCGCGCGTCGGCGTCAACGTCGTCAAGCTCGCGAACTACTGCGTCTACGCCGCGAAGGGAACGCGATTGCGCGTCACCGTCGGGCCGTCGTCACCGGCGGGCCAGTTCGCATACCTCGGCTTCGGCGGCTCCGGCTCGGCGACGATCGGCCCGGTTGCCCTCCAACTCTCTACGCTCGCCAAGCCGATCTCGGGATGAAACGCATAGCGCTGCTCGTCGCGCTCGTGCTCGCGTCCACGGCGGGCGCGGCCTCGACCGCCGACCCCGGCATCACCGCGAAGCGGATCCTGATCGGCGGCACCGTGCCGCTCTCCGGCGAGGCGGCTGCGTTCGGCTCGGTCGGCCCGGGCGCAAAGGCGTACTTCGACTACGTCAACGCGCAGGGCGGGGTCAACGGGCGCAGGATCGAGTACCGCTACTACGACGACGGCTACGACCCGGTGCAAACCGTCCAGCTGACGCGGAAGCTCGTCGAGCAGGACAAGGTCTTCGCGATCTTCAACTCGGTCGGCACGGCAAACAACACGGCGATCCAGCCGTACCTGAACCAGCGCAAGGTGCCGCAGCTCTTCGTCGGCGACGGCTCCCAGGCCTCGTCGCAGCCCTCGCGCTACCCGTGGACGATGGGCTTCCTGCAGAGCTACGTCGGCGAGGGCGCGGTCTACGGCCGGCATCTCGCCGCGACCCGCAAGGCCGCGAAGATCGCCGTCCTCTACGAGAAGACGCCGCTCGGCACCGACATGCTGAAGGGGCTCGAGCGCTGGATCCGCGGGAAGGGCCCCACGGTGGTCGCCAGGCAGAGCTACGAGCTCACCGACACGGACATCTCGTCGCAGGTCGCACAGCTGAAGAGCTCCGGCGCCGACACGCTGATGCTGTTCGCGACGCCGAAGTTCGCGATCCAGGGCTTCGCCGCCGCGAACCGGCTGGGCTGGAAGCCGCAGGTCTACGTTTCGTCGATCTCGATCGAGCCGAACATCATGGCGATCGCCAGGCTGAACGCGCCCGAGCTGACAAAAGGGGCGCTCTCGGTCGCGTTCGTGAAGAACCCGAACGACCCGATCTGGGCGAAGGATCCGGCAGTGGCTCTCTACCGGAAGATCATGAAGCGGCACTACCCACGCGGGAAGCCGAGCGACGTCTACAACTGGTACGGGATGACCGTCGCGTGGACGATGGTCGAGACCCTGAAGCGGGCGGGGAAGACGCCGACGCGGGCGAGCCTGCTCCGGGCCGCACAGAATCTTAACCTCGCCAACAACCCCTTCCTGCTGCCCGGAGTCGCACTCAAGACCACGAGAACCCGCTATTTCCCGCTCGATCGGGTCTATCTCTACCGGTACGACAACCGGCAATGGGTGAAGGCGAGTTCGCTTCTCGACGCACGCGGGTAGCTTTGTCCCGCACTGCCACAAACGACTTGGGGAGAAGAATCTAAATGAGCAAGACCATCCGCATGCTTCTGCTCGGCCTCGTGGGCGCGTTCGCGCTCTCGAGCGCCGGCACAGCGCTCGCGGCGTACACGTCACCCTCGCTCCGGGTGACGGACGACCGCACCTCGACCACGATCCGGTACACGGTCAGCGGCGACCGACGACCCGACCGCGAAGCTCACGTTCTACGCACCGACCGCGTACTCGGCGTCGCTGGGCCAGGCCGCCGGCACGACGCTCGGCACGGTCACCGCGCAGGGGACGGCAGCCGACCTGGGCGACGCCGTGCTCCCGCTGACCGGCACCGTCCAGGTCGCGGGCCGCGAACGGCACGTATCACGTCCGGCACGAGGCAGGTCAGCCGATCGCCGCTCACGGCAGGCGCGACGCAGTGCACGGGCACGGCGACGCACACCGCGTTCTGGGTCCTGATCCTGCAGGCCGCCGGACAGACACTCGAGCTGCCGGTCTTCGTCGACGCACCTGCCGCACCGCCGGCTCCGGGAGCCTCGGCGAGCGCCTTCGCGTCGAGCTCGATCCAGGCCTGCCTGCCGCCGCCGGACGTGCCGACCGGAACGCCCGGCCGCGCGACCTTCGGCTTCAAGCTGACGCAGGTCGACTTCAAGGTGAACGGCGTCTTCACGAGCGCCGGCACCGGACAGCCTCGCTGGCGCACGCTCGCGACGCCGTACACGCCGAACACGGGCCGCCCGAACGCCGCCGGCTCGGTCGAGGTGCAGTCCGTGATCGCGTTCCCGCGCACGCTGACGCTGAGCCGGCCGACGCTGCGGTCGGCGAATGGATTCACGACGCTGGCACTGCGTGGTGTGCAGCAGCTTCCCGCCGGCGCAGCGTCGACGATCCGGCTCTACCGCGGCAGGACCCCGGCCGGGCTGAGCCCGTCGGTGCCGCTTGTGAAGGTCGGACCTGCCTTCCGCGGCACGCTGCGGATCAGGCAGACCGCCAACCGGCAGATCGTCTTCCTGCAGGCCAGGGCGACCGTCTCCGCAGGCACCACGACCTGCACGCCGACCTTCGGCGTCCCCTGCCTGAACGCCACTCGCGCTGCGGTGGCCGTTCGCAGCGGGGCCGTGCGCGTCGTGATCCCGGCGCGGAGAAGGTAAGGACGGCTCGGGCCGTGCGTGTGCTCGCGATCACGCACGGCCCGAGCGTCGGCCCAGGCGTCTTCGCAGACGCCGTCCGGGCCGCGGGGCACGAGCTCGTCGAACGCCAGCTCCCGGTCGACGGCGTGCCGACCGACGACGCCGACGCGATCCTCGTCCTGGGTGGCGCCATGCACCCCGACGAGGAGGAGCGCCACGGTTGGCTCCGCCCCGAGCTTCGCTACCTCGAGCAGCAGCTCGAACGCGGGACGCCAATGCTCGGCGTCTGCCTCGGCTCGCAGCTGATCGCCCGCGCCGCCGGCGCCCGCGTCTTCCGGGCCGTCGAGCCCGAGGTCGGCTGGCTCCCCGTCGAGGTGACGGAGGCCGGCACCGCGGACTCGGTCGCATCGGCGCTGCCGCCGCGCTTCGACGCCTTTCAGTGGCATCACTACACGCACGACCTCCCGGACGGCGCCCTCGAGCTGGCCCGCAGCCCGGTCTGCACGCAGGCCTTCCGGCTCGGCCGCGCGTGGGGCGTTCAGTTCCATCCGGAGGTGCGGGCCGAGCAGGTCGAGTCGTGGCTCGCGGAGGATCCCGACGACGTCGCCGACCCGGCGGCGCTGCGGGCTGCGACTCGCGAGCGGATCGCGGCATGGAACGAGCTCGGCCGGCGGCTCTGCTCGGCGTTCCTGCGCGCGGTTTAGCCGGTCTCTGCGGGCAGCGAGTCGTCCCGCGACCACTCGTGCCAGGAGCCGCGGTAGTTCGAGGCGCGGTAGCCGAGCGAGGCGAGGATCTGTGTCGCCAGCTCGGAGCGCGACCCGGAGTGGCAGTAGGCGACGAGCTCGGCGTCCTCGGCCGGCCCGAGGCGCTCGCGGATCTGGTCCGGGGTCAGCGCGAGCAGCACCTGCAGGTCGAAGTGCTCGGCACCGGCGATCCGACCTGGGCGCGGGTCGCACGGCGCGGTCACTTCGCCCCGGTACTCGCCGGCACTGCGCACGTCGAGGACGACGAAGCCCTTCTCACCAAGGCGGCGGGCGACCTCGTCGCGCTCTACGTCCACCGGGCCACCGCGTCGTCCAGGACGAGGCCGAACTCTGCGGGACGCTCGAGGCTCACCAGGTGCCCGCACGCGGGGAGCACGACCGCGTCCGGCTCGAACCTCCGCGCGTCCTCGACCGGCACGAACGGATCGCGGTCGCCAACGACCGTGAGCGCCCGGTCGCCGAGCGCGCGGTACGCCTCGGTCGAGTCGGGGCGGTCGCGGATCGCCTGGAGCGCGGTCACGAGGTCGTCCTCGGTGCGATCGAGCGCAAGCTCGCGCGCACGGGCGACCACATCCGGATCGCTGTCGTCGTCGAAGAGAGTGGCGCGCATCGCGTCCCACACCCCTTCGGACCCGCGCTCGCGCGAGATCGCAATCGTCTCCGCACGCTTCGCGTAGCGCTCGGGCGTGTCGGCCTCGGGGCGGGAGCCCGCCAGGAGCAGGCCGGCGAGGCGCTCGGGCGCGCGCCGCGCCGCCGCCAGCGCCGCGTAGCCGCCCATCGAGGCGCCGATGAGGATCAGCCGGCCGGGATACGACTCGAGCACGGCGTCGGCCCAATCGTCCATCGAGCTACCGAGGCCGTACAGCCGCGGTGCGTGTGAACCCGTGTGCCACATGCGCTCGTCGAGCGGGAAGGCGTGCAGGAAGACGACCGTCAAAGCGCTGCGACCAGCATCTGCTCGGCCGCGACGGCCGGCCGCAGGCAGGCGCGCTCGACCCAGTCGGCGAGCGCCGGCCACGGCCCGAGCGGGATGCCGAGCAGGTCGCGCGCCCGCAGCAGCCAGGGCAGAAACGCGATGTCGGCGAGGCCGAAGGCGCGGCCGCTCAACCAGGGCGTGCCGGCGAGCATCGCATCGAGGAAGCCGAGCTCCTCCTCGAAGCGTCCGCGCGCACCCTCCTCGCCACGCCGGAGCGCGTAGTACGGCTTCGAGAAGTCGTCGAAGCGGAAGACGAGCAGCCGTCCGGCCGCACGCTCGCCGGGATCGTCCGGCCACAGCGGGGGCTCGGGGTAGCGCTCGTTCAGGAACTCTGCGATCACGGCCGACTCGGGCAGGATCCAGCCGTCCTCGTCGAGCACCGGCACCTTGCCGGCGGGATTCATCTCGTACAGCCACGCGGGCCGGTCGGCGAGGTCGATCTCGACCGTCTCGTAGGCGATGGCCTTCTCGGCCAGGACGATCCGGACCCGGGCGCAATAGGGGCAGCGGGCGGCGTCGTAGAGCGTGATCAGCCCTCCCACCCCCGCTCGGCCCCTTCGAGCCCGATCGCGGCGGCGAGCGACTCGAGCAGCTCCTGGGCGGGCGGCAGGTCGGCCGGCGACAACGCCGTGCGCGCGACGGCGCGGACCGCAGCCGGGTCGGCACCGGTGAGCCTCGCGACGACGCGAGGGTTTGCCGCGAGCGCGATCGCGTCGCCCGGCGGCAGCGGGCCGTAGTACTCGGGAACGGAGAGGTACTCGTCGACGATCCTGCCCGCCTCGTGCAGGACGAAGCGGACGATCTGCTCGTGCTCGACCCCGATCGCGATCACGACCGCGCCGGTGCGCTCCGAGAGCTCCTTCGCCAGCCGACGCAGCGAGGCCGGGTCGCGGTCGCTGGCCTCGTCGTAGACCGTGATCCAGCCGTTGCGCGGCGAGGTCACCTCGCTGCCGCGCGAGCCTCCGGGAAGCCTGGGGACGAACTGCTGCACGGCCCGCTCGACAACAGTGAGATCGTCCGTCTGGACGTGGATCGAGCCCCACGAGCGACCGCCGGCGAACTCGCGCACGTCGAGCGGGAGCACGAGGTTGCGCGACTCCTCACGGAAGCCGAGCCGCTCGTAGAAGTCGAGCGCGTTCGCGTTCGCGTTCACGAAGAGGTGCGTCGCGCCGCGTGCGCGCAGATTCTCGACGACCGTGTCCACGAGCAGCCGCCCGGTGCCGCGGCTGCGGCCGGCCCGGGAGACGTAGAGGTCGCCGATCTTCGCGAAGTGGTCGTCGAGCCACGCGGTGACGAAGCCGACCGGGGCGCCGTCCTCCTCGGCGAGGAAGAGCGCGTTGGCGTCGAGCGACCGCTCGAATTCCGCCCGGTTCGCCTCCCAGCTCACGTCCGCCCAGGCCGGTGGCTGCGGGCTCTCGGCCTGCCACTCTTCCCAGAGCGACTGGAGCGCGTCGAAGTCGTCGGCGGTGGCGTGGCGGACGGTCATGCGGGTGGGAAGAGTCGGAGTCCGGTCAAGAGGTAGTGGGCGCTCAGGTTCTCGTAGGGGTGGAACCGCTGGGCGAAGGCTCTCAAGTTGGGCACATCACCATAGAACGCAGCGACTGCCTTCCGCAGTCCCAGGTCACCCGCGGGCCACGCATGCGGCCGCGCCAGATGGCGCGCGAGGAACCAGTCGGCCGTCCACTCGCCGAGGCCGCGAAGCGCGACGAGACGCGCCGTCACCTCCTTGTCCGGGAGCGCCGCGAGCTCGTCGAGGTCGAGCTCGCTCCGCGCGAGCCCGATCACGTACTCGGCCTTCCGGCTCGAGAAGCCGAGCGCGAAAAGCTCGTCCTCGGTCGCTTGCGCGACACGCTCGCGGAGCGGAAAGGAATGCGCGTGCTCGTAGGCGATCCCGTAGCGCTCGATGAAGCGGCTCCGGATCGCAGCCGCGGATTGAAGCGAGACCTGCTGCGCGCTGATCGAGGTGACGAGCGCCTCGAACGGGTTTGTCTGCAGCGGTGGACGGAAGCCCGCGAGCGAGGAGGCGAGGAGGCTGATGGGCGGCTCGCCGCGCGCCCAGGCCGTGAAGCCGTCGAGGTCGAACGGGAGGCCGAGGAAGTGCAGGACCTGCGGCTCGAGCGACGCGTCGTAGGGCGAGACGTCAACGCCGCCAGGCGCCGCCTCGATCCGCAGCTCGCGTTCGCCGAAGACGCGGTGGATCCCGCCGTCGCGCCAGACGGTCGCCCGGTCGAGCCCGTAGACGTCGAAGCGGGCGGTCGAGACCTCGAAGTCGTACGGCTGCGGGAGCGGAACGAGCACGCGGCAACCCTGCCTGAGACGGACGGTGCGTGCCTGGCACCGTGCCTGGCACCGTGCCTGGCACCGAGCCGAGGTTTCAAGGAGGAAAGCGCTGCTGCCGATAGCAACGCCGATGCGGCCGCTCGCCCTCGTCAGCCTGCTCCTCCTCGGACTCGTCCCGAACGCCCACGCCGCGGCCGATCGCTCCTGGGCGCAGCCTCAGATCGAGGCCGTCGTCGCGGCCGGCCTGCTCGCCGACTCCGCCGCCACCTTCAAGCCCCAGCAGCCCCTGACGCAGCGCGCGCTCGCAGCCGCGCTCCAGACGCTCTCGCTCACCGCGGAGGAGCCCGTCGACTACCACTACCGGGTCGTCGCGCCCGGCCGGGCCGTCACGATTCGCGAGCTCGACGCCGCGCTCGTCGGCTTCCTCGGCCTCGGAGACACGGCGCGCCTCGTCACCGCCGCGCTTCGCGACGCCGGCCTCGCTCCCAGGGCAGGCGTGGGCACGGAGACGGTCGGACGCCTGCTCGGGCTCCGCTTCAACCACCCCGCCGCCGAGGACGAGCTTGAGCTCGGCCTGAACGATCCGGCTACGCGCGCAGAGGCCGCGTACTCCCTCGCCCGCTTGCTCGAGCTCTCGGGCTGGGAGCAGGAGCAGATCCGATCGGCGACCGAGCAGCTCCTCCTACCAGAGCTGACCGGCACACAGCAGCGCCTGCTCCGCCGCGCCGTCTCGTTCGTCGGCTCACCGTATGTCTGGGGCGGAACCTCCGAGGCCTCACAGCAGCTCTGGGACGGGAGGCGGCTCCCGGGCGGCTTCGACTGCTCCGGCTTCGTCTGGCGCGTCTTCAAGCTCGAGCCGTTTCCCGGCGCATCGGCACTCGCGACGGTACTTCGCGGCCGCACGACCTACGAGATGTCAGGCGAGGTTCCGCCCGCGCAGCGGATCAGGAAGATCGAGAACCTGCAGCCCGGCGACCTGATCTTCCAGGGCGCCAAGGGCTCGAAGTCGAAGCCGGCCCAGATCGACCATGCCGCGATCTACCTCGGCGGCGGCTGGTTCGTCCACTCTTCCGGAAACGGCACCACCCTCCATCCGTTCGAAGGGTGGTACCGCGACCGGTTCGCATGGGCTCGACGACCCCTGCGCGAAGCAGGGATCGTCTAGTTGGCCTACGCGTCCGCGAGCATTGCCGCCAGCTCGTCGAGCGAGGGGATCTCCTCGTCGTCCGCCGGCTTCGGGCGCTCCTGCTGTCCGCGCTCCTGCTGACCCCGCTCCTTTGGCTCAGCCTGTCGCACGTCCGGCTTCGGCGCGCGGCAGCTCGACGCCTCCGCGGCCGGAGCGCACGCGACGAAGCGGCCGTGGAAGCTGCCGCTCGCCCCCGCCGGCAGCAGCGCGCGGTAGTGCGCCGCGAAGCCGCGGAACGTGAAGTGGCTTCCGAGCAGGATCACCTGGCCGCCCTGACGGCCGGCGCAGCGGTAGACCATCCCGTCCGGCGTCTCCTGCTTCTGCACCCGGCCCGTGCCGAGACAGCGGATCTTGAGATCGCCGCCGAGGTCGAGGACGCCGATGTAGCCGGCGCGCGCCGCGATCTTGACGGGCCGCTGGCCGTCCGCCATCGCGAGCTCGAGCTCGCCGCCGAAATAGCCGGCGCCGACGAGCGCCGACGGGCCCTTGACTCTCGCGTCCTTCGCAACCGCGGCAACGGGAACGAGGAGCGCGACCAGAGCAGTCACCGCAATGGTGCGAATGCTGACCTGCATGGTGCTTCCTCCTTGGTGGGTTGCTTGCCTCGAGACCACCATCGGCAGCGCCGGTAAGGGGAGGGGGACGATCGAGTACGGGTTCGGTCAGCGCCCTGTAATCAGAGTGTGGGCGGGGTACCTCGAAGGAGTGTCGCGACCTCGTCGAGACTCTCGAACGGCTCGTAGGCGACACCGAGCTCGTCCAGATGACGAGCGAGCGAGTCGCGCGCGAAGATCCGGTCGGCCGCGAGGGCTGCGCAGCGGTCCGAGTAGCCGTCGCCGACGTAGGCGTACGGCGACCCGGCGACGCCGCCGCGCTTGCACGGCTCGCCGCAGCTGGCGCACGCGGCCTCGTCGCGGAAGCTGACCCGCCATCCGTCCGCCCGCGCCTCGACCCGGTTCGCAAGCACCTCCAGCTCGATCCCCTCGCGCCGCAGCACGGGCTCGATCAGCTCGTGGAACCCCGCCGAGACGATGACCGGCCGCAGCTCGGCGAGCTCGGCCAGCCCCGGCCGCACCTCGACGTTCTCGAGCACCCAGTCGACCACGTCCTCGAGCGGCGCCCCGATCGCCGCGAACTCGAGCGCGATCTCCTCATGCAGCGTCAGGTCGACGCCGACACGCGGCTCGAGCTGCGCCAGCAGCGCCGGATCGCCGAAGGCGTGGATCACCTGCACGAGCGAATCCTGGACGGTGACCGTCCCGTCCCAGTCGACGAAGAGCCGCAAGCGCTAGAGGTGCGAGGTGAGGCCGGCGTCGAGACCGGCGTCCTCGTCGGCCTCGTACCAGGAGAGCGCGTACTTGCCGTCGTCGAGGTCGCGCGCGAGCGTCGTCAGCCGCAGCGGGTTGAACGTGTCGCACATGACCGCGAGCTCGCCCGTCTCGTGCAGCCCGATCGACTTCTCCGCGAGGCCCGGCTGAGGCCCGTGCGGCAGCCCGGACGGATGCAGCGTGATCGAGCCGACGTCGACACCCTTCCGCGACCCGAAGTTGCCGGAGACGTAATAGATCATCTCCTCGCTCTGCAGGTTCGAGTGGTGGTAGGGGATCGGGATCGCGAGCGGGTCGAAGTCGAGCTTGCGCGGGCAGAACGAGCAGATGACGAAGTTGCGCCCGGCGAAGGTCTGGTGCGAGGGCGGCGGCTGGTGGATCCGGCCCGTGATCGGCTCGAAGTCGTGGATCGAGAACGTCCACGGATACAGGTAGCCGTCCCAGCCGACGACGTCGAACGGGTGGTAGTCGAGCAGGTAGGTCTGGTAGCCGTCGCGGACGCGCACCTTGACCGGGAACTCGCCGCGCTCGCGGTGAGTGTTCAGCTCCGCCGGAGGATGGATGTCGCGGTGGTAGTACGGCGCGCCCTCGATGATCTGGCCGTACTGGTTCCGGTAGCGGCGCGGGATCTCGATCAGCCCGGGCGTCTCGAAGATCAGATAGCGCTGCTCAGCGCGTCGCTGAAACCTCGGGGCGGAAGCGATAGGTGGTGCCGCGTGGGACGACGACGTAGTCGCCGTCCTTGTAGGGCAGCTCGCCGAAGATCGTCTCCAGCACGCCGGACCCCTCGTGGACGAAGATGACCTCGTCCCCTTCTCCATTGCGGAAGAAGTAGTCCATCTGCTCGGTCGGGCGGCAGAGCGAGATCTCGACGTCGGCGTTCCACATCAGCAGCCGCCGTCCGGTGACCTCGTCGCCGCCGGCCTCGATCTCCTTCGTGTGCATCATCCGGTGCTGGTGCGTCTCGGGCACCCACTCGTCGCGCACGATCGGCTCGAACGCGCCGATCTCCTGCACGCGGCAGGGCGACTGGAGGTGGTAGAGGATCGACTCGTTGCCGGTGAACCCCTCGAGGCCCATCACCTCCTCGGTCAGCAGCGTGCCGTTGTCGCGGAACTGGATGTGCCGCTTGCGCGGAACGTCGCCGAGGCGCTGGTAGAACGGCATGCACTGAGGATATCCGCAGAGTTAGGCGACGAACGCGGTCAGCTCGCCGATGCCGTCGAACGAGACGACGAGGCCGCCGCTCTCGATCCCCTCGTGCCGCTCGAGCGCGGGGCCGGCGAGGAGGTCGCCGGGCCGCAGACGCGTGTTCGCAGCGGCGAGCGTCCGCGCCCCTTCCCAGTCGAAGGAATCCGCCAAGGCGGTCTCCACCGTCGGCCCGAGCAGGAGCGCGAAGTCGCGATCCTTCGGCGCCGCGAGCTCGGGAGCGCGCCACTCGACGAGCCCGGTCCAGCCGCCGATCGCACCGTCGGCGCCGATCACCGCAACGAGCCGCTGCACCGCGTCGAGCCGGCCGCCGGGCCGTGGGATCTCGCTGCCCGGCGAGCGCACCGCGGTCGGATTCGCGAACGCGAACGTGTGCTCGTCGTCGAAGATCCGGATCGCCGGCGGCTCGAGCACGGGTGCACGCAGCCGAACCGCAGCCAGCGGATACTTGGCGTGCTCCCGCGCGGACGAGCCGCTCGCGAAGTAGGACTGCAGCGTCTGGGCGGCGAGCTGGACGACGGCATCGCCGTCGATCCGGCCCGGCCAGCCGCGCTCGAGGTCGGAGTCGGCCGGCGTGAACATGCACAGCCTCATGGCTCGGTGTGGACGATCACGTCGGCGACGTCCGGGCGGGCCCGGCGCAGCCTCTCCTCGACCTCGCTCGCGCGGGCGTGTGCCTCCGCGAGCGTCGAGCCCGGGTCGAGCCCGAGCGTGACGAAGGCAACGACGCCCTTCTCGGTCCGGAGCAGCCGCAGCTCCCGGGGCGGGCCGCCGGCCGCGCGCGCAACGGCATCCTCGATCTCGGTCGCCTCGACCTCCTCGCCCGAGTCGACCTCGGCGAGCGGCTCGAGATGCGTCTGGACCGAGCCGATCTCGGGGACGGCGCGGACGATCTCCCGCTCGACCTGCTCCGCGATCTCGTGCGCTTCCTCGAGCGCGAGCTCGCCCGGCAACTTCAGGTGGAGCGAGAGCTCGGTGTGCCCGTCGAGCGAGACGATGCTGAGGTTGTGGATCTCGCGCACGCTCGGCACCGAAAGCGCTGCAGCGTGGGCCCGCTCGCGCAGCGCCGCCTCCCCTTGTGCCGGCTCGACGTGGACGACCACGTCGATCCCGGGCAGAGCGCGCTCGAGCTCCTCCTCGACCCGGTCGGCGGTCGCATGGCCCTGTCCGACCGCGGCGCCGGGCGGCACCGAGATGACAGCGTCCGCGAACGTCCTCCCCGCCGCCTGGCGCAGGCGAAGCCGTTTGAGCTGGACCGGCGGCTCGATGCGGGCGATCGCCGCACGGGCTGCCTCCTCGGCGTCGGCCGGCGCGCGGTCCATCAACACGTCGACGTTGCGGCGAATCAGCCGCGCCGCCGCAACGAGCACCAGTGCGGCGACGAAGAGCGCCGCGATCGAGTCCCCCTCCGGATACCCCGCCGTCGCGGCGACAAGCCCGGCGAGCACGGCGAGCGTGCCGACGAAGTCGCTGCCGAAGTGGAGCGCGTTCGAGAGGAGCGCCTCGCTGCGATAACGCTTTGCCGCGCGGTACGAGACGACCGTGCGGCCGAGGTCGATCGCGAGCACGACGCCGACGACCGCGAAGACCCACCAGCTCGCGTCGACGACGCTCTCAGCGGCCCCGGTGAGGCGCGTGACGGCGAGCGCAGCCACGGCGAGGCTGACGAGCGCGAGCACGGTCGCCTCTCCGAGTGCGGCCAGGTGCTCGGCCTTGCCGTGCCCGTACTGGTGGCCGCGGTCGGCGGGGCGCCCGGCGACGCCGATGGCGAAGAAGGTGAGCAGCGCCGCGACGAGGTCGGTGCCGGAGTGGAGCGCCTCGGAGACGAGCCCGAGGCTGCCGCTCGCCAGGCCGGTGCCGAGCTTGAGCGCCACGAGAGCCGCCGCCGCGCCGATCGAGACGAGCGCGGTGCGGCGCTGCGGCGTCATGCCGCGAAGGCTAGACGAAGGCTAGATCAGTACCAGCTGCCGCGCCTGAAACCACCGAACGCAAGCCCGAGGATCGCGAGCACGATCCCCCAGATGACGTGGCCGGTGACCAGCAGGACGATGCCGATGATGACGAGGACTGCTCCGATACCCATGCGGGCGACTATCTCACGGCGAAGCGGACAGCAAACGCGCTACAGGTTTCCGCGCAGGGCCTGCTCGCGCTCGATCGACTCGAAGAGGGCCTTGAAGTTGCCCTCGCCGAACGTCGTCGCGCCGTGCCGCTCGATCACCTCGAAGAAGAGCGTCGGCCGGTCCTGCGCCGTCTTCGTGAAGATCTGCAGCAGGTAGCCGTCCTCGTCGCGGTCGGCGAGGATCCGCAGCCGCTTCAGGTCGCCGTAGTCCTCGGCGATCTCGCCCACGCGCCCCTCGACCTCCTCGTAGTACGTCTCGGGGGTGTCGAGGAAGATGACGCCGCGGTCCTTCAGCGTCTCGATCGTCTGCACGATGCTCGACGTCTGCAGCGCGATGTGCTGGACGCCCGGGCCTTCGCTGAACTCGAGGTACTCGTCGATCTGGCTCTTGCGCTTCCCCTCGGCCGGCTCGTTGATCGGGAACTTGATCTTCCCGGCGCCGTCCGCCATCACCTTGCTCATCAGCGCCGAGTACTCGGTCTGGATCTGGTCGTCGCCGAAGTGGACGATGTTGGTCATCCCGAAGACGCGCTCGTAGAACTCGACCCACACGTTCATCTTCCCGAGCTCGACGTTGCCGACGACGTGGTCGATCGCGATCAGGCCGACGCCGCTGCCGGCGCGTCCGTTCGGCGAGAGCGAGACGTAGCCGGGGAGATACGGGCCGGAGTAGTCGGCGCGGTTCACGAAGGTGTGGACGTTCTCGCCGTAGGTCGCGATCGTTGCCAGCTCGACACGGCCGTGCTCGTCCTCGGCCCAGCGCGGCTCGGCGACGCTCGTCGCGCCGCGCTCGACGGTTGCGCGGTAGGCGGCGCTGACGTCGGGCACCTGCAGCGCGACGTCCTTCGCCGCGTCGCCGTGGCGGCCCGCGAACCGGACGATCTCGCTGTCGCTGCGGAGTCCGCTCGTCAGCACGAGCCTGATCTCGCCCTGCTCGAGCACGTAGGAGGCACGGTCGCGGACGCCGGTCTCCGGGCCCGCGTAGGCGACGCGGTCGAACCCGAGCGCGTGCTCGTACCAGAACGCCGCCTGCTTGGCGTTCCCGACCCAGAGCTCGATGTGGTCCCACCCGTCGAGCGGCATGAAGTCCGTGTCAGCCACGGGCCGGATCTTACTCGGAGGCGGGCGCAGGTGGTCGCCGCCGGGCAGCCAGAATCCCCGCAGCGATCAGGATCCCGCCGAGCACCTGCACGATCGTCATCTGCTCGTCGAGGAGCACGAGCGCGAAGACCGCGGCGACGAACGGCTGCAGGTTCGCGACGAGGGTGGCGCGGGAGGGGCCGATCCGGTGCAGGGAGCGGAACCAGAGCACGTTGGTGGTGACGAGCGGCCCGAGCGTCGCGAAGGCGAGCAGCAGCCAGACGGTCCAGCCCAGCTCGTAGTCCTGCTCGAGCGTCTGCGGGGCGCCGACGATCGCAATCAGGACCCAGCCGAGCGAGAGCACGACGGCGCTGATCCGCGAGGCGGAGTAGCGCTCCATCAGCGGCGCGATCGCGACCGAGTAGCCGGCCCACGTCGCCGCCGTCGCGATCCCGAGCAGATGGCCGCGCAGGTCGCCCGACAGGCCGCCCGACGAGCCGAGTGCGACGAGCCCGACCCCCGCGAAGGAGACGGTTGCCGCGAGCCAGAACCGCCGTGAAAGCCGCTCGAGCCCGAACGCAAGCCCGATCAGCGCCGCGAAGATCGGCGTCGCACCCAGGATCAGGGCGATCGTCGAGGCGCTCGTCTTCTCGAGTGCGTAGACGAACGAGAGCTGGTTCAGCCAGAGGCAGAGCGCCGCCAGGACGACGAGCAGCAGGTCGGAGCGGCGGATCCGGAGCGACCGCTCGGCGACGAGCGCGATCCCGAGGAAGATCACCGTCGCGGCGCCGTAGCGGACGGTCGCGTACGCGAGCGGCTCGAATCCGTGCGTGAGGATGTAGCGGGTGACGGTGAGGTTGAGCGCCCAGAGGACGACCGTCGTCAGCAGCATCAGCTCGATGCTCAGCGGTCGCCGCATCGGGCGAGCCTATCCTCGCCGCGCAAGGACACGGGCAAAGCCCGTGTCCGCGCAAGACCCCTGAAGAGGTCGCTTCGCTCCCGCTCCTGATCCCGAGGCGTTTACCCGGCATAGGGGGTTGCCGCCCGCCGCGATCGCTGCGACCCTGTCGGCCGTGATGGGCCTCAGAATCCTCCTCGCGACTGCGTGCGCCGGTGCGGCCGCGTGGGCGTTCGCCGGCGTCGCGTCGCCGCAGGCGGTCGGGCTGGCCGCCCCCGCGCACCCGAGCGCAGCGGCGAAGCAGTACTGCAAGGCGGCGGTGAAGAAGGCGCGCAAGGAGGCCGTTCAGCGCTACAAGAAGCAGATGGCCGCGCAGCGAAAGGCGTACTTCAAGCGGACGCGCAGCCCGAAGCTCCGCGCCGCGTTCGTGCGCAAGCAGAACGCGCAGCTGAAGGCGCTCGAACGCACGCTCAAGCTGTGCAAGTAGACGTTACGCTTGCGCCGTAATGGCCGAGCCCACGATCCGCGACATCGACTCCCTCGTCGGGCCCGCGACGCCGCACTTCGCGTTCCAGATCCGGGCACGCGTCCGCGATCTGATCCGCGACCTGCCTCCTGACCATCCCGTGCGCCGGTACGGCGAGGAGAAGGTGCGGCTGCTCGAGGCGCTCGGATACGCGTCCTCGAAGGCCGAGCAGGGCGGCAAGGAGCCGCGCTCGCGGATCGGCTGGGAGGAGCTGCCGAGCTCCGCGCCGGCGTACGAGCCGCTGCCGAAGCGGCCATGACGACCTTCCAGGGCGCGTCGGTCTTCGTGACCGGTGGCTCGCGCGGGATCGGCAAGGCGATCGCGCTCAACTTCGCCGCGCTCGGCGCCGCACGCGTCGCGATCGGCTATCTCCGCTCGGACAGCGCTGCAGAGGAGACGGCCGAGGAGCTGGCGGCGCTGGGCGCCGAACCGATCCTGATCCGCGGCAACATCTCCTCCGACCGCGTGCTCGAAGAAGTCGCGCTGCTGGGCGCGCTCGACGTGCTCGTCCACAATGCCGCCACCGGCGTGATCCGCGCGGCGCTCGAGACCGAGGACAAGCACTGGGACTGGACGATGACAGCGAACGCGCGCGCCTTGCTGGCGCTGGCGCGGGTGAGTGCGCCACAGATGCTGCCCGGTGCGTCGATCATCGGGATCTCGAGCCTCGGCTCGCAGCGCGTGCTCGACAACTACTCGCTCGTCGGTACCTCGAAGGCAGCGCTCGAGGCGCTGGTGCGCTACCTCGCCGTCGAGCTCGCCCCGCTCGGGATCCGCGCGAACGCCGTTTCGGGCGGTGTCGTCGACACGGGCGCGCTCGAGCACTTCCCGAACAAGGACGAGATGCTCCGCTTCGGCCGGGACAATCCGGCCGGCAGGCTCGTGCGGCCCGAGGACATCGCCGATGCGGTCGCGTTCCTCTGCTCGTCGGCGGCCGAGATGATCCGCGGCCAGACCCTGATCGTCGACGGCGGCTTCTCACTGAGGGCGTAGATGGAGCCGACCGACCACAACCGGCGCGCCTTCGACGACGCGCACCGCACCTCCGAGAACGTGCTCCAGGTTCCGGGCATGCCTGAGCGGATCCGCGAACGGCTGCAGGGGGCGAGCGGCCATCGCGTCCTCCACCTCCTCAGCGGCACGGGCCGGGAGTCGGTCGACCTGGCCGACCTCGGTGCGCTGGTCACCGGCGTCGACGACGATGAAGCGGCGGTCGAGTCTGCGCGGCGCCGCGCGCCCGAGCTGCCGTGGGTGCACGCCGACGTGCACGCGCTGCCTCCGGAGCTCCTGCTCGGCCGCTGGGATCTCGTCTATCTCGGCTACGGCTCGCTCCGGCGGCTGCGTTCGGCCGAGCCGTTCGCCGGCGGCGTCGCGGCGGCGCTCCGCCCGGGCGGCGTGCTCCTCCTCCACGACGAGCATCCGGCGGCGACCGCGCTCGACGCCTTCGGCCGCTGGCGCGGCGACTACTTCGCCTCGGTCGGCGTCGGCGAGCTCGTCACCGCGGTCGTCGGCGCCGGACTGTTGCTGCGCGGGCTCGAGGAGTGGCCGGGCAAGGACGCGCACGTCCCCGGGCACCTCGTGCTGGCGGCCGAGAAGCTCGGCGCTTAGGAACCGACACGTTCGGGGAGAACCCGGACATGGGAATCTCAGTCAGCATTCTGTTGATCGCGGTCGGCGCCATCCTCACGTGGGGCGTTACGGCCGACGCCGAAGGGCTCAACGTCAACAACATCGGCGTGATCCTGATGATCGTCGGCATCCTCGGCCTCGTCATCTCGACGCTCTTCTGGTCGAGCTGGGGTGGCTTCCGGCGGCGTGCCGCGTACGTCGAGGGCGGGCCGGTCCGCACCACGACGGCCCCTGCTCCTCGCCGGACGACGGTCGTCGAGGAAGAGGACGTCGCACCAGGCCCGCCGCTTCCGTAAGCGCTAGCGCCTGCGGAACAACGATCGTCCAAGGTCGCCGGCCACATAGCCGGCGACTTTCGGGTTCTCCTGCAGGCGCCGCAGCGAGTACTCGTACCACTGGCGCCCGAAGGGGACATAGATGCGCAGCCGGTGCCCCTCGGCGGCGATACGGTCGCCGAGCTCCGGACGCACTCCGAGCAGCATCTGAAACTCATACCGGTCGGGCGTGAGGCCACGTTCACGCAGGAGCCGGAAGGACTGGTCGACGAGCCATTCGTCGTGGGTCGCGATCGCCGCGTACGAACCGCCGTCGAGGAGCGTCTCGAGCGCTTCGACGAAGCTCGCTCTCACCTCGCGGTCGTCGCGAAACTGGATCGACTCGGGCTCGACGTAGATCCCCTTGCAGAGCCGGACGCTCGCCCCTGCGAGCGTCGCCGCATCGGCCACCGTCCGTCTGAGCGAGGCCTGGAGGACGGGACCGACACGCGCGTGCCCCTCGTCGCGCAGCTCGCGGAAGAGCCGGAGCGTGTCGTCGGTGGTCGACGAGTCCTCCATGTCGATCCGGACGAAGCGGTTCGTGGGCTCGGCGGCCGCGATCACCGCCTCGACGTTGCGCTTGCACAGGTCGTAGTCGAGCTTGAGCCCGAGCCCCGTCGGCTTGACGCTCACGTTCGCGTCGAGGCCGTCCTGCTCGAACGCATCGAGCGCGGCGACGTACTCGGCTGCGATCGCGGCCGCCTCCTCCGCGCGCTCGACCTCCTCCCCGAGCACGTCGACGGTCGCGAGCTTCCCCTGTGCGTTCAAGCCCGCCACGACCCGCCGCGCGTCCTCGAGCTCCGCCCCCGCGATGTAGCGCGACGAGAGCTTTCGCACGACCGGCTTCGGAACGGCCGGGAGCAGCGTGACGACGGCGCGGTCGAGCAGGGACACGGCGCGGGAGTCTAACTCGGAGCCAACGTCGCTGACGCTCCTGGCGCGTGGCTGGACGAGCGCGGCCGGAGGGGATAGGCCAGGCGGCCAGACCCGGAGAGCCGCGATCGTCCAGGCGCGCGAGGTCGGCGGAGGCGGGCTTCGCCCGCTGGGAGCCGACCGGCCAGGGGCGTCAGCGCTCTTGCATGAAGCCCTGGCGGGCTGCAGAGACGAGCGCGACCGCCTCGGGGAAGAGCACGCGCATGGCATCGCGAAGCGCGACCGCCTGCTCGTCGATCGCGCCGCTCGGCTGCACCTGCTTCAGCGCCGCTGCGGTCAGCTCGACCGCGGTGTTCAGGGTCAGCGTGGCGAACTGCTCCCGCTGGGCCTCGTGCACCGACTCGGCCTGCTGCTCCGCGAACTCGCGGAGGCCGCGCAGGAGATCCTCCGGATCCCCTCCGAACGGGAAGCCTCCGAAACCGCCACCTTCCATGCTCCGAGGTTACCGAAGTGGGATGCGGTAGGAGCTCGCGACATCGGCGAAGAGCGCGTCGACGACTTCGCTCGCACCTTTCATCGCAGCCGCGAACGGGGATCCCTGCGTGACGCCGCCGAGCGCCACCTCGAGCCTCCGCGTTGCGGCGCCGATCTGGTCGAGGCGGGCCGGGGTTGCGAGCATCGGCGGCGCTCCGAGCACGCGTTGCAACTCGAGCACCGCCTCCTCGGCCTCCTCGATCCCGGCAGGATTCTCGGTCACGCGCAGCGCGGCGAGCTGGGAGCGCAGCTCGTCGAGGTCGCCGCCCGCGGCCGTCTCCTCCGCGAGCTCGCAGAGCGCGAGGATCGAGACCGCGTCGCGTAGACGCTCACGTTCCGCGACCGGCTCCCCGTCGCTGTCGACCGCGAGCCACGTGCGTCCTCCGTCGGCCTCTTCGAACGCGCAGACATAGATCCGGTCGCCAGGGTGCGGCTCTGCAGCGAGCACCGCATCCGCACCGGCCTTCACGACGATCCGCTCGAGCTCCTCGGCCAGCATCATCGCGGCAGCATAGGAGGGCGCGGCGGCTTCCACATACGATGAACCGGTGCTCGAGGAGGTCGCACTCACGCTGGCGGCGCTCGCGCTCGTGCTCGCGATCGCGGCGTTCGTGCTCGCCCTCACCCGGCGCAGCGATTCGACCGGGGAAGCGCGCCAGCAGCTGCGTGCGCTCGTCGATGAGCAGACGTCAGCGAGCGCCGAGGAGCTGAAGGCCAGGCTGGCGCGGATGCGGGCGGACTCGCTCTCGGTCCTCGCCGAGGACGAGCGCCGGATCGCCGACGAGCGTCGCCAGGAGCTGGCGGAGCGCGAGCGCGCCGCCGGCGTCGAGCTGGCCGATGCGCTCGCCGAAACGACTCGCCGCGTCGACGAGCGTCTCCGCGGGTGGCGCGACGACCTCGACCGGACGCAGCAAAATCTCGAAACCGAGCTGCGGCGGCTCGAGCAGCGCCAGAAGCAGCTGATCGCGGAGGCCGAGACGCGGATCGAGGCCGAGGCCACGGAGCTCGTGACCACCTCCGACGAGCAGCGCGCGTCGGTGCTCAGGCTCCGCGAAGAGCTCGAGCGCGCTGCACAGCAAGCGGTCGCGGAGGCGCTCGAGGAGCTCGAGGCACACACGAGCGAGCGGCGGCGCGTGATCGAGGAGATCGCCGAGCGGCTGCGGCGGCGCGAGCAGGCCCTGACCGAGCAGGTCGAGCGCGCCGAGACGGAGGCGGCGCGGAGGATCGAGGCCTCGTTCGCCGACATCGAGCGCCGTCAGCTGGAGCAGCTCCAGCGGGCGATCGGACGCGAGGCGGAACGGCATGCCGAGGCCGCCGGGGTCCAGTTCGACACGACGATGCGGGCGGCGCGCGAGGAGGCGGCGGGCCGGCTTTCTCGCGAGCTCGACCGCGCCGTCGAGACGTTCGTGCGCCAGGCCGACGCCGTCTTCGCGGAACGGCTCGCCCAGACGGGCGACGCCGGCCAGCAGCGGCTCGAGCAGCGCCAGCGTCAGGCGCAGGCGGCCTTCGAACGCCAGCGCGAGGAGCTGGTCGCTTCGTTCCAGGAGCGTGTGGCCGCCGCCGACGCCGATCTCCGCCGCACGCTCGGCGCGTTCGCGGCCGAGGCCGAAGCCGAGCGCTCGGCGATTGCGGAGCGGCTCGCGGACCTCCACCGCCGGGTCGACGAAGCCTCGGCGCTCCGTCGCGCCTAGCCGGCTAACAAGCAGCCGCAGGGAACGTCTCTTGCACCACGAACATGCGCAGCATGGCTGACACCACCGAGCTGATCGACAGGGGCAGCGAGCGGGCAAAGGTCGAGTCCTGGCGCCTGCACGTCCTGATCGAGGCGGGCTATCCGCTCCCGCTCGCGGAGAAGATCGCCGCCGCGCTCGACGCCGACCTGCACGAAGCTGTCGAGCTCGTGCACCAGGGCTGCGATCCACGCGTCGCGGCCGAGATCCTTCTCTAGGAAGGCTTAGTCGCTTTCGAGGCCGGGGCCTACCGCCACGAGCACGGCACCGAGCGCGGCAGCCGCGGTGGCGAAGACGAACGACGCCTTGGCCCCGTAGGCGTCGATCAGCGTCCCACCGAGCGCCATCCCCACCGAGAAGCCGGCGAAGACGGCCGTCGTGATCCAGGAGAACGCCTCGGCGGCGGTCCCGCGCGCGGCGACCGCGTCGACGAGGCCGTACGCGGACATGACCACGGGCGCGATCGCGAGCCCGGCGAGGAAGGCGAGCACGGCCATGCTCGGCAGCGACCACCCGAGCAGCGGCAAGGCGAGACCGAAGGTGAGCACGACCGCGGAGACGCGCAGCAGCCTCAGGGGCGGCAGCGTCACACGCGCGCCGGCCACGAGCCCGCCGACGAGGCTTCCGGCCGCGAAGAGCGAGAGCGGAATGCTCCCGAGCTCGGCGCCGCCGTGACGCTCGGCGAACGCAGGGAAGCCGACCTCTGTCCCGCCGAAGCCGACGCCAAGGCAAGCGGACAGCCCGATGAGTGTCACGACGCCCCGCGACGCGAGCGCCCCGAGGATCGACGCGTGCCGCTCTGCGTCGGGCCGCCAGGCGCGCACGGGCTCGGCGAGCGCGATCAGCATCGTGCCGACGCCACCGACGACGGCCGCAACGCCGAGCGCGAGCACCGGTGAGGCCGCCGCGGTCAGCAGCGCCACGAGCAGCGGGCCGACGATGAAGGTGATCTCCTGCAGCGACGCCTCGAGCGCGTATGCGGCGGCGCGCAGCTCGGCGTCGACGAACATCCGCGGCCAGAGCGCGCGCAGCGAGGCCCCGACGGGAGGCATCAGGGCGCCGGCGGCGGCCGCCGCCGCGCCCACTAGGGCGATCGACGCGTCGAGCAGCGCCAGTGCGCACACGGCGGCGAGCAGCGCCGGAAAGATCACCGCCCGCGAGAGCAGGATCCGCGCCTGGCCGCGCCGGTCGACGAGGCGCCCCGCGATCGGAGCGCCGACCGCGGTGGCGACGAAGTAGCCGCCGGAGACGGCGCCCGCCGCCGCGTAGCTGCCTCCGTTCTCGCGGACGAGCAGCAGCAGCGCGAGGCCGATCATCCCGGCCGGGAGCCGAGCGAGCATCCCGCTGAGCACGAGCCGGCGCACATGGGGGACGCGGAAGAGGGCGCCATAGCGCGCGAGGCCGAGCGGCGGGACGGCTTCCGTCACGAGATCGATCATCTACATTCGCGAGTGATGAAGGTCGAGCCTCTGGTCTACGGCGACAAGAAGGTCTTCACGGTCGCGGGCTTCAACGGCGGCGTCGCCGACTGGCTCGCGCGGCTGCCGACGCTCTGGATCGAGGGTGAGGTGACGGAGCTGCGGCGGAACGCGAACTGGGCGAGCGTCTTCTTCACGCTCAAGGATCCGGACGACGGCGCCTGCTTGCCGGCGTCGATCCCGCGGCGGACGTTCGACGCGCTGAAGCTCGATCTCGCCGAGGGCGAACGCATCCACGTGCTCGGCCGACCCGAGCTCTTCGCGGCCAAGGGCGAGTTCCGGCTGCGCGCACTCTCGCTCGAGCGCTTCGGCCTCGGCGAGCACCTCGCCGCGATCGAGCGGCTGAAGCAGACGCTGGCGGCGGAGGGTCTCTTCGACGCCGCCCGCAAGCGTGCGCTCCCCCGCTTCCCGCGCCGGATCGGGCTCGTCACGGGCAGCGATGCGGCCGCTCGCCGCGACGTGATCACGACGATTCAGATCCGCTTCCCACCCGCGCGCGTGCTCGTCGCGGAGACCCTCGTGCAGGGTCCCCGTGCGGCGGCCGGGATCGTCGAGGCGCTGGAGGCGCTGGCGCGCGAGCCGGGGATCGATGTGATCGTGCTCACCCGCGGCGGCGGCAGCTTCGACGACCTGCTGCCGTTCAGCGACGAGCGCGTCGTCCGCGCGGTTGCCTCCTGCCCCGTGCCCGTCGTCTCCGCGGTCGGGCACGAGCAGGACACGCCGTTGTGCGATCTCGCGGCGGACGTGCGCGCGTCGACCCCGACGGCGGCCGGCAAGCTCGTCGTCCCCGACTTCGAGGCGCTCCGCGTCGAGCTGACGCGGGCGCGGAGCTCGCTCGAGCGCTGCGTCCGCCGGGCGACCGAACGAGAGCGCGAGCGTCTGGCCCGCACGCGCGCGGCGCTCGAGCGTGGCGCCCGCAAGACACTCGACCGAGACCACCGGCGGGTGACGACGCTGGGCGACCGGCTCCGGCGCGGCCCGGCGCTCCTGCTCGAGCGGCGCCGGAGCTCGATCGAGCGAGCAGAGGGCCGCCTGACCGCTCTCTCGCCGCGTGCGACGCTCGGCCGCGGCTACGCGATCGTCCGCTCGGGCGACGCCGTCCTCCGCAGCAGCGCCGGTCTCGCGAAGGGAGCGAGCGTCGAGGTCGAGCTGGCCGAGGGCGCCTTCGGCGCTCGTGTGGAGGACGTCCGTGAGTGAGCTGACCTTCGAGACGGCGCAGAAGGAGCTGGAGCAGATCGTCGAGCGGCTGGAGCGCGGCGAAGCGGAGCTCGACGAGGCGATCGCGCTCTGGGAGCGCGGCGAGGAACTGCTGCGCTTCTGCCTGACGCGGCTCGAGACGGCCGAGGGAAAGATCGAGGAGCTTGCGCAGCGTGCAGCGAGCACGGCACCGCTTCCTCCCGGTGGCGAGTCCGGTTAGGATCGCGTTCGTGGCCCGCCCGTCGACCGAGACTCTGGCCCGAGTGCCGCTCTTCTCAGGGCTCGAGACGCGCGATCTCGAGCGGATCGCCGACTCGTTCAAGCAGCGCGACTACTCGGCCGGCGACACGATCGCGAGCGAGGGCTCCGGCGGAGCCGGCTTCTTCGTCATCGGGGACGGCACCGCGAAGGTGTCCGTCCACGGCAACGACCGCGCGACGCTCGGCCCAGGGGACTACTTCGGCGAGATCGCGCTGCTCGACGAGGGCGCCCGCACCGCCACGGTCACGGCGGAGACGGACATGACGACCTACGCGATGACGTTCTGGGAGTTCCGCCCGATCGTCGAGACAGACGCGCGGATCGCCTGGAAGCTCGTGCAGGCCCTCGCGCACCGGTTGCGCGAGGCCGACGCGCGCGGAACTTAGTGTCTATCAGACACTAAGTCTCTCCCCAGCGCGACGAGATCGTCCCGCGCCCTGGCCGGGTCGCCCGACAATGCCACCGTCTCGGCGCCCGGCACGTCCTGCTCGACGACGCCTCCGAAGACGACGCACCGCGTCGGTCCGGAGCGCCGCACGACCTCGCCGGGCGCCTTTCCAAGCGCCGTCGTGGCGTCGACGCGGCCCTCGCCGGTGACGACGAGGTCGAACGCAGATGCGTCGAACCCGACCGCATCGAGCACGTACGCCGCACCTGGAACGAGCTCGGCGCCGAGCAACGCAAGCGCCGCCCCGAGGCCTCCAGCCGCGCCGGAACCGGGCTTGTGTCTGATAGACACAAGCGCTTCGAGCGCAGCGAACCTCCGTTCCAACTCCACGACGGCAGCCGGATCGGCCCCCTTCTGCGGGCCGAAGAGGCGCGGCGCATCGAGCAGCGTCGCGGTCACGTCGCATGCAGCTATGGCCGGTACCGGCAGCCGCTCGACGACGTCGAGGAAGCCTGAGCCCGCGTCCATCGTGGCCGTGCCGCCGAGGCCGAGGACGAGCCCTTTCGCGCCGTCGGCGAGCGCGGCTTCGACGAGCTCGCCGAAGCCTCGGCTCGAGGCCGTCAGCGGTTCGAGTTGGGACGGGTCGAGCGGCACAGCCGCTGCCGCCTCGACGACCGCCGTCCCGTCGGGAAGGAGAAGCCAGCGTGCCCGCCGCGGTGCGCCGAAGGCATCGTGCACGTCTGCCTCACGCCACTCGCCACCGCGTGCGAGCCAGACCGCCTCGGCCGTGCCTTCGCCACCGTCGGCAACCGGCAGCTCGACTGCCTCGGCGCCCTCCGAGCGCAGCCCATCTGCCAGCGCCGTCGCCGCCTCGGCCGCCGACAGGACGCCCTTGAGGCTAGCCGGGCACGCGAGCGCGCGCACGGCGCCTCTCAGGAGGATGAGTCTCGCCCTCCTCGTCCACCGGCGTCTCGCTCTCCTCGGGCATGTCCCGCAGGCTCGCGAATGAGAGGCCCTCTCGCGCGAGGAAGATCAGGCCGACTCCGACGCCGACCGACATCTCGATCACCTGCAGCACGAGCGCGTACGCGAATCCGACCGAGTACGGGACGCCGTACTGGACGAGCGGCAGCGCAACCGCCGCCTGGAGGAGCCCGATATTGCCCGGCCAGAGCGGGAAGATCGTCGCGACGTTCATCAGCAGGAGCACGAGGCCGGCGGCCGCCAAGGAGGCATGGATGTCGAAGGCACGCATCGAGACGTACACGGCGAACAGCTGCATGAGCCAGCCTGCGCACTGGAGCACGATCGCGCCGAGGGCCGGCCATGGCGAGCGCAGCACCGCGAGGCCCTGCCGGGCCATCGCGAGCAGCCGGCGGAGCGAGCGGGCCCCGTCGAGCGACCGGTGCTGCCGCCGTGCGGTCACGAACGCGACGGTGAAGAGGGCACCGCCGATGATCGCGACGATCACGAGGCTCGTGACGGCCCAATGCGGAACCTTCGCGGTCGTGAACACGTACGCGATCAGCAGCAACGCCGGGAAGAGATCGAAGAGCCGGTGCGCGAAGACCGTCCCGACGAGCGTCCCGCTCGACCCGCGCCCGCGGGGGACATGCCGCCGCAGCACCGCCACGCGCGCGAGCTCCCCGATCCGTCCCGGGAGAACGGCGTTCGCGAGCAGCCCGACCGAGAATGCCGAGAAGACCTGGTCGGAGCGGGGCAGCGGCGGCTCGAGCGCCTGGTCGATCGTCAGCTTCCAGGCGAGCGAACGCAGGAGCACGGAGACGAGGTTCAGCCCCAGGGCGAACGCGACCCAGGCCCAGTTGACGAGGTCGAACGCGTGATAGACGACGTTCCAGTCGGGGCCGCGCCACCAGAGCAGTGCCGCGACGGCCGCGAACAGAGGGATGCCGAGCAGCGCGCGAAGCCAGAGGCTCCGCGGCAGGTACTTCACGCCGCCACCGTCTCGTGCGCGACGCCGCGTGCAGAGTCGTAGATCCGCTCGAGCCGGCGGGCGATGTCCTGCCAGGAGTAGCGCTCGATCGCCAGCTGCCTCGCGGCGGCGCCAAGAGCGAGCCGGCTTGGTTCGTCGGCGAGCAGAGCCTCGACCGCATTCGCCAGCGCGTCCGGATCCCCGGGGGCGACGGCGAGCGACGTCTCCGGTGTCATCACGTCGCGATAGCCGGGGATGTCCGACGCGACGACCGGCGTCGCGCACGCGAACGCGCGGGTGAGCACCATGCCGAAGCTCTCGCCCCCGAGAGACGGAGCGACCAGCGCCTTGGCCGAGCTCAGCTCGGCGGTCAGGGCCTCCTGCGTGAGGAAGCCGAGCACGTCGATGCCGTCGTCCGAGACCCGGAGCCGCGTCAGCAGCAGCCGCACAGCAAGCGGGTCGGCGCCGACGATCCGCAGGCGTGCGCCGGTTCGCCGACGGATCTCCGGCCATGCGCGCAGCAGCACCTGCAGGCCCTTCCGCGGCTCCTGGCGGCCGGCGAACACGACGCGGTGCTCACGGCCGCCCGGCTCCACACCTTCGGGGATGAGCACGCCGTTCGGCACGATCTCGTATTCGCCGGGAAGCCACCGCTGCGCGGACGCCCGCGCCTGCTCGGAGACCGCGATCCGACGGTCGAGTCGTTCCTCGAGAAAGCCCCAGACCGGTTTCGCGAGGCGCATCCAGCCGAGGTCGCCGCTCGCATGGTGCGTCCCCACCATCGGCCCGTCGAAGAGTGCGAGGGCAGCGATGCACGGCGTCGGCGTCATCGGCTCGTGCAGATGCAGGATGTCGAACCCCTCGCTCGCGAGCACACGCTTGATCCGCAGGATCGACCGCGGGCTGAGGATGATGTTCGGCAGCGACCCGTTCGCCGGCACGATCACCGACCGGCCGATCGCAATCACCTCCGGCGGCGGCGTCCCATGCCGGCCGACGCGCGGATGCAGGGCCCGCGTGAACTGGCCGGGCGGGTCGTTCCCCATCACCAGCCGCACGTCGTGGCCGAGCTCGCGCAGCGCCGCCGCCTGCAGCTCCGCATGCTCCACGACCGCTCCCCAGAAGGACCACGAGAACGGGACAACGATGCCCACTTTCATCTCCGCACGAGTCTACGCGCGGGCTGCACAATGCACCGATGCAGCTCGAAGGCGTCCACCACGTCACGCTGATCACGGGCGACGCACCGCGCAACGTCGACTTCTACACCCGCGTGCTCGGGCTGCGGCTGGTGAAGAAGACGGTCAACCAGGACGACCCGAGCGTCTACCACCTCTTCTACGCGGACGAAAAGGGCAGCGCCGGGTCGGACATCACTTTCTTCGAGTATCCGGGTGCCGCCCGCGGCAAAGCCGGTCCGGGGATGGTGCACACGATCGCGTGGCGGGTGGGGTCGGAAGAGGCACTCGACTTCTGGGAGCAGCGGCTGAACGCCGAGGCGGACAACGTCGTCCGCTCGAGCGACAGCCTCACGTTCGAGGACCCCGAGGGCGTCCGTCACGAGCTCCGCGTCGTCGAGACACCGGATGAGCCGCTCATCGCGAAGCATCCGGAGATTCCGGAGGAGTACGCGCTGCAGGGCTTCGACGGCGTCCGCGCCTATGCGATCGACCCCGAGCGCAGCACCGCCCTGCTCGAGGACACGCTCGGTTTTACGGCGCGCGGCGACTACACCTGGGAGGCGCGCGGCGACAAGCGCGGCGGGTGGTACGCCTACGACGCGGCACCGGAGGGACGGGGAATCCCCGGCGCCGGCACGGTGCACCACGTCGCGTGGGCGACGACCATCGAAGAGCACGACGCCTGGCAGCAGCGCCTCGCCGAGGCCGGCCAGCGGCCGACGCCCGTGATCGACCGCTTCTACTTCAAGTCGATCTACTTCCGCGAGCCGAACGGCATCCTGTTCGAGCTGGCCACTCTCGGGCCTGGCTTCGCAACGGACGAGGACGCCGAGCATCTCGGCGAGCGGCTCTCGCTGCCCCCCGACTTCGAGCACCTGCGCGAGCAGATCGAGCCCCGGCTGACGCCGCTGCCGAACCCGCGCGGATGACACTCGAAGCCCTCGAGCGCCCTGCCGAGGGCGAGCCCGCCGGAACACTCGTCCTCCTGCATGGGCGCGGCGCGGACGAGCACGACCTCTACCCGCTGCTCGATGCGCTCGACCCCGAGCGCCGCCTGCGGGGACTCACCCCGCGCGGCCCGCTGGCGCTGCCACCCGGCGGCCGGCACTGGTACCGGCTCGGCGGCATCCCCACGCCCGAGCCCGAGACGTTCTGGCCCAGCTTCACGGAGCTCGCCGAGCTGCTCGACGGCCTCCAGAAGCCGCTCGTGCTCGGCGGCTTCTCGCAGGGAGCGGTGATGAGCTACGCGCTCGCCCTCGGCCGATCCCCCGAGAAGCGGCCCGCGGCGCTGCTGCCGCTGTCCGGATTCATGCCGTCCGTCGACGGGCTCGAGCTCGATCTCACGGGCCTGGAGGGCTTCCCGGTTTCGATCGCCCACGGCACGCTCGACCCGGTGATCCCGGTCGACTACAGCCGCGCCGCCCGTGACGTCCTCGCGGCGGCGGGGGCGGACGTCGCCTACCACGAGTCGCCGCTCGGCCACACGATCGACCCGCAGATCATCCCGGCGCTGCGCGGCTTCGTCGCCTACGCGATCGGCCGTTAGCAAGTACGCCTCGGGTTACACCTGGCGGGCGATGGTGCGTCCGAGGCGTGGGCCGTAGCCTCGCTGCATGGAGAATTCAACGGTCGAGAGGGTGCCGCCGATCACGCCCCGTCAACGCGACGTGATCGTCCTCATCGCTGCCGGCTGCTCGAACGATGAGGTCTCGGAGCGGCTCGGCATCTCCCCCAGGACGGTGAAGGCGCACTGCGACGTCCTTCGGCAGAAGCTCGGCGTACGCCGCCGGCGCCAGCTGCCGATCGCGTATCGAAGCCTCACCGGCGACGACCCTCTCGCACAGGGCCTCGACCCCAGCGGGTCGGGGAGCTGACGGCAGCGCGCCCGCGACTCCTGTGGGGTCGCGGGCGCGCCTATTCACGGCGTCCGAGGCAAGGTAGGCTTCGAGCCAGCTTGTCGCATCCGTGACGAGACAATGGGCGAGGGCATCGCAACCGAGCCGAAGACGCGGCGCCGCAGAGTCATTGAGCGCCCCCGCCTGACGCGGCTGCTCGACGCGAGCCAGGGCCGAATCAAGATGCTGGTCGCCCCCGCCGGCTACGGCAAGACGACCCTGGCACGCCAGTGGCTCGAAGGAAAGCGAGCCGTGTGGTTCACCGCGACGCCCGCGTCGGTGGATGTCGCCGCGCTAGCGGCCGGGCTTCAGGCGGCTCGTTTCAGACATCGTGGAAGGTGCGGGTTCCGCGCTCATGGAGCGGTTGCCAGTGAGCCGACCGGAGGCCGAAACGGACGTACTCGCAAGCATGCTGGCAGGCGATCTTCATGCCTGGCCGAGAGAGGCGTGGTTGGCATTCGATGACTATCACGCCATCGCAGGAGCCGCTGCCTCCGAGCGGTTTCTTGAGGCTTTGATCTTGGAGGCGCCTCTAAACGTGCTAGTCATCACTCGCCGCCGTCCCGGGTGGGCGTCGTCCCGACGCATTCTCTACGGCGAGATCTCCGAGGTCGATCGAGAAGCACTCGCCATGACGGCGGCGGAGGCGCATGAGCTGCTGGATCGGAGCACTGCCGACACCGCAGCGTTGGTCGAACTAGCTCAGGGTTGGCCCGCCGTACTGGGTCTAGCCGCTACGTCGGGGGTTTCACCACCGGACTTGGTGGCTGCGCCCCACCTCTTCAACTTCTTCGCGGACGAGGTATATCGCCGACTGCCTTCGCGCTCGCAACGATCATTCCGCGAGCTTGCTCTTTACAACGTGGCCGGGACGAAAATGGCACTTCAGCTTCTCCAGCCGAACGATGCCGATGAACTCATACAGGTTGGGCTCGACAGCGGCTTCCTTACCGATTCGTCCGACGGGGAACTTGGGATGCATCCGCTTCTCCGCGGCTTTCTCAACCGAAAAATGGAAGCCGCCGGACCGGAGGGGACAAATAGCATCGTGGCGCGCGCGGTCCGCAATCTGATCCAGCACGGACTGTGGGATGAGGCATTCGAGCTGATCCAGCGTTTCGAGGCACACGAACTGATTGCAGACCTCGTAGCTCCTTCGATGCCCCGACTTCTCGCAGAGGGCAGGACATCAACATTACGGATGTGGATCGAAGCTGCTCCGTTAGCTGTGCCGATCATTCGGTTGACGGAAGCAGAACTCGCTCTTCGCGAGGGCAGGTACCACGAGGCCGAAACGCTTGCTCTACTGGCAGCTCGACGACCTTGACGAGCCGGAACCTGCAGCACGAGCGCTTCTCGTCGCAGGTCGCGCGGCTCATGTGGCTTCACGCGAGGAACAGGCCGCCAAACACTATGGAGCCGCTGCCGCGACGGCAGACTCGGATGAGCTCATCCGGATCGCGCAGTTCGGTGAACTCCAGGCAGCCATGGAGCTGGAGACACACGATGTTCCAGAGCGCTTGGCGGCTCTCGTGTCGCGCTCCACCTTGGAACCGGACGAACGAGTGATTCTGGCCGACAGGCGGCTCGGTGTCGAATCACGTTACGGGCTCCCTGTCGACATCGCGAACGGGCGCGCCGCGCGCCAGCTTCTCCGACTCGTGGCGGATCCGATGGTCAGGACATCGTTCAGAAATGTCTTCGGCTACGCGCTCGCCGCGTCCGCACACTTCGACGAGGCGGTCGAGCTGACAGAGGAGCAGATGGAGGACGCGGAACGTTGTCGCCTCGACTTTGTGATTCCGTACGGACTCATCATTCGAGCGCTCGTCCTCGCGGGCAGACGAGAGTACGTAGGCGCAGACGAGCTACTCGGCGAGGCAGAAGAACGAGCGCACAAAGCCGGCGACCGCACGGCGTCACATATCGCGTGGGGCGTGAAGATGCGCCTCTACATAGCTCAGACTGCGTTCGACCTTGCGCTGTCGAAGAACGAAATCGACGCAGATACGACACGATCCCTGCGAGCCGAACTCACTGCTTGCCGTGCGTTAGCGCTGGCAGGAGTCTGTGACTTCGCAAAGGCTCGCGATCTCGCGAATTCGGCACTGGAATCGATAGGAGTGGAAGCGACGATCATGGCTGAGTCGGCTCGTGCGATCACAGCGCTGCGGTCCGGCGAGCACGATGACGGCGTCCGCCATGCGGAAGCAGCGCTTGCCTGCGCCATGCGCACCGGCCTGGTCGAGTCATTCGTTTCTGCGTACCGGGGCTTCCCGGAGCTGATCGTAAGCCTTCTAGAACAGAAGACTCACCACGCCGACATCGCGCACATCCTTGGTCTCGTCGGCGACAACGTCATGGCGGCACCGACGCCGGAGCACCCCAGAGCATTCGGTGATGCAGCTTTCACCCCGTGAGAAGGAGGTCCTTGCCTTAGTCGCTCAGGGCCTAACGAATCCTGAGATAGGACGAGCGTTGTTCATCAGTCCGGTGACAGTGAAGGTGCACGTCAGACACATCTTCGAGAAGCTGGGCGTGAGGTCACGAGCAGCGGCGGCGCTCAGGGCGGCGCAGCTAGGTCGCCCTGACTAGGCGACGATGGCAGGAGGCTTACAGCCGATTCGCCGCCTCGAGGTTCATCTGCGAAGAAGTCGAAATCAGCGCTCGTCGCGTGACGATACGCCTCATCCGCCATCGCGAGAATCGCCTCGAAGGCGGCGACGACGGATGTGTCAAACTGAGAGCCAACCGCTTGAGCGAGACGCATCCGCGCGACGCGACTCGGCATCGCTTCTCGGTAGGGGCGATCGGAGGTCATCGCGTTGTATGCATCAGCAACCGCGATGATGCGCGAGAGCAAGGGGATTTCGGCTTCCTTCAAGGCCATCCGGATATCCAATTCCATCCATGCGCTCGTGATGATGGCGGACGACGTGAGCGATCCGCCGTAGTATCGACGTTGCAAGGATGCGCTCTCCAATTTCCGAGTGGCCCTGCATGACCCGACGCTCTTCGAGCGAAGCGGCCCGTCTTTCTCCAGCAGCCCCGGCGGGAGACCGATCTTCCCAATGTCATGAACCAGACCCGCAAGATGCGACCTTCTGTTGCTCGCTTTCATCGAGGCCCATCCTTGGGCAATGTCACGAGAGTAGATCGCAACGGCGGCCGAGTGGCCTGCTGTGTAACTGGTCGCGCGCATCGAGAGTGGCGACCAACGCAGCGGCGAACGAGAGATTTGCGCGCTCGAGTTGCTGTTCGCGTCCGTCAGGTTGTCTGTTAGCTGACGCTGCTCCTGGTAGAGCGTGTAAAGGCGCTGAGCGGCCAACGCCGGCACGAAGAAGAGCATGGTCGCCCATGCGGACAGCTGGTCGTAGCCGATCGCGAGAAGAGCCACGAGGGGCGCGTAGAGCGGGATAGCGGCCGCTGCAACCGGGAGAAGCGACGAGCGTGTCTCAACGGCACCTCCGCGTCGCCGTAGAGCAAACCGTCATCGAGGCAAAGAAACCGAGATCCAAAGCTTGCGCGACCAAGCGGCCACGATCGTGCTGACAGCGATCGCGCCAGAGCGGTTCTGCGCATCGCTCACGCTCACCGCCCAAGAGCAACCCCGCCAACAATGGCGGCCGTGATGGCACGGCTACTCGTATAGATCCCCACCGCAGATACGGCTTCGTGAAGTCGCCGAGCATCGAGGCCGCCGCCAACGATGAAGCAGCCAGGGGTCCGAAGAGAACCGCTGCGAACAGCATTGGCAGAGCCGAGATCGACTCGTCCAACCGGTTGAACTCAGTTTCACGCTCCCGCGCTCGGCGAAGGCCGCCGCGCACTGGCCAAGAGCAGACCACGAGAGGCCGACCCCGGGCATCCTCACGCCGAGGATCACCGCGAGTGCCGACAGCAAGGCTCGCCGAGGAGCCGGCGTAGATCCGAGCACCGCGCGAGGCGAAGGATCCTGCACGCCAGGGCGGCTCAGACCGCAACTGAATTTTCTGCAGAATTCTTGAATGTCCCCCAAAAGGGTTATGCTGGTCCAGCCGTTAGTTCCTCGAACAGGAGTCAATCCATGCGTCAGTCTGTTCTTCGCCTCGTGGCCCGCGCCGCCGTTTCGGGCAGGCAGAAGGCTGGTAAAGCCGACGAATCCTCCCTTTCTCTGCCCTAGGAGACATCCCTCGTTTGGGTGGTTCTCCACAGGGTGTGGGAACTGAGGAAAAAAGACCCCAGCTCTTTAGATCGACCGAGCCGCGCCGAGAGGCGCGGCTCGTCTTTGGTCCAAAGGCCTGGGGAGAGCTGCTCTAGCCGATGAGGCCGCGGCGATAGCCGACGGCGACGGCGTGGGCCCGGCTGCGGGCCTGCAGCTTCGCGAGCAGGTGACGGACGTGCGACTTGACCGTCTCCTCGGAGAGAAAGAGGCGCTGGCCGATCTCGCGGTTGACGAGACCGTCGGCGACGAGCTGGAGCACCTCGATCTCACGCATCGTCGGCTCCTGCTCGAGCTCCCGCATCGGCGGGGCGAACGGGATCACCTCGGCGTTGCCGTTCGACCGCCGGGCCGCGGCCGCCTCGAAACGGCGGCTGTGGTCCAGGTAGCGGCTCATGATCTCTTCGCGCTCAGCAGCGTCCACGTGCCGTACATCGGCTCGGAGCGGTACGCCCTTTAGCTCGAATGAGGTAAACCGCTTCAGGGACGAAGGCGGACGAATCCGCGGCGAATCTCCTGCAACGACGCCGGTTCCTCCTCCTCGACGACCTCGCGGCCGCCGGCGGCGTGCAGGATGCGCCCGCCGCCGAGCCAGAAGGCGATGTGCGTCACCGTCTCGGCCCCGTACACGGCGAGATCGCCGTAGGCCGGCTCGGCCACCGGTGTGCCCGCCGTTGCCTGCTGATCCGCATCGCGCGGCGCCAGCCGGCCGAGCCGCCGCCAGGCCATGTGGACGAGACCGGAGCAGTCGATTCCGTGCTCGCTCATCCCGCCCCAGAGGTACGGGACGCCGAGATAGGCGCGCGCCTCCTCGACAGGATCCCCGGCACGGGCCGCCGGCAGCCATTCGCCCAGCGGCTCGGCCGCAAGCGCGTCGGCGGCGATCCAGCCGGGATAGTCGTATGCGGTCGTCACCTGCGCCCAGTCGTCGCGCCGCTCGGCGACTGCCAGCGGCTCACCCCACAGCGCCTGCGTCACCTGCTCCGACGACGCATCCGCCTCCGCGTGCAAGGGAGCGACCTCGACGGCACAGAAGCAGGTCTCAGCCACGCCGCGACGCTACGAGACCGCGCAGCCGCGCGAGCCGGGCGTCCCACTCCCCGCCGACGCGCACGATCCAGGCCGCAGCGGCATCGAGCGGCTCCGTATTGACCCGGTAGAGCGTCTCGCGCCCCTGCTTGCGCGAGTCGACGAGCCCCGCCTGGCGCAGGGCGGTGAGGTGCTTCGCGACTGCCTGCCGGGTCACCGGCAGCTCCGACGCGAGCTGGGTCGCCGACGCCTCCTGGCGCCCCAGCGACTCGACAATGTGACGCCGAGTCGGATCTCCGAGGGCGTCGAAGACGTCGCTCAAGCGTAGGCGTGGGTGATCGCGCGGAGCGAGAAGACGGCGTTCCAGCCGGGCTCGCCGGTCTCGGTGACGACGACGCGCGTTCCCGTCTCGACCTCCTCGACCTCGATCGCGACGTGACCCTCGTCCCACGTGTAGGTGACCCGCCTGCGAGTCTCGACCTCCTCGACCACGAGCTCCCGCTCCTCGCCGTCCTCGGAGAACCACTCCTCGAGCTGCTCCGGGTCGGTGAGTGCGTCCCAGACCTCCTCGAGCGGCGCCTCCAACACGACCTCCCGCGTCACCTCCACGACCGCCTCCTTGTCGCGCAACCCTAGGGTTGCATATAGTGTGCAACCAGCCAGTTGCACTTTATCGGAAGGAGCGGCATGAGCCCACTGATCCCGATGGTCGTCGAGGCCGATGGACGCTACGAGCGCTCGTTCGACATCTACTCACGGTTGCTGCGCGAGCGGATCGTCTTCCTCGGGCGGGAGGTGGACGACGAGATCGCGAACGTGATCGTCGCGCAGCTGCTCTTCCTCGAGGCGGAGGATCCGGACAAGGACGTCTCGCTGTACGTCAACTCTCCGGGCGGGTCCGCCTACGCCGGGATGGCGATCTACGACGCGATGCAGTACGTCAAGCCGGACGTGGCGACGATCTGCGTCGGGATGGGCATGTCCGCGGCGGCGATGATCCTCGCGGGCGGAGCCGACGGGAAGCGAATGGCGCTTCCGAACTCGAAGATGATGATCCACCAGGGCTCCGCCGGCTTCCGCGGCACGCCGGCCGACATCGAGATCCACGCCCAAGAGGTGCTCGCGATGACGCGCCGGATGGCCGAGATCCTCGCAAAGCACACCGGCCAGCCGTTCGAGCAGGTGATGCAGGACATCGACCGCGACCGTTTCATGACGCCGGACGAGGCACTCTCATACGGACTGATCGACAAGCTGGTCGAGCGGAGAGCGCTCGCGGCCTGATCTTGAACTGCCGCTACGGCCGGTACTGCTGGTCGAGAGACGTCACCGTGTCGATGCGGTAGCGGATCCAGAAGCCCGTCTCGATCGGCTCCCAGAGGGGCCTGTGATTCCCGTCCACGACCTGCGCGAGCTCCTCGAGGGTGATCGGCTCGCTCGTCGGACTGTCGACGAGCACGGTCACCTTCGCCTCGGGCGACACCTTGTAGGTGAGCAAGCGGTGCCCCTCGTCGACCACGTAGTTGTCGTTGGGCACCGGCTCGCCGGGCGCGACGACGCCGTCCTGTGCGGCGGCCGCGCTCGCCGTCTCGCCGCTGAGGAACCACGCCGGATCGAAGGTGAGCTCGTAGCCCGCACCCTTGCGCTCGAGCGACTTGATGTACCCGAACTCGACCTGCTCGAGCGGCGCGCCGACACCCGTCTTCGCGGAAGCGTCGACCGTGACGGTCCGCGTCACTGTTTTTGTGCCGCCGCAACCCGCGACGACGATCAGCACGGCTCCCGCGCAGGCGCAGCGGAACAGTCTCACCGCCGCAGCCGCTCTTCGATCGCCGCGGCGAGCTCGTCCGCCTGCTCGGTCGGCTCGGCGAGAAGCGGTGGATCGCAGACGTGGCGGTCGGAGAGCAGCCCGCGCTCCGCGAGCAAGGCGACGGCGCCGTGGCGGACCTGCTGCCGGTCGACCTCCGCGGGGAGCCGCAGCGCGAGCACGTCGATCTCCTCCTCCGCCAGCTCGCTATACCTCTCTCGCATCCGGCCGACGTCCGGATCCTCGTCGTGGAGATGCAGCCACGTCCGCGTGGCAGGGTGCAGCGCGGTCGCGCCGACATAGACGACGCCGTGCTCTGCAAGCCACGCGTAGACCCACGGCTCGCTCTCGAGCTCGCCGCTGCGAACGCGCAACGTCAGCATCTAGACGAGCGGCGGCACGTAGGCCGCCTCCTGCGTGCCCGGCTCGAAAACGACCTCGCGCTGCTTCGGCAGGATCTGGCCCGCCTTGACCTCCTCGGCGTAGTGGCACTTGACCAGATGGCCCTCGAGGGGCCGCAGTTGAGGCTCCTCGTCTCGGCATCGCGTCGGCTGGACGTAGGGGCAGCGCGTGTGGAAGCGACACGCCGTCGGCGGGTTCGCCGGGCTCGGCAGGTCTCCCTGGAGCAGGATCGACGTCCGCGTCCGCTCGACTTCCGGATCCGGGATCGGGATCGCCGAGAGCAGCGAGATCGTGTACGGGTGCAGCGGGTTGTCGTAGAGGTCGTCCGCAGGCGAGAGCTCCATGATCTGGCCCAGGTACATGACGGCGATCCGGTCGGAGATGTGCCTGACGACCGCGAGGTCGTGCGCGATGAAGAGATAGGTGAGCTCGAAGTCCTGCTGCAGCTGCTCCATCAGGTTGACGATCTGCGCCTGGATCGAGACGTCGAGCGCCGAGACGGGCTCGTCGCAGACGAGGAAGTCCGGGTTGAGCGCGAGGGCACGCGCCAGCCCGATCCGCTGCCGCTGGCCGCCCGAGAACTCGTGTGGATACCGCGTCGTCGCGTCCGCCGGGAGCCCGACGGTCTGGAGCAGCTCGCGCACCTTGTTTCCCAGCCCCTTGCCACCGCGACCGTGGACGCGCAGCGGCTCACCGACGATGCGTCCGACTGAGTGGCGCGGGTTCAGCGACGCATACGGATCCTGGAAGATCATCTGCATCCGCTGGCGCAGCGGTCGCATCTGGCTCTCGCCGAGATGCGTGATGTCGATGCCGTCGAACGTGATCTTCCCGGCCGTCGGATCGTAGAGCCGCAGCAGCGCGCGGCCGACAGTGGACTTGCCGCACCCGGACTCGCCGACGAGGCCAAGCGTCTCACCGCGCTTGATCTCGAGCGAGAGGCCGTCGACCGCCTTCACGTCCCCGACGTGGCGGTCCATCACGAGCCCGCTGCGGATCGGGAAGTAGACCTTCAGGTCCTCGACCTGGACGAGTGCGTTGCCGTTGGCGCTCATGCGGCCCCGCCGAGTCGCTGGCGTTGCCACTCGTCGGCGGGCACCGGGTTGAAGCAGCGCACCTGATGCCCGGGCTCGAGCTCTTCGAGCGGCGGCACCTGCTGGCGCGACTGCTCGACCTCGTAACGGCAGCGCGGCGCGAACGGGCACTCGGCCGGCTCGCTCAGCATGTTGCGCGGCGACCCCGGGATCGGCATCAGCTTCTGACGGCGGCCCGAGTCGAGGCGCGGCACGCTCTGGAGGAGCCCGAGCGTATAGGGGTGCCGCGGCTGCGCGAACAGCCTCGAGGCGCTGCCGGTCTCGACGAACATGCCGGCGTACATCACGTTGACGCGCTCGCACATCCCCGCAACGACGCCGAGATCGTGGGTGATCATGATCAGCGCCGTGTCGCGCTCGGAGACGAGGCTCTTCAGCAGCTCGAGGATCTGCGCCTGGATCGTCACGTCAAGCGCCGTCGTCGGCTCGTCCGCGATCAGTAGCTTCGGCTCGCAGGCGAGCGCCATCGCGATCATCACGCGCTGCCGCATTCCGCCCGAGAACTGATGCGGGTAGTCCTTCAGCCGTTGCTTCGCGCCCGGGATCCCGACCTGGTCGAGCAGCTCGACGGCGCGCTTGTTCGCCTGGTCGCGATCCATCCCGAAGTGCGCGGCGAGCGGCTCGCGCAGCTGCTTCCCGATCGTCAGCACCGGGTTCAGCGACGTCATCGGGTCCTGGAAGATCATCGCGATCTCGCGACCGCGGATCGAGCGCAGCTGATCGTCGTTCAGCGTCAGGAGATCCTGTCCGCCGAACATCGCAGTGCCCTGCGTGACGCGTCCGTTGCGGGCGAGGATGCCGAGCAGGGCGAGCGACGTGACGCTCTTGCCGCAGCCCGACTCGCCCACGATTCCGAGCGTCTCGCCCGGGGCGATGTCGAACGAGATCCCGTTGACGGCGTAGACCGGGCCGCGGCTCGTCCCGAAGCGGACGTGCAGGTCGTCGACCGTGAGCAGCGGCGTCCGGGTGCTCATGCCCGCCCTCTGAGCTTGGGGTCGAGCGCCTCGCGCAGCCCGTCGCCGATCAGGTTGAAGCCGAGCACGCTGATCACGATCGCGATCCCCGGGATGATCGCCAGGTGCGGGGCCGTCTGCAGGTAACGAATCGTCCCGGTCAGCATCGTCCCCCACTCCGGCGTGGCCGGATCCTGGGGGCCGAGGCCGAGAAAGCCCAGCGCCGCGACGTCGATGATCGCCGTCGCGAGCGCGAGCGTGGCCTGCACGATCACAGGCGAGATCGCATTCGGGAGGATGTGGGAGGCCAGGATCGTCCGTTTCGGCACTCCGACGGCCCGCGCCGCGAGGACGAAGTCGTTCTCGCGCTGCGCAAGCACGGCGCCGCGCAGGAGCCGGGCGAAGACCGGGATGTTGACGACGCCGACCGCGATCATGATCTGGAAGATCCCGGGGCCGAGCATGGCCACGATCCCGATCGCGAGGAGCAGCCCCGGAATCGCGAGCATGATGTCCATCAGGCGCATGATGATGCTGTCGACGATCCCGCCGAAGTAGCCGGCGACCGCGCCGAGGACGAGGCCGATCGAGAGCCCGACCGCGACGGAGACGACGCCGATCAGGAGCGAGTAGCGCGCGCCGTAGAGCACGCGCGAGAGCTCGTCGCGGCCGAGTTGGTCGAGGCCGAACCAGTAGTCCGTGGACGGGCCGGGGCAGCAACCCTCACGGATCAGCGACAGGTCCTGCGCCCGTGGGCTGCTGGGAGCGAGCCACGGCGCGAAGAAGGCGACGAAGACGAACGTGCCGACGAGGGCGAAGCCGACCAGCGCACTGGGGTTGTGGCGCAGGCGAAACCACGCGTCTCTCCACAGCCCCTGCGGCTGCTCGAGCTGGATCTCGCGGGACTCGATCTCGGCAAGGCTCACGAGAGCCGGATCCTCGGGTTGAGGAACGCGTACGAGATGTCCACGAGCAGGTTCACGAGCACGAAGACGAGCGCGACGAAGAGGATCCCGCCCTGCAGGACCGGGTAGTTGCGGCTCTCGATCGCGTCGACGAGCCAGGTTCCGATCCCGGGCCACGCGAAGACGGTCTCTGTCAGCACCGCGCCGGCGAGCAGGAATCCGACCTGGAGGCCGATCACGGTCACGATCGGCAGCATCGCGTTCCGGAGCACGTGGCGGCGGTCGACGATCCCGGGCGCCATCCCCTTCGCCCGCGCCGTACGCACGTAGTCCTCGTTCTGGACGTCGAGCACGGCCGCTCTGGTGATGCGGGCGATGATCGCGAGCGGGATCGAGCCGAGCGCGATCGCCGGCAGGATCAGGTGCTTCGACACGTCGAGGAAGGCGTTCACGTCGCCCGCGATCAGCGCGTCGAGGAGATAGAAGTTGGTCGGATGGTCGAGCTCGATCAGGACGTCGATCCTCCCCACGGTGGGGAGCAGGCCTAACTGCACTGCGAAGACGTACTTGAGGATGATCCCGAGGAAGAAGACGGGGATCGAGACGCCGATCAGCGACGCGACGAGGCTGAAGTTGTCGAAGACGCCCCCGTAGCGCTTCGCGGCGAAGAACCCGAGCGGGATCCCGAAGACGACCGAGAAGAGCATGGCGGCGAGGGCTAGCTCGACCGTGGCCGGGAACTTCTGCTTCAGCTCCGTCGTGACGTCGCGGCGCGTCGTCACGGACTGCCCGAAGTTGCCGTGGAGCACCGTGCTCACGTAGCGCGTGTACTGGACGTAGATCGGCTTGTCGAGGCCGTACTCGCGCTCGATCTGCTGGATCGCCTGCTCGGTCGCCCGCTCGCCCAGAAGCGCCTGCGCCGGCCCGCCCGGGAGCGCCCTGATCCAGAGGAAGACCAGGATCGAGAGCCCGATCAGGACCGGGATCAGAAGGATGAGTCGGCGGACGACGAACCGGAGCATGTCGTCCGCCGACTCTAACTAGCCCTTTCCTACTCCGACTTCGTCACGGTCGCGAACGACTCGAGCGAGACCGGGCTCGGCTCGTAGCCCTCGATCCCCGCCGTGAAGGCGAGTGCGGGCTGCGAGTGCGCGTACGGCACGCCCGGGAGCCACTCCATGATCAGCCGGTTCGCTTCCTGGTACAGCCCAGTCCGGGCCTCGATGTCCGTCTCGGTCTCGGCCTCGTCGAGCTTGTCCTGGACTTCCTTGTTCGGCTTGGCGATCGTGCCCCACGCCTTCTGGCCGTCCTGGAAGAACGTGCCGATGAAGTTGTCCGGGTCACCGTAGTCGCCGGTCCAGCCGAGGAGATAGAGCTGCGTCTTGCCCTCGTCGACCTGGCCGAGGTAGTCGGGCCGCCACGGCGCGGACTTCGGGGTCACCTTGAAGCCGCCCTCCTCCAGGCTCGCGGCGAAGGCCTCGAAGTTGCGCTGCGGGTCCGGCATGTACGGCCGGGAGACGTCGGTCGGGTACCAGAACGTGATCGGCACCGGCAACGTCAGCCCCGCCTCCTGCAGGAGCTGCTTCGACTTCTCCGGGTCGAACTCGTACTCGGTGACGTCATCCGCGTAGCCCTCGACCTCGGGCGGCATGAACTCCTTCGCCACCTCGCCGCGGCCGCTGTAGAACGAGTCGACGACCTCCTGCCTGTTCAGGGCATGGGCGACCGCCTGGCGCACTTCGACCTTGTCCATCGGCGGGATCGACTGGTTGATCCCCACGTACGCGACGTTGAACGCCGGGCGGTTCAGGATCTGGAGGCTCTCGTCGCCCTCGATCGTCGGGATGTCCTGCGGCTCGACGAGGTCATAGCCGTCGATCTCGCCGTTCTGGAGCGCCTGCAGGCGCGCCGCGTTGTCGGAGATCGGCCGGAAGATGACCTTGTCCAGCTTGGCCGGCTCGCCCCAGTAATCGTCGTACTTGGCGAGCACGAGCCGGTCGCCGACCGTCCACGACTCGAACATGAACGGGCCGGTGCCCGTCGGGTGCTCGGTGCCGTAGCTGCCGGTCGGCTGGAAGATGCCGTCCGCGTTCACGGTGCCCTCGTCGGCGCCGAACTCCTGCAGCGCCTTCGGGCTCGCGATCGAGAACGCCGAGAGCGAAAGCGCTCCCAGGAACGAAGAGGACGCCTTCGTCAGGGTGAGCACGACCTCGTTCTCACCGTTCGCCGTGCAGCTCTTGTAGAGGCTGTCGGCCGGTGCGCCGCTCTTCGGATCCGTCTCGGCGAAGCCGCCGAAGACGGTCTGCCAGTAGTACGACGCGCTCGGGTTCTGGAACGAGCCCTTGAAGTTGTACCAGCGGTCAAAGTTGTAACAGACCGCCTCGGCATTGAACGGCTCGCCGTCGTGGAAGGTCACGCCTTCCTGGAGCTGGAACGTCCACTCGAGACCGTCGTCCGAGGCCTCCCAGCTCTTCGCCAGCAGCGGCTCGAGCTCGGTCGTGCCGGCCTTCAACCCCACCAGGGTCTCGTAGATCTGATCGATCACGCGCAGCGACTCGCCGTCCGAGACGAGCGAGCCGTCGAGCACGACCGGGTCGGATGCGCCGGCGAAGACGAGCGTCCCACCCTCCGCGCCACCCGACGCTTCGGTGGTCGTTCCGTCGCCGCTGGCCTCGTCGTCGTCGCCGCCGCAACCGGCTGCGAAGGCGAGCATCGCTACCACGAGCAGCATCAAGAGCCTGTGCCACTTGATTCTCAAAGTGTCTCCTTTCAATCCGGCACCCCCGGGTTCAGCGGGAGTAAATCACGTTTCCAGAACGTGGAAAGGGATCCGCCAGGGGATCCGTCTGCCCTCTGCGCAGGAAGTGGGATCCGCCAAGCGGACCCCACTTCGCGCCAAGATCCCTGAAGTGGGCGGCTTTCGCCGCCCAACTGATCCTTACGCCGCGAGACTGGCTAGATCGCGTAGGGCGGCAAGCCGCGAGAGCGCCTGGCCCTCGAGCTGGCGGACGCGCTCGCGTGTGAGATCGAGCTCGTGCCCGATCGCCTCGAGCGTCCACGGCTCGCCCTCGAAGCCGAACCGAAGCTCGAGGATGCGCCGCTCACGCTCCGGGAGCGCGTCGAGCGCGCGGCGGACACCCTGCTTGCGCAGCGACTCCTCCGCCTCGTCGAACGGGTCGGCGGCCTCGCGGTCGGCGAAGAGATCGCCGAGCTCGCCCTCGTCGTCCGCGCCGACAGTCTGGTTCAGCGAGACGGACGCGTGCGCAGCGCCGAGCGCTTCGTCGACGTGCTGGATCGGCAGGCCGGTCGCCTCCGCGAGCTCCTCCTTCGTCGCCTCGCGGCCCAGCTCGACCTCGAGCCGGCGCGCGGCGCGCGACAGCTTCTGCTGCCGCTCGACGACGTGGACGGGAACGCGGATCGTCCGCGCGTGGTTCGCGACGGCGCGCTGCACCGACTGGCGGATCCACCAGGTTGCATAGGTCGAGAACTTGAAGCCGCGGCGCCAGTCGAACTTCTCGACGGCGCGGTTGAGCCCGAGGGTGCCCTCCTGAATCAGGTCGAGAAACGGCACGCCCAGGCCGCGGTAACCCTTGGCGATCGAGACGACGAGCCGCAGGTTCGACTCGATCATCGTCCGCTTCGCGACCGGGTCTCCCCGCTCGATCAGCTTCGCGAGCTGCACCTCCTGCGCGGCGTTCAGCAGCTTGTGCCGGCCGACGTCGGCGAGGAAGAGCTGCAGGCTGTCGGCGGCGCCGGTGGCGACCGCGACGGGAGCGGGCTCGGCCTCCTCCTTCTCCTTCTCGGCTTCCTTCTCGGCCTTGTCTTTCGCCGCGCGCGACTGCCCGACCTCGAGGCCGAGGGTCTCCAGCTCGCGGGTGAGCTGCTCCGTCTCATCCTCGGTCAGGTCGTGCTCGAGCACGAAGGCCTCGAACTCCACGGGCTCGATCACCCCGCGCTCCTCCGAGCGCTCGACGAGCGCCTTGACCTGCTCCGACTCAATCAGTTCGATCAGCTGGTTCTGCGTCAAAGTCGAAAGTCAACCCTTTCCGGCGAAGCTTCGTTTGGCGGCTACAAACTTACGCACCATATGCGGTCAATCCTGCTTTTGCCAGGGGGTACGGGACCCGCGGACCTGTTACAAGCTCAAAACGGCGAGGCCATCCTGTCTATTCCGGTGAGGGGCAGAAATCGGTTTTCGCGCGTGCCACGCTAGCGCGTTTGATCGCGCCCTCCTAGAGCAAGACGACGGTTGACACGGAAAGTTTGCAGGTTGGTTCGGACTACGCTGCAGAGCGCTTGCCGCCGCTGCGCTTGCGCTTCGGCGCCGGGCCTTTCGAACGCCTGTCGGCGAGCAGCTCGGCCGCACGCTCGATCGTCACCGTCTCGGGATCGTCGCCGCGGCGAAGGCTCGCGTTCGTCTCGCCGTCCGTCACGTAGGGCCCGAAACGGCCCTCCTTCAGCACGACCGGCTTGCCGCTGACCGGGTCGGCCCCAAGCTCGCGCAGCGGCGGCTTCGCCTGGCCGCGTCCGCGCCGCTCCTTCGGCTTCGCGAGCCGTTCCAGAGCCTCCTCGAGCGAGATCGTGAACAGCTGGTCCTCGCTCTCGAGCGACCGCGACTCGGTGTCCTTCTTCACGTACGGCCCGTAACGGCCGTTCTGCGCCGTTACCTCGACCCCGTCGGCGGGATCGGCGCCCAGCACGCGCGGCAGCGACAGCAACCGCGTCGCCTCCTCCAGCGTCACCGTCTCGGGAGACATCGACTGGAAGAGCGAGGCCGTGCGCGGCTTCTCGGTCGCGCCCTCGGGCAGCACCTCGGTCACGTACGGGCCGTACCGGCCCGCCTTCGCAGCGATCTCGGTGCCCCACTCCGGATGCGTCCCGAGCACGCGGTCGCCCGACGGCGCCGAGAGGAGCTCCTCGGCCTTCTCGATCGTCAGCTCGTCGGGTGCCATGTCCTCCGGCACGCTCGCGCGCTCCTCGCCGCGTTCGACATAGGGCCCGTAGCGCCCGACCCGGAGGACGATGCCGTCGCCGAGCGGCAGCGAGTTGACCGCGCGCGCGTCGATCTCGGAGAGGTCGGAGACGAGCGCGTGGAGTCCCTCGTCCCCGTCGTCGCCGCCGAAGTAGAAGTGACGGAGCCAGTCGACCCGCTCCTGCTCGCCCGCCGCGATCCGGTCGAGGTCGTCCTCCATCTGCGCGGTGAAGGAGTAGTCGACGAGCCGGCCGAAGTGCTGCTCGAGCAGGCCGGTGACGGCGAAGGCGAGGAAGGACGGCACCAGCGCGGTCCCACGCTTGAAGACGTAGCCGCGGTCGAGAATCGTGCCGATGATCGAGGCGTAGGTGGACGGGCGGCCGATCCCGCGCTCCTCGAGCGCCTGGACGAGGCTGGCCTCCGTGTAGCGCGAGGGGGGCGTCGTGGCATGCCCCTCGGGCTCGAGCTGGAGCGCCTTCAGCTCGTCGCCGGGCTTGAGATGCGGCAGCGGGCGCTCCTCCTCCTTCTCCACGTCGTCGTCGCGGCTCTCCTCGTACGCGGCGAGGAAGCCGCGGAACGTGATCACGGTGCCCGACGCCGAGAACTCGGCGTCGCGTCCGGTCGGTGTCGTCGTCCCGAGCCGGAGCGAGACGGTCAGGCCGCGCGCGTCGGCCATCTGCGAGGCGAGCGTGCGCTTCCAGATCAAGTCGTAGAGGGCGAGCTCGTCGCGGTTCAGCTCGCGCTCGAGCTCTTTCGGCGTCCGGAAGGAGTCGCCGGCGGGCCGAATCGCCTCGTGTGCCTCCTGCGCGTTCTTGACCTTGCGCGTGTACTGGCGCGGCGCGTCCGGGATCGAGTCGGCGCCGTAGAGCTCGACGGCCTGGCGCCGTGCGGCGGTCAGCGCCGACTCCGACAGCGTCGTCGAGTCGGTGCGCATGTAGGTGATGTAGCCGTTCTCGTACAGCCGCTGGGCGACGCGCATCGTGGTCTGCGAGCTGTAGCGGAGCTTGCGGCTCGCCTCCTGCTGCAACGTCGAGGTCATGAACGGCGCCGCCGGCCGGCGGGTGTACGGCTTCTCGTCGGCGGAGCGGACGGCAAAGGTGAGGCCCTCGAGCTCGGCCGCGAGGCTGCGCGCCTCGGCCTCGTCGAGCCGGGCGAGGTCGTCCGACTTCAGCTCGCCCTGCTGGGTGAAGTCGCGGCCCTGTGCGACGCGCTTGCCGTCGACGGCGGCAAGGCGGGCCTCGAACGAGCCTGGATCGAAGACGCCGCTGATGTCCCAGTAGCCGGCGCTGACGAAGGCGCGGCGCTCGCGCTCGCGCTCGACCACGAGCCGTACTGCAACCGACTGGACGCGCCCCGCGGAGAGGCCCTGCATGACCTTCTTCCAGAGCACCGGCGAGACCTCGTAGCCGTAGAGCCGGTCGAGGATGCGGCGGGTCTCCTGCGCGTCGACGAGGCGCTGGTCGACGTCGCGCGTCTCGCCGAGCGCACGCTGGATCGCGTCGCGCGTGATCTCGTGGAAGACCATCCGTCGGACCGGCACCTTCGGCTTCAGCTCCTGGAGCAGGTGCCAGGCGATCGCCTCGCCCTCGCGGTCCTCGTCCGTCGCGAGCAGGAGCTCGTCGGCGCCCTTGAGCTTCTTCTTCAGCTCGCTCACCTTCGCCTTCTTGTCGGCGTCGACGATGTAGAGCGGCTCGAAGTCCTCGTCGATCGCGACACCCATCGTCCCGTACTTGGCGCGCTGCTCCTTGGGCACGTCGCTGGCGCGATTCGGCAGGTCGCGGATGTGACCGATGCTCGACTCGACGTCGTAGTCCGGGCCGAGATAGCCCGCGATGGTCTTCGCCTTCGCGGGGCTCTCGACGATCACAAGCTTCTTCGACATGGCGCGGGACACGTTAGCTGCCTGTTGGGATACTCCTCGTTGTGCCGCCCCGGCCCAGTCCGATGTACATCGCGATCGCCGCGCTGAGCTGGCCGTTGCTCTACGGCATCTTTCGGCTTCGCGCCCGCGGCCGCGAGCACCTGCCCGACGGCGGCTACGTGCTCGCCGCGAATCACAACTCGAACCTCGACCCCTGGCCGCTCGGGCTGCCCCTCTTTCCGCGCCGCTACCTCCGCTTCATGGGTAAGTCGGAGCTCTTCTGGACGCCGTTCAAGCAGTTCGCGACCGCGGCCGGCGCCTTCCCGGTCCGCCGCGGCGAACGGGACACGGAGGCACTCGAGACTGCGGCGCAACTCTGCCGCGAAGGGCACATCGTCGTCATGTTCCCGGAAGGCACACGCCGCAAGAAAGGAATGCGGAAGAAGTACGAGGCGCGGGCGCATACGGGCGCGGCCCGGATCGCGCTCGAGGCCGGAGTCCCGCTCGTCCCGGCCGGAATCGTCGGCACGGACAAGCTCGGTCGGCTACCGAGGCTGCGCGTCGCCTACGGGCCGCCGATCCCGCTGGACGATCTCGCCGGCCGCGAGGACGCGCCGCAGATCGCGACGGAGCGGCTGATGACCGCGATCGGCGAGCTCGAACGCTCGGCGTGACGAGCTTGTGTCTGATAGACACAAGCCGTTCCGCGCGCGGAACGGCTTCGGCAAGCGCGTTCGCGACTGCGAGAGCTTGTGTCTGATAGACACAAGCCGCTCCTGATCGTCGACGGAGACTCGTTCGCGCACCGCTACTACCACGCGCTGCCGAAGTCGATCCGGCGTGCCGACGGCGGCGGTGGGAACCTGCTCGACGGTGTCGGCGGCCTGCTTGTCCGACTCTGGGAGGAGGAGTCGCCGCGTGCGGTCCTCGTCGCCTGGGACACGCTCACCGTGCCGACGTACCGGCACACGGCCCTGCCTGCGTACCAGTCCGGACGCGAGTTCGACCGCGAGCTGCTCGACCAGCTCGACCTGGCGCCGCAGCTCGTCGCGGCGATGGGCTTCGCGCCCGCGAAGGCGGACGGGTACGAGGCGGACGACTTCCTCGCCGCCGCGGTGGGGTTCGAGGAGGCTCGCGGAGGCTCGGCGATCGTCGCGAGCGGCGACCGTGACACGTTCCAGCTCGTCAGCGAGCGGACGATCGTGCTGCAGCCGCAGAAGGGCGGCGGACCGCTGGCGCGGATCGGGCCGGCGGAGGTGCGCGAGCGCTACGGCGTCGAAGCCGCCCAGGTGCCCGACTTCATCGCACTGCGCGGCGATCCGTCCGACCGGATCCCGGGAGCGCGGGGAGTCGGCGCGAAGACGGCGGCTTCGGTGCTCGCCCAGTACGGCAGCCTCGACGCCGCGCTCGAGGAGGGCCGCTTCGCTGCCGAAGCGGACGCGTTGCGGCTCTACCGGCACATCGCGACGATGGATCGCGACGCGCCGCTCCCGCCGCTCGACGACCAGCAGCCGACGTGGGAGCGTGCGGCCGCGCTCGCCGGCGAGTGGGGTCTTGGACGCCTCAGGGGCCGGCTGGAGGCGTTGTCGACCTCCTGACCAATCCGGTGCTCGCGCAGCTGCACCCGACGGGCGACCATCCCGAGCGGCAGGACCGGCTGCTGGTGCTGCACGGAGAGACGATCGAGCGGGAGGCGACGCAGGAGCAGCTCGTCCGCGTGCACGAACCCGCCTACCTGGAGCTGCTGCAGGCCGTCGACCGGCCCGTCCAGCTCGACGCGGACACCGTCGCCTCGAAGACGTCCTGGCGGGCGGCGACGCTCGCGGCCGGGATCGCGCTCGAAGCCGTCGACCGAGGTGGATTCGCGCTCGTCCGGCCGCCCGGGCATCACGCTCTCGCCGGCCGCGCGATGGGCTTCTGCCTCCTGAACAACGTCGCCGTCGCGGCACGGTACGCGCAGGAGGAGCTCGGCCTGAAGCGGATCGCGATCGTCGACTTCGACGTCCATCACGGCAACGGCACCGAGGCACTCTTCCGGGGCGACGACACCGTCTTCTTCGTCTCGCTCCACCAGTGGCCGTTCTGGCCGGGCTCGGGCGGGCCTGACACGAGCGACGAGTCGACGCTGAACCTGCCGCTGCCTGCGGGCTCGGGAGACGACGACTACCGCGCGGCGTTCGAGAACGCGGTCGAGCCGGCCGTGCGCGCCTTCGGCCCGGACCTCGTGCTCGTCTCCGCCGGCTTCGACGCGCACGCAGACGACCCGCTGGCTCAGATGGAGATGACGGCGGCAGGGTTCCGGGAGATCGCCGGACGCTGCGCTGCACTCGGCCCTCGCGTCGCCGCCGTGCTCGAGGGCGGCTACAACCTCGAGACGCTGCCCGGGCTCGTCGCCGCCGCCCACCGCGGCTTCACCGACTCCTGAGAAACGCGAACGGCCGGCTCTCGCCGACCGTTCTGCCTTTTGCCGCCGCAGCGTTCTGGAAGGAAACGCTTCCACCAAGCATCGACGACGACGGTCGATCGTTCATCACCCGCCGTTCGGGAATCGCATCCCCAACCGCGGGGGAGCTTCCAGGAGTCAGCGGCGGGCGAGCGAGAGCTGCTCGAGCGCGTCCCGGCGCGAGGAGACGCCGAGCTTGCGGAGCATGCTCTTGACGTGTGAGCGGACGGTGTGCTCGGAGATGAAGAGGCGCTTGGCGATGTCGTCGGTCGAGAGATGCTCGTCGAGCAGGAGCAGCACCTCGACCTCACGCGCAGAGAGGGTGCCCGCGATGCCGTCGGGGACGCCGCCGCCGATCCGGCCGCCGCTGCGCAGCTGGTCGAGCAGACGCCTCGCGACCTCCCCCGAGAGAGCGGCTTCGCCGTTCGCGACGCCGCGCAGGAATGCGACGATCCGCTCCGGCGGCTCGCTCTTCAGCAGGTAGCCGGCGGCGCCTGCGCGGATCGCCCCGAGCAGGTTCTCCTCGGTACCGGAGGCGGTGAGCACGACGACCTCACAGCCGGGCGCAGCGGCGCGGAGCCGCGGCAGCGCCGCCAACCCGTCGAGGCCGGGCATGGAGAGATCGAGCAGGACGAGGTCGGGCTGGAGCTCGGTTGCGAGCCTGAGCGCTTCGATGCCGTCCGCCGCCTCGCCGACCACGTCGAAGCCGCCCTGCGCCAGCAGCGACGCAAGCGCATCGCGCGTGAGGGGATGGTCGTCGACGACGAGGATTCGCTCCGCCATGTCCCACTCATCGGCAAGTCGCTCGCTGCCGATTAGGGGGACGTGCAGCGAAACGCGAAAGACACGTTCGAGAGCTGGCTCGTCGGCGAGCTGCTGCTCGTCGCCCTGCTCGGATCGGCGACGGCGCTCTTCCTGACGAATCCGGCGCTCCGGAACACCTACGAGCTGCCCGAAGGCCGACTCGTGCTCGACACCGCCGTCGTGCTCGCGGCCACGATCGTCGCGATCCTCGCCGGCGTCCGTTTCTCGGTCGAGGGCCGGGTGCTCGACCTGCTCCTCGCCGCCGGCTTCTTCGTCGCCGGCGCCGGCACGCTCGCGTTCTCGGTCGTGCCGGTGCTCGGAGGCTCGAACCAGGACGCACCGGAAGCGTGGGCCGCGATCGCGGCACGCGTGCTCGCGGCGACGCTGATCGCCCTCGCCCCACTCGTCCCCGCTCCGCGGATCATCGCCCGGACGCGCGTGCTGCTCGTCGGGATCGTCGTCCTGATCGGCTCCCTCATCGCCGTGTGGCTGCCGTTGCGCGGATTCGGCGCACGCCTGAGCCTGCTCGACGCATCGGGCAACGGCGCGCGCGCCGTCGAGCTGACCGTCGCCACCTCCTTCCTGGCGCTGCTCGCGCTCTTCGCCGTGCTCGGCTTCGCGATCCGCTACCGAGCGCGCGGCGAGGATCTCGACAGCTGGCTCGCGCTCGGAGCGACGCTGACACTCTTCGCCGAGCTCCACTACGTCCTGACCCCCGGCGTCTCGAGCGACTTCATCTCCCAGGGGGACTTTCTCCGCCTGCTCGCGTACGGGCTGCTGCTCGTCGGCGTCTGGCGGGCGATCAGCTTCGCCGAGTTCGGGCGAGCGGTCGCGGAGGAGCGTGCCCGCGTGGCGCGCGAGATCCACGACGGGTTGGCGCAGTACCTCTTCGCCGTCTCGACGCACGCGAGCATGCTCGAATCGGGAGCTCCGTTGGATCAGACTCTGCCCAAGCTGAAGGAGGCGGCGGCCGCCGCGCAGCAAGAGGCGCGCTTCGCCGTGCTCGCACTCTCGTCCGCCAGCGGCACCGCACCGTTCGACGCGGCGCTGCGGCGCTACGTCGAGTTCCTCACCGCCGACGGCGTGCTCGCGGTCGACGTCGAGATCGATCCGCAGATCCTGCTCGCGCCCGACGAGCAGATCGAGGTGTTCCGGATCGTCCAGGAAGGGCTTGCGAACGTCCGCAAGCACGCAGGCGCAACGCGTGCCGAGGTGTGGATCGGCCAGCGGTTGGGGCGGCGGACCGTCAGCGTCAGCGACGACGGGGTCGGCTTCGACGGCGCGGAGGCGGCCGCCGGGCAGGGGCTGAAGAACATGCGCCTGCGCGCCAAGACGATCGACGGCGGCTTCAACCTGCGCTCACGACCCGGGCGCGGGACCGCGCTCGAAGTCGTGCTCCGCGCCTAGCAGCGGCGCGTAACTTGGTGGTACAGGCTCGCCTGGGCGAGGATGCCCGAGCGAACGTCGAGCGTGCGGGTCGTCAGCGCGTAGCGGCCCGGCTTCCAGCGGCCGTTCGCGCAGCCCATCTTGTAGGCCTTCGGCGCCAGGTCGAAGCCGAAGTTGGGTCCGCCCTCGGCGCAGTTGTCGACGGCGCCCCGGCGTGACCGCTTGATCCGCGTCGTCCTCCCGGCAGGCGAGACGAGATCGATCTGGATCGAGACCCGCAACGTGCGCGTGTCGAGACAGCCCAGCTTGCCGTCCAGCCAGACGCCCTTCATCTCGCCGCCGGTCGGGCTGAGCAGGACGTTGCTGACGACTTTGAAGCTGCCGCGCTGCGCCATCCCGTACGCCGACGGGTCGTCGGCGGCGAGCGCGGGCGCGGCGAGGACGAGCGAGAGAGCGATCAGCAGCGCGCGCACGAGGCGAACGCTACAACGGCAATGTCAGGAAGTTGCAAAATCCTGCCGATAGGCTCACCTTCGGGCGATGGGCAGACAGCGGCAGACCAATCAGTTCGAGCTCGGCGACGAGTTCGCTCAGGCACTTGCGGAGACGACGCAGTCGCTGGTCTGCGTCCTGGACGAGTCCGGAGTGGTGCTGCTTTTCAACGACGCATGCGAACGGGCGACGGGGTTCTCCCGGGAAGAGGTGGTGGGGCGCAAGCTCAGCGATGTCCTGATCCCGCCGGAGGAGTCGGAGGCGTTCCGCGAGGTGCTCGCGTTCATCTGGAAGTCGGGCCATTCGAGCCCGCAGGTCGGTCACTGGCAGACGAAGGACGGCGGCCGCCGCCTGATCGCCTGGTCGAACAAGCTCGTTCCCTCGAGTGCGGACGCGCCCGCGTATCTCGTCACGGCTGGTCTCGACGTCACCGACCGCGGCGAGACGCCGGACGAGCCGGCGCTCGCGGGCGACGCCACGGCGAAGCTGGTGGAGGTCGGCCAGCTCGCGCAAGAGCAGAGAGCGCTGCGCCGCGTGGCGACGCTGGTGGCATCGGAGGCGAGCCCGGAGCGCGTGTTCATGGCGGTCTCCGAGGAGTGCGCGCGCGTGCTCGGAGTGACCGCGTCCTCGGTCTGGCGGTACGAGGGCGACGATACGGCGACCGTGGTCGGGCGTCACAACCGCGACGGGATCGACACGTTCCCGCTCGGCGCGCGCCTGCACGTGGACGAGTCGACCTCGATGGGACGCGCCCGCGAGACCGCTGCGCCGGCGAGGGTCGAGGACTGGGGCAGTACGGAGGGAGAGTTCGCAGAGCTGATGTTGCGGCTCGGCTACCGCTCGACGGTCTCCGCGCCGATCATCGTCGCCGGCACGCTCTGGGGGTCGGTCACGATCGGGAGCGCCGATCCGCTGCCCGCGAACACCGAGTTCCGCCTCGCCGCGTTCTGCGATCTCGTCTCGCTCGCGGTCGCGAGCGCCCAAGCCCGTGAGGATCTCCAGACGTCACGCGCCCGCATCGTTCGAGCCGGCGACGAGCAGCGTCGCCGACTGGAGCGCAACCTCCACGACGGTGCCCAGCAGCGGCTCGTCGCAGCGACGCTGCTGTTGCGCGTCGCCCAGGCCCAGCTCGACAAGGACACGGCCAGAGCGGCCAAGCTGCTGCAGGACGCCGCCGGTGAGCTCGACGCCGGGCTCGAGGAGCTGCGCGAGCTGGCCCGCGGGCTGCATCCGGGGGCGCTCACCGAGCACGGGTTGCGCGGGGCGCTGGCGACGCTCGAGGATCGGTTGCCCCTTCCCGTCGAGATCACCGTCACCGATGAGCGGCTCGACCAGCACCTGGAGGCGACCGCGTATTTCATCGTCTCGGAAGGGCTGACCAACGTGGTCAAGCACGCGCGCGCCTCTCGGGCGAGCGCCGTGGTGGAGCTTCGGGACGGTGCGCTCCGGCTCGAGATCAGCGACGACGGCAGCGGCGGCGCGGACACGTCGAAGGGGACCGGGCTCCTCGGCCTCCGCGACCGCGCCGAGGCAGAGGGCGGCACCCTCGTCGTCGTCAGCCCACCCGGCCGCGGCACCGTGATCACGGCGACCCTGCCGCTGGACCGCGACTGAGCGCAATGGAGAAGGCCGGTGCCGAGGCTTCTCCGTCGCAGGCCTGTTCGGGTCTAGGCGGCGGAGACCAGCGGCTGTGACTGGGGTTGCGCCCGGTCGGCAATGTCGGCGAGCGCTTCGACGACCCCCGGCTCGACAATGGCGTACTTGCACAGCCGCGCGCTCGTCGAGCTCTTCGGAGGGTGCCAACGGCCTTCCGGTAAGAGCGGTTCGTCGTCATCGCGCTGTAGGCATCGCAGGCGCAGACGATGCGGGCGATGAGTGGTGTCTCCTCGCCGACGAGGCCGTCCGGATACCCGCCGCCGTCCCAACGCTCGTGGCACGAGCGGACGAGATGGCCGACGTCCCCGAGCAGACCTCCGATCTTCTCCAGCATCTGCTCGCCCTCGATCGTATGGGTGTTGATGATCGCCCGCTCTTCCGGAGGTCAGCGCGCCCGGCTTGTTGATGATCTCCTTCGGGATCTTCACCTTGCCGATGTCGTGCAGGAGCGCGGTGAACTCCGCTTCGCGCCGCGCCTTGGAGTCGAGGCCGAGCTCGTCGGCCACGTTGAGGACGAGTGTGACGACATCCTGGCTGTGGAGGCCCGTATACGCGTCGTCGGCCTCGACCACGTCTCCGAGCAGAAGCGCGGTGCCTCGATACGCGTGCGACAGCTCGAGCGCGTGGTTGATGCGTGATTTCCGCTCCCGCGCGAAGTACGCGAGGAGGCCCATCAGCGGCAGGCCGAGCAGGAAGGCGTACGACTGGGTCAACGACACATAGGCGAGAGCGAGGCCGAGCGGGGTCAACGCGAGGTCGACAAGCCACGCCGGGCCAACCGCGCGCGCAAGCTCTCTCGGGCCGATACCCAGGGCTGCGAAGCCCCGGGCGGCCGTGCTCGCGAACTCGAACGTGAACTGGGCGGCCACGGCGACCGCGACCACCGGCAGGTTGCTCAGCGTCGGTGACGGCGAGCCGAAGGCGGCGAGGACGAGAACCGGGCCGACTGCGTACCACGAGCTGACGAGATGGAGCCCCGCGCGGCCGAGGTGCCACTCGCCGCTGATGTGCTCGGGGAGCTTGCTGAGGAAGATCCCGAGCGCAACGAGCAGCGGCACAAGCTCGAGCGGGGCCAGGAAGAGCATTGGAACGAAGACGAGCTGCGTCGAGACGGCGTAGGCGAAGGCGACTTCGAACTGGACTCGCGCCGCGAGCGCGTAGCAGGCGACGAGCGCAATGATGATGCCCAGGCCGGCGTCCGGCCGTGCAGAGGGCAGCCAGAGGAGCAGCGCCGCCGTTGTCGCGACGAACGCAGCGGCGCTGGCGACTGTGGGGAGGAGCTCGCGATCGCCGAGCGCGCGCGCGACGCGCGCGCGCGTGTGCTCTACCAGTCCCTCCTCGTCGACGTTCGCCGAGCCCTGGGGGGCAGGATCGGTAGGCGTCTCCAGCGTAGACGTGGACACGACCGGGCTATCGGCAGTGCGCGCGCATTCCTTGAACGAGGGATATGGAACTCCATCACCCTAAAAGGGGAGGCGACCCTCACCCGTTTCGCGAAAGTGAGCTACTGAGGTTCGTCTGGAGCCTCTGCGGCAACTCTCAAGGAGACGATTGTGAAAATGCGGCCCCGCCCCTCTCGCGCCAAGGCGCTCGGGTTTCTCGTCCTTACGGCAGCTCTCGCGGCGCTCAGTGCGACCGCGACCACAGTGTCGGCAACGCCCCGCTCGGAGTTGCGTGCCCAACCTCGCGACCCAGGGTTTGCGCCCTGGAAGGACTACGCCGCCTACGCGTACGCCCCCAACGGCGGGTTCGAGAGCGGGTCGACCGGTTGGTCGCTGGCCGGAGGCGCGAAGGTCGTCGCCGGCAACTCGACGTTCTTCACGCACGGCAAGGGCGAGCGCTATTCGCTCTCGCTGCCGGCCGGGAGCAGCGCGACCTCGCCGCCGATGTGCATCAGCCTCTTCTCGAGCAAGATGCGCTTCTTCGCGGCCAACGCGGGCTCCTCGTCGTCGAAGCTGAAGGTGCAGATCATCTACGGCGGCGGTGTCAGCGGGTTGCTCTCGCTCGTCACGAAGACGCTCGGGCTCTCCGATGTCGGCTACGTCTCGGCGGGCTCCGCCTGGCAGCCGTCGCCGGCGGTCGGGATGCTCAGCGGAACGCTGCCGCTGCTCACGCAGTACGTGCAGTTCCGCTTCGTGCCGGCCGATCGCACGGGCTCGTGGCTGATGGACGATGTCTATCTCGATCCCCTGGTGCACGGGTAGTTCGTCCGGCACCCTGGATTCGCGAAGGAGCCCGGATGGGCTCCTTCGCGTTTCAGGGGCTACTCAGCCGAGGCGGAGAAGCGCGGTTAGCAGACGAAGACGATCTCGTTGCTGTGCCCCGACGCGTTGCCGGACGTGTCGATCGCCTGGAGCGTCATCCTGTTTTCGCCGGTGGCGCGGCAGTACACGAGCTCGTCGCCGTACCCGATCGCGAGGTGCTCCGGCACGCCGTTCACGTAGACGTCGTACATGATCTGGGACTGCGGATCGGTGTCGTCCGTCGACTGATCCCATTCGAGCCAGATCTCCGGCGACGAGGTGTTACGGCGACAGGCGCAGGTTCGTCGGCGTCGTCGGCGGCGTCGTCTCGGTGGCCGCCGGTGTCGTCACGGTCACGACGTTGCTCCGGTTCGTATTCCCGAAGTAGTCGCGCACCGTGACCTGGAGGTTGTAGGTCGTGGACGGTGTGCGGTCGAGGACGAGTGCCGACTGGTAGCCGATCTGGTCCGCGCCGTAGTCGACGCCGTTGACGAGGAGCGTGTACCAGACCTGGCTGCCGACGTCGTCGACCGACCTCGTCCAGGCGACGGCGACCCGCACCGGCCAGATGCCGGTCAACGACAGCTCCGGTGCGCTTGGAGGCCGTCGTATCCGATGGCGTCGAATACGTCACGGTGTTGCTGGGGGCGGAGCGTTTCCCGCTCGACTCGATCGCGATCACGGAATAGTTGAACGTCGTGCCCGGCCAGAGCCGCGAGAACGTGAACGTCGTCGTCGGCGGGTCGACCCTGATGCAGCCGAGGCCGTCGCGCTGGATGCAGTACCACCAGTTGGTCGAGCCGCTCTTGGCCGCGTCCCAGGTCAGCGTGATGCTGTACGGCCCGTTTACGGTCAGACGGAGATTGGTCGGCGCGGACGGGCTTTCCGACGGCGGCGGCGGCGGTGGTGGCGGCGGCGGCGGCGGCTTCTTCCCGGCGGCGCCCGCGGTGAACACGAGGGCGAGCACGATGACGCTCACGGCCAGGATGATGCGTCGAACGGACATGGATCCTCCCCGGAGACGGATGCGGTCGCCCGGTGATACGTCCGTCGCCCGCGACCGGATTCCTCGCCCGGCGCCACGAACTGGAGGAGCCCCGCCGGGGCTAAGCCTTCGAGCGATCCACGTCGGAGACGGGGACGGCGACGAGCTCGAGCTTCCAGTCCACGATCCTCAGCCTATCCGCGCGACCGCCTCGAGTTCGGACTGCGGCACTTCGAGGCCGTCGCAGAGGAGCGTCCCGCACTCGAGGCAGGCGTGCGCGACGGGCCGGCGGAGCAGGAACTCGCCGCAGACCAGACACTCGTAGCTGACTCCGCGTGCGATCGTCGCGCGCCTTGTGCGAAGGGAAGAGAGTTGCGACCATGTCCGTCATGTGATCGCTGCAACAAACAACTGGCCGAAAGGAGAATGCGCAGTGGATGCAATCGGTACGGCGCATCTGACGAGCGACATCCTGGCGCAACGCGCGGTCGGCGCGAGCGTGTCGCGCCGCCAAATCACGGACGTTCTGCACGAGCCGGACGGCGCCCCGGAGCTCGTGCTCGACTTCGTCGCCGCAGAAGGCGGTGAACACGCAACGATCAGCATGACCTGGAGCCGCGACGACCTAGAGCGGTTGCTCGAAACTGCCTCCGGCGACGACGTGGTGTTGGTGTTCGACCGAGATGAGCTCGCGAGCGCATTCGGCGAGGTCGAGGCCCACGGACTGCGCGCGGGCGCCGCTGTATTCGCCGTCGCTGTGGCGGGTGCGCTCGGCAGCGGTGCGTCGATCGCGAACGCGACGGTCGCAGGCGGCGACGGCGGTACCGCGGCGACGCCGACCACGGCGACATCGACCGCTGACGCATCGGCCGCGCTCGGGGCCCGCTCCGAAGCGCGGCCAGGATACCTGGGTCCGCCCGAAGCGCTGAACCAGGAGTACGGGCTCGGCACCGCAGACGACGCCGCCGCCACCGCCGCGCTCGGAGCCCGCTCCGAAGCACTGAACCAGGAGCACGGGCTCGGCACCGCAGACGACGCCGCCGCCACCGCCGCGCTCGGAGCCCGCTCCGAAGCACTGAACCAGGAGCACGGCCTCGGCACCGCAGACGACGCCGCCGCCACCGCCGCGCTCGGGGCCCGCTCCGAAGCACTGAACCAAGAGCACGGCCTCGGCACCGCAGACGACGCCGCCGCCACCGCCGCACTCGGAGCCCGCTCCGAAGCACTGAACCAGGAGCACGGCCTCGGCACCGCAGACGACGCCGCCGCCACCGCCGCACTCGGAGCCCGCTCCGAAGCACTGAACCAAGAGCACGGCCTCGGCACCGCAGACGACGCCGCCGCCACCGCCGCGCTCGGAGCCCGCTCCGAAGCACTGAACCAGGAGCACGGCCTCGGCACCGCAGACGACGCCGCCGCCACCGCCGCACTCGGAGCCCGCTCCGAAGCACTGAACCAGGAGCACGGGCTCGGCACCGCAGACGACGCCGCCGCCACCGCCGCACTCGGAGCCCGCTCCGAAGCACTGAACCAGGAGCACGGCCTCGGCACCGCAGACGACGCCGCCGCCACCGCCGCACTCGGGGCCCGCTCCGAAGCACTGAACCAGGAGCACGGCCTCGGCACCGCAGACGACGCCGCCGCCACCGCCGCACTCGCGGCCCGCTCCGAAGCACTGAACCAGGAGCACGGCCTCGGCGGCTCGGCAACCGAGCCCTCAGGCGGTTTGACGCTCCAGGCGCCGACGGGTGATGACGCTCTGCTCATCGGCGGGTTGCTCCTGACGATCGCAGGAGCCACCTTCGCGGTTCGACGTACCGCGGGAGCACGGCCGGTCTAGGCGAAGGAGCAAATGGTGGAAGCGGGGCGGCGCGCTCCGCCCGGGAATAGAAAAGCCCTGCAACTGCAGGGCTTTTCCTTAGCAGGCCTGTAAGCCGGATTCTTCGCCCTACTGGCCTTCGCTTGCCGAAATCCGCTTAATCATGCGGTTTCACGGGACGCCACGACTCCGCGGAGAGGCGCCAGACGGTGCGCTGGTGATGCACCGGTGATGCACGGCCCCTGTTGTCGTTGCCAGGAACGCCCGCGGCTTCCAGGCCCGCAGCGCACAGCGGCAGTTTGGGTTCAGCTCGAGCCCGGGAGCTGAAGAATCTAGCTCCGCTTGCGCAGCAGCGCGCCCAGGTCGGCCAACGGCCCCAGGTGCTGCAGCTTGTCCGGGTTGACGATCGAGTTCACGCCCTGGATCTGGCCGTCCGCGATGTCGAGGATCATCACGCTGATCAGCCTGCCCTCGCGGTCGAAGAACAGCGCGCCCGGTCGCCCGTTGACCTCCTCGCGGCGCGAGGTGAAGCCGCCGAAGCGGGTGCGGGCGCGCAGCCTCGCGATCAGCGTGCGCGCCACCCTGGCGCGGCCGTGGACCGCTCGTGCGAGGGCGGGTGCCTTGCCGCCGCCGTCGCCGCGGAGCACCACGTCGTGGGCCAGCAGCTCCTCCAGCCCTTCGAGATCGCCCTCCTCGGCGGCCGCGAAGAAGCGGGTCGCGAGCTCCTCCCGCTGCTCGCGCGAGGCCTCGAACCGGGGGCGCCGCTCCTCCACGTGGCGGCGGGCCCGTGTGGCGAGCTGGCGGGCGTTCTGCTCGCTCGTGCCGACGATCTCCGCGATCCGGTCGTAGGGCTCGTCGAACACGTCGCGCAGCAGGTACGCGGCGCGCTGCTCGGGCGAGAGGCTCTCGAGCAGGACGAGGAAGGCGAGCGACAGCGAGTCCGCCATCTCGGCCTTGCGGGCGGGATCGTCGTCGGCGCTCGCCACGAGCGGCTCAGGCAGCCACTCGCCCACGTAGGTCTCGCGCCGGACCTGCGCCGAGCGGAGGTGGTCGAGCGAGAGCCGCGAGACCACCGTCGACAGGTAGGCGCGCGGCGACTCGATCCGCTCGCCGCCCTCGCGCGCCCGGTGGAGGCGGAGGAACCCCTCCTGCACCACGTCCTCCGCCTCGCTCACGCTGCCGAGCATCCGGTAGGCGATGGCGAACGCCGACGGGCGGAGCTCGTCGAACTCCTCCTCGGTCATCGCTCAGCCGAGTCCCTGCGCGAAGCCCTGCCGCCAGCTCGGAAAGCGCGGCTGCCAGCCGAGCTCGCGCTTCGCCTTCTCGTTCGAGGCTCCCCGCACCTCGGTCATCATGACGGTCGCCGCCTCACCGGCCGCCAGCCGCCCCAGCCAGCGCGGGACACGCCGTGGTGGCTTGGCATCCAGCGCGCTCGCCAGCACCGGCAGCCACTCCCGCACCGGCGCGGGCTCGTCGTCGACGACGTTGTAGATACCCGGCTGGCCGCGCTCGACCGCGATGGCGGTCGCCGCCGCGGCGTCTTCGATGTGGACGTGCGACCAGACGCCACCTCCGCCGCCGACGATCGGGAACCGACGCTTGCGGATCGGCGCCGCCATCACCGCATCCGGAGCCAGGCTGATCCCGGTCCCGGGACCGTAGAGGCCGCCGTAGCGCAACACGAGACCCTCGCCCCACTCGATCGTCGTCACCGCCTGCTCCAGATGGAGGATCGCCGCCGCCACCGCCCGCAGCGGCGCCGGCAGGTCGGGATCGAGGGGATCGGCCTCGGTCTGCACCGGCCCGCCCGTGCGGGCGAATCGGAATGCCCCAAAGCTCTGCGCCACGAAGCGCCGTGCCCCCACGGCGCGGCCGGCGGCCAAGAGATGGTCCGTCGCCTCGGTACGCAGACGGTTGGTCATGATCGCCGCGAAGGAGCGGTCGGGGTGCCGCGTGTCACGGGCGCTCATCTCCCCGGACAACGCCGTGAGCTGATGCACGATCACCTCGGGCTCGGCGGACGCCACCGCCTGGGCGACCGCGTCGGGGTCGAGAGCGTCGGCCACGACCGGGCGCGCTCCCAGGCGGCGCACCAGATCCTGCTTCGACGCGCTCCTGGTCATCCCGACCACCTCGTGGCCTCGCGCCACGAGCTGCGGGACGAGCTCTCTGCCGAGAACGCCTGTGGCGCCGGCTACGAAGACCTTCATGACTGCTCCTCTCGTCTCATTACCCTCTAAGACGAGATAGAGGCGCCGCCTGTGACAGTGCTCAGCGCTCGGTGCTCAGCGCGCGCACGTCCGATGGCGGCGCGTGTGCACCACCGTCCGCCCGGTGCTCGTCCGGGCCACGATCATGGCCCGGACCTCGTACGCGCGTCTCGCAGCGTTGCCGGCGCTGATCATGCGCGAGATCGCCGAGCGCGTCGCTCTGTAAGCAAACGCTTTTTGAGGAAACGAACATCGGAAACGGACGCGCTGGGCATTTCGCTCAACCAAGCGCTTTGGGAGCGAGGCCAGGTTAGCGCGCTGCGATGCGCCAACGCGTTCCTCGATTTCGTGATGCACGGGTGATGCACGCGAGCCCGACGAGAAATAGAAAAGCCCTGCAACTGCAGGGCTTTTCCTTAGCAGGCCTGTAAGCCGGATTCTGTCGAGGGTGACCATCCCTCTAGGCCGGGAGTTGCCTCACGGCTCGAGCGGTGTACCCGATCCCTCGGCGGGCCGCGTCAACGGGATCTGCTTCACCTTGCACCGGACGGGGTTTGGCAGCCGCCGTGTCGCCACGGCGCTGGTGGGCTCTTACCCCACCGTTTCACCCTTACCGCCGAGACCTCCGGAGAACGCCTCGGCGGCGGTTTGCTTTCTGTTCCACTTTCCGTCGGCTTTCGCCGCCTGGGATTTCCCCAGCGCCCTGCCCTGCGGTGTCCGGACTTTCCTCGGCGCCTCGCAGTTCAGCTGAGCTGCGGAGGCGACGCGGTCACCCGGCCTGCAAGGGAGAATTCTAGCGGCGTTCGGGCGAACTAGCCACGCGGCGGGACCTGCTGAACCGCCCAGCCGTTGCCGTCCGGATCGCTGAAGAAGACGAACGATCCCCAGGGGAAGTCGTGGACCTCGCTGACCTCGACGCCGCGTTCGAGCAGCTCTGCCCGAGCCGCCTCCACGTCGTCCACCACGAGCTGCAGCCCCTGCGCGGAACCCGGCGGCGTCTTGACGAGACCGTCGCCGATTGCGATCGAGCACGCCGAGCCCGCCGGAGTGAGCTGCACGAACCGGACCGAATCGCTCACGCGATGATCGTGGTCGGCGTTGAACCCGACACGCTCGGTGTAGAAGGCCTTCGCGCGATCCACGTCGGAGACGGGGACGGCGACGAGCTCGAGCTTCCAGTCCACGATCCTCAGCCTATCCGCGCGACCGCCTCGAGTTCGGACTGCGGCACTTCGAGGCCGTCGCAGAGGAGCGTCCCGCACTCGAGGCAGGCGTGCGCGACGGGCCGGCGGAGCAGGAACTCGCCGCAGACCAGGCACTCGTAGCTGGCGCCGCGTGCGATCGCGGCCAACTCCTGGTCGAGGGTGCGGTTGAAGGACGCGACGGCCATCAGAGGCTCCGGAAGACCCCCGTGACCTTGCCGAGGATCTGAACGTGGTCGGCGTAGATCGGCTCGAGCAGCTCGTTCTCCGGCTGCAGCCGAACGCGACCGTCCTCGCGATAGAACGTCTTCACCGTCGCCTCGTCGGCCGATTCGTCGTCGCCCGCAAGCGCGACCACGATCTCGCCGTTCCGCGCATCCTGGGCGCGCTGGACGACGAGGATGTCGCCGTCGAGGATGCCCGCGTCGATCATCGACTCGCCCTTGACCCGGAGCAGGAAGTCGGCGCGCCGGCCGAGCGGCTCCGGAACGGCGAGCTCGTCCTCGATGTTCTCCTCGGCGAGCAGAGGCCCGCCGGCGGCGATCTGCCCGAGCAGCGGCAGCTTCTGCAGCTCCGGCGCCGCAGGCTCCTCCGCCCGCGACTCACGCCGGTGGCCGATCAGGTCGAGCGCCCGCGGTTTCGTCGGGTCGCGCCGAAGCAAGCCGGCACGCTCGAGGTTCGCGAGGTGCGCGTGCACGGTCGAGGGCGAGGCGAGGCCGACCGCCTCCCCGATCTCGCGCACGGTCGGGGGATAGCCGTGCCGGTCGACGTAGTCGACGAGGAACTGCCAGATCTCCTGTTGCCGTGCGGTCAGCTGGGGTGCGGCAGACATTGCGCCTCCGAAGTTCATGTGATCGAAATGGTTGTCGAACGTGTGTTCGCCCCGAAGCCTAGAGATCCTTCCGGACGGCGTCAAGGAAGCTGCGAGACTCGAACGATGGACTGGCCGGCGATCACGCTCGCGGACGTGCTCGAGGCGAAGCGGCGGATCGGCCCGCACCTCCGGCCGACACCGCTCTATCCCTATGCGGGGCTCGACGAGCTGCTCGGAGCCGAGGTGTGGGTCAAGCACGAGAACCACCAGCCCGTGGGCGCCTTCAAGGTTCGCGGCGGCGTCAACCTCGTCTCGCAGCTCGGCGAGGAGGAGCGCCGGCGCGGGCTGATCGCCGCCTCGACGGGCAACCACGGCCAGTCGGTCGCGTATGCGGCGCGCCTGTTCGGCGTGACGGCCCGGGTGTGCGTGCCGGAGGCGGCCAATCCGGTGAAGCTGGCGGCGATGCGCGCTCAGGGCGCGGAGCTGATCGAGCACGGCAAGGACTTCGACGCCGCCCGCGAGCACTGCGCGGCGCTCGCCGAGGAGCACGACTACCGCTACGTCCACTCCGGCAACGAACCGCTCCTGATCGCCGGTGTCGGAACGGAGACGCTCGAGATCTTGGAGGCGCGGCCCGACGTGGACGTCATCGTCGTCCCGATCGGCGGCGGCAGCGGTGCTGCGGGCGCGTGCATCGTCGCGAAGGCGATTCGGCCGGAGATAGAGGTGATCGGCGTCCAGTCGGAAGCCGCGCCCGCGGCCTTCCGCTCCTGGCAGAGCCGCTCGTTCGTGGAGGACGAGACGACGACGTTTGCGGAGGGGCTCGCCACCCGCGTCCCGTTCGAGCTGCCGCAGCAGATCCTCTGGGAGCAGCTCGACGACTTCGTCCTCGTCAGCGAGGACGAGATCCGGCACGCGACCCGGCTGATGATCGAGCACACGCGCAATCTCGTCGAGCCGGCCGGGGCAGCGCCGCTGGCAGCCGCGGTGAAGCTGGCCGACCGGCTGCGCGGAAAGCGGATCGCGCTCGTCGCCAGCGGCGGCAACATCAGCCCCGCGCAGCTCGCGGCTCTCTACCGCTGACGTCCGGGTGTCGCCGGGCCGCGAAGCGGCCCCTTCAGGGATCTTCGCGCGATGCAGGATCCGCTCCTGCGGATCCTGCATCTTGCGCTATCCCACACAGTGCGCTGGAGAGGACTTGAACCTCCACGGCCCTAAGGCCACAAGGCCCTCAACCTTGCGCGTCTACCAATTCCGCCACCAGCGCGGGGGACGTGCAGTGTAGCCGCGGCCGGAGCTAGGCGAGAAGCCGGTACAGGAGCACGCTGTTGAGGAAGAACACCGTTGCGACGACGACCGTCAGGCGCGTCAGGTTCCGCTCGACGATGTGCGTGCCGCCCTGGGATGCGGGCGTGAAGCCCATGCCGCCGAGGCCGGCGTCGCGGCCGGAGTGCATCAGGATCAGCGCGAGGAGCGCGACGGAGACCAGCACCTGGAAGACGGCTACAACGGGAAGCACGCGCGAAGGGTAGCTAACGAGCCGCGGCGAGGATGGCTTCGACGAGGCTCGCCGCGATCGCATCCTTCGTGATGTAGCCCTTCGCGCCCACGCGTCGGGCCCGATCGATGTCTGCGGGTGCATTCGAGCCGGTCAGCATCAGCACGGCGGGCGGATCGTCGAACCGCTCGAGCTCCGCGGCCGCCTCGAAGCCGTCCATCACGGGCATGCTGATGTCGAGCGCGACCACGTCCGGCTGCAGCCGCCGCGCGAGCTCCACGGCCTCCTCCCCGTCGGCGGCGCGGCCGACGACCTCGATCCGTTCCTCGGTCGCGAGCACGGCTTCGAGCGCCTCGGCGAAGAGGCGATGGTCGTCGGCGATCAGGACTCGGACTGGCGGCGGCATCAAGACACCAACGGAATGATGCCTCGTTAGGCTACTGCCATGAGCCCTCCGGGCGACGAGACCCGCGCGAAGATCCAGCGATTGCTCATCACGGGCGACAATCGGCTGAAGCAGGGAGTCGCGCCCGAGAAGGCACGCCAGAGCTACGAGCAGGCGCTCGAGGTGGCGCGCGAAGCGGGGATCGAGGAGGCGGTGCGGCCGCTCGTCGAGATCAGGCTCGCCGATCTCGAACGGCTCGGTCGAGGATCGCCTCGACCCGAGCCGCCTGCCGCCTGAGGTCGTGCTGCTCGGCCGCCTCGCGGGCAGCGGGGCTCGGAACCGGAAGCGCGGCAGCGTCGCGTAGCGCCGCCACGAGCGCTTCCTCGTCGAGCGGGTCGACGAGCAGGCCCGCTCCCGGCGGGACGAACTCGGGTGGCCCGCCGATCCGCGTCGCGACCACGTTGCGGCCGGATGCGAGCGCCTCGAGCGCGGCCTGGCCGAACGGCTCGACGAGGCTCGGCTGGCAGAGGACGTCCGCTGCTGCGAGGTAGCCCGGGACGGCGTCGTGCGCGACGTAGCCGGTGACGCTGACGCCGGCACGTCCTTCCAGCGCCGGCCGCAGCGGGCCGTCGCCGACGAACGTCAGCGTTCCCTCACCGAGCCGGCCGAAGGCGTTCGCGAGCCGGACGACGTTCTTCCGCTCGATCAGCGAGCCGACACACACGAACGCGGGTGACGGGCCGGGCGTCCGCTCGAGCGGCCGGAACCGCTCCAGGTCGACGCCGCAGTTGACGACCTCGGTCTTGCCTGCGGCCGCGGCGATCGACGCGACGAGCCGCCCTCGCAGCCATTCGGAGACGGCGATCACCGCGGCCGCGCGCTTCACGACGCGACGGGCGGGTGGCCGGACGAAGGGATACTCGGTCAGATTGGCGACGTCCTGGCCGTGCGCGGTGACCACGAGCGGTGACCGCGACGCGCGCGCCGCGAGCAGCGCCGAGAAGCCGGCCGGGAAGAGAAAGTGCGCGTAGACGACGTCGGGGCGGAAGCGCCGCGCCGCCTGTACCGCCCGGGCCGCGAGCTTCGCGTGACGCAGCTTGCCGCCGCCGCGACGGTCGAGCACCACCCGTTCGATCACGTGCCCGCGCGCCGCGAGCTCGCGCTCGAGGCCCTGGACGAAGACACCGAAGTCGGGCGCCTCCGCGGAGGGATACATCTGGGAGACGAGGAGGATGCGCACCCGATGCATCATCTAGATGATCGGTCGGTCGTCGCGGTGCTCGCGGGGGCGATCCAGACCAAGCCGGGGGCCGCGCTCGGTCGCGGGCAAGGCTGGTTGCCTTGCCAAGACCGAGCGTGGTTCCCGGTGCCGTGTCTGGGTCGTCATCCGCGAGTGCTGCGACTGCCGACGATCATCTAGGTTCTCCCGGTGGCCGAACCCGCCGTCAGAGTCGCCCAGCTGAACAAGACGTTCTTCGTCCCCGAGCGGGAGGCGGGTCTCCGCGCGTCCATGAAGAGCCTGGTCCGCCGCAAGCACCGCGAGGTCCGCGCTGTCGACGACATCGTCTTCGAGGTCGGCCAGGGAGAGGTCGTCGGCTTCCTCGGGCCGAACGGTGCCGGCAAGACGACGACCCTGAAGATGCTCTCGGGCCTGCTCTATCCGACGTCCGGGGAGGCCCGGGTGCTCGGGCATGTCCCCTCGAAGCGGGAGCGCGAATTCCTGCGCCGGATCACGCTCGTGATGGGCAACCGCAACCAGCTCCAGTGGGACCTGCCAGCGCTCGATTCGTACGAGCTGAACCGGGCGATCTATCGGATCCCGCGCAGCGAGTTCACGACGCTCCGCGACGAGCTGATCGAGCTGCTCGACGTCGGCGAGCTCGTTCGCAAGCCGGTCCGGAACCTCTCGCTCGGCGAGCGGATGAAGGTCGAGGTCGTCGGGTCACTGCTACACCGGCCGCAGGTGCTCTTCCTCGACGAGCCGACGATCGGGCTCGACGTGACGATGCAGAAGCGGATCCGCACGTTCATCGCCGAGTACAACCGCCGCTACGACGCGACCGTGCTGCTGACAAGCCACTACATGGCCGACGTCGAGGCGCTCTGCAAGCGCGTCGTCGTCATCCACCACGGCAAGATCCTCTTCGACGGCCCGCTCGCGCGGCTCGGCGACCAGTTCGACGCGTACAAGACGCTCACCGTCGAGCTGGAGGACGTCGCCGCCGATCTCTCGGGCTACGGCGACGTGCTCGAACGCGACGAAGGCCGGGTCAAGCTGCGCGTGCCGAAGGCGGACACCGCCCGCGTGACCGCACGGCTGCTCGCCGATCGCGACATCGCCGACCTCACGGTCGAGGACCCGCCGATCGAGGATGTGATCGAGCTCGTCTTCGCGCAGGAGCGGCCGGATTGAGCACCGACGTGAACACCGTAGAGGAGGGGCGCTTCCGCTCCTACCTCGACTACTACCTCACCCGCGCCCGCACCCAGATCCAGTCGAACTTCCAGTACCGCGTCGCCACCTACATGTGGCTGATCGGGATGCTGGCGGAGCCGATCGTCTACCTCGTCGTCTGGACGACGATCGCCGACCAGCAGGGCGGCTCGGTGCAGGGGATCTCGAGCGGTGAGTTCGCCGCCTACTACATCGTCTGGACGCTCGTCCGGAACATGAACATCGTCTTCACGCCGTACGGCTGGGAGTGGCGGATCCGCGAGGGCGAGCTGTCGGCCGCGCTGCTGCGACCCCTCCATCCGATCCACGACGACATCGCGGGCTTCGCCGGCTGGAAGGTGGTGACGATCATCCTCTGGCTGCCGATCGCAGCCGTGCTCTGGATCGCCTTCGACCCCACCTTCGACCTCCGCGCTGCCGAGATCGCCGCGTTCTGCGTCGCCATCTGGGGCGCGTACCTGATCCGGACGATGTTCCTGACCTCACTCGGGATGGTCACGTTCTGGACGACGCGCGTGAGCGCGCTCTTCGAGCTGGTCGTGGGCCTCGAGCTGCTCCTCTCCGGCCGGCTCGTGCCGTTGCCGCTGATGCCGGACTGGGTCGAGGACATCGCAGCCGTCCTCCCGTTCCAGTGGTCGTTCTACTTCCCGATCCAGACGCTCGTCGGCGACATGTCGAACCGCGAGCTGCTCGAGGGACTGGGGATGCAGCTCCTCTGGATCGTCGCCCTCACAGGACTGTTCCTCGTCGTCTGGCGGTTCGCGATCAGGCGCTACTCGGCGGTGGGGAACTAGATGCGGCTCGCGCGGCTCGCCTGGCTCTTCTTCAAGGTCGGCTCGCTCAACGAGCTCCAATACCGGACGAACTTCTTCATCCAGCTGCTCCAGTCGGCGGTATCGATCGGCGTCGCACTCGTCGTGCTCCAGGTCGTCTACTCGCACACGCCCGAGCTGAACGGCTGGACCGAGCCGGAGCTGCTCGTCGTGCTCGGGATCCAGCTCCTGCTGGGCGGGGTGATCAGCACCTCGATCCAGCCGAACATGCAGCGGCTGATGGAGGAGGTGCGCGACGGCAAGCTCGACTTCGCGCTGACGAAGCCGGAGGACTCGCAGGTGCTCGTCAGCATCCGCGACGTCAGAATCTGGCGCGCCGTCGACGTGATCGGGGGCGCCGCCGTGCTCGCATACGGGATCCGCGGGCTCGAGGCAGGCGTCGGGCTCGGCGACGGGCTGCTCTTCGTCGGCCTGCTCGCGCTCGGCGCGGTCACGATTTATTGCTTCTGGCTGGTGATCGCGACACTGGCGTTCTGGATCGTCAACGTCTGGGAGATCATCGAGCTCTTCCAGGGCGTCTACCTCGCCGGCCGCTTCCCGGTCTCGATCTACCCGGGCTGGCTCCGCTTCGGGGTCACGTTCCTCGTCCCGCTCGCGTTCGCGATCACGGTGCCGGCGGAGGCGGTGACGTCACGGCTGGAAGGGTCGACCGTCGCGCTCGCGCTCGGCTTCGCGGTCGCGCTCTTCGCCTTCACACGCTGGTGGTGGGGCTTCGGCCTGCGCCGCTACTCCGGCGCCTCGGCCTGAGACGAGGGCCCGGCGCGACGCACCGGGCCCTCGCTCGCGCGGCGGCTCAGCCGCCGTCCCCCACTCCGCCTCCGAAGACCTCGCCCCCGGGCACGAACAGCGCCAGCAGCTGCCCCTGCTCGACGAGCTCGGGATCGGAGTTGGCCTTGTGCACCTGCGCGTCGAGCAGGTACCAGCCGTGCCCGAGAATGTCGCTCGCGTCGATGATTCCCGACGACTCCTCGTCCTGCGTGAGGAAGTTCGGCCGCCCCGGGCGCAAACAGCGCCGGGTCGAAGGTCGCGACCTCGGTGAGCGCGTCACGCTTGATGTCGTACTGCCAGATGCGGGCGAGGTACGGCTGGTTGCCCGGATCCTCCTGCAGCATCACGTGGCCGCGCGTGTCGACCGTGATGTTGTCGAGCATGTGGAAGCGCTCGGCCGTCCCGCCGTTCTCGGTCCCGTCCAGCAGCTGATCGACCTTGCCGCCGGCGGCCGGGTTGGCCGGATCGACAAACCGGAGCCGGTAGAGCTTGCTCTGCGTCGTGAAGCTCGAGGTGATCGCGAAGTACAGATCGTTCGGGTGCTTCGGATCCCAGGAGGCGTCCTCCGGACGCTGCCACTCGGTGACGGCGGCCGCGACGCTCTCGGCCTGCAGCTGGGCTCCCGTCTTGTTCTTCACGTCGCCGAGGTCGACGGCCGTGAACGCGGTGCCGGACGGCACACCGGTGTTGACCGGCTCGAGCGGGACGCCCGCGACCTTGACCCCGAAGAGCTTGCCGCCCGTGAGGCCGGCGCGCTCCGCCGGGTTGCCGGTCGCCTTCTTCTCGCCGACGTAGACGTACACCTGGCCGGGCGTGCTGTCGTCCGTGCCGACCACGACCGTCTTCCGGCCGGTGCCCGGGTTGGCGACCGCGTTCTCCCAGGAGAACTTGCCGAGCGACGGCAGCTCCCAGCTGATCCCGCCCTCGGCGTGGGCGAACGCGCGCCCCTCGTTCCCGACCTCCTCGCCGCTGAGGAAGAGGGGCCCGTTGTAGCCGGTCTTCGAGCGCTTGTCGTAGACGGCCGATCGTGTCGGAAGGTCCGCCGAGCAGAGCCGGCCGAGGACGACGCCCTTCGCCGGCACGTTGTACGCACTGGTGCCGGCGTTCCACGTCGCCACGCGAACGATCTCGTCGCGGCCGGATGCGACCGCGAGATCATCCTGGTCGACCACCCAGCGAGACACGAACGCCCCGAGCGCCCCGTGGTCCCGCACCGTCCCCGCCGTCTGGGGCAGCTCATGATTCGCAAGCAGCGTGAACGTGCCCTTGCGGCTCTCGTACGCCCCGAGCCCGTCCGGAATCCCGACGAGCCGGTAGCCGTCGACCGAGTCGCCGACGGTGAGGATCGACTTCGTGACCACGCCGTCTCGCGACGGGATCACGTACGGCGCCTGCGAGCTGCTCGGCCCCGTCACCGCTGTCCCGGCTGCGAGCGCGGCGGTCGCCGCGACTGTCGCCGCAAGCAGGCCGACGAGAACAGTCTTCTTTCGCATTCCCAATCTCCTCCCCTGGTTGACGGCTGCAGTGTCGAAGCGCGCCGTGAGCCGGTGGGGTACCGGAAGGTGAAGATCCGGTTCGGGACCGGAGACTAGGCCCGGGAGGCGTCGAACGTGCCCCACTCCTCGCGGAGCACGTTCGAGATCTCGCCGATCGTGACGCGCGCCCGGAGCGCGTCGTGCATCGGGAAGAGAAGGTTCTCCGTTCCCTGTGCGGCGCTGCGCACGGCGGCCAGCGTGCGCTCGGCATCCTCCGCGTTCCGCTCCGCGCGGACACGGGCGGTTCGCTCGAGCTGGCGACGCTCGATCGCGGGGTCGAGACGGTGCAGCTCGACGTGCTCCTCCTCGGCCTCGGTGAAGGCGTTGACGCCTACGATCACCCGCTCGCCCGACTCGACCTGCTCGTTCCAGCGGAAGGCGGCGTCCTCGATCTCGCGCTGGACGAAGCCCTGCTCGACCGCCGCGACCGCCCCGCCGAGCTCGTCGATCCGCTCGATCAGCTCGCGCGCCCGCTGCTCGAGCTCGTCGGTCAGCGCCTCGATGAAGTGGGAGCCGCCGAGCGGATCGGCCGTGTCGGTGGCGCCGGCCTCGGCCGCGAGGATCTGCTGCGTCCGCAGCGCGATCCGCGCCGAGCGCTCCGTCGGGAGCGCAAGCGCCTCGTCGAAGCCGTTCGTGTGCAGGCTCTGGGCGCCTCCCGCGACGGCCGAGAGCGCCTGGATCGCGACGCGGACGATGTTGTTCTCCGGCTGCTGCGCCGTCAGCGTCGAGCCGCCGGTCTGCGCGTGGAAGCGGAGCGCGAGCGCCTTCGGGTTCGTGGCGCCGAAGCGGTCGCGCATGATCGTCGCCCACAAACGGCGTGCGGCGCGGAACTTCGCCACCTCCTGGAAGAAGTGGTTGTGCGCGTTGAAGAAGAAGGAGAGCCGGGCGCCGAAGTCGTCCGGCGAGAGCCCGGCCGCGACCGCCGCCTCGGCGTAGGCGATCCCGTTCGCGAGCGTGAACGCGAGCTCCTGCACCGCCGTCGAGCCGGCCTCGCGGATGTGGTAGCCGCTGATCGAGATCGTGTTCCAGCTGGGAATCCGCTCGGCCGCGTAGGCGAAGAGGTCGGTCGTCAGCCGCATCGACGGCCGCGGCGGGTAGATGTAGTTCCCGCGGGCGATGTACTCCTTGAGGATGTCGTTCTGGGCGGTGCCGCGGAGCGCCGTGCCGGGGACGCCCTGCTCCTCGGCCACCAGCTCGTAGAGCAGGAGCAGGAGCGACGCGGGCGCGTTGATCGTCATCGAGGTCGACACCTCGCCGAGCGGGATCCGGTCGAAGAGGAGGCGCATGTCCTCGAGCGAGTCGATCGCGACACCGGTGCGCCCGACCTCGCCGAGCGCGTGCGGGTCGTCGGAGTCGTAGCCGAGCTGGGTCGGCAGGTCGAACGCGACGGAGAGGCCGGTCTGGCCACGATCGAGCAGGTAGCGGAAGCGCGCGTTCGTCTCCTCCGCGGAGCCGAAGCCCGCGTACTGGCGGATCGTCCACGGCCGCCCGCGGTACATGTCCGGGTACGGACCGCGCGTGAAGGGGAACTCGCCGGGCCGCTCGCCGTCGCCGTAGACCGGCTCGATCTCGATTCCCGACTCGGTCTCCCGCTCCACGGAGCGGATGCTACGGACAGCTAGAGGACGCCGCCGGACCCCTCGATCGCCTCGAGCGCGATCCGCCGGCCGGTGGCGATGTGCGCCCTGATCGCCACCCGGGCCGCGTCGAGGTCGGCGGCCTCGTACGCAGCGACGATCGCGCCGTGCTCGGTCGGCAGGTACGAGCCGCCCTCGAGCTTGCCGCCGCGGATCACCTGCATCATCAGGTTGACCGAGAGCTCGCGGTAGAAGCGCGAGAGCAGCGCATTGCCGGCGAGGTCGACCTGGTGCTCGTGGAAGGCGGCGTTGGCCGAGTCCCACTCGGCGTGCGAGACGGCCTCGGCGGTCGCCTCGTACAGCGCGCGGAAGCGGCGCAGGTCGTCGCGACCGACACGTCCGACGGCCGTCTCCGCGGCCTGTAGCTCCAGCGCCAGCCGCACGTCGTACCCCTCGGCGATCGCGGCCTCGGTCAGCGCGGTCACGTAGTAGCCGCGCCGCGACTTCACCGTCAGCAGGCCCTCGGCGACGAGCCGGGTCAGCGCATGATGGACCGGGCTGCGCGAGACGCCGAGCGTCGCCGCCAGCTCGTGCAGGCTCACCTTCTCGCCCGGCCCGAGCTCCCGGCGCACGAGCCGGCCCTTCAGCGTCTCGTAGACGCGGTCGTTCAGGTTCGTCCGGGTCGGGGCGGAGACCGACATGCGCGATACGTAACATGACACGTGCGCTGTGGCAACCCGAGTGGCGCTCTCGGGCGCCCGGCTACGCTCACGCGATGCAGGTGCGCATCCGCCTCTTCGCCGGCCTGCGCGAGCGCGCCGGCACCGGCGCGCGCACGATCGACCTCGCCGACGGGGCCACGCTCGGCGACGTCTGGCCGGCGCTCGGGCTCGGTGACGAGCCCGCCGGGCTGCTCTACGCGGTCAACAAGCGCTACGCGGACGGGGACGCCGCGCTGGCAGAAGGCGACGAGGTGGCGCTGATCCCGCCCGTCTCCGGCGGCGACTTCCGCCTCACCGAAGAGCCGCTCTCGCTCGACGCGGTCGTGCGCGAGGTGCAGCGCGACGAGGCGGGCGCGGTCGCGACCTTTCTCGGCACCGTGCGCAACCGCTCCCGCGGCCGGAGCGTCCTCTACCTCGAGTACGAGGCGTACGAGGGGATGGCTGAGGAGACGATGGCCGAGCTTGCGACTGAGCTCGCCGAGCGGCACGAGCTGCTCGCGGTCGCGATCCACCACCGCGTCGGCCGGGTCGAGATCGGCGAGCCGAGCGTCGCGATCGCCGTCTCCTCCCCACACCGGGCCGCCGCACTCGCCGCCTGCAAAGAGGCGATCGACACGCTCAAGGGGACGGTGCCGCTCTGGAAGAAGGAGGTCTACGAGGGCGGCGAGGAATGGATCGGCCAGGGCTCGTGACCTGAGCCCCTGATCGATCGGTCAGCGGAGCTCTGTGACGACTCTCGCCAGTTGCTCTTCGGCGAGCGCGAGGAGGTCGCCGCCGCCGTATCGCCCGTCTTCCGAGACCGCGGCCGTCGCCGGAGCGGAGAGGATCAAGGCCACGAAGGCGACGATGAGGAGCCGACTGATCTTCACGCTCCAATGGTTGTCGGAACCGTGGTGTAGCGACCCTGCCCGGAGGGGTGGACCGGGCTACCCGAAAAAGTCGGACTCGGCGGAGGCTCGCGGACCCGGCGTGGAGTGATCGAACAGGGGTCATAGCCAGGAGAGCGTTCGTAACTACTCTGAGCGCGTGAGTTACGACCCATACGCGCCGCGCGAGGCCGAGGAGCCGGAGCACAGCTACTCGCCGATCAAGCGGCCGACAACGCTCCGCGACATCCTGCGCAAGCTCTGGGCGCCGATCGCGGCGGTCGTCTTCTTGATCTGGAAGCTCAAGTTCATCTTCGTCGCGATCTTCAAGTTCAAGCTCTTCACGGTCGCGGGCTCGATGCTGATCTCGATCGGCGCCTACGCGCTCCTGTGGGGCTGGCAGTTCGCGATCGGCTTCGTCCTGCTCCTGCTCGTCCACGAGCTCGGGCATGTCGCCGAGGCGAAACACCAGGGGCTGCCGGTGTCGGCGCCCATGTTCATCCCGTTCCTGGGTGCGCTGATCACGCTGAAGCAGCTGCCTGACAACGCCTGGAACGAGGCGAAGGTGGCGATCGCCGGGCCGATCGTCGGCGGGCTCGGCACGGCCGCGGTCTGGGGCCTCGGCGAGTACTTCGACTCCGAGCTCCTCGTCGCGCTCGCGTTCACCGGCTTCTTCCTCAATCTCTTCAACCTGGCGCCGATCTCGCCGCTCGACGGCGGCCGGATCGTCGCGGCCATCCACCCCGCGCTCTGGGTCGTCGGACTGGTCCTCCTGGTCGGGCTCACGATCCTGGCGCCGAACCCGATCCTGATCCTGATCCTCGTCCTCGGCGGGCTCGAGTCATGGCGGCGCTGGCAGCATCGGCATGCCCCGGAGGGCGAGGCGTACTACCGAGTCACGCCGAGGCAGCGCTGGATCACCGGGATCGCCTACATCGCCCTCGCCGCCCTCCTCACCCTGGGGATGAGCGGCACGTTCGTCGAACGAGATATCTAATGGCAACCGACGAGCGGCGGATGCTCGAGCGGACGCACGAGGACCTCGCGAGCGACGTCGCGATCATCGCGTCGGAGTTCCTCGGCGGCTTCCAGAAGGTGCTCGAGATCGACCGGCCCGCTGTCTCGATCTTCGGCTCGGCCCGCGTCGGCGAGGGCAGCCGTCCCTACAAGCAGGCGCGTGCGACGGCGAAGCTCTTCGCGGAGGCGCACTTCGCCGTCGTCACCGGCGGCGGCCCGGGTGTGATGGAGGCTGCGAACCGCGGCTGCAAGGAGGGCGGCGGCCTCTCGGTCGGCTTCAACATCGCGCTCCCGCACGAGCAGGGGCTCAACCCCTACTGCGACGTCCAGATGACGTTCAAGCATTTCTACGCGCGCAAGACGATGTTCGTGAAGGCGGCGGAGGGCTTCGTCATCTTCCCGGGCGGCTTCGGGACGCTCGACGAGGCCTTCGAGGCGCTGACCCTGATCCAGACCGGCAAGGTGCTCAACTTCCCGGTCGTCCTCTTCGACCACGACTACTGGCGGGAGCTGCTCGAATGGATCAACGGCAGGCTGCTCGCGGACGGGATGGTCTCGCCCGACGACGTCCAGCTGCTGCACGTCACCGACGACCCGGCCGAAGCGGTGCGAGTGGTGGTCGCGAGCTACGACGAGCGCAATGCCGTCGAGTCTCCGGCGGAGCCTGAGAAGGCCGATGCGCAATAGACGCCGGGTCCTGACATCTCAAGCCGGGCCGCGAAAGCGGCCCCTTCAGGGGTCTGCGCGATCAGCGTCCGCGCGAGCGGATGCTGATCATGCGACGGCAAATCAGACGCGCGGGAGCACGAAGTACGGCCCGGGGATCGAGCGGCCGGGGCCGTAGATCGCGGTCGGGCCGACGGCGATGTAGTGGCTCGTCGTCGCGTCCCGGCGCAGCAGCTTCCCGCGCTCGTAGACCTTGCGGGTGACGGTGACGTCGAAGCCGGCCTGGTTCGAGCCGGCGACCGTCCGCACGGAGCCGCGCGGCGCGTAGGGATCGAGCGCATAGGTCGTCGTCGGCGTGCGCCAGTTCGTCCGCTCGCTCGTCGCGGCGACGACACGGCGGTCGGGATCGGTGCCGTAGAAGCTGAAGGTGAGCGTCGAGCTCGTGTACCGCGTCTTGATCAGGATCCCCGTCTTCAGGTCGTTCTTGAAGACGAAGTCGGGCCCGCCCCAGGAGACGGTGGCGTCGCGGCCCATCGGGTAGTGCGAGATGTAGAAGCTGTGGTTGTGGCGCTCGACGATCGGGAGCCCGAGCTCGAAGGCGTTGTTGAAGAGCGTCGTCGCGGTCTGGCAGACGCCGCCGCCGATCGAGGGCAGGAGCAGCGAGCCGATGATCATCTGGCCCTCGCGGAAGCCGCGCTCGATCGTGCGCGGCCCGACCCGGTCGTTGAACGAGAACGTGTCGCCGGGCTTGATCACGGTGCCGTCGATGTACTGCGCCATCAGCTGCACGTTGTGGATCCGATTCGAGGACGACGTGCCCATGTCGGTGGTGAAGGTGGAGATCTGCCGGCGGATCCCGAGCTGCTCGGCCTCGCGCGTCGTCAGGTCGGCGCGGATCTGCTTCAGGCGTAGCGAGGCCCGGTGGACCGGCGCCGCCGCTGCGGCGGCGACCGAATCGGCGACCCAGGGGCCGTCGACGGCGAGACCGGGGCGCGAGGGCCGTACGCGCACGCGCTTCCCCTCGACGACGAAGCGGGCGTTGACGGCGCGGGCGCGCCAGGGCGTGAGCATCGGCTCGACGGCCTTGGCCAGGCGCTGCGGGTGGAAGGAGACGCGGAAGCGCTCGCCATCGGGACGGAAGCGAAGCAGCCTCTCGAGCCGCGCGGGAGCGAGCGAGCCGACGTCCTCGCCCTTGAACTCGAGCGTCACCGGCTCGTCGATCAGCGTTTGCGCCTCGTCGACCGCCGCTTCCGCCGCGGCCGTCGTCAGCTCCGGCTCGACGTGCGTCAGGGCGGGTGTGAGCGTTCGCACGCCGGTCATGGACGCCTTGGCGAGCGATGCCGCCAGCTGCGCCGGGTCGACCGCGTCGCCCGGGCGGGAGGGAATGACACGCAGGGCGCTGTGTGCGACGACCTGGGCGCGCCGCGGCTTCGGCAGTGCGGCGGAGACGCGCGCGGCGGCCTCTTCCAGCTCGGGTCGCGCGACGAGGACCGGGTCGACGACGCGCGGCGGCGGGCTCGGGTCGACGAGCTGGCGGATCCGGCCGGCGAAGGTCGTGCGTCCCGCCGCCCAAAGCGCCTGCTGGGTCGCCGGGCCGTCGATCCGGAGCACCTCATCCGGCCTGACGTCGTAGGCCTTGCCGCCGACGACGACCCGCACCGGCGTCTGCAGCTGAGCCTCGCGGAGCTCGACGCCCGGCAGCGGCCGGTCCCAGTAGTAGGCATCGCGCGCGCCCACCGCGGCCACCGTCGAAACGGCTAGGACCGCGAGCACCGACGCCGTGATCACCGTGAGTCGTCTCACGATTGGCAAAGTAGCCGCTGCGGTCGGATTACACTCGCGTTCGTGAGGTTGCGCGACCTGCCTTCGGTGGACGAGCTCGTCCGCGGTGTCGACGACCCGCTCGCGGTCGCGGCCGCGCGGGACGTGCTCGAGCGCGCGCGGGAGGAGATCCGCGCCGGCGCCGAGCCGGGTGACCTGCGGGCACTGCTCGAGGAGGCGCTCGCCGCAGCGCGGCGGCCCGCGCTCCGCCGTGTCCTCAACGCGACCGGCGTCCTCGTGCACACGAACCTCGGGCGCGCGCCGCTGCCGCGCGCCGCGCTCGACCGGATCGCAGACGTGAGCGGCTACTCCAACCTCGAGTACGACCTCTCCTCCGGATCGCGCGGCTCGCGGCAGGATCACCTGGCGCCGCTGCTTCGCCGCCTGACCGGCGCCGAGGCCGCGATCGTCGTCAACAACAACGCCGCGGCGATGCTGCTCGCGCTCGCCGCGCTCGCGGAAGGCCGTGAGGTCGTGGTCTCGCGCGGCGAGCTGATCGAGATCGGCGACGGCTTTCGGATCCCGGACGTCCTCGCCCGCTCGGGCGCTCGGCTCGTCGAGGTCGGCACGACGAACCGGACGCGCGCGGCCGACTACGAGCGCGCGGTCGGACCGGACACGGCGCTGCTCCTCCGCGTCCACCAGTCGAACTTCCGCGTCGTCGGCTTCACCGAGCAGCCGCGGGTCGACGAGCTCGCGGCCGTGGCGCGTCGCCACGAGATCCCCCTCCTCGACGACCTCGGCTCCGGCGCGCTCGTCGACGTGGAGGGCGAGCCGACCCCGGCAGCGGCCCTCGCCGCAGGCGCCGACCTCGTCTGCTTCTCCGGCGACAAGCTGCTCGGCGGCCCGCAGGCCGGGATCGTGGCCGGCCGGGCGGATCTGGTCGAGAAGCTGCGCCGGCACCCGCTCCACCGCGCCCTGCGCTCCGACAAGCTGACGCTCGCGGCGCTGGAGGGGACGCTCGCGCTCTACCTCGACCGGCCGGACGAGGTCCCGGTGCTGCGGATGCTGCGCGAGCCCGTCGAAACCGTTCGCACCCGCGCCGAGCGGCTCGCCCGCGCGACCGGCGGCGCCGTCGAGGAGACGGTCGCGCGCGTCGGCGGCGGTGCGCTCCCGCTGGCCGAGCTACCGAGCTTCGCCTGCGCGGTCGAGGAGGAGCTCGCCGCTGCCCTTCGTGTGCACGAGCCGCCCGTGATCGCGGTCGTCCGCGACGGGCGGACGCTGCTCGACTGCCGGACGCTCACCGACGCCGAGGCCGACGAGGTCGCGCAGGCGGTCGCCACGTGCCGCTCACGGTAGGCACCGCGGGCCACATCGACCACGGCAAGACGTGGCTCGTCCGGGCGCTGACCGGAAAGGACACCGACCGGCTGCCGGAGGAGCAGCGGCGCGGGATCTCGATCGACCTCGGCTACGCGCCGCTCGACCTGCCGGACGGCCGCCGGCTCTCGCTGATCGACGTGCCCGGGCACGAGCGCTTCGTCCGCAACATGGTCGCGGGCGCGACCGGGATCGACCTCTTCCTGCTCGTGATCGACGCGGGCGAGGGCGCGCGGCCGCAGACGCTCGAGCACCTGGCGATCATCCGCCTGCTCGGGATCGAGCACGGCGTCGTCGCGGTGACGAAGGCCGACGCGGTCGACGAGGAGACGCTGGAGCTGGCGCTCGAGGAGGCGCGCGAGCTCGTTCCCGAGGCCGAGGCGATCCCCGTGAGCGCGAAGACCGGCGCGGGACTCGACGAGCTCCGCACCGCCCTCGGGCGGGAGGCCGAGCTTGTGTTACAGGAACACAAGCTCGACAGCTCGGCGGCGCGTCTCTACGTCGACCGGGTCTTCTCCTTGCGCGGGATCGGGACGGTCGCGACCGGCACGCTCTGGTCGGGCACGATCGGCGAGGGAGACGTGCTCCGCGCCGAGCCGTCCGGTCGTGACGTACGGGTCCGGAGCGTCCAGGTCCACGACCGCGCGGTCGAGCGTGCCGAGCCGGGGCAGCGGGTGGCACTCGCCCTCCCGGGCATCGAGCGGAGCGAGGTGCGCCGTGGCGACGCGCTCGTCGCTCCGGGAAGCCTGCGGCCGAGCTACCGGCTCGACGTGGCGCTCGAGGAGCTCGAGCCGATCGCGGATGGTGCCCGCCTCCACGTCCACCACGGCACAGCCGCGATCCCGGCGCGCGTCGTCAAGGCAGGTCACTTCGCGCAGCTGCGGCTCGCGGAGCCGATCGTGGCCGCGCGCGGCGACCGCGTCGTTCTCCGCGGCGCGACGACCGTCGGCGGCGGCACCGTGCTCGACCCCGCGCCGGGCCGGCATGCGGAGCCGGCCCGCTTCGAGCAGGCGCGGCGCGGCGAGGCGCGCGTCCATGCACCGGTGCTCGTCGAGGGCGAGTGGTGCTTCTCCGACGAGTGGCTGGCCGAGCTCGAAGCGCAGCTGGAGCACGAGCTCGAGCTGGCCGACCCACTCGACCCGGGCACGCCCGCACCCACCGAGCCGTGGGCGAAGGACGTGCTCGCACGGCTTCCGTTCGAGCGCCGCGGCTCGATGCTCTACCGGCCCGGTGCGACCGGCACGCTCGGCCCCCGCGCCGCCGAGGCCGAGGCGCTCGCGGCCGCGCTCGCAGCGGCGGAGCCGGGCGCGGCGAAGGCCGACGACGCGGAGCTCGCGCGCTTCCTCGAGCGGGCCGGACGGATCGTCCGGCTCGGCGACGGCTGGGCGGTGTCGGCAGCCGCCTACGAGCGGGCGCGGTCACTCGTGCTCGACGAGTGCGCCGCGTCGGGGCAGATCACGCTCGGCCGCTTCCGCGACCTCGCCGGCTGTGGGCGGCGCGACGCGCAGCTCCTGCTCGAGCGCCTCGACGCAGACGGGGTCACCCGCCGGGTCGGAGAGGCGCGGGTGCTGCGTCGTCGCTCTTCGGCACCGGCGCCGTAGCGGCCGCCTCCTCCCCGTTCGGCGAGCGCAGCACCTCCTTCACGAGCCGCTCGCTGAACCCGGCTGCGAAGGCGAGCACGAGGAAGAACGCGAAGCGGTCGCGCTCGTCCGTCGGCACGTCGAGCTGCCTGATCACCCCGCCCTGGAGCGCGAAGTAGACGAGCAGGCCGAAGACGCCGCCGATGAACGGCCGGAAGGCCGCGACCCGCTGGACGTACGAGCGCCCGACCTCGTGGCGGACGTGGAACTTGTCGGCGCTCATGCGGGTGACGACGCTGACGAGCGCCCCGAGCGCGCCGGCGATCAGGCAGCCGAAGAAGGTCGTCAGGTTGACCGGTGCGCTGCTGGCCGCGAGCAGGATCCCGACCGGGACGGTGATCGCGCAGAGCGCGAGCACGCCGGCCAGCATGCCGCCGAGGTAGACGATCTGCGCCTCCCGCGACGCCGCCTGCTGGTAGTGCGCCTCGATCCGGTCGAGCTCTTTCCCCTGCTCGTCGATCTCCTCCGCCGTCAGCGGGACGACCGTGCCGTCGGCGTTCGGGATCGAGACGAGCATCAGATCGCGCATCCAGACGAAGAGCCAGTTCACGAGCAGCCGCTGGCTCAGGCCCCGAAGCGCGTTCCGCACCGAGACGTACTGCACCTCGGCGCGATGCAGCACCTGCGCGACCTCCGGATGCATCCGCACCAGCCGTTCGGTCTCCGAGTACATCTCGATCCGATCTCTGTAGCGGAGCAGCTTCCGCTCCAGCTCCTTCGGCCGCACCGCGGTCAGCGCCACCGCCATCGGCCCGCTCTCGCAGATGTAGGCGTCGGTGATCTCGCCGTGGTCCGAGACGAACGCGGCGCGCAGCTCCTGGTAGCGCTCTTCCCGGGACGTGCTCTCCTCCCGCAGCGCCCACGCCTCCACGAGCTCGGAGAAGGAGACCCGGCGGCGCGGCGCTGCGGCCGGGGCTGCGACGTCCTCGGCGGTGTTCTCGTACGGGTGTGCGATCTCGGCCATCCGGAACCCCCTCCCGAGCCGGCCGCACGACTCCCGTTCGCTTCATCCCCAGCGTAGGGGATCGCGCCGAACGCCACAAGCCGTCGCAGGAGGGCTGCCACACTGTCGCCATGCGATTCGGTCTCGTCGCCGCCCTCGCCCTCGCGCTGCCGGCCGCGGCGGTTGCCACAACCGCGATCGGGCGCGGCACCGCGACGATCACGGCCCCCACGGGCTCGCCCCGCGTCGTGCTCAAGGTCGAGATCGCCCGCACGGATGCCGAGCGGGGGCGGGGACTGATGTACCGTCGCTCGCTGGCCGCGAAGGCGGGGATGGTCTTCCTCTATCCCTCTGACCACCGCGGCGGCTACTGGATGAAGAACACCCTGATCCCGCTCGACATCGCCTTCTACGACGCGCGCGGCAAGATCCTGCGGATCCTGACGATGCAACCCTGCCGCCGCGATCCGTGCCGGGTCTACGACCCGCAGGTCACCTACCGCGCCGCGCTCGAGGTGAACGCGGGCTCGTTCCGGCGCTGGGGCGTCCGGGCCGGCGACCGGGTCGCCGTTCGCGTCACTCGTTCGGGGTGACCGTCAGCCTGAGCACGTCGGGCCGGTGGTAGTGGCCGGCCGCGTCGAACCGCTGCCGCGCCTGCAGCAGCACGTCCGGGTCGAGCTCCGCGTAGAGGATCCCCTCCTCGTCGTAGAGCGGGCCGGCGAGGTAGCGCCCGTCCGGGGCGAGGATCGCCGAGCCGCCGCGGCCGAGCAGGTCGCGGCCCTCCAGCAGCGCGCGGAGCGGGAAGTCGTCGGGGTACGAGCCCGCGCGCTGGAAGTGGCAGGGCGCGATCACGAACGAGCGCGATTCGAGCGCGATGTGCGTCAGCGTCGCCTGCCACGCGTCGCCGTCGTCCGCGGTCGAGGCGACGTAGATCTCGATCCCCGACTCGTAGAGCGCGAAGCGGGCGAGCGGCATGTAGTTCTCCCAGCAGATCAGGCCGCCGAGCCGGCCCAGCGGCGTCTCGATCGCGCGGAGGCCGCGCCCGTCGCCCTGGCCCCAGACGAGCCGCTCGTGGTTCGTCGGCACGAGCTTGCGATGGTGGAGCGCGAGCTCGCCCGCCGGCGAGTAGTAGAGGAGCGAGTTGTAGAGCGTTCCCGCCCGCTGCGGATCGGCCTCGTTGACGCCGAGCACGAGCCAGACGCCGTGCTCGCGCGCGATCGCACCGAGCCGGTCGGCGTCGGGGCCGGGGAGCTCGAGCGACTCGCGGTGAAGGAGCGCGAACGTCTCCTTCGCCCCCGGCTCGGCCCAGCCGGCGAGCGCCTTCGCCCAGGCCGAGGACGGGTACGCGGGGACGAAGGTCTCCGGGAAGACGACGAGCTGCGCACCCGCCGCTGCCGCCTCCGCCGTCCGCTCGGCGACGCGGTCGATCGTGCCCGAGCGGTCGAAGATCGCGGGCTCGACCTGGACGCAGGCGGCGGTGACCCGCTCTCTCACGCCCACTCCAGCGGCGCGTAGCCGCTCGTGCGCGGCGCGGAGACGATCAGGATCGTCGCTTCGGCGTCGCTGCGATTGACGACGGTCCGCTTCGGCTCGGGGTCGAGCCGCGTGAATGTCCCGGCGGGCGCCGGATGATCCTCGCCGTCGATCACCATCGTCGCGTCCCCGGAGAGGACGATGAAGACCTCCTCCTGGTCGCTGCCCGTTTCATCGTGCTCGGGGATCGCCTCCCCGGGCGGCAGCTCGCAGACGTTCATGCCGAACGACTGCAGCCCGAGCGACTTGCGCGCGAGCGCCCACTTCGGGAACGGGCGCTCGAAGTCGTCCATGTGCACGATCGTGAAGCCGCTCATCGCTCCTCCCATTCTGGCTCGGGACCGATCCCGACGCCTTCGGCGATGCGGTTGATGTAGTTGAAGTAGGCGATCACCTGGATCGCGTCGTGGATCGCCTCGTCGTCCCAGCCGTGGCGGCGCAGCTCGTCCACGTCCGCCGCGCTCATCGCCGCCGGCGTCCGCGTGAGCTTGACGGCGTAGTCGCAGAGCGCCCGCACCGGAGGCGGCAGGTCGGCAGCGCGATAGTCGTGGGCGCACCGCTCCACCAGCTCGTCGTCTGCGCCCTCGGCACGGAGGTCGTCTGCATGCGAACGCGTTCAGTAATGGCAGTCGTTCTCGCGCGAGACGACGGTGGCGAGCAGCTCCCGCTCCTGGCGCGAAAGCCCGGAGGGCCCGAACATGATCCCCTTGTAGAGCTCCATCGACCGGTGCAGCACGCCGGGCCGCAGGCTCATCGCCTTGACGATGTTGAAGACCTTGCCGGCACGCCCGATCGCCGCGTCGTACTCCTCCTTCAGAGGGCCGGTCGCGTCGTCGACGTCGGTCAGGCGCAGGTGAGCCACGCCGCGATCCTCGCAGAACGAACGAGGCCCGGGAAGCTCGTCCTGAGCTTCCCGGGCCCTCCCTCTCCCCCTTACTTGCGCAGGTCGACTGGGAACGAGACGAGCCGGCGGGTGGAGACGCCGCCGAGCACGTCCTCGCCCGCCTTGCGCGCGCGGGCGAAGATCACGAGCAGCTGCTGGCTGTTCGTGGCCGGGTAGCCGCGGGCGCGGTTCATCGTCAACGTCGCGAATCCGTCCGCACCGGTCGGCTGCTCCGCCGGCCTGGTGAACTGGTTGAACGGGACCGCGTCCGCGTAGAGAAGCGCGCCCTGGACGGCCTTGCCCTTGCAGGTGACGCGGAAGCGGACCGTGATGGAGCTGGTCGAGCGGCCGACCACGGCCGGGCTGATCGACTGCCCGTCGATGTTCAGCCGGTCCGGGAGCGAGACGCTCGCGATCGGGATCGGGGCGTTGCCGTTGCAGCCGGTGGGAGCCGGAGCGGCGGCCACGCGGATCACGGCCGTCGGCACCGACGTCGCCGACGCCGAGCCGTCGCTGTTCCGCGCAGTCACGCGGGAGCGGATCGTGTTGCCGACATCGACCTTCCTGAGCAGGTAGGTCTTGCTGGTCGCTCCGCCGATCTGCGAGCAGCTACCGCCGTCCTCGTCGCAGCGCCGCCACGAGTAGGCGAACGTGATCGGAGCGGTGCCGGTCCAGGTGCCGTCGCTCGTGGTCAGCGTCTTGGCCTCTTCGGGCGTGCCGGAGACCGCCGGCGGCGACTGGTTCGACGGCGCCGCCTGCGGCGCCGAGTCGGCGACCTCCGCGAGGCCGGCGACGGCCGCGAGCACGACCAGCATGCTCACGAGCGCCGACGAGAGAATTGTCCTTCGTTTCATCTTCAAACCCCTTCCTGCATCGTTTGTCTCGCTAGCACGCACGCCGCCACGTGATCTCGCGACTGAACGCGCCGAGGTACCCCGCGCCCGCCTGGTTGACCGACATCGCGATCCGCAGCCGGTTCGGCCCACAGGGGAGCGTCGCCTGGAAGCGGGCGCGCGAGTTGAGGTCGAGGGAGACGCGCTTGATCGTGACCCACTGCCCGAAGGCCGAGAGCCGCTGAAGCTGAATCTGCTTGCTGGCCATGCTGCGGCCGGCGTAGACGCGCGCGAGGAACCCGTTCAGCCGGCCGAACGAGATCGAGGGCGCGACGGCCGTGCTGATCACGAGGCTCGAGGCCGTCTTCCACTTCGCGCGGTAGTTGGTGAGGATCTTCGGGGCGACGGCGTACGAGAACGTGCCGTCGACGCCGGTGATCACCGTCGCGAGCACGATCTCCGACGCCTGGCCGTAGGGCTGGTAGCTGAGCTGGACGTTCTCGCCGGCCTTCTTGCTGTTGATCTGGCCCGAGAGCGTCACCTTGTCGCCGTACGCGATCTGCGGCTGCGAGGTCCCGAGCGTGACCGCCGGCGGCGCGCCGGCGACCTTGACGGTGCCGGTGACGGACGGGTTGAGGGCGTCGCGGTACCGGTACGTGCCGGCGACGTCGAACCTGAAGGTGTACGTCCTGCCGGCGCGGAGCACGGGCGAGGCGAACGCGCCGGACGTCGAGACGATCTGGTGGTCCCGCGTGTCGTCATTGCGCCAGCGAATCGAGTCGCCGGCGACGATGCTGACGGTCGCGGGTGAAAACGCCGTCCGCTTGATCGAGACGGCCTTCGTCGCGGCGGCTGCCGGTGCGACGAGCACCAGAGCGGCGACGAGCGAGCCGAGGATGAGGAGTAAGCGTCGCATGCCCCCTCCATCCCCTCAGCTGAGGCTCTCAAGCGGGTTCGCGAGCGGTTTTACCGAATCCGTACAGCCCCCTGACGTGCTGCTTGCACTGGCGCTTTGCAACTAGGGTTGGCGCGGAGCGGCACGGGCGCAGCTCGGCCGCGCAGGAGATCCCTGAAGGGGGCCGCCTGCGCGGCCCCGGTGTCGCAAGGGCCGTCCGCGAAACACATACAGCTACGTTTCGCAGCGGAGCGGCACGGGCCCGGTGGCCCAGCCGGTCTTCAAAATCGGCCCGGTCGTGCAACCCACGGCTTGCTCGGTTCGACTCCGGGGCCGCTCCGTTGTGTCGGCCGAGAATCACTCGATCGAGGGACGTCGACGGGTCCTAGACGCTCAAGCGATAGGTCCTACGTGCCGATGAGGTGAGAACTAGCGAGTTCCGTGGGCCGTGCCGCAGCTGTCCATGTAGAGCTCCTTCCGAAGCAGTTGGGGGTGGCCGCCAAAGCGCCCCCAACGCTTCACTTTTTCGAAGCTCACACCTCGCGCGCGTACTTCGCCTTCAGCGCGGCGATGTCCGCCGGCTCGTAGAGCGGCCGGCGAGGATCGAGGCGGACGATCTCCTCGCGCCGCGGCACGCGCCCGAGCTCGCGACCCAGCTTCTCCGCCCGACGGTGGCAGCCGTCGCAGAGCGTGATCAGGTCGCGGCCGGGCTCCTCCTCGCCGATCGTCGCGTGGGTCAGATGCCGGACACCGGTGCCCGTCCCCGACCGGCAGCGCTCGACCTCGCACGCGGGCGCGAACGCCAGCTGCGCCTTCGCCCGTCGCGCCCAGTGGCCGGTCGCCTCGTAGGCGGCCGGGCTGAGCGCGAAGAGCGCACGGTAGGTCTCGAGCGCGAGCTTGCCGCGCCCGTCGGGCGAGCGGCCGTCGCGCCAGCGCTCGAGCGCCGCCGCGGCCTCGGCCTCGATCTCCTCTCGCCGTCTCGCGGCCTCCCGCCTCGCCGCCTCGGCCGGGCTGAGCAGCGCCGGCGCCTCCCGGCGCGCGCGCAGGACGTCCTGTAGCGACTTCTTCCCGTCTCCGCTGCTCATCCACTGACTAGTGTGCCCGGATGCGCACGCGCCGCCTGGGCAGCTCCGACCTCGAGGTGACCGTCGTCGGGCTCGGCTGCAACAACTTCGGCGGCCGCATCGACGAGCCCTCAGCGCGCGCGGTGATCGACGCCGCGCTCGACGCCGGCGTCGCCTTCTTCGACACGGCCGACGTCTACGGCAACCGCGGCGGCAGCGAGGAGATCATCGGCCGCGCGCTCGGCGGCCGGCGCGACCAGGTCGTGCTGGCGACGAAGTTCGGCCACGACCTCGGCGACGGCGAGACCGCCCGCGGTGCGCGGCCCTACATCCGCAAGGCTGTCGAGGCGTCGCTGCGCCGCCTGCAGACCGACCGGATCGACCTCTACCAGTACCACCGCCCCGACGGCGTCACGCCGCTCGAGGAGACGCTCGAGGCGCTCCACGAGCTCGTCGAGGAAGGGACGGTGCAGCGCGATCGGCTCCTCCAACTTCACGCCGGCGATGGTCGAGGAGGCCGCCGCGATCGCCTCCGAGCGCGGACTGACGCCCTTCGTCTCCGAGCAGAGCGAGTACTCCTGGCTCCGGCGTGGAGCCGAGGACGAACTGCTGCCGGCGTGCGAGCGGCTCGGCGTCGGCTTCATCCCCTACTTTCCGCTCGCGAGCGGCCTGCTCACGGGCAAGTACGCGAAGGGCGAACCGCCGCCGCCCGGGACGCGGCTGCACGGCCGCGAGCTCGCCGACGAGGATCTGGACGCCGTCGAGCAGCTACGGGCCTTCGGCGAGCGGCACGGCGTCTCCCTGCTCGAGGTTGCAATCGGCGGGCTCGCCGCGGTTCCCGGCGTCGCCTCCGTGATCGCGGGCGCGACGAAGCCGGAGCAGGTGCGCGCGAACGCCGCGGCCGGCGCGTGGGAGCCGACGCCGGAACAGCTCGCGGAGCTGCGCGCCCTCTAGCCGGTGCTCGCCGAGGTCGCCGCAGCCGCCGCGCTCGTGTGCCTCGATCCCGGTCACGGCACGGCGCCGGAGATCGGCCGGCAGGTCGAGCCGATCGGCCCCGGCTCCGCCCAGCTGAAGATCAAGGATCCGGGCGGCGCGTCCGGGGAAGCGCCCGTGGCGCTCGCGATCGCCCGGCGGACGCGTGCGCTCCTGCGTGCCCGTGGCTACCGGGTCGCGATGACCCGCGACGGGACCGGCTATCGCGGGGGCAACCGCGAGCGAGCGCGCTTCTGCAACGCGCGCGGCGCCGCGCTGATGATCCGCATTCACGCCGACGGCTCGAGCGATCCGGGCGTGCACGGCATCTCGACGCTGGTTCCGGCCCTCCGCCGCGGCTGGACCAGCGACGTCTACGGCGCCAGCGGACGGGCAGGCCGCCTCCTCCAGGACGAGCTCGTCGCGGCAACCGGGGCGCGGAACCTCGGCGTCGTCGAGCGCGCCGACCTGACCGGCTTCAACTGGGCCGACGTGCCCGTCGTGCTCGTCGAGACGGGCTTCATGTCGAACCGCCGCGAAGCCGGGCTCCTGCGCAGCGCGGCGTACCAGCAGAAGCTGGCGGGCGCGATCGCCCGCGGCGCTCAGCGCTTCCTGATCCGGTAGATCACGCCGCGGCCCCAGTCGCCGGCGAGCAGGCCGCCGGCTTGTGGCTCGACGGCGAGGCCGAGCGGGTGCTCGAAGCCGTCGACGAGCGTCGAGGAGCGGCCGGTGCGGACGTTCACCTGCACGAGCTTGCGGCCCCAGCGCTCGCTCAGATACTGACCCCACTCGGCGACGACCAGCGTTCCCGCCCAAAGCGCGAGCGTGTTGGCAGACGAGTGCGGCTCGAGGTAGGCGACGGGCGGGGTGACGCCTCGGCACGAGCCCTGCAGCTTGCGCAGACGCCAGCTCGCCCAGCAGCTCGGCCAGCCGTAGTCGGCGCCGGGCTTGATCCGCACGATCGTCTCCGCCGGCTCGCTCTCGCCCAGATCGTCGCGCGCGTTGACCGAGACGTAGAGCGTCTGGCCGTCGAAGACGAGCCCGTACGGGTTGCGCAGGCCGCGCGCGACGATGCGCAGGTCGCTGCCGTCCTGGCGGAAGGAGAGGATCGCGGCGCTGCGGGGGTCTTTCTCCTTGCAGGCATCGCAGGTCGAGCCGCTGCCGAGATAGAGCCGGCCGTCGGGGCCGAGCACGATCGTGTCCTGCTGGTGCCGGTCGAACGGCAGCCGCGTCACGATCTTCCGTCGCGACACGACTTCCCGCCCGCGAACGCCGAGCCTGCTCACGTACCCCTGCGCCGAGACGAAGAGGTTGGAGCCGACCCAGGTGAGCCCGAGCGGCGTCTCGAAGCCGCGGGCGAGCACGCGCGGCTTCGAGGAGCCGCGGCCGACCGCGACCACCTCGCCCGTCTCCTGCGTCGCGTAGAGGAGGCCGTCGGGGCCGAACGCGAGCGCGGTCGGGCGCTTCAGGCCCGTCGCGTAGAGCTCGGCGACGAAGCCGCAGCAGACCTTCAGCGCCGGTGCGGGCCGCAACGCGGAGGCATCCGGCACCGCAGCGGCACCGGGCACGGCGACGAGCCCGGCCGCCGCGAGCGCGGCCGCGAGGAGCTCACGCCTCCCAGGGATCGGCGGCCCCCGCCTCGGCGGGCTGCCGGCGCCGCCGCAGGCCGCGGCGCCGCTTTGGAGCGGGCGCCCGCTCGGCGGTCTCCTCCGGCTCGTCGGCCGCGAGATCGGCAGGCAGCTTCGTCACGATCGTCTTCGACTCGGGGTCGGGGCCGGACTCGACGACCGTCGCCTCGACGACGGGCATGTCCCACGGCCCGGTCGTGTCGGCCGCCGCGGGCGCGAGCGGCGGCGCGATCTCGTCGAGGTGCCAGCGCTCGCGCTTTGCGGCCGCAGCCCACTCGGAGAGAACGACGAGCACCCACGCAGCGACCATCACCAGCACGATCCACTCGACGGAGAGATCGGCAAGGCCGGCGAAGAGAGCGACGAGGAGCAGGAAGGCACCCTCGAGTGCCAGCCGCGGCACGGTGAAGCCGCGCGGCAGCGGCGGCGGCACCGCGGCGACCCAGTCGGGCGAGGCGTGGGCGCCGGGCTCGACCGGCCAATGCTCGTCGTCGAAGCGCGCCGGAGCCGGCCGCTCGGCCCGCAGCGACTGCAGCTCGGCCCGCAGCTCCCCGGCGACCGCCTCCAGCTCGCGCACGCGGTCGGCGAAGGCGCTGAACGCCTCCTCGACGCGGGCGGCGTCGTACCCCTGGGCGGTGGTGGGCAGATCGTCCGTCCGCGGCAGCTTGCTCATCTCTCTGAAGTATGCCGCCGAGGCGAAGAAGCCTGCTCAGACGGTTTTCCCGCCGACGCCGACCCGGAAAAGCTAGTCGTCGCGTCCGGGGCGGTTCATCTCGCCGAGCGCCTGCTGTGCCTTCTCGTGGATCGCGCGGCGGCGCTCGTCGAGCGAGAGCGGTGCCTCCTCCTCGTCGGCCTCCGCCTCGGCCGCAGCCGGCCGCGGGCGCTCGACCTCGTCGACCGGCTGGCCCTCCGCGGCGTCGAACTCGTCGCGGTCGTCGGCGGCCTCGCGCGCCTGCGCGAGCTTCGCGCGCAGCTCCTCTGCCGGATCGTGCCGGGGCGGCTGCTGCTGCTGCTGCGCATGCTCGCGTGTGAGGAAGCGCCAGAGCCACGCCAGCCCGAGGGCGCCGCCGAGCCCGGTGAGGAGCCTTCCCATGGCTTCGATGCTACTCTGTCGACCGCTTCCCGCCTCGTCTTCGCGTGCGCCGTTCCCGCTCACGCTTGCCGCCGAGGCCGCCTAAGACCAGGGGAAGCCCGACGGAAGGAGACCGGGAACGTGACCGACTACGAGATTCTGCTCATGCTGGACCCCGACCTGCCCGAAGAGCGGCAGGAGGAGATCGTCAAGCGCACGCGCGACCTCGTCGAGAAGGGCGGGGGGACGTGGGACGGCCAGGACGCCTGGGGCCGCCGCAAGCTCGCGTACGAGATCGACAAGAAGGGCGACGGCGTCTACCACCTGCTCTCGTTCAGCGCCGAGGGCGACACGCTCGACGAGATCTCGCGCGTGCTCAAGATCGACGATGACGTGATGCGCCACCTGGCCACCCGTCGCTACAAGCCTGGTTCGACCCAGCCAGTAGCGGTGGGCGGGCCCGCACGCGAGGATGTCACGGGTTCGAACGACACATTCCCGATCGACAGCTCGTCGGAGGAGGAGTAATGCCCGCCAACATCAACAGCGTCGTCCTCGTCGGCAACCTGACGCGCGACCCGGAGCTGCGCCACACCCCGTCGGGGATGGCCGTCTGCTCGCTGCGGCTGGCCGTCAACTCGCGCCGCAAGGACGAGTCCGGCAACTGGGCCGACAAGCCGAACTACTTCGACATCACCGTCTGGGGCGCCCAGGGCGAGAACTGCGCGCAGTACCTCGCCAAGGGCCGGCCGGTGGGCGTCCAGGGTCGCCTCGAATGGCGCGAATGGGACGCTCAGGACGGGACCAAGCGGCAGGCCGTCGAGGTCGTCGCCGACAACGTCCAGTTCCTCGGCAGCCGTGACGGCGGCGGCGAGGGCGGCGGCCAGCAGTTCGTGCCCCAGGGCGCGGCGCAGAGCTCCTCCGCCGACTTCCCCGCGGCGGCGGCCGACGACGACATTCCGTTCTAGGAGACAGAGATGGCACAACCGAAAACCCAGCAGACGCGCAAGCGTCCCGGCTCGTCGCTCGCCCCCGGGCGGCGCAAGAGCTGCCTCTTCTGCAAGGACAAGGTCGAAGAGGTCGACTACAAGAACCTGAACCAGCTCCGGCGCTACATCTCGGAGAAGGGAAAGATCCGCAACCGCCGCATTACCGGCGCTTGCAGGCGCCACCAGCGGCAGGTCGCGGTCGCGGTCAAGCGGGCGCGTGAGATGGCGCTCCTGCCCTACGTGGAGCCGCGCTGATGGAAGTCATCCTGCTCAGCGACGTCGACAAGGTAGGCCTGCGCGGCGAGGTGGTCAACGTCGCACGCGGCTACGCGCGCAACTTCCTGCTCCCGCGCCGGCTGGCTGAGCCGGCCACGCCCGGTCGCGTCGCCGAGCTGAAGCGGCTCGACGACCAGCGTGCCCGGCACGAGGCCCGCTCGGTCGAGCAGGCGAACGAGATCGCCGACGTGCTCCGCAAGACCGTGCTCAGCTTCGACGTCAAGTCGGGGCCGACCGGCGCGCTCTTCGGCTCGGTGACGACGACCGACATCGCCGATGAGCTCTGGCGCACGCGCAAGATCCGCGTCGACCGGAAGAAGATCGGAACCGACTCGATCCGCCGAATCGGCCGCTATGCGGTCCCGATCCAGATCTTCGAGGACGTCACCGTCGACGTGAAGACGCTGGTCGTCCCCGAGGGCGGCGAACTGCCGCCCGAGGAGGAGCTGGCCGCGATGGAGGCGGCGGAGGCCGAGGCCGAGGCGGCCAAGGAGGCCGAAGCCGAGGCGCACCGCGCAGAGGCGGAGCAGATCCTCGAGGCCGAGCTCGCCGCCGAGGAGGAGGCTGCCGCGACCAGCGACGCCGAAGCGGCAAGCACCGAGGCGGAGGACGAGCCGACTGCCGAGGCCGAGCCGACCGCAGAGGCCGACGAGCCGTCCGCCGAGGCCGCCGAGCCCGCCGCGGAGGACGAGCAGCAGTAGCCCGTCCACAGCGCGCTCCACAGGCCTGTGGAGCGCGCTGTGAACTTCCCGCTCTAAGCGGCCACGGCTGTTGTGGACAGTGGTCGAATACGGCCACGATTCCGGTGGAGAACTGCTCGAACACAGGTTCTCTTTCCCCTGCAGCACGCCGACTTTCGCTTCCCACAGCCGCCTGTGGATCCCCAGCTGTTGAGGCTGTCCGCCGCTGCCGCTCTAATGGTGAATCCATGGCTCAGGTCGCGCCTGTTCACGCCCCCACCGTTCCCCCGGCGGGGGCGCAGTCCCCCCACGTGCCCTCGCACGACCTCGACGCCGAGATGTCGGTGCTGAGCGCGATGCTGCTCGCGCCGACCGCGATCGCGGCCGTGAGCGAGCACCTGAAGGCGTCCGACTTCTACCGGCGCACGCACGGCGTCATCTTCGACATCGCCCGCGGCCTCTTCGAGCGCGGCGAGCCGGTCGACGCGATCACGGTCACGGCGAAGCTGGAGGAGGAGGGCCAGCTCGAGCTCGTCGGCGGGCGCGCCAAGATCCACGAGATCGCCGCCTGGGCCTCCGCGGCCGGGAACGCTGCCCACTACGCGCTGATCGTCCGCGACCACGCGCTGATCCGCCGGCTCGCCGACGCCGGCCGGGAGATCACGAGGCTCGCGATCGACCGCGGCGAGGAGACGAACCATCTGATCTCGCAGGCGGAGCAGGCCCTGTTCGAGGTCAGCCAGGCCGGCAGCCCGGGCGAGCTGCGCTCGCTCAAGGAGGCGCTCGTCGAGACGTTCGAGCGGGTCAGCCACCTCTACGAGCAGGGCGCGTCGGTGACCGGCGTCTCGAGCGGCTTCTCCGAGCTGGATGCGGTGACCGCCGGCTTCCAGCCCGGCAACCTGATCATCCTCGCCGCCCGCCCCTCGATGGGCAAGAGCGCCCTCGGGATCAGCATCGCCGCCAATGTCGTCCGCTCAGGCACGCCCTGCGCCTTCTTCACGCTCGAGATGTCGAAGCAGGAGGTGACGCAGCGGCTGATCTGCCTCGAGGGAAAGATCGACTCGCACAAGATCCGAACGGGGAAGCTGGCCGAGGAGGACTGGTCGCGGCTCTCGAAGGCGTGCGCGACGCTCGAGCAGGTGCCGATGTTCCTCGACGACACGCCCGGCCTCACCCTCTTCGAGCTGCGCTCGCGCGCTCAGACGCTGAAACGGCGCGAGCCGAACCTCGGGATGATCATCGTCGACTACCTGCAGCTGATGGCGATGGGCGGCAACGTCGAGAGCCGCCTGCAGGAGGTGTCCTCGCTCTCCCGCGGCCTGAAGGCGCTCGCCAAGGACCTCGACGTGCCGATCATCGCGCTCTCGCAGCTCTCGCGCGCGGTCGAGCAGCGCACCGACAAGCGCCCGGTCCTCTCCGACCTGCGCGAGAGCGGCAGCATCGAGCAGGACGCCGACCTCGTCATGTTCATCTACCGCGACGAGTACTACAACGGCGAGGAGTCGGAGCAGCAGGGGCTCGCCGAGGTGCACGTCGCCAAGCACCGCAACGGGCCGACCGAGACGATCAAGCTCAACTTCGTCAAGCGCTACGCCAAGTTCTCCGACCACCGGGCGGCGTGAAAGCAGCCTGCCTCACCTGCGGACGGCCCTTCGAGACGATCGAGGTGAAGGTGCTGCACTTCACGTTCCCGGGCAGCCGCTACTGCGAGGTCTGCCGCCAGGCCGAGGAGGTCGAGCAGGCGGAAAGCCAGGCCGCGGCCCGCTTCACGCGCACCGGCGTGCCGCTCGCCTACCGCGACTGCTCGTTCGCGACCTTCCGGCGCGTCCCCGGCACCGGCGACGCTCTGGCCCAGGCGATGAGCCTCTCGAAGGAGGTGCGGCAGGGGCGGCGACCGAATCGCGGCCTGCTCCTGCACGGGCCGCCGGGCGCCGGCAAGACCCACCTCGCGATCGCAATCCTGCGCGAGGCCGCGTACATGCAGGAGTCGGCGAGCCTCTTCATCAACGTGCCGACCTGGCTGCAGCGCCTGCGCGACCTGCGCAGCCAGCAGCTCGACGGCGAGGAGCTGCACTGGAGCTTCCCGCGCGGGTTCAAGATCGTCGTGCTGGACGACCTCGGCAACGAGAAGCCCGACGACTGGTCGCGCGGGCGCCTCTACAGCCTCGTCAACGAGCGTGAGTCCTCCCGCTCGCTGACGATCGTGACCACGAATCTGACCCTCGGCGAGCTCGACGACCGCGTCGGCAAGCCGATCGCGAGCCGGCTGCGGCGGCTGTGTCAGGAGGTGAGGCTGACTCCGACCAACGACTACCGGGCGCTGGGTGCGGCCTGAGACAAGGGGTTCCGAAAGGAGATTGACGTGATCGATCAGAAGGTGTGGCTGGCAGCGCGGGCGACGTCCTACACCGTCGTCTGCGAGGAGTGCTCCGCCGAGCACGGGTATCTCGGCGCGCGAGTGGAGGGCCGGCTCGAGCTCGAGCGCGAGCACACGGCAACCTGCTGCACGCGTGGGCATCCGATCACCGTCGTGCGGACGTTCGACGACGCGGTCGGCGTGCGTCTGCACTAGATCGGGCATGATCGCGGCGTGGCCGCGACCGTAATCGTCGGCGCCCAGTGGGGCGACGAAGGCAAAGGAAAGATCGTCGACCTGCTCGCGCAGGACTGCGACGTCGTCTGCCGCTACCAGGGCGGGCCGAACGCCGGCCACACGGTGATCGTGGACGGCGAGACGTTCAAGTTCCGCCATCTGCCGTCGGGGATCCTCTCCGGCAAGATCAGCGTGCTCGGCGCCGGCTGCGTCGTCGACCCGGAGGTGCTGCTGGAGGAGATCGACGGGCTCGAGCAGCGCGGCATCTCGTCCGAGCCGCTCCGGATCTCCGGCAACGCGCACCTGATCATGCCCTGGCACATCGCGATCGACGGTGCCGGCGAGAAGCGGCTCGGCAAGCTGCAGATCGGGACGACCCGCCGCGGTATCGGCCCCGCCTATGCGGACAAGGCCGCGCGCCTCGGGATCCGCGTCCAGGACCTGCTCGACGCGAAGATCCTGCGCCAGAAGATCGAGACGGCGCTCCAGGAGAAGAACATCTGGCTCGAGCGGGTCTACGAGCTCGAGCCGTTCGAGCTCGAGGACGTCGCCTCCCGCTACGAGGGCTTCGCGCAGCGGCTGCGGCCGTTCGTCGCCGACACGTCGTTGCTCGTGGACCAGGCGATCCGCGACGGCAAGGACGTCCTGCTCGAGGGCGCTCAGGGAACCCTGCTCGATCTCGACCACGGCACGTATCCATTCGTCACCTCGTCGAACCCGATCGCCGGCGCGGCGGCGACGGGGATCGGGATCGGGCCGACGCGGATCGACCGGGTGATCGGCGTCTCGAAGGCGTACGTGACGCGGGTCGGCGCCGGGCCGTTCCCGAGCGAGATGGAGCCCGAGCTGGCCGCGCAGGTGCGAGAGCTCGGCCAGGAGTACGGCACCGTCACCGGCCGCGACCGTCGGCCCGGCTGGCTCGATCTCGTCGCGCTCCGCTACGCGGTGCGGCTGAACGGAATCACCTCGCTGGCGCTGACGAAGCTCGACGTCCTCTCGGCCTTCGACGAGCTCGAGGTCTGCGTCGCCTACCGGCTGCCGGACGGCGCCGAGACACGAGACTTCCCCGCCCACCAGAGCGACTTCCACCACGCTGCCCCGGTCTTCGAGACCGTTCCCGGCTGGGCCGAGCCGCTCGACGAGTGCGCGACCCTGGACGACCTTCCGAAGGAGGCGCGCTCCTACGTCGATCTGATCGAGCGGGAGCTCGGCGTCACAGTCGAGCTCGTGGGAACCGGTGCCGCGCGCGAGCAGGTGCTCGCGCGCGGCTGATTCAGAGCGCTAGACGACCTTCCACGGATCGACGTACACGTCGTCGATCCGCCAGGTGCCGCTGCCGAGGAGCCCGCCGCGCGGCGTGAAGCGCAACTGGATATCGGTCGTCAAACCGTTGAGCGTCAGCGCGTTCAGCGCGCCCCCGAGCTGGAGCATGGGCAGGTTCGGCATCCAGCCGCCGGACGGCAACCCCACGGGGAGCAGCACGATCGAGCGCTGGCGCCCGGCCGAATCCCGGTAGAGCGCGTCGACCTGCATGTACGAGAGCAGCGAGCCGCCCGACGAGAAGAAGCGCACGACCGGCAGGACGAGGCCCATGCACATGGGCGGGCTCGTCGCCGAGCTCCCCGCAGGTAGCACGAGCGAGCGTGACCCGGGGCCGGACACGTTCCACGGCTCGTTCCCGGCCGCGACGCGCGCACCACCCGACAGCTTCCAGCCCGCGCCGCCCGCCTCGAACCCTCCGTCGGGCATGAGCGTGTAGGGCAGCGGATCGAGGAAGCGCAGGAACGGCTGGCTTGCGCCATAGCCGCACCCGAGCAGCGAGCCGTCGTTGGCCGCCGCGGTCGCCGGCGACGCCGCGAGGCATGCCGTCGCCGTAATTGCCGCCAGGAGCGCCAGAATCCGCCGCGCTCCAGACCGAGACATTTCCGCAGTACCCATAAAAAGACTCTCTCCCTGTATTCGAACCGCAGTGATCGCAGTCTCTCCCGGAACCGCGTAGCGGCATCACCCTTGTGGGTGACACACCGGCGAATCCCGAATTTCCCTCGATCGAGTGAGAGCAGCGGGCGCGCAAGCCCGATACCCGACTAGTGAGCACTGCGGAGTTCGATCCGACCACCGAGGTCATGCTCGAGGACATGCGGGCGCGCCGCAGCGCGCGCCTCGGCGGCCGCGGGCTCTGGGCGAGCGTCGCCGACGGCGGCCTCTTCCTCGTGGTCGCGCTGGCGCTGTCGGTCGCACACACCTCGGGGACGTCGCTCTCGCCGCTCCTGCTGCTCGGGCTGATCGGCGCCTACGCGCTGGCCTACAACGTCGAGTTCGAGGTCGGCCCGGGGCTGGCCCCCGCAACAGAGCTCGTCTTCGTCCCGATGCTCTTCCTGCTCCCGCTCGAGCTGGTGCCGCTCTGCGTCGCAGCGGGCGTGATGCTCGGCAACGTCCTCGAGCTGCTCGAGGGGCGGATCAGGCTCGAACGGGTGCTCGGCCGGTTCGGCGAGGCGTCGTACTCGCTCGGCCCCGTGCTGGTCCTCGTCGCCGCAGGCGGCCCCGCCCCGATGGACGCGGCGCCGCTCGTGCTCGTCGGTGCGCTCGCCGCCCAGTTCACGGCCGACTTCGTGCACGCGACAACGCACGCGCGAATTGCGCTCGGGCTGTCGCCGCGCGCCTTCGTCAAGGATCTCTCCGTCGCCTGGGCCGTCGACTGCGCCCTCGCCCCGATCGGGCTGCTGGCGGCCATCGTCGCCACCGACGCGTCGTGGTGGTTCCTGCTCGTGCTCCCGCTCGTCGGGCTCCTGCGCACGTTCGCCAGCGAGCGCCGGGCCCGGGTCGACCACGCGCTCGAGCTGAGCCACGCCTACCGCGGCACTGCGCTCCTGCTCGGCGACGTCGTCGAGGCCGACGACAGCTACACCGGCTCGCACAGCCGCGACGTCGTCTCGCTCTCGGTCGCCGTCGCGGACGAGCTGCGGCTCGACGCGCGCGCCCGGCGAGACACGGAGTTCGTGGCACTGCTGCACGACGTCGGCAAGATCCGGATCCCGAACGAGATCATCAACAAGCCCGGGCCGCTGACACCTGAAGAGCGGGCCCTCGTCGAGACGCACACGATCATCGGCGAGGAGATGCTCGACAAGGTCGGCGGCGTCCTCGGCAAGGTCGGCCACCTCGTTCGCTCCTGCCACGAGCGCTACGACGGCGCCGGCTACCCGGACGGGCTCGCCGGCGATCGGATTCCGCTCGTCGCCCGGATCGTCTGCTGCTGCGACGCCTACAACGCGATCACGACCGATCGGCCGTACCGTGCGGGCCGCTCGGCCGAGGAGGCGCTGGAGGAACTGCGCCGCTGCGCCGGCACCCATTTCGACCCGCTCGTGGTCGACGCGCTCGCACGAGTGGTCTAGCGCGCGAGCCCGATCGTCAGCACGAACAGCGCGACAGCCGGGATCGTCGTGCCGACCACGATCCGGTTCATCAGCGCAGGCCGCACCTCGTAGACGCGCGCGAGGATCAGTAGGTGGAACGCGCTCGGCATCCCGGCGAGGAGATAGAAGACGCCCGGCACGCTCGCGCCGAGGAGCGCGCCGGTGCCGAGCAGCGCGAGCGGCCCGCCGGCGAGCCGGATCGCAACCGCGCCGGCCGCCCGGCGCAGCTCCTCGGGCGGTCGCTGCACGCGCGTGAACGTGAGCGAGAGGCCGAGCAGGAAGAAACCGTACGGGCCGATCACGGCACCCACGACGTCCTGTGCCGCGCCCGTTCCCGGGACGTCGACGCCGGCTGCCCGCAACATGAGCGCGAGCCAGAACGCATGCAGCGGCGGGTTCGCGAGCACGGCCCGGAGCCGGTTTCGCCGCGAGACCTCGACCTCGCGGCGGCCGTGCAACCGGGCGATCGCCGTCGAGATCGACGATGCAGGCACGAGCCAGGAGAGCCGGTCGTAGAGCACCGCGAGCGCGAGCCCGTCGGCGCCGTACGCCAGCTGGGCGAGCGGGAAGCCGACGAAACCGGTGTTGCCGAAGCCGGCGGCGAGCGTGAGCGCCCCGCGCTCATCGCGCTCGCTCGAGACGAGACGCGCGTAGCCGTAGCCGCCCAGCCCGACGAGCCAGCTGGCGAGGATCGCCGCGCCGAGCGCCCGGCCGAGACCCTCGTCGAGGTCGACGGTGAAGAAGGTGACGAAGACGAGCACGGGCGAAAACGTCCAGAAGAAGGCGACCCAGACGACATCTCGCAGCCGCGTCGGCGCACCGGCGAGCTGCACCGCCGCCCCGGCGAGCAGGAAGAGGAGCAGGAGGAGGCTCTCGGCGAGCACTCCCGGAGGCTACTGCGGCGCTACGCCGGGCCGGCCGGGAGGATCGCGGCGCGGATGAGGCGCAGGTTCTCGATCGCCGCGCCGATGTCTCCTGGATCGACGTCGACCCCCTGCTCGTAGCGGTCGGCGACCTCGCGCGCCGCCTCGTACGCGGCCTCGAGCTCCGTGTACTCGACGCGCAACACCGGGTCGCCGTCGTGCACGCCGAGCAGCTCCTCGATCTCGTCGCAGGCGAGCGGCAGCGTGGACGCGGGGTCCTCCGCGAGCGACTCCTCGAGCTCAGCCCAGCGGGTCTCCCATTCGTGCAGGTCGAGGCCGGGCCCGTTCGTGCTCATGGGAGCGTCATGCGCCGCCCAGGCCGGCATGAAACGCGCGGGGAGTAGACTCGGCCGCCGTGAAGGTGCTCCTCGTGGGGTCGGGCGGTCGCGAGCACGCGCTCGCATGGAAGCTGGCGGGAGCGTCCGGCCTGACCGGGCTGCATGCGGCGCCCGGAAACCCCGGGATCGCAGCGCTCGGCGACTGCCATCCGGTGCGCGCAGACGACGCCGAGGCCCTGCTCGACCTCGCCCGCAGCCTCGACGTCGACCTGGCGGTGATCGGCCCGGAGGCGCCGCTGGTCGCAGGCGTTGCCGACGCGCTGCGCCGCAACGGGATCCCGGTGTTCGGCCCGGGCCGGGCCGCAGCACGGATCGAAGGGTCGAAGAGCTTCGCGAAAGACGTGATGGCCGCCGCCGGAGTGCCGACCGCCGAGGCGCTGGCCGTCGCGCGGCCGCCCTGCGTCGTCAAGGTGGACGGCCTGGCTGCCGGCAAGGGCGTCTTCATCTGCGAGACCGCCGAGCAGCTCGACCAGGGTCTCCGCGCTGCGTCGGCGTACGAGGGCCCGATCGTGATCGAGGAGCTGCTCGCCGGCGACGAGATCTCCGTCTTCGCCCTCTCCGACGGGCACCGCGTCGTCCCGCTCGCGCCCGCACAGGACTTCAAGCGGATCGGCGACGGCGACACGGGGCCGAACACCGGCGGGATGGGCTCGTTCTCGCCCGTGCCCGGCTTCGGGCCGAGCGAGGTCGCGGAGCTGGTCGAGCAGATCCACCGGCCCGTGGTCGAGGAGCTCGCCCACCGCGGGACGCCGTTCGTCGGCGTCCTCTTCGCCGGGCTGATGCTGACGGAGTCCGGCCCGAAGGTGCTCGAGTTCAACGCCCGCTTCGGCGATCCGGAAACGCAGTCGATTCTGCCGCGCCTCGACGGAGACCTGCTCGGCGCGCTCGCCGCGGCGGCGGGCGGCGACCTGGACGGTGTCAAGCTCGCCGTCTCCGAGCAGGCGGCGGTGACGGTCGTACTCGCCGCCGGGGGCTATCCGGAGCAGGCGGACGCGGGGACGCCGATCGAGGGAATCGAAGATGCGGAGGCGGCCGGTGCGATCGTCTTCCACGCCGGAACGGCGCTGCGCGGCGACCTGCTGGTCACGAACGGCGGCCGGATCCTCGGCGTCACCGGGACGGGCGCGACTGTCGCGGATGCGCGCGAGCGCGCGTACGCGGGCTGCGAGCGGATCCGGTTCGACGGCATGCAGTACCGGCGCGACATCGCGCTGGACGCGACCGCCGCGCCCGGCTGATCGAAGCGGCTGATCGACCGGGACGGACGCTAGACTCGCTCGAGTGATTTCACGCTACTCCCGCCCGGCCATGTCGGCGATCTGGTCGGACGAGGCGAAGCTGCGCCGCTGGCTCGACGTCGAGCTGGCAGCCCTCGACGGTTGGGCAGAGACAGGAGTCGTGCCGCAGGAGGCGGTCGACGCGATCCGGTCGCGGGCGGTACCGCCGAGCCCCGAACGGGTGGCGGAGATCGAGGCCAGCACGCACCACGACGTCGCCGCGTTCGTCGACGCAGTGGCCGAGCAGCTCGGCGAGGAGGGTCGCTGGTTCCACTACGGCCTGACCTCGTCGGACGTGCTCGACACGGCGCTGTCGCTGCAGATCCGCGACGCGGGAGCCCTCGTGCTCGAGGGCATCGAGCGCGCGTTCGCCGCGGTCGTCACCCGAGCCGAGGAGCACCGCGAGACGATCACGATCGGGCGCACGCACGGCGTCCACGCCGAGCCGACGACGTTCGGGCTCAAGCTCGCCGGCTGGGCGTTCGCGCTCGACCGCGATCGTGCTCGGGTCACGCGGGCGCTCGAGGGGATGCGCGTTGGCAAGCTCTCCGGCGCGGTCGGCACCTACTCGGCTGCCGATCCGGAGGTCGAGCGAATCGCGTGCGAGCGGCTCGGGCTGGAACCGGCGCCGAGCTCGACGCAGATCCTCCAGCGCGACCGGCACGCCGAGGTGCTCAACGCGCTCGCACTGCTTGCTTCGTCGCTGGAGCGGTTCGCCCTCGAGCTCCGGCATCTCGCCCGCACCGAGGTGCGCGAAGTCGAGGAGCCTTTCGGGAGCGGACAGAAGGGCTCGTCCGCGATGCCGCACAAGCGCAACCCGATCGTCTCGGAGCGGATCTGCGGGCTCGCCCGCGTCGTCCGCGGCGGCGCGGTCGTCGGGCTCGAGAACGTCGCGCTCTGGCACGAGCGGGACATCTCGCACTCCTCGGCCGAGCGGGTCGTTCTGCCGGACGCGTTTCTCGCCGTCGACTACATGCTCGACCGCTTCGCGTGGCTGATCGAAGGCCTCGTCGTCCGCACCGAGCGGATGCGCGAGAACCTGGACGCGAGCCACCGGCTCTACTTCAGCCAACGCCTGTTGCTGGCGCTGGTCGAGTCGGGGCGCTCGCGCGACGAGTCCTACCGGATTGTGCAGCGGCACGCGATGCGGGCGTGGGACGAGGGGCTCGACTTCCCCGAGCTCGCGCGGGCCGATGCGGAGGTCGCCGGTGCGGTCGACCTCGACGCCGTCTTCGACCTCGGTGCGTACACCCGGAATACAGGTGTCGTGTTCGAGCGCCTGCGCGCGCTGCGCGAGGAGCACGTCCATGCCTGACGCGGCCGTCCATCTCGCGAGCGGAAAGGTGCGCGAGCTGTACGCGCTCGACGACGAGCGCCTGCTGCTCGTCGCGTCCGACCGGATCTCGACGTTCGACGTGATCCTGCCGACCGAGATCCCGGACAAGGGCCGCGTCCTCACCGGCCTGTCGGCGTTCTGGTTCAGACTGACCCGCGAGATCGTCCCGAACCATCTGCTCGTGCTGCGCGACGACGGCCGCTCGCTGGAGTGCCGGCGGCTCGAGATGCTGCCGGTCGAGGTGGTCGTGCGCGGCTACCTCTCCGGCTCGGGTTGGAAGGACTATCGCGCGACCGGGTCGGTCTGCGGGCACGAGCTGCCCGACGGGCTCGTCGAGTCGGATCGGCTGCCGAAGCCGATCGTCACCCCCGCGACGAAGGCCGCCTCCGGCCATGACGAGAACATCGACGCGCGGACCGCGGCCGACCTCGTCGGCACCGAGCGGTGGGCCGAGGTCGAAGCGGTGGCGCTCGCGCTCTACGACTTCGCCTCCGACCACGCGGAGGCGCGCGGGATCATCCTCGCCGACACCAAGTTCGAGCTCGGCCTCGACCGGGCGGGGACGCTCGTCCTCGGGGACGAGGCGCTGACGCCCGACTCTTCACGCTTCTGGCCCGCCGACGAGTACGCGCCCGGCGGTCCGCAGCCGTCCTACGACAAGCAGTACGTGCGCGACTACTGCGAGCGCCTCGGCTGGGACAAGACCTACCCCGGCCCGGAGGTGCCCGCCGACGTCGTCGCAGGCACGCGCGCCCGCTACGTCGAGGCGTTCGAGTTGCTGACCGGGCTCGCGTTCGACAGCTACCTCGCCGACCCTCAGGTCGTCCTGCGATGACGTGCTTCGCGTTCTCGGGGCGTCGCTCGCGGTGCGTAGGCCGGTGGAACAGTACGGAGGTACGGGCCGCCGGCCGGAGCACCGCGAGCGGCGCCAGCCTTTCGCGGAGCCCGGCTTCGCCGGGCGGGAGCGAAAGGCGGCCGAGGACGTGAAGGTGACCGTGCTTGTCCGGCCGAAGCAGGGCATCCTCGATCCTCAGGGCGAGGCAGTCCAGGGGTCGCTGCGCAAGCTCGGCTTTGCCGTCGGCGGCGCTCGCGTCGGCCGGCTCGTCGACCTGGAGGTCGAAGCCCCGAGTCCCAAGGAGGCGAGAGCCCAGGTGGAACGGATGTGCCAGGAGCTGCTCGCGAACCCGCTGATCGAGAGCTTCGAGATCGAGGTGGACGGCGCGTGAGCGACAGGCCGAAGGTCGCGGTACTCGTCTTCCCGGGCTCGAACGACGACCGGGACGCCGCCTGGGCGCTGGGCGCGCTCGGCGCCGACGCCGAGCTGGTCTGGCACGCCCAGGCGGAGCTTCCCCGAGGAACCGGCGCCGTCGTTCTCCCCGGCGGCTTTTCCTACGGCGACTACCTGCGCTGCGGTGCGATCGCCCGCTTTGCCCCCGTGCTGGATGCGGTGCGCGAGTTCGCGGCCGACGGCGGCCCCGTGCTCGGGATCTGCAACGGCTTCCAGATCCTCTGCGAGGCAGGCCTCCTGCCGGGCGTGTTGCGGCGCAACCGCGACCTCGAGTTCGTCTGCCGTGACGTGCGCCTCCGCGTCGACCGAACCGACACGCCGTTCACTGCGCGCTGCGAGCCGGGGCAGGAGCTGACGATCCCGGTGAAGCACGGCGAGGGCTGCTGGTACGCGGACGAGGAGCTGTACGGCGAGCTGGAGGCGGCGGGTCAGCTCGTGCTGCGCTACGCAGAGGACTGCAACGGCTCGGTCGGCGACGTCGCCGGCGTCTGCAATGAGACGCGGAACGTCTTCGGCCTGATGCCCCACCCCGAGCACGCGGTCGATCCGCTGCTCGGCTCCGGCGACGGCGCCCTCCTGCTCGCGGCGCTCGTCGACGCCGCTCGCGAGCGCACGCCCATCAGCGTCTGAGGAGCTCTGAGTCAGAGCCTCAGCGCCTCCTCGAGCCCGGGGTGCTTCGCGAGCGCCGCACGCAGGCGCTCGAGATCCCGTAACCGCAGCGTCACCGGCCCGCGCCGCGCGACCCCGTCGGTGGCGTAGGCGAAGCGAACGAGCCGCTCGCCCTTCGCGTCCTCGAGCAGCTGGACGAGTGACGCGAAGCGCTTCCCGCCCGACTGCTGCGGTAGCCGCAGCTCCTCGACCAGCGTCGCCGGGCCCCACGGAGTCGCTGCTCGAGTCGTTCCGCTACCCATGGCGGCAACGCTACGCGGCCACCTGCAACGAGAGATCGACGCCTTCGTACCGAAACCGGATCGATCGCTCCACCGTTGACTCCACATGCCGAGAGCGATCTGGACCGGCACGATCTCGTTCGGGCTCGTCAACGTCCCGGTACGGATGTACAGCGCGATCGAGGAGACCGACCTCCACTTTCACCTCGTCCACGAGCCCGACGGCGGCCGGATCGGCTACCAGAAGGTCTGCAAGGCCGAGAACGAGCCCGTGCCCGACGACGAGATCGTGAAGGCGTTCGAGATCAAGAAGGACGAGCTCGTCGTGCTCACCGACGAGGACTTCGCCGCTGTGAAGGTCGACGGCGTCAAGACGATCGAGATCTCCGACTTCGTCCCGTACGAGGAGATCGATCCGATCTACTTCGAGCGCACGTACTACCTCGGCCCGCAGGAAGGCGGCGAGAAGGTCTACTCGCTGCTGCGCCAGGCGATGGAGAAGACGGGGCTGGCAGCCGTCGGCAAGTACGTCATGCGCGACAAGCAGCATCTCGGCTGCCTGCGGATCAGGGAGGGCGTGATCACGCTCGAGCGGCTCTTCTTCCACGATGAGATCCGGCCGGCCAAGGAGATCGCGCCCAGGAAGGCCAAGGTGCCCGAGGCGGAGCTGAAGATGGCGACGGCGCTGATCGGCCAGTTCAAGAGCAGCTTCGAGCCCCAGCGGTACGAGGACACCTACCGCGACGCGCTGATGAAGCTGATCAAGGCGAAGCAGAAGGGCGAGACGATCACCGCCGTCCCGGCGGCCGAGGACGAGGAGCCGGCCGACCTGCTCGCAGCGCTGAAGGCGTCGGTCGACGCGGCGAAGCGGAGCAGGGGCTCCGCGCGACCGAAGCGGAAGCCGGCCCGCAGGAGACCGGCCGCGCGAAAGAAGGCGGCGAAGCGCTAGAGCTGCTGGACGAGCCTGAAGCGCTCGGCGACGAAGAGCGTGTCGTCGCCCACATCCCAGTCCGGGTCGTCGAGGAACTCCCGGATCTCGTCCGCGTAGCCGCGCCAGTAGCGGTCGTGGGCGGCGCGCCACTCGGCGACGGACTCGAAGCCCTCGCCCTCGTCGCGCGCGAACGAGAGATCCGCGTCGCCGATGCGGAGCACCCGCACCTCGGTGAACTCGATCACGGCGACATCGCGCCCGTCGTTGTCGACCACCGCCTGGCGCTCGCCCACCTCGGGCAGTGACTCGCCGTCACGCTCGTAGTCGACCAGCAGCCCGGCTGTCGCCGTCTTCTCACCGCGGAGCACGGCCGACACCAGCTGCTCGCGCAGCGGCGTTCCCGGAAACCCGAACTCGGCCTTGCGCACGGGCTCAGGCTAGATGGGTGGGGTCACCACTGCCTGCGCCTGCCCTTCAGCGGCGGCGTGCTCGTGATGTGGAAGGCCCGGCAGCGGCCGCAGCGGTACGGCCGCTTGAACGTGAAGGCGCCGAACTTCCTTGCCATTCCGGCGATCGCGTGCTCGGCGGCACGGAAGCTCTCGTAACAGGTCTTGGTGCAGGACTTGCGCTTGACGGCCACGTTTCTTCGATCGACATCCGAGCGCCACGGCATTAGTCGCGCGTGAGTGCCGCATCAGCCGGCGCCCACACGCGTCGAGATCCGCGGCCGCTAGCCGTCCGAGTCGGCGGGCTCGACCTGACTGTCGAGCCCGCTGACACCCCACGTGTCCGAGAGCAGATAGCCCTCGGGGAACGGGTCGTCCGGGTTGACGTAGAGCTGGGTCACACCCGTGATCCAGGCGCTGCCGCGGATCGCGGGCACGATGGCCGCCCGGTCACCGACGCGGGCCTCGGCCACGATCCGGCCGTCGAAGGTGGAGCCGATCGCAGAGGCGTGCGTCATCGCATCGCCGACGGCCATCAGGCCTCGCGCGTGCAGGACGGCGAGCCGCGCCGAGAGACCGGTGCCGGTCGCCGACCGGTCGAGCCGCCCGGGCGCGACGACGACGGCGTTCCTGCTTACCGCGCCGACGCCCTGCCACGGCTCCGCGATCTGGACGATGCTGACTCCGGCGATCGCCGGGTTCTCCGGATGGACGCACGGCAGCTGCTCGCGCGCGGCGGCACGGATCCGCTCGCCCGCGAGCGAGAGGTCGCGCGCCTCGTGCGGCTCGATCGCGAAGCCGAGCGCGCGGGCGTCCGCGATCGCGTACCACATGCCGCCGTAGGCGACGTCGACCGCGATCGTGCCCAGTCCCTCCACTTCCAGCGGCGCGTCGAGCCGGTCGGCGAAGCAGGGGACGTTCGTGAACTCGACGCTCTCGCAGCGGCCGTCGCGGCAGGCCGCCCGCGCCTCGACGACGCCGCCCGGCGCCTCCAGCCGGACGACCGTCTCCGGCTCCGTCATTTCGAGCATGCCGGTCTCGAGCAGGACGGTGGTGGTGCAAATCGTGTTCGAGCCGGACATGGCCGGATACTCGGTCGGCTCCATGATGATGAAGCCCGCGTCGCAGTCCGCCCGCGTGGCCGGGACGACGAGGTTCGCGTGACAGGCGACGCTGCCGCGAGGCTCCCGCAGCAGCAGCTTGCGCAGGCCGTCGCCCTCGCGCTGGAGCGTCTGCATCTGCTCGAACACGGTCGCGCCCGCCGGCGGCAGGACGCCGCCGACGACGACGTTGCCGATCTCGCCGCCGGCGTGGCAGCCGACGACCGTGATCATCCGCCGCGAGCGCATGGCGCGACCCTAGATGGTTGATGCCACGAGGACGTCCGTCTCGGGGCGTGAGCTGGCAGCTCTGGGGCGCGGGATCAGGCCGTTGCCGATGCTGGTGCATCGGTGACGGACTGAGCACGCGAAGCGGACGACCCGGCTGAACGGCCGCCAGGCCGATCAGCCGGGACGGGAGCGGCCCAGACACGCCAGATCACGCCCCGAGCGCGCGGAATCGTGGCATCAACCATCTAGAGGCTCTCAGTCGTCGAGGAGCTCGAGCAGCTTCGTGACCGTGTTCCAGTTGCGCGCGGTCGAGACGACGCCGAGCCGCTTGTCGTCGAGGAGCTTCGCGAGCGGCGCGCGCTGCACACCGTCGGGATACCACGCGTACAGCTCGAGACCCTCGATCACGAGCCGCGCGGGAGCGATCTCCGCGGGCTCGAGCTCCCGCGCGACCCTGGCCGGCAGCGGCTTCGAGAGAAAGCTGACGAGGTAGCGGGAGGGATTCGTCACCACCTTGCCGAGCGGATCGAGCGCGACAACCTTGGCGAGCTCGGCGCGCGTCCGCACCAGCACCTGCACGTCGAACCCCAGACCCTTCGCGAGTTGCCGCTCCAGCTGCGCCTCCAGCTTGCGTGGCGAGAGCGTGCTCGAGAGGACGACATTGCCGCTCTGGAGATGCGTGCGCACGTCCTCGTAGCCTGCCTCCTCGAGCAGCTCGCGCAGGTCGGCCATCGCGACGCGGCGCTGCTTGGCGAGGTTGATCCCGCGGAGGAGGACGACCTGGCGCGTCAGAGCTTGCGGATCGTGTCGCCGCGCACGACCGTGCCCGGCTCGATCACTTTCGCGTTCAAGCCGCGCAGGCGGAGGTGCCGATGCGTCTTCGTGTTGACGAACCGGTGCGCGTCGTTTCCGAAGCGGGAGGAGAACTTGACGCAGCCGGTGTGCGGCTCCGGCGTCACCTCGATCACGGCCGAGCCGAGCGCGAGCCTCGCCCCGGCCGGCAGGTTCGCCTCCGAGATGTCGAAATCGACGTAGATCTGATCGCCGGCGAGCGCCCAGCGCTCGCGGTCGCCCGCGGCGACGAGGTCGACGACCCGCGCGCTCATCAGGGTCAGCTGCGTGTCGCGGTTCGGCGACCCGTCCGGAGTCCGCGAGCTGCGGTGCGCGCTCCACCTGTCTCCGACGAGCCCTTCGCCCAGGTCGAGTACGCCCTCCTGGAGCACCTCACGCTCGCCCTCGGCGGGGCGCCGCACGATCAGCTCGACGGTGCCGGCTTCGCGCGGGGCGCGCTCGATCTCGCCGAGCCCGGCTTCGAGCTCTTCCGTCGTCAGGTGGCGGGCAACGTCCGTGGCCATGCGTCGGTTTCTATCAGGGACCCGTTGGTAGCGTCAGCGCTACGCTCCATCCGTGATCGACCGCTCGCTCTTCGGCCAGGAGCACGTCCGCCGCTACCGGGAGACGAACGGCGACGTCGGCTACATCTGGAACGGGGCGCCGACGCTGCTGCTCACGACGACGGGCCGCCGGACCGGCGAGCCGACGACGACGCCGCTCATCTTCGGCCGCGACGGCGACGACTTCGTCATCGTCGCCTCCCAGGGCGGCGCGCCGGAGCATCCCGGCTGGTACCGCAACCTCACGAAGCAGCCCGAGGTCGAGCTCCAGGTGAAGGGTGACCGCTTTCGCGGACGGGCGCGCACAGCCGCCGCCGACGAGCGAGACCGGCTCTGGCGGCAGATGGCCGAGATCTGGCCGCACTACGACGAGTACGCGACCCGCACGGACCGCGAGATCCCGGTCGTCGTGGTCGAGCGCCTCTAGACCCAGCATGGTTCCGGAAGCCACGCTCGAGGACTCCGGCGCCGGGCTCGTTCCGACGAGCGCCGGCTGGTTCGTCATGAATGCGCGCGAGGCGCGCTGGTTCGACAAGCCGGGTCAAGGCCACAGCCTGCCGCTCACCGGCAACGACGAGTACGAGGCCGAGACGTTCTTCCCGATGCTCGGGATGGCGATGCGGGTCGTGAGCCCGGGCGAGCCGACCGGGACGTATCACTGGGAGACGGAACAGGAGGACTTCCTCGTGCTTTCGGGCGAGGCGCTGCTCGTCGTCGAAGGACAGGAGCGGCCGCTGAAGCAGTGGGACTTCGTGCACTGCCCGCCGGAGACGCGCCACGCGTTCGTCGGCGCCGGCGACGGGCCGTGCGTGCTCCTCTGCGCGAGCTCGCGGCAGTTCCAGAAGGACGGCCCGTGGGGCTTCTACTGCACCGACGAGACGGCCGCCCGCTACAACGCGAGCTCTCCCGAAGACACGCAGGACAGCGATGTCGCGGACGCGCGGTTCCCGCCGTCCCAACCGGCGCGCTACCGCGATGGCTTGCTGCCGGACTAGGGAGAGCGCTGCCATACAGATCCGCACTTGGAACTCGTGTCGAAGAGAGCCCTGAGCTGTCGGCCGCGCGCGCGAAGACGTGCTCGCGACTTCATCCGGAAGGGGCGATGAGAACGGGGCTTGCTCACCGTATCGTCGCGGTCCCGCGGAGGAAACGGACGGGCCGAACAGATGGGTGATGTCGTAACGAGAGCGGGAGTGCTCGCCGGACTGGAGCCCCACGGATGCTGGCGACACTTCGAGCTGCTGACCAGGCTCGCGCGTCCGTCGCAGCACGAGGAGCCGGTGATCGAGCACGTTCGCGCCTGGGCGGCGAGTCACGGTTTCGGTCTCCGCCAGGATGCCGCGCGGAACATCGTCGTGCGCGTGCCTGCGACCGCTGGAAGGGAGTCGGCGAAAGTCCTCGTCCTCCAGGGGCATCTGGACATGGTCTGCGAACGCGAGCCGGAAAGTCCCAACGATCCGGCCGAGGGCCGAATCGAGCTCGTCCGCGCGGGCAGCTGGGTGACCGCGGACGGCACGACACTCGGCGCCGACAACGGGATCGGGATCGCAGCGATGATGGCTCTCGCCGAGGACGACGCGGCGCAGCACGGTCCGCTCGAGCTGCTGATGACGGTCGTGGAGGAGGTCGGCGTCGCCGGCGAGGGCGCGAACGGGCTCGACCCCTCCCTCGTGAGCGGGTCGATTCTGCTGAACCTCGACAGCGAGGAGGACGGCCGGTTGACGGTCGGCTCTGCGAGTAGCACCGACACGTCGATCCGGGTCGAGAAGCCGCGGGAGGCCTGCCGTCCGGGCGCCGTCACACTGTCCGTCGTCCTGAGCGGCGGCCTCGGCGGGCATTCCGGCACCGACATCGCCCGTGGCCGCGCGAATGCGATCAAGGTGCTCGTGCGCGCGCTCCGCGAGACGCTCGCGGCTGTCCCGTTCCGCCTCGTCGCCCTCGACGGCGGCAGGAGCTGGAACGCGATCCCGCGCGAAGCGGTCGCGGTCTGCTCGCTGGCCGCAGAGCGCGAGAGCGTCTTCCGCGCCGCCGTTGAGGCCGCGACCGACGCCATCCGGGACGCGCACTCGCGCACTGACCCGGACGTGGCCGTGACCGTCGCGCGGGTGGACGACGCGGTCGACGCGTGGACCGACGCCGGAACCGCGGACCTGCTCGACCTCGTCACCGTCCTGCCCAGCGGGCCGCTCGCGACGAGCCCGGACTTCGAGGGCCTGGTCGAGACGAGCACGTCGCTCGGTGAGGCTGCAACGGAGGCCGCCGGACTCCGGCTGCACCACATGTCGCGCTCGTCGAACCCTGCAGCAATCCCTGATGTCCTCGCCGCGCTCCACGCCGCGGCGAGCCTCGCGGGGGGCTCGTTCGAGGTGCAGCAGAGCGACCCCGCCTGGAGCCCGAACCTCGACTCGCCCGTGCTCCTAGTCACGAGCCGCGTCTACGAGCGCCTCTTCGGCGAGCCGCCGATCGTAACGGCGGTGCACGCCTGGCTCGAGACCGCGGTGATCGGCGAACGGGTGCCCGGCCTGGACATGGTCTCCTTCGGGCCGCAGATCGAGGCGCCGCATTCGCCGGACGAGCGCGTGAGCATCCCGACCGTGGAGCGCTTCTGGCAGCTCCTCGTGGCGGTCGTTGACGAGCTCGCGCCTGCCGAGACCTAGCCCACGCCAGGATCGTCAGGTGGGCAGGTCCGCCGGGGGAGCGGTGTCATCCCCCTGCGTCGCTGCGGCGGAGCGCTTCCGCAACCACCAGACGATCCCGCCGAGGACGACCGCCGCCGCGAGCACGCCGAATGCGACCCAACCCCATTCCGTGCTCGAGAGCCCTTCGTCCGACTCGGAGGCCGCCGCCGCGCCGGCGGCGGCCGCAGCCCCGGGGCTCACACCCGTCGTCGTCGTGACGGTGGTCGCGACCGTCACGGTCACCGGGGCGACCGCGCTCGTCGTCGCAGCCGGGACGGTCTCGGTGACCGCCGGCGCCGTCTCGGTTACCGCCGGCGCCGTCTCCGTCAGCGTCACGGTCTCGATCACGACCGGCCCCGTCTGGGCCACGCCGGGCGTCGTCTCGGTCACCGTCACCGTCTCCGTCGTCGCCGGCAGGGTCTCCGTCACCGTGACTGCCCCGGCCGGCGCCGTGACGGCCGGAAGCGAGCGAGTGATCGTCCCGGTGCCGATTGCCTCGCCGTCGCCGCCACACGAGCCGAGGGCGAACGCGGCGAGAAGCCCCAGTAGCGCCGCTCCCGTGAGCCGCATCGGAGCGACGAACCTCTTTGCGACGCGGTTACCGCCCATTGCGCCATGTTCGTGCGCGCCACACCGCCTCGCATCACCCCGATCGTACGACCGTTCTACTTGCGCTCGATCAGCTCGACGCGATAGCCGTCCGGGTCGCGGACGAACGCGATGAACGAGCCGCCCTCGCGGACCTGGTACTTGGGCCGCTCGGGCTCGATCCCCTGCTCCGCGAGCCGCGCGAGCGTCGCATCCATGTCGTCGACCGTGATCGCGATGTGCCCGTAGCCGGTACCGATCTCGTAGGAGTCGACACCGAAGTTGTAGGTCAGCTCGAGCCTGTCGCCGTCGCCGGGCAGCCCCATGAAGACGTTGATCGCCTCCTCGCGGATCGGCATCCGCGCTCGCTCCTCGAAGCCGAGCGCGGCGTAGAAGGCGACCGAGCGGTCGATGTCGGTGATCCGGTAGCAGGTGTGGATGAGCTCCATGCGTGGTGTCCTTCCGTCTTTGACAATGGCTGTCCCGACGTTCTATAAGACTGCACCCGCAACCGCTTGGAGGATCCCATGGTGCGCCGCCTCGGCTTCCCGTCCCTTCTCCTGCTGGCGCTGGTCGCTGTGCTCGTCGGCTTCGCCCGTCCGGCCGCCGCCGCGATCGGCCCGCCCTGGTGCGGAACACCCGAACCGGACGCCGCGGAGGCGCTGCCGTCGACCGGCACGAGCTTCCCGCACATCCCGGTGTACGCGATCGGCTGCACGCTCGCGGACATCCAGTCGCGCAGCCTCGACGGCCGCATGAGCTTCGAGGTGCACGGCTCGTCCGCAACGGGCCGACCGATGTACAAGGTCGTGATCAACCAGCTGCAGACGGACGCGCAGCAGGCGTCGTTCGACCACTGGACGACGCTCCGCAGGCAGGCGGCCTCGAACCCCGCCGCCGCGCAGCGCCAGCTCCGCGGCTGGAGCGACCGCGTCAAGGTGCCGCTCTACGTCCAGGGCGGGATCCACGGCAACGAGTTCGAGGGCGTGGACGCGAACATGCGCACGATCGAGCGCCTCGCGACGACGCCGTACGGCACCGATCCCGAGGTGGACGCGATCCTCAACGGCGCCGTCGTCATCTTCAACGTGATCCAGAACCCGGACGGCCGCGTCGTCGGCCAGCGCCCGAACGGCAACGGCTTCGACCTCAACCGCGACTTCCTCACGCAGTCGCAGTCGGAGACGAAGGCGTCGGTCCGGATCATGCAGGAGTGGCTCCCGCCGGAGACGCTCGACCTGCACGGCTACGTCACGCCGACGCTGATCGAGGCGACGACGAAGCCGCACAACCCCGGGATCGACTACGACCTCTGGCTGAAGTGGAACCAGTCGCGCATCGACGTGAACGAGGCGGCGCTCAACGCGGTCAACCTCGACGTCACGCGCCCGATCAACGACTGGTGCGCGGACGGGAACCCGGCGCCGGCGAGCGGCATCTGCCCCGGCGGCGGCCCGCCCGGGCCGGCCGTGGCCGAAGGCTGGGACGACTGGGGCCCGTTCTACACGCCGATGTACTCGCAGCTCGTCGGTCTGAACGGCTCCACGGTCGAGATGTGCTCGAGCACCTCGACCTCGCCGACGCGGGGCAACCGCTGCTACCTCAACACCGACCCCGACCCGGCGAAGAACCCGATCGGCCGCAACGCGTCGCTCCTGGCGCAGCTTGTGACGACCTGGTCGACGCTCCTCTACGACACGGCCAACCGGAACGAGCTCCTGAACGACCAGCTCGAGATCTACCGGCGCGGCGTCGCGGGCGAGGCGCGGCCGGCGTGCTGCCCGGCGCCGTTCGACGTCGACAACAACTGGATGCACGAGTTCCCGACCGCGTACGTGATCCCGGTCGGCGAAGGCCAGCGCAGCAACCCCGAGGCGAACCGCCTCGTCGACTGGCTGCTCGCCAACGGGATCGAGGTGCGGCAGCTCCGCTCCGACGAGACGATCATCGGCCAGCGTGTCCGGCAGGGCTCGTACGTGGTCGACATGGACCAGGCCCACCGGGGTCTCGCCGAGACGGCGCTCGGGATCGGCGTCGACATCTCCAGTCGGATCGGCATCCTCTACGCCCCGCCCGCGGCATGGAGCCACGGCTACCTCTGGGGCGCAGACGTGCTGCAGGTGCCGAACGGCGTGCCGTTCACTGCCAAGACGACGCAGCCGATCGCAAAGCCCGTCGTCCTCGGCGGCGGTGTCGAGAGCGGCGCGGCCGACTACTACGCGCTCGAGATCGACTCGGCGACCGCGGTGCGGACGCTGAACACGCTGCTGAAGGGCGGTCTGACCGCGAAGCTCGCCACGGCCCCGTTCACGTCGGGCGGCGCCAGCTTCCCGGCAGGCACGGTGCTCTTCGACGACACGACGGCCGGAGTGATCGGACCGGCCGCACAGGCCGCCGGCCTGACGCTCCGCCGGGTCGCGACGGCGCCGGCGCAGCTCGAGGACGTCGACCGCTCGCCGCGGATCGCGGTGTTCACGAACGCCGTCGACCAGAGCGTCTGGTCGCTGCGGAATCTCGGCTTCACCGCCGACCCGGTCGGCACGACGGCGCTGAACGGCGCGTCCGATCCGCTCGTGAACTACGACGTCGTCTTCAGCACCGCCAACTACCCGTCGGCGGCCAACCCGGTCGCGCGGGCGCGGCTGGCGGCGTTCTTCGCCGCCGGCGGCGGCTACGTCGGCGGCGGCGCGGGCGGCGCGCAGTTCATCACGAACGGCGGCCTCGCGACCGGCCTCACCGCCGGCACGCGGTCCGGCAACGGCCGCAGCGGCATCGTCTTCTGGGACAACACGGGCGGCGCCGCGAGCCCGATCACGGGCGCGTACCCGTCCCGGGACACGGCCATCGTCGACCCGCCGACCTGGTTCACGGCCGTTCCGTCCGGCTGGTCGATCGACGCCAACCTGCCGATCGCGGGCTTCTTCGCCGCGGGGCTCTGGCTGATCGACGCCGCGTCGGCGTCGGCACCCGGCGCACCGATGGTCGCGCACGGCACGAGCACGACGGCCGGGGCTCCCCGGCTGACCGCGTTCGCGTTCAACCCGCTCTACCGCGCCGACCCCGAGCGCGAGTGGCCCGCTCTCGGCTCCGCCGCGTATTGGGTGGACGCCGGATAGGCATCGACACGAACGAGTACACGCGACGGCGCGAGCGGCTCGGTGAGCTGCTCGCCCGTCGCGGGCTCGATGCGCTCTTCGTCCCGCCCGGCTCGGACCTCGAGTACCTGACCGGGATCGAGCGCGACCTGCCGACGTTCGGGAACATCTCGTACGCCAACGGCTGGGTCACCGGCGCCCTCCTCGCGCCCGGCCGGGAGCCGGTCTACGTGCTGCCGCGGATGTTCGTCCGCTTCCACCTCGACGGCGAGCCGCCGCCGGGGACGATCGTCGTCGAGGACGACGGCGACGGCCGGGCCGCGTACGCGGCCGCCGTCGGCGAGGTCGGCTCGCCGCGACGGATCGCGATCGGGCAGCGCGCCTGGGCGGAGACCGCGATCGAGCTGCTGGGGATCGTCCCGGACGCGGAGCTCTCCGAAGGGTCGTCGCTCGTGAACGAGCTCCGGCGGGTCAAGTCGGAGGCGGAGCTCGGCCTGATGGCGCAAGCCTGCTCGATCGCGCGCGAGACGATGGACGCCGTCGCGCCGCTCGTCGTCCCCGGCACGTCGATGATCGACCTCGTCGAGGCGGTCGAGCACGAGCTCCGGGCCCGCGGCTCCCGCGGCCCGTCGTTCCCGACCCACATCTTCACCTGGGGCGAGCGCCGGCTCGACTCCGACGGTGCCGATGCGCTCGAGGGGCTGCGCGAGGGCGAGGTCGTCCTCTTCGACTTCGGCGCGGTCTGGCAGGGCTACTGCTCGGACTTCGGCCGCACCGTCCCCTGCGGGGAGCCGCCCGCGGAGTACGACCAGACGACGCGGGTCTTGCTCGAGGCGCAGGAGGCCGGCCGGACGGCGGCAGTCCCGGGCGCGCTCGCCCGCGAGGTCAACGCCGCCTGCCGTGCTCCGATCGAGGCCGCCGGGCTCGGCGAGGGCTTCCGGCACCGGATGGGCCACGCGATCGGGCTCGACGTGCACGAGCGGCCGTTCCTCTCGGTCGAGGACGAGACGCCGCTCGAGGCCGGGATGACGTTCACCGACGAGCCGTCGATCCTCGTCGACGGCCGCTTCGGGGTTCGCGTGGAGGACGTGATCGCGGTCACTCCCGGGGGCGGGCGGCTGCTGTGAGGGCCGACTCCGCCCACGCGAGCCTGGCGCGGGCAGTGTGCAGGCCGAGCTCGAGCGCGGTCCGGTAGGCGCGCGTCTTCGGCGTGTCCGGATCCCGCTGCGCCGCGATCCGCTCGAACTCGTCCAGCGTCGCGCGCGCTCGCTCGGCCTCGCCGCGTAGGTACGCCTCGGCCTCGGCCGGCTCGAGCAGCCAGAGGAAGAAGAGCCGCAGCGCCGCCTCCTCGCGGACAGTTCGCGACGGCTCCGTCTCACGCAGCCAGCGGCGCACCTCGTCCAGGCCGGCGTCGGTCAGCTCGTAGACGCGGCCCCCGCGCGGGGCGGCGCCACTCTCGCGGATCAGCCCTGCCTCGCGCAGCTTCGCGAGCTCGGGGTAGACCTGGCTGTGGCTCGCCGGCCACGTGTAGCCGATCGACTGGGCGAGATGCCGGACGAGGGCGTATCCCGTCCGCGGTCCCTCTGCGAGGACGCCGAGCAAGGCATGGCCCAATGTTCCCGTCAATGCTGCGTACCTGTCAAAGTTGACATGTCATAGCAGCCCTGGTAGACGTTGACGGCAGTGCGACGCCTGCTTTTGCTCGCCGCTCTTCTCGCCCTGGGCGCCTCGACCGCCGGCGCGGCGCCGCAACGCGCCGAGCACGACTGCGTGCGCGGCGGCGAGCTCTTCTTCAACGCAGCCGACGGGACGAAGCTCGTCGGTCACCGCTTCGGCAAGGGGACGACGGCCGTGATCCTCACGCACCAGTCCGAGGGCGACCTCTGCGACTGGCTCCCGTACGCGAAGCGGCTCGCGGCCCGCGGGTACTTCGTCTTCCCGATCGACTTCCGCGGCTACGGCTTCTCGGACACGCCGACGTCGGGCCAGCACCGCTACCCGCAGGACATCGCCGCGGCGGCAAAGGCGCTGCGAAAGCTCGGCAAGCGGAAGATCTTCGTCGTCGGCGCCTCGATGGGCGGGATCGCAGCCGTCGTCGCAGGCGCGAACGTCTCACCGCGGCTCGCCGGCGTCGTCAGCGTCTCCTCGCCGGCGCGCTTCCGCGGCATGGACGGCGTCAAAGCGGGACCGCGACTCCGCGTGCCGGTGCTCTATCTCGCGGCCACCGCGGACGACAACGGCGGTTACGACTTCTCGGAGGACGCAAAGGCGCTCCACCGCGCCGCCGCGTCGAAGGACAAGCGGCTCGAGCTGCTGCCGGGCTCCGCACACGGGATCGGCCTGGTCGCGAGCTCGACGAAGACGAAGAACCTGATCGAAGCCTTCCTGAAGGGCCACTAGCCCCGGCGGCGGCTCTAGCAGCCGCCGCCGGGAACTGCGCTTCGCACCGGGCTCGTCGAGGCGGTCGCCGCGTCGAGCCGGTCCGCGGTGCGCCGGAGGGTGCGCGCGATCCTGCTGCGGACCGGGCTCGACGGGGCGAACCGGTGCACGGCAGCGGCGGCCAGCCGGTCCTGCTGCCGATCCTGGGTGACCTGGGCGAGAAAGTCGGGTGCGGGGTACATCGCGGCTCCTAACGCATTCGACATGCTTGATCTGTTCGAAAGTTATCGAACGCTACTGCCCTTGTCAAGCCTTTTGATTGCGAGTACGCTGCGTTCGTTCCATGGCTGTCGAACGAAACACACGCGCCCCCGTGCTCGACCTCTCCCGCCCCGGCGGGATCGCGGTCGAGATCGAGGTGGCGGAGGCGGCCGAGGTGCTGATGAGCATCTGCGCCGTCGGCGACCGCGCCGACCACGACACGTTCGACCTCGGCGCGGAGTGGCTGCAGGCGCGGCTCGACGACTTGCCCGAGGACATCCGCGACGAGGTCGACGCGCTCAGCCTCGGCGACATGAAGGTGGCCGCGCACCTGCTCGGGATCGTCTACGAGACGCCGAAGCCGCGAACGTTCGCCGCCTTCATGGAGCGGCTGGAGGCGATCGACCCGGTCGAGCTGAAGCTGCACCTGTTCGGGCACTACGACACGTCGACGACCCACTTCGCGCCGGGGATCGTCGAGAGTGCGGCCCGAGGGGACGCGACGGCGATCGAGCAGGTGCTCGAGGCGCTGGCCGAGTGGTCTGACAAGCACGATCTCTACCGAGGCCTCTTGCAGATGGACGGCCCCGAGGTGAAGTCGCGGATCGTGAATCTGCTCCCGCGCTGGTACGAGCACGTCTTCGCGCCGCACGAGCAGGAGTGGCGCGAGGCGGCGGAACGAGATGCGGAGGCAAAGCGCGCGCTGGCGAAGCGGCACTCGCCGGAGCAGCTCGTCGAGCTCGCCACCCGCGGCTACCAGTACACGCCTCCCGCGGCGATCCGGACGCTCGTCTTCTTCCCCAGCTGGTTCATGCGCCCCTGGGTGATCCTGTGGGAGCACAAGAGCACGAAGGTCTTCTGCTACCCGATCGCGCCCGCCGCCGAGGAGGGCGCCTCCCCGGCCGAGGTGGCGCGGGTCTACAAGGCGCTCGGCGACGAGGGCCGGCTGAAGCTGCTGCGGCGCCTGAACGACGGGGCGCTGAAGCTGAGCGAGGCGGCGGCTGAGCTCGGCGTCGCGAAGTCGACCGCGCACCACCATCTCGCGATCCTCCGTCAGGCCGGATTCGTGACGATCCGCGACGAGGACGAGAACGTCTACAGCCTCCGCACCGACCTGCCACAGACCGGCGAGCTGCTGACCGCCTACCTGGGCGGCTCCAGGTCTTCGGCGACGAGCGCGTAGAGGACGCCGTCGACCCAGCCGTCGTCGCGGCGGTATGCCTGGCGCTTGACGCCCTCGCGGACGAAGCCCGACCGCTCCGCGTGCCGCTGCGCCCGCTCGTTGAAGCCGTAGACCTCGAGCTCGATCCGGTGGAAGCCGCGCTCGTGGATCAGGTGGCGCTGGAAGAGTCGCGCCGCCTCGTCGGCGAGCCGGCGGCCGCGGAAGTCGGGGTGGATGGCGAGGCCGCTGACATGCACGATTTCGCTGCGCCGGTTGGTCAGCTCCCAGGCCATCGCGCCCACGAGCTCGCCCTCCAGCTCGATCACCATCACGCCGCCTGTGTCCGGATCCTGCGCGACTTTCGCCGCGACGCCCTCGCGATCGTAGGAACCGGCCGCAGCCAGGAACGGGCGCACGTCCTCGTCGGCGTAGAGCTCGACCAGGAAGTCGACGTCGGCGCTGCCGGCAGGCCGGATCGCGACGCTCACGGGCTCGCGGTGACGGCCTGGCGCCGCGGGACCCGCACGGCGCCGGAGGCGAGCGCAACACCGCCGAGGATCAGCACGAGCCCACCGATCGTCGTGGCCGTGATCGCCTCGTCGAGGAGCAGCGCCCCATAGCCGAGAGCGAATCCGGGCATCAGGTAGGTGACGAGCGAGAGACGCGCCGAGCCGTGCAGCGCGAGCATGCGGAACAGGATCAGCTGGGCGAACGCGGTGCCGAGCAGCGAGAGCGCCAAGACGGAGGCGGTCGCCTCGAGCGACGGCACCGAGCCGGGCAGTTGGAAGAGTGCGAACGGCAGCAGGATCAGCCCGCCTGCGAGCATCGAGCCCGCGGCGAGCACGGGCCCGGCCGTGCCGGAGACCGCGCGCTGCCCGTAGACGCCGGCACCGGCATAGGAGAGCGAGGAGAGGACGACCGCGAGCGCGCCGATGATCGCCAGGTTGCCGCCCTCGGGGTGGATCCCGGTGACGACCGCGACGCCGACGATCCCGATCGCGAGCCCGAGCGCACGTGTCCGCGTCAGGCGCTCGTGGGGCAGGAAGCGCAGGATCAGGAAGGCGTTGAAGATCGGCACCGAGGCCTGCACGACCGCCGCGAGACCCGAGTCGATGTACTGCTCGCCCCAGGCGATCAGCCAGAACGGCAGCGCCGCATTGAGGACGCCGAGCACGAGGCAGTGCCGCCACGCGGCGCGCAGCTCGCCGAGCGCACCCTCGCGGCCGAGCCGCCAGACGATGTAGCCGAGCAGCACGGCGGCTGCGAGCAGCGTCCGGAAGGCCATCATCGGCGCGGGCTCGATCTCGTCGACCGCGACCTTGATGAAGAGGTAGGACGCGCCCCAAACAGCGGCGAGCGTCAGCAGCATCGGCCAGTAGCGGTTCACTTCTGCACCGTAGCCTTGCCCAGAGAGCCGGTGCCGAGAGCAACTCCCGCGAGCACGAGCACGAGCCCGCCGAGCGCGACGGCGGTCACCTCTTCGTCGAGGAAGACGGCGCCGTAGACGAGCGCCAGCGAGGGCACGAGGTAGGTGACGAGGACGGCCTTGGACGCCCCCGCGCCCGCAATCAGCCCGAAGTAGAGGAGGTAGGCGACACCCGTGGCGGCGACGCCGAGGTAGAGCACCGAGAGCGCCGCCTCCCAGCCGATCGAGCTCGCCTGCGCAACCCCGAACGGGAGCACGAACGCCGTCGACCAGACCAACGCTCCGAAGGCGACGAGCGAGGGCGGCAGGCCCGCGAAGCGGCGTCCCGCATAGAGCCCGCCGATCCCGTAGCAGGCCGACGCTGCGACGACGGCGAGGCCGCCGACGACCGCCCGTTCGCCGCCCGAGAGCTCGAAGCCGACCAGCAGGACGACGCCGGTGAAGCCGACCAGGATTCCGACGAGACGCAGCCCGGTCGCGCGCTGGCTGTGGTCGTAGGCGATCGCGAAGAGCGCCGTGAAGAGCGGGGCCGACGCGTTGAAGATCGAGGCGAGCCCGGAGTCGATGTACTGCTGACCCCACGCGATCAGGAAGAACGGCACCGCAGTGTTCGCGAGGCCGAGCAGGGCGAGCGGCCAGAGCAACGGTCGCAGGAGCGAGAGCCTGCGGCCTGTGGCCGCGATGTAGACGGCGAGCGCGACCGCGCCCGAGGCCATCCGCAGCAGGATCAGCGTCGAGGGGGCGAGGTCGCGCAGCGCGATCTCGATGAACATGAACGACGATCCCCAGATCGCAGCCAGTGCGAGCAGCATCACGAGGTGGCGTCTGCTCACGCTTGCTTCCAACGCACCCGCCGCCGTCCAACTTCCCGGCTAGAGTGAAACACCTGTCGCAGGTCGCTCAACAGCCCACCCACCGCGCCCCAATCCATCGAGAGCTGGGACTGACCGACGGGGAGCTGCAGCGCATCGTCGATCTGCTCGGGCGTGAGCCGAACCATTTCGAGCTGGCGGTCTTCTCGCTGCTCTGGTCGGAGCACTGCGGCTACAAGCATTCGGCCCTCCTCCTGAAGCGGCTTCCCTCCACGGGTAAACGCGTACTGCAGGGCCCCGGTGAGAACGCCGGCGTGATCGACCTCGGCGACGGCGAGGCCGTCTGCTTCAAGGTCGAGAGCCACAACCATCCCTCCGCCGTGGAGCCCTTTCAGGGCGCCGCGACCGGCGTCGGCGGGATCCTGCGCGACATCATCGCGATGGGCGCACGCCCGATCGCCCTGCTCGACGGGCTGCGTTTCGCGCCGGGCGATCCCCGCTTCGACCGCGCCGTCGCCGGCATCGGCGCGTACGGGAACTCGGTCGGCGTCCCCACGGTCGGCGGCGAGGCCGTCTTCGACGAGGCCTACGCCGACAACGTGCTCGTGAACGCGATGTGCGTCGGGCTCCTGCCCGCCGACCGGATCGCGCGCGCCGGCGCCACCGGCCCGGGCAACCTCGTCGTCCTCTACGGCGCGACGACCGGGCGGGACGGGATCGGCGGTGCCTCCGTGCTGGCGAGCCAGGAGCTCGGCGAGGACGACGCCGACAAGCGGCCGACGGTCCAGGTCGGCGACCCGTTCATGGGCAAGAAGCTGATCGAGGTCTCGGTCGAGCTCGTCGAATCGGGCCTCGTCGAGTCGCTGCAGGACTGCGGCGCCGCGGGGCTCGCCTCCTCCCTCTCCGAGATGGCGCGGGAGTGCGGGATCGACCTCCGGCTCGACCATGTGCCTCTGCGCGAGGAGGGCATGGAGCCCTGGGAGGTGATGATCAGCGAGAGCCAGGAGCGGATGGTCGCGGTCGTCCGCCCGCAGATGCTCGACAGCGTGCTCGCCCTCTGCGAGCGCTGGGAGCTGCACAACGCGGTCATCGGCGAGGTCACCGACACCGGCCTCCTGCGCGCGCTCTGGGACGACGAGGTCGTCGGCGAGATCCCGGCGCGCTTCCTCACCGACGAGTGCCCGCGCTACCGCGTCGAGCCGAAGCCGCGCGAGGAGCCAAGTAACAGTCTGTTACTTGGCGAGATCGACGCGCCCGCCCACCCGCAGGCGCTGCTCGAGCTGCTCGGCGGCGACAACGTCCGCAGCCGCGCCCCGATCTACCGGCGCTACGACCATCTCGTCGGCTCGCGCACGGTACGCCGGCCTGGCCTCGACGCAGCGGTGCTGCGGCTGCGGCCCGGGTACCGCGGCCTCGCCGTCTCGCTCGACGGCACCAGCCGAATGGGGCGCCTCGACCCACGCACCGGCGGCCGGCTGGCCGTGCTCGAAGCGGCGCGGAACGTCGCCTGCACCGGCGCCGAGCCGCTCGGCCTCACCGACTGCCTCAACTTCGGCAACCCCGAGAAGGGGGCGATCGCCTGGGAGCTGGTCGAGTCGATCGAGGGGATGGCCGAGGCGTGCGAGGCGCTCGGAATTCCGATCGTCTCGGGCAACGTCTCGCTCTACAACGAGACCGACGGCCGCGCGATCGACCCGACGCCGGTGGTCGGCTGCGTCGGGCTGCTCGAGGACGTGCGCGAGGTGCCCGGAGGCTGGCGCGAGGGCGACGTGGTCTTGCTCGCAGGCGCCTCGCCGGTCGCGTTCGCCGGCTCGGAGTACCAGGCGCGCTTCGGCGAGGTCGGCGGCCGCCCGGCCCGCCTCGACCTCGAGGCCGAGGCGGCGCTCGTCGAATTCCTCTGGCGCGCGGCGCCGCGCTGCTCGCTCGTCCACGACGTCTCGCTCGGCGGGCTCGCGACCGCGCTCGCGAAGGCCGCGCTTCACTCCGGCATCGGCGCCGAGGTGAGGCTCCCGGACGATCCGCGCGCGTGGTTCGGCGAGGGCGGCGGCCAGGCCGTGCTCGCCTGTGCGGCCGACGAGGTCGATGGGCTCGGCGGCGTCCCGACTCGGAGGCTCGGCGTCGTCGGCGGCCATGCGCTCCTCGGCCTGACCCTCGCGGCGCTCGGGGAGGCCCACGGCTGATGTGCGGTGTCTTCGGCATCCGCTCCGCAGAGCGCGACGTGGCGCGCCTCTCCTACTTCGGCCTCTTCGCGCTCCAGCATCGCGGCCAGGAGGCCGCCGGAATCGCGGTCTCAGACCGCGGCAGGCTGACCGTGCTCCGCGACATGGGGCTCGTCGCACAGGTCTTCGACGAGGAGAAGCTGCAGGCGCTGCCCGGCGACGTCGCGATCGGGCACACCCGCTACTCGACGACCGGCTCGAACGCGTGGGCGAATGCGCAGCCGCTCGTCCACCACGGCCGCGCCCGCACCGTCGCGATCGGGCACAACGGCAACCTGACGAACACGACCGAGCTGCGGGCGGAGCTCGCAGCCGACCGGATCGCGCTCGGCGCGACCTCCGATACCGAGGTGATCGCGGCCCTGATCGCGAACGACCCGGCGCCGATCGCGGAAGCCGTCGCGCGGGCGCTGCCGCGGCTCGAGGGCGCCTACTCGGTCGTCGCGCTCTCGGAGGGGAAGCTGCTCGCGTTCCGAGACCCGCAGGGGATCAGGCCGCTCGCGCTCGGCCGGCTCGGCGACGACTGGGTCGTCGCCTCCGAGACCTGCGCGTTCGACCTGATCGGCGCGATCTACGAGCGCGACATCCGGCCCGGCGAGCTCGTCGTGATCGACGAGGCGGGCGTGCACGCGACCCAGGCCGTCCCGGAGGGGAGGCAGGCGCTCTGCATCTTCGAGCACGTCTACTTCGCGCGCCCCGACTCGACGCTGGCCGGCGCCGAGGTGCACGGCGTGCGCGTGCGCATGGGTGAGCGGCTCGCCGTCGAGGCTCCTGTCGAGGCCGACCTCGTGATGCCGATTCCCGACTCGGGCACGCCCGCCGCGGTCGGCTTCACGCGCGCGTCCGGGATCCCGTACAGCGAGGGGCTGATCAAGAACCGCTACGTCGGGCGCACCTTCATCCAGCCCGACGCGGACCTGCGCAGGCAGGGGATCAAGATGAAGTTCAACCCGCTGGCGGAGGTGGCCGGGAAGCGGCTCGTGATCGTGGACGACTCGATCGTCCGTGGCAGCACGATGCAGCAGCTCGTCGGGATGCTCTTCGAGGCCGGCGCGGCGGAGGTGCACGTCCGGGTCTCCTCGCCGCCGATCGTCGCTCCATGCTTCTACGGGATCGACATGGCCGACGAGGAGCAGCTCGCGGCGGCGCACCGCTCGGTCGAGCAGATGCGCGAGCTGATCGGCGCCACATCGCTCCACTACCTCTCGCTCGAGGGAATGCAGGCGGCGACGCGGCTGCCGGAGCAGTCGGTCTGCCGGGCGTGCTTCACCCGCGACTATCCGACGCGGGTGCCGGAGGGGCGCAACCTCGTGAAGTTGCGCTTCGAGCCTGCTGCGCGTTGAGGCTGGTCTCCGTCAACGCGGGCCGGTCGGAGCTGATGAAGATCGGCGCGCGCACCGTCGAGACGGGGATCCGGAAGGCGCCGGTCGAGCGCGGGCACGTCGGCGCGCTCGGGCTCGCAGGGGACGTCGTCGCCGACGAGGAGAACCACGGCGGCCTCGACCAGGCGCTCTACCTCTACAGCTCCGAGGACTACGCGTTCTGGGCGGACGAGCTCGGCGCGATGCCCGGGCCGGGGACGTTCGGCGAGAACCTGACCCTCTCGAGCTTCGGGCCCGAGCCGGTGCGGATCGGCGACCGCTTCCGGGTCGGCGCCGCTCTCGTCGAGGTGACCGCGGCGCGGATTCCCTGCTCGGTCTTCGCGACGCGGATGGGCGAGCCCGACTGGGTCAAGCGCTTCGCCGACGCGCGCCGGCCCGGTCTCTACGTGCGGGTGCTCGACCCAGGCGACGTCGCGGCCGGCGACCCGGTCGAGCGGCTCGGCGGCGCCGAGGGCAATCCGACCGTCGTCGAGCTGATGGACGTCTGGTACGCCCGGGAGCCCGATCCCGAGCTGCTCGAGCGGCTGCTCGCCTCACCGCTCGCCGAGCGGGCACGCTCCAACGTCGAGAACAAGCTCGCCCGCGTCGCGGGCTGATGCTCTTGGCCGCGAAGCGGCCCTTCAGGGGTCTTCGCGCGATCAGCATCCGCTTCATGCGGATGCTGATCTTGCGCTAGCTAGATGTCCAGTTCGAACCAGACGCAGCTCTCGCCGTTTCTGATCACGCCCCAGCGGCTCGCGAGCGCGTCCAGGAACGCCAGTCCCCGGCCGGATTCGCCCTCAGGACCCGGCATCACGACGTGATCGGCGACGAAGCCGCGGCCGCGGTCGCCCACCTCGACGCGGACGCGCGAGTCGCCGACGTCGACGGCGAAGCGCACGCGGCCGTTCTCGCGCTGCTCGCCGTACTTGACCGCGTTCGTGAACAGCTCGCTGACGAGCAGCCTGACCGCAAAGCGGGCCTCCGGATGCGGGTCGAGCGCCTCCAAGCGGTCGACGGCTGCCCGCGCCTGGCCGATCGCGCTCTCCGCTGACGGCAGGTAGAGCTCCAGCCTCCCTCGGTCGACCCCGGCAGTCATGGGGCCGACATACCCATCGCGGCGCGTTCTCTATCGGCGTAGAGTCGACGTCGTGGGGGGCCGCGAGCGGCAGCTGGCCGAAAATGAGGTTCGCTTTCGCGCCCTCAACGAGCGGCTGCGGGACGGCAGCGGCACCTGGAGCCCCGGCGAGGGCGCGTTCGAGCTCGTCTGCGAGTGCGGCGACGAGAACTGCACGCGGGCGATCCGGCTGACCGCGCGCGAGTACGAGGCTGTGCGCAGCGACGAGGCTCAGTTCCTGCTCGTGCGAGGCCACGAGCGCACCGAGGTCGAGGATGTCGTCAGCGAGCGCGACGGTTGGGTCGTCGTCCGGAAGCGCGGCGAGGCCGGAGCGATCGCCGCCGAGACCGATCCGCGGGCCCCGTCCTAGGAGGGTTTGGCGTAATGGCGCTCGTCGCCGGGGTGCGATGCTCGTCCCGAGGCAAGGACGCAGGGAGCGCCGATAGCCGAAGCTATCGGCGCGACTGAGGACGCCGCATCGGGGCGAGCAGCGCGGCCCGGAGGCCCGGCCGCTATTTCGCCAAACCCTCCTAGGCTGCAGCCGGCCCGGGCGGCGGCACGTGGACGATCTCGAGCTTGATCCCGTCCAGGTCGTAGAAGAAGACCGCGTAGTAGCCGGGGATGTAGCCGTACTCGCGCGGCGCCGACTCGATCGTCGCGCCCACCTCGACGAGCCATTCGTGGCGCTCGTCGACGAGCTCGCGCGAGGACGCGTTGAAGGCGACGTGGTGGAGGCCGATTCGGTAGCGATCGGTCGCTCCCTCGCTCTGCGCCTGCCGAAGCCCGACGGCGCAGCCGGCCCCGCCCAGATACCAGATCGTCTCGCCCCGCTCGCCCTCGACCTCGCCGACGCGGGTGTAGCCGAGCGGGGCGAGCAGCTCGCGGTAGAAGGGCAGGCTCCGCTCGATCGAGGAGACGACCAGGTCGACGTGGTGGACGCCACTCGTGCGCATCGAGCTTCCGTGTTCAGCGGCGTTCGGCCAGCTCCTGCGCGCGCCCGTAGCGGACGGCGCGCCGGACGGTGCGCGGATCGAGCCCTCGCTCGAGCAGCTCCTGGCGCAGCTCGCCCTCCTTCGCCATGCGCAGGAAGAGCCAGGAGAGCGCGGTGATCGTCACGAGCGAACCCTCGATCATCATCACCGCCCCGGCCAGCCCCTGATCCTGCAGCGGCGAGATCCCCCAGAGCTCGTCGCCGCGGTCGTAGACGCCGTAGAAGACGGCGCCCGACCAGATGAAGACGTTGCCGAGCAGCGTCTCGACGAGCCGGACGATCGCGATGTAGGCGAGCTTCGGGCCGGTGCCGAACCATTCCGGCGCCGGCAGCGTCTCGAGCACGGGGAGCCAGGCGATGATGCCGGCGCTGAAGAAGCAGATGTGCTCGAACGCGTGCACGACCGAGTGCTCGACCGCGGCTTCGTAGAAGAACGGCACGTGCCAGATGTAGAGGTTGGCCGCCCAGATCGGCAGCGCGACGACCGGGTTGGCGAGCACGCGCAGGCGCTCGACCGGGCGAAACGCCAGCAGCGGGCGCAGCATCGGTCCGTTGAGCCCGCCGAGCAGGCAGAGCGGGGCAAGGTCGCCGATCAGGACGTGCTGGAGCATGTGGAAGCTGAAGAGCTCGTCCTCTCCGATCGCCGCGATCGGCGAGGCGAGGGCGACCAGGAGCAGCACGATCCCGGCCGTGAAGAGGAGCACGCGCCAGAGCGGCATCGGCGTGCCGCGCCGCCGCAGCGTGCGCGCCCGCATCCCGTACGCGAGCGCGGCGAGCGCGACCGGCGCCAGCTGCAGCGGATCGAGCGTCCAGTCGGTCAGCACGCCACCACTCTAGAATCCGCCCGCCGTGAAGCTCTTCCACTACCACCTCGTCACGTCGCGGGTCCGCGAGGTGGAGGCGCGCTACCTCGGCAAGCTCGCCTTCGGCCTCGTCGCACGGCACGGCCGGATCGGCGAGGAGTACCAGTCCTTCGAGCCCGGGCTGTCGTGGGAGGAGCTCGATCGGATGGGCTTCAAGCTCCGGCTGACGGAGCTCGAGCGCGGCTCCGTCAACGTCGTCGTCCAGCCGGGGCAGTGGGATCTGCCACGCGTCGACCATCTCGGGCTGGCGCTCGACGAGGACGAGTTCGCCGATGTCGTCGACCGGGCCGTCGAGCAGGAGCTGCGCGTCCAGGCGCACGGCGGCCGCAGGACGTTCATCGCCACGAATGCGGGTTATCGGCTCGAGGTTCACCCGCCGCGTGAATGGCTCGACGAGCTGTTGAGCGCGAGCGAGGAGCTGCAGCTGACCGAGCTCCAGCTCCTCGCCGACGACCCCGAGGCGAAGGCCGCCGTGCTGGCCGAGCTGCTCGACGCCGAACAAGACGGTACGAGCGTGATGGTCGGGGACTCGATCGTCAGCTTCATCCCCGGCGGCCCGCAGGGGCGTCCGCAGCTCCACGGCGAGCTGCTCACCTGACACCCGATCCACCTCGTAGAGTGGGACTCGTGAGCGACGATCGGACCTACGCCGCCGCCGGGGTCTCGCTCGCGACGGCAGAGGGGATCGTCGAGCGGCTCCGTGCGGCCGTCGAGTCGACCGGTGCGCGCGGCTTCGGTGCCTTCGCCGGGCTCCACCCGCTGGACGACCGCCGCCTGCTCGCCGCCTCGATGGACTCGATCGGGACGAAGCCCGTTGTCGCCCGCCGGCGCGGAGCCTTACGCGCGTGCGGCGCCGACATGGCCGCGCACTGCATCAACGACGTGATCACGTGTGGCGCCGACCCGTTGATCCTGCTCGACTACGTCGCCGCCAGCCAGCTCGATCTCGAGCAGGTCGCCGAGCTCGTCGAAGGCGCGGCCGACGTCTGCCGCGCCGCGGGCGTCGCGCTGATCGGCGGCGAGACGGCCGAGCTGCCCGGCGTCTACCACGAGAGCGAGCTCGACTTCGCCGCCACATGCGTGGGCATCGTCGAGCGCGACCGCGTCATCGACGGCTCTGCCGTCGAGGAAGGCGATTACGTCGTCGGGCTGGCGTCCGCGGGCGTGCACGCGAACGGGTTCACGCTCGTCCGCGCCGTGCTCGAGGTCGAGGACTACGACGGCCCCGACCTGCTCGCACCGACGCGGCTCTACCTCGACGACGTGCGGCGCCTACGCGACCGGGCGCACGCGTTCGCGCACGTGACCGGAGGCGGGATCGAAGGCAACCTGGGGCGGGTCCTCCCCGACGGCCTGCGTGCCGAGATCGACTGGGACGCGTGGGAGCGGCCGCCCGTGTTCGAGTGGCTCGGCCGCCACGTCGAGGAGGGCGAGGCGCGCCGTGTCTTCAATCTCGGAATCGGCTATTGCGCCGTCCTGGCCGAGCCGGGCGACGACCTCGTGATCGGAAGGGTCGTCGCAGCGTGATCGGCGTGCTCGTCAGCGGCGAGGGATCGAACCTGCAGGCGTTGCTCGATGCGGGACTGCCCGTATGCGCCGTTGCCTCGAGCCGCGCGGGCGTCCGGGCGCTCGAACGGGCGGGCGCCGCCGGCGTCCCTGCCGCAGCCTTCGAGCTGGCGGAGTACGCCGACCGCGCGCGCCGCGACGCGACGATGGCGAACTGGCTCCAGGAGCAGGGCGTGCGGCTCGTTGTCTGTGCCGGCTACATGCACCTGCTGACGCCCCACTTCCTCGAGCGCTTCCCCCACCGGATCGTCAACGTCCACCCGTCGCTGCTGCCCGAGTTCCCGGGCGCCCGCGCGATCGACGACGCGCTTGCTGCCGGGGTCGAGACGACCGGCGTCACCGTCCACCTCGTCGACGAAGGGCTCGACACCGGCCCCGTGATCCGCCAGGAGCCCGTTCCGGTTCAGCCGCGGGAGACGCTGATCCAGCGGATCCGCGCGGTCGAGCACCGGCTGCTGCCCGAGGTCGTCAACGAATTCGTTCGGAGCCCTCGGTGACGCTCCTCACGTTCCTGGGACGTCGCTCGCGTCGCGTAGGCCGGTGGCACAGTACGGAGGTACGGGCCGCCGGCTGGAGCGGCGCGAGCGGCGTCAGCCTTTCGCGGAGCCCGGCTCAGCCGGGCGGGAGCGAAAGGCGGCCAGGGGCGTGAGGCGTGCGCTGATCTCCGTTTGGGACAAGACCGGTCTCGACACGCTCGCGAAAGGGCTCGCGTCGCTGGACTGGGAGCTGGTCGCGAGCGGGGGCACCGCGGACTCGATCCGGGAGCTCGGACTCGAGGTGACGAGGGTCGAGGATCTGACCGAGTTCCCCGAGATGCTCGGCGGCCGGGTGAAGACGCTCCACCCCCGCATCCACGCCGGCATCCTCGCCCGCCGCGAGGTCGAGACGGATCTCGCCGCGCTCGCGGAGCACGGGATCGGGCTGTTCGACATCGTCTGCGTCAACCTGTACCCGTTCGAGCAGGTCGCGGGCGAGCACGGCGTCCGCGAGGAGGAGGCAGTCGAGATGATCGACATCGGCGGCCCTTCGATGCTGCGCGGGGCGGCGAAGAACTTCGCGCACGTCGCGCCGGTCTGCCGCCCGGGCGACTACGAGCCAGTGCTCGCCGAGCTGCGCGAGTCCGGCGAGCTCTCGCACGAGACGCGCCGGCGCCTCGCGGCGACCGCGTTCGCCACCTCGGCGAGCTACGAGGCTGCGATCGCGAGCTGGTTCGCGGGGCGCGAGTCGTTCCCGCCGGTGTTCACGCCCGTCTTCGAGAAGCACCTCGACCTCGCCTACGGCGAGAACCCGCACCAGAGCGCCGCCTACTACGCCGAGCGCGGCGTCCGCACACACCTGCTGGCGCGCGTCGAGCAGCTGCACGGCCGTGAGCTTTCGTTCAACAACCTCAACGACCTCGACGCCGCGCGGATGCTCGTGCGCGAGTTCGCGCTCCCCGCCTGCGTGATCGTCAAGCACGCGAACCCGTGCGGCGTCGCCGTCGGCGCGTCGATCGAGGAGGCCTACGAGGTCGCGCTCGCCGCCGACCCGGTCTCCGCGTACGGGGGCGTCGTCGTCCTCAACCGCGCCGTCAGTGCCGCGCTCGGCGAGCGGCTGGCAGAGCAGTTCGTCGAGGTGCTTTTCGCGCCCGGCTACGACGAGGTCGCGCTCGAGGCGCTGATCCGCAAGCAGTCGATCCGGATCCTCAACGACACCGAGCGGCGCGCGGCGGAGGCGTGGGAGCGGGACTACAAGCGCGTCCTCGGCGGGCTGCTCGTGCAGGACCGCGACTGGGACGTCGAGGACCGCGAGGGGATGGAGGTCGCGACCGGCGAGCCGACCGAAGCCCAGTGGGGCGACCTGCTCTTCGCCGCGCGGGTCTGCAAGCACGTCGCCTCGAACGCGATCGTGATCGCCAAGGACCTGCAGACGATCGGGATCGGCGCCGGGCAGATGAGCCGTGTCGATGCGGTGCGGATCGCGATCGAGAAGGCGCACGAGCACGGCCACTCCGTCACCGGCTCGTCACTCGCCTCGGACGCGTTCTTCCCCTTCCCCGACGGCCCTCGCCTCGCGCTCGACGCGGGCGTCGACGCGTTCATCCAGCCCGGCGGCTCGAAGCGCGACCTCGAGGTGATCGAAGCCGTCGAGAGCGCCGGCGCCGCGATGGTCTTCACCGGGCGCCGGCACTTCCGTCACTGATTTTTCGCGCAAGATGCCGGATCCGCGGGAGCGGATCCGGCATCGCGCAAAGATCCCTAAAGGGGGCCGCTTCGCGGCCCATGATCCTTCCTCGCTTTAGGTCGTGTTACTTCGGTCCGACGTGCCGAACGTGCGGTCGGCCCAGCCGAGTGCGTCGGAGAGGAACGCGCCGGCAAATGCAGCGAGGCCGAGCGACCAGAGATTCGTGGGATCGTCGGCGAAAATCGCGATGACGAACAGCACGACGGAAACGAGCAGCAGGATGGTGCGCAGACCAAAGGACATGGATTCTCCTTCACGCGGAATACTCGCCCGGTGGACGAGGTCGACCTGGGTATTCGCAATCACGTCTATACCTCCTTCGTCAGGACAGGCAACGCGCCGGCGCCTGCGGAGGTAGCCGCGGCGCTCGGGATCGCCGAGGGCGATGTCGCCGGCTCCTACCGGCGGCTCCACGACAGCCATGCGCTCGTGCTCCAGCCCGGCACGACCGAGATCCGGATGCTGAATCCGTTCTCCGCCGTCGAGACGCCCCACCGGGTCGAGGCCGGAGGCCGCTCCTGGTTCGCGAACTGCGCCTGGGACGCGCTCGGGATCCCGGCTGCGCTGCACACGGACGGAGTCGTGTCCTCCGCGTGCCCGGACTGCGGCGAGCCGCTCGAGCTCGAGGTGCGAGACGGAAAGCTCGTTGACGGCGCCGACCTGCTCGTCCACTTCGTCGTCCCCGCGCGGCGGTGGTGGGACGACATCGCCTTCACCTGAAGCACGATGGTCTTCCTCCGGTCGGAGGAGCACCTCGGGCGCTGGCTCGACCGCAACGGCTGGGAGCCGGGCGCGAGCATGAGCGCGGCGAGGCTGAACGAGCTCGCGCGGCGCTGGTGGTGGACCCGTGTGGAGCCCGACTGGCGGCCGCGCACGCCGGCGGAGTCACAGGCGATCCTGGACGAGCTCGGGCTGACCGGCGACTTCTGGCGGCTGACGTGAGCGTTCGCGGTGGACTGCGACGCCGCCGACGACGAGGCCGATGCCGGTGACCTCGACGGCCGTCGGCACCTGCCCGAGGACGAGGATGCCGATCACCGTCGCGGTCGCCGGCAGCAGCGAGACGAGCATCGCGTAGGTCGACCGCGCGAGCTGCGCCATGGCGAGCTGGTCGCAGACGTACGGGATCACCGACGACGCAATCCCGACGCCGATGCCCGCCGCGAGCGCGACTGGGTCAGTGAACGCCGGCAGCGCCTCCCAGCCGCCCAACGGCGTCACCACGACGAGCGCGACCAGCATCGATGCGGCGAGGCCGTCGATGCCGGTCACCTGCTCGCCCTGCGCAACCTGGTGACCGAGCACGATGTACGCGGCAAAAAGCAGCGCGTTCGCCAGTGCGAGCGCGACGCCGAGCGGTTCGCCTTCGAGCCGCACGTCGGTGAGGAGGTACACGCCACCGACGGCGAGCGCGAGCGCGGCGGCGTTCCTCCACGTCCGCGTCCCGAACGCCGCGAGCGCGATCACGGGCAGGAACTCGATCGCGGCGACGGTGCCGAGCGGGAGCCGGTCGATCGCCAGGTAGAAGCACACGTTCATCACCGCCAGCACCGCGCCCCACGCGACGAAGGTCGACCGGCTTCGCTGGTCGAGGCGCGCGAACAGCCGCCACGGCCGCCGCCAGAGCGCGAAGACGGCGGCCGCGGCCGCAATCCGGAGCCAGGCGACGCCGAGGACGTCGACGCGCGCGAAGAGCAGCACCGCGAACGCCGGTCCGAGGTAGTGAAAGACGGCGCTGCCGACGAAGTACGCATGCGGCGGTAGCCGGGCAGCGCGCATGGAGATAGGATCTCCGCCAACAGCCGCAAACGGCCCGCGATGACGAAGGAGTACGCCACGAGATGGCAACGAAGCAACGGCAATACGGCTCAATCGCCTTCGATGCCACTGACGCGCGCCTGCTGACAGAGCTCCAGGAGGACGCTCGGCTGACGCACGCCGAGCTCGGCCGGCGCGTCAACCTCTCCGCGCCCGCCGTCGCCGAGCGGCTGCGCCGACTCGAGCGCAGCGGCATCATCGCCGGCTACCGCGCCGAGGTGGATCCGAAGGCGCTCGGCTACGGCCTCGGCGTGATCATGCGGATCCGGCCGTCCGCGCGGCAGCTGCACAAGGTCGCCGAGCTCGCCCGCGATACGCCCGAGGTCGTCGAGTGCCACCGGATCACCGGCGAGGACTGCTTCTTCATGAAGCTCCACGTCCGCGACGTGGAGCAGCTCGAGGAGGTGCTCGACCGCTTCATCATCTACGGCCAGACGACGACGTCGATCATCCAGTCCTCCCCGTCCCCGCCGCGGGCTCCTGCGCAGCTCGCACGCGGCGATGCCTCGCGGCTGCGTTGCGTAGGCTTACGCGCCGATGGCCCGCGAGTACCCAACGCTGCTCGACCTGGTCGGCGACACCCCGATCGTCCGGCTCGACCAGATCGGCCGCGAGGTCGAGCCGATGCTGCTGGCGAAGCTCGAGTACCTGAACCCGGGCGGCTCGAACAAGGACCGGATCGGGATGGCGATGATCGAGGCCGCCGAGCGCGAGGGGAAGCTGCGGCCAGGCGGGACGATCGTCGAGCCGACGTCAGGCAATACCGGCGTCGGGCTCGCAATCGCTGCCGCAGCGCGCGGCTACCGGTGCATCTTCGTGATGCCCGACAAGATGAGCCAGGAGAAGATCTCGATGCTGCGGGCCTATGGAGCAGAGGTCGTGATCACGCCGACCGCCGTCGAGCACGACTCGCCCGAGAGCTACTACTCCGTCTCCGACCGGCTCGCCGAGGAGATCCCGGGCGGCTTCAAGCCCGACCAGTACTCGAACATGAACAACCCGCAGGCCCACTACGAGACGACGGGCCCGGAGATCTGGGAGCAGACCGGCGGCGAGATCGACGCAGTCGTGATCTCCGTCGGCACGGGCGGCACGATCTCGGGCGCAGGCCGCTACCTGAAGGAGCGCAACCCGAAGATCCAGATCGTCGGCGCCGACCCGGAGGGATCGATCTACACCTCCGAGGAAACGCATCCGTACCTGGTCGAGGGCATCGGCAAGGACACCTGGCCGGTGACGATGTCGCGCGACGTCGTCGACCGCTGGGTGCGCGTCTCCGACCGCGACTCGTTCGTGACTGCGCGGCGGCTCGCGCGCGAGGAGGGGATCCTCGCCGGCGGCTCCGCGGGGACGACGATCTGGGCTGCGCTCGAGGTCGCGAAGGACTTCGGCCCGGACGCCAGGATCCTGACGATCCTCCCCGACTCGGGCCGCTCGTACCTCTCCAAGTTCTACGACGACAACTGGATGCTCCAGTACGGCTTCCTCGAGCGGAAGGCCCCCGCGCCGACGATCGACGAAGTGCTGCGCTTCAAGCGCGGCGAGGAGCACGACGTTCCCGACCTGGTCACGATCGAGTCGCACGCGAAGGTGGGCGCCGCGATCGACCTGATGCAGCGCTACTCGATCTCGCAGCTGCCGGTCGTGCGGAGCGAGCCGGTCGAGTCGCTCGCGGACGTCGTCGGCTCGCTGCAGGAGCGCGGCGTGCTCGACCGTGTCTTCAAGAACCCGGACGCGATGAACGAGGACGTCGCCGTGATGATGCAGCCGCCGCTCGCCGCCGTCGACGTCGGCGACTCGCTCGACCAGGTCTTCGCCGACCTCTCCGGTCCGAGCGCTGCAGTGGTCGTCGCCGCGGCCGGGCGCCCGGCCGCGATCCTCACGCGCTCTGATCTGCTGGAGTACCTGTCACACCAACGCTCTCAGGTGAACGGGGCTTAGCCCCTTCCTGCCGGACGGCGACGAAGACGGAGCCGACGATCAGCGCGGCGCCGAGGCCGACCGCGAGCGTCAGCTGCTCGCCCAGCAGCAGCGCGCCGAGCAGGATCGCGACGAGCGGGTTCACGTACTGGTGCGTGACGACCTTCGAGATCGGCGCGTTCCGCAGCAGCCACGCGTAGGCGGTGAAGCCGATCAGGGAGCCGAAGACGGCGAGGTAGAGCCAGGCGGCGATCGACTGGACCGTGAAGCCGGCTGCGTCCATCGACCAGGGCTCGCCGGTCACGAGCCCCAGCACGAGCAGGAAGACGCCGGCGCTCAGCATCTCCCAGGTCGTCGCGACGAAGCCGTCCTGCGGCAGCGGCAGCCGGTGCGCGAAGAAGGAGCCGAGCGACCAGGAGATGCTCGCGCTGAGCGCGATCGCGAGCCCGACGGCGCTCGACGCTCCCCCGCCGCCCGGGATCACGACCAGCGCCAGCCCGGCCAGGCCGACGAGCACGCTCAGCCGGGTCGCGAGCGCGACCCGCTCGCGCGCCAGCGTGCGCAGCAGGATCACCTGGAGCGGCACCGTGCCGGCGATCATCGCGGCGATGCTCGAGTCGATCCGGGTTTCCGCCATCGTCACGAGTCCGACGCCGAGGGCCAGCAGCGCGAGCCCGAGCACTGCGGACGCGGCGAGCTCCCTGCGCGTGACGCGGATGCTGCGACCCGTCAGCGTCAGGATCAGCGCGAGCAGGGCGCCGGCAAGGAGGAAGCGCGAGCCGGCGGAGAGGAAGGCCGGCAGCGTGCGCACCGAGACTTTGATCGCGACGTACGTCGAGCCCCAGACGAGGTAGACGGTCCAGAGCGCGGTCAGGAGCTTCCAGGGAGCGGGGGCGGCCATGTCTACTAGAACCGAACGCGGCGCCGCCGTGTGAGATTCCTCCTCGCCGCTCGGATGGCTGATCGAAACGATCAGAAACTCGACGGCTCAGCCGCGGATGAAGCTGGCCTCGTGCCCGCGCCGGTTCGCGACCGCGAGCTCGTCGGCGCTGAGCGCGCCGATCCGCTCCAGCAGCTCGAGCTCGTCCCGGAGGTGCGTGCGCATCATCTCGGGGCCGTCGGTCGCGATCGTGAAAGCGACGCCGTGCTCCTTGAAGGCCGCGAACGTCTCGCGGATCGCCTCCTCGTCGGACAGCGCCTTCGTGAGCAGGTTCGAGGTCGGGCAGATCTCGAGCACGATGCCCGCCTCGCGCAGCAGTCGCATCAGCTCGGGATCCTTCGCGGCGAGGATGCCGTGGCCGATCCGGTCGGGCCGCAGGTGCTCGACGACCTCGCCGAGCTCCTCGCCGCCGGTCTCCCCCTCCTCGCCGACGTGGATCGTGATCCCGAGGCCGGCTGCGCGGGCGGTCTCGACCATCGGCAGGATCTGGGTGTAGTCGTAGCGGCCGCCGCCGGGACGGGGCCCGGCGATGTCGATCCCGACGACGCCGCGCGAGGCCCAGCGGATCGCCTTCTCGACGACGACCTCGTTCTGGCGCGGCGCAAAGGTGCGGTCCATCATCAGGATCAGTCCGGCGCGCACCTGCGGGTACTCGAGCGAGGCGCGGTCGAGACCCCTGATTGCCGCGAGGATGATGTGGTCCAGGTCCTGCTCGCCGCCGCGGTTGCGCTTCATCGGGTTGAAGCGGAGCTCGAGCGTCGTGATCCCCTGGCTGCGGTAGGCGCCGCCGATCGCGCCGTGCACTGACTGCTCGACGGCCAGCGGCGACGACTGGATCAGCTCGGTCCAGTGGTAGATCCGGTCGAGCGCGTCCAGGTTCTCGACGCCGCGCGGGTCGGAGACGGTGACGAGCGCGTCGAACTCCCAGTAGTCCTTCACCGGCAGCGCGATCCCCTGCTCGTGCGCGAGCGACCAGAGGATGTCGGAGGCAACCGAACCGCCGAGATGGGTGTGCAGCTCGGCGAGACCCTCGGAGAGCATTCGAGCGAGTGTACGCATCCAAGCAACAGACTGTTACAAGGCTCGCCCGCCGCGTTCCGGATCGCTCGATCCGAGTCGGCTGGAGCCAAGTAACAGACTGTTACTTGGCTGCGCTAGCCTCGCACGGTGCTCGACGGGATCGACCACGTCCAGATCGCAGCGCCCGCCGGCTGCGAGGCGGAGGCGCGCCGGTTCTTCGGCGAGCTGCTCGGGCTCGAGGAGCTGGAGAAGCCGGAGCCGCTGCGCTCGCGCGGCGGGGTCTGGTTCCGGGTCGGCGCGCAGCAGCTGCACGTCGGCGTCGAACAGGACTTTGCCCCGGCGCGCAAGGCCCACCCGGCTTTCGCCGTCTCTCGATACGACGAGCTCGTCGCCCGGCTTCGCTCCGCGGGCGTGCAGGTGGCAGACGACGCCTCGATTCCCGGCGTACGCAGGTGTTATGTCACCGATCCGTGGGAGAACAGAATCGAGCTCGTCGCGGTTGAGAACAGCGCCTAGCTGCCGATAACCCCTCTGATGAGCACGCCGCAGCCTATTCGGTCACCCCGTGAGCGGGTCCTGATCGTCGACGACGAGGATCAGATTCGCACCCTCCTCGCTCGGCTACTGGGAGCCCACGGCTACGAGTGCATCACGGCCGAGTCGGCCGCGGCCGCACGCCGTGTGCTCAAGGAGACGCATGTCGCGCTCGTGCTCAGCGACGTCAACATGCCGGGCGAGTCCGGGATCGACTTCACGCGTGAGGTGCTCGCCCAGTACCCCGAGACCGCAGTCGTCATGGTCACCGGCATGGACGACCGCGGCTACGCCGACATCGCGATCGAGCTCGGCGCGTACGGCTATCTGCTGAAGCCGTTCAAGCCGAACGAGCTGATCATCAATGTCGGCAACGCCCTGCGCCGCCGCACGCTCGAGATCGAGAACCGCAACCACCGTGAGATGCTCGAGCAGACCGTCCTGGCCCGCACGACCGCGCTCAGGGAGACGATCGCGCAGCTCGAGAGCTCCGACACCGAGCTACGGCGCCTGCGCGAGGAGACGATCCGCCGGCTCTCGTGGGCGGCCGAGTTCCGCAACCAGGAGACGGGCGAGCACATCATCCGAATGAGCCTCTACTGCGCCCTGCTGGCGCGGCTCGCCGGCCTCGACGCCGAGCGGGCCGAGCTGATCCGGATCGCCAGCCCCATGCACGACGTCGGCAAGATCGGCATCCCCGACCGGATCCTGCTCAAGCCCGGGCGGCTCACCGACGACGAGCGCAGGGTGATGGAGGCACACACCGAGATGGGCCACCGGATCCTCGCCGGCTCCGGCGTCGAGCTGCTCGACCTCGCGGCCGAGATGGCGCTGACGCACCACGAGCGGATCGACGGCACCGGCTACCCGGCGGGGACTGCAGGCGACGAGATCCCGATCGAGGGCAGGATCTGCGCGATCGCCGACGTCTTCGACGCGCTCACCTCCGATCGGGTCTACCGGCAGGCGTTCCAGCCGGACGAAGCACGCTCCCTGATGGCCGACGGGCGTGGCACGCAGTTCGACGCCGAGCTGCTCGATCTCTTCTTCGCCTCGTTCGACGACGTGCTCGCGATCAGGCGGGCGGCCGGCACCGGCACCGTCGATCAGACGCTCGCGATTGCGCTCGCGCACGCCTCCGGCACGCGCGGCATGTAACCGCTCAAGCGGGGCGCCCGGCTGCCGATCACCGCGTTGAGACATGACGTTCTCCGCTCCGTACGAGATTCCCGAGACACCGCCGGCCGAGCTGCTTGCCGAGCTCGACGCCGCTGCAGAGGCGCTCGACACCCTCACCCGCCGCGCCGCCCAGCTGACGCTCGCGATGGACGAGCAGGCGCGCCGACTCCAAATCGAGCTGTTCGAGGACGGCGCGTCTCGGCAGCTGAGCCCGCGCCAGCTGTTCGACCTGCTGTCGTAGCCGGTTACGCTGCGGCGCGTGGCCGCCTTCGACACCGAGGTCGTCGTCGTCGGCGCGGGCGTGATGGGCCTCGCGACCGCGCGGGCGCTCGCGCAGGCCGGACGCGACGTCGTCGTCTGCGAGCAGTTCGAGCTCGGCCACGAGCGCGGCTCGAGCCACGGCAGTTCCCGGATCGTCCGTATCTCCTATCCGGAAGAGCGCTGGGTCCGGCTCGCGCAGGAGAGCTTCCCGCTCTGGCACGAGCTCGAGGCGGAGAGCGGCCGCCGCCTGCTCGAGCTGCACGGCACGCTCGACCTCGGCGACTGGGCGCCGAACCGCGATGCCCTCGGCGCGTGCGGGGCGCCGTTCGAGGTGCTCGACGCGGGTCAAATCGAGCACCGGTTCGGGATCCGGGCCGATCCGGGCGACCGCGGCCTGTTCCAGGCGGACGGCGGCATCATCCGCGCGGACGAAGCGCTCGCCGCGCTCGCGGAGGGCGCCGACGTGCACGAGCGCGTCCGGGTGACGTCCGTCGACGAGGACGGCGACGGCGTCACCGCCGGTGGTCTGCGTGCGCGCGTCGCCGTCGTCGCAGCGGGTGCCTGGTCGCCGGCGCTGGCCGGTGTGGACGCAACCCCGACCGTGGAAACCGTCTCCTACTTCGACCTCGGCCGCCCGGTGCCGTCCGTGATCGACACGACGATCGGTCCCCGCTCGGCATACGCGCTGCCGTCAGCGGGCGGGTTGCTCAAGGCCGGCCTGCATCAGGCGGGACGGCCGGCGGACCCCGACGAGCGCGGCGTTCCCGATCGCGAGCTCGCAGCACGGACCGCGGCCTGGGTCGAGCGCCGCTTTCCCGGCGCCGGCCCGCTGGGGCAGACGGAGACATGCCTCTACACGATCCGCGCGAACGACGAGTTCCTGCTCGAGCGGCGTGGCCGGATCGTCGTCGGCTCCGCCTGCAGCGGGCACGGCTTCAAGTTCGCGCCAGTGGTCGGCCGGCGGCTCGCCGAGCTCGCCCTGGAGGTGCTGGCCGCGAAGCGGCCACTTTAGGGATCTTCGCGACGGTGGATCCGCTTCCGCGGATCCTCCGTCTGCGGGGAATTCAGCGGAAGAGGTCTCGCTCCTCGGGGATCGGGATGTCCGCTCCCGTGCCCGAGCCTCGGAAGTCGACGCCACGGATCACCGCGGCGGGCACTCCGCTCACCTTCCCCATCACGAGCTCGGCTGCGCCCGCGAGCTCGTCGGCGACCGCGATCTGCGTCGCCTGCAGCTCGTAGCCGAAGCGGTCGCGGACACCGCGGAGATCGAGCAGCGGCGTCAGGCCGGCAGCGCCGAGCGCGACGTCGGTCGTGCCCTGGCGGAAGGGCCGCCCGAACGAGTCGCTGACGATCACGCCGACGTCCTTCCCCGTCCGCTCTCGAATCGCCTCGCGGATCCGGGCAGCAGAGGCATCCGGATCGAGCGGAAGCAGGATCAGCGTCCCTTCCCCCTTCGCGTTCGACGCGTCGACGCCCGCCGACGCGCAGACAAAGCCGTGCCTCGTCTCCACGATGATCAGCGGCGGCCGCACGCGCACGACATGGGCGCTCTCGCGCAGGATCCACTCGACGTGCCTCGGGTCGCGATCGTCGGCGAGCTCGAGGGCGCGCGGCGACGGGTCGACCTCGTCCAGCCGCACGACGCGGCCCTCGGCCTTCGAGACCGCCTTCTGCGCGACGACGAGCACGTCCGCGTCCTCGAACCCGCCCGCCCGGCCGACCGCATCGAGCAGGAGCGCCGCGAGATCGTCGCCGTCGTCGATCTCCGGGATGCCCTCGAGCGGGATGACCCGGATTCCGGCCGTCATGTAAGTCCGGAGATCCGCAGGCCCGCATGGGCCTTGTAGCGCTTGTTCACGTTCACGATCACGGCGGTCATCCCCTCGAGCGCACGTGCGCTCGCGAGCGGGCCGCAGTCGACCGCCCTGCCGGAGACGAGCCGCGCTGCGAGCTCGAGTGCAAGCTCCTTGGCCGGTGCGTCGTCGCCGCAGACCAGCGCGTCCTCGTCCGGCGGCGCCTCGGCGAGGTTGGCCGCCGCGAGTGAGTGCAGGCCGGCCACGACGGGTGCGTCGAGCTCGTCCTCGATCCGCTTGGCGATCGACGTCGCCTCAGTCGTCGGCTTGACCCCGCCGGGGCCGAAGCTGAGCTCGGCGCAGACCGACAGGACCGGCGTCGAGCCGATCGACTGGCGCAGGTCGCGCGCCGTCTCCACCGCTGCGTCCGCGTTGACAGCGAAGACCACGAGGTCGACGCCGCGAACGGCGTCGTCGTTCGACGCTCCCGCCGCGCCGAGCGCCGCAGCCGTGTCGCGCGCCCGCTGCGCGTCACGGGAGCCGATCACGACGTCGACTCCGGCGTCGACGAGGCGTTTCGCCACCGCCTTGCCGAAGCTGCCGGTGCCACCGACAACGGCGACTTTCACGCTGCCTCCCTCGCCTTCGGCTCGGTCGCGCGGGGGAAACCCGGTTTCCCCCGCGAACCCCCTCCGCGCCGACGCCAATGCTGCGCATCGGCGCGTCTCTTCGGGGGAACCCGTCGGTTCCCCCGAACCCCCTCCTGGCCGCGCGACTTCGTCACGCGGCGGCCCCGAGCGCGGTCTCCGCGAGGCGGCGCGACGCCGCGAGGTCGGTCATCAGCGTCTTCGTGACCACGCGCCGCACCGCGTGCGGACCGTTGGGATCGGACTCGTCGACGACCAGCGCGTCGATCAGCCCGGAGTAGCAGCCCGCGACGTGCTCCGGTGTCGTGCCGCCCGCCATTCGCGCGAGCATACGGTCTGCCGGGCCCTTGACCGCGCGGCCGCCGACGAGCGGGCTGACGGCGACCGAGGGAACGCGCCGAGCCTCGAGGGCGGCACGGATCTCCGGCACGGCGAGGATCGGCCAGATGCTGACGTACGGGTTCGAGGGCGCGATCAGGATCGCGTCCGCTCCCTCGATCGCCTCGAGCACGCCGGGCGCCGCGTGCGCGTCGCCCTCGAAGCGAACGCCGTCGACCTCGTCGCGGTGGCCGCGGGCGACGAACCACTCCTGGAACGCGAAGCTCCCGGCAGGGGTGTCGATCCAGGTGCGAAGGCGGTCGTCGGTCGCCGGCAGGATCGTCGGCTCGATCCCGAGCGCGCGCGCGAGCCGGGCGGTGACGGCGGAAAGGGGTTCCCCCGAGCGGAGCGCCTGCGTCCGGACGAGATGAAGGCCGAGATCGCGGTCGCCGAGACGGAACCAGTCCTCGCCGCCGAGGATCGAGACGGTGTCGAGCGCCTCCCAGGTCTCGCCGGCGCGGCCCCAGCCCCGCTCCTCGTCGTGGAGCCCTGCGAGCGCGTAGAGGATGCTGTCGAGGTCGGGCGAGACCGACATCCCCAACACCTCCAGGTCGTCGCCGACGTTGCCGACGATCGTCAGGTTCGAGCCGCCTGCCGCGTCGACGAGGCCGCGGGCGAAGCGCGCGCCGCCGACGCCGCCGGAGAGGAGCGCGACCTTCACGGCTGCAAGGTGCGACCGATTGCCGCCTGCGTCCGCGGGCCGGCGCGCAGGCCGATCCGGCGCAGGTCCTCGAGCGTGTCGACGTCGTCGCTGAGGTTCGGGATCGCGCACGAGATCGCCGGCACGCCGATGCTGTCGGCGTGATCGCGGAAGCGGGCGGCGCTGCCGCCGCCGTAGAGCGGCGCGAAGTGCTCCTTGCCGGGCAACGCAAGCGCGTTCGTCGTTCCGTCGCCGGCCTCCACGTAGCCGATCGCGCCGAGCTCGGCCGCGCCCGCAAGCGTGCGCAGATCGTGCGGCACGACACACGGTAGGTCTGCATTGACCACGAGCACGGTGCCGCTGCCCAGGCGTGCCAGCGCGGCGGCGACGGCCGCGCCCTGGCCTCCGTGGGCGTCGGCGACCGGCTCCGCACCGAGCTCCACGGCGAGCACGCGGCCGGCACGATCGTCGGTGACGACGAGCGTGCGGCCGGTCGCCGTCGCGGCCGCGAGCACGTCGCCGAGCATCGCGAGCGCGAGCTCCGAGCGCGCCTCGTCGGAGGCGTCGAGCCGCCGCTTGCCGTTCTCGCCGCGGAAGGGGACCACGATCTGCGTCATCGGGCAAGACTCTAGTCGTGGACAACGCAGCCCTCGCCGAGCGTCTCGAGGCCTTCGCCGCCCTGCTCGACCTGAACGGCTCGAGCCACTACACGGTGCGCGCGTACCGCCGCGCGGCCGATCTGATCCGCGCGACGCCGGCCGACGTGGCAGCCCTCGTGCGCCAGGGAAGAGCTCAGGAGCTGGCCGGGATCGGGCCCGGAATCGAGACGCGTCTGCGCGAGCTCGTCGAGACCGGCCGGCTCGCCGAGCTCGACGAGCTGGAGGCACAAGCGCTGCCGGAGCTCGTCGGCGTCGCGGCGCTGCTCGGCATCTCGACGAAGCGGATGCGCGAGCTCGGCCATGCGCTCGGGATCGCGACGTTGCCCGAGCTGCGCGAGGCCGCCGCGGAAGGACGGCTCGGCAGCGTGCCGGGGATCGGGCCGAAGACGGCCGCGCGGATCGAGCAGGGTCTTGCGGAGCTCAGCTCGGCCAGGCCACGGCGCGGGATGACCCTGAACCGGGCGCTCGCCCTCGTCGGCGATGTCGCCGCGGCGCTCGGCGGCGAGCCGGCCGGCGACCCGCGCCGGGGCTGCGAGCTCTCCATGCGCTTCGCCGTCGTCGTGCCGCTCGAGCGGCTCCCAGACGCGGAGCACCTGCCGCAGCTCGTCGCCGTGCTGGAGCGGGACGAGCGCCGGGTGGTCGGCGTCACAGCGGACGGCTATCCCATCGAGGTCATCGGCGCGACGCCGGAGAGCTGGGAGCAGGAGCTCGTGCGCGCGATCGGGTCGCCGGAGTGGGTTGCGGCGCACGCGAGGCGCACTGGCGCGCTGCCCCCGCCGGAGCTGCGCGAGGTGGACGCGCCACCGCCGCCTCCGGACTTGCTCGAGCTCGCGGACATCCGCGGCGACCTCCACGTCCACACGACGGCGTCCGACGGCAAGGCGACGGCGCTGGAGATGGGGAGCGCCGCACAGGCGCTCGGCTACGAGTACCTGGCGATCTGCGACCACACGCGCAACGTCCGCGTCGTCCCCGGGCTCGACGCCGACGACCTTCGGCGCCAGGCCGAGGAGATCGCCGCGGCGAACGAGCTGCTGGCCCCGTTCCGGATCCTTCGCGGCAGCGAATGCGACATCCTCCCGGACGGCTCGCTCGACCTCCCCGACGACGTGCTCGCCGAGCTCGAATGGGTGCAGATCAGCCTCCATGCCGGCCAGCGCGCGCCACGCCAGGCGATCACCGACCGCGTCGTCGAGGCCATGCACCATCCCGCCGCCTCATGCCTCTCGCACCCGAAGGGCCGGATCCTCAACCATCGCCCCGAGAACGCCCTCGACCTGGAGCGCGTCTTCGAGGTCGCGCTGGCGACAGGCGTCGCGGTCGAGGTGAACGGGCTCCCCGACCGGCTCGATCTCTCCGGCTCCCACGTGCGCGAGGCAATCGCAGCGGGTGTCCCGATCGTCTGCTCGACCGACGCCCACTCGGTGCGTGGGCTGGGCAACATGGCGCTCTCCGTCACGACGGCGCGGCGCGGCGGCGTCCCGCGCAGCCGCGTTCTCAACACCCTGTCGCTGGCTGAGCTCCTAGAGCCCGTTTCGAAATGAAGCTCTGAGTCGCCGGAACGCACTGGGCGGTGCGATGCGGCGTCCTCAGTCGCGTCGATATGCCTGCATATCGACGCTCCCTGCGTCCTTGCCTCGCACCGCCCAGCACGCCCCGTCGACGAGGCTTCATTCCGAAACGGGCTCTAGGCCGCTGACTGGCCCGAGCCGGGGCCGCGCTGGGCGTACTCGTGCACCTCGTACCAGTGCGTCCCGCGGAGCGCCTCGGCCACCTCGGGATCGGTGTGCCTGGCATAGAAGACGTGGTGCTCGAGGTCGCAGCAGATCGCGACGTCGCCGAGCGAGACGTGCGAGATGTTCGTCAGCACGTCGACGGGCAGCTGGGCCTCGGCGACCGTGTAGTGCATGAACTGCAGGTCCGGAGCGAGCTCCATCAGGTCCGGCCAGTCGGGGCAGGTGCGAGAGCTCATCGCTCGACGGAGTTCTTCTCCGCCGCCCAGCTCCCTTCCAGCCTGACGACGCCCCGTTCCTCACCGGCCGGGTAGACGAGAAAGGTGAGCGCGTCGTCGAGCCAGTGCAGCACCCGTTCCCCGCTCGGGTCGGCCAGGCCGAGCCGCAGGTGAAAGCGGCCGTCCGAGAGCGGCAGCCGGTCGACGTCGTAGCGCAGCTCACGCGCGCCGTCCGCCCAGCCGACCCGGCCGGTGTCGAGCACGTCCGAGGCGACGAGCAGGCCGGCCTCGTCGCGCAGCTCGAACTGGAGCTGGGGCGGCGCGATCCCGTTCTCAGCCTCGATCCGGAGGCGGAGCGAGAAGGGCTCCCCCGCGAGGAACTGCTGCCGCTCCTGGCCTTCGCGGCCCACGAGCCGCGCGGCCGCGATCGTCGCCTCGCCCGTGCCCCACTCGCGGAGGCCGACGGCCCGCTCGGCGGGGTCGGCCTCGGCGGCGAGCACCTTGCGGTAGCGGACGATCGCCTCGTGCGTCGGCCCGTCGAACTCGAGCTTGCCCTCGCGCAGCAGCACCGCTCGCTCGCAGAGCCGCTCGACCTGGGTGGCGTCGTGCGAGACGAAGACGATCGTCCCGCCCCGCTGCTTGAACTCGAACACCTTGCCGAAGCACTTGCGCTGGAAGGCCTCGTCGCCGACCGCGAAGACCTCGTCGAGGAGGAGGATGTCAGCGTCGAGATGCGCTGCGATCGCGAAGCCGAGCCGCATGTACATCCCCGACGAGTACGTCCGCACGGGCCGGTCGATCGCCTGCTCGAGCTCCGCGAACGCGACGATCTCGTCGAAGCGCTCCCGGATCTGCGTCCGCTTGAGCCCGTAGATGGCGCCGTTCAGGAAGACGTTCTCGCGGCCGCTGAAGTCGGGATGGAAGCCGGCGCCGAGCTCGAGCAGCGAGCCGATCCGGCCATCGACCGCGACGCGACCGCTCGTCGGCTTGATGATCCCCGCGATCAGGCGCAGCAGCGTCGACTTGCCCGAGCCGTTGCGGCCGACGAGCCCCACGGCCTCGCCCGGCTCGACGACGACGCTGACGTCCTCGAGTGCCTGCACGTCGTGCGCGTCGGTGCGGCCGCGGAGGACGAACAGCTCCTTCAGGCTGCGTGCTTCGTTCGCACGGACGCGGAAGCGGCGCGAGACACGATCGACCCGGATCTGGCCCGTCTTCACTGTGCTGACTTCACCGTGCAGACGGTACCGGGCGGGCCACTTCTCGCCGGACGAGCCCGGCGAGCACGCGGATGAACGCCGGCTCGGCATTCGGGAGCTCGATCCGGTCGAGCTGGAGGCCGAGCTCCGCCGCGCGCTCCTGGGCCTCGACGTCGATGTCCCACCTGATCTCGAGGTGGTCGGCGACGAAGCCGACCGGCGCGACGAGCACCTTGCGGACACCGTCCGCGGCGAGCGCGTCGAGGTGCTCGAGGATGTCCGGGCCGAGCCAGGGCTCGCCCGTCGGCGACTCGCTCTGGAACGAGAACGACCATTCCGCGATGCCGGCCTTCTCGGCGACGAGCCGGGCCGTCTCGAGCAGCTCGTCCTTGTACGGGTCGCCCTCGGCGAGGATCCGCGCCGGCAGCGAGTGGGCCGTGAAGACGACATGCGCGTCCGTGCCGGCGACCCGCTCGGCCACCAGGTCGACGAAGCCGGGCTCGTCGCCCCAGCGCTCGACGAAGCGGATCTCGGCGCGGTCGGCGACGGCGTCGACGAGCTGCGCCCGGTAGCGCTCGATCGACATCGACGAGTAGTGCGGCGCCAGCACGAGGCCGACGATCTCGCTCGCGCCGCCCGCCAGCGCCTGCTCGACCGCGTCGGCGATCCGCGGCTGCCAGTGGCGCATGCCGGTGAAGACGGGGATCCCGAGCTCGGCCTCGAGCGCAGCACGCGTCGCCTCGGTGATCTCGTTCAGCGGGTTCGACTCCTCGATCCCGAGCCGGCGGTAGCGGGCGACGAGATCGTCGAGCAGCTCGGGCCTGATCGGGCGGCCGCCGCGGATGTCGGCGTAGTAGGCGGGCACGTCCTCCAGCCGGTCGGGCGACCCGTACGCCATCAGCACGACCGCGGTCGTCATGCCGGGACGCGCGAGGTCTGCTCGTGCACGAACGCCCGCAGGCGGCCGAGCACGTCCGGGTCGGTGTCGGGCATGACGCCGTGGCCGAGGTTGAAGATGTGTCCGGGGCGGCCCGCCGCGCGGGCGAGCACGTCCAGCGTCGCCGCCTCGATTCGCTCCCAGGGCCCGAAGAGGACTGCCCCGTCCAGGTTGCCCTGCACGCCGCGGTCGTCGCCGACCTGCTGCCAGCCCCAGTCGAGCGGAATCCGCCAGTCGAGGCCGATCACGTCGCCGCCCGCGTCGCGCATCTGCTCGAGCAGCGTCGCCGTGCCGGTACCGAAGTGGATCGTCGGGCACTCGACCGCGGCGAGGATGCGGGCCGAGTACGGCTGCACGAACTCCTCGTAGTCCTGCGGCGAGAGCGCGCCCACCCACGAGTCGAACAGCTGGATCACGTCCGCGCCCGCACGCACCTTCGCCGCCACGTACAGCGAGAACGCGTCGGCGAGCTTCTCCATCAGCGCGTGCCACGTCTCCGGCTCGGCGTACATCATCCGCTTCACGTTCAGGAACTCGCGGCTCGGCTTGCCCTCGATCAGGTAGCCGGCGACGGTGAACGGCCCGCCGCAGAAGCCGATCACGGCCTGGTCGGGGCGGAGCTCGCGGCGCACGATCGAGACCGCCTCGAGGATGAACGGCACCGACTCCTCCGGCTCCGGCACCGTCAGCTTCTCGACGTCGGCGAGCGAGCGGATCGGCTGCTCGATCACGGGGCCGACGTTCTCGACCAGCTCGACGTTCACGCCCATCCCGAGCAGCGGCAGCATGATGTCCGCGAACATCACGGCCGCATCGACGTCGTGGCGGCGCACCGGCTGCAGCGTCACCTCGGCGCAGAGCTCGGGCTCGTAGCAGACCTCGAAGAGCGTGTGCGACTTCCGGATCTCGCGGTACTCCGGCAGCGAACGGCCCGCCTGGCGCATGAACCAGACCGGCGTGCGCTCGGTCGGCTCCAGGCGCGCCGCGCGGACGAGAAGGGGCTCGCTCATCGCCGCAGTAGGCTACCTACCCATGGGATTGGCGCCTGCCGCTTTCGGGCCGCGAAGCGGCCCCTTCAGGGGTCTTCGCGCGCGAAGCATCCGCTCCCGCGGATGCTTCGCTTGCGCCGGCTAATGCAGCGAGTCGGCGAGCATCCCGTCCCGGCCGGCCCGCTCGCGGTTCGGTGGCTCGGCTATGCGTTGCCCGAGTTCCGCGCCGGGCGCCGAGGCGGCCGTGGAGGTGGCGCTGCGGAACGCCGGCACGGCGACCTGGCGCACACGCCGGGACGTCGGCGTCAAGCTCTCCTACCACTGGCTCGACGACCGCGGCAACGCGATCGTGTGGGACGGGCCGCGCGTCGACTTCGGCGGGCCCGTCGCACCGGGCGACGAGGTCGAGGTCGCGCTGACCATCCGTGCGCCGCAGCCGCCGGGCCGCTACCGGCTCGCGTTCGACCTCGTCGAAGAGCTGCGCTTCTGGTTCGCCGAGGTCGGCTCGTCGCCGCTCGAGCTCGACGCCGAGGTGCTGCCGCGGATCGAGGAGCGGCGTCTCGCCGTCTCCGTACGCGGCGGTGACGACGCGGAGACCACGGCCGCGCTGGCCGCGCAGGAGGAGCCGCTCGTCGAGTCGGACGCCGTCGCGACGGCGTACCTCGTCGCGGGCGCGATTCCCGCACCGGACTGGTCTCGGCGGATCCTCGACGCGCACGCCGAGGGCTACGCGGCGGTGGGCGGCTCGATCGAGGCGCGCGACCGCTCCCTACGGCCCTGGGCTCCCGGCGGCGGCCGCAACCCCGCCTTCTCGCACCCACTGTTGCTCCCGTCCCTCCTCACCGGGCTGCAGCCGGGTGAGCAGGAGGGCCTCCCCGCCTACGTCCCCGACGGCGAGCCCGCGATCTTCGACGGTCGGATCAGACTTCGACTGCCACGCGGTCGTCGACGCGCCTGAAGACGAGCGCACCCAGCGCGAGCGAGACGACGGTGGCGACCGCGAGATAGATCACGTCTCCCGCCGCAGGCAGCTCGCCGAAGAAGATCGGATCGCGGAACGCCTGGATCGCGGGCGTCAGCGGATTGCCCCAGTGGACGAGGTCGACGAGCCAGGGATGCTCGTCGGCGCCCGGGATCTCCTCGAGCGAGTAGAGCACCGGCGTCAGGAAGAACCACGGCAGCAGCAGCGCCGCGACGATGTGTTCGACGTCCCGGTAGATCGCGTTCAGCGACGCCACCGCGAGCGAGAGGCCCGCCACGAAGCCGACGATCAGCACGGCCAGCGGCAGCGAGAGCCAGACCGTGTCGCGGGACTCGGGCAGGTAGACGAGGCTGAGCACGATCACGATCGCGACCATCACCGCGAAGCCGACGAGCTGGGTCGCGACCATCGAGAGCGGCACGAGCTGGCGCGGGAAGCGCACCTTCCGGATCAGGTTCGCGTTCTCGAGCAGGCTCCGCGAGGCCGACTGCAGCGACGTCGCGAAGAAGACCCACACCGGCAGACCGGTGAGCAGGAAGAGCCAGTAGTGCTCGTAGTCGGCGGCCTGGATCTTCAGCAGCACGCTGAAGACGAGCAGGTAGACGAGCATCAGCGTGACCGGGTGCGCGAGCGACCAGGCGAGCCCGAGCACCGAGCCCTTGTACTTCGCGCGCAGGTCGCGGCGGAAGAGGCTCCCGAAGAGCTCGCGGTAGCGGTAGAGATCGGCGTAGACCGTCACGGGCGGGGACTACTGTAGTCCGGTGCAGGCACATCTCCGCCTAACAGGCCTCCTTTACCCTTCCGTCCCGTGAACGCGATCGCCGCGGTCGCCGCGCTCTCGGTCGCGGCCCTGACGCTCTTCGCGCTGCTCCGCGCCGGCGTCGGTGGTCGGCTCGTCGCCGACCCGTCCGGTGAGCGCTGGCACGCGCGCTCGACGCCCGTCTTCGGCGGCGTCGGGATCTTCCTCGGCCTCGTGGCGGGCGTCGGCGCCGCCGTCGCGGCCGGCGCGACCGACGCGAGCAGTGAGCTGCTCGGGATCCTCGGCGGCTGCGCGATCCTGTTCGTCGCCGGTTTCGTCGACGACGTCTTCACGCTCCGGCCGATCGCGAAGCTGGCGGCCCAGTTCGCCGCCGCGGCCGTCGTCCTCGCCTCCGGGCTGACCGTCGAGATCGTCGGCAACGACGTGCTCGCGACGGTGCTCGGGCTGGTCTGGCTGGTCGGGATCACGAACGCGTTCAACCTGCTCGACAACATGGACGGCCTCGCCGCCTCGCTCGCGGCCGTCTCCTGCGCGGTCTTCGCGGTCGCCGCCCTCGACCAGGACTCGGGCGAGCTCGGTCTCGTGATCGCGCTCGCGCTGGGCGGCGCCTGCCTCGGCTTTCTCCCGTTCAACCTGAGGCCCGGCCGCAGTGCCAGGGTCTTCATGGGCGACTCCGGCAGCCAGGTGATCGGCTTCGGCCTCGCCTCGCTCGCGCTCGCCTCGAGCTGGACGACCGCCGGCGCGACCCTGACCAGCATCGTGCTGCCGCTGCTCGTGCTCGCGATCCCGATCCTCGACACGACGCTCGTGACCGTGCGCCGGACGCTCGAGCGCCGGCCCGTCACCCAGGGCGGCACCGACCACTCCTCGCACCGCCTCGTCTACTACGGCCTCTCCGAGCAGCAGGCGGTCGCGGCGCTGACGCTGCTGGCGGCGCTGCTCGGCGCCACCGCGCTCGCGTACAACGTGCTCGCGAACGCCCGCGTGACCGCCGTCGGGGTGCTGATCTCGTTCGTCGTCCTCGTCCAGTTCGCGAGCTTCCTCGGCGACCTGCAGGAGCGGTCGCGCCAGGAGGATCCAGGCCCGGCGCCGCCGCTCTGGCGCGCGTTCCTGTCCAACCCCCGCCGCCTCGTCGAGGTGCTGACGGACTTCGCGATCGTCTGCGTCTCGTTCCTGATCGCCTACCTCCTGTTCGTGGACGGCCGCGGCAGCTACACGCAGCGCGGGCTCTTCCTCGCGACGCTGCCGATCCTGCTCGGCGTCCGCTACGTCCTCTTCGTCCTCTTCGGGATCTACCGGCGGATCTGGCGCTTCGCGTCGGCGCGCGACCTGCTCGCGATCGGTGCCGCGGTCGCGCTGTCGGCGCCGATCACGATCGGGATCATCAGGGCGATCCGCTCCTTCCTCGACTTCCCGCTCGAGATCTTCGTCGTCGACGCGCTGCTGTGCATGACGCTCGTCGCCGCCTCGCGCCTGGCGCTGCGCATGCTGCCGGGGCTGAGCAACGTACGCGGTACACAGAAGCGCGTCCTCATCGCCGGAGCCGGCCGCTCCGGGCGGGCGCTCGCACGGGAGCTGGCCGAGACGCCGGACACCCGAGTCGTCGGATTCGTGGACGACAACCCGGCGCTGCGCCGCCGCCGGATCCACGGCGTCACGGTCCACGGGGGCCTCGACGACGTCGCGCAGCTGCTCGGCGAGCTGCACGTCGACGAGGTGCTCGTGACGATCCCCGAGGCCGCGTCGGAGCGCCTGGAGTCTCTGGTCGCGTCGTGCACCGACGCCGACGTCGGCTGCCGCTTCGTCGTGCGCGAGATCGCACCGCCGCCGCTCCGGACCCGAGTTCCCGCCGAGTGACGTCGCCCACAGAGTCCGAGCCGGAGCGGCTCACGCCCGGCGTTGCCCGCTGGCTTCTCGGAGTCGCGTACCTCTGTTTCGCCTCGCTCTACGCCTGGCAGGCCTCGCAACGCGTGTCGCCGTCGATCTTCTCGGACGAAATCGAGTTCACGCAGATCTCCCGGGGGATCGCCGAGACGGGGATGCCCTCCCGGCTGGGCGAGCCGAGCGGCTTTGGGTCGCTCTACACCTATCTCGTCGCGCCGGCCTGGTGGCTCGACCCGACGGACGCGTGGGAGGCGGCCAAGCTGATCGGCGTCCTCGTGATGACGGCGACGATCTTCCCTGCCTACGGGCTGGCGCGCTTCGTCGTCTCGCGTCCCTGGGCGCTCGCGGCCGCCGTCGGCGCGGTCGCCGCCCCGCCGCTGGCTTATGCGCCGTACCTGCTCGAGGAGCCGCTCGCCTACCCCTTCTCGACGACCGCGCTCTGGGCGATCACCGCCATGGTCGCGCGACCCACGCGTGGCAGGTTCGCCCTCGCCGGAGCGCTCTGCCTCGTCGCCCCGTTCGTCCGCGGCGAGCTCGCGGTGCTGCTGGCGGTGTTCGGCGCCGGCCTGTTCATGCTCCTCTGGCAGACGGAGAGCTTCACGCGTTGGCGCGCGACGTGGAGCATCGGGGACTGGGTGGGAGCAGCGACGCTCGTCGTCGGCGCTGCGGTCGTCTTCAGCGCGGCCGCCGGGCACAGGTCCGACGCCTGGTACGTCGCGACCGGCTTCGAGAAGCAGCGCGTCTTCGACTACGGCCTCTGGGCGCTCGCAGCAATGACGATCGGCCTGGCGGTGCTGCCGGTCGTGGCGACGGTCGTCGCCTTCGGCTCGCGCCGCGTTCGCGCCACCGCCGAGGGCCGAGCGTTCGTGATCGTCGGCGTCGCCGCGTGCTGTGCCTTTGCGACCTACGCCGCGGTCAAGGCCGCCTTCCTCTCGACGCAGTTCGCAAATCTGATCGTCGAGAGGAACGTGATCTACCTCGTGCCGGTCTTGCTCGCCGCGACGGCGGCCGTGCTCGCGCGGCCGATCGCCACCGCCCCGGCGCTCGTCGCCGGCTTCCTCGTCGCGCTGTTCCTGGTCGTGAAGGCCGAGCTCAGGCTCGATCAGTACCCCTATTTCGAGGCGCCGAGCCTCGCGATCGGCGCGCTCGCGAACCGCAATTTCATCTGGGACGCAGCCGACATCGAGCGCGCACTGATTGTTGCCGCGCTGCTCTCGGTCGCGCTGCTCGCCGCGCGGTCGTTCGTCCGCTCGCGAACGGTCGGGCTCGCGATCGCCGTCGTCGCGGCGTGCGGCGTGACGACGTGGGCGCTCACGGCCGAGATCTACGCGTCGCGAGGGCTGAACCTGTTCTCGGAACGGCTGCATCAGGCGACGCCCAAGCCCGTGGACTGGGTCGACCGTGCCACGGGGGACGAGCCGACGCTCTTCCTGGGCCAGCAGCTCGGCAAGGACACGAACCCGATCTGGCTGCTCGAGTTCTGGAACTACTCGATCGACAAGATCTGGAGCCTCGACGGCACCGCGCCGCAGCCGTCGCTCTCGCCCGACCTCGGCGACACCGACGGCACGATGAGCCCCGACCCGGGCGTGCGCTGGGTCGTGACGGGGAACGGCGTCGAGGTCGTCGGCGATCATGTCGGGGAGCCGCGCGCGGGGATGCAGCTCTGGCGGATCACGCCGCCGGCTCGCTTCCGGAACACGCAGACAGGCATCTACCCGGACGGCTGGATGGGCGAGCGCGCGACGTTCTCCCAGTACGCGCCGGAGGACGGTGTCTCGCGGGGCTTCTCGAAAGTCGTCGTCTCGCGGCAGGGGGCCTGCGGAGGCGGCATCCCGGTGGCCGACGTGACCGTCCGCATCGGCCCCGTCGCCGTGCGAAACAAGCAGCCGGGCTTCGCCCGCGTCGACGACGTGATCCGGCGCAAGCTCGAACCGTGCGGCCTGACTCAGATCGTGACGCGCGCGACCGTGCCGTACCACGTCGAGGTGACCGTCTCGCCGACGTTCGTCCCGGACAAGGTCAGCGGAGGTGGCGACGTGCGCGAGCTCGGCGCCCAGGTCGGCTTCGACTTCCTGCCCTTCGGCGAAGAAGGCTAGCGCAGCGCGAGCAGCCGCTCGGGGTGCTTGCGCAGGAAGCGCGCCATCCCACGGGCGTGCCAGAGCGTGTGGCGGTCGAGAAAGCGCTTGTCGACCACGGCCGCGTAGTCGTGGTGCGCGACCGCCGCCGGGACGAGCCAGCGCTCCCAGCCGGCCTGCGCCGCGCGATAGGCGAGATCGATGTCCTCGACGTAGTGGCGGAAGCCGGCGTCCCAGCCGCCGAGCTCGTCCAGCATCGGGCGCCGCATCAGCATGCAGGCCCCGCCGAGCAGCCAGTCGCCCTGCACCGGCTCGGTCGGCCGCGTGCCGTAGTGGGAGACCTGGTGGCGGTACGGGTCGCGGAGCAGCCGCAACGGCGTGCGGCGCCAGATCGTTCCGAGCACCGTCGGGAAGCGGCGCAGGCTCGGCTGCCAGGTGCCGTCCGGCCAGAGCACGAGCGGGCCGACAAGCCCCGCACGAGGATGCCCGGCCGCGAAGCGCACGAGCTCGGCGACGGCATCCGGCTCCGGGTAGGCGTCCGGGTTCGAGATCAGCACGAACTCGCCGCTGGTCTCCGCGACGCCGCGGTTCACGTTCGCGGCGAACGAGACCGGGCGCGCGTTCTCGACCACCCGTGCACCAAAGCTGCTCGCGCCGACGCTGCCCGGCAGATTGGCGATCACGACCAGCTCGTCGACCTGCGGGGCCAGCGCCGGCAGGGAGCGCTCGAGCTCATGCGCGTGCCCGTGCGAGACGACGACGGCGGAGACGCTCACCGCCCCAGCGCCTCCTGGTAGACCTCGAGCGTGCGCCTGGCCGTCTCGCGCCAGGAGAAGAGCCGCGCCCGCTCGAGCCCCGCCGCGACGAGCCGGTCGCGCTCGGCGACGGCGCGGCGGATCCCGTCGCCGAGCTCGTGCTCGTTGGCCCAGATCGCAGCACCGCCCGCGACCTCCTGCAACGCGGGCTCCGGTACCGCGACGACAGGCGTGCCGCAGGCCATTGCCTCCAGCACCGGCAGGCCGAAGCCCTCGTAGCGCGACGGCTGCAGGAGGCAGGCGGCGCCGCGGTAGAGGCGGACGAGCTCCTCCTGCTCGACGTAGCCGGTCACTCGGGCCCCGCGCCGCTCGAGCTCGCGTGCGAGCGCCTCGTCCTTGGCCGGCCCGGCGACGACGAGCGGCAGCCCGGCAGCGTCGGCGGCGGCGAGCGCGGCGAGCGGGTTCTTTCGCTCCTGGACGGCTCCGACGACGAGAACGTAGTCGCCTTGTAACAGACTGTTACTTGGCGTGAAGGCGGGATCGACGCCGTTCGGGGTCACGACGATCTTGCCGTCCGGAAGGCCGTAGAGCTCGCGCAGGTCGCGGCGCGTCCGCTCGGAGACGGTGAGCACGCGGACGGCCTTGCGCGCGGCGCGCGGCACGACCTTCCTGAACACGAAACGATCCCTGCGGCCCATCAGCGACGGCTCGCGCTCGAACGAGAGGTCGTGGATCGTGACGACGGCCGGGCAGGGGAGCACGAGCGGCAACGCGTACTGGAAGTGCGCGAGCGCGGCACCGAGACGCCGAAGCAGGCGCGGCAGCGTCAGGGTCATCCGCAGCTCCTGGGACGACGTCCCGAGCTCGACCGCCTCGATCCCCTCGGGAACGAGGCCGGCGTGCCGCGTCACTGCGGCGATGCGGAGGCCGGCAGCGGGCACGAGCGGCGCCAGCTCGCGAAGCAGGTTGAGCACGTACGTCTCGTCGCCCGTGCGGTGCCGGCCGAGCACGTCCGCGTCGACGACGACAAGTGGCGTCATACGAGCTCCCGCCAGACGCGCTCGACGCGGTCGGCAACCGACGACCACGAGTAGGTGCGTGCCCGCTCCAGCCCGAGGGGGCGCAGCTCGTCGCGCCGCGACGTCGCCTCCTCGATCCCGGCGGCGATCGCTTCGACGTCGAGCGGGTCGACGAGCACCGCCGCGCCGCCTGCCACCTCCTCGGTCGCGCCACCGCGGCTCGTCACCACCGGCGCGCCGCAGGCCATCGCCTCGAGAACGGGGATGCCGAACCCTTCGTAGAGCGAGGGAAACACGAAGGCGCGAGCGCCGCGGTAGAGCGCCGCCAGCTCTCCGTCCGAGACCTCACCCACCCAGCCCGGCGTCTCGACGCCGCCCCAGCCGCGCGCGCCGACGACCCGCAGCTCGGCGCCGACACGCGACGCGGCGTCGGCGATGCGGCGGAGGTTCTTCCGCGGCTCGAGCGTCGCGACGGCGAGCACGTAGTCGCCGTCCGCGGCCGGTCCTTCCGACGTGAACATGGGCTCGACTCGCGTTCCCGATCACGACGACACGCTCCTCGGCCACCCCGAGCAGCTCGACCGCCTCGCGCCTCGTGAACTCGGAGACGGCGAAGACTCTGTCGGCGGCTCTCGCGACGGGGCCGATCCCGGCGCGGCCCGAGAGGCGGTGCCAGCGCGGGAACAGCTCCGGGTGCCGGACGAGCGCGAGGTCGTGCAGCGTGACGGCGAACGGCACGGAAGCCCGCACCGGCCCGCGAAAGGTCGTGCAGTGGAGCACGTCGGTGCCGCGCGCCGAGCGCGGCAGCCCGGCGTAGTACCACCACGTGTCGCGCGCGAGCGAGGCGGCCTTGCCGGTGCCGCCGAACGAGCGCGGCGTCACCTCGATCCCCTCCCGCCCGGCCAGGGCGCCGAGCAGCCCGCGAACGTGGCGCGCCGTGCCGGCGCGGGTCTGCACGAGCGGAGAGACGTCGACGGCCGCGCGAATCACCGCGAGGCCTCCTCGTAGCCGGCGAGGAACGCCTCGCCCGCGGCACGCCAGGTGAACCGCCGCGCCTGCTCGAGCCCGGCCGGAACGAGCTCGTCGCGGCGCGCGAGGGCCTCCCGGATCCCAGCCGCCAGCGCCTCTGCGCTGTCAGGGTCGGCCCGCACGGCGGCTGCCCCCGACGCCTCGTCCATCGACGCGTGCGCCGACGCCACCGTCGGCGCGCCGCACGCCATCGCCTCGATGATCGGCATCCCGAAGCCCTCGAAGCGCGAGGGATAAGCGGCCACGGCAGCGCCGCGGTAGAGCCGCGCCAGCTCGTCGTCGGAGACGAAGCCGAGCCGCACGACGTTCGCCCCTCGCAGCTCGGGCTGGTCGCCCCAGCCGGAGCCGCCTGCGACCGCCAGCAGGAGATCGTCGCCGAGCAGGCGGTGCGCCGCGACGAGGGTCTCCAGGTTCTTGCGCGGCTCGAGCGTCGCCACCGTGAGCACGTACGGCCGGCCGAGGTCGGCGCGCTCGCCCTCCGGCCCGAACGCATCCTTCACGCCCGGGTACGCGACCTTCACCCGCTCCGGGCCGACGCCGAGCCGCTCGACGACGTCGCGGCCCGTGTACTCGGAGTTGACGAAGACGAGATCGGCCGTGCGCGCCGTGTTCACGTACTTGGCCCCGTGCATCGCGGCTGTCTTCGCCGTCACCCACTCCGGAAAGCGCAGCGGCACGAGATCGTGCACGGTCGTGGCGCGGACACCGCCGGCCTGCGGCGGGTACATCCAGTCGGAGTAGTGGAGGACGTCGAAGTCGCCGAGGAAGCGCTCGAGCGCCGGCTTGCCGAGCCGGCTCCAGGCGTCGCGCCAGCGCTGCGAGAGCGGCAGCGGCACGAGCCGGAGCTCGACGTCGAGCCCGTCGAGCGCGCGCGGGATCGCCTTCCGTCCGGCCGGGCTCGTGGGCGCGAATGCGACGATCTCATGTTGACCGCCCGCCGCCTCGACCAGCCCGGCGAGCGACCCGCGGACGTAGTTGCCGACGCCCGTCAACGGATGCGACAGCGGCGAGACGTCGTAGACGATCCTCACGTCCCTGGCCGCCTTTCGCTCCCGCCCGGCGGAGCCGGGCTCCGCGAAAGGCTGACGTCGCTCGCGCCGCTCCAGCCGGCGGCCCGTACCTCCGTACTGTGCCAACGGCCTACGCGGCGCGAGCGACGCCCCAGGAACGTGAGGGACCTCACGGCGCGTCGTACTCGAAGGCACGGAAGTGGGTGCCGAGCTCGCGCATGTCCTCCGGCCCGGGAACCTTCGTCGGCGAGACGGTGAAGCGGACGTTGCATACCCCTGCGCGCGGCTCGAGCGGGACGACGAGCGTGACGAGCTCGCGAGCCGGGACGGTTGCGACGACCCGGCGGCTGCCGCTGGTTGCGACAACGGTCTGCGGCTTCTCGGACAGGCCCGGATCACCCTCGACCGTCACCCTCAACGTGCCCCCGCGGCACCGCATCCGCTCGTATCCCACCTCCGGCCCCGACCACTGGTCGTTGTAGACGCCGGTGACACGCGTCGTCGAGATCAGCGCTCCGTTGGTGCGATACACCGTCATTCCCAGGCGTCTGTCGACGGCGACCGGCTCTCCGTCAAGGGAGACCGAGCCGTCGGTGAGCGTGTAGCGCGCGCGGACGACGCTGCCGTCGTCGGCTCTTCGCACCTCGCCGCTGCGCTCGTCGACGGTCACGGCCGTTTCGGGGAGGCCACCGTCCATCGGACCGCCGGTCGTGTAGACCGGCCCGACGGAGCGGTTGAAAAACTCGTTCTGGAGCACGGTGAAGCGGTGCGGCAGGCCCGTGTAGAGCACTGCGACCTCCTCGTTCCCGCCGACTGCATGGTCGATCCAGTCGCGCGGCCCGCTGATCCCCTCGTAGAGCGCGCCGGCCGCCGCCTGCTCCATTCCGTGCGGGCCTGCGTAGATCGGCTGGATCGCGAGCGCGAAGTAGACGAGGACCAAGGCTGGGAGCGCGAGCGCCCATCGGCGCGGCACGAGCAGGAACGCTGCGGCGGCGGCGACGCCTCCGGCCAGCACGACCTCTCCGAGCCGCGACAGCCCGACCTCGTCCTGGACGTTCCAGAGCGGCACGATCATCAGCGTGTCGGAGCGCACCTTCAACTGCAGGAAGCGGTCGTACGGGATCAGCGCCGGCAGCACGGCGGCAACGCACGCCGCGACGACCGCGTAGACGCGCGGCCTCGGCAGACCGCGGTCGATCCACACCAGCAGCCCGATCAGGAGGAGGGGCGCGACCATGAACATGTTCCGCTCCTCGATCGCGCCGGCGAAGCGGGACGCGAAGGCGGCGACGATGATCAGCGTCCAGATCGTGAGCGCAGCGGTTGCGGCGACGAAGGCCTGCACCTGCGGCTCCAGCGAGCGGATGCGTGCCGCGAGCAGCAGGAACGCAGCGAACGGGATCACGCCGACGTAGAGATCCAGCTCTGCGACGTGCCAGAACAGGAACTTGAGCACCTCGACGCTGTCGTAGCTCTCCTCGCCGACGACCTGGTAGGCGCCGAACAGGCTCGAGATCGAGGCGCCGCGCGCCAGTTGGGCGACGAGGACGAGCAGGGCGCCGCCGGCAACGACGCCGTAGAACGGCGCCCACGGCCGCAGCGGCCTCCGCGAAAGGAGGCGGAGGAGGAGTGGAGCGCTCAGCGCGGCGAGGACGACGGCGAGCCCCTGCACGCGCACGAGCGTGACCGCCCCGCAGGCTGCGAGCAGGACGGCCTGGCGCCGGAGCGTCGGCTCGTCGAGCGCACACAGCAGCGCCCACGCCGCGAGCAGAAACGCGGGATAGAACGCGTTTTCGGACATCAGCGTCCCCGTGTAGGCGAGCGACGGGAGCGCGACCGCGAGCAACGCCGCCAGCAACGACAAGCCTGGCGGGAGCAGCCGCCGTGCGATCACGTAGGTGGGGATCGCCGCCACCGACATCACGATGGCGTTGATCGTCCGTGCCGCGGCGTAGGCATCGGGCAGCAAGTCGAAGAGCAGGTATGCGGGCGCGAGCAGAAGCGGATAGAGCACGCTGACGATCCCGAACGGCTCGTCCCGCACCCAGTAGCCGCCGCCGGCCGCGAGACTGCGCGCGTTCTCCTGATAGTGGAGCTCGTCGGTGAAGATGAACGGCCCCGGCATCCGGCTGCCGAGCCAGGCGCGGAAGACGATCGAACCTCCGACGATGACGGCGAGCCACGCCCATGCAGGGGCGCGGCGCAACCTATCGACCAAGCTCGACCTCGGCGAGGCGCCGCGCCAGCTCGGAGGCCTCGGGCGAGCCGGCCTCGATCCCGACCTCGGCGGCCGCGGCCGCGACGTCGCCGAGGACCGCGCTCGCCACTGCCTCGCCGCCGGCGGCCTGCTCGAGCGCCGCGACGTACAGGTCGGCAGCACGACCCAGGTCGTGCTCCCGGCGGACGAGCTCGAGCCCGGCGGCGGACATCGACGCACGCGCCCCCTCGTCGCGTGCGAGCAGCTCGAGCGCCGCGTAGAGGGTCTCGGTCTCGCCGCCGCCGACCGGCACCTTCAGCGCCACGTCGTCCGGAAGCTCCGCGAACCAGCCGACGTCGCTGACGACGACCGGCTTTCCGAGCGAGAGCTGGCGGATGACGCTGCCCGACGTCTCGCCCATCGTCGGCGAGCGGAGGTTGACGCAGACATCGCACGCCGCCATCAAGGCCCAGAGCCGTTCCTCTTCGACGTACGCCTCCCGGACGATGCCCTCATCGGACAGGCCGAGACGCTGCAGACGCCGGTCGAGGTCGAAGCCGGGCGAGACGGCGCCGACGAGGAGCAGCCGCGCCTCCGGCCGCTCGCGGCGTAGCCGGGCGAAGGCCTCGAGCAGCTGCGGGATCCGCTTGCTCGCGTTCACGTTCCCGAACGAGCCGATCAGGGGCGCGCCTGCGAGCTCCGCGGGCTTCACGGGCGCGTGCTCCCAGGCCGGGTGCGGGATCCGCCAGACCGGGCCCTCGTAGCCGGCCGCGCGTGCCCGCTGCTCGACGTAGCGGGAGTGGACGATCAGACCGGTGGCTAGGTCGAGCACCTCGCCGGCGAGGTGGTACTCCTCCGGGCGGCTCTCCCAGAGCGGCGGGATCCGCTTGTCGAGCACGCCGTGCGCGAGCAGGCGGCCGACGACGCCGCCCTCCCGCTCCATCGCGTCGAGGTAGCCGTGGCCGTCGCGACGGCCGATCGTCAGCCCGGCGACCAGGTGATGGAGAACGAAGTCGTGCAGCACGACGACGCCGGACCGCTTGCGGAGCGCCTCGACGATCCAGCCGTGCGCGTCCGGGTTGTTGCCGACGTGGTAGAGCGCGATGTCGGTGCCCCGGACGGGCCGTGTCCGGCCTCGCTTGGCGACCTCGACAGCGATCCGCTCGCGGAGAGCCGGTAGGAGATGGGCGCTGTAATCGGCGATCCCCGAGCGCTCGGGCGGCATCGGGCTGTAGTAGGCGACGTTCACGAGAGCAACGTCTCGATGCAGGTGTCCCACGTGACGCGGGAGGCGAGCTCCTTGCCCGCCCGTCCGTACGCCTCCGCCTCGTCCGGGTGCTCCCGCAGGCGGCCGGCCGCGCGTGCCAGCTCGGCCGGCTCCGGCGCGGTCACGAACCCGGTGCGGCCGTCGGTGACCACCTCGAGCGGGCCGCCCGCGTCCGTCGTCGTCAGCACGGGCTTCTCGGACAGGAACGCCTCGTACGGGACCATCCCGAAGTCCTCGTCGACCGGCGCGTAGTAGACGGCGAGGCAGCGGGCGTAGAGGGAGGCGAGCTCGGCCTCGTCGACGCGTCCCGGAAACTCGGCGCGCCCATTCAGTCCCCGCTCGGCGGCGAGCGCCTCCAGCCTGTCGCGGTCGGGTCCCTCGCCGGCGATCACGACGCGCAGGCCGGGATCGAGCGCCGCTGCCTCGAGCAGCAGGTCATTCCGCTTCGCCCGGTCGAGCCGGCCGACGGAGAGGACGAAGTCGCCGTAGCCGTCGTTGCGGTAGGGCAGCTCCTGCGGCGGATGCGGCAGCACCTCGGCCGCGAGGCCGGTGGAGCGCTCGATCCGATCGGCGACGTTGTGGGAGGTCGCGAACAGCCGCTTCGCCTCGCCGAGCGCGACCCGGTCCAGGCGTTGGACCGAGCGCCGCAACGCCCGGTCCCGAGGTACTTCGGAGAACTGCCCCAGATCGGTTCGGTCGAGCTCGTACGCCTGGCGGAACTGGTGCAGCACCCAGACCCGCTTGTTCGGATGCCGGACGACATACGAGGGGAACTTCGTGGCGATCACGAGGTCGATCGGCCGCCCGTCCGACTCGCTCAGGTCGAGCAGGCGCCAGAGGAAGGCCTGGTCGAGCACACGCGTGCCCGGATACCACTTGAACGGAACCGTGACGAGCTCGGCCTCGTGCTCGCGCGCCCGCAGCTCCTCGACGAGCGTGTCCGCCATGATCTCGGCCCCGCCGCGCACGAACGGAACCTGCGGCGCGCAGACTGCGATTCTCATGACCGCTGCTTCAACTCGGCCTCGAGCTGCGCCACCCGCGCCTCGAGGTCGTCGATCAGCCGCAATGCGGCTGCGTTGAACGAGCGTTGGTCGTACGCGACCGGCTCGACGTACCAGCGCATCAGCTTGCGGAGCACCGCCTTTGCCGGCGTCCCGAGACCGCCGCGAACCCCCGGGCGCAAGCGCAGGTTGCGGTCGGCCGAGACCGGCCAGAGTCGTTCGGCCTCCGCGCGCGCAGCGCTGCGCTCGTCGGCACTCCCGCTTTCGCCAGGGGCCGCGCCCGAGCGCCGCACCTCCTGCTTCAGCTGCTCGAAGAGCGCCGCGAGGTCGGTCTCCGCGCTCGACGAAACCCCTGCAAGATCGCCATTTTCAGGAGGGCCGTCGGGCATCGGACGATTGTACCGGGGGACCGGGATAGGCTCCCTGCCGATGCGGGTCGGGCTCAGCCTCCTCACGCTCGTCCCCGGCGAGGTCGGCGGCGCGGAAACGTCTGCGCGGGGGCTCTCCCGTGGGCTCGCCGAGGTTGGGACGCTCGACTACGTCGCCTACACACCCCCGGCCGCCCCCGGAGCCGGCGAGGGCCTGCCGGAGACGCCCGTGCCGGAGTACCGGAACGCGCGCAGCATTCGCGAGCGCCTGGTTGCGATGACGCTCGCGACGATCCGGCCCGGGAAGCTGCGCGCGCACTTCGCGGGCCTGGACGCCGTCCACTACCCGCTCACGATCGCGCTGCCGCGACTCGACCTGCCGACGGCGGTGACCGTGCACGACCTGCAGCACCTCGACCACGCAGAACTCTTTTCACGGGCAGAAAGGCTGTGGCGTGCGCGGACGCACGAGCGATCCGCCCGCAGTGCGGACGCGGTGATCGTCCCCAGCCAGTTCGTCCGCCGCCGGGCGATCGAGCTGCTCGGCCTGCCGCCGGAGCAGGTTCACGCAATCCCGTGGGGTGTCGACCACGACCGCTTTCGCCCCGGGAACGAGCAGCGCGAGCCGTTTCTGCTCTACCCGGCGCGGCCGTGGCCGCACAAGAACCACGCGCGCCTGTTCGAGGCGTTCGCGCTGCTGCGGGAGGAGCGGCCCGAGCTGCGGCTCGTCCTCACCGGCGGCGGCCACGAAGGACGGGCCGTCCCGCCGGGCGTCGAGGTGCGCGGGCTCGTCCCATCTGAGGAGCTCGCGTCGCTCTACCGCCGGACGGCTGCCCTCGTCTTCCCGAGCCTCTACGAAGGCTTCGGCCAGCCGCCGCTCGAGGCGATGGCGTCGGCGGCGCCGGTGGCCGCCTCGAACATCCCCGCGATCGCGGAGGTCGCCGGCGACGCCGCGGCGCTCTTCGACCCGGACGACGCCGAGGACATCGCCGCCGTGGTCTCCGGCGTGCTCGATGCGCCGGCCCGCTTCTCCGCCGCCGGCCCCGAGCAGGCGCGTCGCTTCACCTGGGCCGAGACGGCCCGCCGGCACGAGGCGGTCTACGCCGGGCTGGCGTAGTAGCGGCGGCCGGGCGCGACCCCGTCCTCGGCGGTCTCGACCTCGAGCAGCGTCGCACCGCGACGCCGGAGGAACTGCAGCACCTCGTCGTGGGGCATCCAGGTCATTCGCATCGGGGTCAACGAGGTCCGGCGGAGCATCCAGGGCTCCGAGACGCCGACCCGCCGCAGGAGCGCGTACACGCGGCGTCGCACCTGCAGCGAGTACGGGAACGGGATGCGGTTGGCCAGGCCGAAGACGACGAGGCCGTCCGGGCGCGTGATCCTGAGCAGCTCGTCGAGGTAACCCGTGATCTCCGGCACCGACCGCAGGTGCTGGAGGACGATGTTCGAGTAGACGAAGTCGAACGAGCCGGAGCCGAACTGCCGCAGGTCTTCGTCGGTGTTGAGCCGGAACTCGCACGCTGGGTACATGCCGTTGTGCCGCTGCGCCTGCTCGATCATCCCCGTCGAGACGTCGACGCCGACCACAGCGTCGAATCGCGCCGCAAGCGCGCGGGTCAGCCGCCCGACGCCGCAACCGAAGTCGAGCGCCCGCTCGCGACCGGAGGGACGGCCGAGTGTCTCGGCCACGGTCAGCACGTGCGCGATCTCGGCCTCGCCGGTCGCGAAGAACTCGTCGACGTTCCAGTGGCCGCCCTTCGTACCCGGCGCCGTGAGGACCGCCCACAGCGCGTCCGTGTCCGCGAGGCGGTCCCAGTCCTGGCGGTGGCGGTCGAGGCTCACGTCGATCGTCGGTAGCGCTTGCCCACGATCTCCGGATCGGGTCGGGGGTTCCCTCCCTCCATTCGCATCCAAGGCTGCAGATCCTGTGGCTGGTGCGGCATTTCGATCGCGAAGGCGAATAGGTTTGCCTGGCTGGGCAGGACGCGCGTCACACCGGTCACAACGGGAGCCGCCAGCCGCAGCAGCCGCGCGCGTGGTCCGCGATCGATCGCGATGAGCCCCTCGGGCAGCTCGAACTCCCGGAAGAAGCGGATCCGATGGCGCACGTGCGGCGCAAACGACGCGATCGTCTTTTCCACCTCGCGCTCCGTCCAGCGGTAGACGTAGTTGGGCGTGCTGGTGTTGGCGACGCCGCCCGCTTCGAGGCCGTGCGCCGCGACGGCGGCGAGCTCGAACTCGTCGACCGCGCCGAGCCGGACGGCGAGGCGCATCAGCGAGCTGTCCCGGCTCTCGAGCGCGATCGCGACGACGCGTGCGACGCGGTAGAGCTCGAGGAGCGCGCGGTGCGGCGAGCGGCAGTGGTGCAGGCCCGCGGAGACGACGGTGATGTCAAAGCTCCCGTCGGGGTAGCTGAGGGCTTCGGCGTCCTGGTACCGCCACTCGTAGGGCGAGAGCTCCTCGGCGGCAACTGCCTCGTCGACGTTCGAGATCGTGACGTGCTCGAAGCCGAGATCGCGGAAGACATCGCGGTCGGCGTGGCCGCCCGCGACGACGAGCACGCTCATGTCGCGGTGGACGACGCCGTCGCCGAGCAGCTGCTCGAGGACGCGGCGGTAGAAGCTGCTGCGCTCGTTCGCCACGTCGCAGAGGCTAGATGATGGACGCCACGACTCCGGTCGTTCTCGTGGCGTCAATCATCCACGACGACCCATCCGCCCGCGGCGGTAGTCGCGCCAGCCGCGCAGCGCCGCCCAGGCCGAGGCGGGCCGGCGGGCGGCGAGCAGCACCCGCGGCGCGACGACGAGCCCGCGTCGGACGCCGGTCAGCCCGCGCGGCAGCGGCCGGTAGCTCTCCACGACCGAAAGCATGTTTCGCGTCTCGTAGTAGCTCGTCGTCGGCGAGCCGGCGCCGCCGACGGCGGCGGAGACGCGGTGACGAACCCTCGCCTCGGGCACATAGACGACCGCGAAGCCCGCCTCGCGGATGCGCAGGCTCCACTCGAGATCCTCGGCGTAGAGGAAGAGCTCCTCGTCGAGCAGGCCGGCCGCGTCGATCGCAGCGCGCGAGACGGCCATCGCCGCCCCCGTTGCCCGGTGGGTGTCGGCCAGCTCGCCGGGCGCATCGGACTCGCCGAACCCGTCGTGCCGGCTGCGCCCGAGGATGGCATTGAAGCCCGCGCCGGCATACCAGAGCTTGTCGGAGTCGGCAAAGAGCACCTTGCAGGCGAGCACCCCGGCGTCCGGTCTCGCGACCGCAGCGGCGGCGAGCGCGTCCACGAGCCCCGGCTCGGCCGACGCGTCGTTGTTCACGAGCAGGACCCACTCGGCTCCGCGGTCGAGCGCCCGCCTGATCCCGACGTTGTTGCCGCCCGCGAAGCCGAGGTTGACGCCCGCCCGGACGAGCTCCACGCCGGGGAACTGCTCGGCGACCGCGTCGGCGGAGCCGTCCGTCGAGCCGTTGTCGACGACGACCGTCTCGATCCCCCGCAGCGACTCGAGCGCCGCCAGCGTGTCCTCGCGCCCGTTGTACGAGAGGACGACCGCGACCAGGATCATCAGGTGCGGCGCGTGAAGTGCGCGATCGAGCCGGCGTCCGGCTGCCGCTGGAGGCTGGCGTCGTCGCGCCCGATCTCGCCGACGAGCCGCGCGATCCCCGGATAGTGATTCCCGTACCCGCCCACGTCGACCGCGTCGTGGAAGAGCATGTCCCCGCCCGGCGCGAGCAGCTCGCGCCAGCGCTCGTAGTCGGCACGTGCGCCCTCATAGGTGTGGTCGCCGTCGACGAAGACGAGGGCGCAGGGCCGCGGGGGCGGCTCGGCGGTGCGCGAGTCGCCGACGACGAGGTGGACGCGATCCGAGAGGCCGTAGCGGTCGAGCGCCGTCCGCAGCTCCGAGTCCAGCTGCGGCCCGCTCAGGTCGGATCGGATCGCGACGTGGAGGTCGTACGACCAGAGCTCGGCCGCGTCGGGGAGCGCGCTGGCGAGCATCAGCGTGGTGCCGCCCTTGAAGCGCCCGATCTCGGCGATCGCGGCCCCGGGTGCGACACGCCGCGCGAGCCGGTACAAGAGCGCCGCCTCGTCGAGCTGAAGCGACGCGATCCCGTGGCTGAGCTGGTTCGACGAGAAGAGGAACGCGAGATCCTCGAAGCCGTCCAGCGACTCGGGCCAGCGCTCGACATTCGGGTACCGCTTCAGGCCCGGATCGGCCTGCACGGCCGCGTTGACGAGGTTCTTGCCGACCCCCGTCCGCCCTGCGGCGCCGAGCGCCCGCTTCACGAGGTCGCGCAGCACGCGGGGAGTCTAGTCCAGCGTCCTCAGGTAGACCCAGGCCTGCCGGAGCCCGAGCCCACGTGCTGCGACGAGCATCGCGCAGAATGCGACGGCTCCGACGACGGCCGCGGGCTCTGCGGGCAGAACGGCGTCGGCCGCGCCGAACGCGACCAATGCGAGACCGCCGATGACGGCGGCGCCGAGCACGAGGCCACGCGCGCCGGCCTGCAGGACCTGAGGCGAGAGCAGCAGGAGCAGCGACACGAGAACGAGCCCGGTCGAGATGGTCAGAGCCACCGCCGCGCCGGCGAGCTCGAACGCGCTGACCGCCAGCGACGCCACGACGACGTGAAGGACGATGGAAATGCCGGCGAGGACGGGCAAAGGCCTCTCCCGTCCGGCGACAAAGATCATCGGAAACGTGATCGTCACCCCGACCGACGTGGCCATCCACGGCCCCAGGAGGACGATCAGATGGCCGATCTCGCTGCCCGCGCTCCCTTTGTACGCCGGGCCGAGAGCCGCATGCACGATGTCGTCGCCGACGAGCGCGAACACTCCCGCGGCGGCCGCGACCGCGGCGAACGAGACCAGCGACATGCTGATGACGTGGCGACTGGCCCGTGCGGGCGAGAGCGCCGCTCGGGTGAGCGGCACGCTGGACACCACGCCGAGCGACGTGGCGGTGACCGAAACGAGCGCAGCTGCGACGAAATAGGCATAGGTGAAGCTTGTGACGGCCCCTGTCCCCAGCCCGCTCGCGAAGCGCAGGCAGATGACGAAGAACGCCTGCAGCGCGATCGCAAGCGAGGAAGCGCGAGCCAATTCACCGAGCCGCGCCACCACGAGCAACGACTCGCGTCGCCCCCACTCCGCGCGTACCAGGAGCGCGCCGAGGCAGATCGCGAGCGTCACGACCCCGTTCAGCAGCGTCCCCCACGCACACGCGACGATCCCGTCCTCGTCGATGCGCGAGAGGATGAGCGCCAGGCCGAGCACGCTTCCGAGCGCGTACCCCGCGGCGGCAGTGGCATAGCTGTCGTGTGCGGCGAGACCGCTCGCCGCGAGCGCCGCGAAGAGGTGGGCGACCGCTGCCGGAACGAGGAACACGAGCGACTCCGCCGCGACCTGCTGCGCAGTCGGCGGCAAGCCGGCGGCGAGCTGCCTCGCCGACCAGTCGCTTGCGAACGTCGCCAGCAGGAGAGCCGGCGCCGCGACGATCCAGATCGCCAGCGCATAGGAGCCGAACAGGCTCCCAAACGTGCCCTTCGCACGCGCACGCGCGAGATTCGGCAGCACCGCAGCGCGAACCGCGCTTGCCGCAAGGACGAGGACGAGGAAGACGCCATAGGCTGCGAAGAACCCGTCCGTCTCGACACCGCGCCCGATCTTTCTCGCGATGACGACGCCGACGGCGGCCGAGAGACCGGTCACAACGGCAATCGACATCGCGGTCAGCACGCCGCTCGCGAGGGCGCTTCGGGGAGGGGAGACGCTAGGCTTTCGCACGGCGCGAGAAGCGTACGCACTATGGCCGACAACCCGATCTGGACCGAGAACGCCCTCGCCGACCTGCGTCGCGAGTTCGGCGACGCCTACGGCGGCCGCACCGTGCTCGTCACCGGCGCCGACGGGTTCATGGGCTCGCACCTGACGGACGCGCTCGTCGAGATCGGCGCCGACGTCCACGCCTTCGTGCGTGCGACCTCGAGCGGCGCGCTCAACAACATCTCCCATCTGCGCAACCGGCTGAAGGTGAAGTTCGCCGACCTGACCGACAAGACGTCGATCGACTACCTCGTCAAGGAGCTGCGCGACACGGCGCCGGACAAGCCCTACGTCTTCCACCTCGGCGCCCAGGCGCACGTGGGCGAGTCGTGGCACCGGCCGTACGAGACGGTGATGGCGAACACGATCGGGACGCTCAACCTGCTCCAGTCGATCGTCGACTGGGGCCTCGAGCTGGAGAAGTTCGACACGGCCGGCACCTCGGAGGAGTACGGCAACGTCCGCGAGAACGTCGCCCACCACCACGACTTCGACGATGCCGGCGGTCTGATCCTGCACGAGCGCTCGCCGATCAACCCGAAGTCGATCTACGCGACCGCGAAGGTCGCCGCCGACTTCCTGACGATGAACTACCACGACGCGTTCGGCGTGCCCGGGGTCGTCACGCGCATGTTCAACAACTACGGGCCCCGGCAGAACCCGCGCTACGTGACCGGCACGATCATCACCCAGGCGCTGACGCGGCCGGAGGTCGAGCTGGGCGCGCTCGAGCCGCTGCGCGACTTCTGCTTCTGCACCGACGGCGTCCGCGGCCACCTCACCGTCGCCGCGAAGGGCATTCCCGGCGACGTCTACGTCTACGGCCAGGGCTCGAACATCTCGATGGCCGACTGGGCCGACCTGATCCTGCGCACGGGCGTCGAGCACGGCTTCTGGCCCGATGACCGCCAGATCGTGATCGACGAGGGCCGGCTGCGCCCCGGCGTCACCGACGTGATGGCGCTGCGCGTCGGCTACGAGAAGCTGAACCGCGAGACCGGCTGGGAGCCGAAGGTGTCGTGGGAGGAAGGCGTCCTGCGCACGATCCAGTGGTACGCCGAGCACCGCGAGCGCTGGATCGGCCGCGTCGACTGGCTCGGGCCCGTCCCCGTTCCCCGGTGACCTCGATCTCAGACCTGCCCTGGCTCCTCCGCAACGGCGAGCTCGTCGTGCGGGACGGCGTCTACCACCCCACCGGCGACGAGCACGTCTCCGACTACCGGCGCCGGTGGGAGGACGAGGCGGAGCAGGACCACGTGCGCTCCGCGATCGCCGCGGGCACGACGGCGCGGGTGGACTACGCGTCGCTCACCGGCAAGATCGCGCCTATCTGGGATCAGATCCCGCGCGGCAGCGACCTCGGCACGGTGCTGGAGGTCGGCGCCGGCTACGGTCGCATCCCGCTGTACCTCGCGCGCGAGCTCGACGTCACCTGGTCGGCGTACTGCGCGCTCGACATCTCCGAGACGATGCTGCGCCGCCTCGTCGAGTACCGCGACAGCTTCGCACCCGGCGAGACGCCGCTCTACCTCATCTGCGCCTCCGCCGACGAGCTCCCGCTCCACGACGACAGCATCGACACGGTGCTGACGAGCGTCGTCTTCCTGCACATGGGCAAGAGCTTCGTGGCGCGTGCCGTCGCGGAGATCGCGCGCGTGCTGCGTCCGGGCGGAGCGATCGTGTTCGACGCGTCGTTCCCGAACAGGCGCAACCCGTCCAACGTGCTCCTGCAGGCGAAGCCGAAGCGGTTGCGGTCGCCGAACTACATGAAGTTCTGGACGCGCCGCGAGGTCGAGTCACTGCTCGAGTCGAGCGGCCTGACCGCGAAGACCGGACCGCTCGAGGTCGTCGCGGGCGCGCACGAGCTGCTGCCGCGGCGGCTAGGGCCGCTACCCATCCCGCTTGCCCGCCAGGCGAACCGGCTCGCCGGCCGGCTTCCATCCGGCCTGCACGGCCTGACGACGCTCACGTACACCGTCTACAGCCCGGGCCTCTGCGCGTGAGAGCGCTCGTCACGGGCGGCGGCGGCTTCCTCGGCTCGCGGCTGGTCGAGCGGCTCGAGGCCGACGGGCACGAGGTCTTCGCCGCACGACGGCGCGACTACGACCTGACAGAGATGGACGCGGCGGCGCGCCTCTTCGACGACGCTCGACCCGAGCTCGTCTTCCATCTCGCGGCCGAGGTGGGCGGAATCGGCGCGAACCGCGCCAACCCCGGCCGCTACTGGTACGCGAACCTGATGATGGGCGCGCACGTGCTCGAGCAATCCCGCCTGCACGAGGTCGAGAAGCTCGTGATCGCCGGCACGGTCTGCTCCTATCCGAAGTTCACGCCGGTGCCGTTCAACGAGGATGCGCTCTGGAACGGCTTCCCGGAGGAGACGAACGCGCCGTACGGCGTCGCCAAGAAGGCCGTGCTGGTGGGAGCGCAGGCGTACCGCGACCAGTACGGGCTACGGACCGCCTATCTGATGCCGGCCAACCTCTACGGCCCGCGCGACAACTTCCACGAGACGAACGCGCACGTGATCCCCGACCTGATCCGGAAGATGCTCGAGGGCCGGGACGAGGTCGTGCTCTGGGGAGACGGGAGTCCGACGCGCGAGTTCCTGTACGTCGACGACTGCGTCGAAGGGCTGGCGCTCGCCGCCGACCGCTACGACGGGCGCGAGCCGGTCAACCTCGGCACCGGTGACGAGATCTCGATCCGAGACCTCGCCGAGCTCGTCGCCGAGCTGACCGGCTTCGAGGGTCGGATCGAGTGGGACAGCTCGATGCCGAACGGCCAGCCGCGCCGCGGCCTCGACGCGAGCCGCGCCCGCGAGCTCTTCGGCTGGCAGGCGACGACGACGCTCCGTGACGGTCTCGAGCGCACGGTCGCCTGGTACCGCTCGGTCGCCGCGGCCCATGCGACCGGCTGAGCGGCTCCGTCAACTGCTCGGGCGCCCGCGACTCCTGGTCGCCGGCACGATCGTCCTCCAATGGTTGACGTGCCTGGTCGTCGGCCTCCGCGCAGACTCGGTCGACTTCGGAGCGGCCTCGCTGCTCAACGTCGTCGTCCTCGGCCCGATCGCGCTCGTCTGTGCGTTCCGGATCGCCGCCGGGGTCGGCGGGGTCGCGCTCGGCGCCTGGACACTGCTCGTGTGGGTCGCGCTGCCGTGGCTCGCGCCTGCGTTCACGCTCGCGAGCTACGACGCCACGCTGCGAGACCAGGTACTGCCGCTGGTGCTTGGGCTGACCGGCGAGGCCGGATATGCGGGCGGCGTGGCCTTCCTGGTCGCGGTTGCGTTGCTCCAGCAGTGGGGCCGCCCCGGCACCGTGTTGAGCCTGCTCCTCGTTGCTGTCGCCGGAGCAATTCTGCTCTGGAGCGCTCCCGACCTCTCGCTCGACGCGCTGCAGCGGAACCTGGCTCTCGTGCGCGAGTACTTCTGGAGCCAGCGGCTGGTGCTGTGGGTCCCGGTCGCCGGGGTCATCGCCGTCGGCAGGCGCTCCTGGCCGCTGGCGATCCAGCTCGGCGGCTGGCTGACCGTGTGGGTCGCCTTCCGGATGTCGGGCACGAACGCCTCACCCGACGGCGGCGAGCTGTTCCAGGCTCTCTTGCCCGCGCTTCCGGCCTACGTCCTGCTCGTGGCCTCGCTGCCGATGCTCGTTCCCACCCTCGCGAGCCGCCTCGGCCCGCTGGCGCGCCCCATCCAGGCGCCCTAGTAACTAGCGCTTCTCGCCCGCTTCGAGCCGCTGCTCGAGCAGGGCGAGCCGCTGCGCCAGGATCACGTTCTGGTCGGCGAGCTTCGAGATCACGGTCGAGTAATGGAGCAGCACCGCGAGGATGAAGAGCGTCGCGACCGCGAAGAGCACGGCGGGCGGGTAGCCGGTGACGCCGACCCAGCCGGCGATCGTGTTCAGCCCGCCGCGCCACACCGAGAGCACCAGCAGCACGACCCCGGTCGCGAGCCACAGCAGCGCGTAGCGCTCACGCAGCCTCCGGCTCCGGATCAACTCGAGGACGATCAGGATGAGCAGGATCGACGCGACCGTGGCGGCGATCGAGACGTAGAGCGGCGTCACGGGATTCACCCCTCCTCCGTTGGGTGATCGTCGGGAGCGAAGCGACCCTTTAGGGGTTTTCGCGCGACGAGCATCCGCTCCCGCGGATGCTCGTCTTGCGCAGTGACTACAGGAACGACGCGACGGCGGAAGATGCCGACGAGCAGCGCCAGCGTCACCTTGATCGCGTAGTAGAGGGAGCGCAGCAGCGTGATCGACGAGCGGCCGGTCTCGCGGCCGCGCATCTGCGCCGGCACCTCGAGGATGCGCAGCCGGTGGCGCACGACCATCACGACCGCCTCGACCTCGGGGTAGTCGTGCGGGTAGTCGGCGGCGAAGAGGCGGATCGCGCGGGCGTTGACGGCCTGGAAGCCGGACGTCGTGTCCGTCAGCTTCTGCCCTGTCAGCAGCGTCACGAGCTGTGCGAACCAGCGGATCCCGGCGCGGCGGGCGAAGGGCGCCTTGTAGTCGCCGCCGCCCTCGGCGAAGCGGGAGCCGACGACGACGTCGGCCTCGCCGCGCTCGAGCGGTGCAAGCAGGTTCGGGATCTGCTGCGGGTCGTGCTGGCCGTCGCCGTCGAGCCGGATCACGGTGGTGTAGCCGTGCGCGAGCGCGTACTTGAAACCCGTCTGGACGGCGCCGCCGATGCCGAGGTTGAAGGGAAGGCTGACGACGGCGGCGCCGGCGGCGGCCGCACGCGAGGCCGTCAGGTCCTCGGAGCCGTCGTCGATCACGACCACGTCGAGATCGGGGTCGAACTCCCGCAGCTCCTCGACGACGCGCGCGACCGCCTCCTCCTCGTTCCGGGCGGGTACGACTGCGAGCCGGCGCTCAGGCACGCGCGCCTGCCGGAACGCCGAGGCCGACGAGCGAGAGCAGCTGCCGGGCGCGATGGGCGTAGGTGTGCTCGTCGAGGACGCGCTCGCGCGCCCGCGCGCCCATCGCCTCCGCCTGCGCCGGGTCGTCGAGCAGCCCGCGGTAGGCGGCGAGCGCCTCGTCGGCGTCGTTGACAACGAGCAGCTCCTGCCCCGGCTCGAACCAGCGCTCGATCCCCTCGTACGGGTTCGAGACGATCGCTGCACCCGCGCTCGCGAGCTCGAACGGCCGGCACGAGGAGGAGGCCGGGACGGTCGCGTGCGAGCGCCGCGTGATGTTGAGGTTGATCCGTGAGGCCGAGATCGCCTGGTTGAAGGCGTTGAACGGGATGTCGCCCACGAGCCAGGCGCGACCGGTGTCGCCCTGGAAGTCGCGGCCGCCGAGCGCGAACTCGAGCTCCGGCGCGGCGCGGCTGGGCTCCCCCACCATCGCCGCCATCCAATCGCGGCGGAACTTGTCCCCGTAGCCGTAGAAGAAGACGTCGTGGAGCTTCTCGACCGGCCTCGGCGCGAAGAACTCCGGATCGGCGCCCCAGAACACCGCCTCCGCACGCTTCGCACCGAGCTCGAGCAGGCTCGGCAGGCCTCCCTCGGAGTTGGAGACGACGAGGTCGTACTCGGACGGATCGGCGCCGTGGTAGTAGTTGAAGCCCGTGTCCATGCCGCCGAACTCGGGCAGACTCATCGGCACGTCGCCGTCGTAGAAGATCACCGGCACGCCGAAGCGCTCGCGCAGGAAAGTGGGGATGCCGCGGAAGTGCGCCATCGGGACGGTGAAGACGACGACGGCGTCGACGTCCTTCTCGCGCTCGAGCACCTTGGTCAGATGGCGCTTCCAGCGCGGCGTCACCCAGCGCCAGATCGCCTCGCGGGTCGCCTTGTCGAAGACAGTCTCGTCGGGCGACTCCTCCGCCCGGCGCAGGTACTTGTCGCCCTTCAGCCGCGCGAGCCCACCGCGGACGGCGGCGAAGCTCTCGCCCTCGACCCAGGTCGGGTTCGCGGCGGTCCGCCACCAGGGCGACTCCACCGGACGGCCGCGGTACGGCGTCACGATCAGATCGGTGCCGACCTCGTACATGCCCTTCCAGAGCTGCCACCAGGCCGGTGTGCAGCCGTAGCGGAAGTCGAGGTCGACAGCCGAGGCGACGGCAAGGATCTTCGGCGCTTTCACGTTGGACAGCATAGGGAGCGGGGATGAAGGCGCCGTAAGGAGCCAGCACTCACGAGGCCTTCGACGCTGCGCCGACTAGCTCTTGGGCCGCGAAGCGGCCCCTTCAGGGATCTTCGCGCGGTCGGCATCCGCTTCTGCGGATGCCGACCCTGCGCTGACTAGTACGCGCCGCGGCCGCCGATGACGGCCGGCAACGTCTTGACGAGGATCGAGATGTCGAGCCAGATCGACCAGTTCTCGATGTAGTAGAAGTCGAGCCGGACGAGGTCGTCGAACGTCAGGTTCGACCGGCCGGAGATCTGCCAGAGCCCGGTGATCCCTGGGAGCACGTTGTACCGCTTGCGGTGCCACGCCTCCAGCTGCTGAAAGTCACGCAAGGGCAGCGGGCGCGGCCCGACGAGGCTCATCTCGCCGGCGAGCACGTTGAGGACCTGCGGCAGCTCGTCGATCGACAGCCGGCGCAGCACGCGGCCGACGCGCGTCACGCGTGGATCGTCGCGGATCTTGAAGAGCGCGCCGCCCGCCTCGTTGTGCTCCTCGAGTACCGCCTGCTGCTCCGCCGCACCCCGCACCATCGTCCGGAACTTGAGCATCCCGAACTCGCGCTCGCCGACGCCGATGCGCCGGTCGCGGTAGAGCACGGGGCCGCGCGAGTCCAGCTTGATCGCGAGCGCGATCAGGAGCCAGAGCGGCAGGCCGATCACGACGACGAGCACGCTGACGCCGAGATCGAACGCCTTCTTCAGCGCCCAGTCCGCGCCGGCGAGCACGGGCGGCTGCAGCTCGAACAGCGGCACGCCCTGCCCCGGCACGTACTCGCCGCGCTGCAGCAGCAGCTCCGTCGTCTTCGGTGCGATCCGCACCCGAATACCGGTGCGATGCGCAGTCTCGACGAGCTCGAGCACGGTCTCCTCGTCGAAGCCGCCCTCGCTGAGGACGATCTCATCCGGCCGCACCTGCTCCAAGCGCGTCGCGAGTGGACCGTCGCGCCCGGGCGCGAATGTGCCGACGAGGTCGTACGCGCCCTGGCGCCGCGACGACGTCAGCACGCGCTCGAGCGAGGCGACGTGCGCGCCGTCACCCACGAGCAGCACGCGGCGCCGCACATGCAGCAGGCGCTGCAACTCGAGCGTCAGCGACTCGTACGCCGCGCGGAGGAGCCCGATCGCCAGCGCCGACGTGACGCACGCCGTCGGGATCAAGCCGGACGTCGTGAAGTCGTAGTTGGTCCCCCAGCCGAACGCGAGCGTGATCGCCGCGACGAGCACGATCGACGAGGCGATCTTGCCTGCACCCGCGCGGCGCTCACGCCCGGCGTACAGGCCGGCCTGCCAGAAGACGAGCCAGGTGATCGGGATCAGGAAGGGGAGCCACTCGGCGGGGCCTGCCTCCCAAAGCAGGTTCCAGAAGATCTCGTCGCCGAAGACGATGCTGCGCAGCACGAGCGCCGCGTAGAGCCCGAGAGCGAGCCCGACCGCGTCGAGCGCCGCCAGCGTCGCGATCGCCGCTACGCGCCGGACGAGACTGCGGAGCGGGACGCTCTTGAACAGGTACGGCTTGCCGGACCGGAGGTCCGCCGTCGCCGGAGCGCGGCTGCCAGGTTTCTGCCCGACGCCGACGGGAGGTGGAGCTACGGGCTCGGATGGCACCAGCACGATTCTAGGAGAAGGTCCGCCTCTACAAGAGCGGCTGATCGGCGGCCGCAACGGCGCTCGAGCCGCGGCCGAAGGCTTCGGTGATCGTCCGTCGCTCGGGATCGCCCATGGCGAAGCGCCAGACGAGGGCGCTGTAGAGCACGAGCCAGCACATGCCGACCGCGACGAACTCGACGAGCGTTTCGATGTCGAGGAGTCGGCCCAGGGCCAGCAGGGTCGGCACCGCCGCCAGAACGCCGAGCCCGACCGGTCGTAGCCAGGCAGCCGCCAATGCCGGCAGCGACGCAGACGATTCGCGCCGGACGAGGTACGGCAGCACCACCGTCACCGACAGCGCCTCGGTGACGAGGGTGGCGAGCGCAACTCCCCAGAGATCGACCCAGAGGGCGAGGCCGATCGAGAGCAGCAAGTTCACGGCCACGGTCGCGAGGCGAGCTACCGCCAGGCGCCCATGTCGACCGCGCGCGACGAGGAACTGCGCGAGCAGGTGGCCGGGCTGGGCGAAGAGCAGGCTGACCATCAGGATCGCGAGGATCGGCGCGGCGGTCGAGACGTCGAAGTCGGATGGCAGCCAGGCCTCGAGGAAGCGGTCGGGCAGGAACACGAGCGGCAGCCCGATCGCGACGACGACGGCGACCCCGAGCCGGACACCGGCGAGCAGGTAACGCTCTTGGCGCTCCCGATCGTCCGCGCCTTCGAGCTCGGAAAGCACCGGAAACAGGAGCGTCGTCGACGCAATGCCGACGCCGAAAGCAAGGGCGAAGAGCTTGGCCGGGATCCCGTAGACGCCGGCGGCGACGCTGCCGAAGATGATGCCTACGACGATCACGTCCGTCGAGACGACGACCTTCGACGCGACCTGGATCAGCATGTTGCGCGAGCTGAAGCTGAGGAGCTCCCTCGCCTGCCGACGGGTGACCAGGCTCCGCCGCAGGCGCAGCTCCGGGAGCTCGCTCTTGAGCCAAAAGAGTGGCGGCAGCAGCCTGACAGCCGCCACGACCACGGTGATCAGTGCGAGCGCGACGAGCCCACCGTCCGCGACATACAGGACCGCAACGGCAAGCCCGAAGTAGACGACGGCGCCGAGCAGGTTGCCGATGTTGAGGATGTCGTAGCGCTGCTGGCCCGCGAGCAGGTAGCTGAAGAGCCCGACGGGGAAGCGGAGCACGAACGTGCTGACCGAGATCACCACGGCGATCTGCGCCGCGCGCACGTACTGATCCGAGATCTCGACCGCTTGGGGGAGCAGCCAGGCGAGGACGACGGCGAGCAGCAGCGTCACGAGCGCCAGCACGAGATAGATCGCGAACGCCGTCGAGGTCAGCTCGCTGGTCTCGTCCTTGACGCCGCGTCCCCGCTGCTCGGCCGCAAAGCGAAGCACCGATGGCCCGATGCCGAGGTCGAGGAGGGCGATGAAGCCCAGGATCGAGCCGATCAGCGCCCAGATGCCGAACTGCTCGGTGCCGAGTGCGCCGACGATGATCGGCGTGACGACGAGACCGGAGGCGAGCGTGACGGCGTAGACGCCGTAGATCAAGATCACATTGCGGCGGAGCAGCCGCATGGATCAGTCGTGCAGGCGCTGCACGGTCGCGACGACGGCGTTCGCCCAGCTGTCGACGGAGTGCCCGGTCTCGACGCGCCGCCGCAGCTCGCGGCCTGCGTTCTCCCGCTGCGCCGGTTCCGCGTCGGCGAACGCGCGGAGCAGGCGCGCCAGCTCGGCATCGTCGCCGGTACCGAAGTGGAGCTCGACCGGAAGCCCACCCAGCAGCTGGTCGAAGTACGGATTGCACGCGAGCACTGGGACGCCGCAGGCGGCCGCCTCGTACACGACTTTGTCGAGGGCACCGCCCGACGTCTGGCCGCGGGTCGTGTTGACGACCGCGTCGGCCGCGCGGACGAGCTCCGGCACCGCCGGCCGCGGCACCGGGTCCCCGAGCGAGACGACGCCGGCCAGGCCTTCGCGCTCGATCAACGCCTCGAGCTCGTGTCGGTGCCGGCGCTCCTCCTCGGTCGAGGACGCGCCGCGGATCTCGACCCGCAGATCCATGCCCTCGGCGCGACAGCGGGCCGAGGCTCGCACGAGCGTGTCGAAGTCCTTCGACGGCGACGTGCGGCCGAGCGCGAGCAGGCGGAGGGTTCCGTTTCCGGGCGGCGCGCCGCTTCGCGCCGCGAACTGCGCCACGTCGATTCCGTGGCCGATCCCCTTCACCTTGGGCCGGTCGAGCGGGTAGGAACGGCGATCGACACTCAGCCCGACGTCGGCGAGCGCGGTCGCAAGCCGCAGCGTCCGGTCGATCGTCCAGTGCGTGTACCAGAGGGCGAGCGGTACCCGGACGATCTTGGCAAGCGGAGCCGCGAGCACGAGGTAGATCGGGCACATGTGTGCGATCACGGCGTCCGGCCGCCGCTTACGCGACAGCAGCAGCGGCGCGAGTGCCCGCATGTAGCGGAGGCCTCGGCCGAGCTTCGTCGGGGCGCCGAACGTCCGGAGCGTGCAGTTCGCCGGCAGGTCGTGGGCGCCGATCCGGTCGGTGATAACGACGAGCTCCTCGCAGCGCTCCGCCAGCGCGCGGAGCTTCGCGACGGTGGCGCCCAGAATCGGGTCGTCCGAGTCCACGGACTGCGTCACGAAGATCAGGCGCATCAGCTGCGAGCTTCCGACAGGGTTCGATCCACCAGAGAGCGCACGCGCGCCGCGTAATCGTCAGGCGTCCACTCGAAGGACTGAGACGCCTCGTGCGCGGCGGCGCCGAGCCGAGCCGCGAGACCGTCCTCGGTAAGGATTTGCGTCAGTGCGTCGACGAGCGCCGTGACGTTGCCGGGCTCCACGAGCAGCCCGTTGAGATCGTGCTCGACGAGGTCGGGGATGCCGCCGACCCTGGTCGCCACGACCGCGCGCCCACGGGCGAATGCCTCGAGGATCACCCGGCCGAGCCCTTCCGAGCGAGAGGGGACGACGAGGCAGGTTGCCGCGTCCATCCGCTCCGCGACGGCCAGAGGTGGGATCTGCTCGACGTGCTCCACGCGGCCGGGGTAATTGTCCCGAAGTCCATCGACGACGTCCCGGAGAGCCCCGCGTCCGACGAGCACGAGCCGCGCGTCCGGAACACGTTCTGCAACCTGCGGCCAAGCGTCGGCGAGCGCGGTGACTCCCTTGGAGCGCTCGAGCATGCCGACGAACAGGAGCGTCGGCCGCGCCGGGAGTGGCGCCGGCGGCCGCCCCGTGAAGGCGCCGAGATCGATGTAGGCCGGGAACGACTCGACCGGCGGCAAACCCGCCTCGCGACCCGCCAGCTCCGCGGTGAACGGAGAGACTGCCCGCAGGGCGTCCGCATGGCGAAGTGCGTACCGCGCCGCCCAGTCGGCGAGGGGGGCGAACAGAACGCGCAGCCGTGAACCACCGTGGCGCGTGGCGGTTCGCCAATCGCCATGCGTCTCGACGACGATCGAGGGTCGGTCGCGTCGCCGGGTCGACATGGCGATGAGAACGAAGAAACCGATGTACGGAGACTCGGCGATCACGGCACCGGGGCGAAAGCGCCTCACGAGCCGGCGAACCCTGAACGGCAGCGCACCGTAGAAGAAGAGCACGTCGAGAAAGCCGGGCCACCGGCGGACGAGTTGGATCGACCCGGGGCCGACGGCCGCCCGACGGGGTGGGACGCCGCGCTCACCGGGCGCGAGCACGCAGTAGTCCACCTCCTCGCGAAGCGCGTCGAGCGCAGGATCCGTTCGCGCCGGGGTGGCGGTTCGCTCCGCTGCCGACACGATCAGGACACGCGGCCGCTCGCCGGGGACGGCGCCGGAGTCACGCAGCGTGGCGTCGACGAGCGAGCGGACATGGGCCGCATACTCGGCCGGCGTCGTCCGCCAGATGCGGAACCGCTCGTGGGCGTTCCGCGCGAGCTTCTCCGCGAGCGCGCGGTCGGAGAGGACACGGACGAGCGCCGCCGCCAGCCCTTCGACATCGTCGGACTCGACGAGCAGCGCCTCCTCTTCGTGGCGTGCCGCATCCGGGATCCCGCCGGCCCGGCTCGCGACCAGCCCGCGGCCGCGCGCAAACGACTCGATCACGACGCGGGGCAGCCCTTCCGAGCGGGACGGCAGGAGCAGAATCGTCGCGGCGTCCATCCGCTCCGCGACCAACTCCGGGGCCAGGTGCTCCACGTACTCGACGTTGTCCGGAAGGTCGGTGACCAGCTGGTCGACGAGGTCCCGCCGCGCACCCTTGCCGACGATCACGAGGCGAGCCTCCGGCAGCTCGCGGACGACGAGACGCCACGCCGCCACGAGCCCGTCGATGTTCTTGTAGGCCTCGAGCATCCCGACGAAGAGCGCCGTCGGCTGCTCCGGGAGCGGAGCAACGGGCTTGGCGGTGAAGGCAGAGAGGTCGACGTACGCGACGAACGAGGCGGTCACCGGAATGCCGCGGACCTCCTCGACGAGACCCTCCGTGAAGCTGGACAGCCCGCGGACGGCGTCGCCGCGTCGGAGCGCGATCCGGCCGACGGCGTCCGCGAGCGGGGACAGGACGCGGCGCGAGGGCGACCCGTACAGCCGGGTCGCCGTGCGCCAGTCGCCGTGGATCTCGACGATCACCTGGGGCCGCTGCCCGCGCGTCCACGCGCGGCCGACCAGGGACGCCGCGGCCGAATACGGGCTCTCCGCCATGATCGCATCGGGGCGGAAGTCGATGATCTGCCGGCGCACGTGGAAGGGCAGGCGGAGATAGAAGAGAACGCCGTCGAGGAATCCGATCCGGCTCGGCTCGAGCAGGCGAAACCGGCCATCACCGGTGGGACTGTTCCCGTCGACGGAGGCGATGACGCGAAAGTCCAGCTGGCGCTCGAGCGCGTCGAACTTTCTCCCGAGCCAGTCCGGAAGCGGGAGCGTGTACCGCGTGCGCCCGACCATCAGGATCCGCGGGCGCCGCTCGGTGTCCTTCCCGTTGCTCACCGGCTCGCCGCCTCGAGCAGCTGCTCGATGCGCCCGTAGATCCGGTCCGCGCCCAGCTCCGCGACAGACGCTCGAGCGCCGTCCGACAGACGCGCGCGCAGCTCAGGAGACCCGAGCAGCCGCTCGAGCGCATGACCGAACGCCTCGGAGGATCCCGGCGGCACCAGCAACCCGTTGACGCCGTCGACGACGATCTCGCCGACCCCGCCGACGGCCGTCGCCACGAGCGGCGTTCCGACCGCGAGCGACTCGACGGCTGCGTGCGGAAAGTTCTCCCAGTCGCTGGAGAGGACAGCCGCCTCGGCACCGGCGAGCGCGTCCAGCACCTCCTCGCGCGGGAGCGAGCCGACGAAGCGCACCCGCCCGTTCAGGCCGGCCCCGTGCGCGTGCCGCTCGAGGCGGTCGCGGTCGGGCCCGTCGCCGATGACCGTCAGCTGTGCGGCCGGCACGTGTGCGAGCGCGTCGAGGGCGACGTGCATCGCCTTCTGCCGCGTCAGGCGACCTGCGAAGACGAGGCCCCGGCGCTCCGTCGTCGTCGGCTCGCGGGCCGGCGGGGCCGGGTTGGGGATGACGTGCAAACGGTCGTTCTGGAGGCCCCAGCCGCGGGCGATCTCGGCGAGGTACCTGCTCGGAACGACCAGGGTCCGGGCGCGTCGGAGCGACCAGGTCCGCGCGCGCTTCAGCATCAGCAAGCGCCGCCCGCCCGCCTGTTGAAACTCCTCGAGCGTCCCGTCGAAGAGACCCCAACGGCGGGCACGCTCGTACGCAGGGTCGGAGACGAGCTTCGCGACGAGGGGCCGGCGGGCACCGACGCTGGCGACTGCGGCCGCGGCGTAAGTGGCGGATGCGTACATCACGTCGGTGGCGCGCGCGGCGCCGGCGGCGCGCAGCGTCAGCTCGCCGTACCGGACCGGAAACGGGCGTCCTCTGTCGATCGTCGTCACCGGGCACGGCCGCTCCGTCGGGGGCGCCGATGCCATCGTCACCACCTGGACCGCGTGGCCGCGGTCGATCAAAAACCGCGCCAGCTCGGGCGCGTGTGTCGCCGGGCCGCCGACGTCAGGAGGCCAGATTCCGGGGAGGACAGTGATGCGCATCGGAAGGAGGAGCGGGCGACCGGTAACGGCCCGAGGCCCACAACCACCCGCGTAGTATAGGCCGCGGCATGGCAGACCCCCGGGCTGAACCGCACTGGCGGTCGGCGGTCGACGTGCCGCTGATCGTGCTTGCGACGGCGACCGTTCTGAGCCTCGTCCGGTCGATCGACCAGCCGAGTTTCTCGCTCGAGATCGCCGGAACCGAGGTCACTTTCGTGCTCGCGGACGCGGCTCTCGCGGTGCTCGCCGCGTTCTGCCTGCAGCGGCTGCTCGGCCGCGGCAGCTTGCCGCGACCCGCGCGCGCCGTCACGCTCGCGGCCGCGGCCTTCTCCACCTGGCTCTTCCTCTCGTCGGCTGCGAACGGCGCCGACGCGGTCATCGCCGCCGCCAAGCTGCTCGAGTACGGCGTGCTCGCGCTCGGGTTCGTCCTCTTCGTGCGGCGAAGGCTCCAGCTCTGGCTGCTGGTGTGGGTGCTGGTCGCCTTCACCGTCGTGGCGGTCGGGTACGGCCTGCTCGCCTTCTTCGACGCGCCGTTCGTCGACTCTCGGTTCCCGACACGCCGCCAGCCGTCGTTCCTCGGGGAGCACGACCTCGCTGCGCTGTCGACGATGACGCTCTCGGTCGCGCTCGTCGCGCTGTACACGCCCGCGCATCGGCTCGGTCGCCTGCCGCTGGTCGCCGGTGTCGCAGGAGCGATCGGCGTCGTGCTCGGCGCGGCGGTCGCGGGGCTGCTCGGCCTCTACCTCGCTGTCGGGGCGATCGTCGCGGTGGCGCTCCTGCGTGGCGCCGCCACCAAACGGGCCGTCGTCCTGACGATGGCAGTGACGGCAGCGATCACGATTGGCGTGCTCTCCCTGCGCTCCGGCGAGTTAGGGGCATTCTTCCGTTCCGTCGGGATCGGGGACGCGCAAAGCGATGCCTTCGGCAACTCCGCGAGCTGGAACGAGCGGCTCATCGACGCCTACATCGGCGGCCGCATCTTCCTCGAGAACCCAATCGTCGGCACCGGGTGGCACGGCGAACTGCCGCCGGACGAGTACGTGCGATTCATCGACGATGCTCGCGCCCACTTCCCGAATCAGCCGGCGACGTACTTCCCGTCCGACGACGGCTTCATCCCGCAGCAAACGTACGACCAGGTGCTCTACGAGCTCGGAATCGTGGGAGCGCTTCTGTTCCTCGTCCTGGCCGCCGTGACCGTCCGTACCGCCGCGCGCGTTGCGCGCAGCTGGCCTCGCGACGATCCCGACGAGCCTGCGGCGTACCTGCCCGCGGCATGGATCGCGGCCCTCGCCGGCGGGCTCACCGGCGCTGCGCTGTTCGGCGGCATCCCGCTGGCGGCCATCTTCTGGATCACGATCGGGGTCACTGCGCTCACACCGTCGCTTGCTCCCCCACCACCGCCTCCTGAGCGGTCGTAAGACTGCAAGCGTGAGCTTCTCGATCGTGCACGTCATCGCGCGGTTGAACGTCGGTGGGGCTGCGCTCCACGTGCTCCAGCTGGCCCAGGAGCAGGCGCGACGCGGCCACGACGTCATCGTCGTCGCGGGAACACTCGCCCCCGGCGAGGAATCGATGGAGTACGTCGCGGACGAGCTCGGCGTCGCGCTGCACCGGCTACCCGCCCTCCAGCGAGAGCTGTCACCGCGGGCCGACTCAACCGCGATCCTCGCGCTCCGGCGGATCCTCCGGGAGCGTCGTCCGGACGTGCTCCACACGCACACCGCGAAGGCCGGCGCGACCGGTCGTCTCGCGGCACTTGCTGCCGGAAGAGCACGGCCGGGCGCAGTCGTGCACACCTACCACGGCCACGTGCTCAGCGGCTACTTCAGCCGGCGCTGGGAGCGCGTCTTCCGCTGGATCGAACGTGGGCTCGCGCTCACGTCCGGCACGCTGATCGCGGTCAGCGACGAGGTACGGGACGACCTCGTCGGCTTCGGCGTCGCGCCGGCACGCCGCTTCGTCGTCGTCCCGTACGGGTTCGACCTGCCGCCGTGGAGCGAGGCGGACGACGAAGCGCGACGCACGATGCGCGCCGAGATCGGCGCCGACGACGCGACGTTCGTCGTCGGCTGGGCGGGTCGCCTGACCGCGATCAAGCGGCCGCTCGACCTGATCCGCACGCTCCGTGCGCTCGTCGACCGTCAGGCCGCGCTGCTCGTTCTCGTCGGCGACGGCGAGGATCGCGCCGCGGTGGAGGCGCTGGCCGCCGAGCTCGGAGTCGCAGACCGCTGCCGGCTCGTCGGCTTCCAGAAGAGCATCCGCCCCTGGTATGCGTCGTTCGATGCGCTCCTGCTGACGTCGGCGAACGAGGGCACGCCCGTGGTGGCGATCGAGGCGCTCGCGGCCGCACGGCCGGTCGTCGCGACCCGAGCGGGCGGCACGGGCACCGTCGTCAAGAACGGCGAGAGCGGCTACCTCGAGGCGATCGGCGACACGGCGGCTCTGGCCGACCGGCTGGCGATGCTCGCAGGCGACCGCGAGCTGCGCGAGCGGATGGGCTCGCGCGGGGCAGAGGACGTGCGGGCGCGGTTCGCGGTCGGCCGGATGGCGGACGAGGTCGAGGCGGTCTACCGCCGACTGCTCCGGTGAAGGTCCTCCACCTGCACAAGGTGACCGGCGTCAGCGGCTCGGAAGCGCACCTGCTCGCGCTGCTTCCCGCCCTGCGCGAGCGCGGCGTCGACGCCCGCTTCCTCGGGCTCGATGTTCCCGGCACCGACGCGGGGCGCCTCTACGAGCACCTCGACCGGCTGGGCGTGCCACACCGCTCCGTCCGCTGCGGGTTCGACGTGAGCCCGCGCATGGCCCGCGACGTCGTCCGCGCGGTCCGCGCCGAGCAGCCCGACCTCGTCCACACGCACCTCGTCCACGCCGACGTCTACGGCGGAATAGCGGCACGCGTGCTCGGGATTCGCGCGATCTCGACGCGCCACAACGACGATCGCTACCTGCTCGGCCCGTTCCGTTACGTCGACCGCGCCTTCGCCCGCCCCGCGCGAAAGCTGATCGCGATCTCCGACGCGGTGCGCCGCTTTCTCGAGCGGGCCGGCCACGACCCGGCGAAGCTCGTGACGATCCGCTACGGGCTCGACGAGCTGCCGGCCGCTCCGTCCGATCCCACCCCCGCTGCGGCCGGGATCCCGGCGGATGCCCCGCTCGCGGTCGCGGTCGGACGGCTGATCGAGCAGAAGGATCACGCGACGCTGCTGCGCGCCTTCGCGTCCGTGCGAGCCGAGCTCCCGCAGGCGCGTCTCGCCATCCTCGGCAGCGGCCCGCTCGAGGCCGAGACGCGGCAGCTCGCTGCCGAGCTGGGGCTGAAGGACGCCGTCACGCTTCCCGGCCGCACCGACATCCGCGACTGGCTCGAGCGAGCGGACGTCTTCGTGCACACATCGCGCTGGGAAGGCTTTGGGATCGTGCTGCTCGAGGCGATGCTGGCCGGGCTCCCAATCGTCGCGACGCGCGTGAGCGCCGTGCCGGAGGTCGTGGTCGACGGCGAGACCGGGCTCCTGGTCGACCCCGGCGACCACACGGGTCTGGCGGAGGCGCTGGGAGCGCTGCTCGCGGACGGCGCCCGTGCGACCGCCCTCGGCGAAGCAGGGCGGCGCCGAGCGCTGGACGAGTTCTCCGTCGGACGGATGGCCGAGCGCACCCTCGCCGTCTACGACGACGCGCTCGCGTAGGCCGGGTCAGCGACCGACGGTTGCGACGACGTGAAGGTTCGCCGTCAGCGAGCCGGGCCGCAGCTCGCCGAGCAGCGGCGACCTCCGGTCGAGCGCGGCTGCGCCGCTGTTCAGGACCCAGACGGGCCCGCGCGCGAGGCTGCGCAGGCCGACCCTGCCCAGGGCGAGCTCGGTGTAGGCACCGACGAGCATCGCGAGACATGCCGCGGTGCCTCCGGACGGCTCGACCTCGAGCGAGTCCCACTCGGCGTTCGTCGAGAACAACCGCCCCAGGCCTTCGTGCGTCCAGCGCCAGTAGTCCACGGGCGAGGGGTGATACCACTGGACGCCGTGCGTCGAGGCGAGCACGCGTCCGCCCGGGGCGGTCACGCGCCGCAGCTCTCGCACCGCCTGCACGGGATCGTCGCAGTGCTCCAGCACCTGGGTGCAGAGGACGACGTCGAACGCGCCGTCGTCGACAGGCAGGCTCTCGACGCGCCCGACGAGATCGGCCGCCTCGTGCGCATCGACGTCGACGCCGACGTACTCGCTCGCGCGCTCGGCAAAGAAGGGGTAGTACGGCTTCGGTCCGCAGCCGACGTCGAGGACGCGGTAGCCCGTCCCCGCCTCGAGCGCCTGTGCCTGGAGCCAGGCGGCGAGGGGCGCGCGGACGGCCCACGTGGGCGAGCTCAGTTGCGGATGGCGACGCTCGTGGCCCGGCCAGTCCTCGACCTTCGGCACGTGGGAGAACCTACCGGAGCTTCTGGAACGCGGCGAAGGAGGGCTTCTTCGCCCCCGAGGCGGTCAGCAGGCCCGACTGCCAGCCCTCGTTGACGCCGAGACGCTCGTCGCGCAGCAGGAACCAGAGGAACATGTCGATCCGCGGATTGCGCTTGGCGATCCCGTAGGCCTGCGTCAGGTAGCGCGCCTGGTTCGCGAACGAGACGCCGAAGATCTTGTCGGGCGGGTTCGTCTGATAGCCGTACTCGGTGATCCAGATCCGCTTGTTCCCGTAGAGGCGCGTCACCTCGCGGATGAGCAGGTTGATGTTGCCGAGCGTGATCGCCGTCGCCGCGTTGCCGTGGATCCCGGGCGGGGGCGGCGTGCTCGGCGTCTCGCGCGGGGCGCCGTAGTACGGGTGATGGGCGTAGGCGTCGAAGCCCTTCGCGCCGGCCTTGTGCATCGCGCGCAGGAACGGCAGCGGCGAAGTGGCGGGACGGCTCGAGTTCGGGTTGTTGTTGCCGCGCGGGCCGGTGACGCCGCAGGCGACCTTCGACGCGCCGATGGTGGTCTTGCGCACGCCCTTGACGACCGCGTTGCAGATCTTCGCGTAGTCGATCGCGCTCTGGATCACCGGCTTGCCCTTGACCTTCTTGTACTGGGGGCGCAGGAACGCCGGGTTGTTCGGCTCGTTCCAGGCGAGCCACTGGCGCACCGGCGGCAGGATCCGCCCCTCCGTCGTCCTGAACGAGCCGCTGTAGCGTCGCGCGGCGGCGGTCGCGAAGCGCTCGAGATCGAGCGCGCTCTTGGGGACGACGTTGACGCCCTTGGCCCCGTTCGCCCAGGGAGGCGTCCCGACGATCGAGAAGACGACCTTGATTCCGTACTGCTGCGCGAAGAAGACGGTCCGGTCGTAGACCGACCAGTTGTACGCGGGATCGTTCGGGTTCATCGGGTTGACGGGCCGCCGCCTTGCGACGCCGTTCGGCCCGCCCCAGACGAGGTTGACCCTGATCAGCTGTGTCTTCAGCTGCTTCAGCTGCGGGAAGACCTTGTCCGGGTCGCCGTAGTTGATCTGCGCGTCGTCGAAGATGCCGTGCTGGATGAAGCGGGACGCAGACGCGGACGGCACGGCCAGCAGTACCACTGCAGCCAGGACGAGCAGAAACCCGAGCGCGGGTCTACGCAACCGGTGCTTCCCGCAGCGACGAGTGCAGCTTGCGCAGCCCCTCGTCGAGACCCACCTCGGGCTCCCACCCGAGTACCTGCTGTGCCCGCGTGATGTCGGGCTGGCGCACCTTCGGATCGTCGACCGGCAGCGCCTCGTAGACGATCTCGCTGCCGCCGCCCCACACCTCGAGCACCTTCTCGGCGAGCTCGAGCAGGGTGAACTCCTGCGGGTTGCCGATGTTGACGGGCAGATGCTCGCCGCTCTCGGAGAGCGCGATCAGGCCGCGGATCAGGTCGTCGACGTAGCAGAAGCTGCGGGTCTGGCTGCCGTCGCCGAAGACCGTGATCGGCTTTCGCTCCATCGCCTGGCGGACGAAGGTCGGGATCGCGCGGCCGTCGTGCGGGCGCATGCGGGGGCCGTAGGTGTTGAAGATCCGGACGATCGCGGTGTCGACGCCCTGCTGGCGGTGGTAGGCCATCGTCAGCGCCTCCGCGTAGCGCTTGGCCTCGTCGTAGACGCCGCGGGGGCCGATCGGGTTGACGTGGCCCCAGTAGGTCTCCGGCTGCGGGTGCACCTGCGGGTCGCCGTAGACCTCGCTGGTGGAGGCGAGCAGGAAGCGGGCGCGCTTGAACTTCGCCAGGCCGAGCGCGTTGTGGGTTCCGTGCGAGCCGACCTTCAGCGTCTGCAGCGGCAGCCGCAGGTAGTCGATCGGGCTGGCCGGGCTCGCGAGGTGGTAGACGAAGTCGACCGGCTCCTCGATCCGGATCGGCTGCGTCAGATCGTGCGGCACGAAGGCGAACGCATCCGTGCGCATGTGCTCGATGTTCGCGAGCGAGCCCGTCTCCAGGTTGTCGACGCAGATGACCCGGTGCCCGCGCTCGAGCAGCGCATCGGAGAGATGAGACCCGAGAAAGCCGGCACCGCCCGTGACGACTGAAGTAGGCATCGCGCGGCAGGATACTCAACGGACACGCCGATCAAGTTCCTGCTTACGAACTTCTTACGTGCGCAGGCTCGCTGCTTCGCCGGGCGTGATCGGCGACCCACGCCGCGCCGGCACTCCAGAGGACGAGCAACGCGGGCAGGCCCGCTTGCAGGTACCTCGGGTGCTCCCAGGTCGCGCGGAAGAAGGAGTAGATCGCTGCGTTGGCCAGCACGCCGCCAAGCAGCATCAGCGCGACGGGCCGGGACCGCAACGTCAGCACACCGACCGCCACGAGTGGCAGGAGCAGGACGAGCAGCAGCGGCCGATAGACGCTGGAATCGGTGAAGGTCGTGATCAGGTAGTCGTTCGACCAGAGCGGCAGCCCGGTCTCGTCCCGCGCGAGCTCGAGGTCGTACCCACGCTTCTTCGGCAGGAACGCCAGCATGATCGGCAGCACCGCGACGCCGCCGACGACCAACCGGCCCACGCTTCGCCAGTCCCGCTCCGACGCGAACAGGATCGCGGCGGCCGCCGCGAAGACGATGTTCGTCGGCCTCACCGCCGTGGCGTAGCCGAAGACGATCCCGGCCGTCACCAGGGCCCACGGCGGACGACCTCTGACGAGCGCGAGCGCGAGCCCGCCGGCGACCAACGCGGTCGAGACAGGCTCGGTGTAGAGCTCGAGCCCCGCCTCGATCGCCCAGGCGCTGTTCTCCCAGGTCTGTTCCCCGAGGAGCAGCCAGGTCAGGAACGGCCAGAAGGTGAACAGCGCCGCCGCGGCGATCCCGACCCGCCGGGAGCCGGTCACGCGATGGCCGATGAACGCGGTCGCGAAGATCGTGACGGTGTTCGCCACGATCGCGAGCGCGATTCCGACACCGACCGCGACCTCGTTGTCGATCCAGCCGATCACCCGGAACGGCACCAGTGGGAGGCTGAGGAGCAGCGGCCAGCCCACCGCGCCCGCCGGCGCCTGCCCGTCGAGATTCAGGATGACCGCCGCGAGCAGGCAGGAGACGAGCCCGGCGGACGCCGCGATCACCCAGTGGCGGTCGCCCGGATAACGGCGCCACGCCCACCGCGCCCCGACGGCTCCCGCAACCGCGACGGCGAAGAGGACCGGCAGCAGGAGGCCGAGGCCGGCCGCGGCGGAAATGAGCGCGCGTGCTGCCGCGATGTAGCCGTTTGCGTCACCACGCGGCCCCTCGTAGGAGTAGGACGGGAAGCCGGGAAGCGCGCCCCCGAAGGCGAGCGCGACCAAGGGGATGGCGGCCCGTACGGCCGCGAGCGCCCCGAGCCAGAGCAGCCACCTCGACGCGTCAGCAGCCCGCATACACTGAGTCGATGCTCGTCGCCGGGCTCCTGTCGCTGCTCGTGCCGGGCGTCGGCCAGCTGTATCGAGGGGCCACGCGTCGCGGGCTCGTGCTGCTCGGCATCACGCTCTGCATCATGGTCGGCGGCCTGCTCCTCGGGTCGTGGGTCTCGCTGGACGCACTCTCCGGCGTCGACCGGTCGATGGTAACGGCGATCCTCGCGGCCGATCTGGCTCTACTCGCGTTCCGCGTGTTCGCAGTCGTCGACGCAGTCCAGGGAGCGGTTCCGCTCCTCGTCGCCGCACTCGTCGCCCTGACCGCCGCACCCCATGTGGCCGCTGCCTGGGTCACGGTCCGGAGCTACGACGTGCTCGAGAGCGTCTTCGCCGACGAGGAGCCGTGCGGTACCGCCTGCGACCGCGGCTCCGTCCTGCTGGCGCACGTGGTGCGTCCGCTCCCGGAGTGGGTGCCGAAGGACGCATGGGAGTGGGCGCTCGTCGAGCGGCTCGGGCCGGGCGAGGTCGCACCGCTCGACGCCGACGCGCGCGTCGTCACCGAGACGAAGCCCGCGTCCCCGAAGCCTTGGACGACGATCCTCCTGCTCGGCACCGACGAGGGCCCCGGCAACTGGGGCGCGCGGACGGACACGATCATCCTCGCCGCCGTCCAGCACGGCACGGGCCGGGCCGCCGCGTTCGGCGTCCCCCGCAACCTCGCCCAGGTGCCGCTCGGGAAGAAGGGGCGGCTGTCGAAGGAGCCGCTGAACGCGATCTTCGGCCTCAACGGCGGCGGCGAGGACGGGGCGGCCGCGCTGAAGCAGGCGGTCTCGAACCTGCTCGCGATCCGGGTCGACTACTACGCGCTCGTCAACCTCGTCGGCTTCGCCGACCTCGTCGACGCGCTCGGCGGCGTCGAGATCCTCGTCAAGGAACGCCTGCACGACGAGGTGACGCGACCTGCGTGGGGCGAGCCGAAGCCGACGATCGACGTCGTCCCCGGCCGCACGTACCGCTTCTACGGCCGCGAGGCGCTCGCGTACGTCCGCTCGCGGAAGGACTCGAGCGACTACACGCGGATGGCCCGGCAGCGCTGCTTCCTGAGCGCCATGGCCGACCAGCTCGACCCCGTGCAGGCGATCCGGAACTTCGGCTCGCTGGCGAAGACGATCGAGACGAACGTCCGCACGGACATCCCGCTGAACCGGCTGCCGTCGCTCGTCCGGCTCGTGAGCTCGGTCGACTCGCGCGAGACGCTGACCGTCACGTTCGGCTTCGACTACTTCTTCGGCCGCCAGCCCTACGGCAACTACCCGGTGCCGAAGCTCGGGCGCATCCAGGCGACCGTCCGCAAGGCGATCCTCACCCCGGAGCTCCTGGAGCGGACGGGGACCGCGAAGACGGCCAAGCAGAGCTGCTAGCTCAGGAGACCCATTGGAATGTCACCCACTGCGCGACCGACAGGGAGAGCAGGAACGCGCTGATCGCGATCGTGGCGATGTGCACCCGCGGCCGCGAGCCGAGGTAGGCGAGAGCGAGGAAGATCGGGAAGATGCCGAGGCCGAACCGCGGCATCGAGAGGAGCGGCCAGTCGTCGGTCGGCGCGGCGAGCGGTAGGGCGAGGCTCCCGAAGACGAACAGCCCGTAGGGCGCGCCGAACCTTCGCCAGGCCACCACTCCCAGCCCGACGAACAGCACCAGATACCCGAACTGATACAGGTTCTGCGCCGCAACGTTCATCGGGCCAGTGTCGGTCGCATGCGGCCAGAAGATCTCGCCGCCCGGGCCGGCGATCAGCTGGCGGATCCCGGCCCAGGCCGCCTCGATCCCCCGGCCGAGCCCGCCGAGCGGGCCGAAGGGCGACAGCTCTCGGCCCCACGCCTCTTGCTGTGCGTCGAGAAAGACGAAGGGATCGCCGATCCGCACCCAGAGCCAGAGCGGCCAGACCGCCGCGATCGCAGGCGCGATCAGGAGCGACGCCAGCGACCGTGCCCGATCGTCTGAGCGCCACGCCAGCAGCCCGATCGCGGGCAGGAGCGCGACACCCGCCGAGCGGGTGAGGATCGCCAGCCCGACCGCCACTGCGGCGAACGCGAAGCGGCCCCGCAGCGCGAGCAGGAACGAGGCGAGCGACAAGGTCAGGTAGACCGACTCGCTGTACACGGCGCCGAGGAAAAGCGCCATCGGGAAGAGCGAGAGGTAGAGCACGGCCCGGTAGGCTCCGTCCTCGCCGAGCAGCTCCCGCCCGAGCTGGTAGAGCAGGACGAACGCGGCGGCGCAGGCGGCCAGGGAGACGATGATCCCGGCGAGGATGTAGTGCCCGCCCAGGATCGTCCCCGTCACCTTTACGAGCAGGGGGTAGAGCGGGAAGAACGCGGTCGACTTCTGCGGGTCGACATACCCGTCGCGCGCAATGTCGAGGAACCAGCTGCTGTCCCAGCGGCTCCAGATCCCGATGCCCCAGCCGATGTCGATCTGCCAGCGCGGGTCGAGTGGCACCTGGAACGCCACCGAGAGGGGATCGAGAATCGCAGCCAGCAGGATCGCGCCGATCCAGATGCCGCTGCGCGTCCAGAGGAAGATCTCGAGCGGGCGGCGGTAGGCATGCAGGAGGTCGCGCACCGCGGCGCGGATGATAGTCCGCTCCGTGCGATCAGAGCAGCATCGGAGGCCCTGCCGGCACGGATCGCCCATAGCTCGAACGGGGGACGCGTCGAAACGGCCGACCGCACATGCTTCGACGGCTCTTGTTGCGGGAGCTGACGAAAGGACTGCGGGCTTGAAGACCCTTCGCGTACTCGTTGCGGACGACCACCGGCTGATGCAGGCCGCAATCCGGCGCGCACTCGCCGACGCGGAGGACTTCGAGATCGTCCACGAGGTCTCGGTCGGCAGCCATGTCGTCCCCGCAGTCCGCGAGACGACCCCCGACGTCGTCCTGCTCGACCTGCGCATGCCCGAGCTCGACGGCCTCTCGTGCCTCGAGCGGCTGCGCAAGCACGACCCGACCGTGGCGGTGGTGATCCTCTCGAGCTACAGCGACCCGGAGCAGATCGAGGCGGCCCGTCAGGGCGGCGCACGCGGCTACGTCGTCAAGACGGTCGAGCCGGTCGATCTGGCGACCGTTCTCCGCACCGCGCTCACGAGCACGTCGTTCAAGGTCTGGGGTGCTGATGCGGCGCAGACGTCCGACCGCCCGTCCGGCGCGACCGTCCTGAGTGAGCGTGAGACCGCCGTTCTCGATGCGGTGGCGCGCGGGCTCTCGAATCGCGAGATCGGCCGCCAGCTCTGGATCAGCGAGCAGACGGTGAAGTTCCACCTCCGCAACGTGTACCGCAAGCTCGGCATCTCGAGCCGCACAGAGGCGGCGCGGTACGCCTACCGCACGGGCCGGGTGGCGGCGCTGACCGTCGAATCGGCCTAGCCGGGCCCAGATGAGCTCGACAACCGAGAATCGCGAGGCGAGCGCCCTCGAGCCGGGGCTGGCGGAGGCGAACGAGCGGCTACTCGTACGGCTTGGCTTCGACCTCCACGACGGGCCGCTGCAGCAGGTCTACGCGCTTGCGCAGGACATTCGGCTGCTGCGAGAGCAGGTGGTGATGCTGGTCGGGAGCGAGCATCACGATCCGGTCGTCGGGCGCTTCGCCGACCTCGAGTCGCAGCTCGCGGAGCTGCATCAGGACCTCCGCGACCTGGCCCACTCGCTCGAGCCACGTTCCCTGCTCCAGCAGCCGCTCCCGGATGCAGTCGAGCGCGAGCTTGCGGCGTTGAACCGGCGAGCGGGGATCGCCACCTCGCTCCAGCGCGACGGCTCGTTCGAGACCCTGACCGCGTCGCAGCGGATCGCGCTGCTGCGCGTCCTCCAGGAGGCGCTGAGCAACGTCCGGCAGCACAGCGGCGCGTCCGAGGTCGTCGTGACGCTGCACGAGAGCGACGATGGGCTCTGCATGGAGATTCGCGACGACGGCCACGGCTTCGACCCGGACGCCGTCCAGCCGGACGCGGACGGGCAGAGCGGGATCGGCGTCGTGGGCATGCGCGAGCGCCTGCGGCTGCTCGGCGGCCGGCTCGAGCTCGACAGCGGCCCCGGCGGGACCGACCGTGGTCAGGGCACTCCTGCCTCGCTGGAGCGCTACGCCACGATCCTGATCGGGGTCCCGACCGGGACGAGCTCCTTGAGGCGGAGGATCGCCTCGTTCGCGACCCGGATGCATCCGTGCGAGACCGCCTGTCCGAGCAGCGACGGCGTGTTCGTGCCGTGGATCCCGACGATGCCGCCGCCGGGCCACTCGCTCAGCTTCGAGTAGGCGCTCGTCTCGAAGCCGAACGCGCCGAGGACCGGCGAGTTCGGGCGGAACTTCGCCATCACGTAGAAGCGGCCGAGCGGCGTCTCCATCCCGTACGCGCCGACCGCGACGCGCGTGCGAAACACGACGCGCCCCGCGTTCCGGAGCTCGAGCGTCCGGTCGCTCCGGTCGATCACGATCTCCTTCCGGATCGGCTTCACCTCGACGCTGGCCGCGGGCACCCAGCCCGTGCGGCCGTTGGGACGGCCGGGCAGGCTGATCCGGTACCACGCGGGCTTTCCTTCGGCGTCCCGCTTGATCGCCAGTGCGAGCACCACGCGGGGCCGGAAGTCGTCGCGGAACTGACTGAGCACGGTCGCCCTCGGGGCCGTCCTGCTCGGCTGCGTCCGCACCGCGACCTGTGCCCAGACGATGTGCCCGGCAGCGGGAACGCTCGCGCGCGCCGCCTCCGCCCGCGCCTCTCCCGTGATGGCAAGAAGCGCGAGCGCGAGGCAGGCGGCGAGGCTAGCCCGTGACCGGAGGCGGAAGGAAGACACCGACGACACCGATCCTTCTCGTCGAGCACCGACTGGGCTGGTTGGTCATCCGGATCTCCACGATCCCGGTGCGCGGCGGCCGCACGGAGATCGCGACCCGGCCACGGCTGTTGGTGGTCGCGGCCTTGTTCAGGCCGGGCCCCTTGACGAGAATCCGGACGCCGCCGACGCCGCGATTCTTGTCGACAACGACGACCCTCACGACTCCGCGCCGGCCGACCGACAGTGACCGCGGCTGCACGATGAGGTTCGGGCAGCTGGCGACGGGCGGCGCGATCGGCCCCCGAACGAGGGTCGGCGCGGTGGCACGATTGTTCGCCGTGTTCGCCTCCGACTGGTCGCCGACGACCGTGGCGACGTTGAGCAATGCGCCCGGCGCGGTCGGCCTCACGACGATCGTGATCGTCGCCCGGCCGCCGTTCAGCATCGTGCCGAGGCTGCAGCGCACGACGCGCCCGCCGGTGCACGTTCCCTGGCTGCTGGTGACGGAGACGAAGGTCGTCGCCGCGGGCAGCGCGTCCGCGACGCGAACGTTGGTCGCGGTGTCCGGCCCGGCGTTCCGCACCGTCAGCGTGTAGGTCAGCCTGGCTCCGACGAAGACCGGGTCGGGGCGATCGGTCTTGGTGATCGAGAGATCGATCGCCGGTGCCGCCACGACGACCGCGGTGGGCGGAATGGGCGTCGGCGGCGGCGGCGGGGGCGGCGGCCCGGCGGTGATCGTCACCGTCGCGTCGTCGCTGCCGGAGAGCTCGCCGCCGTCGTCGTCGATGCCGGAGGCGGTGACGACGTCGACGTGCGTGCTCCCCGCCGCACCGCTGACGACGCCGGTGAACGAGCAGTCGTAGCTCGCGCCCGGTGCCAGCGTCTGCGGCACGTCGCAGGTGCCCTTGCCGTCGAGGTTCCCGTAGACGTCGTCGCTGAGGCTCGTGATCGTCACCGAGTCGACCGCGGACGTGTTCTTCACCGAGACCGCGAAGGTGACCGTGCCGCCCGGCTCCTGGATCGAGGTCGGCGTGGCCGACTTGGTCACCAGGATCGAGCTCGGCAGGTTGGTGATCGTGACGGTCGCGTCATCGTCGTCCGACACGGGGTTGCCGTCATCGTCCGTGCCCGAAGCGGTGACGACGTCGGTGTGAGAGCTGCCGGCGTTGCCGGCGACGGCGCCGCTGAAGGAGCAGTCGTAGCTCGCCCCGGGGGCCAGCGTCTGAGGCACGTCGCAGGTGCCCTTGCCGTCCAGGTTGCCGTAGACGTCGTCCGTGAGGCTCGAGATCGTGACCGAGTCGACCGCAGACGTGTTCTTGACGGTGACGTCGAAGGTCGCGTTGCCGCCCGGCTCCGGCAGCGAGGTCGGCGTGGCCGACTTCGTCACGAGAATCGAGCTGCCGACGTCGGTGATCCGGACCGTGGCATCGTCCTCGTCGGAGACGGGGTTGCCGTCGTCGTCGGTACCCGACGCGGTCACGACATCCGTGTGCGAGCTGCCCGCGTTGCCGGCGACGGGGCCGCTGAAGGAGCAGCTGTAGCTCGCCCCGGCCGCGATCGTCTGCGGCACGTCGCAGGTGCCCTTGCCGTCCAGGTTGCCGTAGACGTCGTCCGTGAGGCTCGAGATCGTGACCGAGTCGACCGCCGACGTGTTCTGGATCGTGACGTCGAAGGTCGCGTTGCCGCCCGGCTCGGGCAGCGAGGTCGGCGTCGCCGACTTCGTCACCACGATCGAGCTCGCCTGATCGGTGATCGTCACCGTGGCGTCGTCCTCGTCGGAGACGGGGTTGCCGTCGTCGTCGGTACCCGACGCGGTCACGACATCCGTGTGCGAGCTGCCCGCGTTGCCGCTGACCGGCGCCGCTGAAGGAGCAGTCGTAGCTCGCCCCCGGGGCCAGCGTGAAGGGAACGTCGCAGGTGCCCTTGCCGTCGAGGTTCCCGTAGACGTCGTCGCTGAGGCTCGTGATCGTCACCGAGTCGTTGGCGGACGTGTTCTTGACGGTGACCGAGAAGGACGCGTTGCCGCCCGGCTCCGGCAGAGACGTGGGATCCGCGGTCTTCGTGACGAGGATCGAGCTCGCGAGATCGGTGATCGTCACCGTCGCGTCGTCGTCGTCGGAGACCGGGTTGCCGTCGTCGTCCGTGCCCGAGGCCGTGACGACGTCCGTGTGGCTGCTGCCGGCGTTGCCGGACACAGCGCCGCTGAACGAGCAGCTGTAGCTCGCCCCCGCCGCGATCGTCTGCGGCACGTCACAGGTGCCCTTGCCGTCGAGGTTGCCGTAGATGTCGTCGGTCAGGCTCGAGATCGTCACCGAGTCCACCGCCGACGTGTTCTGCACGCTGACCGAGAAGGTGGCGTTGCCACCCGGCTCCGGCAGCGACGTCGGGCTCGCCGACTTCGTCACCACGATCGAGCTCGGCACATCGTCGTCGGTGTTCGTGACCGTGCAGGTCTTGGTCTCGCCGAGGGCGATCGAGCCCGCGCAACCGCTCGAGAAGGAGCCGGAGTAGCCCGCAGGGCCGGACTCGCCCACGGCATACGAGCCGGGGCGGATCGACACCTGCGTGCCCGGCGCCTCGGCGCCGGCGAAGCTGGCCGGGCTGGGCGAGCTGCCCGTCACCGACATCGTGAAGTCCGCGGCGGTCTTCGTGCCCGCCTCGTCGTTGACGACGTGCTTGATCACGATCAGCTTCGGCGAGATGTCGTCGTTCGTGATCGTGCAGGTCTTCTGCATCCCGGCGACGACGCTGACCGTACCGTTGGCCGCGCAGTCGCCGCTGATCCCGGTCTGGGCGTAGCCCGCCGGGGGAGCGTCCTCGCTGAGGACGTACGTGCCGGACGCGAGCGTGTACACGGTGCCGGTGGCCGATCCGGCCGCCGGGCTGCCCGCGACGTCGGTGCCGCCGCTCTTGACGTGGAGCGCGAAGTCCGAGGCGACCTTGGTGCCGCCGTTGTCGTTCACGACCTGCTTGATCACACGGAGGGTGCCAAGCGGGAGAACGACCTCGAAGCACTCCGTGGTCAGGTTCGTGTGGTTGCCCGGCGAGTACTGCGCGAACAGGTCCGGGCTGTACTGCGCGCGGAAGCAGTAGCGGCCGGCCTGCGTCGGCGTGTACGCCGCCGAGGTCGCGGTGCCGCCGGAGAGAACGACTGCCGAGCCGACCGCGGAGCCGCCCGTCGAGCAGTCCGGGTTCGAGACGATGCTCGGGCCGCAGACGTAGAAGGCGACGCTGCCGCTGACAATGCCGTTCGGGCCTGCGAGCGTGGCGAGGTCGGTGATCGACTGCCCGAGCGAGATCGACGCGGCGCTGGCCTGCGTCGTGAAGGTCGCGGGCACGGGCGCGACTGCCGCCGCGGCCAGCGAGCGGTCCATGTTGCCGAGGCCGTCGTTGTCGAGGTCGAGGAGCCGCATGTGGTACGGCGAGCCCGAGATCGAGCCGGCGCTGTTGCCCACGCCCCAGTCGATCTGCGAGGCGATGTGGCCACCCCAGGCCAGCAGCACGGTCGAGTTCGTCGCCGTGAAGGTGACGATCACCGAGCGCTTCCCGGCCGCGTCACTGCTGCCGTACACGATGTTCGTGATCGTCCCGTTCCAGATCGTGATCGCGCCCGGAGCCTGCGTCGAGCTCGAGTTCGCGAAGGCGATCGTCGTGTCGGCCGGGATCGGGAAGGAGGAGCCACCGGCGCAGGGCACGATGCCCGAGCACGGTGCTGCGGTCGATTCGGTCCGGTCGTACGCGGTCAGGTAGTCGTAGGCGTGCGCACCGCTGTCGATCGTGTCGTACTCGATCACGAGCGTGTGGCTGCCCGAGGTCGACAGATTGATCAGCTTTGCGCGGAAGGGGACCGAGTCGCCCTCGCGGTAGTGCGAGTTGCTGGCGCCGGCGTTGCCGGTCTGCCAGGCGCTGCCGGTGCACTGCTGCGGAGCGGCGAACGTGCCGTTGCGGCACTGCTCGATGTCCGCCCCCGGGTTGGCCGCGCTTGCGGGAGCCGAGGCGAGCCCGACCCAGAGCAGGGCGGCGAGAGCCGCCACCATGACCGGGAGACCCTTGCGTACGCGCGTGCGCGTTGTCCCGCTGGAACCGTTCCTAGAAGACCGCAGATCGTTCAACTTCGACACTCCTTCTCGAGCCGCGCAGCACGCACGGCGGACGCAGTAACCCACTGCTCACATCGTGGGGACGGCCCGCCGAACGCCCCCCACCCAGAGGTGGTGTTCCGTGCTCCCATTCGGGTGGGTGGCACGCCCCGGACGCCTACCCGCGTGGGCACCGCAACCCGCCCGGATGACGGAAGTCCGCCCGGGCCGCGACCGCAATGCTCAGGACATGCCGAGCTGGAGCGCATCGGAACTGCAGAACGAGCAGGCGGACACTCCGCCGAGCAGCGCCGACGCGGGCGACATCGAGGCTGCCCGCAGGCTGCTGGCGGCGCTCTTCTCGGAGCGCCCGGTGGACGAGCGACCCCCTCGACCGGAGCGGTAGGCCGAATGCAGCCGTGTGCTCCTGGGGCTACGCCGTGAAGCTCCGCATCAGTCATCCCGAGCTTGCACCCGAGCTCGTCGGCGCACTGAACGAAACGGACTGTTTCGCCGCCCGAACGGCGATCGACACCGTCGAGGTGTTCGCGCCGTGGCTCCTCGACGGCGGCGACACGGCGCAGGCGGGAACGGAGCTGCTCTTCTTCGTTCGGGCCTGGGCGTCGGGCCACCCGGACTTCCGGGCGACGCTGCTCGTCCCTGCCTAGACCCGGGAGCCCCGCTCGGGGCGTTCAGGTCACGCCGCAACCGGCCGATAGAGAGGTAGAGTCGGTCCGGCACGGTCACGCGACGGGGAGACGAGATGACCTCTGGTCAATTGCTGATGGCGTTCACCCTGGGCACAGCCCTGCTCGCGCTCTGGTCCTATCTCCGCTGGCCCGGTGCGGCGCCCGCCACGATGAAGGGAGCCGCTCTGCGCGTCGTGCTGGCGCTCGGACTGATGCAGGTCGGAGCAGGTGCGTTGGGCGTCGGGGTTGAAGCCGCGCCGGCCTTCGGGATCTTAGTTGTCGTCGGGGTGGCCATCCCCGTGCTGACCTATCGCGTTTCTCGCCTCGATCTGGTTCATGAAGGTCTGCGCCGACCAGATGCGCGGCGGCGTTCGTTAGTCCGTTCAGGCCGACGCGAAGAACTTCACGGCTTCGAGCAGGACGGGACCGAGCGTCACGATGAACATCGCCGGCAGGATCAGCACGATCAACGGAAACAGAATCTTCGTCGGCGTCTTCTGAGCGCGCTCCTCCGCCGACTGGCGGCGCCGCTTGCGCATATCGATGGCCAGATCGCGGAGGATCGCGCCGATCGAGACGCCGAGCGACTCCCCTTGCACCAGCGCCTGTGTGAAGGCGCGCGTTGCCGGACTGTCAACACGGAGCGACAGGTTCCGCAAGGCCTCCTCCGGCGTCAGGCCGAGGCTCTGCTCGCGGAGCGCGAGCCGGAGCTCCTGCCCGAGCGGGCCTTCAATACTGCGCGACGCCAACTGGAGGCCGGCGGCGAATCCGACGCCGGCCTCGACCGTCGTCACGAGCAGGTCGACGAGCTCCGGCACCTCGCGGTCGATGCGCTCGAGGCGGATGCGCGCGCGCCGCTGAACGCGGACGTACGGCAAGTACCAGCCCATGAGCCGCTCATCGAGACTCCCGACGATGAGCACGCGCAGCTCGAGCTCGACCGCGAAGGGTGAGGAGAAGCGAGCAACGCTGGACCGCTAGACGGCACCCAGGATCCGCCAGCCGACGAACGACGCCACGGAGGTCTGGTACATGCCAGCGGAGTTGAGCAAGTCGCGCAGCCCCCGCTCCCCTGCGCGGAGCCCTTCGAAGCGCGCGAGAGCCCTCTCGCCGGTCGACCGCTGCGAGTTCGTCGAGCGTGCTGCGCAGGTTGGCAGGCTCCTCAACGCGGCATGGAGGAGCGGAATCCGTACGACGCGATTTGGTCGAGCATCCGACGGCGCCGCGCGGTCGCGAGCGCAAAGGACCGAAGGACGAGCACGCCGGATGCGGCGACGAGCGAGAGACCGATGAACAAGCATGAGCGTCATGTGACGCTCCTAGACGTCGATGTCGACGATGCGCTGAATGACGAACGAGCCCGCAGCGACCATCATCGCGGCGACGAACCAGCGAAAACTGGCCGGTCCCGCTCGTGAAGAAGCTGCGTCATCACGTCGGGGTGCAGCGAGCCAGAGGACTGCGGTAAGGACAGACGGGTAGCGCCGTGAGGATCCAACGGGCCATCCGGCCCTGCGCGGTCAGCGTGCGCACGAGCCGGCGGATCTCCGCCCGCTCGCGGATCGTCCCGACGACCGTGTCGAGGATCTCGGCGGAGTTACCGCCGGACGTCCGCTGCAGCTCGGCGAGCAGCGCGACCTGCTCGATGTCGCGGTTGGCCATCCGCCGGGCGAGCTTGCGGATCGCGTCCTCCGGAAGAACGCCGAGCCGGTCGTCCTGCAGCACCCGCGCGAGCTCGGCTCTGGCCGGCTCGCGGGCGTGGTCGACGACAACGCCGAGGGCGCCGTTGAAGCTGTGGCCCGAGCGCAGCGCCGAGGCAAGCACCTGCAGGCTGCCCGGGAACTGATCGGCGAACTCCTCGCGGACGGCCTTCACCTTCCGGCGGATCACCGCGCGAGCGATGAGCGGCGTGGCAGCCCGAAGAGGGCCAGAACCGGCGCCGAGAACAGCGAGAGGCGAACACGACGATCGCGAACGTGGCGCCGAGCGTCAGTCCGACGACCTGCCGCGGCGTCACCGTCATCCGCGCGAGCTCGAGGTCGCGCTCGAGCTGCGCCCACCAGCCGTGGCGTAGCGGTTGCGGGTCGCCGCCCGCAGCGCGACCGCCGCGGCGCTCTCCGCCCGCGACGCCGCGCGACGCCGTTCGAGAAGCGCTCGACGCGGTCGACGACCGTCGTCTTCGGACGCCGCGCGAGCAGGAGCAGCAGCACGCATACGAGCAGCCCGAAGAACAGGCGCGAGCACGAGCGGCGAGCTGCCGGAGAGGAGGAACGTCGAGACGAGAGAGCGGTGGTAGGGAGCGCAGCAGCGACGGCGTCGGCGCGACGTAGGCCGTGGACGCCGCTCCCGCGCCCGGCGACCTCGATCCGAACGTCGACCTGCGACATCGGGCGCGCGTCGGAGCGGTAGCGGACGAGGTACTCGCCCGCGAGCTGCGTGCCGAGGTCGTCGTAGATCGGCCGCCAGCTCCGCGGCCGAACGCGCCTCGGCGTACGTGCCGCCGGTGCGCTCGCGCGAGCGTCCGGAGCGGCGCGGGTCGAACGCGCCCGAGCGGAGCCCGACGGTGAAGACGCGCACCTGCTGCTCCTTCGCGGCCGCGACCGCCTGCGTCGAGCGGCGCAGGCTGCCGATGTCGGCGCCGTCGGAGAGGAGCACGATCGAGCCTGAGGAGAGCCTGCGCGTCGCGCAGGAGCGCGAGCGACCGCGTGACCGCGTCGTGGATCCGCGTTCCGTAGGCGAGCGCCGGCTGCGTCGCGAGCGTGCTCCGGAGCGCGGCGCCGTCGCTCGGTCAGGCGCGCTGCAGGACCGAGATCTCGCCGTTGAAGGCGACGATCCCGATCTCCTCGGTCGCCGTGCGATGCGTGACGAACGCGCGCGCCGGCCTCGAGCGCCGCGGCCGCGCGGGCCGCCGGTCATGCTCTCGCTCGCGTCGAGCGCGAGGACGACGCCGAAGCGGAGCCCGCTGCCGGCGAGCGGGTCGACGCGACGCCGTGACCCGGAGGCCGTTCTCCCGCACACGACGCTGCCGGGTCGAGCGACGCGCGGCCTCGGGAGGCTGACGACGTAGCCGCGCTCGGGGAACGGGAGCCGGGTGACCGGGGCGACCTGCACCTCCGCCGGCGTCGCCGCCGGGGCGGCCGCACCCGCGCACCGCGAGCGCGAGCGCCGCCCGCGAGGGCGGCGAGGGTGCGAGGCGAGCCTCATCGGTCGTCGCCCCGTTGACCCGCTCGGCAGCGCCGCTGCGCTGGCGCCGAAGATCGCGCTGGCGGCGCCGCCGAAGAGGCTCAGCGGCAGCTCGATCCCGTGCCGCTCGAACTTGACGAGGAAGCTCGGGCGGAGGCCGGTCGGATGGAGCCGGCCGACGATGCGCCGCTCCGCTTCGAAGCGGTCGATCTTGAACTCGAACAGCTTCTGGAGCGTGATCACCTCGCCCTCCATCCGCTGCACCTCGGAGATCTCGACCACGCGCCGGGAGCCGTCGTCGAGGCGGTCGAGCTGGATGACGAGGTCGAGTGCCGAGGAGACGTGGCTCCGGATCGCGCGGAGCGGCAGCTCGTAGCCGGCCATCAGCACCATCGTCTCGAGCCGGCTGAGCGCGTCGCGGGGCGAGTTGGCGTGCACGGTCGAGAGCGAGCCCTCGTGGCCGGTGTTCATCGCCTGGAGCATGTCGAGCGCCTCGGCGCCGCGGACCTCGCCGACGATGATCCGGTCGGGGCGCATGCGCAGCGCGTTGCGGACGAGGTCGCGGATCGTGATCTCGCCCTCGCCCTCGATGTTCTTCGGACGCGACTCGAGCCGCAGGACGTGCCGCTGGTACGAGCTGGAGCTCGGCCGCGTCCTCGATCGTGACGATCCGGTCGCTGTCGGGGATCGCCGCCGAGAGGGCGTTCAGGAAGGTCGTCTTGCCCGAGCCGGTGCCGCCCGAGACGAGGATGTTGAGGTCGCGCCTGGACGCAGTTCGCGAGGAAGTCGGCCGAGTCTCGCGAGAGGGTGCCGATCTCGACCAGCTCGTCCATCGCGAAGCGGTTCTGCGCGAACTTGCGGATCGTCAGCAGCGGCCCCGAGAGCGAGAGCGGCGGCGATGATCGCGTTCACGCGCGAGCCGTCGGGCAGGCGCGCGTCGACCATCGGCGACGACTCGTCGATACGCCGGCCGACCTGGCCGACCATCTTCGTGATGATCCGCCGCAGGTGCGACTCGTCGGTGAACGTAGCGCCGGTGCGCGAGAGCAGGCCGCGGCGCTCGATCCAGATCTCGCGGGGCCGTTGACCATGATCTCCGAGATCGTGGCGTCGGGCAGGAGCCGCTCGAGCGGGCCGTAGCCGAAGATGTCGTCCGCGATCTCGGAGGCGAGCCGCATCCGGTCCTCGCGCGAGAGCCCCGCCTCCTGGAGGAGCTGCGTCGCGGATCTCGGCCTCGACCCGCTCGCGGGCCGCGTCGCCGTCCGCGACGTCGAAGAGCCGCGGCCCGAGCTCGCTGACAAGCGCGAGGTGGATCCGGTTCTTCACCTCCGCGAACGGGTCGATCGCGCCGCCGTCGGTTGCCGTTCACCTCGACCGGCGCGCCCGCCTGCTGGAGAGTGCGATCCGCTCGTGGAGCTCCATCGTTGCCTCCCTTCCGGCGCAGCCGCGCCGCCGCCCGTTGTCGTCCGGAGCCCGGCCGGCCGCGGCCGCCGGCGACGCGGACGTAGTGCTCCGCCAGCGCCGCGAACGCCCGCGCCGCCTTCGAGCTCGGCTCGGCCTCGCTGATCGGCTGCCCGTCGGTGATCGCGCGCGGGATCGCCCGGTCGCTGGCACGAGCACATCGGGCTTGCGGCCGAGCAGCCGCTCGACGTCCGCCTGGCGTGATCCCGACGTTCGTGTCGGCGCGGTTGAGCACGAGCGTGACCGCGCCCGGGTCGTAGCCCATCTGCTCGAGCGTCTCGAGCCCGATCTTCGTGTCCTTCAGCGAGAGCGCGTCGAGCATCCCGACCACGCACAGCTGCGAGGACGCGTCGACCGCCGCGATCACCTCGGGCGTGAACGCCGGCGGGGTGTCGACGATGACGAAGTCGTACCGCGCCCGCAGGAGCTCGAACACCGCGCGCAGGAAGGCGGTGTCGATCGCCGCCGCCTGGTCGGGCCGAAGCGGCGCCAGCAGCGCACGCGCGCCGGACGGTCTCGGCGAGGAACGCGTCGACCTTGTCGCCGTCGAGCGAGCCGCCCGCGACCGCGAGGTCGTAGATCGTCCGCTCGGCGCAGGCCGAGCGCCAGGCCGACGTCGCCGAACTGCAGGTCGAGGTCGACGAGCACCGCCGCTGCCCCGGGCGCGAGGGCCACGGCGAGGTTGCAGGACGTGAGCGTCTTGCCGGTCCCGCCCTTGGGCCCGAGGACGGAGATCATCGCGCCCTCGGCCGCGGGCGCCGCGCCGCGCCGCCGCGCGACCGCCTTCTCGAGCGCGAACGCGAGCTGGCCCGCCGGCAGCGGAAGCGTGATCAGGTCGTCCGCCCCCGCGGCGAACGCCTGCTCCATGAACCCGTTCGGGCTGCCGACGTGCAGCACGACGACCGGCCGGTCGGGCCGCTGCCGCGCTCGCGGCCTCGACCAGCCCGAGCGCCTGGTCGAGTGCCTGCCGCGCCGACGATCAGCAGGTCGGCGTCCGTGCTGGACTCGCTGCCGGCGCGCCCGACCTCGGCGAGCGGCGTCCGCGCCGCGGCGTGCCGGGCGGGAGCGCCTCCTCGATCGCCACCAGGTCGATGCCGTCCTCGAGGACGAGAGACGTGGAAGCCGCGGGCGTTCACTGCCGGCCCCCGAGCGAGCGCAGGATCTGACCGGCCGGACGCCGAGGAGCAGGGTCTCGACCGTGACGATGCCGGGCTTGGCCTCCTTCGCGCCGACGCCGGCCGCAGCGACAGCCAGACCTTGCCGTTGTCGGAGGCGAACGCGAGCTGGGCCGCCTGCTCGTCGTTGACGCGCAGGCTGACCGTCGTGGCCGTTGCCTCGCCGTCGACCGGACGACCGGGATGTCGGACATGATCATCCGCAGCACCGGCCGGGCCTTGCCGCCGTTGAGCGGCCGGCCGTCGGCCCCGAGCGGGATCACGTTGAAGCCGGCGTAGACGTCGACGTGGTCGCCCTCCTCGACCGGCCGATGAGGCCGTGCGCGGCGTCGAGCGGCACCGACACGATCCGCTCCGGTCGGTCAGCTGCGAGGCGAGCGAGGTCGCCGCGGTGGAGAAGTCGGACGCCGTCAGCTGCGCGCCCTCGTAGATCTCGCGCGTCGCGACCCGGCCGCTGAGCCTCGCGGGATCGCTGATCGCGCCCTCACGCAGCTGGCTCTCGCGGATCGTCGTCGCGGTGTAGAGCCGCTTGGTCGCAACGACGCTGCCCGAGGTGCCCTTCGGGATCGCGCTGCTGGCGACGAGCACCGTCACCGGCGTCCCGCCCTCCGCTAGGTTCTCGCGGTAGCTGTTCAGGTAGACGAGGATGACGACGCCGGCGAGCAGCGCGACGCAGGGCCGCGATACATCGACCCCCGCCTCGTCGACATGAGCCTGGTTGCGAATTCCATGGTTCTGTCCTCCGGTCGATTACTTGACGAGGGAGACGGGACGCAGGGCGTCAGGGCCGTCGGGATCACAGGCCTCGACGCCGCCGCTGAAGGGGTCGGGCGCGCGTACTTGATGAAGTGGCCCCAGATGCCGCCCTTCTTCACCGGGAAGGGCGGGGGGCGTTGGTGGCGCACTCGAGCCGGTCCAGCCGGTGACGTAGAACGCCGCGAAGTTCGTGACGGGGACTGCGTGTGGCCGCTGCCGTCGAGTGCCGAGAAGTCGGTGATGAGCAGCTTCACGACGCGCGGGTCGCCGCGCGTCGTAGTCGGGCCAGTTGACCGGCGGGCAGCTCGCGAACCGGTCGTCGAGCGCCTTCTCGGTCGGGCCGACCATGCTCCCGGTCTTCGTGTCGACGCAGGTCGCCGGGCCGGGCGGCGGCGACGGATCCGGGCAATAGCCGGCCGCGTTGATCTGGAACGGCGTCTTGCAGCCGTAGATGATCGGCCTCTGAAGTCCGCCGCGCCCGAGCCGTCGCACGCGACCGCGCTCGTCCGGCTGCCGCCGGTGAGCCGCAGAACCACCGTCTCGCTCTGCGCGATTCGGGAGGCTCCCCTCGAGGCCAACGGTGACAGCGAGGGTCTGCGAGCCCGCCGAGAGGGCGTAGCGCCCGTCGTCGGGGCCGACGACGTGAGCGCGAGCTCCTTCACCGGGCCCGACGACTCCTCGGCGCCGCTGTAGACGCGCTGGACGTTCGTGTACGTGGTGGTGCCGGCGGCGCGTCCGCTTGTCCCGCCAGCGGAGCGAGCGTCACGGGCCGTTGTCGGCGGGGATGTCGTAGACGTAGCCCGTCGACCAGACGGGCCGGTGTTCGTCTGGCGTGCAGCGGCTTCTTGACGTCGCCGCCGTCGAGGGTGGCCTCGAACAGCTGGATCCCTCGTCGGGACGATCGCCGTCGACGACTCCATCACGGCCTGCACGGAGGCGCGAGCAGGACGTCGCCGGCGCCGTGAGGTTCTCCGCGACGAAGAAGGGCCCGCCGCGCGGGCCGGGCCAGACCTCGCCCCACGCGCGCGTCGTCGCCGTCGGCGTCCCGGGCCGGCGCCGACACGCCGCGGATCGAGGCGAGTCCGATGCCGGAGTTCTCGTAGTCGTAACAGACGTAGCCGTCGCCGCCGATGCCGTTCGACGCGGCGCACGGGCCGCTCTTGCTGCCCACGCCGATCCGCACGCCGACGGTGTCGCCCGGGATCGACACCGACGTCGGGCCCTGCCAGTAGTTGAGGCCGCCCGCCGGCGCGCCCTTCGTGAGCTCGAACGGCCGGCCAGATGGCTTCCCCCGGCCTCTCGTTCACATACGTCACCGTGACGTTCTCGGGTCGACGTCCGGGACCGCGAGCGGGAGCGAGCCCTGAGGATCAGCGCCTTCAGCAGCTGCACCCGGGCGCGCGCGTTGATCGCGGCACGACGCTCGTCCCACCGGGGACGAGGATGGACCATGGAGCCGAGGAAGTACGGCACGTCGGCCTCGGTCTGCTTCACGTCGAACATGAGGTGCGGCGTCTGGCACGGCTCCTCGATGTCGACGCTCGAGTCGACGAAGCTGCCGACGGCGAACGTCTTGCTGTTGAACAGGCCGATCGTGACGAGGGGCGCCGCCGCCGACCTGAAAGTTGTAGGTGCTCGCGGTGTTGCCGCCGAAGACGTGGCGGCGTTCTTGATCGCGGTGTTCGCGGAAACCGTCGCCGCATCGCGAGAAGCAGTCACCGAAGTGCGCGCCGCCGGCAAGTGCTGCGGCATCGGCCTGCATCTGCAGGTGCCGCTTGTGCACGTACCAGTTGCCGACGTCGATGACGAGCAGCAGCAGGAAGAGCAGCGCCGGCATGAGGATCGCTGTGAGAACCAGCACGCCGCCGCCCTCGGACGAGACTGGGTTCGGTGATGCCCCTCAGATTCAGCATGCGCCCGCTGCGTACGTCGGAAGCCGCTCGAGCCGCATCGTCGAGTGGCCCTCGAGCTTGATGGTGGCGCCGCCGACGAACGGGATCCATGTAGTCGGCGCTGACCTGACCCGGACCGGGTCGCCGATCTTCGCCGGCGTTCCGTTCGGCAGGCAGGCGGAGACGTCGCCGGCGAGGTCGGCCGTCCCGTCGCGCAGCTCCTTCGACTCGGCCTGCTGCTGCGATCCAGGCCTTCCAGTCGCCGCCGGGCTCCGGCGAGTTGCCGAGCACTGCCGCCAGGCGGGAGCCCTCGCCGGCGAGGTGGCTCGTGTCGAGCCAGTAGTTCAGCGCCTTCCCGAAATCGATGAGAGCGAGGACGACCAGGCAGAGGACGGGTACGACGAGCGCGAACTCGACGGCCGCCTGCCCCTCTCGCTGCGTAGCCGCCGCCGCCCGCGGGAGCTCCGAGCGCCTTCGAATGAAGGCTCCCGGAGCTCCCGCGGCGGAGCGGCGGAGACGGTCCGAGAGCGACGAGTCCGCAAGCCGGACACAGTCGATCTCGTCCGAACCGTCTCGAGCGTCCTGACCTACGGAACCAGTCCGTGTCGAGCGCGCGTCGGCGACGCCGGTCGAGGAACGTCGTTGATCCCGACGCCGAGGACACCGAGGCCGACGCGCCAGGGTGACGACGAGGAAGCCGATGACCATGGCGTACTCGGTCGCGCCCTGGCCCTCCTCGCGCTTGAGCGCCGCGAAGAGCTCGACCAGCTTGAGCGAAATCCGCTCGAACATTCCCTACCTCCCATTCGAACTTGCAGGCCGGCACTTACCTACACTGCTTGACACCTTCCATTCAGGCGGTCGGCCCGAGACGCTCCGCACCGCGAAGGGGTGGATCTGGACCACCCCTTCGGATCACCTTCACGTTGGCTCGGTAGGCGACAATCCTCCCCGTGGCCGACCACGTGGACCTGACGCGGGCCGACGGACGTTTCGTCTGCCGCGCGCGTGTCGCGACGTCGTTCGCAACGCGCTTCCGCGGCCTGATGGGAGTGTCCGAGGAACATCCGCCGGAAGGCGGCCTGCTCCTGCCGCGGACGCGCTCCGTGCACACGCACTTCATGCGCTTCCCGATCGACGTCGTCTTCCTCGACAGCGAGCGGCGCATCGTCGCGATCACGCCGGCGCTTCGGCCGTGGCGGATGGCGTCCGCGAAGGGAGCGCGATCCGTGCTCGAGCTCGCCGCCGGCGAGTGCGCGCGGCTCGGCCTGCGCCGCGGGCGACGTGCTCGTCTGAGCGCTAGGGGGCGGGGGCCAGCACCGACGCGAGGTCGTGCTCGTAGGCGTAGCGGAGCGCCTCGGTCCAGGCTTTTGATCCCGAGCTTGCGGTAGATGTTGCGCAGGTGGAACTTCACCGTCTGCTCGCTCAGCCAGAGCCGCGCAGCGATCTGCTTGTTCGTGTGGCCGTGGCAGAGCTCGACGAGCACGGCGACTTCCTTCTCCGAGAGCAAGGGCTCTGCCGCGAGGGGGCGGGGACGACACCCCGTCCCGCGGCGTGAGCGGGCGGTGAATCACGCTCTGGTCGACGATCTGGCGGATCGCCGCCGGCAGGTCGAACGGGTTCACGGCCTTGTGGATGTAGCCGTCGGCGCCTCGCCGGAACGCCGACTCGATCACGTTTGTGTCCTCGACCGCCGACAGCATCGCGACCTTCACCTGCGGGTGATGCTCCGCGAGCGCCTCGAGGCAGGCGAGCCCGTCGAGACCGGGCAGCTGCACGTGGAGCAGGACGAAGTCCGCCTCGACCCGCTTCAGCAACGGCAGCAGCTCGTTCCCGTTGGCGACCTCGCCGACGAGGACGACGTCCTCCTCCTCCTCCAGCACCAGCTTCACCGCATCGCGCATCAGCGCATGGTCCTCCGCGAGGACAACCCTGATCGTGCCCATACCGCCGCATCCCCCTCATCACTTGCCGTCCCCGCCGCAGGGGACGTGCTGGCCTCATCCTTTGCCAATCGGCCCGAACTCTCCATCCCTCGTTGGAGTGAACGGCGGCGAGTAGGGCGGTCTGGCACGCGTCTCGGCTGTCTGAGAGGCTGCAGCTCATGGATCCGAGCACGGGCATCGCCGCGGCAGAACTAGAGGTGCGGCGCGAGATGCTGCTCGAGCACGTTCGCGGCAACGAGCTGACGGGGTACGCGCTCTTCGGCGACGAGTAGATCCAGTACCTTACCGGGTTCGGATTCCTGGCGACCGAGCGGCCCGTCGCCGTCGTCGGCAACCGCGGGGGCGACCTCGCCGCCTTCGTGCCCGCGTTCGAGGTCGAACGAATGCGGGCCGAGACCGGGTTCGAGCGAATGGAGGCGTATCCGGAGTATCCGGGGGTCGACCACCCGATGCGAATCCTGGGGGGGGTGCTCGACGAGCTGGGCGTCACCGGCCCTACCGGCCGACCAGGACGGCTACCCGGGCATCCTCGGCTACCAGGGCCCGGCGCTGAGCGAGGCCACGGGGCAGCCCGTCGTCCCGCTCGCTCCGTTCATCGAGAGCATGATGGTGCGCAAGAGCGAGGCCGAGGTCGGCTTGATCCGGGAGAGCGCGCGCTGGTGCGAGCACGCCCACCGGCTGCTGCAGGAGTACACGCGGCCGGGCGCGACCGAGGCCGAGGCCAGCCTGCGGCGGGACACGAGGCGACGCTCGCGATGCTGCGAGGCGCTCGACGGCTCCTACGGCGGGCAGCAGGCCTCGTCCGACGGCGTCTCGGCCGGCTACCGCGGCCAGATCGGGCTGCGGAGCGCGTGGGCGCACGCGGTCGCGCCACAACATCGAGTTCCAGGAGGGCGACGTCCTCGTCCCGAGACGAGCGCGCCGATCTGGGGCTACAACGCCGAGCTGGAGCGGGCGATGATGATCGGCCCGCCGACGGACGAGATGCGCCGGCTGTTCGACCACGCGGTGGCGGCCCAGGCCGTGGCCTTCGCGCTCTCCGTCCGGGCGTCACCTGCGCCGAGGTCGACCGTGCGGTGCTCGGGTACTTCGAGGAGCAGCGACCTGTTGTCTTCTGGAGGCAGCACACCGGGCACGCGATCGGGCTCCGCAATCACGAAGCACCGTTCCTCGACGTCGGCGACCAGGCGGTCGTCGAGCCGGGATGGTGTTCACGATCGAGACCGGGCTCTACTCGGACAAGATCGGCGGGTTCCGCCACTCGGACACGGTGCTCGTCACCGACGACGGGATCGACGTCCTCACCTCTATCCCAAGTGACATCGAGAGCCTCACGATCGCGGTCTAGGTGTTTACCGCTGTCCGCGGCTGGCAAAACGACTGCCATGCTCGTCCTGCTCCTGATCCTGATCCTGATCCTCGCATTCGGCGGCGGCATCTTCATCAACAAGTTCCTCTTCCTGCTGCTGCTCCTGCTGCTGCTGCTGTTCCTCTTCCGCGGCCGCTTCTAGCCAGCGCTCGAGCTGTGGGCAAGACAGTCATGGGCGCGGTGGTCTCCCTGGACGGGTTCATCGCCGACGACAACGACGACGTCGGGCCGCTGTTCGACTGGCTAGGCAACGGCGACGTCGCCTGGAGCTTCCCGGGCGCCGACTACGAGGCCCGGACCACCCAGGCCTCGGCCGACTTCATGCTGGACCTGTACGGCGACATGGCTGCGAATGTCATCGGACGGCGGGTGTTCGACATGACCAACGGCTGGGACGGCAAGCCGGCCGCCGGCGAGCACGTCTTCGTCGTCACCCATCAGCCGCCGACGGACTGGGAGCACGCCGACACCGCACCGTTCACCTTCGTCGACGGCGTCGAGAAGGCGATTGCCGCCGCCAAGGAGTTCGCCGGCGACCGGGTCGTCGACGTGGCCGCCGGTCAGATCGGCGGCCAGGCGCTCAAACTCGGGCTGATCGACCAGGTGGTGGTCAACCAGGTCCCGGTGGTCTTCGGCTCCGGCCGCCCGTTCTTCGCCACCGGCGCCCTGGCCGAGCCGCTGCTGTTGGAGAACCCGACCACGATCGTGCGAGGCGACCGGGTCACCCACCTGGTCTACGACGTCAGCCGCTGAGGCTCCCCGAGCGGCCTCAGCGCAGGTCTTTGTTCGACTCCATGTCGAACCACATCGCGAAGAGCGTGAACTGGCTGCCCGAGATCAGGAGCAGCGCGACGAGGACGATCGTCGGCGTCGTGATCTCGTTCCCCTGCAGCCGCAGGATCACCTCGATCGCGCCGAGGAGGAGGCCGGCGAAGGTCATCAGGAGCCCGAGCGCGTAGAAGAAGACGAGCGGGTGGAAGTCGCGGATCACGTACTTCTCCCGCAGCCGCCAGAAGAAGCCCTTCACGAGCAGCCAGGAGATCCGCGGCACGACCCGGCGCAGCTTGATCCCCGACTGCTCGCCGACGCCGTAGACCGGGCGCGAGGGGAAGTCGCGCACGCGGGCGTTCCAGACGTTCAGGTGCACGAGCATGTCGTTCGGGAAGCCGTAGCCGGGGTAGATCGCGGTCGAGGTCGAGCTGGGCGAGCATCGGCCGCGAGATCGCCGTGTAGCCGGTCTGCGAGTCGGCGACGTGCCAGTAGCCCGACGCGATCTTCGTCAGCAGCGAGAGGATCGCGTTGCCGAGGTAGCGCGTGCGCGGGATCAGCTTCCAGGCCTCGCCGGAGACGAGCCGGTTCGCCTTCGCGTAGTCGACCTCGCCGCGCGCGACCGGCTCGACGAGCGTGAGCAGGTCGGCCGGATCCATCTGGTTGTCGGCGGCCATCACGCAGACGACGTCGAGCCCCTCGGCGAGCGCGCGCTGGTAGCCGGTCACGATCGCGGCGCCGACGCCGCCGTTCCGCTCGCGGGGGACGAGCTCGACGCGCGGGTCGGCCGACGCGCGCACGGCCTCGGCGGTGCCGTCGGTGGAGGCGTCGTCGACGACGAGGATCCGGTCGACGAACTCGGGGATGCCGGCGAGCGTCGTCCCGATCAGCCGCTCCTCGTCGTGGGCGGGGACGACGACCGCGACGCGCTTCCCGTCGACCATCGGCTCAGGCGGTGCGGGCGCGGCGCGCGAGGAACGGATCGGCGAGGAGCGCCGCCGCGCAGCCGAGCAGGAGCCCGAGCAGCGCGCCGACGAGCGCGGCGTTGCGGCCGCTGCGCGCCGTCGTCTTGACCGCCGCCGCGGGCTCGACGACCTGCGCCTTCTCGACGTTCTCGGCGAGCGTCAGCAGCTGCTGGCTGCGAGCAGGTCCTGCTGGAGTGCTCGAGCCGCTGCTCGAGCGCCGGCGTTGTCGAGTGAGGCTGGTCACGAGGAGCGAGCTTGTCGAGCGACGGCGAGCCCTGGTTCCGGTCGACCGCCTGCTCGCAGCGTGCGCGAGGTTGAGGCGCGAGCTTGATTCAGCTCGGCTCGGCTGGTCGTTCGCGATCTGGTCCTTGAGCGCCTCGATCTTCGTGTCGACGTAGTGCGCCGACGGTGCGCTGCGATCACGCTCCTCGCGAGCGACGTCGGCCGCCTGCTCGGCCTTGCGCGGCTGCGGGCCGCGACGACCTGATCGTCGACGAGCGGCGTCCGTCGGCCGCGCGCCGGGCCCGATGCGCCGACGATCGCGCGAGGTGACGTTGCCGCGGAGCGCGCCGACCGCGCAGCCCGCGACGCCCGCGCGGCCTCCTTCGAGCGCCGACTCGGAGCGGACGATCTCGGCGACGGCGCGCGCGTTCGTCGAGGAAGCTCTGGATCGGCGCCGCCGCCGTTCGGCGTGAACGGCTGGCCGAGGAGACGAGCGTCTCCGCCTCGTAGACCTGCCGCCGCCGAGCGCGAGCGCGAAGCCGAGCGACGAGAGCCGAGCACGACGCCCGAGCACCGGCAGCCACCAGCGCGCGGCGATGCGCTCCCAGACCGAGCGGAGGTCGACCTCGCGCTCGGCGTCGGGATCGGGACGGGTTCCGGGCGATTCACGCGGGCGACTCTACCGCCGCCCACTCCCACTGCGCCCGCAGGCCCTCCTCGAGCGACGTGCTCGGCTGCCAGCCGAGCTCGCTCGCGGATCCGCGTCGTGTCGGCCTTCGTCCGCCGCTGGTCGCCCGGCGACGGCCTCGTCCGCTCGACGTCGAGCGCGGCGCCCGCAGATCCGCTCGAGCATCGCGATCGTCTCGTTCATCGTCGCCTCCTGGCCGCCGCCGACGTTGTAGACCGCGCCCGCTGCGGCCGCGCTCCATCGCGAGCATGCTCGCGTCGACGACGTCGCCGACGTACGTGAAGCTCCGGCTCTGCTCGCCGTCGCCGAAGAGCGTGAACGGACGCCCCTCGAGCAGCGCCTCGACGATCCGCGGGAAGGCCATGTCGGGCCGCTGCCGCGGGCCCGTAGGCGTTGAAGTAGCGCAGCACGACGGCATCGAGCCCGAGGCTCGCGCCCGAGGCGCGCGCGAGATGCTCGCAGGCGAGCTTCGTGATCCCGTAGGGCGAGAGCGGCCGCGGCGGCGTCGTCCTCGGGCGTCGGGTAGCGCTCCGCCTCGCCGTAGACCGACGACGAGGACGCGAAGACGACGCGCGACGCCGGCGGCGGCCGCCGCCTCGAAGACCCGCTGGCTCGCGAGGACGTTCCGCGCGACGTAGAGCGGGAAGACGTCGCCGAAGCTCGCGCACCCCCGGCTGCCCGGCGAGATGGAAGACGCCGTCCGCAGCCCGCGAGGTCGAGCTCGTCGCGCGGCGAGGTCGAGCGCGCGCACGTCGAGCGCGGCCGCGTTCCGCTCCTTCAGCGCCGGGTCGTAGTAGTCGGTGAACGAGTCGATGCCGAGGACCTCGTGCCCTGCGGCCAGCAGCGCCTCGGCGAGGTGCGAGCCGATGAAGCCCGCCGCGCCGGTGACGACGTATCTCACCGCTCGACCATCCCATAGACGCGCGCGTGGCCGACGAGGTAGAGGCGGTCGGCGTCGGCGACGACACCGGCGTACTTGCCGTCCTTGAACGTCCAGAGCAGCTTGCCGGTGCGCGCGTCGAGCGCGTATGTGCAGCTCGTCGAAGGTCGAGAAGTAGACGACGCCGTTCAGCACCGTGGCCGAGCCGGAGATGTCACCCTGCGCCCGGAAGCGCCACTTGACGTCGCCGGTGGCCGCGTCGAGCGCGTAGAAGCGGCCGCTGTAGGAGCCCACGTAGACGGTCTTCCGCCAGACCGCCGGCGAGCCGTAGACGTAGCCGCCGGTGCCCTGCGACCAGCGCAGCTTCCCGCTCGCGGCGCCGAACGAGTAGACCTTCCCGTCGGTCGAGCCGATGTAGACGCGGCCGTACGCGACCGCCGGCGTCGAGTAGAACTGGCCGCGGCCGCCGAGCCGGTCCTGCGAGCGCGTCCGCCAGATCACCTTCCCCGTGCTCGCCCGGATCGCGTAGAGATAGCCGTCGTAGGTGCCGACGAAGAGCCGGTTGCCCGACTTCGCGATCGCGCCCTTGATCCGGCCCTTGCCCTGGAACGTCCAGTGCACCCGGCCCGTCTGCTCGTCGAGCGCGTAGACGCGCCCGCGCCAGTCGCCGACGTAGACGCGCCCGTCGGCGAGGAGCGGCGACGACTCGGTCGGCCCGATCCGGGTGCGCCAGCGGATCTTCCCGAAACCGGTCGCGAACGCGATCACCTCGCCCTCGAGGCGGCCCGGCTTCGCCTTGCTGTTGCAGGGCGGTCGGTTCATGAACGACTGGTAGACGGTGTGCTCGCCGACGGCCGGAGAGGCGGCGACGCAGCGGCCGACGGCCACCTTCCACGCCCGTTTCCCGGTCTTGGCGTTGACGGCGAACATGACGCCCGAGTTGTTCGTGAAGTAGAGCCGGCCGTAGCCGAGCGACGGGCGGGAACTCGAGCAGCTGCCGCGCCCTGAACATCCAGATGCGGCGGAAGGGCGGCTTCAACGCGTAGGGGCCGACGCGGTGACGCGCGACGTCGTAGCCGTTCAGCGGCCACGCGACGCCGAGGGACTCCTTGGCCGGCGGCGGGGGCGGCGCGGGCTCTTCCTCCGTCGTCACGAACTCCTCGGTCGAGGAGCCGCGCACGTCGGCGGCCTCCTCGCGCTTGTAGACGACGTAGCCGACGACGACGCCTCCGGCCAGCAGGATCAGCGCGGCGACGGCCGCGATCCAGCGCTTCATTACCGGTCGGCTCGACCGCCCACAGGCGCGAGTAGCCGTGCAGGAGCAGGCGTCGCCCGTTGCCGGAGACGGGGACGTACTCGCCGTGCGGGAAGGAGAGGACGATGCGGCCGCTTCTCGCGTCGACGCCGGTGATCCGGCCCCAGATCGAGCCGGCGTAGGCGACACCGGCGACGACGACCGCGGCGCCCGAGACCGGCCCGCCGGTGCGGACGCTCCAGAGCACGCGGCCGCTCTTCGCGGCCACCGAATAGAGCCGACCGTTGTAGGAGCCGAAGAAGACGCGTCCCGCCCAGACGGCGGGCGAGGAGTAGACGTAGCCGCCCGTCCCAACGCGCCAGAGGTAGCGGCCGGAGGTCGAGAAGGCGGTCAGGCTGTTGCCGGTCGACGAGGGGACGAAGACCCGCCCCGCAGCGACCGCGGGCGTGCCGTAGACGCGACCGTTGACGGACCGGACGAAGCGCCGCTTGCCCGTCCGCGTCGAGAGCGCATGCAGGCGGCCGCCGTAGTCGCCGATGTAGAGCGTCCTCCCCGCGATCGCGGCGCTCGAGGTGATCTTGTAGCCCGTGCGGTAGCTCCAGCGGAGCTTCCGGCGCTTCAGGTCGAGCGCGTAGACGCGGCCGTTCCAGGCGCCGAAGTAGTCGAGCCCGCCGGAGACGATCGGCGAGGACTCGATCGGCGAGCCGACGCGGAAGTGCCAGCGCAGCCTGCCGTTGCGCCGGTCGAGCACGCGCACGATCCCGTCCATCCCGTGCACGACGAGCTCGTCGCCGACGATCGCGGGCGAGGACGCCATCTTCCCGCGGCTCGGCCGGTGCCGCCAGATCACCTTGCCGTTGCTCATCCGGAGGGCGTAGACGTGGCCCTTGTAGTTGGCGACGTACGCGACACCGTCGGCGACGACGGCGGGGAACTCGACGAGCGAGCCGACCCCGCGCGACCAGACGACCTTGAAGGGCGGGCGCAGCTTGATGTCGGGCGGCGCCTGGGTGCGGCGGTTGTTGGCGCCGTACATCGTCCACTGGAGCGCGTCCCGGTAGAGGCGGACGGTCACCTCACGCTTGCGCTTGAAGGGCATCCGCACGACCTTCGCCCCGTACCCCGGCTTGGAGACGCGAACCGGGAGCGCCGAGCGCCGCTTGATCTTCACCGACGCGAGCCCGCGTGTGTTCGCGTAGTCGGCCCGCCGGCCGATCACGACCCGCGCGCCCTTGACCCGCCGGTGCGTGTCGCCGTCGACGACCGTTACGAGCACCTTCGTCGGCCGCGGCGTGCGCCGCACGGGGGCCGGAAACGGCTTCGCCGTGGGCGGATCGCTCGGCGCCGTGTACGGCGCTGTGGTCGTCGGCGGCGCGGTCTCGACGGTGTTGCCGCCGCATGCCGACGCCAGGCCCAGCAGGGCCAGTCCTGCCGCGATGAGGCGGGTCACGCCTCGCCGGGCTCGCCAGCAACCGGTTCGGGGAGCTCCTCGGCGAACGGAACGAGGCTACCGCCGTCCTCGGCTGTCAGACACAGGTGGGAGAAGAAGCGCGTCATCAGGACCCCTGCGCGGAAGTCGCCCAGCCTCGGCTCCGGTCGTTCGCCGTTGGCCAGCGCCAGCGCCAGCTCAGGGTAGCGCGAGCCCGACGCGAGGGGCAGCGGAAAAGCGCCTCCAAACCGAGGATTTACATCTGTGACGGGAAGCGACCCGTCGGGCTCGCGGAAGCACTGGATGTTGGCGGGCCCGACGATCCCGACGGTCTCGGCGACGCGGCACGCGTGCTCGATCAGCTCCGCGTCCTTGATCGAGGCGCCCTTGATCGACTCGCCGCCCTTGGACTGGATCATCGTCCGCGGAATCGCGTTCAGGCAGATGCTCTCGAGGTCGCAGAAGACGTCGACGGAGAACTCCTCGCCCTCGCAGAGCTCCTGCACGAACGAGTCCACGGTCGTGTAGCCGAGGAAGAAGTCGAGCTCGGCCCGGTCGTGCGCGCGATAGATGTGGCGCGAGCCGAAGCCCTCCCGCACCTTCACGAGCAGTGGATAGCGGACGTCGTCGGGCACGTCGCCGGGGAGCCAGCTGCGCGGGCTCGCGATCCCGTGCCGCTCGAAGAAGAGGTGCGCCTCGTACTTGTCGCCCATCGTCCGGCAGACGTCCGGCTCGGGGACGAGCACGAGCGCCGGCGCGAGCGCGTCGCGCGACTGCGCCAGGAGCAGCTGGTCGAGGTCGGTGAGCGGGACGATCAGCTTGACGTCGTGCTCGGCGACGAGCGCCGCCAGCGCGGGGATGTAGCCGGGGCTGTCGACGCGCGCGACGAGCGCATGGTGATCGGCGTGGTAGAGCGCAGGCGCGAGCGCGTCGGCGTCGGTCGCGATCGTGGTCGCGCCGGTGCGGCCGAAGGCCGAGACGATGTCGACGCGCTGACCCGCGCAGGTGAAGAGGACCGCCGTCACGGAGGCGAAGCGTACTCAGCGCTCAGTACGTGCAGTTGAACAACGCCTGCCGTTGCGTCGGCGAGGGCGGCCGCTCCCAGAGGTAGACCGTGCGGCCGCGCACCTCGAGCCGCTCGCCCAGGTCGTCGGCGACGGATCTGTAGTTCGAGGCGATCCGCTCCGCCTTCTTCGCGTCACCGGCGACCGCGACCGTGACCCGGTTCGTCTCGATCACCGTGTCGAGCGCGCCCAGCTCGGCGCTCCGGGCGATCGGGTCCCGAGTCGCCTCGACGGGCGCGCCCCTCTCCTCGACGAGGCAGCGCGTCAGCTCCTGGAAGCCCCGATCCTCGTAGCGCGCGGTCTCGATCGCCCAGCCGACGAGCGCCGCGACGACCAGCAGGCCGACCGCCGCGAACCCAGTCGGAGGAAGGCCCACTCGCTCACGAGACGAAGGCGTACGTGGCGTAGGCGAGGGAGACAGCGAGGCAGAGCGCGAGTACGGCGAGGATGGCAAAGCCGACGCGGCGGCTGCGTTCCACGAGGACGTCGACGGCGAAGCCGAACGACACGGCCCAGAACGGGACCGCGGGGAGCAGGAAGAGCGCCTTCACCGTGTCGCCGTCGGGCCGGTAGCTCCGGGTGGCGTAGTAGACGACGGCCAAGAGTCCGACCAGAGGTGCGAGGGCGACGATGATCCGCTCCGGCGCCTCGCGCCAGCGCACGAGGGCGAGGGCGGCGAGCGCGAACCAGCCCGCCAGGGCGAAGGCGGTCAGCGGGAGGCCGACGATGCTCTGGAGGGCCAGCCGGCGATTCACCGCGGGCGTCAGCTCCGACCGCGCGGCGCCCCAGGACCAGATCCCGAAGAAGTCGCCCCACGTGTCCGCGTACAGGATCGGCGCGATGCTGACCCCGAGCTCGGCGCGTTGCGGGTGGACGATCACGTCCGGCAGGCCGGAGTCGGCGTAGAACTCGGAGGACCACTGGGTCTGGAACGTCGTCAGCGACATGCCGCGACCGAAGATCGCGTTGCCGCGCTCGGACTGATTGTGGAGGTACCAGGGAAGGGGCAGCAGCACCATCGCGAGCGCTGACGCCGCGAGCGCCGTGCCAATCCGCCGCCGATGCTCGGGTTGCGCGGCCGCCGCCGCCAGGAGCGCGACCAGGACGACGCCGATCACCCAGATCGAGACGGAGCGGACGAGCTGGGCGCCCGCGAGCGATAGCGCGAGCGCGGCCCAGAGGCGGATCCGGTAGTCCCGGCGGGCGATCATCCACGTGGTCGTCGTCAAGGCGAGCAGCGAGAGGAGCATCGCCAGCGGCTGCGGGTGGAACATCGCGGCCGTCTTCAGCACGACCGGGCAGCAGGCGAAGAAGGCGAGCGCGCTCCAGCGGGCGAGCGGCCGACCGGGCAGGAGCAACCGCGCGAGCACCAGGACGAGCACGCCGCTGCCGACGACGCACAGCGCATTCAGAAGCTGCGCGAGCTGTTCCGGCGTGTCCATCCGCAGCGCCTGTCCGAGCCGGATCGCCAGCGCCGCGAGCGCGTAGAACCCGGGCGGTGTGTAGGAGGCGCCGCCTGTCTCGGGCAGCCGGCCATCGAGGACGTCGTGCGCGTACTCGACGTGCTCCCTCGCGTCGAAGCCGCCGAGATACGGATAGGTAAGGGCGTTCCAGATGGCGACCACGGCGAGCAGCCCCAGCAGCCCCCCGCTCACCGCCAGGTCGACCGTGCGCGATTGGAGCCGGCTCACTAGCTCCAGCCGCCGGTCTCGCCCTTGTAGGTGCCGCCGAAGAGCGCGAGCGGCGTGCGCAGGAGGATCAGCAGGTCGGTGCGCGGCGAGCGGTGGTCGACGTACCAGACGTCGAGCTCGATCCGCTCGTCCCACGAGAGCGAGGCGCGGCCGTGGATCTGGGCCCAGCCGGTGATCCCGGGCAGCACCTCGAGCCGGCGCCGCTGCCGGTCGGAGTAGCGCTCGACCTGGTAGCGCAGGGTCGGGCGAGGCCCGATCAGGCTCATGTCGCCGCGGACGACGTTCCAGAGCTGCGGCAGCTCGTCGAGCGAGGTGCGGCGGAGGAAGCGGCCGGCGCGGGTGATCCGGCTGTCGCCCTTGTTGACTGCGTAGCCGGCTCCCTGCTTCTCTGCGTCGACCACCATCGTCCGCAGCTTCAGCAGCTCGAAGTCGCGTCCGTCCTTGCCGACGCGGGTCTGCTTGAAGAGGACTGGACCGCCGTCGCCGAGCTTGACCGCGATCGCGGCGGCCGCAAGAAACGGGCTCGCGAGCGCGAGCCCAGCACCGGCGATGGCGACGTCGAGAGTGCGGTTCAGCGCGTTCCCTCCGCGGCCTCCCACGTCGCGGGGACGCCGCGGCGGAGGTAGTTCCAGAGCGAGACGACGGTCGCCCAGGTGACGAGCGTGTAGTAGCGGGCGATCCCGACGCCGAGCGCCGCCGCGGCGAGCAGCAGCAGCTGCGCCCCGAGCACGAGCTGGTAGGCGAGCCCCTCGCCGATCAGCGCCAGCGAGGTCGCGAGCAGGACGAGGTGGAGGATGCCGCTGCCGTAGCGGAGCAGCCGGTGCGAGATCACCTCGACCAGGTAGCCGAACGGCAGCCGCTTCAGCATCGAGCCGCGCAGCGTGATCTCCCAGCAGTGCTCGAACATCCGCACCTTGCGCCGGTACTCGGTCTCGTTCGACGGGGTCGGCTTCTCGAATGCGCGCGCCGCCGGCTCGTAGACCGCGCGCCGCCCCGCCTGCACCATCCGGTAGGGAAAGGAGAGGTCGTGGCCCCACTTCGGGTCGACCTCGACGTAGTCGGACCGGCGCACCGCGTAGATCGAGCCGTTCCCGCCCGTGACCGAGCCGAGCCGCGACTCCGCCTCGCGCTGGGCCAGCTCGTAGCGCCAGTAGAGGCCCTCCTGGTTCGAGCCGTCGGCCGCCTCGAGCACGAGCCGGCCGCAGACGTATGCGACATCCGGGTCGGCGAAGTTCGCGACGAGCTGCCGGAGCGCGTCGGGAGCCCAGGTCGCGTTCGCGTCGGAGAAGGCGACGATCTCGCCGCCCGTCTCGCGCACGGCCCGGTTCTGGGCGGCGACCTTGCCCCCGCGCGGGTTGACGATCAGCCGCACCGCGTCGCCGAAGCGCTCGACGAGCTCGTGCGTGCGGTCGGTCGAGGCGTCGGAGGTGACGACGAGCTCCAGCTTGTCGGCCGGGTAGTCGAGCGCGAGCAGGTTCTCGAGCCGGCGCTCGATCACGGGCTCCTCGTTGTAGGCGGCGACGATCACGGTCACGTGCGGCTCGATCGCCTCCTTGCGCACGCGTCGGGTGCGGACGCGCGCAAGCGCAGCGGCCCCGAGCGGGTAGGCGGCGTGCGTCCAGAGGAGCGCCCCGAGCGAGAGCCAGAAGAGGATCTTGACCACCAGCACGGGCCGAGTGTAGAGCCGACGGTAGGATCCTCCGCGTGTCGGCTCGCGTCTGCTTTGTCGTCGGCGCGCGGCCGAACTTCATGAAGTCGGCTCCGGTGCACCGGGAGCTGGCCGCGCTCGATCCTTCCCTGGAGCTCGTGCTCCTCCATACCGGGCAGCACTACGACGACGCCATGTCCGACGTCTTCTTCCGCGAGCTCGGCATGCCCCGTCCGGACGAGTTCCTCGGCGTCGGGCCCGGGACGCACGGTGAGCAGACCGCGAAGGCGCTGATCGGGATCGAGCGCGTGCTGATCGAGCGCGAGATCGATCTCTGCGTCGTCGCCGGCGACGTCAACTCGACGCTCGCGGGGGCGCTCGCCGCCGTCAAGCTCGGGGTCCGGCTGGCGCACATCGAGGCAGGCTTGCGCAGCTTCGACCGCGCCATGCCGGAGGAGCACAACCGCGTCCTCACCGACCACGTCAGCGACATCCTGCTCGCCCATTCGGAGGAGGCGATCGACGAACCTCCAGCGCGAGGGGATCACGTCCGGCGTCCATCTCGTCGGCAACACGATGATCGACTCGCTGCTCGAGCATCTCGACGCGGCCCGCGCGCGGCGCAGCTGGGAGCAATTCGGCCTCGCCGCCGGCGGCTACGCGCTCGTGACCCTGCATCGCCCGGCGCTGGTCGACGACGCCGCGAAGCTGGCCGCGGTCACCGACGGGCTGATCGCGCTGGCGTCGGATCGCGCCGTGCTCTTCCCGGTGCACCCGCGGACGCTGAGCAACCTGGAAGCGACCGGCGACGACCGCCGCCTGCGCGACGCCGGCGTGATCACGACGGAGCCGCTCGGCTACCTCGACTTCCTCTGCCTCGAAGCGGACGCCGCGTTCGTCGTCACGGACTCGGGCGGCGTCCAGGAGGAGACGACGGCGCTCGGCGTCCGCTGCTTCACGCTGCGCGACTCGACCGAACGGCGGGTGACGGAGGAGCTCGGCACGAACACCGTCCTCGGCGCCAAGCCCGAGCGGCTGGCCGAGATCCCGCAGCTGCTCGAGCGGCCGAAGCCGGGTGAGGTCGTGCCGGGCTGGGACGGAGCCGCAGGAGGCCGCGCGGCGGCCGTGCTGCACGCTTCGCTCAGTCGCTGACCGGCCGCGGCTTCGTCGCTGCTCGACGCTCCGTGACCGCAGCGAGGACGTTGCGGTAGCGGTTGATTGCCACGTCACGGCTCGCTTCCGCCACCGCGTACGCACGCGCGGACGCTCCCATCTGTGCGAGATCGAACCGGCCGTCGTACGCGTCACGGATCGCCTGCGCGAGTTGCTCCGGGTCACCGGGCGGCACGACGAGGCCGCACCCGTGCGTCTGCACGATCTGGGCTGTCTCGCTTTCCTCGTCCGCATGAACGATGACGGGTCGTCCCACCGCGAGAATTCCGTGGAGACGGCTCGGAACGACGTAACCGGCGAGTCCGGCGGCCAGACCCACCACGTGGACGTCCGCGGTGGACAAGGACTCCGCAAGGCGCTCGCGTGGCTGATAGGGGAGAAAGCGAACGCTCCGGAGCTCCAGTTCCGTCGCCAGATCGGAGAGCGCGGCGCCCATGGCGCCGGATCCGATCAGGACGAGCTCGAGGTCGTCCAGATCTCGCAGGTGTGTGGCGGCGTGCAGCAGCGTTTCCAGATCCTGGGCGTAGCCGAGGTTTCCGGAGTGCATGACGACGAACCGGTCGGCCAGGGCGTGCTCCTGCGCCCACGCATTCCGGCGCTCGAGTGGAACCAGGCTCTCCGTGTCGGTCCAGTTCGGGATCACGGAGATCGCGTCCTCACGGACGCCTTTCGCCACCAGCCGCTGGCGCATCCGCTCGCCGATCGCGACCACACGCGTCGCGTGCGAGAGGCCAAACCGGACAAGGCGGTCGAGCACGCCGACGATGACGCGGTTGTCGAGCCGGCCCAGCGCGACGGCGATCTCCGGGAAGACGTCCTGCGTCACGACCACGAGCGGAGCGCGGTGCCGTCGCGCGACCACGACCCCGATCGCCGAGACGAAGGGTGGATCCGAGAGGCAGAGGACGAGATCTACCCGACGCCGGCGTAGGCCCGCCGCGAGGGCGAGCAGGACGAAGCTGAGATAGTTGAATCCTCTCAACGCGAGCCGGCTGCGATCGAACGCGGTCGACCCGACACGCACGATCGTGACGCCGTTCCGAACGGTCCGCTCAGATCGCGGCGCTTGGTAGACGGTGCCGGTCACAACGGTCACGTCGTACTCGGCCACGAGCGCTTCGCACAGCTCGGTGAGGAGCTGCGCCGTCGACTCCTGTCCCGGCGCGTAGTACTGATTCAGGACGAGCAGGGCGGGCCGAGGCGGCGGCATCATTGGCGATGTTATTCACGGGCCGCGGCCACGCCGAAACGACGGCGAAGGAAGTCGCGCACGGAATCGAGCTCCGGCCAGTCCACCGGCCACAGGGTTGCAGCAGCGATGCCGGCAGCCGTCAGCGCTCCGGCTCCGGCAACCACGATGGCGGGCATGCCGGCCGCGACACCGAGTCCGAGCTTCACCGCGATGAGCGCCAGCACCACCGGAACGGACCGGAACACAGCCGGGAAGGCCGCCCTGGCGACGAGCGCGGACAGCGGAAGATCGAGCCTTCTCGCGATGTAGGCCGTCGCCGTCAACGCTCCGATGACCTGACCGATGCCGTACGCGAGCGCGACCCCTGGGACCCCGAGCGCGCCACGCAACGGAAACACAACCGCGAGGTAGACGACGAGCGCCACGAGCTCCTGCAGCAAGAGCCCGCGAAAGAGATTGAGGGCCCCGAACAACCGAGACCCGTAGATCGCCAGCATCCACCCGACCAGAGCCAGCGAGAACGCAAGCAAGCAGTGCTGCACCGCGAGGAGCGAGGAGGGGGACACGGCGTCCCGACCGAAGAGGACCTCCGCGATCTCAGCGCTGTAGAGGGCGAGGTAGGCGCCCGAAACGGCGGTGACGAACAGCGTCAGCCGGAGTCCCGAGACGAATCGGCCACGGACGAAGTCGAGTGCGTCTGCAGCGTGCGCTCGCAGCACGCTCGGGTAAACCCCGGCGCCGATCGCCTGGCCGAGAATGGCAGGGGTGTACGCCACACCACGCGCGTATGAGATCGAAGCCACGGCTCCGACACCGAGAGGGGCAGTGAGGACCCGCTCGATCAGGACGAAGACTTGGCCGCCGATGATGCCGCTTCCGGCCAACGCCGAGAGCTTCGGCCAGAGGGCCGAGACCTCTCGTAACGCCCAGCGGCCGGGCGGCGCGAGGATCGCAAGGCGACCGATCGAGGCAATCTCGAGCACGAGCAGCAGCAACGCAACGCCATAGCCGGTCGAGACCGCGAGACCGATCCAGACGACGCCTCCGCCGAGCGCCACGACAACCGCAGTGAGGCCAAGGCCGACAATCGTGGCGGCGGCCCCACGAAGGGCCGGCCAGACGTAGCGCTCGTAGTGGAGCAGCGGCGCGGCGCAGTAGGCGCCGAGCCCGAAGAAGATCCCGACGGGGGCGAAGGCGATCCAGGGCAGGAGGCTGGCGCTGCCGGCGGGAGTCGCGCGCGGGACGAAGATCGCCACGCCGACGAGGTAGGCGGCCGTGAGCGCCGCGAGAACGAGGGCGGCGATCCAGAGGCCGGCCGAGAACAGGCGAGTGGCCTCCCGATCCTGGGCGCGCGCCGCCCGCGCGAGGACAGATGCCGCAAGTGCCTCGCCGACGACGTTGCCGATCGTCAGCGGGACGATCGAAGCGATGAAGTACAGGTCGGCGCGGATCGTCGAGCCGAGGACTGCCGCGATCAGCAGGACCTGGCCGAACGCACCGAGGCGGTCGAGCAAACGTCCTACGAGCAACGTGAGCCCGATGAAGGACGCGGATCGTTCGGCGAAGAGCCGCCGCTCGGGTAGCTGTTCCACGCGAGCAGTCTGACGAGGAGAGCGAGGGTAGAGTCCGCACCCGGTGCGCGTCCTCATCGTCGACACCTACTACGCGGCGTTCCTCAAGTCGCACTACAGCCGCTCGCCGACGCTTGACGCAGAACCATATGCCGAGCAGCGGCGGGCACTGATGGCCACGTTCTTCGGCGTCGGGGATGCGTACTCGCACAATCTCGTCGGCCTCGGGCACGAGGCGCAGGAGATCGTCGTCAACTGTGCCCAGCTTCAGTCGGCCTGGGCCCGCGAGCACGACCTTGCGCCCTTGGGCGAGAGCTCGCCGGAGGACGTCCTGCTCGCGCAGGTCCGCGAGTTCGAACCGGATGTCGTCTACGTCCAGGACGTCCACTATCTGACCGACGAGTTGCTCGCGAAGCTGAAGCGGGAGAGCCGACTTCTCGTCTGCCAGCTCGCAACCGAGCCGCCGAGCCTCGATCGGCTCCGCGTGTTCGATCTCGTCGTCACCTGCCTGCCCTCCTTCGTGACGCGCTTCAGAGCTGCAGGCATCCGCACTGAGCTACTACGCCTCGCATTCGACGAGCGAGTCCTGCACGCCGTCGGAGCAGGACAACCATCAGTCGTTCGGGATGCGGTCTTCGTCGGCTCGCTCGGCCGAACACAGCATCGGCGGTCGAACGCGCTCCTGGCCAGGGCCGCGCGCCGGGTTCCGATCGACTTCTGGGGCTACGGCGCCCACCTCTGGCCCCCGTGGTCGCCGGTGAAGCGGAGATACCACGGACAGGCGTGGGGACTGGACATGTACAGAGTCCTCGCCGAAGCGCGGATCGTGATCAACCGTCACGGGAGCATCGCCGGACCGTACGCAGTGAACATGCGCCTGTACGAGGCGACCGGTATGGGTGCGTTGCTCCTCACCGACAACGGGGAGCAGCTCGGTGACGTCTTCGACCCCGGTAGCGAAGCGGTCTCGTATGACTCCGCGCGTGAGCTCGTCGACCGGCTGACGTACTACATCCGCAACGAGAAGGAGCGCGCCGAGATCGCCGCCGCAGGGCACGCCCGGACGCTCCGGGACCACACGTACGGGCAACGGATGCGCGAGCTCGTCGCGATCCTGGAGGCTGTCGGCGCCTGAGCGTGGTGGGGCAGAGCCCCTGCTACGGTGCGCCGCCGATGCCATCCCCCTTGGGCAACCTCGGAGCTGCCGGGCCTGTCTGGCCGATGTGGTTGCTCGCGTTCTCACTGAACGGCTTCTTCCTCTACCTCGCGGTGCTCGATGCCATCGACATCGGGCCGTCTACTCCGCTGACGGCGGTGTACTACGGCGCGCTCGGCGCCTGCCTTCTCGCGGCGGCATGGCAGCGGCGGGAGATCCTCGCGAGCCGGTGGCGCAACCGAGGCCTTCCGATCGTCACCGCGCTGACGGCCGCAGGTGTGCTGGCGACGTGGTTCCTGCTGAACGCCGCGCTGTTGTCGGACGGCGCGCTCGCGCGGCGACTCGCCGGACTCCTCGTTCTCTGGACGATCCCAACCGCACTACTGGCGCTCACACTCCGTGCCCGCGAGCTGCCGGCCGTGGCGCAAGCACTCGTGGCGCTGGGGCTGATCATCGTCCCGATCGAGGCGCTGGCCGCCGTCCGCGCCGGCAACGACGTCTTCCGCTTCACCCCGATTGCCGAACTCGACGTGATCACGGCGGGCCTGGTGCCGGCAATCGCCGCCGTCGCAGCGCTTTCGCTTCGGCCCACGTCGACACGTGGAAAGGCCGTACTGCTCGTCATCGTGGCCCTACTCGCGGCCGCTGCAGTGGTTCCCGGCTCGCGCGGCCCCGTGCTCGCTCTCGTGGTCGCGGCGCTGGCGCTGTCGGTCGTGCGGCCGTTCCGCCTCCACGTCGCCGCGCTGGCCGCCGTCGCGACCGGGCTCGCGCTCGGGTCGCTCGTCGCCTCCAGCATCGGTTCCTTCGGCTACCTGACGTCCTTGCCGGAGGACCCCTCCCCCTCCCCCTCCCTCTCCGGCCCCGACGCTGGCGCGAAGCCGCAATCGCCCATTTCGACGCTCTCGATCCGCCGGCAATGGATCGAGGACGCGCTACGCGACGCCCCGGACCGGCCGGTCTTCGGCCATGGCGTCGGCATGTTCGAAGATCGGACGCCGGAAGCCAGGCTGATGGGTGTCTACGGCCAACGCACGTATCCCCACAACACCTTCGTGGAGGCGCTGTACTCACTGGGCGTCGTCGGCCTACTTGCCTACTCGGCCTTCCTCGCGGCCGCGGCGGCTGCGCTCGTCGCCGTGTGGCGACGCTGGGGGCGGAGAGAGGCGGCGCTTGCCTTCGTGGTCGGGATCGGCGCCTTCGCGTTCGTGAACACGAACGTCAGCGGCGAGATCGGATCCGACGCCCTGCTCTGGACGGCGGCCGCGGTGGCACTGGCGCTCTACGCCGAGTCGCGAGGCGCACACCGAGAAGACCCAGGCACAGGGCCTGAGGACGAAGCAGTTATCCTCAGTCGCCGATGAGCATCGAAGTCGTCGAGCACAACGACATCACGTACGCCGAGGTGATCCGCGCCGACCTCCGGGTGGAGAAGACGCAGTTCTTCTCGCCGCCGGAGTCGTCGTTCCAGTTCGGGCTGCTCGCGCACGAAGCCGGCTACAAGGAGCCACCGCACTACCACAAGTCCTTCGAGCGCAAGATCGAGGACCTCCAGCAGATGTTCGTGGTCCAGCGAGGCATCGTCGACGTGGAGCTGTACACGGACGACGGCCGACGCTTCCGCGTGATCCGGCTCGAGCCCGGCGATGCGATCGTGCTCATCCGGGGCGTGCACGCGATCCACGTGATCGAGGACTTCCAAGCTCTCAGCGTCAAACAGGGCCCCTTCTTCGGCGACGAGGTGGACAAGGTCGAGGTCGTCGTCGAAACAGCCGCGTGATCCCGGTCTACGAGCCGTTCATCGGCGATGAGGAAGCCGAGGCCGTCGCAGCGGCGGTACGTGCAGGCGAGATCTCGGGCTCGTTCGGAGAGAACCTGCCCGCGTTCGAGCGTGAGTTTGCGGCGTTCGTCGGCAGCCGGCACGGCGTTGCCACGTCGAGCGGGACGACCGCACTTCACCTTGCAGTGCAGGCCCTCGATCTCGCACCCGGCGATGAGGTGCTGGTCAGCGCCTCCACGAACATCGCGACGGCGCTCGCCGCGTTCCACAACGATGCGGTGCCGGTTCCCGTCGACTCGGAGCGAGTCACGTGGAACCTCGACCTCGACCTCATCGAGGACCTCATCACCCCGAAGACCAAGGCGATCATCCCCGTCCATCTGTTCGGGCACCCCGTCGACATGGACCGGCTCCAGGAGCTCGCCGATCGCTTCGGACTGGTCGTGATCGAGGACTGCGCGGAGTCCCACGGCGCGACTGTTCGCGGCCGCCAGACCGGCTCGTTCGGCACGATCGCCTGCTTCAGCTTCTACGCCAACAAGATCATCACGACCGGCGAGGGCGGGATGGCGCTCACCGACGACGACGACCTCGCGGAGCGCCTGCGACTGCTGCGGAACTTGGCCTTCACGCAGCCGCGCTTTCTCCACGAGGAGCCCGGCCACAACTTCCGCCTGACCGGCTACCAGGCGGCGATGGGCCGTGTACAGCTCGCGAAGATCGAGCGCATCCTGGCCGAGAAGCGCCGCGTCGCCGACGACGTACACCCGGGCGCTGGACAGCGTCCCGGGGATCACGACGCCGGTCGAGGAGCCGTGGGCGACGAACGTCTACTGGATGTACGGGATCCTCGTCGAGGACGAGTTCGGGCTGACGCGCGACGAGCTCATGGCCGCCCTGCGCGAGCGCGGAGTCGAGTCGCGCACGTTCTTCTGCCCGATGAACCTGCAGCCGTTCCTCCGCGAACAGCCTGGCTTCCGCGACATCCCCTGCCCTGTCGCCGAGGAGCTCTGGCAGCGCGGCCTCTACCTCCCCTCGTCGCCGTCGCTCACCGACGAGGACGTGGCCGGGATCGTCTCCCTCGTCGCCGAGCTCTGCGCCGTCCGCTCGTGAACTCGTACACCGGGCTGCACGCGCGCGTCTACGACGAGATCTACGCGACCAAGCCATACGCAGAGGAGGCGCGCTTCGTGCACGAGCTCGCGGGCGCGCCCGGTGGCAGGTTGCTTGACGTCGCTTGCGGCACCGGCCGGCACGCGCTCGCCTTCGCCGACCTCGGCTACGAAGTCACGGCCACGGATCTCAACGACGAGCTGCTCGACGTGGGCCGCGCCGCGGCGGGCGACCGCGTTCGGTTCGTGCAGGGGGACATGACCGACCTCGACGTCCCCGGCGGCCCGTTCGACCTCGTCACGTGCCTCTTCGACTCGATCGGCTACGCCCAGGCGAACGACCGCGTCGTCGCGGCACTCCGATCCCTCGGACGGCACGCTGCCGAGGAAGGGACGATCGTGGTCGAGTTCCTCCACGCGCCCGCGATCGTGCGCGGAGCCGACCCGAGGCGCGTCCGCACCTTCTCGCTACCCGACGGCCGCGAGCTGACGCGCGTGTCGGAGACGAGACTCGACGTCGAACGGATGCTCATGCACGTGCGCTACGACCTCTCGCTGGATGGCGAGCAGTTCTCGGAGACCCAGGTCAACCGCTCGTTCTCCGTCCCCGAGATGCGGTTGCTAGCCGAGAACGCGGGCCTCGACGTGCGCGTCCTCGTCCCCGCCTACCAGCAGGGGGAAATCGGCCTCGACACGTTCCACGTCCTCCTCGTGGCCGGGGCCGGCCGGTGAAGGTCGCGGTGATCGTGACCGAGGTCGGCCGCGGCATCGGCGGTCGCTTCACCTTCCAGGAGATGCTCGTCGCTGCGGTCGAGCGGTTGCAGGCGGAGACGCAGCACGAGTTCGTTCTCTACAACGCGGGCTTCAACCGGTACACCGAAGGGGCTCGCTCCTGGCGCGCACGCAGGCTCGCGACGGTCGGGGCGACGATTGCCCTGCGAGCCGTCCACGACGTGCAGGACGCGCTCGTCGGGACGCGGCTGGTCCACATCCGGACGCCGCTCGAGCGCCGGCTCGCCGCCGATGCGATCGACCTCGTCTGGTTTCCGACGTACATCGAGGACGTCAGCCTGCCCTTCGTCTGCCAGGTCTTCGACCTCGAGCACCGCATGAAGCCGTGGTTCCCGGAGGTGAGCGCGGACGGCGAATGGGAGCATCGCGAGCGCCACTACAACCGGTATCTCCGCAAGGCAACGCGGGTGATCGTCGCCGGCGAGACCGGACGCGACCAGGTCGTCCGCTTCTTCGGCGTCGCGCCGGAGAACTGCCTGCCCCTGAAGCATCCGACGCCCGACTTCGCACTCGACGCGGCGAAGGCCGAGCTCCGGCCGCAGGATCCGATCCTCCGGCGCGGCATCAAGCTCCCGTACCTCTTCTATCCCGGCCAGTTCTGGGCGCACAAGAACCATGCCGCCGTGCTCGACGCGCTCGACGAGGTCCGATCGCGCGGCGAGGAGATGTCGCTCGTCCTCGTTGGCTCCGACAAGGGTCAGCTGGAGCACGTTCGCGCACAGATCCGGGAACGCGGACTCGACGACGTGGTGCACATCCTCGGCTATGTCGACGAGGACGAGCTCGTGGGCCTCTACCAGCATGCGCACGCGCTCGTCTACCTGAGCCGCTTCGGCCCCGAGAACCTGCCGCCGCTCGAAGCACTCGCATTGGGCTGCCCCGTGATCGTGGGAGACGTGCCGGGTGCCGCCGAGCAGCTCGGCGACGCCGCCCTCGTCGTCGACCCGAACGACCCGGCCGCGGTCGCGGACGCGATCCAGCGCGTCGGCCAGGCTGCCGAGCGGAAACGGCTCGTCGCCGCCGGGAAGGCGCGGGCAAGCGCGTGGACTGCGGACGATTACCTCCGCGGCCTGATCGCGTTCCTCGACGAGTTCGAGCGCGAGCGCAGGCTCTGGGGGTAGAGCGAGCCAGGGGCTATATCCTGCCCCGGTGTCAGCGCCCGCGCTTCGCCGCCCTCGCCTGCGCCGGTATCTCGGGCTCCCGGCGCGGATCGTGGAACAGGTCGTCGGCGGAGGACGCTTGCGCGAGCGTCTGCTCCTGGGGGCGCTCGGGGCGCACTATGCCTCGCGTCTGCGGCGGGAGTGGTACTGGACCGTCGAGCCGCCGCACTTCTTCGGCCACCGCATCGGCGCATTCGACCTCGCGTTCGGCTCCGCCAAGAGCGGTCCGTACCCCTGGTTCCGCGCCTTCTTGGCGGCGGACGTCATCCGCGACGGGGACACGCTGCTCGACATCGGCTGCGGCGACGGCTTCTTCACCGCCCGCTTCCTGGCACCCCGCTGCCGAGCAGTCGACGGTATCGACGTCGACCCTGACGCGATCGCGAGCGCGCGGCGGGAGAATGCCGCAGCCAACGTCCGCTACGTGCTTGCAGATGCCGTCGAAGAGCCGTTTCCGCAAGAGCGCTACGACGTGATCGTCTGGGACGGTGCGCTCGGACACTTCGCACCCGCCGCAACGGAGACGATGTTGATGAAGATCCGTAGCGCGCTCGCTGAGGACGGCATCTTCTGCGGCTCGGAGAGCCTGGGAGCGGAAGGCGTCGACCACCTCCAGTTCTTCGCGGGCACCGACGATCTCCGTGACGTCTTGTCGCCGCACTTCCCTCATGTCTGGTTGCGAGAAGTCACGTATCCGACCGGACGCCACCTCCGGCATGAGGCGTTCTGGCGAGCCTCCGCGACGCCGATCCGCCAAGACGCGACGTCGTGGCGAACCGTTGGGAGCGAGTCCTCCTCGTGAGGGGACGCGCTGCCCGAGCGGTCGGTCTCGCGCGCCGCTCCCTCCGGATGCCCGACTCGGTCGCGGAGGTCCAGGCTCAGATCGGAGATCTCCAGAGCCGCTGGGTCGCCGGACTGCGCAGCGACGAGATCGAGCGCGCCGAGTTTCGGGTCTTCTCCCAGTTCGGCGAGGACGGGATCATCCAGTTCCTCGTCCAGCGCGTGCCGATCGGGAATCAGGTCTTCGTCGAGTTCGGCGTCGAGGACTACGCGGAGTCCAACACACGGTTCCTGCTCGTCCACGACGCCTGGCGCGGGTTGATCATCGACGCCGGCACAGCCCACCGGCGCTTTCTCGAGGACAGCCGGCTCGCCTGGCGCACGACGGTCGACGCCGCGACCGCGTTCATCGACCGGGAGAACGTAAACGCCGTCATCCGCGCGGGCGGCGTCAGCGGCGAGATCGGGCTCCTCTCGATCGACATCGACGGCAACGACTACTGGGTGCTCGAAGCGATCGACTCCGTCTCTCCGCAGATCCTCGTCGCGGAGTACAACAGCGTCTTCGGGCCCGAGCGGGCCGTCACGGTTCCGTACGACCCCGGCTTCGAACGAGGGTCAAAGCACTTCTCGCACCTGTACTGGGGCGCATCGCTCGAGGCGCTCGCACGGGCCGCGGATCGGAAGGGTCTCGCGCTCGTCGGCGGCAACCGCGCGGGCAACAACGCATTCTTCGTCCGGCGTGAGGCTCTCGGCGACATCCCCGAACGGACTGCCGCGCAGTGCTGGCGGCCGGCGCAGTTTCGCGAGTCACGCGGCCCTGACGGGGAGCTCACTTTCCTGTCGAGCGATACCGAGAAGCTGCGCCTGTTGCGCGATCTCCCACTCGTCGACCTCGATAGCGGCGAGGACGAGCACACGATCGCCGAGCTCTACCCCGCCTAGGTGCGCTCGCGCTTCGCGATCGCCGCGATCGTCGCGGTGGCCGGCCTCACGTATGGCCGGCTCTTCTACGGCGTCGAGTTCACGGACGAGGCGTTCTATATCGCGGTTCCGTACCGGTTCGTCCTCGGAGCGCAGCCACTCGTCGACGAGACGAACATCGTCCAGCAGACCCCCGCAGTGCTGCTGTACCCGTTCGTGGCGCTCTGGCACTGGCTCGTTGGCCTCGAGGGAATCGTCCTCTACGCACGTCATCTCCACTTCCTGTTCACGGTCGGAGTCGCCGTCGCGGTCTTCGTCCCGCTGCGGCGGGTGCTCGACGACTCCTTCTCGAGTGCGGTCTGTGCAACCGCAGCGATCGCGTTCGTGCCGTTCGGGATCCACGCTCTCTCCTACAACACGTTTGCGAGCGGGTTCTTCACCGCCGGGTGCTTTCTGGGCGCCGGCTGGTCGATCCGAGGCGGGCGGAGTTTCCTCGTCGGCGCCGGTTGCGCGCACGGGCTCGCCATTTTCACCTACCCGACCTTCGCGCTCCCGGTGGCATGCTGCTTCGCAGTGCTCTACGCGGCGGCGCGCCCGCGTTCCGTCCGCGCGCTCATGCCCGGCCTGGTGCCGACGGCAGCCGCGACGTTGTTGACCGTCGCCTTCTTCGCCCACAGAGGCATCGGCACGATCGACGACCTCGTCACGCAAACGGCCGACTTCGGCGACCAGGGCGGCGGTCTCGGCGAGCTCGCCGACATCGCCTCCTTCGTCTGGACGAGCTTCGCCCACAAGTACGTGGCCGCCGCGTTGCTGGTCGCGGCTGCCGCGGCGCGCCTCTGGCGGCCGGGGGCGGCGGTGGTGCCGTTGCTCTTGCTGCCGGTTGCGGCGCTACCGGCAGATCTGCGTACATCGGCGTCGGCGAACATCTATGTGACCTGCTTCGCCCTGCTCGGGCCCGTCGTCTTCATCCTCTTGCTTCGCGACAACGCAGTCGCCAGAAGACTGCTGCTGCTCATCTGGATCCCCGCGGCGGTCGCCGGCGTGACGACCGCCCTGAGCAGCGCGAACGGCCCAATCAACGTTGCGATCGGATTCTTCCCCGCCCTGATCGCAACCGCCGCCCTCATCGGTCTCGCATTGCAACGCGTGTCGCCGGCCGACTTCGCCCCGGCCGTCGTGCTGCTCGCGATCGGCGTCGCGCTCCAGTACCTGAGCGTGTATCGCGACGCCGGCATCCAGCATCTGACGACCCTTGTCGGCGACGGCGCCTACGCCGGCATCCACACGACCGCGGCGAAGCGTGACTTCCTGACGGCTCTCGATCGCGACCTCAGCGCCACCGCCGGAGCGGAGTGCACGATCGTCTTCTACGACGCGTTCCCGGCCGGTTATCTCCTCGGCCACGGCAAACCGGCGACGAACGCGACCTGGCTGCTCGACGTCCAGGACGGCCGGAAGGATCGCTATCAGCGCCTCCTGCTCGACTACTACGAGCGACACGGCGGCCTTCCAGACGTTGCCGTGCGCCTGGACCGGATCCCGCTCACCGCGTCGGCCTCGATCGACCAGACGTACGCTGCCACCGAGCCCCTGGAGCAAGCGTTCGGAGACCGGTATGCGACCGTCCGGGCCGAGGACGGCTACCAGATCAAGCGCGCGCGTCAGTCGTCGTGTCGGAGCTGACCTGCTCGCGGATGGCATAGGCCGGCTGATCCATCGTCCGGACATGGATCCGGCCGAGGTACTCGCCGATGATGCCGAGGGTCAGGAGCTGCGTCCCGGAGAAGATCGCGATGATCGAGGCTAGGAAGGGGAAGCCGGGAGCGGGGTTCCCCTCGATCGCAAGCCGAACGACGACATAGACGAGGATGACCACGCCGAGGAACGTGCTGACGAGGCCGAGCAGGCTCGCAAGCCGCAGCGGCCGGGTCGAGAAGCCGGTCAGCATGGTCAGTGCGAGCGACGCGAGCTTGCCGAAGGTGTAGGTGGATGGACCCGAGCGACGCTCGACGTGGTCGACCTCGACCGACGAGAAGCGGCTGGTCGCCCAGCTGAGCAGCACGTCGATCGAGACGTAGGGCCCGGCGAACGAGGCGAACGCGTCCCGCAGCGGCGTCCGCAGGGCGCGAAACGGGCCGACGAGGTCGGCGACGTCGCCCATGGAGCTCCGCAGGCTGTAGCGAACGATTCGCGCAGCGACGTTCCTCCAGCGCTTGTGCTGGCGCACGTTCGGAATCCCGTAGACGACGTCGTACCCCTCGTCGAGCCGCGCGAGGAGCCGCGGGATCTCCTCGGGTGGATTCTGGAGGTCGTCGTCCAGCGTGACGATGACGTCGCCACGAGCGGCCCGGATCCCAGCCAGGAGCGCATTGTGCTGCCCGAAGTTGCGGGCCAGGTCGAGCCCTCGGACGTTCGGGCTGTCGGACGTGAGCCGGACGATCTGCTGCCAGCTTCCGTCGGTGCTGCCGTCGTTGACCAGCACGATCTCGTGGTCGCGCCCGTCGAGGGCCAGCTGGATCCGATCGACGAGGGCGCCGAGGGTGCCGACGCTGTTGTAGACCGGCACGACCACCGAGACCCTTCCGGGCGGGCTTGCAGCGGTCACGTGCGAGGCACTGGTTCCCGGGAGCGCTCAGCGCGCAGCGCGTGATCGACGGCGTCGACGACTCGCTCGACCTCCGCCTCTGCCATCCCCACCCAGAGCGGCAGGCGAAGCACGCGCTCGCTCGCCGCGACGGTATGAGCGAGGTCGCCGTGAGCGCGCCCGAACCGCCGACCCGCGTCGGACGAGTGAAGCGGTACGTAGTGAAAGAGCGCCGCGATGCTCTGCGCGCGCAGCTGCTCGATCATCCGGTCGCGGCTGGGCTGGTCGGGAAGGAGCAGGTAATACATGTGCGCGTTGTGCGTGCAGTGGTCGGGAACGACCGGCCTGCGCAGCAGTCCCTCGGACTCGAGATCCGCGAACGCGGAGTCGTACGCCGTCCAGACCGCCATCCGAGCAGCATGGATCTCGTCAGCCGCTTCCAGCTGCGCCCACAGGAACGCTGCGTTGATCTCGCTGAGAAGAAACGACGAGCCGATGTCCCGCCAGCTGTACTTGTCCACCTCACCGCGAAAGAGCTGTGCCCGATCGGTGCCTTTCTCGCGGATGATCTCCGCGCGTTCGACGTGAGCCGGTGAGTTGAGCAGGAGCGCTCCACCCTCGCCGCACATCACGTTCTTCGTCTCGTGGAAGCTGAGTGCCGAGAGCTCGCAGTCGACGCCGATCGGGTTGCCGCGGTAGGTCGAGCCGATCGCCTGCGCCGCATCCTCGATCAGCACCAGGCCGTGACGCTCGGCGATCGCGCGGAGCGCATCGAGCTCGGCCGGGACGCCGGCATAGTGCACCGGGGCGATCGCGCGGGTCCGCTCGGTCACTGCCGCCTCGACCACGCCCTCGTCGATGTTGAGCGTGTCCTCGCGAATGTCGACGAAGACGGGAACGGCTCCGCGCAGGACGAACGCGGTCGCGGTCGACGAGAACGTGAACGACGGCATGATCACCTCGTCGCCGTCACCGATCTCGGCCAGCAGGACGGCGAGCTCGAGCGCGGCGGTGCACGACGGCGTCAAGAGGGCTCGATAGGAGCCGGTCGAGCGCGCGAGCCACTCCTCGCATCGTTGCCCGAACGGGCCGTTGCCGGAGAGCTGCAGGCCCTCGATCGCCTGCGCGATGTACTCGAACTCCCGCCCAGCCGCATGCGGACGGTTGAACGGGATGTCGACGTGAAAGCGCTGCATCTGCCTCGGGAAGGCTCAACCATAGACGCTGGTTCCACGCGCCTTCCGCGTGACCGAGCTAGCCTGTGCCCGTGGCGGGCCCGACGGAGCGTAGCGGCCTCTCGGCGGCCGAGATCCGCGCGCATTGGTCGTCCCAGGCCCAGCAACATGGCCTCGAACCCGCGAGCTCCTGGTCGGACTGGCGTGCGATCGAGCTCGAGATCGATGCGATCTCGGCCCGGATCGCGAGGGGCATGGACATCCTCGACGCCGGATGCGCGACCGGCTACTCGACCGCGCGCTACGCGGCGGCGACGGATGGGTCTGCGCTCGGCGTGGACTACGTGCCCGAGATGGTCGCGCATGCGCTCAAACGGCGCGATGCCCTCCCCGCGGACCTCCGATCGCGACTCGAGTTCCGCCTCGGCGACGTCCGCGACCTACAGCTCGAGGACGAGACGTTCGACCTCGTCGTCTCGACCCGGGTCGTGATCAACCTTGCCGAGCGTGCCGAGCAGGCACGCGCTCTCGGCGAATACGCGAGGGTGCTTCGTCCAGGAGGCCTGCTCTTGTTGTCCGAAGCGACGCTTCAGGGGCTCGAGCGGCTGAATGCGCTTCGCTCCGAGTGGGGACTGCCTGCGATCGGGATTCCAGACTTCAACCTCTACCTCGACGAGAACACGCTCGCGGAAGCCGCGAGCCCCCAGCTCGAGCTCGAGCGCGTCGAGAACTTCGCGAGCTCATACTTCGTCGCGACGCGCGTCTTCAAGCCCCTTCTCGCCCGTTTGAGCCCAGCAGATGTAGACGTCGCCGATCCGGACGCGGAGTTCAATCGCTGGGCCGCGCAGCTACCCGCCGCCGGGGACTACGGCACGCAGAAGCTCTTCGTCTTCCGCAAGCGCAGATAGCGACGAGCGCGCGGGACGAGGCCTGGCCACGCAGAGAACGTAGGCGTGGTGCACGGCGAAGCGCTCCTCGTGCTCGATCACAAAGTCCTGCTCCAGCGCCCCAAGCAGCTCCTCGGCGCTGCGCGGGTACGCGCCGGCGTCGATCGACCAAAGCAACCGGCTGCGGAGCCGGCCTTCGACCCGCAGGGGGTCGATCAGAAGAAGGGTCTCTCGGACCGCGCGCCGCAGCCCTGCAGTCAGACCCGCCACCCCCTCGTCGTCGAGGTGGTGCACGAGGAACGTGCAGAGCGCGTGGTCGAACGAGCGCTCAGGAAGATCGAGCCGCGTGGCGTCGCCGACGATCGTCGTCACGTGCGGCCACTTGGCCTCGAGGCGCGCGAGTTTGTCGGGATCGAGGTCGACGGCGACGTACTCCGCCGGGTCGGGGACCACCCCAACGTAGGTTCCGGTCCCTGCGCCGACGTCGAGCACACGCGTGCCGGCGAAGCTCCGGGCGTGCGGTCGAAGTCGACCGCGGACCTGTCGAGACCCGGCCGCGGCCTGGACGGCGTCATACACGAGTGGGCTGCGCGCGAGCTCGCGGAGACCCATCAGCGGTCGACTGCCTCCTCGTAGATGCCGACCAGTGCCGCGGCGGCCACCTCCGGCGCCAGCTGCTCCCGTGCGGTCTCGCTCGCGGCGGCGCCGAGGTGCGCGCGCCAGTCGCGGTCGCCGAGCAGCTGCTCGAGCACCTCGCGCAGCCGGGCCACGTCGCCCTGCGGGACGAGCACGCCGGTCACGTCGACGAGCCCGCCCACGGCCGTCGCCACGACCGGCCGGCCGTACGCCATCGCCTCCCGCGCGACGACGCCGTAGCCCTCACGGCGCGACGGAACGCAGACGACCGCCGCCCGCTCGTAGTAGGGGCCGAGCTCGGAGCGCGGCACGAAGCCGACCGCTTCCGGCACGTCGACCTGGCCGGCGCCGACGATCACGCGCGGCATCCCCTCCGTCGCCGTCAGGAACTCCTCGATGCCCTTCTCCGGCGAGAGGCGGCCGACGAAGAGCACGTGCGGCGGCTCGTCCGGCTCGCCGACGGACTCCGGGATCTCGACGCCGCTCGGGACGACCCGGACGTCGCGCGCGCCCAGCTCTCGCGCCGAATCCGCCAGGTAGTCGGACGCGACGATCGCAAGCCGCGCCCGACGCAGAATCGGCCGGAAGAGCCACGGCGCTTTCCGGGCGAGCTCGACGTCGGTGCCCCACAGCTGGACGACGAACGGCTTCCGGGTCGCGAGCGCCGCCAGCCCGGAGGGGAGCCAGTGCGCGTGCACGAGGTCCGCGTCGCGGGCGGCCCGGCGGGCAGCGCGCGCGTAGGCGAGCAGGAACGCCGGCAGCAGCAACGCCCGCCACGGCCGCCGACGCAGGTTCCCGGCGATCCCGTGCCCGTACGCGATCCCGAAGTGCGGGAACGAGGCCGGGGAGACGACCTCGACGTCGACCCCGTGCGCCCGGACCGCCTCGACCGCGTCGCGGACGAAGAGGCCGGCCACGTCCCGCTCGTCACGCGGGTACGAGGTCGTCAGGACGACGACCTTCACGTCAGCCGACGCGAGAACACGATCGGCGCCGCAAGGGCGAGCAGCGCGAACGCGAAGAAGTAGTAGAAGGACATCGTCAGGTAGAAGGCGTTCGCGGCGATGGTGCCGACCAACGCGGCCGTCATCCCCCACGCGAGCGGCCGGATCCGCGGCGAGCCGAGCGCGCGGCCGATCGCGCGCAGGCGCCCCAGCCTCCGGAAGAGGTAGACGAGGAAGGCGGCGAAGAGGGCTGTCCCGATAAGCCCTGTCTCGACCAGGGTCGCGACGTAGAACGAGTGCGGGCCGAAGTTCGTCCGGCCGGTGACGAACTCGTAGTAGACGGAGAAGTTGTTCAGGCCGAGCCCGAAGAGGGGGTGCGTCGAGAGCACGTCCGGGATGAAGCCGTAGACGTCGAAGTGCGTCGACGTGCCGTTCGCCGAGGTGTCGACGCGCGAGCGCAGCACCTGCTCGAAGAACTGCCAGCGCGCCGCAAGGACGATCCCGAGCACGCAGGCGACCGCGCCGAGCGGCAGCAGGAACTCGGGTGTCGCCCACCGGTGCCGGTAGGGCACTGCGAGCACGAGCAGCCCGACGCCGAGCCCGAGCAGCCCGGAGCGCGACAGCGTCGCCAGCTCGACGAGGAGCAGGAACCCGAGCACGAGCGCCAGCGGCAGCTTCAGCCGGTGACCGCGCTCGAGCCGCAAGTAGAGCGGCGTCAGCACGAGCAAGGGGATCACAAGCTCGATCCCGAGGTGGTTCGGGTCGCCGGTGAGCGCGTTCGGCCGAAAGACGCTGGCACCCTCGATCGCGCCGTAGATGTTGATCTGGCTCGCACCGCCGGTGATCGGCGAGAGCAGCGACTGGTCGAGGTTGATCCCGAGCACCTCGGCGGTGCCGAGCTGGACGATCCCGTAGACGGCGTTCGCGACGAAGCCGGCGATGAAGACGGCAAGCGTCGTCCAGTAGAACCGCTCGCTGCGGCGGGCGAGGTACGCGAGCCCGACGACGAGGAAGAGGAAGTGGAGCAGGAACTTGAACATCCCCTTCGCCCACTGGGCGAGCGACTGCTCGGTCTCGAGGTTGAAGAAGCCGATCAGGTAGACGGCGAGAAACGCGAGGAAGAAGAGCCCGGCCACGGCGGCGCCCCAGGCGAGCCGGCGGTCGCCCGTGCCGACTCTCGTCCCCAGCCAGCCGACGAGGAAGATCGCCGTCAGCACGTCGGAGAGGCTGAGCGTCCCCGCGACCTCCCACTGCAGCTTCGCGAAGCTGACCGTGAAGACGGTGGCGAGGAAGAGGAACTCGATCACCGGACCGGGCCTCGAGCGGTTCACGGTCTCGATCAAGGCAGCGAGCGGACGAGCTCCGCGAGCTCCTCGGCGCGGGCGCGGCGCGAGAGCCGGTAGCGCGTCTCCTCCGGGATCTCGGTCGCGGCCAGCCCACCGTTCGCAAAGCGCTCGTGCAGCTCGGTCAGCGCGGCCTTGATCGCCTCGACGTCGTCGGGCGGCGCGACGACGCCGGCGCCCGTCTCGCGGATCAGGTCGGCGGCGGCGCCGTCCGGCGGCACGACGGCGAGGATCGGACGCTCGGCTGCCAGGTACTCGAAGACCTTGCCGGAGAGGACGCCCTTGCCGCGGCCGCCCGCGTCCGGGATCAGGAGCAGCAGCGCCTCGGAGTCGCGCTGCAGCTCGAGCGCCTCCTGGCGCGGTGCGTACGGGATCAGCTCGAGCTTGTCGCCGAGGCCGCGCTCGGCCGCCCAGTCGCGGTCGGTCGAGCGGAAGTCGCCGAGAAAGCGTGCCTGGACGTCGAGGCCGGATTCGTCGAGCGCGGTCAGGAACGGGCGCGGGTCGCGCTTGCCGAAGAAGCTGCCCGTGTGCGTGATCCGGAAGCGCTTCCCGGGTGTGTAGTCGAGGCCGGCGAAGTCGTCGAAGTCGCAGCCGTTCGAGATCGTCACGACCTCCCCCTTCGGCGAGAAGCCGCGCGCCTCGTCGGCGATCGCGTCGGAGACGCACGTGATCGCATCCGCCGAGTGGGCGACGAGCCACGCCACGCCTTCGTCGACCTTCTCCTTCGCGCGCACGGCCATGCTCTCGGCGCGCCGGTGCGGGTGCGCTACGAGCGAGTCGCGCAGGTCGGCGACCCACTTCGCGCCCGTCGCCTTCTTCACCGCCGCTCCGACGAGGTGGACCGAGTTCGGCGGTGAGGTCGTGACGACGACGTCGATCCCCTCCTTGCGCGCGATCCTGATCGCGGCCGGGATCGCAGTCAGGTTCCAGCTCACGTTCTCGTCCGGGACGAGCAGGCGCCGCGAGGCGAGCTTGGCCTGCACGAGCGCGCGCTCCAGCCCCTCCTTGCCGTGCAGCTCCTCGGCCGGTTTCCGCCCCTTCGGGCCGATGTAGCGGGCCCGGTGCACCCACGCCTGCGTCGGCTGGCGGAGATCCGCGTCCTGGTGGATCCACTTCGAGTCGTCCGGCGCGAGCACGTGCGTCTCGATCCCGAGCGCAGGCAGGTACTGAGCGAACTTGAGCGGCCGCTGGACGCCGCCGCCGCCCGCCGGAGGCCAGTAGAGCGAGACGAGCAGCAGTTTCACGCGCCCGATGCTACGGCACGACGTAGAGCGTGAAGCGGCCGTCGCGGTAGACGCTGTCCAGCTGCGGCGTGATGTCGGACTGCTCGCGGTCGACGACGAGCCAATCGGCGCCGGCGCGCCGCGGAATCTCGGCGTCCCCGGATTCGAAGAAGCGCAGCGCCTCGTCCCGGCGTTCGTAGGGCCGGTTCTTCTCGGTGTCGGCGACGTGTCCGGGCGGCGCGACCGCGATGTAGACGGGCACGCGGGCGGCGATCTCGTAGCTCGTCTCGGGATCGGAGTAGACGATGTCGCCGCGCGGGACGTCCTTGCGCAGCGCATCGACGAGGCCGTCGGTGAGCGGACTCGGCGGACGCGCGTCCGACGGGCTCCAGTTCGCCGCCGCGTGAATCCCGATCGGGAGGACGAACAACGCCGCTGCCCAGCCTGCGAGCTCGGGGCGCTCGAGCGGGAACCTGCGCCTCAGAAACACAAGTCCGAGCACCAGCGCGACGACCCCGCCGCCGACTGCGAGCCAGGTCACGAGCGCGGGACCGCCGTCGGCGAGCCGGTAGGAGAACTCGCCCGGGTAGAGCAGCTGCAGCGCGATCCCGCCCACGAGCGCGGCCGGCAGCACGAGCGCGCGCAGCAAGGCGGCGAGCACGACGAAGCCGCCGGCGAACGCGAACGCGAGCGGCCAGAAGCCTGCGGCGCGGCGCGACTGCGAGATCGAGACCAGATCCGAGAAGAGCACGAAGAGCTGTGGCACGAGCATCACCGCAGCCACGGCGAGAACCCCGCCGAGGACGTACGCCGCCCAGCGCCTCCGCAGCGCGAGGCCCGCGAGCGGAACGAACAGGAGCGCGGCCACGGCGATCGCTCCCGCCCGGCCGAACACCTCCGGCGCGAGCCGGTAGCTCGTGTCCGAGAAGACGTCGAGCTGGCCGGCGTACTGCCGGAACGCACGCTGCAGCTCCTCGCCGCCGGGCGCATGCGAGCGCGTGTCCCGCACGACCGGGAGCAGCCACGCGAGATAGGCCGCCGCCGGAACGACGAGCGCGGCGAGCGCGGTCGCGATCCGCCTCGCCTCGCTCCGCTCGACGAGCGCGCGGACAACGAGGAACCCTGCGAACGGCAGCCAGAGGAAGATCGCATAGGTCGGATGGACGACGGCCAGCACGAGCCCTGCTGCGGCAACCGATGCGAGCAGGCCGCGGCTCGGCTTCTCGACGTAGGCGAGTGCGAGCGCCAGCGCGGCGGGCAGCAGGATCTGACGCGACGCCGTTGCCGGAAGCCCGAGCGCGGTGTACGCGCCGCCGTGGTCGGGAGCGAGCGCGGTCACGCCTACAGCCCCGACGACCACCGCCACGGCCGGGCCGACGCGCCGGAAGAGCGCCCAGCCGGCTTCGTACGCCACCAGCAGCGCCACCGGCGCGAGCACCGTCGCCTCGTGCAGCACGACCTCGGCAGGATCGAGGAAGCCGACGCGCGCGACGAGGGCGAGGAAGCCGTGCCAGAGCGGGAAGGCGTAGCCGGGATGGAGCCCGCCGTCGGCGAACTCGTTGAGGGCGTCGAGCGAGAGCGAGCCGAACGCGTCCAGCTTCTGCACGCGGGCGAGGTGGAAGAGCCCGTCGCCGCCGATGTTCCCGGCGACGTGCCAGAGCAAGAGGCCGAGCAGCGCCCCGGCCGCGAAGACCCAGCGACGCCCCGGAATCCGTTCCGGCCGCGGGACGCGGCGCGCGAACCTGAGTGAGACGAGGCCGCCTGCGAGTAGCAGGACGAGGGTCAGCGTCAGCGACGAGCCGACGGCGAACGTCACCGCCAGCGCGGCGAAGATGAGCGCAAGCGACCAGGCGAGCGTCGCGGAGATGCTGCGCTGGCCGAGCGCCCGGCTCACGAGCGCGCCCGGGAGCAGCAGCACGACGTTGGCGAACACGAGCTGGACGAGCGTCATCGGCCGAGCAGCTCCGGCATCCGCGCCGACGCGAGCCAGTCCGCGGTCTCGCGGTACATCCGGCCGCGGTCGCCGCGGAAGAGCAGGCCGCGCAGGCCCGTGGCTGCGCGCAAGAGCTTCCGCGCCCGCTCGGCGTACGCGTCGCCACGGTGCTTCGAGAGGAAGCGAAGGTGCCCGCGCACGTTCTCGCGGAACATGCGGCCGCCGTGCGACGCGCCGCCGACGTGCACGCACTCGGCGTCCGGGAAGAAGAGCACCTTCCAGCCCGCCTCGCGGAAGCGGTAGGCCCAGTCCGTCTCCTCGCTGAAGAGGAAGAACGCCTCGTCGAGCGGCCCGACCTGCTCGACGGCCTCGCGCCGGACGAGCATGCAAGCGCCCATCAGGAACTCCGCCTCGCGCACGTCCTGATGGTCGAACCCGCCGGCGTAGAACGCGTTCAGCGCCCGCGAGCGCGGCGCGAGCTTGCGCAGGAAGAGGTACTCGGTCGCGAGCCGCCAGAGCGTCGGGAAGCCCCGCACCGACCGCTGCAGCGAGCCGTCTGGGTTCAGCAGCCGCGGCCCGACGATCGCCGCGCTCCGGGTGCTGGTCCGCGAAGGCAACGAGCCGCCGCAACGAGCCGTCGGTGAGCCACGCGTCCGAGTTCAGGATCAGGAAGTAGCGGCCCGACGCCGCCTCCATGCCCCGGTTCCAACCCGCGGCGAGGCCGGCATTCTCCTGCTCGATCACCTGCGCCTCGGGCAGCTGCTCGCGGACGACGTCGGCGCTGCCGTCGCTGGAGCCGTTGTCGACGACGATCACCTCCTCGCCGCGCACGCTCTCGAGGCAGCGCTCGATCCAGGGGAGCGCGTTGTGGGTGACGACGACGACGCTGGCGTCAGGCATGCCGCGCACTCGGCCCCCTGCGCAGCCCTTCCCAGAGCAGGATCGCGCCGCCGGGCAGTGCCATTGCGACCGTGACCAGGAAGAAGAGGAAGCCGGCCGCGAACGCCTGGTCGGCGTCGACGCCGACGCTCCCGAGGAAGCTGACGAAGAACGCCTCGCGCACGGCGAAGCCGTTGAGCGTGAACGGGACGAGCAGGACGAGGAAGAAGAGCGGCCCCATCACGTAGTAGATCCGCGGCGAGAGCTCGATCCCGACCGCGCGGGACGTCGCCCAGATCGCAAGCACCCGCACGGCCTGGATCGCGACCGTGAAGAGGAAGAGCCCGATCAGCAGGCCGGTGCGATCGCGGAAGGCGTGGACGCCGTCGTAGACCGCGCGCACCGGCCGTTCGAGCCTGAGCGTCCGCAGCAGCGGCATCGTCAGCCGGAGCAGCGGCCGCGCCGAGCGCGCGAAGAAGAGAAAGGCGAGCAGGATCGTCCCGAGCACGAACGCGCCCTCGATCCAGAGGTAGGCGCCGACGTCGTAGTGGCCGATCGCGAGCAGGAATCCGACCGCGCCGAGCAGGACGGTCGCCGCACCGCCGAGCGCCCGCTCGAGCAGCACGATCGCCGAGATCGCGCCGAGCCGAGCCGGATGCCGGCGCGAGGTCTCGAGGATCCGGACCGCGTCGCCGCCGACAGCGGTCGGCAGGATCTGACCGGCCGTGTACGAGACGAGATAGGCGCGGGTCAGCCACGGGAGGCGCTCGCGCATCCCCTGCGACGCGAGCAGCCGCCGCCAGCGCTCGGCCATCGGGATGACGGTCAGCGTCATGATCGCGACGGCGAGCAGGAACCACCACGGGCTCGCGTCCGCCACCACGTCGGCCGTCTCGCGGACGTCGATCTTCCAGAGCAGGTAGGCGACCGCGAGGCCGGTGAAGAGCAGCGTCGCGGAGACGCGCAGCGGCGGCTCATGCGCGGATTCGCCCGAGCGCCTCGATCACGTCCGCGATGTCGTCGTCGGAGTGGGCGGGCGAGAGCGGCAGCGAGAGGATCTCGTCGCCCGCACGCTCGGCGACCGGCAGGGACGGCTGCTCGGGAAAGCGCTCGCGGTACCAGGTGAGCCGGTGCACGGGGAGAAGTGGATCGAGGTCGAGATCCGCTCGGCCGCGAGCGCGCGCTGCACCTCGTCGCGGGTGAGCCCGAACGCTCGGCGTCGATCCGGACGACGTAGAGGTGGAGCGCGTGCGTGTCGCGCGGGTCGCGCTCGAGCGGCTCGATCCCGTCCAGCCCCGCGAGCCCTTCGTCGTAGAGCGCGAACTGGCGCTCGCGCGCGGCGGTGTGCTCCGGAAGCTTGTCGAGCTGGACGAGCGCGATCGCCGCGAGCACGTCCGAGAGGTTCGCCTTGTAGCCGGGAACGGTGATGTCGTAGCGCGAGCCGTCGCCGCGGCGCATCAGCCGCAGGTTGCGGATCGCGTCGGCCACCTCGTCCGGTTCGTCGCGACGAGCCCGCCCTCGCCCGCCGCGATGTTCTTCGTCGCGTAGAGGCTGAAGCAGGTAGCCTCCGAGAGCCCGCCGAGCTTGCGGCCGCGGTAGGCGCTCTCGGCCGCATGCGCGGCGTCCTCGATCACGGGGATCCCGAGCGCCCAGATCGGATCCAGATCGGCCGGTTGTCCGGCCAGGTGGACAGGCATGATCGCCTTCGTCCGCTCGGTCACCGCCGCCTCGATCAGCGCCGGGTCGATGTTGAGGTCGCCCTCGCGCACGTCGACGAAGACGGGGTGGCGCCGGAGTGGACGATCACGTTCGCCGTCGCCGGCCAGGTGATCGGCGTCGTGATCACCTCGTCGCCCGGGCTCGATCCCGAGCGCGACGAGCGCCAGGTGCATCGCCGCAGTGCCGGAGGCGACCGCGAGCACGTGCTTCGCCTCCAGGTACTCGGCCATCCGCTCCTCGAGCAGCGCCGCCCTCGGCCCGGTCGTCAGCCAGCCGGAGCGGAGCGTCTCGGCGACCGCCTCGATCTCCTCCTCGCCGATCGCCGGCGGCTGGAAGCCCAATGGTGGCTCGCGCGTCATTCGACCCGGAAGCGTATTTCGTCGGCAGCGGCGCGAGC
>CAVYSL010000016.1:0-146718 GCA_963771185.1 uncultured Gaiellaceae bacterium
GCGCCTCGCCCGGATCGGACGCGCGTGGCAGCCAGACGACGAACGTCGCCCCCGCCCCCGGGTCGGAGAAGACATCGACCGAGCCGCGGTGCGCCTCCGCGATCTGGCGCACGATCGCGAGCCCGAGCCCGCTCCCGCCTCCCGGACGCGCGCGCGCGTCGTCGGCGCGCCAGAAGCGGTCGAAGATCCACTCCCGATGCTCGGGGGCGATGCCGGGGCCGTCGTCTGCGACGGCGAGCCACGCCCAGCCGTCGAGCTCGCCGTGCGAGAGGCGGACGCTCGATCCCTCCGGCGCGACGCGGACGGCGTTGTCGAGCAGGTTCGTGATCGCCCGCTTGAGCACGTCCCGGTCGCCCTGGACGATCCGTCCGGGAACGACGGCAGTTTCCAGCGACACGTCGCGAGCGGCCGCGGCCGCCGCGAACTCCTCGCGCGCGTCCTCGAGCAGCGCCGCGAGCGGAACGGGCTCGCGGCCCGACGCGGGCGCGTCGAGACGGGCCAGCGCGAGCAGGTCGTCGGTCAGCCGCGCCATCCGATCGATCGCGCGCTTGATCACCGCCGCCGCCGTGGCGCGGCTCTCGTCGGTGGCCTGGGCGTCGGTGAGCGCGAGGTCGAGGTTGGCCTTGATGATCGCGAGCGGCGTCCGCAGCTCGTGCGAGGCGTCGGCGACGAAGCGCCGCTGCGACGCGAAGGCGAGATCGAGCCGGGCGAGCATCGAGTCGAACGTGTCCGCGAGCCGCTTCAGCTCGTCGTCGGGCCCGTCGAGCTCGATCCGGCGCGAGAGCTCGCGCGCCTGGATCTCGCGCGCCACGCTCGTGATGTGTGCGATCGGCGCGAGCACCCGGCCGGCGATCACCCAGCCGACGGCGAGGCTGGCGACGAAGAGCGCGGCGAGGGCGCCGAGCGAGAACGTGCGGAGGTTGCGCAGCGTCCGCTGGTTCACCTGGTGCTCGAACGCCTGCGCGTCGACGAGCGTGCGCTCCTCGGTCTGGCTGCCGTCGTTGACGGGCACCTGCTCGACGACGACGGTCTGCGAGACGGGCTCGTTCCGGAGGCTGAGCGAGAGCCCGAAGTAGAGCCCGGCGACGAGGAGCGCGGCGACGCCGAAGAGGACGCCTGAGTAGAGGAGCGTCAGCCGAACGCGAATCGACCGCATGAATGCCCTCACGCGTCCTCCCTCAGCCGGTAGCCCGCGCCCTGAACGGTCTCGATCGGGCTCCCGGCGAGCTTGCGCCGGAGCGTCATCACGGTCACGCGCACGGTCCGCGTCAGCGGGTTTGCGTTCTCGTCCCAGACGTGGGTGAGCAGGTCGAACTCGGAGAGCGCCTCGCCCGGCCGGGTCATGAAGTAGCGCAGCAATGCGAACTCCTTCGGCGTCAGCGCCAGCGGCTCGCCGTCCTGCGTCGCCTCGTGCCGCGCCGGGTCGAGCTCGAGCGAGCCGACGCGGAGCGGCGCAGGGCCGCCGTCGCCGTTCCGCCGCAGCAGCGCCCGCGCCCGCGCGGCGAGCTCGCCCAGCTCGAACGGCTTGACGAGATAGTCGTCGGCGCCGTCGTCGAGCCCCGCGATCCGGTCGTCGACACCGCCGCGGGCGGTCAGCATCAGGATCCGCGGCTGTGGCGCACCGTCGGCGCGCGGCTCGGCGCGGATCGCGCGGCAGACCTCCCGTCCGCCGAGCTCCGGCAGGTTGAGGTCGAGACAGATCAGGTCGTAGGGATAGACGCGCGCCTTCAGGAGCGCCTCGTCGCCCGCGTGGGCGAGATCGACGGCGTACCCCTCGCGGCGGAGGCCGGCGGCAATCGCGTCGGCCAGGTCCTGCTCGTCCTCGACGACAAGCACGCGCATCCTTAACCCATCGTACTCGGCGCTTTTATCCGCGCTTTATCGCGCGGTTGCTTGACTTGCAACACGTAACCGCGAGCAAGGAGCGTGCCGTGAGCGAGTCGACCGTAGAGGAGCAGCGGGAGCTGCTCGAGCAGGCGCTGTTCGAGATCAAGCGCGTGATCGCCGGGCAGGACGCGATGCTCGAGCGTGTCCTCGTCTGCCTGCTCGCGGGCGGCCATCTCCTGATCGAAGGTGTCCCTGGCCTGGCGAAGACGCTGACGATCAAGACGACCGCGCAGGTGCTCGGCGGCAGCTTCCAGCGGATCCAGTTCACGCCCGACCTCGTCCCCTCCGACCTCGTCGGGACGCGGGTCTTCCGCCCCAGCTCGGCCGACTTCGACACCGAGCTCGGCCCCGTCTTCTGCAACTTCCTGCTCGCGGACGAGATCAACCGCGCCCCGGCGAAGGTGCAGTCGGCACTGCTCGAGGTGATGCAGGAGCGGCAGGTGACGATCGGCCACGAGACGCACGCGGTCCCGTCGCCGTTCCTCGTGATGGCGACGCAGAACCCGATCGAGTCCGAAGGCACCTACCCGCTGCCCGAGGCGCAGGTCGACCGCTTCATGCTGAAGATCCTGGTCGGCTACCCCGAGCACGACGAGGAGCTGACGGTCGTCCAGCGCTCGCTCGTCGCAGCGCCCGAGCTCCGGCGCGTCCTCGAGCTGGAGCGCCTGCGCGAGCTGCAGGACGCCGCCGCCGCGATCTACGTCGATCCGGGGATCATCAGCTACACGGTCCAGCTCGCGACCGCGACGCGCGACCCGGGCGCCTACGGGCTCGCCGACCTGGCGCCGTTCGTCTCCTTCGGCGCGAGCCCGCGCGGTCCGATCAGCCTCGTCCAGTCGGCCCGGGCGCTCGCCTTCCTGCGCGGCCGCGACTACGTCGTCGCGCAGGATGTCGACTCGCTCGCCAAGGACGCGCTCCGGCACCGGCTCGTGCTCAGCTATCAGGCGCTCGCGGAGCAGGTCGATGCGGACCGGATCCTCGACGCCGTGCTCGAGAAGGTGACGGCGCCCGAGCTCGAGGTCGGGAGGCGGGAGACGGCCGCTTGACTGTTGCTCCGGAGGCGCACCCCCGCTCGCCCGACCGGCCGGGGCCGGGGCCGCTGCCGGAGACGCTGCTCCGGGCGCTCGACCTGACGATCGGGCGCCGGATCGAGGGAATGCTGGCCGGCGACCACCGCTCGTCGGTGCTCGGCCAGGGCAGCGAGCTGGCGCAGGTCCGCCCCTACGTGCCGGGCGACGACGTCCGCCGGATCGAGTGGAACGTGACCGCGCGGACCGGCGAGACGCACGTGCGCGTCGACCTCGCCGAGCGCGTCCTCGTGACCTGGCTGGCGCTCGACGTCTCGGCGTCGATGTCGTTCGGGACGGCAGAGCGGCGGAAGGCCGACGTGGCCGAGGGCGTCGCGCTCGCGCTCGGCCACCTCGCGAGCCGCCGCGGCAACCGGCTCGGCCTCGTCGCGTTCGGGGACGAGCGGTCGCAGGCGATCCCGCCGCGGGCCGGACGCGCCGGCATGCTCGGGCTGCTGCTCTCGCTGCGGCGGGAGCCGGTGCTCGAAGGAGGCGGCGCCACCTCGCTCGGCGCCGCGCTCGCGCTCGTCGGGCGGCTGGCGCAGCAGCGCTCGCTCGTCGCGATCGTCTCGGACTTCCGCGGCCCGCGCGACTGGCGCCCACCGCTGCTGCAGCTCGCGGGCGGCCACGACGTGCTCGCGGTCGAGATCCGCGACCCGCGGGAGGAGACACTTCCGAACGTCGGCGAGCTGCGGCTCGTCGATCCCGAGACCGGGCGCCAGCTGCGCGTGGACACCGCGAACGCGAAGCTGCGCGAGCGCTTCGCCGCGGCGGCGGCAGCGGAGCGGCTCGAGATCGCGCACGAGCTCTCCTCGCTCGGCGTCGGCCACGTCATCCTCTCGACCGAGGGCGACTGGCTGCGCCCGCTCGCCCTCCACCTGCGCCGCCGCGGAGGCCGACGTTGAGCTTGCTCAATCGGCGCAAGGTGGGGGATCTGCAGGAGCAGATCCCCCACCGCGCGAAGACCCCTAAAGCGGCCGCTGTCGCGGCCGGGGCGAGGAGCACACCGTGAGCTTTCAGTGGCCGCTGGCGTTGCTTGCCCTGCTCGCGGTTCCGCTCGCGATCGGCGGCTACATCCTGCTCGAGCGGCGCCGGCACCGGCAGGCGGCCGCGTTCGCGACGCCCGCGCTCGTGCCGAACCTCGTCGGCCGCAGCCCCGGCCGGCTCCGGCATCTCCCGCCCGCACTGGCGCTCCTCGCGCTGGCCGCCCTCGCGACCGGCCTCGCGCGGCCGCACGCGACGATCTCGGTCCGGCAGGAGCAGGCGACGGTCGTGCTCGCGATGGACACGTCCCGCTCGATGGTCGCGACCGACGTGCCGCCGAGCCGGCTCGCGGTCGCGCAGCAGGCCGTCCGCCGCTTCCTCGCCAAGCTGCCGGAGGGCTACCGCGTCGGCATGGTCTCGTTCGCGCAGAGCGCGCAGACCGTGCTGCCGGCGACGGCGAACCGCGAGGCGGCCCAGGCGGCGCTCCGGAACCTGCGTACCGGCGACGGCACGGCCCTCGGCGAGGGGATCGCGCGCGCGATCCAGGTCGCCCAGCGCGTCCCGGCCGAGGAGGGGAAGAAGCCGCCGGCGTCGATCCTCGTCCTCTCCGACGGCGCCCAGACGCAGGGCGTGCTCGAGCCGCAGGCCGCAGCGGCGCGGGCGAAGAAGCTGAAGATCCCGGTCTACACAGTCGCGTTCGGAACCGACCAGGGGGTGGTCGAGGTGGTCGACGACAACGGCTTCACGCAGCGGGTCACGGTGCCGCCCGATCCGCCGACGCTGCGGAAGGTCTCGCAGGTGACCGGCGGTCGCTTCTACGCCGCGCCGGATGCGGCACAGCTGAACGCGGTCTACGAGGAGCTCGGCTCGCGGATCGGCAGCGTCAAGAAGGAGCGCGAGATCACGGCCGGCTTCGCCGCCGGCGGCGCCTTCCTGCTCCTGGCCGCCGGCGCCGTCTCGGCCTTCCTCTTCGGGCGGCTGCCGTGAAGCGCCCAGCGATCACTGGCCGGCAGCGCCTCCCGGCCGGCGGAGCCGGCCTCCGGCGCCGCCTCGCGCCGCTCGCGCCGCTCCAGCTCGCGGGCCGTACCTCCGTACTGTCCCACGCGCCTCCGCGGCGCGACCGGCGCGCCAGAGACCGCTGGTACGTGCTCGTCCTCGCGCTCGCGCTCTTTGCGTTCGCGCCGGCGGACGCGCAGGCCGGACGAATGCGACGGCCTGATCGTCTGCATCCCGGTCAAGGGCCCGTGGGTGCAGGTGCCCGGCGGCGGCACCCCGACCTACTACCAGCTCTCCTGTCCCGGGCGCGGCCAGGTGATCGGCGGCCTCGACGCCGACCGCGCCGGCCCGCTCGAGCTCTCGTTCCTCGGCACCCTGGGCGGGCCGGTCGGCCCGGGCATCACGACGAGCCGCTCGGCCGTCTTCGTCGCCCGCACGACCCGCTCGCTCGCGAGCTTCCGGCCGCTGCTCGGGTGCATCCCCGCCGGCGGCGGCGGCGGGCGCTCGCGCACGTCGTACGAGCCGAAGCGGAAGCTGATGGCGGCGGCGCCGGTCGTCGAGCCGACGATCCGCCGCGTCAAGAACATCCGCCTCAAAGACGCGCCGAGCGAGCGTGCGACCTACGCCTGCCTGTCGGGCGAGCGGCTGCTCGCCTACTCGACCGCGATCGCCTTCCGGCGCAACAAGCCGCTCGCGTTGAGCGCGCTCGGCTCGGTTCGGGCGAGTCCGCGGCGCGCGGGCGGCCGCATCCTCGTCCGCGTCACCTCCGGAATCACGCGTCCGGAGGGCGTCCGGGTCGAGCTGCAGATCCACGCGATCTGCGTCAGGGGACCGAGCTGAGCTTCGCGACCCCGCTGCTCCTCGTCGGCCTGCTGCTCCTGCCGTTGCTCGTGCTCGCCTACCGGCGGCTCGAGCGCCGTCCAAGCAAGTTCGCCGTCCGCTACACGAACCTCGACGTGCTCGCGAGCGTCGTCGACAACACGCGCTCGTGGCGCCGCCACGCCGGCCTGGCGCTCTTCCTGCTCGCGCTCGCGACGCTGCTCGTCGGGTTCGCTCGGCCGAGCATGATGCGGCTCGCCGACCGGGAGGAGGCGACGATCGTGCTCGTGATCGACGTCTCCGGCTCGATGCAGGCCGAGGACGTCGAGCCGACGCGGCTCGAAGCGGCGCAGCGGGTCGTCCGTGAATTCCTGAAGGACCTGCCGAAGCGCTTCAAGGTCGGCGTCGTCGCCTTCTCCGAGACGGCCGAGGTCGCCGCGCCGGCGACCGACGACCGGCAGCTCGCGGTCGACGCGATCGACTACCTCTATCCGCAGCGCGGAACGGCGATCGGGGACGCGATCGCGCGCGGGGTCGAGGTGGCGCGCGCCGCCGACGCGGGGACACGCGGGGTCGCTCGCCCGGCAGCGATCCTGCTGCTCTCGGACGGCTCGCAGACCGAGGGGATCCTCCTCCCGCAGGAGGGGGCCGCCCGCGCGAAGTCGTTCAAGATCCCCGTCTACACGATCGCGCTCGGCACGCCCGAGGGGATCGTCGAGTTCAACCGCTTCGGTGGCACGCGGATCATCCCCGTCCCGCCCGACCCGGCGACGCTGCGGCAGATCGCGACCTCGACCGGCGGCCGCTTCTACGAGGCCGAGAGCGTCGGCGACCTGCGTGAGGCATACGACAAGATGGGGTCACTCGTGAGCAAGGTGGAGCGGAAGCAGGAGGTGACGTTCGCGTTCCTGGCCGGCGGCCTCGTGCTGCTGCTCGCCGCCGCGGCGGTCGCCGTCGTCACCTTCCCGAGGCTGCCGTGAAGCTCCTCGCCCCCCTCGCCGCAGCGGCGCTCCTCGCCGGCTGCAGCGGTGGCGACGAGGAGTCGACACCCGCGACGACCGCAACCCAGACGGTCACCGTCCGCGAGTCGACGCCGGCTGAGACCGCGCCCGCTCCCGACCGCGCCGGCTCGCTCGCCGACGCCGTCCGGCGCGTCCTCCCCTCCGTCGTCAACGTCCAGACGAAGTCGTTCGGCGGCGGCGAAGGCGAGGCGTCGGGCGTCGTCCTCCAGCGCGACGGGCTGATCCTGACCAACAACCATGTCGTCGAGGGCTCGACGGGGATCTCGATCTTCTTCAACGACGACGTGCATACGAAGCCGCTCGAAGGCACCGTGATCGGGACGGCGCCCGAGCGCGATCTCGCGGTGATCCGCGTCGAGGCGAACGACCTCGTGCCGGTCGAGCTGGCGCGCTCCTCGGCGCTGCGCCTCGGCGACGTCGTGATCGCGATCGGCTTCCCGGCCGGCCTCGGCGGCCCCACCGTCACGTCCGGGATCGTCTCCGGCCTCGATCGCACGATCGAGGGCCCGAACGGCGACCTGACCGGCCTCCTCCAGACCGACGCGGCGATCAACCCGGGCAACTCCGGCGGGCCGCTCGTCGACCGGTCGGGACGGCTCGTCGGGATCAACACGGCCGGGATCCGGAATGCCGACACCGAGAACATCGGCTTCGCGATCGCGATCGACGAGGCGCTGCCCGTGATCGCCCAGATCAGCGACGCACCGCCGGCGACGGATGCCTGGCTCGGGATCGCCTTCAGCTCGGTCGACTCGGAGTCGGCCGCCGTCCAGCTCGGGCTCGACTCCTCGACCCGCGGCGCGGCGGTGACGGTCGTCTACCCCGGTGGACCGGGCGACAAGGCGGATCTGGCGGTCGGTGACGTGATCATCGCCGCCGACGACGTCCCGATCCGGAACGCGAGCGCGCTGACCAAGCTGATCGCGCAGAGGAAGGTCGGCGACGAGCTCGATCTGGAGCTGATCGACAGCCGCGGCCCCCGGCTCGTCACTGTCGAGGTGGCCCGGAGGACGCCAGGCGCGCTACCGTAGACGTGTGAGTCCGCGTCCCTCGGGTCGACGCTTCGCCGCCTTCCTGGCCGGGCTGGCGGTCGCCGCGAGCGCGTTCGGCGGCCTCGTGCTCCCCCGCTTCGCCGATGCCGAGCTGCCCGCGTCGATGAAGGTGAAGCCGTCGCTGGTGAAGCAGAAGCTCGAGGACGGCCGCTGCCACAACCGGCACGTCGAGGAGACGGATCTAGCCCTGCAGGCGCGCGCGTAGCTCGCCCGGCACCGGGATGCTCTCGCCGCGCTCGTAGTCGTAGGAGACGAGGACGCTCTTCGCCTCTGCGACGACGCGACCGTCGGCCGCGATCACGTGCTCGAGGTCGAAGCTCTTCGTCCCGACCCGCGAACAGCGGGTGCGCACCTCGACCTCCTCGCCCATTCGCAGCTCCGACCGGAAGTCGATCTCGACGCGAGCGAGGATGAAGTCGACGAGGTCTCCGAGGACGCCGATCCGCGCCTCCTCGAGGTACGTCGAGTAGACGGCGTTGTTGACGTGCCCCATCGCGTCGCAGTCCCGGAAGCGGACGCTGTCGCGATGGACGTGTGGGAAGTCAGCCAACGACGGTCTCCCGCCGCACATTGGGGTCGGTGAAGACGTCGAGGTCGTCGCGGCTCGTCGAGGAGAACTCGGAGACGACTGCGCCCTCCGGGCCGGCCCGGAACGAGTGCAGCGTGTCCGGCGGGATCGTGTGCTGGTCGCCGGGCTTGAGCACGATCTCGGTCCCGTCGACCTGCAGGTAGACGAGCCCGCGGCGGCAGCGGAACGTCTCTTCCTTGCCCGGGTTGCCGTCGAAGGGCGGATGCCGGTGCTCGGGGCACGCCTGGCCCGGGTAGAGCACGAGCTCCTTGGCGCAGTAGCGGTCGGTGTTGACGTACACGAGCACGATCAGACCCTGCTCGCGGAGCCGTGAGAGCCCGAAGTCGGCGACCTCGATCGCGTCGCGCTCGGCCTCCGTCAAGGCGATCCCGGCGGCGGCGAGCTGCTCCGCCGCGTACACCTGCGCCTGACGCTGCTCGTCTCCGGTAATCATGATCCGATCGTATGACGCAACCGTGGTGGCGGAGTGCCGCCTTTTACCAGATCTACGTCCGGAGCTTCCAGGACTCGAACGGCGACGGTGTCGGCGACCTGCCTGGGATCCGCTCCCGCCTGCCGTACTTCCAGGAGCTCGGCGTCGATGCGCTCTGGCTGACGCCGTTCTACCCCTCGCCGCAGGCCGATCACGGCTACGACGTCGCCGACTACGTCGACGTCGACCCGCTCTTCGGCACGCTCGCCGACTTCGACGAGCTCGTGGCCGACGCGCACGAGCGCGGGATCAAGGTGACGATCGACATCGTCCCGAACCACACCTCCGACCAGCATCGGTGGTTCCGGAACGCGATCGCCGACCCGTCCCACCCCGACCGGAAGCGCTACATGTTCCGGCCCGGCCGAAACGGCGGCCCCCCGAACGGCTGGACGTCGGCCTTCGGCGGCAGCGCGTGGACGCTCGACGAGCAGACGGGCGAGTACTACCTTCACTTCTTCGCGCCCGAGCAACCCGATCTCGACTGGCATCACGAGGCCGTGCAGGACAGCTTCGACGAGATCCTTCGCTTCTGGCTCGATCGAGGGGTCGACGGCTTCCGGATCGACGTCGCGCACGCGCTCTTCAAGGCGCAGAACCTGCCGGAGATGGTCGAGCCGACGCCGCGCCCGCCGTTCGGCGACTGGCTCTCCGCCCTGATGCAGCCCGAGCTGCACCCGCTCTACCGCCGCTGGCGCCGGATCGCCGACGAGTATCCCGGCGACCGGATGTATGTCAGCGAGATCACGGTCGAGAACCAGGACACGATCGCGAGCTACGTCGCGCCCGACCAGCTGCACCTGTCCTTCGACTTCACGCTCCTGCACGAGGAGTGGAACGCCGAGCGGATGCGCGCGACGATCGACCGGGTGCTGACGACGCTCGGCGCCGCCGGCGCGCCCGCGACCTGGGTCTTCGAGAACCACGACGTGACGCGGCTGCCGACCCGCTACGGCGGCGGCGAGCTCGGGCGACGGCGCGCCCGCGCCGCCGCGCTCCTCCTCTTCGGCCTGCCCGGCGCGGCGTTCACGTACGAGGGCCAGGAGCTCGGCCTCGAGGAGGTCGACGTTCCCGACGAAGCGCGCGAGGACCCGATCTTCCACCACACTCACGGCGCCAGGAAGGGTCGCGACGGCTGCCGCGTGCCGCTGCCGTGGACGACCGAGCCGCCGACCTTCGGCTTCACCGACGGCGAGCCGTGGCTGCCGATGCCGCAGGACTGGGGGCCGCTGAGCGTCGAAGCGCAGGAGCGCGACCCGGACTCGACGCTCTCGCTCTTCCGCTCCGCGCTCCGGCTGCGGCCGCGGCACGAGGAGTTCGCGTGGCGCGAGAGCCCGCCGGGGGCGATGATCTTCGACCGCGGCGACCTGACGTGCCTCGTCAACGTCGACGCGGGCGAGCTCGAGCTGCCGGACGGCGAGCTCGTGCTGGCAAGCGAGCCGGGCATCACGACGACTCTCCCCCCGAACACCGCAGCGTGGGTGCGGAAAGGAAGTGCATGAAGACGTCACTCGGAATCTGGGCGTTCGGCAACATGGCGACCCGCTTCAACCCGGCCGGCTACAAGCCAGAGCTCTCCGGCCAGACGACGGTGCAGAAGGTGCGCACCGCGGTCGAGGGGCTCGGCGACCTGATCGACGACTACGAGTTCCACTACCCGCAGGAGCTCTCGCCGGACAACCTCGACGACGTGCGCGAGGCGCTCGACGGCCACGGGATCTACTGCGTCGCGAGCGGCCTCCACCTCGACACGCGTTTCAAGAAGGGCGGCTTCGTCTCACCGGACGACGCGACGCGCGAGGAGGCACTCCGGCTGACGCGCGAGGCGATCGACCTCGCGGGCGACACCGGCGCGCAGATGATCATCTGGCCCGGGATCGAGGGCTACAACTACCCGTTCCAGACGCCGTACAAGGAGTCGTGGGCGCGCTTCGTCGACGGCGTCGGCCAGGCGGCGCAGCACGCGAAGGAGCGCGGCGTCACCGTCTTTCTCGAGCACAAGAACTCGGAGCCGGCAATGAAGATCCTGATGCGCAACATCGGGATGACGCTGCACGTGATCCACTCGCTCCGCCGGCAGGGGATCGACAACGTCGCCGTCAACATGGACTGGCAGCACCTGCTGATGAACGGCGAGTCGCTGGCGGAGAACGCGGCGATGCTCGCCGGCGAGGGCCTGCTCGGCCACCAGCATGCGAACGACGGCTGGGGCACCTTCGACGACGACAACATGGTCGGGACGATCCGCTTCATGGAGACGATGGAGCTCGCGGTCGAGCTGCGCCGCGCCGGGTACGGCGACAACGGCGAGCGGCTCGGGTTCGACCTCTACCCCTACACGGAGGATGCGGTCGGTGCGGTCAAGCGGAGCGTGCTCCAGTGGCGCTTCATCGACGGCATCGCGTCGCGCATCGACGACGCGGAGCTGCGCGCCGCGCAGCACGAGAAGGACGCGGTGCGGGCCTACGAGCTCGTCTACGCGGCGATGGGCGCGTGAGGCTCCAGCACGTCTCGGTCGCGATCGCGGCCGACGGCGCCGACGAGGGCCGCGCGTTCTACGGCGGCCTGCTCGGCCTCGAGGAGAAGCCCGTGCCGCCGAAGCTCGATCCGAACGCGCTCGTCTGGTTCAGCCTCGGCGGCGATCTCGAGCTGCATCTGATGCAGACCGGCGAGGAGCCGCCGCCGAGCGCCCATTTCTGCATCGCCGTCGACGCCGGGCTCGACGAGCTGCGCGCGAGGATCGAGGCCGCGGGGATCGAGACGCGCACGCCGACCGAGATCGTCGGGCGCCCGCGCTTCATGTGCCGTGACCCGTTCGGGAACCTTGTCGAGCTGACGCAGCTGCCTGCGTGACGGCCCTCGTCGGGATCGACGTCGGCACGAGCGGCGTCAAGGCGATCGCGCTCTCCGCCACCGGCGAGATCCTCGGCCGCGCCGAGCGCGAGTACCCGCTCTCGACGCCCCAGCCCGGCTGGGCCGAGCAGGATCCAGGTGACTGGGCCCGCGCCGCCGACGCCGCGCTCGCCGACCTCGGCGTCGAGCCCACGTCGATCGGCTACAGCGGCCAGATGCACGGGCTCGTCGTCCTCGACGAGGCGGGAGAAGTGCTCCGGCCGGCGATCCTCTGGAACGACCAGCGCACCGCGGCCGAATGCGCCGAGATCGAGGCGCGGATCGGGCTCGAGCGCCTGATCCAGCTGACCGGCAACCGCGCCTTGACCGGCTTCACCGCCCCGAAGCTGCTCTGGCTGCGCGCGCACGAGCCGGAGACGTTCGCGCGGATCAGGCACGTCCTGCTGCCCAAGGACTACGTCCGCTTCCGGCGCACGGGCGAGCACGCGATCGACGTCGCCGACGCCTCGGGGACGCTCCTCTTCGACGTCGCCAACCGGCGCTGGAGCGACGAGGTGCTCACCGGGCTGGAGCTCCCGCGCGAATGGCTGCCGCCCGCATACGAGTCGACCGAGATCGCGGGCGCCGGCGACCAGGCCGCAGGCGCGCTCGGCGTCGGGATCGACTCGCCCGGCCCGCTGTCGGTCGTGCTCGGCACCTCGGGCGTCGTCTTCGCGGCGCTCGACGCGTACCGGCCGGAGCCACAGGCGCGCTTGCACACCTTCTGCCACGCCGTCCCGGAGACCTGGCACGCGATGGGCGTGATGCTCTCCGCGGCCGGCGCGCTGCAATGGCTGCGGCAGGCGCTCGGCGGCTCGCCCTACGACGACCTCCTGGCCGAAGCGGCCACGTGGCCCGCGGGCACGGAGGGCCTGCTCTTCCAGCCCTACCTCCAGGGCGAGCGCACGCCCCACGCCGATCCGGAGGCCCGCGGCGCCTTCGTCGGGCTGCAGCAGCGGCACGACCGCGGCGCGCTCGTCCGCGCCGTCCTCGAAGGCGTCGCCTACGGCCTCCGCGACTCGCTCGAGCTGCTGCGTGCGGTCGGGGTCGAGGCGGAGGTCGCGCGCGTCTCGGGCGGCGGCGCCCGCAGCGAGCTCTGGCTGACGATCGTCGCTTCCGTCCTCGGCCTCCCGCTCGAGCGCACGGAGGCCGAGGAGGGCGCGGCCTACGGTGCGGCCCTCCTCGGCGGCGTCCGCGAGGGTGTCTTCGCCGACGCGCACGAGGCCGTCGCGGCGACGGTGCGCGTGCGCGACCGGGTCGAGCCCGACAGCCGGTGGCAGGCCGTCTACGAGGACGGCTACGCCCGCTACCGGCAGCTCTATCCGGCCCTGAAGACGATCGTCTAGTTGTCGCTGAGCAGGCTGAGCAGGGAGACGAAGATGTTGACGATCGAGACGAAGATCCCGGTCGCGAGCCAGACCGTGTCGGCTTCGGTGCCGTGCTTTCGCAGGTAGTTGAAGTCGACCATGATCAGGAGCGCCGAGACGGCGAGGATCAGGAGGCTCAGGATCGGGCTCAGCGAGCCGACGCCGCCGAAGACCAACGAGCCGATGCTGATCGCGACCGCGATCAGGACGATGATCGAGAGCGGCTTCATCCACGGCGAGACGTCCTTCGAGAGCAGGAGCCCGACCGCGGCCATCCCGACGACGATCAGAGCGGTGCCGCCGGCGGCCTGGGCGACCGCACCCGGATCGAACTCGATGTAGCTGCTGATCGCAGGCCCGAGGCCGAGCCCGATCAGCGCCGACAGCCCGTAGAGCCAGCCGATCGCGAAGGCGCCGACGCGAAAGCGCTCGCCTCCGAACGACTGCGCGAGCAGCATGCCGAGTCCGCCGAAGCTGCACGCCATCGCGGCGCCGCGGGAGAGGTCCTGTCCCAGATACGCGCCCAGGGCGAGCAGGCCGATCGCCACGGCGACGAGGAACATCACCTGGCCGAACAGGCGCGTCGTGCTGATCGCGTGTGCCGGTGCTCCTGCCTCGGCGTACTCGTAGGACGTCGAGCGTTCGTTCACGTTCTCCTCCTGGTCGCGGGTCTGCGGGACGATATCGGTGCTCGCCGACAGCGATTCGCCGTCGCGCCGCGTTACCCTGGGCCAATGAGCGACACGCTCGTCTTCATCCCGGCCTGGAACGAGGAGCAGAATCTGCCCGCCGTGCTCGACGAGCTCCGCCGCGAGCTTCCTGACACGGATGTGCTCGTCGTCGACGACGGCTCCACCGACCGCACGGCGGCCGTGGCGCGCGAGCACGGCGCCGAGGTGCTGTCGTTCGGGGAGAACCGCGGCCTGCGGGCGGGAATCGCCGCCGGCTACACGTGGGCGCTCGAGCACGGCTACGCGTTCTGCGGGCGCGTCGACGCCGACGGCCAGCATCCGGCCGGCGAGCTGCGCCGGCTGCTCGAGCTCGTCCAGTCGGGCAGCACCGACGTCGCCGTCGGCTCCCGCTTCGTCAGCGGCCCGGGCTACGAGCCCTACCGCTACGAGCCGGAGGGGATCCGGAAGCTCGGCACAGGACTGCTGCGCCGCTCGATGCGGGTCGCGCTCGGACGCCCTTTCAACGACGCGACGAGCGGCCTCTACGCCGCCTCGGCGAAGGCGCTGCCCGCGCTCTCGCGGCCGTACGAGAGCGGCGCGCCGGAGGTGGAAGCGGTGCTGCGCCTGCATGACGAGGGGCTGCGCGTCGAGGAAGTGCCCGTCGACATGCGCGAGCGGGCGAGCGGCGAGTCGAAGCTGAAGGGCAAGAAGGCGTTCCTGCTCGTCGTCACGGTGATCGGAACGCTGCTCACCGCACGGCGTTTCTGGCGGCGTTGACCCGCCTCGTCGCCGTCCTCGGGTACTCGACCGGCCGCCACGACGGCCTGCACCCGATCTGTGCCGCCCGTCTGAAGGCCGCCGAGCGTCCTGCCGAGGGAGCGGACCTCGTGCTCCTCTCCGGCTGGTCGCGCCGCCGCCACCGTCCGGCCGAGGCGGAGCTGATGCGGGCCGCCTGGCAAGGGCCGGACGTGCGGCTCGTCGCCGACGGAGACGCGCGCACGACGGCCGGCAACGCGCGCGCCGTCGCGGCTGCGGCCCGGCACATCGGCGCGGACGAGGTCGTGCTCGTCACCTCCTCCTGGCACGCGCGCCGCGCCCGCCTGCTCGTCCAGGCCGCCCTCGACCCCGACGTACGACTCGCGGTCGCCACGCCGACGCGGACGCGCCCGCCGCATCTGATCGGCCGTGAGCTCGCCTGGCTGCCGGTCAGCCTTGCGGCGCGTAGGCTGGCACGCCGCCGACAATGAGCGCGAGCAGGGCCTTGGCCGTGTGCAGCCGGTTCTCCGCCTCGTCCCAGACCGCGCTGCGCGGGCCGTAGAGGACGTCGCCGGCGATCTCCTCGCCGGGATGGGCCGGGAGGCAGTGGAGGACGATCGCGTCACGATCGGCGAGCGCGAGCAGGTCGGCGTCGAGTGAGTAGCCCGCGAGGTCGGTGACGCGCTGCTCGCGCTCGCTCTCCTGGCCCATGCTCACCCAGACGTCCGTGACGAGCACCTGCGCGCCCGCGGCCGCCTCGCGCGGATCGCGCACGATCCGGATCGAGGGATCGGGCGGCTCGTAGCCCGACGGGGCGGCGCAGGTGAGCTCGGCACCGAGCAGCGCACACGCCTCCGCCAGCGAGACGCAAACGTTGTTGCCGTCCCCGACCCAGGCGACGCGCACGCCCTCGAGCGTTCCGAAGCGCTCGCGGATCGTCTGCAGGTCGGCGAGCGCCTGCAACGGATGCGCCTCGTCGGTGAGCGCGTTGACGACCGGGATGCCCGAGACCGCGGCGAACGTCTCCACCTCGGCGTGCTCGTGGGTGCGGATCGCGAGCGCGTCGAGGTAGCGCGAGAGCACGCGCGCCGTGTCCTCGATCGACTCGCCCCGCGCCAGCTGGAGCTGATCGCCCGGGAGGTAGAGCGCCGTCGCGCCGAGATGGGCGGCCGCGACCTCGAGCGAGACGCGGGTCCGCGTCGAGTGCTTGCGGAAGAGAAGGCCGAGCGTGCGGCCCTCGAGCAGCCGGTGCGGCTCCCGCGCGCGCTGCTTCTCCTTGAGCTCGTCGGCCAGGTCGAGCGCCGCCTCGAGCTCCGCCGCCGTCCAGTCTCGGACGCGGGTGAGCGAGCGTCCGTGCAGGTCGAGCGCGAGCGCGGCAGGCAGAGACATCAGATGGCTGCTGCCATGAGAACGTCCGTCTCGGGGCGCGGGCTGGCATGGCGCGGGATCAGGCCGTCGCCGATGCTGGTGGCATCGGTGACGGACTGAGCACGCGAAGCGGACGACCCGGCTGAACGGCCGTCAGGCCGATCAGGCGGGGCGGGAGCGCCAGACACGCCAGATCGCGCCCCGAGCGCGGGATCATGGCAGTAGTCATCAAGTCTCCCCGTCCAGGTGATGGCGCAGCTGCTCGGCCAGCTCGGCGGCTGTCGTGCCCTCGCGCGGCGCCACGAAGATCGTGTCGTCGCCGGCGATGCAGCCCGCGATCTCGGGGAGCGCGGCGTCGTCGAACGCGATCGCGACCGCGTTGGCGCAGGCGGGCGGCGTCCGCAGCACGACGATGCCGGCCGCCGGCTCGAGCGCAACGACCCAGCGCCGCAGCGCCGTCGTCAGCTCGCCGAGCCGGTCGAGGTCGGCCGCGCCCGGATGGGCGTACACGAGTCGGCCGCTCTCGCCGCGCACCTTGACGAGCCCGAGTTGGGCGATGTCGCGGGAGACGGTCGCCTGGACGGCGTCGAGGCCCTCGTCGCGGAGCGCCTCGACGACGTCGCCCTGGGTCGACAGCTCGCGCTCTCCGACGAGCCGGAGGATCGCTCCCTGGCGTTCGAACTTGTTCACGTCAGCACCTCCTCGAGCAGGGACAGTCCGGCCGTCACGTCGTCGGCGGTGATCGTCAGCGGCGGGGTCACGCGCAGGACAGTCTCCCCGGCGGAGCCGACGAGCAGGCCCGCCTCGAGCGCGGCCGCGACGACCGGCCCGGCTGGGCGGTCGAGCTCGGCGCCGAGCATCAGGCCGCGCCCACGCACCTCGACGACTCCCGGCAGCGCAGCGAGCCCGGCTGCGAGCGTCGTGCCCTGCGTGCGGATCGAGGCGAGCAGGGCTTCGTCGAGCGTCTCGACGACGGCGCCGGCAGCCGCGCAGACGACGGGGTTGCCGCCGAACGTGCTGCCGTGGTCGCCCGGCTCGAGGCCCTCCGGAGCTTCGTCGGCGACGAGCAGGGCCCCGATCGGGAGGCCGTTGGCGAGGCCCTTCGCGAGCGCGACCGCGTCCGGCCTGACGCCGAGCTGCTGCCAGGCGAAGAAGGTGCCGGTGCGGCCGACGCCACACTGCACCTCGTCGAAGACCAGCAGCGCGCCGTGCTCGTCCGCGAGTGTGCGGGCGGTCTCGAGGAAGTCGGTGCTCGCCGGATGGATCCCGCCCTCGCCCTGCACCGGCTCGATCAGGATCGCGCTCGTGTCGGGCCCGACCGCGGCCGCGAGCGACTCCGCGTCGTTCAGCGTCGCGAACCGCACCGCCGGCGCCAGCGGCTCGAACGCCGCCCGCTTGCCGGGTTGCCCCGTCGCGGCGAGCGCGCCGTGCGTGCGGCCGTGGAACGAGCCCTCGAGCGCGACGACGACCGGCTTCCCCGTCGCCTTCCGCGCCCACTTCAGCCCCGCCTCGACCGCCTCCGCGCCCGAGTTGCAGAAGAACGAGCGCGCGCCGCCGAAGCGGCCTGAGAGCAGCTCCGCGAGCCGGAGCATCGGCTCGGTCGAGTAGAGGTTGGAGGTGTGCCAGAGCGCGTCGAGCTGGCGGTGCGCAGCGGCCAACGGAGCAGGGTGGCAGTGGCCGAGCGAGACGACGGCGATCCCGGCGAGCAGATCGAGGTACCGCTTGCCGCCGGAGTCGGTCAGCCAGACGCCGTCGCCCGAGACGAAGGTGACGTCGTGCCGGGCGTAGGTGGGCAGGAGCGCCGCGGTCGTCAGCATCGACGTCATGCGACCACCATCGTGGCGCCGATCGTCGCGTCGACGCCCCCGCGTGTCGCCACGACTGCGGCGTGGAGCTTCGGCACGATCCCGCCGCCGAGCTCGCCGTCGGCCAGCAGCCGCTCGGCCTCGGCGACGCGAATCGTCGAGGCGACCGCGCCGCCGAGCAGCAGCCCGGGCACGTCGGTGACGAAGAGGAGCTGGTCGGCGCTGAGACCGACCGCGAGCGCGGCGGCGGCCTCGTCGGCGTTCACGTTCAGCGGCCCGACGCCCAGCCCCCCGAAACCCAGCGGCGCGACGACAGGGACCAGCCCGGCCGCCAGTGCGTCCTTGATCGCGGCAGGCGACGAGGGGAGCGGCGAGCCAACGTGGCCGAGCTCGGGAATCTGCACCGCTTCGAGGCCGATCTCGTCGCCGAAGAGCGGCACCGCGCGCGGGCCGATCGCGGCGCAGACGGCCGCGTTGACCGCTGCGAAGGAACCGCGCACGACGTTGAGCGCCGCGGCGCTCGTCACCCGGCGACCGTCGACGAACCGGACCTCGAGCCCGGCGCGCTCGAGCTCGGCCGAGATCTGCGGCCCGGCGCCGTGGACGACACAGACCTCGTCCCGGTGCGCCAGCGCGAGCGCCAGCGTCGCCGCCTCGCCCGCGACCGCGCCGCCGACCTTGAGGACGATGCGCCTCACGAGCCAGTCCCTGGCTCGTGAGCTTTGGGGGGTGTGGGGGGACTTGGAAGTCCCCCCACACAACAGAAGAAGGGGGCTCGTGGGGGAAACATGGTTTCCCCCACGGGAGCGAGCGACAGCGAGCGACTCACGAGCGGTAGTCCGCGTTGATGCGGACGTAGTCGTAGGAGAGGTCGCTCGTCAGGTAGCTGGCGGCGCCGTCGCCGAGACCGAGGTCGAGCTCGATCCGGCAGCTGCCGTTCGAGACGTCCGGCTCGACGCCGAGCGGGACGCCGCGGTCGAGCACGATCGTGCCGTTGTAGGAGAGCGTCACCTTGGCGACGTCGACGGCGGCGAAGCCGCCGTTCCAGGGCGCCGACCCGGCAGCCGCCAGCACGCGGCCCCAGTTGGCGTCGTGGCCGAAGAGCGCGGTCTTGACGAGCGGCGACGTCGCGATCCGCGACGCGATCGCCCGGGCCTGCTTGCCGTCGACCGCCCCGCTGACCTCGATCTCGGCCAGCACCGTCGCGCCCTCGCCGTCGGCGACGATCTGCTCTGCGAGCTGCTCGCAGACCCGGCCGAGCGCGAGCGCGAACGTGGCGTCGGAGGCGGGCGTCCGCGCGATCCCGCTGGCGCCGTTCGCGAGCAGGCAGACCGCGTCGTTCGTGGAGCACTCGCCGTCGACCGAGATCGAGTTGAAGCTGCGCTCGACCGCCGGCCGGAGGAAGTCGATCGCCTCGCCCGGCGCGAGCGGGTAGTCGGTCGTGAGCACCGCGAGCATCGTCGCCAGCTGCGGATGGATCATCCCCGAGCCCTTGGCCATCCCGCCGACCGTGAACCCGTCGAGCGAGACGGCCGCCTCTTTCGTCTTCGTGTCGGTCGTGAGGATCGCCTCGGCCGCGTCGAGACCGCCCGCGGGCGAGAGCGCGGGCACAGCGTGGCGCAGGCCGCCGAGCACCCTCTCGAGCGGCAGCAGCGGGCCGATCACACCCGTGGAGAGGACGAGCACCTCCTCGGCGTAGAGATCGAGCAGCCGCCCGGCCTCGGCGGCGGTCGCGAGCGCGTCGAGCTCGCCGCGCTCGCCGGTGGCCGCGTTGGCGACGCCCGAGTTGATCACGATCGCCTGCGGCTCGGTCGTCGCGAGATGCTGCTTCGAGACGACGACGGGCGCGGCGAGGACCTGGTTGACGGTGAACATCGCCGCACCGACCGCGGGGACCGTCGAGCGGACGACGGCGAGGTCGAGCCCCTTGCGGCGAATGCCGGCGTGGACGCCTGAGGCGGCGAAGCCCTTCGCAGCCGTGACGCTCATACCAGTACCCCGGAGAGCCGAAGGCCCGCCGTCTCGGGCAGGCCGAGCGCAAGATTCGCGTTCTGCACCGCCTGGCCGGCGGCGCCCTTGCCGAGGTTGTCGAGCGCGCAGACGACGATCCCGGTCCCCGTCGAGCGATCGGTGAAGACGCCGATCTCGGCGCCGTCCGTTCCCTGGACGCGCGAGAGCTCGGGCGCAAGCCCCTCCGGCAGCACCGTCACGGCCGGCGCCGCTGCGTACGCCGCCTCGAGCACGTCACGCAGGTCGTCGGTCGGGGTCACGTAACAGGTGGCGAGCAACCCGCGCTTCACCGGCAGCAGATGCGGGACGAAGCAGACGGGGAAGCCGAGCGCCTGTGCGATCTCGGGCGCATGCTGGTGCGAGCCGACCTTGTACGGCGAGACATTCTCGAGCACCGAGGTCGCGTGCGACGACGCCTTCAGCGTCCGCCCCGCGCCGGAGACGCCCGACTTCGCGTCGACGACGACGCCGGTCGGCTCGATCGCATGGATCAGCGGTGCGAGCGCGAGCAGGACGGCGGTCGCATAGCAGCCCGGGTTCGCGATCCACGATCCCGTGGGCGGAAAGAGCTCCGGGATCGCGTAGCTCCAGGCGTCGAGCGAGCCGGCGTCCGGATGCTCGAAGCCGTACCAGGCGGGATAGAGCGAGGCGTCGGTCAGCCGGTGCGCGCCCGAGAGGTCGACGACCACAGCGTCCGCGGGCGGCTCGAGCGCGGCGGCCCGCTCGTGCTCGAGGCAGCAGAAGACGAGCTCCGCGCCGGCCGCGAGCGCCTCCTCGTTCATGACGAACGCGGGCAGCGAGCCGTTCAGCCGCGGGTCGAGCACGCTCGCGGGCGAGCCTGCGAGCGAGTCCGAGCCGAGCGCGACGAGCTCCAGCTGCGGATGCGCGAGCACGCGGTCGAGCGTCTCCTGGCCGGAGTAGCCGGAGGCGCCGAGGATGGCGGTTGCAACGCTCATGCTGCGTATTATGCATAAATTGTGATTAGTATGCAGAAGATGGACGCCCAGCTCGTACTCGAAGACGGCACCGTCTTCCCGGGACGCTCGGTCGGCGCGACTGGTGTCGCGGCCGGCGAGGCGTGCTTCACGACGGCCTCGGCCGGCTACGAGCAGGCCGTCACCGACCCGAGCTACGCGCGGCAGGTGCTCACGTTCGCGTCGCCGCTCGTCGGCAACTACGGCATCGACGAGGCGCTGCTCGAGTCGGGCCGCGTGTGGACCGAAGGCGTTGTGATGCGACGTGCCCGCCCGGCGTGGTCGGCGTGGCTCGCGCGGCGCGGCGTCGTTGCGCTGGAGGAGGTCGACACGCGCGCGCTCGTCCGCCGCCTGCGCGTGGACGGCGCCATGCGTTGCGCCCTCGGCACGGCGCCGGCAGAAGAGCTGCACGCCCGAGCGCTCGCACAGCCGCACCTCGACTGGCCGCGCATGCTCGAGGAGCCTGCCCTCGCGTCACCCCCACCTGCACTCGACGCCTGCGTGACCGAGCCGTTCACCGTCGGTGCCGGCCCGCGCGTCGTCGTGCTCGACCTCGGCTGCAAGCGCTCGATCGTCCGGCGCCTGGTCGAATCGGGGGTCGAGGCGTTGGTCGTGCCCGGCACGTGGGACGCCGAAGCCGTGCTCGGGCTCGAGCCCGCGGCGGTGCTCGTCGGCAACGGCCCCGGCGACCCGGCTCAGCTCGACGGCCCGGTCGAGACCGTGCGCGAGCTGCTCGGGCAGGTCCCGCTCTTCGGCATCTGCCTCGGACACCAGCTCGTCGGGCTCGCACTCGGCCTGGAGACGTTCAAGCTCCCGTTCGGTCACCGCGGCGCCAACCATCCCGTCCGCGTCACCGGCTCGAAGCGCGTCCTCGTGACCGCGCAGAATCACGGCTTCGCGGTCGCGCCGGGCGACGCGGCCGAGGTCAGCCACGTCTCCCTCAACGACGGCACCGTCGAGGGGCTTCGCGGCGACGGCTTCGAGACGCTCCAGTTCCACCCCGAGGCCGCGCCCGGGCCGCACGACGCCGTCCCCTTCTTCGACCGGATCGCGACGGCATGCCGAAGCGCACGGATCTCCATAGCATCCTGATCGTCGGCTCCGGGCCGATCCGGATCGGCCAGGGCTGCGAGTTCGACTACGCCGGCGTCCAGGCCTGCCGCGCGCTGCGCGCGGAGGGCTACCGCGTCGTGCTCGCGAACTCGAACCCGGCGACGATCATGACCGACCCCGAATGGGCCGACGCCACCTACCTCGAGCCGCTCGACGCGGCGACGCTCGCCGAGATCATCGCCCGCGAACGGCCGGACGCGCTCCTCCCCACGCTCGGCGGCCAGACTGCGCTCAATCTCGCCGTCGAGTTGGCCGAGAGCGGCGTCCTCGCCGAGCACGGCGTCGAGCTGATCGGCGCCGATCTGCACGCGATCCGGACCGCGGAGGACCGCTCCCTCTTCCGTGCAGCGATGGAGGCAGCCGGCCTGCCCGTCCCGGCGAGCGTCGTCGTCACCTCGCTCGAGCAGCTGGACGACTGTCCCGTACCGGCCGTCGTTCGCCCCGCGTTCACGCTCGGCGGCCGCGGCGGCGGGATCGCGCGCAGCCTCGACGAGCTGCGCAAGCGGGTCGAGCACGGCCTCGACGCGAGCCCGATCGGCCAGGTGCTCGTCGAGCGCTCGCTCGAGGGCTGGCAGGAGTTCGAGCTCGAGGTGGTCGCCGACACCGCCGGGAACTGCGTCGTCGTCTGCTCGATCGAGAACCTCGACCCGGTCGGCGTCCACACCGGCGACTCCTGGACCGTCGCGCCGCAGCAGACGCTGCCGGACGGCGAGCTGCAGCGGCTCCGCGACGCTGCCTTCGCGTGCGCCCGAGCGGTTGGCGTCGCCACCGGTGGCGCCAACGTCCAGTTCGCCTACGAGCCGCAGACGCGCGAGCTGCAGCTGATCGAGATGAACCCGCGCGTCTCGCGTTCGTCCGCACTCGCGTCGAAGGCGACCGGCTTCCCGATCGCCAAGCTCGCCGCGCTGCTGGCCGTCGGCTACACGCTCGACGAGCTGCCGAACGACATCACCGGCGTCTCCAGCGCCGCCTTCGAGCCGGCGCTCGACTACGTCGCCGTGAAGGCGCCTCGTTTCGACTTCGAGAAGTTCCCCGGCAACCCGCGAGCGCTCGGGACGGAGATGCGCGCCGTCGGCGAGGCGCTCGGGATCGGCCGCACGTTCCCGGAGGCGCTGCTGAAAGCGCTCGAAGGCGTCGAGTCGGGTGACGCGCTGCCGGTGATCCCGGGCGTGCACCCGTACTTCGTCGACGAGCTCGCCTCGATCGGCGGCGCCGAGCAGGAGCTGCTGGCGAGCGGCGACGTCGCCGCCGCGAAGCGCTTCGGCCTCCCCGACGCGCGGATCGCGCGTCTCCTCGGAGTCGCGGAGGCGGAGGTGCGCGCCGGCCGCGGCCTCCCCGGCAGGCTTGCCGTCGACTCCTGCGCGGGCGAGTTCGAGGCGCGGACGCCGTACTACTACCTCTCGCACGAGCAGGGCGACGGCGACGAGACCGCGGCCGGCGCGATCGTCGTGCTCGGTTCGGGCACGAACAGGATCGGCCAGGGAATCGAGTTCGACTACTGCTGCGTCGGAGCCGCGCAGGCCTTCCGCCGGCTCGGGCACGAGGTCGTGCTCGTCAACTCGAACCCCGAGACGGTCTCGACCGACTACGACACGTGCGACCGTCTCTACCTCGAGCCGGTCACGCTCGAGCGCGTGCTCGACGTCGTCGCGCTGGAGCAGCCGCTCGGCGTCGTCGTCTCGCTCGGCGGCCAGACGCCGCTCGCACTCGCGGCCGGACTCGCCGACGCGGACGTGCCCCTGCTCGGCGACCCGCTCGGCGCGATCGACCTCGCCGAGGACCGCGGCCGTTTCGGCGACCTGCTCGCGCAGCTCGGACTGCGAGCGCCGGCCTGGACTCACGCCGAGACGACGGCCGAGGCGCGTGCGTTCGCAGAGGAGATCGGCTATCCGGTGCTCGTCCGCCCCTCGTACGTCCTCGGCGGCCGCGGCATGCGCGTCGCGCGCGGCCCAGAGGAGCTCGAGCTCGACAGCACTGTCCTCTACAAAGCTGTGCTCGTCGATCGCTTCCTCGAAGGCGCCCTCGAGCTCGACGTCGATGTGCTCTCCGACGGCGAGGACGGCTGGGTTGCGGCGATCGTCGAGCACGTCGAGCGCGCGGGGGTCCACTCGGGCGACTCGGCCTGCGTGCTGCCGGCGCCGTCGGTGGGCGAACGGCTCGAGGCGGAGATCAGGGAGCTCGCGTCGACCCTCGCCGCCGCTCTCGGCGCACGCGGCCTGCTCAACCTGCAGCTCGCCTTGCACGACGGCGACCTCTATGTGCTCGAGGCCAACCCGCGCGCGTCGCGGACGGTGCCGTTCGTGGCGAAGGCGACTGGGATCCCGCTCGTCGACCATGCCTGCCGCCTGCTCCTGGGCTCGCCGCTCGCCGAGCTCGATCTTCCTGAACGCGTCGCGCCGACGCGCGCGTGGGCGAAGGAGGCGATCTTCCCCTCGGAGCGCTTCAGGGGCGCCGCGGACCGCGGCGTCGAGATGCGCTCCACCGGCGAGGTGATGGCGAGCGGTCCGACAGCCGCGGCTGCGTATCGCCGCGCGCTGCAGGCCGCTGGCCGGGCTCGACCGGTTGCAGGAATCGAAGCGCCGCTGCAGGCGAGCGTGTATCAGTACGGCCATGGCCGAGCCGCTCGTGCGGGAGACGCAGAAGCTCTACGGGCTGCCGCTGTCGGAGTTCACGGCGGCCCGTAACGCCCGCGCGAAGGCGCTCAAGCAGGACGATCCCGAGCTGGCGGCTGCGGTCGCGGCGCTGCCGAAGCCGTCGGTGGCGGCAGGAGCGCTGAACGAGCTCGTCAACGAGGATCCCTCCGAGGTGCGGGCGCTGATCCAATCGGGCAAGCGGCTGCGGCAGGCGCAGGAGGCGGCGGTTGCCGGGAAGAAGGGCGCCGACCTGAACGAGGCAATCAAGGAGCACCGCGGCGCGCTCGACCGCGTCCAGCGCGACCTGCGCCGGCGGAAGCTGAACGCCCCGACGGTCGACAAGGCGACGCAGACGCTGCGAGTGGCGTCACTCGATCCCGAGCTCTGGCAACTGCTCGAGCGGGGCCTGCTGCACGAGGACCTGACCGCGTCCGGGTTCGGGCTCGACCCCGGGATCGTGCCCGCCCGTCCGAAGCAGAAGCCCGAGCCGAGGGCGAAGAAGCCCGCCCCGCCGAAACCCGACAAGGCGGCCGAGAGACGCCGGCGCGAAGCGCGCGAGCGGTTGCGGGAGGCGAAGGCGGCGCTCGCCGAGGCCGAGAAGCGCGCACGGGCTGCGCAACGCGAGCTCGAACGAGCCCGCGCCGACCTCGAACGGGCGCAGGAACGCGCTGACGAGGCGTGATCGGCCGCGCCGCTGCCGTCGTCGGGGCGGCGGCCGGGCTCTGGGCGCTGCTCGTACGAGGCTCGCTGGGCCTCGACGTCGGTGTCGGCAGGAGGCTCCGACCGCTCGGGCCGATCGTGCTCTCGATCGGCGCCTCACGCGAAACGGTCTTCGACGTCATCTCCGCCCCGTACCTCGGCCGAACGCCGAAGGCGCTCGGCGAGAAGCTGCATGTGCTCGAACGCGGGAGCGACATGGTGCTCGCGGCGCACTTCACCGAGGTTCGGGGTGTCGTCGCGACGACAGTCGAGACGGTGCGATTCGAGCGGCCGTCGACCGTCCACTTCCGGCTCGTCCGCGGGCCGGTCCCGCACGTCGTCGAGCAGTTCGTGCTCCACGAGCGCGGGGCCGCGACCGAGCTCGAGTACCGAGGCGAGCTGGGCACCGACTTCTGGGCGCTCGGCGGCTGGTGGGGGAAGCAGGTCGCGCGGCGCTGGGATGCTGCCGTCCGCTCCTCGCTCGATGCGGTGAAGCTCGAAGCCGAGCGTCGCGACGGAGCTAGGAGCTGAGCGCGGGGTACTGCGGGTCGAGCCGGCGCAGCGCTTCGACGAGCACGGTCGCAACGGCGTAGTTGCGAACCCAGTTGCGGTCGGCGGGGATCACGTACCAAGGTGCGTGCTCGGTCGAGGTCTCGGTAAGCGCTTCCTCGTAGGCGGCCATGTACTCGGGATGGCGACGCGCCGTCTCCTCGTCGTTGGGGTTGTGCTTCCAGCGCTTGGTCGGATCCTCGACCCGCTCCGCGAACCGCTCGAGCTGCTCCTCCGCCGAGACGTGGAGGAAGCACTTGAGGACCGTCGTCCCCTCATCGGTGAGCAAGCGCTCGAACTCGACGATCCGCTGCGGGCGGCGCCGCCACACCTCCTCCGGCGCGAGCCCCAGCACCCGAACCGTGACGACGTCCTCGTAGTGGGAGCGGTTGAAGATCCCGATCATCCCGCGCGACGGGCATTCGGCGTGCACGCGCCAGAGGAAGTCGTGCGCGAGCTCCAGCGGCGTCGGCGCCTTGAACGAGGTGACGCCGCAGCCCTGCGGATTGACGCCGGTGAAGACACGGCGGATGGTGCCGTCCTTCCCCGACGCGTCCAGCCCTTGGAGGACGACGAGGATGCTCCGCGTCCCCTCCGCGTAGAGGCGCTCCTGCAGCGCCGAGAGCTCCTCGAGCAGCGCGGCGAGCCGATCCGCACAGTCAGCCTTTCCCGGCAGGCCGAGCGTGTCGCGCGGGTCGCGCCGCTCGAGACCTGCAGCCGAGCCGGGTCGGACGACGAGCGTGTCGAGCATCGGCCCAGCCTACTTTCCGCGAGGTACAGTCGCCGGAACGGCGGCTGAGCACGGACGGCCGGATTTTCGGCAGGCGGACAGGAGGACTCAATGGCTTTGCAACTCAACGACGCGGCACCCGATTTCGAGGCAGACACGACCGAAGGGCGGATCAGGTTCCACGACTGGATCGGCGACTCGTGGGTGGTCCTCTTCTCTCACCCGAAGGACTTCACCCCGGTGTGCACGACCGAGCTCGGCTATATGGCCAAGATCAAGCCCGAGTTCGACCGGCGCGGCGTCAAGATCATCGGGCTCTCGGTCGACCCCGCCGACAGGCACGAGGACTGGGCCAAGGACATCGAGGAGACCCAGGGGCATGCGCCGAATTACCCGCTCATCGGCGACCCGGACTTCAGCGTCTCGAAGGCGTACGGGATGCTGCCGGCGAGCACGGAAGGCGACCCGCTCGCACGCACGCCGGCCGACAATCAGACCGTTCGCAACGTCTTCGTGATCGGGCCGGACAAGAAGATCAAGCTCATCCTCGTCTACCCGATGACCACTGGCCGCAACTTCGACGAGGTGCTGCGCGTGATCGACTCGCTGCAGCTGACCGCGAAGCACAAGGTCGCGACGCCCGTGAACTGGCAGCAGGGCGAGGACGTGATCATCGCCGGCTCGGTCTCCGATGACGAGGCGAAGGAGACGTACCCGGACGGCTGGGAGTCGCCGAAGCCCTACATCCGGATCGTGCCGCAGCCGCAGTGACTCGGTGCGGGGGCGTGCGGCCGCGGCCCCGCCCCCACACTTGCTCCGGGCAGGCGTAGCCGGGACGATGGCGCGATGGCCCAGCCCGCCCGCGCGTCGGTCGTGAACGAGCCGCTTCTGGCCGAGAGGCTCGAGCAGGTCGCCGCTGCGCTTCCCGATGCGGGCGATCTGCTCGACGCGTTCGCCGCATTCGTCCGAGCCGCGGAGGACGATGAGCTCGTCCGCATCAACCCCATCCGCTTCGCGCAGCGTTACGGGCTCCCGGACGCCGCGGTGGTCGAGTTCTTCCTCAACGGCCGGAAGCGCGGATTGCTGACGATGGAGTGGCAATACGTCTGCCCGGGCTGCGGAGAGGTCGTCGAGCGTCTGCCCTCTCTGACCTTCGCGACGGCTCACTACTTCTGCCAGGTCTGCAGCAGGGATCGTGAGACCGACCTGAGCGACTTCGTCGAGGTGACGTTCACGCTGTCCCCCGAGATCCGCCGGTCGAGGTATCACGACCCATGGTCACTGACGCCGGAGGAGCACTTCTTCAACTACCGCTTCACGGCGAGTGGCGTCCTGGGCGACGGCTCGCGGGTTCGCGACCACCTCCGCGCCAACGCCGTCGCATGCGCGTACGTGGAGCCTGGCGCGCAGGAGACGTTCAAGGCGACCGCAGAGCCCCGCTACCTCTGGTTCACGAACGGCCCGGCCCTCATCGTCGGGGACAGCCGCACGAGCGAGTCTCGGTCGTTCGCGTTCGAGTACCGAGGCGTGCGCAGCGAGCGGTTCGAGGCGGAGATCGACGCCGGCCCGGTCGAGGTCGAGTTCACGAATGCGACCGAGGAGCGGTACGCGCTCATGATTCTCAGCCTTCCGGATGAATACGACGTGACGATGGAGCCGTTCCTGTCCGGCGCCGAGCTGCTCTCGAACCAGACGTTCCTCGACCTCTTCGCGAGCGAGACGATCGTCGCCGGAGAGGGTCTGGCGGTGAAACGCCTCGCATTGCTCTTCACCGACCTGAAGGCGTCGACCGAGCTCTACGACCGAATCGGCGACTTCAAGGCGTTCGACCTCGTGCGGCTGCACTTCGGCTACCTGCGGGACAGCATCTCCGGCAACTCGGGCGCTCTCGTGAAGACGATCGGCGATGCGGTGATGGCGAGCTTCGTCGACCCACTCGACGCCCTGCGGGCGGCGCTGGACATGCACGCGCAGATCGCCCGACTGAACGCCGACGCAGGCGCCGAGTTGATCGGGCTGAAGATCGGCCTGCACGCCGGCGCCTGCCTGGCCGTGACGCTCAACGACCGCCTCGACTACTTCGGGCAGACGGTCAACATCGCGGCCAGAGTCCAGGCGCTCGCCGGAGCCGACGAGATCGTCGTCACCGACGACGTCCTCTCGCTTCCGGGAGCCGCCGACCTCATCTCCGGCCTCCAGATCGACGGAAGCTCGGTGGCGCTGAAGGGGATCGCCGGCGACGTCGCCGTGCATCGCCTGCGCGCGGCGGCTGCGTGAGCGGGGCGGCGGCAAACAACCCGCCACCCCGCTCCACGTGCCTCAGCCTTGGCCCGGCACCTCGAACAGCGGGCAGACGAGCGACCCGGGCGTGAGCCCGGAGACGGGTCGTGCCGCCAGCGGATCGGTTCGGCGTGCCGGCTCGCGGACCGTCTTGAGGCTCGAGGAGGCCGACGGACCGCCGGCCAGCCTCAGGATCTCGACACCGCGGCTCATGTCGAACAGGTAGACCAGGTCGCCGCGCCAGGCAACGTCCCACGACAGCGAGCTCGGGTTCGTGGCCGGGTCGGTGCCTGTCACGTAGTAGTAACCGACCTGACGCAGGTTGCGGGCGTCGGACGCGTCGATCAGGCGCAGCCCCTGGCCGTACCACGCGGCGGCGACCGTCGACCCCGACACCTCGAAGTAGTGCGCGGAGCACGACTGGCTCGGGGACGTCGTCGTGGCCGCGTCCTGGGTCGGGTGGAAGGCGCTGAGCGCATTCATCCGGTACGGCTGCGCGGGCGTCGAATTCGTCGCCGGCTCGCCGCCGAGCGAGTCGGTGATGTCAGCGGCGACGATGCGGCCGCTCGCGCTGCATGGGCCGGTGAAGTCCTCCTCTGTCATCAGGACGACGTTCCCGTCCGGGACGCCCGCGGCGCGGATCTCTCCGCCGAGCGGCCTGGCCGCGTTGTGGATGAAGTCGGTCTGCGGCTGGGCGACGCCGTCCGGACCGCCCTCGATGCCACCGCCGGCGATCAGGATCGGATCCCACGGCCTGGCGTTCCGCATCGTGTCGGTGCGCGGATCGCGCCAGCGACCCTTGGTCGCGTAGCCGAGCAAGCCTCCGCGGCCGCTCGTCCACGCGATCCCGTTCTCGTCGACGTCCACGTCGTGCGAGTAGTCGGTCAGGCCGTCGTTGCGCCACAGATCGATCGGCTCGGAGAACACCTTCGGCTGGTTCGGGTTGCGGAGATCGGTGACCCAGATCGGCCTCCCGTCGCCGCGACCGCCGGGCGTGAAGGGCCCGAGATAGGCGAGGTCGTCCCGGCGCGCCGGCCCGCCCGCCCAGACGTAGTTGCAGCCGTCGATGCAGCTGACGGTGTGACCCGCGGGCAGGTCGACGAAGTCGCCTACCTGCTCGAGGTTCTCCGGATCGCCATAGGAGATGACGTAGAACCCGGAGCGGCAGTCGGGATCGCGGTTCTTCGAGCCGAGCGTCCCGATCCCGGGACAGCTCGCCTGGTCGACGTCGTCATGGCGCGGATCGAGTGCGCCGATGATCAGGTTGCGGCGGACGTCGATGTCCATGTCCTCGTCCTGCCAGTATCCGTTCGCGCCGAGGATCTCGGCCGGCTGGAACGTGTCGAGGATCTCCACGTGCGCCGGGTCGCTGACGTCGAGCGTCTTGAAGCCGAACCGGCCCGTGACGATCAGGATGTCGCGGCCCCGGACCTTGTCGAACTTCCCTTCGACCACCTGCTGCGTGCCGGGTACGCGCGCGACGTACTCGAGTGACTCGGAGATCTGGGCGCCGGGCGGCGGCTGGGCCTGCGGGGCGGCGCCCGCCCCGATCCCCAGGACGCCGGCCAGGACGGCGCCGACGAGGAGTCCAAATCGCATCATCAGGCATACCTCCTTGCTGGAGCTCGCACAGGAGGCATTCCGCCTTCGCGCTCGTTCAAACCACCCGCGGCAGCACGAGGCCCCGGTCAGGTGCCGACGTAGGCCGCGAGATGCTCGCCGGTGAGGGTGGAGCGGGCGGCGACGAGCTCGGCGGGTGTGCCCTCGAAGACGATCCGGCCGCCCTCGTGGCCCGCGCCGGGGCCGAGGTCGATGATCCAGTCGGCCCGTGCCATGACCGCCTGGTGGTGGGCGATGACGATGACCGACTTGCCGGAGTCGACGAGCCGGTCGAGCAGGCCGAGCAGCCGCTCGACGTCGGCGAGGTGGAGGCCGGTGGTCGGCTCGTCGAGGACGTAGACGTCGCCTTTCTCGGCCATGTGGGCGGCCAGCTTGAGCCGCTGCCGCTCGCCGCCGGACAGCGTGGTGAGCGGCTGGCCGATCGTGAGGTAGCCGAGCCCGACCTGGGCAAGCCGTTCGAGGATCTTGTGCGCGGCGGGCGTGCGGGCTTCCCCGTCCTCGAAGAACTCCTCGGCCTCGGTCACCGGCATCGCGAGCACCTCCGCGATGTTCCGGCCGCCCAGTGTGTACTCCAGCACCGACGCTTGGAACCGCTTCCCCTCGCACTCCTCACAGGTGGACTCGACAGTGGCCATGACGCCCAGCTCGGTGTAGATGACGCCGGCGCCGTTGCAGGTGGGGCAGGCGCCCTCGGAGTTCGAGCTGAAGAGCGCCGGCTTCACGCCGTTGGCCTTCGCGAACGCCTTGCGGACCGGGTCGAGCAGTCCGGTGTACGTCGCCGGGTTACTCCGTCGCGAGCCACGGATCGCTGCCTGGTCGATCGCCACCACGCCGTCGCGGCCGGACACCGAGCCGTGGATCAGCGAGCTCTTGCCGGAGCCGGCGACGCCCGTGACCACGCAGAGCACGCCGAGCGGCACGTCGACATCCACGTCTTGGAGGTTGTGCGTGGACGCGCCGCGGACCTCCAGCGTGCCGGAAGCCGAACGCACCGACTCCTTGAGGGTCGCCCGGTCGTCGAGATGGCGGCCGGTCGTGGTGTCACTCCCCCGCAGACTCTCCACGGTGCCCTCGAAGCAGACGGTGCCGCCCTGCGTGCCGGCGCCGGGGCCGAGGTCGACGACGTGGTCGGCAATCGCGATGGTCTCGGGCTTGTGCTCCACGATCAGGACGGTGTTGCCCTTGTCCCGCAGCTGCAGCAGCAGGTCGTTCATCCGCTCGATGTCATGGGGGTGCAGGCCGATCGTGGGCTCGTCGAAGACGTAGGTGACGTCGGTGAGCGACGAGCCGAGGTGGCGGATCATCTTGGTGCGCTGTGCCTCTCCTCCGGACAGGGTGCCCGACGGCCGGTCCAGTGAGAGGTATCCCAACCCGATCTCCGCGAACGAGTCCAGAAGGTGTTGCAGCCCGGTGAGCAGCGGAGCCACCGATGGTTCGCTCACACCCCGGAGCCAGTCGGCCAGGTCGCTGATCTGCATCGCGCAGACGTCGGCGATGTTGTTTCCCTTGATCTTCGACGACCGAGCCGCCTCGTTCAGCCGGGTGCCGCCGCACTCGGGACAGGCGGTGAACGTCACCACCCGCTCTACGAACGCACGGATGTGCGGCTGCAGCGCGTCGACGTCCTTGGACAGGAACGACTTCTGGATCGTCGGGATCAGACCCGCGTAGGTCAGGTTGATCCCGTCGACCTTGATCTTGGTCGGCTCCTTGTGGAGCAGGTCGTTGAGCTCCTTCTTCGTGAACTTGCGGATCGGCTTGTCCGGGTCGAAGAACCCGCAGCCGCGGAAGATGCGGCCGTACCAGCCGTCCATGCTGTAGCCGGGGATCGTCAGCGCACCCTCGTTGAGCGACTTGCTGTCGTCGTACAGCTGCGACAGGTCGAAGTCCGTGACCGAGCCCCGGCCCTCGCAGCGCGGACACATGCCGCCGTGGTAGACGACGTTGCGCACCACGACCCGCTCTCCCTTGCCCTTGTCGACGGTCATCGCTCCGCTCGCCGTGCGGGTCGGGACGTTGAACGAGTAGGCAGTCGGAGGACCGATGTGCGGCTGCCCGAGCCGACTGAAGAGGATGCGCAGCATCGCGTTGGCGTCGGTGGCGGTGCCGACGGTGGAGCGTGGGTTCGCGCCCATCCGCTCCTGGTCGACGAGGATCGCCGTCGTCAGCCCTTCGAGGACGTCGACCTCGGGCCGCGCCAGTGTCGGCATGAATCCCTGCACGAAGGCGCTGTACGTCTCGTTGATCAGCCGCTGCGACTCCGCGGCGATCGTGCCGAACACGAGCGAGCTCTTGCCCGAGCCGGAGACGCCGGTGAAGACCGTCAGCCGGCGCTTCGGGATCTCGATGCTGACGTCCTTGAGGTTGTTCACGCGCGCGCCGTGTACGCGGATCAGATCGTGGCTGTCGGCCACCCTCATCGGGTTTCCATGACCCGATGCAGCACCGCGTCCACGCGCGCGAAGCCGCTCTTCGCTCCCTCCTCGACGCCGTACTGCATCGTCGTGTCGCGCTCCTCGGTGGTGGCGAAGTGCATCGTCTGCGTCAGCTTCGTCCGGTCGCCGAGATCCTCGAACTCGAGCGTTTGCAGGTGGTTCTGGAACGTCTGCACGAGCCGCTCGGGCGCGTCGACCTCGCGGAACTCGCCCTCGACGACGCCATAGTTGGTGCGGAAGCGGTACGTGCCGCCGGGACGGACGTCCATCTCCTCGACGACCGTGCCGTCGCCCCACCACTCCGGGATCAGCGTCGGGTCGGTCCAGACGGAGAAGACGTGCGCGCGCGGTGCGTCGAAGATCCGCTCGACGCGGATCTCGAGCTCGTTCGGGGTGGTGACGGCGGTGGTGTTCAGCTCAGCTCACCGCCTGCTTGACGAGCTTCGCGATCCTGGCCTCGTCGGCTTTGGTCAGCTTCGCGACGGCGAACGCGACCGGCCACATGGAGCCGTCGTCGAGCTTCGCGCTGTCGTTGAAGCCGAACATCGCGTACCGCTCCTTGAACTTCGCAGCATCCCGGAAGAAGCAGACGACCTTGCCGTCCTTGTTGGCGTACGCAGGCATCCCATACCAGGTCTTCGGCACGAGCTCCGGGGCCGCCTTCTTGACGATCGCGTGAAGCCGCTCGCCGATCGCGCGATCGTCCGGCGTCATCTTGGCGAGCGCCTCGCTCACAGCGGTCTCCCCGTCTGCCGCCGCCTTCAGTTCCTTGGCGCGCGCTCTCATCGCCGCCTTTTCCTCGGCACTGAATCCTTCCTTCTTCTTGGTGGTGCTCATCGGTCTCCTTTCGTGCGTTCGACGACGTGGGCGAAGCGGTCGAGCCGCTGCAGCCAGGTGCTGATGCCCTCGAAAGCGTAGGGCGCGAGCATGCACCTGCGGACACGGCCGACCTTCTCCGTCGTCACGAGCTCCGCCTCCTCGAGCAGCCGGATGTGCTTCTTCATTCCGGTCAGCGACATGCCGAAGGGCTCGGCCAGCTCGCTGATCGTCGCATTGCCGGAACCGAGCCGTTCGAGGACGGCGCGGCGGGTCGGGTCGCCCAGGGCTGCAAAAGCGCGGTCGACGGTCGCTGAATACTGAACCATTGGGTTCACTATAATGAGTCCGGCGCTGCGATGCAAGTCTGTCCATCAGTCTCCGCTCGTGTTCGGATCCGGACACGTTGGGACGCGGAAGGCTGACAGGGCTGCGGCGGATTGCAAGCTCCGACCGGTCGGCTCAGTCGGCGAGACGGTAGCCGCGGACGTAGTCGACGATGAACGCCTTCGGATAGGCATCAGCCCGGCGGTCGGCGTCCACCTCGTCGGCGAACTCGTAGATCCCTAGCATCAGCTGCATCGGGTAGTCCGGTGCCTGCCCAACTGTCTTCACGAGCGCCCCGTCGACGAAGAAGGCGGTGTGTCCTGGTTCCCACTCCGCCGCGTAGACGTGAAACTCACGGACGTCGATCGCAACCTCGACGGCGGAGAAGTCGTCAACGAGTCGCGGATCACCGAACGGATGTATTCCCATCCCGACCTTCGCGTTGCCGGGCGCGACGTCGCGCCCGAAGATCTCGCAAACGCAGATCTCTCCGGAGCGCTCGGGCTTGTCTTCGTAGCCGATCATCCAGAGCGCGACCATCGAGCGTGGGTCGTCGAGCGCTTTCGCTCGCAACTCCACTCGGCCGTAATGCGGCGTGTAGAGCCGCGTGTTGGGCTGCGCTTCCCGCACCACTGCATCTGCGTTGAAGCGCTGCTGCCCGATCTTGCCGCCGACCGGGCCGGCGTACGCGCCGGTCTGCAGGGATGACACTCGGACGTCACCATCGAACTCCGGGCACCACGGTTGCTGGTCTGCGGTGATCAGCAACCGCAGCCCACCAGCGCCAAGCTCGTACCGGGCTGCAGAGCGCTCTCGGCTGCTCCAGTGAGAAAGGTAGTGGGGAAGCCAGCGACTGAGATCAAGTTCGTCCCCGTCGAACGTGTCCTCGAACTCCAGCTCGAACGGCATCGTCGGTGAGTCTGCCGGAGATACAGCCGTGCCCTGACCGCTCACCTGCCGTTCGCCATCCGCGCCTCCGCCGCGACGCCGTAGCGGACGTGGTAGCGCTCGTCTCCGGGCGAGGCGGCTGCCGCGGTAGACGCGGCGTGTGTACTCAACCTGGAAGCTGCCGCCGCCGTGGCCGTATGGAGTGCTCGTTTCAGTCTCGACGCGGCGGCCGAGACGTGAGGAGAAGAAACGGACGGTGATGGAGGTCTCGGTCGTTTCGAGCTTGATCAGGAGGCTCGCCGGCCAGTCGTTGCGGAAGATCAGCTCGGGGCCGCCCCAGGAGATCGTCGCCTCGCGGCCGAGCGGGTACCGGTCGATGTAGAGCGTGTGCGGCTGGTGCTCGATCAGCTCGAGCCCGGCGAAGAACGCGCCGTTGTAGAGCATCGTCGCGACCTGGCTGATGCCGCCGCCGACGGACTCGACGAACGAGCTCCCCGAGATCTGCGGGGCGGCGACGTACCCCTTGGCGATCGTTCGCTCGCCGAGCGCCTCGTTCATGGAGAACGTCCCACCCGGCCGAACGATCGTCCCGTCGATCGCGGCGGCCGCCCGACGGATGTTGACGACGCGCGGCTGTCCCGGTGGGTAGTAGGTCGTGAACTCGGAAACGGGGTCGCGGATCCCGAGCGCCCGCAACTCGGCCGTCGTCACGTCCGGTTCCACGAACGTCACTGCCGCCTCCACCCGAGCGGTGTCGGACTCCGCGAGCCGGAGAGCCGTCCCTGCGACATCGAGGATGCGCCCCTGCACCGCAGGCACGAGCCCAACGTCCGATCCCGAGAAGCGAAACGTTGCGTCGCGCGCCGGCACCGAGGCCGGGAGCAGCCTCCCCAGTCCGGCGGCGTCGAATGAGATCGAGAGCCCTCCCCCACTCGGGTGTACGCGCATCAGCGTCCTCAGGATCCCCGGCTCGAGCACGGTGGCGACGGAGCCGACGAGGATCGTCCTCCGGTCTCCGGTGAGACGCTCGATCCGCTGCGCCGTGGCCCTGGCCTCGGCCGTCGTGACTTGCGGGACGACACGGATCGTAGGCGCCCGAACGCGCGAGGGCAGCGACTCCAGACGTGCCCTCAGCGCACTGCGGTCGACCTCGTAGCCGGCGCGGCCCTCGCGAACGCGGACGCTGCCGGCATCCACCGTCACCGCTGCCTCCGACGGCGGCGTCGCCGACCCCAGCCGTCCCGCAAGCTCGCGCACCGCCGCCGCATCGACGTCCCAGGAGAGGCCAACCCGACGGGCCCGTCCGCCGCCGAGCAGGTCGCGCGCACGCCCAAACCTCTGCTTTCCGGCGGCCGCAAGCGCAGCAGCGACCCGCGGACGGGCGCCGAGCTCGGCGCCTGTCGTGCGAGTGACGCCCTCCGGGCCGAGGACGAGGATCGACTGCACCGCCAGCTCCTCGGCACGCGCCGACACGAGCCGCTCCGCTTCCCCGGCCGACACGCCGCCCACCGCCACGCCCGCGATCTCGACTCCTCCGGGGAGCCGCGCCCGCGCATCGGCGGCGACGACGATCGCCAACCCGGCCGTGACCAGCAGTGTGGCCGCCACAAGCGCGAGCCGCCGGCGGTGACCTTGGATCAAGCCCAGGCCCTCCACGTGCCGCTCTGGCCCGCCACGCCGGTTGATCGTCCTCGCGAGCGTGCCGTGAAACCGTGTCGAAGTCTCGTGAACATGCGCGGACTCTTTCTGGAGTAGGGACTCGTCGCGCCCGTGCATCCACGGGTCATGACCCTGGCTGTTCGCCGCGCCCCAAGAGCGCCCACGGCGCAGAAGGAAGGGCGAGTCGGCTGCGGTTCCGCCTCGCCCCGTCAATCCCGCCCACGTCGCTCTTGTCCTAGTAGCCCTCTACCCCGGTACGGATTCCGAGCCGCCGCGCATACACATCCCCGCTAGCGCCGTCAGCAGGGTCCTCCGAAGTCCACGGTTCCGTAGATGCCGCCGAGCTCAACGCCCATGTTGCGCCAATCGGGCGAGAGCATGTTCGCCCGATGGCTAGGCGAGGCGAGCCAGAGCTGCACCGCCTGCTGGGCGTTCAGCGAGGGGGTGCGCATGACAAGGATTTCTCCGGCTCCGCTGCAGGGCCAGTACCTGGTGATCCAGGTGTCGAAGGGGGTGCCGTCGTGCCACTCATGTGCGAAGTACCCGTGGGCGACCAGGTCGGCACTGCGTTCCCTCGCGGCTCGTTGGAGCCTCGGTTCGATGGCCAGGTCTGCAAGACCGTTCGCCTGCCGGGCTGCGTTCACTGCGTCCCGCAGCGCGGCCTCGGCGGGATCGAGCGCCACGGCGGCCGGCGCCTGCGGCGGAGGAGCGGGGGCGGGATTCGCGGAGGGCGCCGAGGACGGCGCCGCACCGGACTTTACGCACTGACCGCCAGCGTGCCGATCCAGCCGATCCCACGCCCAGGCGGGGACCTTCTTGGGCGCGTCCGGACGCAGCCCCCGTTCGCCGGCATGGCAGCGGTATGAGTCGTGGCCCAGCCGCCACTTCGCCCACTGCCAATACCAGCCCGGTACGGCCCCAGCGGCCGAAGCGAGCAGCAGCCCCATAAGCGCGGCTGCAACTGCAAGTGCTGCGGTGCCCTTCACTCGCTAGCCCTCCCATCGCGTTCGCGCCCACAGCGCCTAGAACGGTGCGGCGGCCGTTCCGCTCGGCGTTGGGGCTCGCGCAATCGTGACGCACGCGTAGGACGGCGCTTGGCAAGTCATGCAAATCTCGACTTGAGAACGGGAGCAGCGGCCGGATTTGCCACGCTTAGACCAACGCCAACAAACGCGCGGGGAGGCACACACGCCGGGAAGCAAAAGGCCCAAAATGCAGGGCCTTTGCTGATGGAGCTAGGCGGGCTCGAACCGCCGACCTCCTGGGTGCGATCCAGGCGCTCTCCCAGCTGAGCTATAGCCCCTCGGCCGCGCATTGTAGCGTCTCAATTGAGGGCCGCCACCAGCCTTTCCAACGTGTCCTGATCCCAGCCGTTGATGAAGTCGGCATGCGTCCCGTAGCGGCCCGACGCCTGGATCGGGCGGGCTCTCTCGGTCGAGGGGTAGAGGAAGATGAGCACGAGGCTCGGCACGGCGACCGGGTGCGAGCGCGGACAGCGCCCGGCCGAGGCGTACGCCATGTGGCGCTGGTGGTCGGCGCTGTCGAGATCGCGCCCGTTCCAGCAGTTGGGGAAGGTCGCGCGCAGGTGCAGCGACCGATCAGGCGGGCAGGCCGGCACCGCCGCCGACCGCGGCTCGGCACCGAAGCCGCCGCACGCCCAGCCGACGACCGACAGCGATTGCGGCCGGCGGGCACGCGAGTTGCCGGCGATCATCTTCAGCCCGGGCGGGAGCGCCTGCACCGGCCCGCTCGTGCGGCGAACGTAGTAGCCGACCCCGACGAGCGGCCGTAGCGGCCGGCGGTCCGCAAAGAGCGTCGGCACCCAGTACGCCGACGCGTCCCCGACGTCGCCGCAGCTCGACTCGCCGCCGAGCAGCGAGGCCGGCGTGGTGGCGGCGTCGACGGCGCGGTTGCCGATGAACGTGTGGTTGTGCGACTTGCCGGGCTGGCCGGCGAACGCGATCGGGTCGTCGTTGTTGAAGTGGCTGAAGCCGCACCCGATCACGAAGTAACGGCCGCCGGGAAACCGGGGCGAGCTCTGGTCTGTCGCAACGCGCTCGGCCAATGCCGGGAACGCGGTCGCTCCGGCGACGAGGAATGCCGCCAGGACGAGCAGGTGCGAGGTTCGGCGACGCAGCTTCAAACGCGCTCCGATCGACTGTGCGGCGATTCTCACACAGTCGGGATCAAGAATCGGTCAAGGCGCGGCCGGCTGCAGCGACTCGAGCCGATCGATCCTCGCCATCTTCGGGAAGAACCTCGGCCAGGCGAGCGCGCAGAAAATCGTCAGCGTGCCCCCGATCACGACCGCGGGCACGGCTCCGATCAACGCAGCCGCGGCGCCGGACTCGAAGGCGCCGAGCTCGTTCGAGGCGCTGATGAAGACCATTTCCACCGCGTTGACCCTCCCGCGGAGCGCGTCCGGGGTCGCGAGCGCGGTGATCATCGAGCGGATGTTCATGCTGATCATGTCCGCGAAGCCGCTCACCGCCAGCGCGGCGAACGAGAGCGGGAACGAGTGCGAGAGCCCGAAGACGACCATGCTGGCGCCGAAGACGGCGACGACGATGAGGAGCTTCCGCCCCGCCATTCCGCGCAGCGGCCGGCGGGTGAGCATGATCCCGGCCAGCAGCGCGCCCACCGCCGGGGCGCTTCGCAGCAGGCCGAGCCCGACGGGGCCGACGTCGAGCACGTCGCGCGCGAACACGGGCAGCAGCGCGACCGCGCCGCCGAACAGCACGGCGACCAAATCGAGCGAGATCGCGCCGAGCAGCACCGGCGTCCGCCGGACGAAGCGGAGCCCGGCGAGCAGCGATTCCAGGCGTGAGCCGCCAACCTCGAACGGTGACTCCTCGACCGCTCGAAGCTTCATCGGCACGACGAAGCCGACCGAGATCAGCATCAGCACCGCCCCGGTGGCATAGACGACCTCAGGCCCGAGGGCGAATAGGAGCCCGCCGACGGCCGGTCCGACGACGACGACGGCCTGGGAGACGGTGGAGCGGAGCGCGATCGCGTTCGGCAACAGCTCGAACGGGACGAGCGTCGGCGTCATCGACCGGATCGCCGGGTTGCCGACGGCAGCCGAGCACCCGCTCGCGAACGAGAGGACGAGGAACGGCCAGAGCTGGTCGGCGCCGCGGATGCTGACGAGCAGCAGCAGGATCGTGATCACCGCATCGACGGCGAGCGATCCCATGTAGATCAGCTTTCGCGGCAGCCGGTCTGCGAGTGCGCCGGCCGGCAGCGCGAAGAGGAGCAGCGGCAGGAATTCGGCCAGGCCGACGAGGCCGAGGTAGAGCGGGTTGCGGGCGATGTCGTAGACCTGCCAGCCGACGGCGACGAAGACCATCTCGCGGCCGAACCCGTAGGACACGCTCGACGCGATCGAGAGCGTGTAGTCGCGAACGCGGAGGACGTGTGGAAGGCGCCGTCGCATCGGCCAGCGAGGCTATCCATACGATGCGACCGTGCGCGCGGTCGTGCTCGACGCAGACGGACAGCCCCGCCTCGCGGACGCGCCCGCGCCGGCCGACCCGATGCGCGTGCTCGCGTGCGGGCTCTGCGGCTCCGATGTGGAGAAGATCGGCGTCGCGCCGGCAGGGACGGTGCTCGGGCACGAAGTCGTGGCGCGCCGCGCGGACGGCGCGCGGATCGCCCTGATCCACCACCTCCCCTGCGGCGAGTGCGATCGCTGTCGCGCTGGGCACGAATCGACCTGCGAGCGCTTCGCCGTGCCGACGATCGTTCCCGGCGGCTTTGCCGCGGAGGTCGAGGCCGCCGACGGGATCGAGCTTCCGGACGCGATCGGCGACGCGGTCGGCACCTACCTCGAGCCGCTCGCCTGCGTGCTTCGCGGCGCAGAGCGAGTGCCGAGCGGCCGCGTGCTCGTCGTCGGCCAGGGCTTCGTCGGCCGGCTCTTCGCAGCGGTTCTGCGAGCGCGGGGCGACGACGTCTTCGCCACGGACACTCAGGCTGAGCGTGCGGGCCGTGAACCGGACGGCCCGGTCGACGCCGCGGTCCTGTGCGCTCCCGCGGCGCCGCTCGACGCCGTCCAACCGGGAGGGACCGTCCTCGTCTTCTCTCCTGCCGCGCCCGTCGACCTCGACCTCGTCTACCGGAACGAGCTGACCCTGACCGGCTCGCGCTCGGCGACGCCGCGGCACATGCGGGCGGCGCTCGACCTGTTGCCCGAGCTCGAGCTGCCCGAGCCGCAGCTGCTGCCGCTCGAGCGCTTCGAGGACGGGCTCGAGCTCTACCGCTCCGGCCGCGCGCTCAAGGTCGTCTTCACGCCGTGAGAGCGCTCCGCTTCCATGGTCCGGGTGATCTCCGTCTCGAAGAGGTGCCGAACCCGGAGCCGGGGCCGGGCGACGTGCTCGTCCAGGTCGAGGTCGCGCTCACCGACGGCACCGACCTGAAGACGTTTCGCCGCGGCCATCCCGTTCTGCTGCGGGAGCTGCCGAGCCCATTCGGGCACGAGTTCTGCGGGATCGACGTCGCCACCGGCCGGCGCGTGGTCGCGGCCAACTCGGCCGCGACCGATGAGCGCGGCGCGCCGCTCGAGCTCCTGAACGGCGCCTACGCCGAGCTGCTGGTTGTGCCGCGGGCAATCGCGGAGGTGAACCTCCTCCCCGTGCCGCCGGGCCTCGAGCCCGAGGTGGCGGCGATGGTCGAGCCGCTCGCCTGCTGCCTGCGTGGCATCGAGCGGGCGGAGATCGCGCCGGGCGACCGCGTCGCGATCCTCGGCGCCGGCCCGATCGGGCTGATGCTCGCCGCGTGCGTCGCGGATGCGGGCGGGCGGCCGGAGGTCGTCGGCGGACGCGCCGAGCGGCGTGCGCTCGTGCCCGCGTTCGGCGGCTCCATCGGTGACGGCGACGGCGCCGACGTCGTGATCGAGGCAGCCGGGACCGAGGACGCCTGGCAGCGGGCGCTCGAGCTCGTCCGCCCCGGCGGCACCGTCCTCTACTTCGGTGGCCGCGAGTCTGGCGCCGAGCTCCGGGTCGACGCCTACCGGCTCCACTACGAGGAGCTGACGCTGCGCGGCGCCTTCCACCATGCGCCCCGCCACGTCCGGGCCGCGCTCGCCTTCCTCGCCAGCGGCGCCTATCCCTGGCAGCGGCTCATCACGCACCGCGTCCGGCTCGAAGATGTGCCGGCGCTGCTGGCCGATCCGCCGCGCGATTATCTGAAGGCGGCCGTCGTCCCCTAGATTTCCACCATGGGGCTCGCGCACTGGAACGACGTCGAGCAGCACCGGCGCGCCAAGGGCGAGATGGACGCGACCTGGCAGCGGCTCGGGGATGCCGCCGGCACGAAGGACGTCGGGCTCAACCGTGTCCGCGTCGCCCCCGGCAAGCTGCCGACCCCGCCGCACTCGCACGGGGCGTCGGAGGAGGTGTACTACGTGCTCGAGGGCTCCGGGCTCGCGTGGCAGGACGACCAGGTGCACGAGGTTCGGCCGGGCGACTGCGTCATCCACCGGGCCAACGAGCTCGAGCACACGTTCGTGGCCGGCCCGGAAGGGCTCGACTACCTCGTCTTCGGCACGAGGCACCCGACCGACTTCGGCTGGCTGCCGCGCTCCGCTGCTGTCCGCTTCGGCTGGCCGTGGGTCGAGGGACGGACAGACGATCCTTGGGACCGTGAGGCGGAGGCGCCGCCGCTCGCGTACGGCGAGCCCGCGCCGAGGCCGCCGAACATCCTCAACATCGACGAGGTCGAGCTCGAGCGCTGGGGAGCTGCGACGACGGCGCCGCTGGCCACGAAGGACCGCTCCGACCAGGCGGGCTTCCACTGGGAACGGCTCGATCCGGGCGCGCGTGGCTCGGTGCCGCACTGCCACTCCGAGGAGGAGGAGATCTTCGTCATCCTCGAGGGCGAGGGGACGCTGCACCTCTGGCCGTCGCCGTCCTTCGCAGCAGGGACGGGTGCGGGGAAGGAGGAGATCCCGATCCGCCCCGGCCACGTGATCGCTCGGCCTCCGGGCACACGGGTCAGCCATTGGTTCCGGGCCGGCGAGAGCGGCTTGACGATGCTGATCTACGGCACTCGCAAGCCCAACGACATGGCCTTCTATCCGCGCTCGAACAAGATCGCCTGGCGCGGGCTCGGCGTGATCGGCCGGATCGAGATCCTCGACTACGACGACGGCGAGCCGGACGACGACGGCACCGATTAGGCGAAGAGCGTCAGGTCGGGCTCGCGCTCGCCGCGGAGCACGGCGAGATCGACCTCGACGCAGCCGATCCCCCGCGATTCGGCGAGCGTCACCGCCTGCGGCTTGAACGACTGCGCCGCGAGGAGGCCGCGGCAGGCGGCCTTCGCCGGATCGGCACGGATGAAGCCGAGATAGCGCGTCAGCTGCTCGACCGCCTCGATCGTGCCGACACGCTTGATCTCGACCGCGACCCAGCCGTCGTCGCAGTCGCGGCACATCAGGTCGACGGGGCCGATCTCGGTCATCCACTCGCGCCGGTCGAGCCGAAGCTCGGCCTCGAGCCACCCCGGCGCGGCTGCGAGCGCCTCCTGCAGGTGCTTCTCGACGCCGTCCTTCTCGAGCCCGGCGACCTCGTCCATCTCGTGCTCCTGATCCGAGAGCACCTCGGCGATCCTGATCTCGAGCCGATCCTCCGTCTTGCCCGCGCGCTTGCGCACGACGATCAGACCGTCCGACTCCTCGATCACCGTCGGCGGCGTCATCCAGTTGCTCGGGCGGTAGCCACCGCTGTCGGCGTGGACGAGCACGGAGCCGTCGGACTTGATCATCAGCAGGCGCACCGCCTCGGGCAGGAAGGCGTCGAGGCGGCCGGTGTAGGTGACTTCGCAGCGGGCGACGAGCAGGCGCATGGGCCGCTCAACCTACTGGCCCTTTCGGACGGGTCCGGCTAGGAGGGCTTGGCGGAATGGCGCTCGTCGCCGGGGTGGGCTGGTCGGTCCGAGGCAAGGACGCAGGGAGCGCCGATAGCCGAAGCTATCGGCGCGACTGAGGACGCAGCATCGGGACGACCAGCGCGGCCCGGCGGCCCAGCCGCTATTTCGCCAAGCCCTCCTACTAGCTGCGGCGGATCAGGGTGATCCCGTCGCGCACCGTCAGCTGGACGGCGACGACGCGTTCGTCCGCGGCGAGCTTCTCATTCAGCGCCGCGATCTGCCGCGACGACTCGTCCGGCGGGTCGAGCACCTTGCCGCTCCAGAGCGTGTTGTCGATCGCGATCAGGCCGCGCTCGGAGAGGCGCGGCAGCACGGCCTCGTAGTAGGCGTCGTAGTTCGGCTTGTCCGCGTCGATGAAGACGAAGTCGAACTCGCCCTCGAGCTTCGCGATCGTCTCCAGCGCCGGGCCGAGATGAAGCGTGATCTTGCTTCCGTGCGGGCTGCGGTCGAAGTAGCGCTGCGCGACATCGGCGTGCTTCGGCTCGATGTCGAGCGTGTCGATGCGTCCGTCCGGCGGGAGCGCCGCGGCCATCGAGAGGGCCGAGAATCCCGTGAAGGTGCCGATCTCGAGCACCCGCTTTGCGCCCGCGCCGGCGACGAGGAGCTCGAGGAAGCGGCCCTCGATCGGGCCAGTCAGCATCTGCGGGGCGGCCATCGTCGCCTTCGTCTCCGCGGCCAGCTCCGCGAGCAGCGGGTCGGGCGGCGTCGTGTGCCGCTCCGCGTACTCCTCCAAACGCTCGTCGACGATGAAGCTCAACGCTCCGTCTTACCTTTCGACCCGCGAGCCGCCGACGATCGCCTCACGGCCGTCGGTGAAACGCACCAGCGCCTTGCCCTTGCCGTCGTAGTCGGGTGACCAGACGACGAGGGTCGCGTCCTCGCCGCCGACGCGCACGGCCTCGTCGATCGACCGCGCCTCGCCGCGCCAGTAGCGGATGAACGGGTTCTCCTCCCACTCGCGGCCGATCGTCGTCTCGTCGGTGTGACCGGGGAGCACCCGCACCTCGGGGGGCAGCGTCATCAGCGTCTCCATCACGGACGCACGGATCGGCGCCGCGTCAGGCCCGCCACCAACGGCATCCTTGAAGAGGATGTCGGCCGTGAAGGCGACGGTCTCGTTCGCGACGAAGGCGAGGTGGTCGTCCGCATGGCCCGGAGTCTCGAGCGCCTCGATCGTCAGGCCCCCGGTCTCGACGGGGCCTTTGACGACCTCGAGCCCGTACCGCTCGACGAGCTCCGCGTCGCCGGCGACGTGGTCCGAGTGCGAGTGGGTCGTGAGCAGGTGCGTCACGTTCAGACGCTCGCGCTCGACGATCTCGTGCAGCGGTGCGAGCGGTGCGCCGCTGTCGATGAAGACGGCCGTTCCGCCGGGCTCGTCCGCGAGCAGGTACGCGTTCGAAAGCCAGTCGGGATGCATGCTCCGCTCGATCAGCACCGCAAGACCGTAACACCGCGAGAAAGGATCACGGCCGGTGTGGCCTCTGTCCTAGTGAGTGCGCGCGCTATCTGGAGCCGCGCGTGCTCAAGGGCCTCTTCCTTACGGCGTCGGCGGCAGCGGAGGGAGAGGTGGCAAGGGAACCGGCAACGGCGGAGCGCTCGCCCCAGCGGCGCCCGCCGCGCCGGTCGCTGTCTCGACGGGCGGCGGTAGCGCCGGCACCGTTGGCACCGGCACCGGCACTGGCACTGGCACGGTCACGGGTGGCACCGGCACCGTCACGGGCGGCAACGTCGGCAGCACGGGTTGGGGAGTCGGCAACGAGACCGGCGGCAGCGGCAGCTCGACGGGCGCGCCGACCATCTCCTCCACCTGCGTGACTGCGACGCGCGGCAGCTCCGGCGACGGGACGACCTGAGGCGTGGCCTGAACAGGCACAGCGGTTGCAGTGGGCTCAGCCGAGCCGGGCACGTGCGCGGGAACGACCTGTGGAGCAGTTGCGCCCGGCTGCGACCGAGGCGTCGGCCGCGGGCTCGACGTCGTGCGGCCGGCGGTGAGTGCGCCCGCTTGCTGCTTCCCGGCTGCGCGGACGCTCGACCCGCCGACGACGGGGTGGGCGGCGGCAGGCTTGGCGACGGCGGCGCCCTGCGCCTCGGCGGTCGCCTGGGCCCACTCGCGCGCGGCCGCCTGCGGGACCGGAACAGCGACGGTGGCGCCGGCGACGGTGAGCACGGTCGCACCGAGGGCGCCGGCGGCACGCGGCGTCAGAGTCGCGACCTCGACCCGCGACAGCGCCCAGGCGAGCCAGCCCGGCAGCGGCGGCAGGAAGCCGGGCCTCCGGACCGCGACGACCGGCGGCTCGAGCTCGGCGCGCAGCGACCGGCGCGCGCGGAAGAGGAGCATCTGGATCGAGGCGACGGTCGAGTCGACCTCCTCGGCGATCTCGTCGTAGGAGAGGCCGACGATCTCGCGGAGCACGAAGACCCGGCGCTGCTCCGGCGGCAGAGCCTCGAGCGCCTCAGCCAGAGCCCGGGTCTGCTCGTACGGCAGCTCGGCCGCGAGCGGGAAGTCGGCGTCGTCGACGAGCTCCTCGCGTGGGCGGCGCTGAGCCGTCCGGAAGCGGCGACGGCGCACGTTCTCGGAGATCGCCAGCAGCCACGCGCGCGGTGACTGAGGCCGCGTGCCTCGGAGCACGGCCCGATAGGCGTCCGCGAAAGCCGCCTGCGTCACGTCCTCGGCGTCGTCCACGTTGCCGAGCTCGCGCAGCGCAGCGCGGTACACGTCGGCGCGGTGCCCCCGGTAGAGCTCTTCGAAGGTGAGGTCTACGGCGGCCCGAGCGCTACTGGCTCGACTCGTGGCCATCTCCTGAGACAACGGCTGGAGGGCCGGAAAGGATGCGGGGTCAGCGCTCGGCGCGGCGCTTCGCAGCGCGGAGCCAGAGACGCCGGGTCAGGCCGCTGAAGGGCCGGATCACGAGCCAGTAGGCGGCGAAGCGGCGCCGCGACGACGCGTCGGTGAGGAAGACGCGCGTCTCCGTCTCCAGACGCGCTCCGTCGCCGTCCGGGAGCGCACGAAGGTGCATCGCCATCTTCGCGTAGCCCGGTTCGGTGAACCGGACGAAGTCGGTGCCGGCGCGGATGCCGCCGCGCGGCGACCAGGGGCGTCCGATCAGGACGAGCGTCTCCGAGTCGTGGAGGTGGAAGCCCTGTGCCTGCATTGACGTCCAGATCGGCCCGCGCGGCGCCGCCCGCAGCCCGCGCAGGCGGAAGAGCAGCGAGACCAGTCGGACCTCCTCGAGTCGCGTCTCCCTCGCCGCTGCGAGTGCCTCCTCCGGAGTGGCTTCGACGCGGAGCGAGTGCCGCTCGCGGTGGTGGTAGACGGGGAGCGCGTCGGTGACCGTCATGCCGTGATCTTCCCAAACGGCGAGAATCGCCCGATGCGCGTGGCCCTCGTCGTCCTGGCCCTGCTCGCGGCCGCGCCCGCGCAGGCGGGCGTTCGCGTCGTGGCGCCGTTCGACCCGGCCGAGTACGCAGACCGCGCGGCGGTGGGGTTGCTCGTACCGGGCGCGGGTCCGACCGTGACGCGGGAGTCGGCGCTCGCAGCGCTCCTGCGGGGCAAGCTCGAGCACGGGCTGCTCGGCGGGATCGCAGCGGGCGAGAACCGGATCGAGCTCGGGGCACCGGGTGGGCCGGAGATCCTCGTCTCGCTGCCGCCAGCCGGCCGGACCGACAACGACGTCCGCTATCCGATCGCCCTGCTCGGGGCGCGCGGACTGCTCACGTCGGACTCGACCCGGATCGACGGACTCGTCTCGGTCACGGACATCGCGACCGGGCGCCTGCGCGTCGTCGCCGCCGACGATCCGGCGCAGGCACTCGAGGATCTCGACCAGCGGATCGAGCGGAACTCGGATTGGCGCCTGCCTCTGACGATCGCGCTCGCCGCACTCCTGATCGGGATGGCGATCCTCCGGCCCCAGTACGCGTTGCGGGCACTGCTCGTCGTGCTGGCCGCGAACCTCTGGCTGAGCCCGCTCGTGGCCGTCGCCGCCGGGATCGCGGTGCTGCTCCTGCCGCTCGGCTGGGCGTGCGCGGCGATCCTCCTCGCCTACCTCGTCGCGATGGGCATCGATGCCGAGACGGTCGCGCTCTCGCCGTTCGGCCCCTCCCAGTCCGGGCGCTTCTACGGGATCAACAACCTGCTCGAGACGATGCTGCTGGCGCCGGCACTCGTCGGTGCCGCCCTGCTCGGGCGCGCGGGAGTCCTCGTCGCCGCGCTCGCGTTCGTCACGATCGGCGGCAACCGCTTCGGTGCCGACGGCGGCGGCATCGTCGTGCTCGCGGTCGCGTATCTCGTGCTCTGGCTGCGGCTTCGCGGCGAGCGGCTGTCCTGGCGACTGGCCGCGCTCGTCACGATGGGCGCGATTGCGCTCGCGCTCGCCCTGCTCGGCCTCGACGCGGCAACAGGGGGCTCGAGCCATGTCACGGATGCGGTCGGCGACGGTCCGGCCGCGCTCGCGGGCGACATCGCCGACCGGATCGAGCTCTCCGTCCGCCGCACCGCGGCGAGCATCGGCGCCACGGCGGTGGTGCTCGGGTCGCTCGCGATTCTGATCGCAATCGCGCTGCGCTCGCGCCGCGAGCCCATTCTCGACGCGTACCTCGTCGGGCTCGCCGTCTCGCTCGTCGTCAACGACACGCCCGGCGACGTGCTCGGCATCGGCGCGGCGATCGCGATCACGCTTGTCCGACACACACCCGGGCACGGCTGGTTAAGCTCTGAATCGATGCGTCGCGCCGCCGTCCTGCTCGCTCTCGTCGCCTTCTCGGCGGGTCTGGCCGGGTGCGGCGGCGGTGAAGAGGTCAGTCCCACGCCCGAGACGATCGTGGGGACGCTGCCCGAGGCGACGACCTCGGAGGAGCCGGCGTCGACCGTCGAGGGCGATGCCTCGAACGGGGCCAAGATCTACGCGTCGGCCGGCTGCGGCGGCTGCCACACGCTCCAGGCGGCCGGCTCGTCGGGCAGCGTCGGGCCCAATCTCGACGATGCGAAGCCCGACTTCGCGCTCGTCGTCGACCGCGTCACCAACGGCCAGGGCGCGATGCCGTCCTTCTCGGACAGCTTGAGCGAGCAGGAAATCGCCGACGTCGCTCAGTACGTCGTCGATTCGACCTCCTGAGCCTCGCTTCCCTGGCCGGCGAGGCCTCCCGGCCGGCGGAGCCGGCCTCCGGCGACGCCTCGCGTCGCTCGTGGCACGCGGCTCTCCGAGTCCGTATTTTCATACTGTCCTCTCCGGCCGCGTACCACGAGCAACGCGCCGGGAAAGCGAGGTGACTCTCCCGGACGGCTTTCCCCGCGACGTCGCCGCGATCGCGTGCGACCTCGACCGGACCCTGACCTGGCAGGACGGCGTGCTGCGGCCGCGGACGACCGCGGCGCTGCGAGCCGCCCGCGCTGCCGGCATCCACGTCGTGATCGCGACCGGCCGCATGTACCGCTCCGCCCGTCCGTACGCCGAGGCGGCCGGGATCGAGGCGCCGGTCGTCTGCTACCAGGGCGCCGCCGTCGTCGACCCGAGAACGAACGAGTGGCTCCTGCACGAGCCGATCCCGCTCGCGCTCGCCCGTGAAGCGATCGCTGCCGTCGAGCAGGAGGGCTTCGCGCTCAACTGCTACGTCGACGACGACCTGTACGTCGCCGCCATCACCGAGCACGCCCGCCGCTACGCCGACTTCCAGAGCATCCCGCTGCACGAGGTCGGCGACCTGCTCGGCTGGATCGAGCGGCCGCCGACGAAGCTCGTCGTCGTCGACGACCCCGACCGACTCGACGCGCTCCGACCCATCCTCGAGGAGCACTTCGCCGAGCGCCTCTACATCGCCAAGTCGCTGCCGTACTTCCTCGAGCTCGCCAGCCCGGCGATCTCGAAGGGGACCGGGCTGGCGTTCGTCGCCGAGCATCTCGGCTTCGCTGCCGAGCACACGATCGCGTTCGGGGACGGCGAGAACGATCTCGAGCTGCTGGAGTGGGCCGGCTACGGCATCGCGGTCGAGAACGCGAACGAGGCGCTGAAGGCCCGCGCCGACTGGGTCTGCCCGTCCGCCGAGGTCGAGGGCGTCGCGCAGGTGCTGGAAGCACTCCTAGACTTGCGGGCATGATCGACCTCAAAGTCCGCGCGCAACGATCCGGACGCCTACCGCGAGGCGCTGTCGCGCAAGGGCGCCGGGGAGGCGTTCGACGCGCTGCTGGCAGCCGACGAGCGCTGGCGCGCGCTCGTGCCCGCGATCGACGAGCTGCGCGGGAAGACGAAGCTGAAGGGGAAGCCCTCGCCCGAGCAGCTCGCGGAGCTGCAGCAGGTGAAGGAGCAGCTCAAGGCCGCTGAGGAGGAATACGCAGCAGCCGAGACCGAGCGTGACCGGCTCGCGCTGCGAGTCCCGAACCTCCCGAGCGACGACGTTCCGGACGGCTCGACCGAGGATGACGTCGAGGAGATCCGCCGCGTCGGCGAGCCGACCGCGGCCGAGGACGCGCGCGAGCATCTCGAGGTCGGCCGCTTCGACATGGAGCGAGCGGCGCGCATGTCGGGCGCGCGCTTCGGCTACTGGATCGGCGACACGGCGCGCCTGTCGCTCGCGCTCTACCGGCTCGCGCTCGACCGGCTCGCGGAGAAGGGCTTCGTCACCGTGCTCCCGCCGGTGCTCGTGCGCGAAGAGGCGCTGATCGGCACGGGCGCGTTCCCCTCCGACGAGGCGAACGTGTACGAGGTCGAGGCGGACGGGCTGTATCTCGCAGGCACGGCGGAGATCCCGCTCGCGAGCCTGCACGCCGGCGAGATCCTCGCGGCCGACGAGCTGCCGCTCCGGTACGTCGCGTTCTCACCCTGCTTTCGTCGCGAGGCAGGCGCCGCGGGCCGCGACACGCGCGGAATGATCCGCGTGCACCAGTTCAACAAGGTCGAGCAGTTCTCGCTCACGCGGCCGGAGGAGTCGTGGGAGGAGCACGAGCTCCTGCTCGCGAACACGGAGGAGCTCGTGCAAGAGCTGGGGCTGCCGTACCGCGTCGTCGTCCTCCCCGCCGGCGACATCTCCTCCGCGGCCGCGAAGACGTACGACGTCGAGATCTGGTTTCCGAGCCAGGGCCGCTACCGCGAGACGGCGTCGATCTCGAACACGACGGACTTCCAGGCCCGGCGGCTCGGGATTCGCTACCGGGGCGAGCACGGCCCCGAGCCGGTGCACACGCTCAACGGCACCGCCGTCGTCGACCGCATGGCGCTCGCGATCCTGGAGAACTTCCAGGGCGAGGTGCCGGACGTGCTGCGCGAGTTCGGTGCGCCAGAGCGCGTCGTACGCTAGGAAGCCTCCGCCGACACCACCGGCTCGTGCAGCTTGAAGCGCTCGTGCACGGCCTGAACCGCGCGCTCCACGTCTCCGGCCGGTACGACGCACGAGATCCGCACGGCCGACGTCGAGATGATGCCGATGTTGATCCCAGCTTCGGCGAGCGCGTCGAACATGTCCGCCGCCACACCTGGATGCGTGCGCATGCCGGCGCCGACGAGCGAGATCTTGGCGATCTCAGGGTCGTGCGCGAGGCCGCGCGCGCCGATCTCACCGGCCAGCGGCTGGAGTACCTCTTCGGCGCGCCGCATCTCGGACTTCGGCAACGTGAACGAGATGTCCGTGTGCCCTTCGGCCGAGACGTTCTGGACGATCATGTCCACGTTCACGCCCACGTCGGCGAGCGTGCGAAAGACGCGGGCCGCGATCCCGGGCCGGTCCGGCACGCCGAGGATCGTCACCTCCGCCTCCGACGTGTCGTGCGCGATTCCCGAGATGATCGGCTGCTCCATCAACTCCTCCTGACTGACGACCCAGGTCCCCTCGCGTTCCGAGAGCGAGGAGCGAACGTGGATGCGGACTCCGTGGTTGCGGGCGAACTCGATCGAGCGCAGCATCAGCACCTTCGCGCCGGATGCGGAAAGCTCGAGCATCTCCTCGTACGAGACGGCGTCCAGCTTGCGCGCCTGCGGCACGACCCGGGGATCCGCCGTGAAGACGCCCTCGACGTCGGTGTAGATCTCGCACGTGTCCGCCCCGAGCGCAGCCGCGAGCGCGACGGCCGTCGCGTCGGAGCCTCCACGACCGAGCGTCGTCACCTCGCGCGCGGTCGAGACGCCCTGGAAGCCGGCGACGAGCACGATCGCGTCCTGCTCGAGCGCGTCGCGGATGCGCCGCGGCCGGATCTCGAGCACCTTCGCGCGCGTGTGCTCGGTGTCCGTGACGACGCCGGCCTGCGAGCCGGTCAACGAGATCGCCCTGTGGCCGAGGTCGTGGATCGCCATCGCGGCGAGCGCGCACGAGATCCGCTCGCCGACCGAGAGCAGCATGTCGAGCTCACGCGGGTGCGGCGCGGGCGAGATCTCGTGGGCCAGGTTCACCAGCTCGTCCGTCGTCCTGCCCATCGCCGAGAGGACGCCGACGACGCTGTTGCCGGCGTCGCGGGCGGCCACGAGACGACGAGCGGCCGCCTTCAGCCGCTCCGGCCCCTCGACGGACGTGCCGCCGAACTTCTGGACGACCAGACCCATGGGCGGACGCTACACGCCTCTAGACTCGATCCTTCGGCGGGGTGCGAGAGCGGTCGAATCGGGCGGTCTTGAAAACCGTTGGGCGTGCAAGCGTCCCGTGGGTTCAAATCCCACCCCCGCCGCCACGTCTGTTCCAAGAACCGCTCTGAGAACTGGGCGATTTTTTGAACTCAGAAGGAAAGCGGCCGCGAGAGCGGTCGTTTTTCCGAGTGGCGGGTCATCTGAACGCAATGCGCGTGTCCGCCCCACGCATCGTTTGGCTCGGAGCCGATCGGGCAGAGGACCACCGTCTAGCAATACGAGTAGGGGGTCTGCATGGCTGGTATGAGTGATCCGCGCGAGCTGTTCCTGCATGAACTCGGTGATGTGCTCTATGCCGAGAACACGCTGGTGAAAGCGCTGCCGAAGTTGGCTGAGGAAGCGTCGGACGAGGAGCTGAAGGTCGGCTTCGAGGAGCATCTCGAAGAGACGCGTCAGCACGTGAAGAACATCGAGCAGGCCTTCGAGCAGCTTGGCGAGGAGCCGAAGGCGGAGCAGTGTCCCGGGATCGACGGGATCAAGAAGGAGCACGACGACTTCGTTTCGAAGGAGTCGCCGTCGCAGGATGTGCTCGACTCGTTCCTGACCGGAGCGGGCGCGCGCACCGAGCACTACGAGATCGCCGCCTACGAAGGTCTCGTGACCATGGCAGAGGCGATGGGCGAGACCGAGGTGGTCGAGCTGCTGACCCAGAACCTTGAGCACGAGAAGGTTGCTCTGGAGAAGCTGCAGACCATCGGCAAGCGGCTAGCCCGGGCCGGTGCGACGCAACAGACCCGCGCCTAGGGGTCACTGACGTTCGACGAGCGGGCCGCCCGAGGGCGGCCCGCTCTCGTTCCGGAGTCACATTGCGGAAGCTACGTAACCGCGGGCGTTGCCGGACTCTCGGCGGCGAGTGAGTGCGTCTGAGCGCCGACGCTGACCCGGGTGCCGGGGAGGGCGCAGGTGCGTAGCCAGTCGCGTGCTGCCGAGAGCACGATCGAAAGGGTCTCTGGCCCCGACCCGTCCAGGGTCGTCACGACCTCCCATGTGCCGTCAGGCAGCGGGCTAGCCGTGACGCCACGTTCTCCGAGTAGATCCGTGAGCACGAAGGCTGCGGCGGCGGTGGGTGAAGAGATGCGAATTTGCGACATAGCGGCAACCTCCTTTGACGTCATTGCTCCCTCTCTCGGACTTGGATTCCGGGCTCGATGGGGAGTCCCGGGCTCGGATTATTGACACCGCCCGGCACCTTTCAAACCCAATCTCAGCCGTCGAAATTCGATGGTTTGGATCGGCCGTCGGCGAGGAATCTTCTAGCGCTTCTCTCAGTCCACCGTCTAGCGAGGAGGGGTCACATGTCCAACTACGACGACGGCCGCAGCGGCGTCCAGGACGCGCCGCTCACCCGGGATTCCGGAGGCGACGCCGCGCGCTACAGCGGCACGCCTTACGGCGCTCCGCAGCAGATGCCGCCCTACGGCTACCAGCAGCAGTGGGTGATGCGGCCGAAAAGGGTCTATCCGATCGAGACGAAGCCGTTCTTCCTGACGAGCGAGTTCGTCGGCTCGGTGCTGGCGATCGCCGGCATCGCGATCACCGCCGCCTCGTCGGATGCGTTCGGGGCTTGGCGGGCATGGATCCTGATCACGGCGATCACGGTCGGCTACATGATCAGCCGCGGGATCGCCAAGTCGGGCACCCGCTCGCACGCGGACGACCCGCGCGAGCATTTCGATCTCCCGTGGGGTCGCGACCAGCACCAGCACGGGCACGACGGAAACTAGGGAACGGTTGTGCGGGGGCTAGACGCGGTCTAGCTCCCGCACTTCCACCTGAGACAGCGTCCCGGCCCGTTCCTCGCGAGACGGTGATCGAGCGCCAGCACGCTCGCCGGAGTCACATCTGGTGTCAAGGTTTTAGCCAGGGCTGGGACGGGCAACTCACTCTGACGAGAGAGCCGCAGCATTGGCCTTTCTCGACCAGCCGTCCGCATGAAAACTCGGAGGGTAGTTCCAGCCGCCGCGACCAAGCGCGGTGTGCAACCGAGTTTCTGGCGTGACGCAGAGACCCCGACCGTCCGCTAGCAGATTGCTGAGCGACGTCTGGTGAGTCTGAGCCGCGCCCAGAGATTCACGAGGAAGGGGTCAGATACATGTCGAATTTCGACGAACAGCGGGGCGGCCAGCAGACCGTGCCGCCTCCAGAGTCCGACGGCGCAGCGCCGCAGTATGCGCCGGGCCATCCGCAGCAGACGCCGCCGTACGGGTATCAGCAGCCGTGGCAGCGGCCGCGGCGTTCCTACCCGATCGAGACGAAGCCGTTCTTTCTGACGAGCGAGTTCGTCGGCTCGGTGCTGGCGATCGCCGGTATCGCGATCACGGCCGCCTCCTCGGATGCGTTCGGGGCCTGGCGCGCCTGGGTCCTGATCACGGCGATCACGGTCGGCTACATGATCAGCCGCGGGATTGCCAAGTCGGGCACCCGCTCGCACGCCGACGATCCGCGCGAGCACCTAGACCTCAACTGGGGTCCGGGCAAGTAATAGCACTGGCCAAAAAGGCCGACAGCTAGCGGTGGCCGGTTTGCGGCCCGGTCACCGCTAATTCACGCGAACATCAATACGCAGCCGGGCCTGGAGCCCGCTGCCCACGAAAGGAATCACATGAGCAGCACGATGACCGAGTCGAAGAACGGAACGACCTCGATGGACGTCGAGCAGGAGATCCAGGAGCTGAAGAAGTCGATCGAGGTGCAGGCCGCGACAGAAGCTGGCGCGCATGCCACTCAGGCAGCGACTCACGCCGGGACCTGGTCGACGATGCTCGCCGGCGGCGGCGGCCTCATCGTCGGCATGTTCCTCGCACTCGCACTAACCGCAACGCGCTCGTAGTTCATAGGCGAACGAGGGTCGGGCATCTGCCCGACCCTCAACGCTCCAACCGCAGGGAGACCAGAGTGACGAACTCAGAAACGAGCGAGGCGCGCGAAGAGCGGCTCGCCAAGAACGAAGTCATCTTCCGCACGGTGAATGAGGCGATCGAGCAGAAAGCGCTTCAGATGGGCGGACTCGACGAATATCAGTTCATCTGCGAGTGCTCAAGCAGTGACTGCTTCGAACGGATCGGCCTGACATTGAGTCAGTACGAGCACATCCGGCGCGAGGGCGTTCGCTTCGTCGTCACTCCCGGCCATGAGGACGTCGAGGTGGAGCTGGTCGTCGGCACACGGGGCACGTATTCCATTGTCGAGAAGGACGGCAGCGCCGGGATAGTCGCTGAGTTTGCCGATCCGCGAGACGGGGATCCCGGACACGGGTAGCGCCGCGCTGGCTCTCGCCCTAGACCACAACGAGGGGGAGGGCATGACGGCTGAAGACGCGGGAGAGCTAGACGCGTCAAGCGATTCTGCTGCGGAGCTTGCTGCGCTGGAGCATGACGTTCAGCTGCTCCATGAGATACGGGACGGGCTGGCGTCGCAGCCCGGGAGTGACGTGATGGTGGGCGCGGTCACCGGCTTGATCGAGGAGCGCCAAGCGGAGCTGGAGCGCTCGCGAGATCCTCTGGCGCCCGACCGGTAGTCGCGTCTCCCCGACCACTCCATCCGCGCGGCATGCCGACCGTTGCGAAGTCGTACGTCCATCGCGCTACGGACGACGACTGCCGGACGTACCCGTGCGAGGCGGGGAAGGTCGGGAGGTCCGGGGAACGCGCGGTCTGCGATGCCGCCGACGAACGGCCGTGCTGCGCGGCTGGCGCACCGCCTCGCCGCGACCGGTTGGGTCGTTAGGGTTCGGCGATGCTCCGCGTGGCGGCCGTCGTCGCGTTCCTGGTCTTGGCGGTTGTGCCTTCGGGCGGCGACGGCGCAGCTTCGGCGGGCCGCACCGTCCTCCGCTCAGCAGCGGCGCCCGCGCCCGTCGCTTCCCCTCGCTTCGTGCGCAACATCAGCACCGGCGAGACGGGTTGGTTCTCCTCACCCGGGCTCGTCGACCTGGACGGCGACCGCCGGCTCGAGCTCGTCGCGCCCTTCTACTCGACGTTCGTCTTCGACGCGAAGGGACGCCAGCTCGGCAAGGCCACTGCGACGAAAGGACGGGTCTACGCCCCCGGCGCAGTCGCGGACCTCGACGGCGACGGGCGGACCGAAATCGTCGTCGGCGGCAACGAGGGCACGGTGGCCGCCTACGAGCTCCGCGCCGGCCGCCTCCAGCTCGAACCCGGGTGGCCGGCCTCGACGTGCAGCGGGGGTCAGTGCCCCGAGGCGCGAGGACTCGCGGCGGCCGATCTCGACGGAGACGGCCGGATCGAGGTCGTCGTGACGACGACGAACACCTCGCCGACCGGTGCGCAGGTCTTCGTCTTCGGCGCACGTGGCTCGCTCTACCGGCCGAAGGGAGCTCCAGCGACGGCATGGCCGCGATACAACCGCCTGCGCGGCAAGGGCAACGACGCGGACTTCAACGGCGTCGGCAACCGCGGCTATGGCGCCTACGGCGAGAACGTCGGCATCGGCAACCTCGACGATGACGCGCAGCTCGAGATCGTGGTCACCTTCGACAACCACCAGATCAACGTCTTCAACCACGACGGCACCTCTGTGCTCGCATCGCCGTGGTTCCGCAACCGCGACAGCCGCCACGCAGGGCGGCGGCTCGGCTGGGGCCAGTTCATCCGCTGGCTCGACCCGGCTGTGGAAGCGCGCCACTACCACGAGCACGCAGGCCCGTGGCCCGACGTCCGGAAGACGATGTGGCTGCAGTGGACGGACTCGCCGCCCTCGATCGCCGACCTCGACCGCGACGGCCGGAACGAGGTGATCGGCCTGCCGAACGCGGAGCAGAAGGAGCCCTACGAGACGCAGGCGCACGTGTTCATGGTGCTCGACGGCGCGCACGGCGACGGCTCCCGGTCGGCGCGCCGACACGAAGGCTTTACGACCCCGCCGCGGTCCGGCAAGCCGGCCGTGCGGCCTTCCGGGGACTGGTATCCGCCGTCGGGGATCCCGGCGCCCACAGTCGTCGACATCTCCGGCGATCGGCGGCCGGAGATCGTGGCTTCGTTGCCCGACGGCTTCGTCTACGCCGTCGGCCCTACGGGCAAGCGGCTCTGGCGCTTCGACTATGCCCGGGGCGCCCCGAAGACGTTCGCTTCCGAGGTCGTGGCCGCCGACCTCAACCGTGACGGCAAGCCCGAGCTCGTCTTCGGGACGTACTCGCTCGCCCCGGGCTCGGGCCGGCTGGTCGTGCTCTCGGCTGCGGGCAAGCGGCTGCACGACATCCGCCTCCCGCGCCAGGGGCGAAACGGGAACGGGATCGGCGTTCCCGCGGCGCCCTCGATCGGCGACCTGGACGGAGACGGCACGCTCGAGATCGTGCTCTCGACGTTCGACCACGGCATCGACGTGTTCCGTGTCCCGGGCTCGGGCACGAACCTCCTACCGTGGCCGACGGGACGCGGGAGCCTCCTGCGCAACGGGACCGGCCCGGCGACAGCACGCTGAGTGCGGACGGTTACGCTCGACCGGCGAAGAGCGCCACGGACCCGACCACTTCGACCTCGACGTCGGTCAGTTCGGACGCAAGCCCCTGCTCGAGTCCCCGTTGGTCGTCCTCGAGGTTCGAGAAGATTCGCTTCCGGTTGTACAGACGCATCAGACGGCGTCCGAAGAGGTTGTGGGAGACGCCGCGGCCGAGAATCGTGCTGCCGAAGAAAACCCCGCCCGCCGCGAGATAGGGTCGGAGGTTTGACGCGACCGTTGCTGCCTTCCCCTCCAGCCCGCCAGGAAGACAATGGAAGAGGAAGTTCGCCCCGATCGAGTCGAAGAGCGCGTCGCCCAGGTCGACTCGATCCAACACGTTCGCCTGAACCGTCGCGGGCGCATAGCGGCGGATCCGGTCGGATGCTGCCGACAGCGAGTTCTCGTTCAGGTCGAGCAGCGTGATCTTCGGGCTCTCGACCGGCCATCTGCAGTGGTCGAGAAACCAGCCGGTGCCAACACCGACGTCGAGGTGGCGCGCGCCGACGTGACTGTCGTACCGCCCGAGCATCTTGGAGCTGCGACATCGCCAGACGAAGCGGTTCGAGAGCCCCAGGACAAGAAGGTCGTAGACCCGCAGCGTGAACGGCGTGTAGACGCGCTGGCCAGCCTCGACTTCGTCCGCGCTCGGCCCCTCAGCGGCCATTCTCGAAGCCTACGCCTGGGAGGCGCGTTTCGGAGCACGTTGTTCAGTGGCGCGGAACGCCCTTCCGGCCTGCTCCGACGCCACAAAGCGAGTGAAGCCCGCGAACAAGGATTCCACCACGACGGCGCCGCGTCCCAGCAACCGTGCCTTCTCATGCGACTGTTTCAGCACCTTCTCGCTTGGCTCGCCGTAGATGTGGATCGAGGACAGCGTGACGAGCTCGACGAACCGTCCAAACAGCGGCCCAGCCACCGCCATGTGGTATTCCAAGGAAGCGGAGTCGGGATGCACATTCACCACCGTCATCGTGGTGCCATCCTCGCTGAAGTAAACGTTGTAAGCGATGAGCCGAGGCTCGTTCGCTTCGACAAAGTCGACCAGCTCTCTGATGGCGGGCTTCAACGCGTCGAGCGCTCCCTCGCGAACCTCCGAACTGTCGACATACAGGATCAGATCCGACATGTGCGTCCTGTGACGTTCTACCAAGAGTTAAGTGTGCTCGGCGACTCTCAAGGCCGCCGCCCGGTCTTCTTCGAGACCGCCGCGGAGCCGCGCGGTCGGCCGGCCCAAGCGAGCAATAGCCAAGGTTGTCCGCGGGGGCGGCGCGGTCACAGTGGTCACGCTCGTGGTTAGACCATCGGTCCGCAAGTTGCAGTTGGCTGGATCCTGCTGCTGCGGGCTCGGCCGCTCGAGCGCTCCGCCGCGCTGGCTATGGCGGCATTGCGCCGCGGATGAGCAGCCGCGGGCTGACCGCGGCCGTGTGGTGTTTGCTCGCCCGCACGGACGCGCGGATCTCGACTGTGTTCGCACTCGCCGAGATCCGGAGTGTCGCGGCGAGCTGTCCGTTCAGCGGAACCGTTCGCAATGTCTTCCACCTTGATCCGGTCCACTTCTCGAAGCGTGCTGGGGTGCCTTGCAGCAGATGGGATGCCTGTGCCTGCACGTGGATTGTGACCATGCCGTCGCTCGCTGGCTTCGCGGCGAGCTCGAGTCTCGGTTCCACTTGGATCGTCGTGAAGCGGCCAAAGGTGCTGGCGTAGAAGAGCCGGTACGAGGTCGTCGCGGGCGGAGCGAACACGTACAGATGCTCGCCGTCCGTCGTTGCGACCGGCCCGGACCGCACATGTTCGGCGGGCTGGTTCGTGTAACGGGCGCCTACCCAGCGCGACTCGATCGCAGGTGCGGAGTTGGGGCGGAGCAGACGTCCGCAGAGCTCGTAGCCGAATCGGCCCCGCACCTGGACGCTCTCTCCGTACACGATCCGTTGCCGGTCCGGAACGAGCTGCAGCACAGGTGGGTTGCGCGCGATGTCGGCGACTGTGTCCTCGCACCGCGTCTCCGGCTGCGGCCTTGCGACGTCGACGACGACCGGATCGCTCACGAGCGGGCCGGCCCGGAGGCGGAACTCGGTCGTCTCCGCCGGCGCTGCGACGTAGATCGCATCCTCCGTACCCCACGCGGTTCCGCAGGCACCTGCCGGAAGCGGCGGGGGCTGGTCATTCGTCGCGCAGATGAACGGGGTACCGCGCCAGTAGACGGCGACGCCGCGGGCAGGTGCGAACTCCCCTTCGTCGACGCGCGCTTCCAGGATCACGCGGGGGCCGGGACCGCTACAGACCGCGTAGGAGTACCGGCCGCGCAGATCGACGCTTGCTGGAGTCTCAAGTGTCGTAGCGCTCGCGCTAAGCGAGACCGAGAAGACTTTGGCAGGCGGCGGAGGCGTGGCCGACTTGGCTGGCGCGGCGCACGAGAGCGGGCGCGCATCCCGCGGAACGCCAAGCTGCACGACAGCGAACACGCCGGCCAGCACGACAAGACCTGCTGGAACCTTGGCGCGCACAACCTCAGCCTGCCACCGCGGCGCCGCCCGCTCAAGTCCTCGCACGTGTCCCTATCTAGACAGCCGGCGCGACGATGAGGCTCCAGCGCGTCGGAGCCGACGGCGGGGGTACCTCCCCGAACCGGTGAAGAGCGGCTGCCGGCGCGCGCACTGGCGCACTGGGCGGAAAGTCGGGCGCCGCCGGATGAGGCAGCCTCGTGCAGCAATGCGCGCGGGGTACCTCTCCGCCCTGCCGCCACCAGCCGCGAGCCAGCCGCGCGAGAGCGACGGAGCTTCCTTCCATGACTGCTCTCGCGCGTGCTGGGCACTTCGTGGAGCATCGCGTTAGCGACCGCAGTTTGATGGTCAAACGCGTCCGCTGGCCGCGCGGGCAATCGACGGTTAGGAGGAAGGGGCGCGGAGTGCCTCCCCTTCCCGAAAGACTGCGGAAGACCTGCTTAGAAAGTGCAGTAGTAATAGCCGTTCATCGGCGCCCACTCCGAATGCTGCGCGCCCGTCGACGACCAATAGAGGGTCACTTCGACCGCGTAACTTCCCGCCGTAAGGGAGCTGAAGCTCCAGAAGTTGTAGAGGCCAGTGGCGTTTAGGTAGTCATTCCACGAGCCGTTGGAGTTGGGCGCGAGCCCGATGTAGTTGCCGCTCGCACGCAGCCACGGAGACCAGTCGACCTTGTACCAATCATTGTACGGCGCCGAGTAGTACCGCCAAAGGTTGGCGCGCCAGTAGATGGTCTCCCACTCCGTGGAATAGCCGCCCACAGACGAACGTCCGGGAGTGAACGCCTTCACGATCCTGCTTGTGCCGTTGTACGAGCACTCGGTGACGGGCGACTTGTGCCAAGGCACGTCGCCTTCGTGTGCCGAGGCAGCCGGGGCCAAGCCCAGCGCACCAGCGGCAACGACCGCGAGAGCCGCGATCAGACCCGCAACTCGCCGAGGCTTATCGAACACGGACAGGTTCTTGACCTCCACCACGATGGATCTCCTCTCGGTCCGGTCGCACTGACCTCAGGACGCGACGAGGCCGCGGTTTCTTCCCCAACTGGCGCGGGCGGCCTCACTCTTAGCGGCGGTCGACCAGCGAAACGCGTCGCAGGCGAGGACTCGTGAACGATCGAGAGCTAGGTCTCCGAAAATGAGGCTTCAAGGCCTCGCCCGATCGCGGAGGTACCCCGCTTCGCGCGAAGCGGCAGACGCGGGCGAAACAATCAACGGCCTTCCTGGAAGCGGGAACGGGAGCGAGCAATACGACCTCGCGTATTGGCGCACGTAGTGGCGCGCCGCTTCGAGAAGGAGCGCGAGCTAGCCAGCACCAAGCGGTCTTCTAAACCGTTGGGCGGCAAGCGTCCCGTGGGTTCAACCCCCACACCCGCCGCTCCTCCCCTTCCGGGCGGCCCAGGTCCAGCAGCTCAGTCGATGATCTGGACGCAGTCCCCGCCGCGGGCGGCGCGCCACGCCTGGAGCAGCAGATCGAGCTCGAGCCGCCGCGCATCGGCGTTCCCCGAGCCGAGCTGAGAGACCTCGAGCTCGCGCGGGCCGACCTGCTCGGCGATCACGTACGGACGCTCCCTGAGGAACGCCAGCAGGTCCGGGACGAGCGATGGGTCATCCACCTCTATCCGCATGGCTCCGCCGGACGGCGAGCGTCACTCGTTGTGCCGCAATCGGTCCCCACACCTCAGATCATGGGTTGCTGCGAACGATCGCTCTACTCCCCGGAGGGTGAGGACTGCGGCCAACCGAGTAGGCCGGTTGGAAGCGCCGCCATGTCGCCGGCGCTTCCAACCGGACGTCGTTACTCCTCGGGCGGGAGGTCGCCTTCGACCGAAATGTTGGCCTCACACGCCGCCGAGAGGTCGAACCCCTCCTGGCCGATGCAGATGTCCAGCCCCGACGTGTCGCCGAAGAACGCATCGCCGATCATCGCGTCGTCGCCGGAACCGCCCAGCAGGATGTCGGTTCCGAAGTTCCCGACCATGAAGTCGTCGCCGGCGCCGCCGGACACGAAGTCGGTATCCGGCCCGCCGAACAGCTCGTCGTCACCGTCCTCCCCGAAGACGCCGTCCTGCCCCATCTGCCCGGTGGCGAAGTCGTTTCCGTCGCCCCCGTAGAGCAGGTCGTTTCCGCCTTCGCCTGCGAGCCCGTCGTCGCCGGAGCCGCCCATGAGGCGATCGTTTCCTCCCGGCACGTCCATGCCGCCCGGGAACCCACGCCGGAACGTGTCGCCCGTATCGCCGAGGAGGAAGTCGTCGCCCTCGCCGCCGTCGACCGTGTCGTTGCCCAGTCCACCGCAGATCAGGTCACCACCGCCGAGGCCCTCGATTCTGTCGTTGCCGCCGAGGCCGACGATGACATCCGGCCCCTCGGTGCCGCGAATCACGTCCCTCCCCTCGGTGCCGACGATCGTGGCCGCAAACTCCTCGGGCGCCGCCTCACCGGACGGCAACGGACAGGTCAACGCCTGCTGTGCCCCCGCTGCTGTGGTCGCCATGAGCGCGAGCGCGGATACCACACCCGCTAGCAAGAAACCCCGCATAGCTCCCCTCGCTTTCGGATCGACACGCCATGATCGCACTCGCCCCGAGGCGGTGCAATGCAGCCTCAGCCACCCGCCGAGCCGGCGAACTCCGCCGTGTCGAAGTCGGCCAGCGGGACGTCGACGTCGTCCTTGCGTGGGTGATAGATCGTCACAGTCACGTAGTAGCGCCGGCCGGCTTCGGGCGCCGGCACCCAGACGAACCATTTCGCCGCGTCCTGGTTCGTCGCCGGTGTGATCGCGACAGCATCGTCTGCGCCCACGCGGTCATTCGTCTTGGCGTTGACGAGCTCCCACTGGATCGGCAGCCGCTTGCCGCGGAAACCCTCAGCCTGATAGTCGAACTCGATCAGGAGGCCGCGACGCCGCAGGAAGGCCTTCGTCATATCGAGTGGCGGGAGCCGCAAGCGCTCGAGGTAGCGGCCGAACGTCACCGGCTGACGCACGCTGGAGTCGAGGATCTTCAGCGTGCCGACGTCGGGCGGCGGTTCCGGCTTCCAGCCCGGCTTGAAGACGAACAGGAGGCCGACGACGCTGGCGACGAGCGCGACGACACCGGCCGCCTGGCCGACGTAGACGAGCGGGTTGCGCTTCTGCAGGAAGTAGGCGAGCGGGTTCCGACGTCGGCTTTCCGGCTCCTCCGGAGCAGGTGCGGCGTCGGTCGGCGTCGTCATCGCCTCGGCAGCAGCACGCCCCGCCCCGGGAGGACGAGCGTGCCGCCGTCGGGATTGACGAGCGTCGTCGCCAGACGGTACGCCCCTCCTGGAATTCGTCGGGGCACGCGCAAGCGCAGGCGATTCGTGCCCGGTTTGACGGCGAACCGGCCCGTGATCACCGCGCGCCGACCGCGGAGCAGCCGCAGGCGAGCCGAGGTCGCCCGGTTCACGCGCACCACGGCAACGATCGTCCGGAGGCCGCCGACACGCCCGACGCCGACGCCGGCCAAGCGGGCGGCGAGGGCGCAAGGGCTCGTCTGCGTCGTCACGCTCGCCCGCGGCGACCGGTTGCCGAGCCCGTCCACCGCGTCCACCGCGACCGTGTAGCTCCGGCCACACTTGAGGCCCTCCAGGGTGTACGCCGGCGTCTGCGTCTCACCGGCGGGCGCATCGTTGAGGTAGACGCGGTAGCCCGCGACCCTGACGTTGTCCGTCGACGCGCTCCAGGAGAGCGCGATGCTCGACCGGGTGCGGCTGCCGATCACCGGTACGCCGGGCGCGGTCGGCGCGGTCGCGTCCCGGGTGAAGGCCACCCGGATCGATGTGATCGGGCCGGCCGGGAACGTGCACGTCAGCTGCGTGCGCGCGCAGACGCCGTTCCAGCCGTCGAAGAGCGAGCCGTCGTCCGGGTTTGCGGTCAGCGCGATCCGCCTCCCGAAGCCGAAGCTGGCAGTGCACACGGTGCCGCAGTCGAGGCTCGATGCCGTGACGCGGCCGCTGCCGTTGCCGCTCTTGCGCAGCTTGAACTCGACGTCGATGGTCGGCGCGAGCCCGAAGTCCAGGTCTCCGGCGAGCCGCACCCCCACCCAGGTCGGCTGGTCTTCGACGGCGATCGTGCAGGTCCTCGAGGTCAGCGGCTCGCACAGGTAGTTGGCCCCGGGTGCCTCGTTCCAGCGCGTGAAGGGCGCGGTGTCCGGCATCAGCGTGAGCGCGACACGCGTGTGCGGCGCGAACTCGCGACAGAAGTCCGCGTCGCCCGGCGGGTCGTTGCAGAGCTCGCCCGCGGGGTTGAAGCCCACCGTTGCGCCGGTTTCGGGCCTGGAGAGCTTCACCGCGAGCATCAGCGGCGAGAAGACGGCGACAACCGACGTGAGATCGTCGTCGAGCTTGACCGTGCACGTCATGCTCGTCCCGCAGTCGGGGTCGCTCCAGCTGGAGAAGCTCTCGCCCGCTTCGCCGCCCGCCGTCGCAGTCAGCCTGACGGACGTCCCGCGCTCATAGGTCCACTTGCAGTCGTCCTGTCCCTGCTGCCTGTCGCAAGGATGCGGGTCACCTCCGCCGATCGGGGCTGCTGCAACGCTGCCCGGGCCGCGTACACCCAGCTGCAACGTGACGGTCGCGTCGGTCGTCTTCCCCGCACCGAGGGCGAGCGCGGCCACAGTCAGGGTCGTCAAAGCCCCACCCCCGAGCGCCGCAGCAACGATCCGTCGAGCACGTTGCATCGCGCACCTTCGTCGCTGTAACAGAGGGTGGCACCCTCATCGGCGAATGTCAAAGTCCCCGCAGAATGCGACAACTCGTCGTCCTCGATCTCGGCGGGGAAGAGCGGGTGCCGGCTGCGAGCGGGATACTGGTGACATGAGCGTCGAGCTCAGCCGCCCGCCCGCCGCCGACCGCCGCAATCGTCTGATCGGCGTTGCCACCTTCGCCTGCGGATCCTTCTGGCGCGTCGAGCAGGCGTTCGGGGAAGTTCCCGGCGTGCTCGAGACCACGGCCGGCTACACCGGCGGCACCGTCCCCAATCCGAGCTACGAGCGCGTCGCGACCGGCGCCACCGGGCACGTCGAAGCGGTCCGGGTCGAATTCGAACCGGCACGCGTCTCCTACGAGGAGTTGCTCGAGCTGTTCTGGCGGCTGCACGACCCGACGCGGCCGCGACTCGGCCGCCGCTCTCGCTACCGGTCCGTCATCTTCGTCCACTCGCCCGAGCAGGAGCGCGCCGCGCGGGAGTCGATCGCCGCCCAGGGAACGGTGCTGGGCTGGCGCGTGCTGACCGAGGTCCGCCGGGCTCCGCTCTTCTACCGCGCAGAGGAGCGCCATCAGCGCTACCTCGAGCGCCTGGCGCCGGCCGGCTGACGCGCAGCCGGCTGAGAGAACGTTTTCTCGCTGCAAACCCTGGTCTTTTGGCCACTGTTGCGAGTGCTGACTCTGGTTTACTGTTCAACGCTCCGATGTGGCCGGAACCCGCTCCTCTGCGCGTCGTCATCGCCGACGACGACGAACGCTACGCCGAGCTGATCGCTGCGCTCCTGCACGACCGGCCCGAGCTCGAGGTGATCGGAATCGCGAAGGACGGCGAGGAGGCCGTGCAGCTCGCCTGCTGGCAGGACGCGGACGTCGTGCTGATGGACATCGACATGCCGCGGATCGACGGGATCGTGGCGACGCGGCTCGTGCGCGAGGCGCGGCCGCGGATGTGCGTGCTGATGCTCTCGGGCGCCGACCCGGAACGGATCCAGGACGCGCGGGACGCCGGCGCGATCGGGTACGTCAACAAGCTGGACGCCCCCGCCGATCTCGTTCCCGCGCTGCTCGCGCTCTGCACGGCTCCGGTCGCGCAGGTCGACTGACGCGCCTCCGGCACACCCAATTGGGCCATTGCGCCTCGCGCCGATGGCGGCTACCTTGCGGGGCTTCAAACCGTCCGCCGCCCGGACGGAACGCAACAGGGGGGAACACACCACATGAGCACACTCTTCAGACGGGCGCTCGCGCTCGCCGCCGTGATCGCCGCGGTCGTCGTGGCCGCGCCTTCCGGGGTGCCGGGAACACCCACTGTCGCCGGAGCCGCCGTCGGCAACTGCACGCCCGGCGCCGACTGGGGCACGCTGCGCCAGGATCTGGCGACGCAGGTCGTCCAGCTTGTGAACCAGCACCGCGCGTCGCTCGGCCTGAGCCAGCTGACCGTGACGACGCCGCTGACGAACGCGGCGGTTTGGAAGTCCCGGCACATGGCCTACTACCGCTACATGCAGCACGCGGATCCGGCGCCGCCGGTGGCTCGCAGCGTCAGCGACCGCCTGCAGGCGTGCGGCTACCCGGCCACGACCGCGGGTTGGGGCGAGAACATCGCCTACGGCTACTCGACGGCGAACGCCGTCATGCAGGCCTGGCTCAACTCCACCGGTCATCGCGCGAACATCCAGAACGCGAGCTTCCGCGCGATCGGCGTCGCCGCAGCCGCGTCGAGCACGGGCACGCTCTACTGGACGCAGGAGTTCGGCACGTCGACGACGGGCGGCACGACGCCCCCTCCGCCGCCTCCACCGACCTACGCCTGCTCGAACGGCAAGGACGACGACGGCGACGCCAAGGTCGACTACCCCGCCGACCCCGGCTGCAGCAGCACCACCGACAACGACGAGTACAACGCGCCGCCCGCACCCGCCCCCACCTACGCCTGCTCCAACGGCAGGGACGACGACGGCGACGGCAAGATCGACTACCCAGCCGACCCGGGCTGCAGCAGCACCACCGACAACGACGAGTACAACGCGCCGCCCGCACCCGCCCCCACCTACGCCTGCTCCAACGGGAGGGACGACGACGGCGACGGCAAGGTCGACTACCCAGCCGACCCGGGCTGCACCAGCCCCACGGACAACAACGAGTTCAACTGGTTCTTCGGACCATTCGGACCCCTGAGCTAACCGTCTGAGCAGCAAGGCGGGGCGCCGGACGGCGCGCCCCGCCTACCGCTCCGCCGGCGTCCGCTCGAGCCCGGCGGAGCGACTCGCGCTCGATCAGGTCGAGACAGCAGCGGCTGCGACTCCGCCGTCTACGATGGCTGCGTGGAAGGGGTTTCCGCACCGGTCGACGCACGCCACAAGGCGCTGCTCGACGCACTGCCCGACCTGCTCCTACGGCTGCGGGCCGACGGCACCTACCTCGAGGTCGGCGGCGACACGTCGAAGCTCGCGAACCCGCCCGACCAGGTCGTCGGCTCGACCGCCCACGAGCTACTGCCCGCAGATGTCGCCGACAGGCTGATGGACTGCGTCCGCGCGTCGCTCGAGCAAGGGAAGCTCGCGACGGTCGAGTACACCCTCTGCACCCACCTCGGTGACGAGCGCGAGTTCGAGGTGAGAGCGGCTCCGGCCGGCCCCGACGAGGTCGTCGCAGTCGTCCGCGACGTCACCGATCTGCGCCGCGCGATGCGCGACCTGACGGACTCGCGCGCCCGGATCGTCGCCGCGGGCGACGCCGAGCGGCGGCGCGTCGAGCGGAATCTGCACGACGGCGCCCAGCAGCGGCTCGTCACCGTGGCGCTGCACCTCCACCTCGTCAAGCGCCGGCTCGAGACCGAGCCGAGCGCGGTGCCGCAGCTGGTCGAGTCGGCGCAGACCGAGCTCGCGCTCGCGCTCGAGGAGATCCGCGAGCTGGTGCGCGGCCTGCATCCGCGGCTGCTCAGCGATCGCGGGCTCGAGCCCGCGATCGCGGGCCTCGCCGAGCGCGCGGTGCTTCCGGTCGAGATCGCCGAGACGCCGTCCGAGCGCCTACCCCCGGGGGTCGAGGCCGCCGCGTACTACCTCGTCGCCGAGGCCCTGGCGAACGCCGGAAAGTACAGCGAGGCGTCGCAGGTGCGCGTGCGCGTGAGCACCGACGGGGCCTGCACCACCGTCGAGATCGTCGACGACGGCATCGGCGGAGCCGATCCCGAGGCCGGTTCCGGCCTGCGCGGCCTCGCCGACCGGGTGGCGGCGCTCGGCGGCGAGCTCGACGTCGTCAGCGAGCCTGGTCGGGGCACGGCACTGCGCGCAACTCTGCCGCACGACAACCCGAACCAGTAGCTCGCGGCGCGCGAATGACGGCAGGAAACGCGCCTGTTGCGCGGAATGCTGTCCAGCCAATTCCCCGGAGGTAGGAGATGGATCGGACGCTCGTCCAGAACGTCGCCCGACTGGTGGGAATCGTCTTCCTGCTCGTCGGCATCGCCGGCTTCATTCCCGGCGTGACCACGAACCTCTACGACGGCCTCGAGTTCGCCGGCAACGACGGCAACGCGGAGCTGCTCGGGATCTTCCAGGTGAGCGTCCTGCACAACATCGTGCACGGCCTCTTCGGCCTCGCCGGGCTCGCGCTGGCGGCGACCGCGAGCGGCGCCCGGACGTACCTGATCGGTGGAGGCGCGATCTATCTCGGCCTCGCCGTCCTCGGCATCGTCGGCGGCGGCGACTGGATCCCCGCCAACAACGCCGACAACTGGCTGCACGTGGTGCTCGGCGCCGGGATGATCGGACTCGGCGTCCTGACGACGCGCGAGAGCAGGGTTGCCTCGACCGCCTGACGAAGACTCCGGATCGTTCTCTGTCGAAGGGAGGCTCTCATGGCCGCCCTTCACTTTTTTCTTACTTACAACCCGTACTAAATCACCCAAGCGAGTGGTGAACCCCCAGGTGCCGACTGCCGACGTACTTGACAGACGTCACCCGAACAGGGAGTTCACTCCATGCGCCTTCGCCTTGCCGTTTTGCTCGCCCTCGTCACCGCCGTCGCAGTGCCTGCCACCGCCTCGGCCTCGGAGATCATCGACCGCAACGCGAACGACGTCTCCCTGCAGGTGGCGCAGAACGGCCAGGCGCTCGTCAGCTACAGCGCGCGCGGGAAGCGCTGGAACGTGCTCGCCTGGGGGGCGATCAATGCGCTCCACCCGACGCCGGGCCGCAAGCAGGTCGAGTTCAAGCTCGACTATTCCGGCGGCTACGGCACCTACAAGCGGGACGTCTGGAAGACCTTCAAGGACGCTTGCCGCCCGTACGACGGCCCCGAGCTGCAGTGGTTCATCGCGGGCTGCAAGGCGGCCGACGGCTCCTACTGGGCGCTCCAGTCCTGGCAGCGGATGCTGCCGAACTACGGCCTCAAGGCGACGCCGAAGCAGTCGGTGTGGGAGCTGCGGCTGTCGCACTTCCGCGGCGCTCTGCCCGTGCTCAACGTTCAGCTGAACTGGGCCTATCGCAAGTACCACCACGTCTTCGGCTCGTTCACGTATCTCGGCAGGCCCGTCCACGGCTTCAAGTCGACGACCGCCGGCGTCCCGCTCGACACGTTCGGCCGCAACCTCTACCTCGACACCTACGACTCCGCCTACGGCAAGGGCTGGCTGCGCGAGAACAGCTTCCTGATGCACAAGGGCACCGGCAAGTTCTGTTACGGCTTCTACCGTCACGGCGGCCGGCCGGAGGGTCACGGGACGAAGTACCGCGCGACGATCATCGGCCCGGGTGTCCTGCCGGACATCTACTGGGAGGCCGACGCACTCGGCGCCTACGACAAGGCCTTCGACCTGCAGATGCACGAGACGCAGAAGCAGTTCCTGGCCGGCGACCCGCTCTGCAAGGCCGTCTGAGTTTCTTGCGCAAGATGAGCACCCGCGGAAGCGGATGCTCATCGCGCGAAAACCCCTGAAGGGGGCCGCAAGCGACCCCGACCAGCGCCTTCCGTAGCCGCCCGTAACATCGAGCCGTGTCGAGCGGCGAGCAGTTCAGAGCGGTCATGCGGCGGTATCCCGTCGGCGTCGCCGTCGCCACCGTCGAGGTCGACGGCACCCGCCTCGGCCTGACACTGTCCTCGCTGGTCTCGCTCGCGCTCGAGCCGCCGTTCGTCGGGATCTCCGTCGCGCGCCAGGCCGCATTCCACGAGCTGCTGCGCGAGGCAGGCGGTTTTGCCGTCTCACTGCTCGCGGGCGACCAGCTCGAGCTTGCACAGCACTTCGCCCGCGGCGTCCCGCCGATCGCGATGTGGCACGGGCTCGGAGTCCGGGAGAGCAGCCGCGGCCCGCTCCTCGACGGCGCGGTCGGCTGGCTCGAGTGCGAGCTCGGCGAGGAGCTCGCCGCCGGGAGACCACACGTTCTTCCTGGGTCGCGTCGAGCGCGTCGAGCCCGGCGCCGACAAGCCGCCGCTGCTGCGTCTCGGCGGCGACTACCGGCCCGCATGATCGACGCCGTCGTCTTCGACATGGACGGCGTCATCGTCGACTCCGAGCAGGTCTGGGACGACGTTCGCGAGCAGCTCGCGAAGGAGCGAGGCGGCCGCTGGCACGAGGGCGCGCAGGCGGCGATGATGGGGATGAGCTCGCCGGAGTGGTCGGCGTACATGCACGACGAGATCGGGTTGCGCGAGTCGCCGGAGGAGATCAACGCCGAGGTCGTAGAAGCGGATGCTCGAGCGCTACCGCGAGCGGCTGCCGCTGATCGACGGCGCGGTCGAGGCAGTTCGGCGGCTGGCGCCGGAGTTCCGGCTCGGTGTCGCCTCGTCCTCGAACCGGCCGCTGATCGCCGCGGTGCTCGACGGCGCCGGAATCGCGGAGCTGTTCGACGCCGTCGTCTCCTCGGAGGAGGTCCCGCGCGGCAAGCCTGCGCCCGACGTCTACCTCGAGGCGATTCGCCGCCTCGGCGCCGAGCCGGGACACACGGCGGCGATCGAGGACTCCTCGAACGGGATCCGGGCCGCGCATGCCGCCGGAATGCGCGTGATCGCGCTCCCGAACCCGCATTACCCGCCTGCGCCGGACGCGCTGGCGCTCGCCGACGCCGTGATCGGCTCTCCAGGCGACCTCACGGCCGCGCTCGTTCGCAGCTAGAAGCGCTCAAGTTCGGCCCGCTTCCGAACGATCACCCTTGAGTGGACGACCGCCTGTACGCGCAGCGGTACCGCCAGCTCGTCGAGCGCCTGCCCGGCGTGGTCTACCGCGCCTCGATCCGTTCCGGCGACTGGCACTACGTCAGCCCCGCAATCGAGCGGGTGCTCGGCTGGACGCCCGAGGAGTGGCGGACGCACCACGCGCCCTGGGGCTCGAGCCTCCACGAGGACGATCGCGAGGCTGCACTCCGGCAGGAGGAGCTGGCGCTCGAGCTCGGGTTTCTCCGCTCGGAGTACCGCATGCGCCGCAAGGACGGCGGCATCGTCTGGATCCGCGACGAGGCGACGCTGATCGAGGAGGACGGCGAGCCGCAATGGCACGGCATGCTCACGGACGTCACCGAGCAGCGAACACTCGAGAACCGCCTCCGTCAGTCGCAGAAGCTCGAGGCCGTCGGCCAGCTGGCGGGCGGGATCGCACACGACTTCAACAACCTGCTCGTCGCGATCGCGGGTTACGGCGAGCTTGCGCTCGCACGCGCGGGCGACGACTCCGAGCTGCGCTACGACCTCGCCCAGATCGGCGTCGCCGCCGAGCGGGCCCGCGACCTGACCCAGCGCCTGCTCTCGTTCAGCCGCAAGGAGGCGCGCACGATCGACGTCGTCGACCTGAACGCCGCCGTCGCCTCGGCGCACGCGATGCTGCGTCGGCTGATCGGAGCCAACCTCGAGCTCGTCACGGTCCCGGCCGATGACGCGTGCCACGTCTCGGTCGACCCGACGGAGCTGAATCAGGCGCTGCTCAACCTCTGTGTGAACGCGCGCGACGCGATGCCTCAGGGCGGCCGTCTCTCGATCTCGACCGGGATCGAACAGCGCGAAGGGACCACCTACGCCTTCCTGCGCGTCGCCGACACGGGCACGGGGATCAACCCGGAGCTCCTCCCGCACGTCTTCGAGCCGTTCTTCACGACGAAGGAGGCAGGGCGCGGTACGGGACTCGGGCTCGCGATGGTCAACGAGTTCGTCGCGGGCTGCGACGGGCTCGCCGAGGTCGACACGACCGCTGGGTCCGGCACGTCGTTCACGCTGCTCCTCCCACGCATGAATCCCCCGGCGCCGCAGCCCGTCCAAAGTGCGACGACCCCGAGCGCGGGCACCGAGACGATCCTGCTGATCGAGGACGACGACTCGGTCCGCGAGGTCGCCCGGCGCGTGCTCGCGCGGGCCGGCTACACCGTGATCGAGGCCCGCTACGGGTCGGAGGCGCTCGAGCTGGCCGACGACAACCCGTCGATCGACGCCGTCCTCAGCGACGTCGTCATGCCGGGGCTCTCCGGACCTGAGGTCGTCGGCCGCCTGCAGGCGCGCCGCCCGGAGCTCGCCGCCGTCTTCATGTCGGGCTACGCGCCCGAGTCGGAAGGCCCGCTCGGCGGCGCCGACCTGGTGCGGAAGCCGTTCACCGGCCCGCAGCTGCTCGAGGCGCTCCGCAAGGCGATCGACGCCAGGTCGCCCGTTCCCGCCTAGCTACACGCGGCCGAGCAAGACGCAGCCGTTGTGGCCGCCGAGGCCCATCGCGTTCGAGAGCGCCACGTCCAGCTCGACTTGCCTCGCCTCGTTCGGGACGTAGTCGAGGTCGCACTCCGGATCGGGATTGCGGTAGTTGATCGTCGGCGGCAGCAGTTGGTGGTGGAGCGCGAGCGCGCACATCATCGACTCGATCGCTCCCGCCGCCCCGAAGCAGTGGCCGGTGACGGATTTCGTCGACGAGATCGCGAGCGTGCGGGCGTGATCGCCGAAGACCTGCTTGATCGCGCGCGTCTCGGCCGCGTCCCCGAGCGGCGTCGAGGTGCCGTGTGCGTTGATGTAGCCGACCCGCTCGGGCTCCACCTCCGAGCGCTCGAGCGCGGAGCGCATCATCTCGGCGACGCCGATCGCCTCGGGCTCGGGTTGCGCCATGTGATGGGCGTCGTTCGAGGCGCCGTAGCCGAGCACCTCGGCGTAGACGGTCGCCCCGCGCGCCTGCGCCGACTCGAGCTCTTCGAGCAGCAGGATGCACGCTCCCTCCGACATGACGAAGCCCGCGCGCGTCGCGTCGAACGGCCGCGAGGCCTTCGTCGGATCCTCGTCCTCGGCGACGAGGCCACGCATCGCGCAGAAGCCGGCCAGGATCAGCGGATGGATGCACGACTCGGTACCGCCGGCGAGAACCGCGTCGGCGGCGCCGCGGCGGATCAGCTCGGCACCCTCGCCGACCGCATGCGAGCCGGTGGCGCACGCGGAGACAGGCGCGTAGTTGGGGCCGCGGAGGCCGAGCGAGATCGCGATCTGGCCGCTCGCGGAGTCGACGAGCACGCTCGGGATGAAGAACGGCGAGACGCGATCCGGTCCGCGGTCGCGAAGGATGTTCTGCTGCTCGACGATCCCGGGCAGGCCGCCGATCGCCGAGCCGACGACGATGCCGACGCGCGCCGGGTCGACGCCGTTGAGGCCGCCGTCCCGCCACGCCTCCTGCGCCGCGCCGAGCGCGAGCAGGACGTTGCGGTCCATCCGCCGCCCTTCCTTGGGCGGCGCGACCGTTGCCGGGTCGAACCCCTTCACCTCGCCGGCGATCCGCACCGGGAACTCGCTCGCGTCGAAGGCCTGAATGAAGTCGATGCCGCTCTCGCCGGCAACGGCCGCCTTCCAGGTCGAGGGCGCGTCGAGGCCGATCGGCGTGATCGCGCCCAGCCCGGTAACGGCGACCCTTCTCATCGACCAATCCTAGTCAGCCGTTGACGCGACGCATTGCGAAGCGGCCGAGCGCGCGGCCGCGGTAGCGCGCGACCCCTTCCCACCAGCCGTCCTCACCCGGCTCGACCGAGTCGACGAGGCCGCGGGTGAGCACGCCGCGATAACGGAGCTCGCGGCCGACGACGGCAAACGGAGAGTGCAGTGGGCCGAGCATCGTCTTGCCGCTCCCGCCTTCGATCCGCTTGCGAACGCCGTAGAGCGGCGGCAGCACGCCGCTGACCCGCCGCACCACCCACTCGCCGTCCAGCTCGCCCATCGCAGTAGCCTTGCAGACGTGCCCGGCCCCAACGTCCCCTTCCCGCCGATGGAGGCAGAGCTCGTCCGCGAGTTGCCGGCGGGCGAGGGCTGGCAGTACGAGCCGAAGTGGGACGGCTTCCGCGGCGTGCTCGAAAACGACGGCGGCGAGCTCGCGCTCTGGTCGCGTAACGGCCGGCCGCTCTTGCGCTACTTCCCGGAGCTGGCGCCACTCGGCGACCTGCTCCCGCCCCACTCCGCCCTCGACGGCGAGATCGTGATCGCGCGCGACGGCGTGCTCGAGTTCGACTCGATGCAGACGCGGCTCCATCCCGCCGAGAGCCGCGTCCGGAAGCTCTCGGCCGAGATCCCGGCGATCTTCATCGCCTTCGACCTGCTCCTGTGGGACGGCGAGCCGGTGCACGAGCGTCCCCTCGAGGAGCGCCGCGCGGAGCTGCTCCGCCGCGGCGAGGGCTTCTGGATCTCGCCGGCGACGTCGTCGCTCGACGCGGCGAGGGCGTGGCTCGACCGCTTCGAGGCTGCCGGGCTCGACGGCGTGATCGCGAAGCGCCTCGGGCTCGCGTACATGCCCGGCTCGCGGGAAGCGGTCGTCAAGGTGAAGGAGCACAAGACCGCCGACTGCGTCGTCATCGGCGTCCGCTGGAAGCCAGAGCGCGAGAAGCTCGCAACGCTGCTGCTCGGCCTCTATCGCGAGGACGGCGAGATCGACTACGTCGGCTCGGCCGCGATCGGCGCCCGCAATCACGACGAGATCGCCGCGCGCGTGCTGCCACTCCTGGACGAGAGCTCGGACCGACGCTTCTCGGAGCCGAACCGGTGGGGAACGAATGGCCTCGAGGAGACGCCGCTCCGGCACGAGCTCGTCGCCGAGGTGCGCTACGACAAGGTGCAGGGCAACCGCTTCCGCCACGGCACGAAGCTGATCCGGTTCCGCGACGACAAGGACCCGGCCCAGTGCACCTGGCGCGAGGTGAGGCCGCCGCGTCGTGTCGACGACCCCACGGTCGAGATTCTGCTCAAGCGGGCATAGGCGCGACATGAGCGACTACACCAAGTACAACCTCAGAGAGGTCGAGAACTCCGCGCCCAAGTTCGAGATGCCCGAGGAGATGGAAGCGCGCTTTGCGCGTGGGCCGATCGAGGGCGAGACCCTCGGCCTGAGCCTCTTCACGCTTGCGCCGAACTTCCGGATCCCGTTCGGGCACAAGCATCCGAACCAGGAGGAGGTCTACGTCCTCGTCAAGGGCAGCGCCCGCATCAAGATCGAGGACGAGGTCGTGCAGCTGCAGCCGTGGGACGCCGTCCGGATCGGCAAGGACACGATGCGGAACGTCGAGGCAGGCCCCGAGGGTGCCGAGTACATCGCCTTCGGCGCCGGCACCGATCCCCGCGACGCCGAGATGAAGCCGGGCTGGTGGTCGGACTAGGCGGGTTTCTCCTCCGGAGAAGATCAGGGTCGGATCAGGGCGATGCCCGATACCGCTGCGGCTCGGCGGTATCGATGCTGTGAGCACTATCCAAGGAGGCTCACATGTCTGAACTCACCGACGACACGACCCCGATCGACGAGGCGCCCCCGCGGCGGCTCGTCCGCGTCGACGAAGGCCGCTGGCTCGGCGGCGTCGCGGCCGGCCTCGGCCGCTACTTCGACGTCAACCCACTCATCTACCGGATCGCATTCGCGGCGCTTGCGCTGGCCGGAGGCACGGGCCTGCTGCTCTACCTCGCCGCGTACCTCGTGATCCCGGGCGAACACGACGAAGAGTCGATCGCCGTCGAGGCGTTGCGCGACCACCGAGAGCGTCCCTGGTTCTTCGTCGGCCTCGCGCTGCTCGCCTTCGGAGCCCTCTTCGCACTCTCGGAGGCGCGATTCTGGCCCGGCACCGGCAACGTCTGGCTCGCGGCGACCATCGTCGGCGGCGCGCTCGTCTGGTGGCACGTGTCCCAGCGCGCCGACCGGCCGCGCGCAGCCCAGCCGGACGCCCCCCTCGCCTCGGTCTCCTCGGACGCTCCCGTCGTCCCCGGCGCTCCCGCCGCTCCGGACGAACGGACGACGAAGGTTCAGAGACCGCCGTCGCCACCACGGCCGCCGGCGAAGCCTTCGCTCTTCGCGCCCGTCCTCGGGGCGCTCCTCGCGGTCGCTGGGCTGTTCGGGCTGCTCGCCGTGCTCGACGTCTACGACATCAACGTCGCGGCCGCGCTCGCGGGCGGCGTTGTGATCGTCGGCGCCGCGATCGCGTTCGGAGCGGTGACCCAGCGGCGCGTCGGCGGACTCGTCTTCCTCGGGCTGCTGCTGCTCTCCGCGTTCGCGCTCGCCGCGGTGACGCCGGTCTCGGTCGTGGCCGGGGTCGGGGAGAAGGACGAGCGACCAGCGACCGTCACCGCGCTCGAGTCGAGCTACGAGCATGGCATCGGCGACTTCCACGTGGATCTCGGCGAGGTCACACTCCCGGCCGGGACGACGTCCGTGGACGCCAACCTCGGCGTCGGGAAGCTCCTCGTCACGGTGCCGGAGGACGTCGCGCTCGTGATCGACGCCCACGCAGGCGTCGGCTCGATCGACATCTTCGGCGCGCGCGACGACGGCGTCGACGCGGATCGGATCATCACCGTGCCCGGTGCCACTGCAGACGCGCCCGTGCTCGAGCTCGAGGCGGACGTCGCCATCGGCGACATCGAGGTGCGGCGCGGGTGAGCTCGACGCCGTACCGGCTCCCGCTGGCGCTCCCCCACCTCCGGCGCGCGCCGGGCGAGGGAGCGATTGCGGGTGTGTGCGTCGGCATCGGGCGCAGCCTGCGGGTGGATGCCACGCTCGTCCGGCTCACGTTCGCGCTGCTCGCGTTCGCCGGCGGCGCCGGGATCGCCGCCTACGGCGGGGCGTGGCTCGCCCTCGAACCCGAGACCGGCCCCCGACCGTCGCCGCGCCGCAAGCTGCTCGGGTACGTCGCGCTCGCACTCGCCGGTGCGATCGCCATCCGCGGCTTCGGCTTCCCTGACTCGCTGATCTGGCCGGCCGCGCTCTGCGGGGCCGGGTTCCTGCTCGCCAGGGGGCGCAGCGGCGCACCGGTGGTCGCCGGGCTGTCGCTCGCCGCCGTCGGCGTGATCCTCTTCGTCGACCAGAACGCGACGTCGAACGGCCGCGACGCGGCCTTCGAGACGAGCGCGGTCGCGATCGCGCTTCTGCTCATTCTCGGCCCCTGGGCCTGGCGGCTCGCCGCGGAGCGGAACTCGGAGCGCATCGCGCGGATCCGCTCCGAGGAACGAGCCGAGATGGCCGCCCGCGTGCACGACTCCGTCCTCCAGACGCTGGCGCTCGTGCAGCGGGAGGCGGGCGACCCTCGCCGTGTCGCCGCGCTCGCGCGCCGGCAGGAGCGCGAGCTCCGCGCGTGGCTCTACCCCGACGCGCGGGCGGACGGGGCCAGCCTGGCCTCGGCGATCGACGCCGCGGCGGCAGAGGTCGAGGAGCTGCACGGAGTCCCGGTCGAGCTCGTCCGCACCGGCGACGTCCCGCTCGACGAACGCGTCGAAGCGCTCGTCCTGGCATCGCGTGAGGCGATGGCCAACGCGGCCCGCCACTCCGGCGCCGACCAGGTGTCGACGTTCGTCGACGTCGGCGAGGAGGAGATCGCGGTGTTCGTCCGTGACCGCGGCAAGGGCTTCGACCCCGACAGGGTCGCGAAGCGCAAGCACGGGATCGCGGAGTCGATCCGCGGTCGGATGGCCCGCGCCGGCGGCACTGCAGAGGTGACGTCGACGCGCGGGGAGGGCACAGAGATCGAGCTTCGCCTCGGGAGAAGCGCGTGAGGCGCCGCGTCGTACTCGTGGACGACCACCATCTCTTCCGCTCCGGCGTCCGGGCGGAGCTCGGCGACGCGGTCGAGATCGTCGGCGAAGCCGGCTCCGTCGCCGAGGCGGTGCCGCTGATCCGCGAGCTCGATCCCGAGGTCGTCCTGCTCGACGTCCACCTCCCGGACGGCGGTGGCCACGCCGTTATCGCGCAGGTCGCGCCCGAGCGCCCGGGCGTCCGCTTCCTCGCGCTCTCCGTCTCGGACGCGGCCGAAGATGTGATCGACGTGATCCGCGCCGGCGCCCGCGGCTACGTCACGAAGACGATCTCCGGCAGCGAGCTCGTCGATGCGATCAACCGCACCGCCGAGGGCGACGCCGTCTTCTCACCGCGGCTCGCCGGGTTCGTCCTCGACGCCTTCCGTTCCGGCGAGGCCGCGGTCGATCCCGAGCTCGACACGCTGACCGCCCGCGAGCGCGAGGTGCTGCAGCTGATCGCCCGCGGCTACCGCTACAAGGAGATCGCGGCGCGTCTGCACCTCTCGGTGAAGACGGTCGAGAGCCATGTCTCCGCCGTCCTCCGGAAGCTCCAGCTCTCGAGCCGCCACGAGCTGACGCGCTGGGCCGCCGAGCGCCGCCTGATCTAAGCCAAGTAACAGTCTGTTACTTGGCTCGATCGCGGCGCGAAGCGGGTGCGCGCCGCGCTTGTAACAGTCTGTTACGAGGCCGGCTTCTTGGCGCGCGACGGCTGCACCCGCTTCGGCTCGCCCGGCATCTTCGGGAACTGGGGCGGGTACGGCGCCTCGCCCTCACCCGCGGCCTCCTCACGCTCGACCCACTCGAGCAGGACGTTCAGGTCGCAGACGGCCTCGTCGATCCCGGCCTGCACGTCGCCGAGCTTCGCGAAGCGCTTCGGCATCGTCGCGAGCGTGAAGTCCTCCGTCTCCACGTCCGGCAGCTCGTCCCAGGTGACCGGCGCCGACACGGTCGCGTCCGGCCGCCCGCGGACCGAGTAGGCCGAGGCGATCGTGCGATCGCGGGCGTTCTGGTTGTAGTCGATGAAGACGCGCTCGCCGCGCTCCTCCTTCCACCACGCGGTCGTGACGAGCTCGCTCCGGCGCTCGACCTCGCGGGCAAAGGCGAGCGCGCAGCGGCGCACGACCGGGAACTCCCACTTCGGCTCGATCCGGCACGCGACGTGGATGCCGCGGTTGCCCGAGGTCTTCGGCCAGCCGGTCCAGCCCATCTCGGCCAGCGTCTCCCGCACCACCGCCGCCACGCGCTTGCCGTCCTCGAACGAGGTCCCCGGCTGGGGGTCGATGTCGATCCGCAGCTCGTCGGGGCGATCGACGTCAGCGCGGCGGGACGGCCAGGGATGGAAGTCGACGACGGCGAGGTTCGCCGCCCACGCGACCTGCGCGACCTCGGTGACGCAGAGCTCGTCCGCGTGCCGGCCGGAGGGGAACGTCACCCGCGCGGCCTCGACCCATTCCGGCCGCTTCTCGGGCACGCGCTTCTGGTAGATCATCTCGCCCTCGACGCCGTCCGGAAAGCGGCGCAGCTGCGTCGGCCGCTCGTAGAGCGCGCGCACGATCCCCTCGCCGACCGAGAGGTAGTACTCGACCAGGTCCCGCTTCGTCTCCTGCCGCGCCGGAAACAGCACCTTGTCCGGGTTCGTCACCTTGACGGTGCGGCCGCCGACGTCGAGCTCGATGAACGGGGACGCCATTGCAGGAACCGTACCCCTGCGTGGTACGTTCGAGGCCGTTTGCAAACCGGGACACCAGAGGAGAGACGGGCATGCGCAAGGTTTTGATTCCGATCGGCGTGATCGCGCTCGCGATCGCGGCGGCGGCCGTTGGCGGTCGAGGCGAGGTGGCCGCGGCGGCGCCGGCAAGCTGCGCCAAGGCCAACCTGGAGCTCGTCAAGGACGGCCAGCTCTCGATCGGCACCGACAACCCCGCCTACCCGCCGTGGTTCGCGGGCGGCGAGACGAAGGGCCGGCCGTGGAAGATCAACGACCCCGCCAAGGGCCAGGGCTTCGAGTCGGCGGTCGCGTACGCGGTCGCGAAGCGGCTCGGCTTTGCCAAGAGCGAGGTCGTCTGGGTCTACACGCCCTTCAACAAGGCGATCGCGCCAGGGAAGAAGGCGTTCGACTTCGACATCAACCAGGTCTCGTACTCGCCGCAGCGGGCGAAGGTCGTCGGCTTCAGCGCCGGCTACTACAACGTCAACCAGTCGATCGTCGGCCTCAAGGGCAAGCCGATCTCCTCGGTGCGCTCGAAGGCCGGCCTGAAGAAGTACCGCCTCGGCGCCCAGCTCGGGACGACGAGCTACCAGTACATCGTCAACTCGATCAAGCCCTCGCCGTCCGTGAAGGTCTACGACACGAACGACGCGGCGGTGCAGGCGCTCAAGATCGGCCAGATCGACGGTCTCGTCGTCGACCTGCCGACCGCCTTCTACGTGACGGCGGTGCAGGTGCCGAACGGCAAGATCATCGGCCAGTTCCAGGCGGCGTCGGGCCAGGAGCGCTTCGGGATGGTCTTCCAGAGGGGCAACCCGCTGATCGCCTGCGTCAACAACGCGCTCGCGAACATGAAGCGCACCGGCGTGCTGAAGCGGATCCAGCAGATCTGGCTCGCCAAGGTCACCGGCGCACCCGTGCTGAAGTAGTTCGCTGAGCCGCGAGTCGAAGATCCTCGGGGGTGGCGGCGCCGGTCGCGCCGTCACCCTCGCGCTGGTCTCGACGGCCGTCGTCCTCGCCGGCATCGTCTACGCGGTCACGCACGCGCCCAACTGGCCCGAGGTCAAGGCGGCGTTCTTCGACTGGGACGTCTACAAGAGCTCGTTCCCCAGCATCGCCGACGCCTTCCTGCTGAACGTGAAGATCTTCTGCATCGCGGAGGCGATCATCCTCGTCACCGCGCTCGCCCTCGCCGTCCTGCGGAGCCTCCCCGGCCCGGTCTTCTTCCCGATTCGCGCGCTCGCGATCGCCTACGCCGACTTCTTCCGCGGCGTGCCGACGATCCTCGTGATCGCACTGCTCGGCTTCGGCGCTCCTGCGCTTGCGATCGAGGGGATCCCGACCTCGACGACGTTCTGGGGGATCGTCTCGCTCGTCCTCATCTACACGGCCTACGTCTCCGAGGTCTACCGCGCAGGGATCGAGTCGGTGCATCCGAGCCAGGAGGCGGCCGCGCGCTCGCTCGGGCTCACGCGCGGCCAGGCGCTCACCTCGGTCGTCCTGCCGCAGGCCGTCCGCCGCGTGATCCCGCCGCTCCTGAACGACTTCATCGGCCTGCAGAAGGACACGGCGCTCGTCGGCATCCTCGGCTCGGTCGAGGCGTTCAAGCAGGCGCAGATCGAGGTCTCGGCCGACTTCAACTTCACCCACTACCTCGTCGCGGCGACGCTCTTCGTCGCGATCACGATCCCGCTTGCGCGCTTCACCGACTGGCTCGTCGCGCGTGACCGGCGCAAGCGACAGGCCGGGAGCCTCGTATGAGCTTCGTCGAGATCGAGAGCGTGCACAAATCGTTCGGCAAGAACGAGGTGCTGCGCGGGATCGACCTGGAGGTCGCCGAGCACGAGGTCGTCTGCCTGATCGGCGCGTCCGGCTCCGGGAAGTCGACGTTGCTCCGCTGTGTGAACCTGCTCGAGCCGATCGACGCGGGCCGGATCGCCGTCGGCGGCGAGGAGATCACCGCCCGCGGCGTCGACGTCAACCGGATCCGCCGTGGGATCGGAATCGTCTTCCAGGCGTACAACCTCTTCCCGCACATGAGCGTGCTCGAGAACGTGACGCTCGCGCCGCGGAAGGCGCTCGGGCTCTCCCGCCGCGAGGCGGCCGACCAGGCAACCGAGCTGCTCGCACGCTTCGGGCTCGCCGACAAGCGCGACGACTACCCCGACCGGCTCTCAGGTGGACAGCAGCAGCGCGTCGCGATCGTGCGCGCGCTCGCGATGCGGCCCGAGCTGATGCTGCTCGACGAGGTCACGAGCGCGCTCGACCCCGAGCTCGTCGCCGAGGTGCTGCGCGTGATCCGCGAGCTCGCCGAGGGTGGGATGACGATGCTGATCGCGACGCACGAGATGAGCTTCGCGCGCGACATCGCGAGCCGCGTCTGCTTCCTGGACGACGGCGTCATCCTCGAGCAGGGCCCGCCGGCGCAGATCTTCAGCGCCCCGAGCGAGCCCCGCACGCGCCAGTTCCTCGACCGGATCATCGAAGCGGGACGGCTGTGACTTTCCGCAAGGGAGGCGGCAAAGCCGCCTCCCGCGGGAGAGAGGCAAAACCCCTGAAGTAGAAAGGCAACGAGCGGCCTACACTTCAATCATGCTGGAGAACAACACCACGCGCGATGTCGTGCTGGAGCCGCTGGACGACTGGATCGTCGTCGAGCCGCTCGACGACTCGGAGACGGCGAGCGGCCTGATCGTCCCGATCAACGAGGGCGCCCAGACGCGGCAGGCGATCGTGGCGGCCGTCGGGCCCGACGTCGAGTCGATCGATCCGGGCGACAAGGTGCTGTTCCCGCGCGACGCCGGCTTCGAGGTCAGGCTCGCGCGCTCCGCGCACCGGGTCCGCGTGCTCAAGCGCGAGGACCTGCTCGCCCGCATCCACGACTAGCTGCTCGGATCGCGCGATCGGGACCCGCTTTCGCGGATCCCGATCTGCACTAGCGAGGAAGGTGCGATCCGCCGCATGGGATCGAGCTCCCCCCTCCTGAGGGTTCGTCGCCCTGCCGCCCAGAGCTTCGAACCCGTTACGCCATGGTGGGCGACGTGGCCCGCTTCACGCCATCCCCCGGCATGGGTTGACCGCGCTACTTCACTTGAACGAGGGATGCGGCGGGCGTGCGCCGCGGACGATGAACTGGTCATCAAGCTCAGCACCGTGGGGGGCCGCAGCCCACCGTGCAGAGTCTCGAAAGACCGCGTCAGGCGCAATTCCCAGTGCCGAACCGCGGTCTTTCGCACGTCTGGAGACAGAAGCGCCGGAGGCCCGCCGCCCGCGGGCCTTCCGCGTGCGTTCGGCTACTTGCCCCGCGCGTTGCTGGCGACGTGCCGTGCGAGCGTCAAGTGCTTCGCCGCCGGCAGGAGGCGGCTCGCCGGCACCTCGACCGTGTACATCCTCGCGCCGACCCGGAAGAAGAGCACGCGCGACGTGAACGTCGGCTTGCCGTTGACGATCGCGTACCTGTCGTAGCTGTAGCCCTTGGCGCCGAGCGACACCGCCTTCAGCTTCTTGACGTACTCCGGCGCGTCCTTCAGTCCCGCGACCGTGTAGTCGAAATCGGTGGCCGATTCGCTGCGCACAGTGGCTCCGGGGGAGCCTCCGTACTTGACCGAGCAGACGCGTTCGCGGATCACCTGCTTCTGGGAGAGGGCGGCCGACTGCCCGAGAACGGCGCGCGCCTGCGCGAGCTTCAGATCCTTGCAGGGCTCGACGGCGGCAGCAGACGCCGGGCCCACCGAAGCCACGGCGAAGCCGAGCACCAACGCGAACGCCACAATCCCCCGCATGGCAGGGACGCTAACGCGGACCTGCGCTCGCCGCAACTGACTGCCGCTGCTTCAGCCGCCGCTACAGTCACTTCCCGTGTTCGCGGCGCCTCGCCTCCTGACGGGCCCCGAGTCACTGCTCCTCGCCGCGTTGGGCGCCGTGGTCGGCGCATTCCTGGTCGCCCGGTTCGGCCGTTGGTCGTCGTCCACCGCGCGGACGGCGGGAGCGATCGCTGCGGCCCTGGTCGCGAGCGCATTGGCGGTGGCGCCGGTGACCGCGTGGGCGATGATCTCCGACATCCGCGCCTCGCAGCGGCTCTCGGCACGCGAAGCCGAACGGATCGGGCCTGAGCAGAACGGGTTCGACACGTCGGTGGCCGACTCGGTCGCCGGTCTCATCCCCCGTCACGACACCTACGCGGTGCTCTTCTCCGACCAGGTCGACCCCGATCGTGCCCGCGCGTTCCGACTCTGGTCGCTGGCGGCCCTCCTTCCCCGGGTCGCGACGACGGATCCCCTGTCGTCGGACTGGATCGTCAGCTGGGGCGTCTCGCCGCGCGATCGCGGGGTGCCCGTCTCGGACGTCTACGTGCTCGAGGTGGGAGGAAGCTCTGACCCGCCCGTCTACGTCGCCAGGGTCGTGCGATGACCGTCGAGGTGCTCGCATTGCTGCTCGTGAACGGCTGCCTGCTCGCCGCCGGGGCGGGCGTCACTCGGGCGCTAGGCGCGTGGCGACGCCCGAACGAGCTCGTCGGCATCCTCGCCACCTCGTACCTCGCCGGCGTTGCCGCCTTCGGCGTGGCCGCCCAGCTGCTCTACGTGCTCGGCTTCTCCCTCTCAGCCGCGCAGGCCCTCGTCCTGTGCGCGGTGCTCGCCTCGACGGCCGCCCTGCGGATCGCGCCCGCGAGCCCGCTCGCCCGGCCGCGGCCTCTCACGAGGCTCGAGTGGGTCGCAGCGCTGCTCGTCGCGTGCCCGTTGATCCTCCTCGCACTCGACGCGCTGCACCAGCCGCTCGCCTCGTGGGACGCCTGGACCCAGTGGACACCGAAGGCGCAAGCGCTCGTCCACCTCGACGGCCTGGACACCGCCGTCTTCACGAACCCCGCGTACGCCGACTGGCATCCCGACTACCCGCTGCTCGTGCCCGCACTCGAGGCGTTCGCGTTTCGGTTCGGCGTCGGCGTCCGCGTCGTGCACCTCGAGTTCTGGCTCCTCCTCGCTGCCCTCGCCGTCTCGCTGATCGAGCTCTTGCGCCCACGTGTCGGGCCGCTGCTCGCGTGGTCGGCGGTTGTCGCGATCGTCTGGACGCCGAAGTTCGGAGCCGAGGCGCTCTCGGCGAACGCCGACATGCCGCTCGCCGTCTTTCTCGTGCTCGCCGCGGTCGCCGCCTGGCTCTGGATATCCGAGGGGAGCACCGCTGCCCTCGGGCTTGTGGGCGTCTTCGGCGCGGCGGCGCTGGCGACGAAGCTGGAGGGCTTGATCGAGCTGGCGATCGTTCTCGGCATCGCGCTCGTCCTTGCCCTGCGACACTCGCGGCGACGGGGGCTGCTCCTGGCGGCCGCCGGGGGCGCCGCGGCGCTGATCGGCCTCGTGCCATGGCGACTGTGGACGATCCTGAACGACGCGCCTGTGACGTACGCCGCCGGCTCGATCGTCGACAGCGCGAAGGCGCTCGAGCCGAGCCGCCTGCCGATCTCGGCGCTGCTGCTGCTGCGGCAGCTATTCGATCCGGACGTCTGGCTCGTGCTCGTTCCTCTCGCGCTGTGCGCCCTGGCCGTCGCGGGGCTAGGCCCGCGACGAGACCGCCGCGCGCTGGCCGTCGCCGTCTCCGCCGGCCTCCTGCTCGTGGTCGGTGTCGCGGCCGCGCTCGCGATCCCGGCCTACTCCTACCCCTGGCGGCCGGCGTACTGGCTCCTGTTCCTCCCCGCACTGCTGGCAGGTGGTGTCTTCGTGGGCGGGATCGCGCGCGGCGGCGGCTCCGCGGCCTACGTTGCGGTCTCGCTGAGTGCGATGTTCGCAGCGCTCGTGGCCATCTACGTGTTCACCCCCTACGACTTCGCCTGGCATCTCGGCACATCCTCGAGCCGGGTCGTCCTGCCGCTCGGGCTCTTCGCCGCCGCGTTCGCGCCGATCGTTCTCTCCCGCTCCTTCGCGGACGGGTCCCGTGGGAGCGGCCCGTAACCCAGGACGCCGTGCGCGCGGGGTAGTACGGCGCCCCTTCTACGATCGGCGCGTGACCGTCCCGCTCTGGCGCAACCGGGATTTCGTCCTGCTCGAAGCCGGGCGGCTGCTGTCGTCGGCGGGGAATCAGATCTCGTTCATCGCGTACCCGCTGCTGGTCCTGGCCGAGACCGGGTCGCCGGCCAAGGCGGGGCTCGTCTCGTTCGCGCGCCTGCTGCCCAGCCTGCTCTTCAGCCTGCTCGCCGGGGTCGCGGCCGACCGCTACGACAGGCGGAAGCTGATGCTCGGCGCGGACGCGGTGCGGGCGCTCGCGCTCGGGACGCTCGCCGCGGCGATCCTGGCCGATGCGCTCCCGTTCTGGCTGATCCCGGTCGCGGCGTTCGTCCAGGGAACCGGGTCGGTCGTCTTCCGCGCCGCCGAGGCCGGCGCGCTGAAGGCCGTCGTCCCGCGCGCGCAGCTACCCGCCGCGATCTCCACGATGGAGGCGCGCGGCTCCGCCGTGATGCTGATCGGGCCGCCGCTCGGAGGGGCGCTCTTCGGCCTCGGCCGGGCGGTGCCGTTCGTCGCCGACACGATCTCCTACGCGTTCTCGCTCCTCTCGCTCGCGCTGATGCGGACGCCGTTCCAGGAGGCGCGCGAGCGGGACGCGACCCCGCTCCGAACGCAGATCGCGGACGGCTTCCGCTTTCTCTGGAGAGAGCCGTTCGTGCGCACGTCGACCTTCCTCTACGGGATCGGCAACTTCTCGATCCCGGGGATGATCCTCGTCCTCATCGTCGTCGCCGAGCAGCACGGGCTCACGTCCGGCCAGGTCGGGCTCGTGCTGGCCGTCTTCGGCGCGGGAACGTTGCTCGGGGCGCTCGCCTCGCCCCTCTTCCGGCGCGCGCTGCCGGTGCGGACGATCATGCTGCTCGAGTTCTGGAGCGGGCTCGGCGCGGCGGCGTACCTCGTCGTCCCGAGCGTCTGGGTGCTGCTTGCGGCGATGACGATCCAGGGGATCACGCTGCCGGTGACGAACTCGGTCGTGGACAGCTATCGGATCGCGATCATCCCCGACCGGCTGCTCGGCCGCGTCGAGACGGTCGCGGGCCAGATCGGTCTCGCGATCGCGCCGCTCGGCCCGCTCGTCGCCGGCGTCCTCCTCAGCTCGACGTCCCCGCGCGTCACGGTCGCTTGCTTCCTTCTCTTCAGCGCCTCACTCGTCGTCTGGGGAATGCTCAGCCCCGCGCTGAAGAACGCCCCGGACATCCGCAACCTCGATGCGTATGCATTGCCCGCGCATTCGAACGGGACGGATTGAACCCGGAGGCGGAGCTCACCGGCGACAAGGTGCCGTCGCCGGTGAGCTGTGGCCTCGTTCGCTAGGGGCCGAAGGTTCCTTCCGGACCTGCCGGCTCGGGGAGTGTGCCGGCGCCGGGCACCGGCTCACCGGCAACGCCGTTCACCGTCTCCGTCGAGTAGGCGAACGTGAGCTGGGCGAACGCGATCAGGTCGCTGTTCACGTCGAGGGCGTGCAAGCTGACGTTGGCAAACGTGTCGCACGCGAGGTGGTAGCACGGGTCGAACTGCGCCCCCGTGGTGCCGCCCCAGATCGCCTGCTGCTCGGCCGTCTTCACCACCTCGGCGCCGGTGAAGAGCCCGCCCGACGGGATCCCGGCCTCGATGAACGCCTGGTAGTCGCTCCGGCCGGAGAACTCGGCGTCGTCGTACGGCTCGCCGACGAGCGTGTAGTACTGCTCGTACAGTCGCTCGATCGCCGTCGATCCCGGCGGCACCACGACCGGCGCTGCGAACGTCGACTCGTTGGCGTCGTAGACCATCTGGACGTAGTTGGGCGAGCCGACCATGTCGTAGTTCATGTACAGCGCGATCCGGCCACGCTCCGCCGCCGAGAGCTCGGCGACGTAGGCGGTCGAGCCGATCAGGCCCTCCTCCTCGGCGCCCCACCAGGCGAACCGAAGCGTGTTCTGCGGCTTCAGCTTGGCGATCATCAGCGCCGTCTCGAGGATCGTCGCCGAACCCGAGCCGTTGTCGTTGATCCCCGGCCCCTCGGTGACGGAGTCGAGGTGGGCGCCCGCCATCACGACGTTGCCCGTGTTCTCACCGGGCAGCTCGGCGATCACGTTGACGTCGGTGCGCGTCTCCGGCGCCACCACGCGCACGTGCGCGGTCGAGCCGGGCTGGGCCAGCGCGGCGCCGTTCGCGAAGCTGGCGCCGACGACCGGAAGCGGTGTCGAGTCCGGCGCGAGCGTGCCGACGATCAGGCCCTCCCGCGTCGGGTCGTTGCCCTGGTTGAAGATGATTACGGCCTCGGCCCCTGCTGCCTGCGCGTTGAGCGCCTTGGCCGCGAACGTGCACGTCCCGCGCTGGATCAGCGCGATGTCGTTCGGGCCGCTGAAGTTCAGCCCGGCGAAGTCGGTCGCCTCGCAGCCGCTCGTCGACGCGCGCGGTGGCACCAGGTTGATGTCGACCGGAATCACCGGGCCGGTGACGTCCCCGAAGCCACTGTTCGTGAAGCTGCCGCTCGGATAGGTCGCGTTCACCGGCGTCAACTGCTGCAGCAGCACCGGGAAGTTGAAGCTGAACTGGAACGGATCCAGCGTCACCTGGTAACCGGCGCGACGCAGGAGGCCGGCGACGTAGGCGACGCTGTTTGCGTAGCCCGCCGTCCCGGCGGCGCGCGTACCGGGGTAGTTCGGGTCGTTGTTTGCATTGGCAATCTGCTGGAACGCTTGCTGGTGTCCGCGAACGCCTGCGAGCGTCACACACTCGAGCAGCTTGTCGTACGTGTTGTTGGTGCGGCTCTGGCAGGCGCTCGGCGCAGGTGCTGCCGCGGCCGGGGCAGGAAGTACGACTGCAAGCACCGCTCCGGCAAGCGCGACGAGCACGGCAAGACGCCGCAACCCTGGGCGTGAGAGACGTGTCATCAAACCCTCCTTCTGTCCGCCACGAGATTCAGTTGGCGGACGTCGAGTAGCGCGAGCCTACGACGGTCGGACAGAACACGCAAGGCGCGCGAGCGCCCTCGGGTCGCGCCGCGTCAGCCGGCGAGCAGGCCGGTCACGTACATGACGGCGATGCCTGCCATGAAGCCGCCGACGGCGTAGCCGGAGGTGAGGCCACCGGGGGCCCGGCGGGCGACGAAGCGGCCAACCTCGACGACGACTTCGAGGGCAGCGCCGGCCGCGGCGCCGAAGAAGACGACCGCGAGCAGGTCGTTGGAGGCGTAGCCGCCAAGCCAGGCGCCGAGGATCGCCGGGGCTCCGGCGATCAGAACGAGAGCGGCGAGTCGCAGGAACGATGGCCGTGCTGCGTCACGATCGTCGGCGACGGGAGCGGCGATTCCGAGTCCCTCGGTGATGTTGTGGATCATGAAGCCGACGATCAGGAAGGTGCCGAGCGTCAGCTGGCCGAAGGCGAACGAGGTTCCAATCGCGAGTCCCTCGCCGAGGTTGTGGAGGCCGATCCCGATCGCCACCAGCGTGGCGAGGCCGACGCCGGTGAGGGCGCCGCTCTTCGCCGAGGTGCGGTGGGCGAGGAAGGTCATCGTCAAGAAGCTCGTGGCGACGCCAAGGAGCACGAGCCCGGCGCCTCCGAGTGAGCCGGGAAGCGCGGCCTGGAGCTCGAACGCTTCCGAGAGAGCCTCGACGCCGAGGAAGGTGAGGAGCCCAGCGGTCAGGGCCATGAAGGCGGCGAGCCACTTCGGGTCCGCGCGCCGTAGCGACGGCAGCCAGAGCAGCCCGAGCGCAATCGGCAGCACGCCGACGAGGAAGCCGATGATCCCATAGCCGAGGAAGCCCTCGGCTGATGGGCTCGGTGTCTCGACCGCGGCCGGGATCTCCTCGACTGTCTCGATCCCGGTCGAGCTGGTGATGCCCACGTTGATCGGGTCGTCCTGCACCCAGTCGTAGGGGATGACGACCGTGCTCGATCGCAGCCGCCCGAGCTCCGCTGGGCCGTCGAGCGTGAACGGGACGATCGCGTCGTCGACCGTGACCGAGGCGATCGTCAGATCGTCGGCTTGCGGGTTGGTGACCAGAACGCGGATCTCGCCGGGCTTGAACTGGACGCGGCGGACGTCGAACTCATCCGCCGGCGGCGGGTTCTTCCCGATCAGATCGACGAGCGAGGAGCCGGTCGTGACGAAGAGACCGACGACGAGCGCGAGCAGCAGGATCGGCCCGAGCGCCCAGAGCCGCCAACTGAGGCCGCCCAAGCGTGAGTCCGCTGTCCCCGCTTCCATCAGTCGATCACGTTGAAGAAGCCCATCCAGCCAAGCTCGGCGAACTCGGACTGGTGCGCGTGGAACATGAACATGCCGGTGTTGGCGAAGTCGATCTCAATCACGCCGCGCTGACCCTGGGACTGGACGACGATGTCGGTGTACTCCCAGTTGTCGCCGGTGCCGGTGGGCTGGTAGCGGAAGAAGTCGCCGTGCAGGTGCAGGCTGTTGACCAGGTCGAACTCGGTCAGGTTCGCCAGGTAGATCCGCACCGTCTGCGAGCGCCTGACCATGATTGGGTGCTTGGCGTAGTAGAAGCTCAGCCCATTGACGGTGTAGAAGTTGTTGCCGCCGTCGCCGTCCGTGTCGTAGCCGTTCATCACCATCACGAGCTCCTGCGCCGGTGGGCGCGGCTCCTTCGGGTCGATGATGAAAGCGCCGTAGAGGCCCTTGTGGATGTGCTTCTTCAGCGGCGTCGCGTGGCAGTGGTAGAGCTGCATCCCGGCGGGCCTCGCCTCGAACTCGTAGATGAACTCGCCGCCGGGCTGGACGATCTCGAAGACGCCGTCCATGTTCGCCGGGTGGATGCCGTGGAAGTGAATCGTGTGAGGGTGTGAGCCCTGATTGACGAACCTCACCCGCAACTCGTCGCCTTCGGTTGCGCGGATCACCGGCCCCGGAACGGTGCCGTTGTACGTCCAGGCGGGAAAGAAGACACCGGGCGCGATCTCGATCTCCTTGTCGATCGCGCGCAGCGTGTATTCGCGCACGCGCCCGGGCTGATAGGGCAGCGGCTCCGGCGGGTAGGTCAGTGCGTCGAGCGCGCCGGGGCCGCCGACGGCCGGCACCTGGGCACCGATCATCGCTGCGTGACCGCTGAGGGCGTGGTTATGGACGTGGTTCTGCAGGTGCCGCTCGGCAGCCTCTGCGTCACCGTTGAAGGCGAGCTTCCCAAGCACCGGCGCGGCCGCGAGCGGCGCGGCGGCAGCGAGAAGACGACCACGCGTGAGCTTGGACTTAGACAAGACTAAATCTAATCTTACAGATAGACTCAACTCCGTGCCACTTCAGGATCTGAGCCCGGCGGTGCAGGACTACTTGAAGGCGATCGCCAAGGCCGAGCTGGCCGGCGAGCGCGCCACGACCAACCTGATCGCCGCGGCGCTCGGCTTCTCCGCGCCGTCGGTGACGGCGATGCTGAAGAAGCTCGCCGAGCGCGGGCTCGTCGAGCGAACGCCGTACCGCGGAGTCGTCCTCACCGACACCGGGCGGAAGCTCGCGCTGGAAGCGCTCCGCCACCACCGCCTCCTGGAGCGCTACCTCGTCGAGACACTCGGGCTCTCGATCGCGGAAGCGCACGCCGAGGCCGATCGGCTCGAGCACGCGCTCTCGGAAAACGTCGAAGCGCGGATCGATGCGGTATTGGGGTACCCGGAAAGCGACCCGCACGGTGATCCGATCCCCGACGCAAACCTTCGCGTTCGGACACCTGAGTGGCAGCCGTTGAGTGGCCTGGAGGCGGGGGAAAGCTGCACGATCCGCCGCGTGCCAGACACCGACGAGAACATGCTGCGCTACCTGAGCGAGCTCGATCTGATGCCCGGCCAGCCGGTCAAGCTTCTCGTCGCCGCACCGTTCAACGGTCCACTGACCGTTCGCTCCCGCGCGGGCGAGCACGCGATCAGCCGTGAGCTGGCCTCCACGATCGGCGTCGAGTAACGCCACCACCCGGTCGGCTGACGTTTTGAGGTGAGCTTGCGAGCGTGCACCAGGGGAAAGCTCGCACGGACGTCCCGATCTTCCCCGCCTCGCATGGGTGCGTCCGGCAGTCGTCGACCGTAGCGCGCTGGAGGTACGACTTCGCCACAGTTGGGATGACGGTCAAGGTGATTGCCAAGTCTTGACGGCGACGACCTGCGGGTGTTGCCGGAAACCGCCTCGCTGTGCGGTTTCCGGCGTCTGAAGCGGAGAGGGAGGGATTTGGACCCTCGACGAGCCCAACGACCCGCAACGGTTTTCGAGACGAGTGTGAGAGAAGCGTCCACGCCCTAGATAAGCGGCCGCGCTCGCTCCCCGCCTTCCTGCGCGACAGTTGCGTCCTAAAAGGGCGCTACGGTCATGCGATGAGCGAGTAAGTCGTCGTCAGGCACAACCTGGAATCCTCCGCAGTCAAGAAAGGTTCGGGTGAGAGCACGCTGGCCCAGGTGAGTATCGCGCTGCGCGGTAGCGGCCCTACCAGTTACCGCCGTCACCGCCATCGCCGTGACGTTGAAGCGCGAAGCCGATCAGCAGACGCCAAGGTGGAAGCAGGCTGCGCTCTACCTTGATCTCGTTGCCCAGGACGGCGCGCTTGTCGAGTTCGAGCGCGAAGCCATCGGGGGCGGACAGGCGACGGAACTGGATATCCCTCGGCGGGTTCTTCGTTGCGTAGTCGAGCAGTCCGCTGTCGGACAGCCAGACGTAAAGGACGCCGCCTTGCTTGCGGACGTATCGCGCTGCTCCACGCGATGCTCGGACGGTCGGTCGGGTCATGCGCCACGAGTATGCCGCGCGGGTTGGAGCATCAGGGGACATTCCCGAACGCTGGCCCATGCGACAGGTCTAAGCGCCTTTGGAGAGGACTGAGATCAGCGCGTAGATCCAGTAGCCGACGACACCAACCGCGGCGACTGCGGCGGCGAGCGCAAACGGAACCAGGAGCCTCGGCGCCGCTAACGCCGAGTAGAGCGCAACGGGAAGTGTGACGACTGCCAGAAGAACACTAAGCGCGGGCGCCTCGGCGAAGGTCGAGATGACCGCTGCGGCAGCAAGTGCTGCGGCGATGAACAGAGGAAGGCGCGTCGGCACTTACTCGGCGTGCCCGGCAACGGGCTCGACCAAGCCGGGTGTTAGGTGACGTTGCCGAACGCTGGCCCACTCGACGGACGAGCGGGCGGAGGTCGGCCGGTCACGTTAGGCGCCGCTGCCGTTTCCGACTCCCTTCTCAAGTCCTCCCGCAGGCCACGTACCGGCCGTTGCGGAGGAAGGCCGCCACTAGCTCGCCCCGCTCCGCCGTGCGCCGGATGGCGTCGAAGTCGATGTGCACGACTCCCGTCGGCGGCTTGATCGGGAATTTGTCGTCTGTGCCGGGGCACGGCGATTGGGACATCACGCGTGCGCCGGTGATCGGCCCACCTTCGAGCTTCCTGACTGTGAGGCGGGTGGAGTGCTCGCCCGCGCGCCTCAGCTCGAGCTCGCCGTTGATGCCGGACCCATTGACCTCGCCCAGCTCGATCGTGAATGAGTCGCCCTCCCCGCCGCACGCGCCGAGTATGACCGCTAGGGCAACGAGCGCCACCGCGCGCCGCATTCGGCTCTCCTGCCCGGCGCGATCGCCGCGTACACCGTCGGAGGCCGCTACGCCCAGCGTGCTCGAGGGACATTCCGAACACTGGCCCACGCGAGATCCGGCTGCCCCGCGCGACCACGATCAGCCGCTTACGAGTCGTTTCGGCGCCTTTTGCTCCCACGCATCGGTAAGGAGTTCGCCCAGGAGCTCGCGATCAGTACGGGCAAGGGTGACGCCGACCGCCGCCAACCGCTTCCCCCACCACACCTGCTCGCAGGCATCTGGCGCGCTATCGACTGCCGTCAGTATCCCGCCCTCATCCAGCATCACGTTCATCCGATCCTCGTTCCACAACGTCGCGAAGATCTTGCCGCCGACGCGAAACGACGGACGCCCGTGATGATCTAACTCGACGGCCTCGGGCAAAGAGAGGGCCAGAGCGCGAGCCTCGTCTGCAGAGACAGCCACGGCCTGCACCGTATCGGGAGCCTACGGGGGACATACCCGAACGCTGGCACAGGCAAGTGGTGCTCGCGTGATCGGTCGCGAACGCTGTGCCGTCGTCGCACTCTCGAGCTGGCATGATCCTGCCGTGGATCCACCGGCGAGGTAGCGGTTTGGCGCGGCGAACAGCCGCGCGTTTCGGCGCAGTTACCGAGGCCCGTACTGCGGGCTCGGGCGGCTGCGCGCCCACCGCTACGACTCGGAGGTACCACGCATGAATCGTCAGAACCTCTTCTCCGACTCATGGGACGGAGAGAACGAAGAAGCCCGGACTCGGCATCGAACCTTCTGGCGGCCGGACGACGCCAGGATGGGAGCAACGCTGTACGATCTGGCCTCTGGCGCGCCGGACGAGCCGATGCATATGCACTTCGGAGCCGAAGAGATGTTCTTCGTTCTGAGCGGTCGTCCGGTCTTCCGGAACCAACACGGCGAAGAGGAGTTAGCTCCGGGCGACTTCGTCTTCTGCCCCGAGGGACGTGCCGGACTACATACGTTCAGTAACCCGACCGACGAACCCGCTCAGATCCTTGCGATCAGTGCTGGGAGCTTCCCGGACGTCGTCGCCTACCCCGAAGCCGGATATGCATGGGTGGCGACTCGCGATCCCGATCCCAAGCTGCTCGCAAGAGGCGGCGACCCCGGCGTCATCGCTCGCTTCGAGATCCCGATCGAATAGTCGCTCAGCCCTACCGAGCATCGCCAGAGGCGAAGAGGCCGCGCGAGCGGCCTCTTCGCCTACTCGGCTCAGGGGACATTCCCGAACGCTGGCGCAGGCGAGAGGTACCGCGCTAGAGGGCCCGGCGCAGCCGGACCCTCTGTGGCGCGAAGTACGCTCGAGCTACTAGGCGACGGCGACCAGGCGGTCGCTGTGAGCAACGACCTTGCCGCTTGTGACCTTCGGCGCGTTGGGAATTGCCGTGTTGAAGTTCTCGTCGGTGATCCACTTCGCCACGAGGTTCGCGGACTCTTCAGCCTGCTCGGAGGTCTCGAAGAGACTGATCGAGCTCATGACGCCGTTGCCGGCGTCGATCACGTAGTAGCCGGAAAAGCCGGGGAGCTCGCGCAACTGCGGGACGAGCGTCTCGTTGAGGTTGCTAACGACCTCGTTCGTGCGGGTCGTGTCGACGCCTTCGTAACGACGAATGGTGGCGTGCATGTGATGCTCCTTCTGTTCTCCTACAGGGCAGAGCGCTCGAATGGGCGCACCGCGGCGTCAAGGCCAGGGGTCACAGTCGGAGAGGAAGGTGCTAAGTGCCTCGGCGGCTTCAACAGCTAGAGCCAACGCGCTGATTGCAGTGTAGCCGCGATCCTGCGGCACCGTCGGACTCGCGGCGCCGAGGGTGCAGGGCCAGCTCTGTTGTGTCGAGCAGTTACGCCGCGAGTAGCGGACTCCAGCGGCATCAGGCGGTTAGTCGCAAGAGCGTTGCGACATCCCGGCAATGACCGAATCCCGCTCAACCAGGCGGGATTCGGCTTGTAGAGCGGAGAGGGAGGGATTTGAACCCTCGACGAGCCTAACGACCCGTAACGGTTTTCGAGACCGCCGCATTCGACCGCTCTGCCACCTCTCCGAGCGACGAACAGCGTAGCGCCCCAGCACACGCCCCTCACGTTCGTGACGCGTCGCTCGCGGTGCGCAGGCCGGTGGAACAGTGCTGGAGCACGGGCCGCCGGCCGGAGCGCCGCGAGCGGCGCGAGGCACCGCACGGAGGCCGGCTCCGCCGGCCGGAGGCGGAGCCGCTCACGGACGTGAGGCGGAGAAGGAGGGATTCGAACCCTCGATGGAGGAATTCACCCCCATAACGCCTTAGCAGGGCGCCGCCTTCAGCCACTCGGCCACTTCTCCGGGACGGGCATGGTATCGCACGGTCCGCGGCCGAAATCCCCCTTCGGGGGCATGACCGGGCCGGGCGCCGGCGGGAGCATGTGACTGCCGGATTTCCCCCTCAGCTCCCCCGGCAACTGCGGCGCCCGTTTTCTGCGGCAACAGAAGGCGGGCGCTTCGCGTTTCAGGCCGCGGCGGAGGGAAACTCAAGGTGTGGGTGCGCGAATGCCGAAACCAGGAGCATGGGCGCTGCTGTAGCCCACCCCATCTCTCCCGAGCTCGTGCTGGTCTGTCCCGAGCTGCGGGAGCATGCGCTCGAGCTGCTGCCCGCGGTCGATCCCGACGAGCTCTTCGCGGTCGAGCCCAGGCAGCCCACGCAGGAGGTTCGTGAGCGACCACAGGAGGTTCGTGAGCGACCGCAGGAGGTCCCTGAGCGACCACGCCTCGTGCTCGTCGAGCCCGAGCGTCGAGCTCCCATGCCCGTTGCACTCGCGGCATACCTCACCGAGGCCCTCTTCCTCGGGGCGCTGCGCGGTGCTGCCCTGACCGCTGTGATCGTCGTGATCGCGTTCGTCCTCTCGCGCTGAGCGCGCGGATTGAACCGCGCTCCAGGCGGGCGTAGACTCGATGCCGCCGTCGGGGCGCCATCCTCGCCACAACCGATCGAGGGAGTCCCAATATGAGAAGAGTCGCAATCCTCCTCGCCGTGCTTGCTGTCGCGCTCCCGAGCGCCGCGCAGGCGGTCTGGGGCGGCCAGGAGGACGTCTCGCATCCGGGTGTCGGAGCCATGTACTTCGACTTCATGGGGAACGGCGTCGCCGTTCCGGACGGGCTCGTCTGCTCGGGCTCCTACGCCGGGCGCTCGAGGAGCGGCGCCAACGACGTCTTCCTGACCGCGGGCCATTGCCTGCCGCCCGCCGAGCTCGGCATTCCGGCGAGCGCCCTGCTCGTCTCGTTCGACCGGGATGGGCGGGACGGAGTCTCGGCGCCGATCAAGGTCAGCTCGTATCACCAGATGCCGGGCTTCGGCCACGACTTCGGTGACCCCCACGACCTCGGCATCCTCCTGCTGCCCGCCGGCTCGGTTCCGGCCGGGACGCCGGCGGTGCGGCTGCCGACGGCGGGCTACCTGGACACGCTGAAGGCGAGCGGAGCGCTCAAGTTCCGGATCGTCGACATCGTCGGCTACGGCGTCGTCCCGATCTGGGAGCCGGCGGGTCCGGTCCAGTTCGCGTTCGACGGCGTCCGCCGCTCGGGCACGTCGATCATCGTCGGGCTGGGCAAGGGAACGGTGCACTACAACCAGAACCGCAACGGGATCGGCACCGGCTCGGGCGTCTGCTTCGGCGACTCGGGCTCGCCGCAGTTCGACCGGGGCACGCTGCTCGTCCTCTCGGTGACGAGCTGGGGCAACGGCCAGTGCAACGCGAACAACCAGAACTACCGCGTCGACACGCCGCTCGCCCGGGCGTTCCTCGGCCAGTTCCTGGCGCTTCCGTAGAGACGATCGGAGACGGGGCGGATCGCCCGCCCCGTCTCCCGCCAAGCGAGGAGCTACGGTCCGACGCGCCGGAAGAAGGCGCTCGACGGATCGCTGCCGTGCGGTTGCGAGAAGAACGTCAGGAAGTCGCCGGTCGCCGCGAGACCCTCGTAGTCGCCCGTGAAGAATCCGCCCGCGAAGGGCGCATCGAGCATGTCGAAGGGTGCGTCGGTGAGCCGGTCCTCGCTGCCCCAGCTGAGGGGGCTCGTGCATGCGGTCGCCGTCGTCGGGTGGCAGTGGACGGCGAAGTAGTCGGTGAGCAGAGTGCTCGGATCTGCCGTGTTGTTGCGGAAGTCGTAGTACGTGACTCCGATCGTGCCGTCGTTCGCGACCTCGACGGACGCCGTGAACGCCTGCTGGTTCCCTGACGGGATCCCGGTCGGCGTCTGGTTCACCTTGATCGGCGCCGACCACGTGAGCCCACCGTCGAGGGACTGCGAGAACGCGATGCTGTCGTTCTGTCCACCGCTGAAGCGGGCGTCCTGCCAGACGGCGTAGAGCCGCCCGTTCGCCCGGTTGACGGCGATGTCCGGGATGATGTCGCCCGTGCGGACAGGAGCACCGGTCTCGGGATCGCTGATCGAGATCGTGCCGAGCCGGTCGACAAGGAACGGGCCGGACCAGGTCACGCCCTTGTCGGTCGAGCGAAGCACGCGCACTGTGATCCCGCGGAGCTTGCCCGTGTTCTCGTTGTTGAACTCGGTGAAAATGTCCACGAGCGTGCCGTTTGGCTGCACGACGATCTGGTTGCCGATCGTCTGGTCGTTCTGGCCCGGGTCGTAGATCTGGCGCGCGGGCTCCCACGACAGGCCGCCGTTGGTGCTCCGCGCGAACCAGGCAGGACCTCTGAACGCGCTCGCGCGGAACGAGGCGACCACGCTCGGCCGCTTCCCCGGCGGGAACACGAGCCGGTCCCAGACTCCGTAGACGAGGTTGGCGTCCGTCGGGTCGGCCGTGATCGTCTGCTTGTCGTTGAAGACGCTTGGCGCCGTGTCCCTGATCACGACGACCGGGTCACTCCAGGTGAGCCCGCCGTTCGTGGATCTGCTGGCCAGCAGAGCGTGGTCGAAGTCCTCCGGTGTGAACGGCGGATTGACGTCGTTGAAGGACAGGCTGAGCTGGTGCAGGGTGCCACTGGGGCCGAAGCTGACCCACGGGTCGGTGGCGCGTTGGTAGTTGCCGCCGTTCGCCGCGGTTCCGCCCGAGCAGACGGTCACCTTCGGTATCGGCACGAGCGTGAAGCTCGTTCCCCCGTTGAGGCTGACGCTGGCCACGAGCCCACGCGCGCCGCCGTTCGACCAGCGGTCCTGCTGGAAGATGCCGACCACGTTGCTCGTGTTGGTCCGGTTGACGTCGATCCAGGGCTCGACCTCGCTGTTCAGGAAGACCGTGCCGGACTGCGAGCCAATCGCATCGGCGGTGCAGCCGAGGAACGGGCTCGTTCCCGAGGCCTGGACGAGCGGGCCGGGCGTCAGGTCGCTCGCACCGGCGATGCCAACGACCATCGTGAAAAGGAGCGCGAGCGCCGTCAGGGTCGCGCCGAATCGTCTCCCATGCATACCCTCCTCCTTCGTTTCGGGTCGCTGAGACGTTCGGCGGAAAGGCTAGCTCACCATCTGCCTGCTACCGCCCAAGAACCCGGCCCCGTCAGGGCCGAGTTCTTGATCTTGAAACAGCGGCAGCGGAGAGGGCGGGATTTGAACCCGCGACACGCCTTTCGACGCGTACGCGATTTCCAGTCGCGCTCCTTCGGCCGCTCGGACACCTCTCCGGGCGCGGCACAGGGTATCGCGGCGGGTCTACCCCTTGCGTGGAGGCGACGACGTACGCGGCGACGTCCTGGATCTGCTTCTCGTCGAGCTGCCCCTTGAACGAGGGCATCGCGCCCATGCCGTTCGTGACCCGCTCGACGACGAGTGCGTGGTCGGGCTTCGCGTCGTCGAGATTGGGGCCGACCGTACCGGACGAGCCGGCGGCCTCGAGCGCGTGGCAACCGCCGCAGCCTGCGGAGGCGAAGACGGCCTCGCCCGCCGCCGCGTCGCCCTCAGACGTGCTGGGAGCGGTCTCGGTCGTCGTCGACGGCGCCTCGCCGGTCTCCGTGCCGTGGGTCTCGGTCGCCTCGGCGCCGTGAGCCTCTTCCTCCTCCTTCGCGAAGAAGATCACGCCCGCCATCGTCCCGACGAAGAGCAGCGAGGAGACGAGGATGAACAGTCCGAGCCGATTGCCGGGAAAGTCCGGGTTGCGGCGGGGAAAGTAGAACGACGACAGCAGCGCAAACACGATCAATGCGCCGGCAAGGACGCCGAGCCCGATCTTCCCTTCCGACGACAGCGCGAGCAGCACGGGCCGGAACCTACCAGGGCTAGAGGCGGTCCAGCGGGGCCATCGTCAGGCCCAGATCCTTGAGCTGTTCCCAGTAGAGCTCGGCCTGTTCCTTGTGCCCCGACCAGACGACTGCGCGGCCGCTCGAGTGGATCCTGTTCGCGAAGCTCATCCCCTGGTCGAAGCCGACGCCCGGCAGCACCGAGGAGAGAGCGAACGCAACCCCGTCGAAGGTGTTGTGGTCGTCGTTGAGGACGATCACGCGCCAGGGCGCGTCGAGATCGCCGCCCGGATCGCCGGCGCGCGGCTTCCGAACCGGGGTCTCGGTCGCCTGGCTCATCGCGGCGGACGGTAGCAACGGCGCGAGATAGGCTTGTCCGCCATGACTCCGGAAGAGCGCCTCGAGCGGTACGCCCGCCTCGCCGTCGAGGTCGGATCGAACGTCGGCGAAGGCCAGGTCGTCTGGGTGATCGCCCTGCCGGAGCATGCCCCGCTCGCGCGCGCGGTCGCCCGGGTCGCATATGAGAACGGCGCCAGGTACGTCGACGTCGACTACGCCGACCAGCACGTCCGCCGCGCCCGCATCGAGCTCGCCGACGAGGACACGCTCGGCTGGACGCCGCCGTGGACGCTCGCCAAGGTCGACCACATCGCCGAGCAGCATGGCGCGCTGATCCAGATCGTCGGCGATCCCGAGCCGGAGCTGCTGGCCGACCTCGACGGCACCCGCGTCGGCAAGACGCGGATGAAGGAGCTGGCGGAGCGCTACGTGAAGGCGACGAACCAGCGCCTGATCAACTGGGTGATCCTCGCGTACCCGAACGAGGGCTGGGCGACGTCCGTCTTCGGCGAGCCAGACGTCGAGCGGCTCTGGGACGCCGTCGCCGACGCGACCAGGCTCGACGAGCCCGACCCCGTCGGGGCCTGGCGCGCTCACATCGACAAGCTGGTCGAGCGCGGGGAGCTCTTGAACGAGCGCGCGTTCGACCACCTCCGCTTCCAGGGCCCGGGCACCGATCTCACCGTCGGCCTGATCCCGGGCGCGAGCTGGTGCACTGCGCTCGAGGAGACGGTCGACGGCCGCAGGCACGTCGTCAACATGCCCACCGAAGAGGTGTTCACGAGCCCGGATCGACGCCGCACCGAGGGCGTCGTCCGCTCGACGAAGCCGCTGGCGCTGTCGGGCAACGTCGTCCGCGACCTCGAGATCCGCTTCGAAGGCGGCCGCGCGGTCGACGTGAACGCGAGCTCCGGCGCCGAGCTGATCCGCGAGCAGCTGCGTCAGGACGAGAACGCGTGCATGCTCGGGGAGGTCGCCCTCGTCGACGGCGACTCCCGCGTCGGCCGCTCCGGCCTCGTCTTCCTCAACACCCTCTTCGACGAGAACGCGAGCTGCCACATCGCCTACGGCGCCGGCATCCTCGACGCGATCGCGGACGGCGACGGCAAGAGCGAGGCCGAGCTCGAGGAGCTCGGCTTCAACACCTCGACGATCCACACCGACTTCATGATCGGCGGCCCCGAAGTCGAGGTGGACGGGATCGCCGCCGACGGAACGGCGGTGCCGATCCTCCGGGGGGACGTATGGCAGCTCTCCTGACGGGCGGCTGCGGGTGCGGTGCGGTCCGCTTCGAGATCAGCGAGCCGCTTGCCTCGGCGAGCTACTGCCACTGCACCCGCTGCCAGCGGCGAACGGGTACGGCGTCGTCAGCCAACGGTCGCACGTCCCCCGAGTCGTTCACGGTCGTGGCGGGCGAGGAGCACCTGCGCTCGTGGGCGCCCGAGGGTGGTGCCGAGAAAATCTTCTGCGGCCTCTGCGGATCCGCGCTCTTCAGCAGAGGCGGCGACCCGCCGAGGATCGGCGTCCGGCTCGGCGCGATCGACGGTGACCCGGGGATCGCGCCGCAGTGGCACCAGTACGTCGCCTACGCGGCAAGCTGGGAGGAGATCCCGGACGACGGGCTGCCTCGCTACCCCGAAGGCAAGAGCTAACGCCCGGTCACGCGCTCCGTCTTCGAGTGACCTCATCGGGGGGCGTTCACGTCGCCGGCTCCGGTCAGGCGAGACCGCGGCACCTGAGAGGGAATCCTTAGCGCTGCTTCCTTCCGGACCTGACGCGGTTCGGATGCTCCCAGTGCGCGGAACCCGACCATCGACGCCACGTGCGCGAAGCCTGATCCCGTTGAAGCCGCCCTCGGACGGCGTTCGGTCCCGCTGGAGCGGATGTCGGGTTCAGGGAACCGCTAACTCCCCACCTAGCGCGACCGGGCGAAAAGGAGCGTAGCAGCGCCGCTATCCTGTGGACTCCCGGGCGCATAGCTCAGCGGGAGAGCGCTCGCTTCACACGCGAGAGGTCCCTGGTTCAATCCCAGGTGCGCCCATCATCACGGAAAGCCCCGCAAATCGGCCCTAGCCCCGACTCAACACAGCGCGCAGACGCAGGTCTCGAAACGGTTTGGAACGTGCGCCGGCGGCGTTTGTGACGCTCTGTTACTTAGTGCAGTATGCGGGGGTGGATAGCGCCGCCGCGTTGGTCCCGCCGGAAGATGGGGTTGGTTGTGATGTACGCGTGCTTGTTGCCGTTCGTGGGCATCGTGCTGGGCGGTTGGTGGATTGCGGTTGCGTTCGCAGGGGCTGTGTCGGGCTTGTTGGCGGTTCGCTCGATTCCGTAAGCTGCGGCCGGCGGCCCACCGGGTGCAGCGATCGCGAGCGCACTCGGCGGGCTCAGGGATAGTCGACGACGAACACCGGGCTGCCGATCCGGGTCACGTCGGCCGCGTCGCCCACTCCGTTGACGACGTGGTCGATGGTGCCGGCACTGAGATTCACAGTCATGACGTGGTGCAACTGGACACCCGCGGTCTCAGGAACCTCGAAGCCGTTTTCCGTGTGGATCGAGGGATTGTTGCGGTTGAAGACGTACACGCCGCCGCCGTCGAGCCGGTGGGTTTTCACGTGGTCGCCGACCTTGTAGCCGGCCCAGCCCTCGACGCCGTCGTGCATCCAGTCCGCCTGGGTCGGCGGGTCGTACGGCAGCTCGTTCTGGTACAGGATCGTCCTTCCGTTCTCGCCATTCCAGATGAGGTTGTACTCCTGGAAGTGCTCGACGAAGAGACCGGTGGCCGTCACGTTGTCACCGTTGACTACGACGCCGTTGCGGCCGGTGTTCGTGTTCCAGCGCTCGGTGTCCCCGGAGAAGCCCTCGATGCCGTGATCGGCGCGCCACACCCAGGTGTGGTCGATCAGGACGTTGTCGCGGTTGACCTCGAGCGCGACGTCGGCCTTTCCGATGTGAGGGCCGCCGACGCGGAAGTAGACGTCCGACAGGGTGGTCGGGTTCGACGGGTCGCTCTTCTTCGAGCTCTGGTTGCCGTTCTTCTTGCCGACCTCGAGGAGCACCGGCGACTCGACGGTGCCGGCGTCGATCGTGACGCCCGCGACGATCACGCCGGGGACGTCGGCGACGGTCAGTGGGATCGCTCCGCCGACAGCGGTGAGCGTCGCGTGCCCGAGGCCGAGCACGACTGTGTCAGCGCGCTTGACCGCGATGCTCAGCCCGACGTCGTAGACGCCTGGGGTGAGCAGCAGGTTCATGCCGCGAGCGAGTTGGTTGTTGATCGTGTGCACCGAGTCCGACGGCTTCGCGACGAAGAAATCGCCGAGCGGGATCGTGCGCCCCGCCGTCATCGCCAGTTCCCAAGAGGTGCCACTCGTGTGGGTGTGCGCCGAAGGAACGCGGACCGCGTAGTCGCCCTGGTCGTCCAGGAACAGGTACGGCTTCTCGCGGCTGACCGGCGTCGTCGCGAGCGTGGTGTACGGCGGGTTGGGGAACGTCGCATCCGACGGCGCCCCCTCGACGCCCGCGAAGACCTGATTCCACACGGCGTTCGACCAGCCACCGATCCGGCTGTTGCGGATCAGCCACTGCTGCTGCGAGCCGTTGATGACGAACGGGAGGACTCGAGTCGGCGATGAAGCCGCCGCTCGCGAACTGCGGTCCCGCCGTGCAGTAGTCCATCAGCGAGAGGTTGGCGCCGGTGATGTTGAGACGGCGCATCGACACGGCCTGCGAAACCGCCCAGAAGTTCGCAGACGCGCGACAGCCGTCCTGCCCGAGCGAGTTGATATTGAGCGTCAGGTTGGAGAGCGTGCGCCAGAAGTTGACGAGCGCGACGCAGTTGCTCGTGCCCCCGCCCTCGAGGCAGCGGTTGTACACCTCGATCTTGCCGTTGATCGTCACATCGGTCGGCGAGGCACCCAGACCGGCGATCTCGGTGTAGTAGCCCACCTTGATCTGCAGCGGCTGGGCGGCACTGCCGTAGACGCCGGGCTTGAACAGGAGCGCATAGCGGTTCGTCCCCATCTCGGCGTCGACCTGCTGCGCGTGAATCGCGTCGAAGGTCGCCTGGATCTGCCCGACCGGCATGCTCGGGTCGAACACGATCACGTTCGGCCCGAACGGAGCCGCCGGCGTGGCCGCCGAGGATCCACCCGCGCCCGCACTCGATCCGAGTGCGAGAAGCGCCAATGCAAGAGACAAAATCGTCGTCGCTCGAGCCCCTGCCATGGCCTCCTCCTACTTCCGGGGTTGCCCCGACGGCAATGGCTCGAAACTCCTTACTCGCCTTCTGCCGTGGAGCTGGGCGCGAGGAAGGTGGCAGCGGCGTCCTCTCCGGCGGCGAAGCTCTTCTCGGCGAGCCAGCCGCCGTCGACCGTGAGCGCGATCCCGTTCACGTAGGCGGACTGGTCGCTCGCGAGGTAGAGCGCAGCGTCGGCGACGTCGGCCGGCACTCCGGTCCGCCCTTGTGGGACGACTGTCCGCAGCCCCTCCTCGAACGCGTCGGCGGCGAAGTACTGCTCGGTCAGCGGCGTCCTGATCAAGCCCGGGCAGATCGCGTTCACCCGGATCCCGGCAGGACCGAGATCGCGGGCGAGACTCTTCGTCAAGCCGATCACACCGTGCTTGGCCGCCGTGTAGGCCGGACGTCGCGCGAGCCCGATCAGCCCGCCGACCGACGAGATGTTCACGATCGCGCCGCCGCCGGCCTCGCGCATCGATCGGGCAGCCGCCTGGCAGCAGTAGAACGTGCCGCTCAGGTTGACGGCGATCACGTTGTCCCATTCCTCGGCGGCCATCGTGTAGACGTCGCCGATCTCGCGCACGCCGGCGCTGTTCACGAGCACGTCGATGCGGCCCTCGGCCGCAACAACCTGGGCAACCGCCCGCTCGACGTCCGCCGGGGAGCGCACGTCGCCGTGGATGTCCGCGTCCCCCGCCAGGTCGAAGCCGGTGACGCGGGCGCCCTCGCGCGCGAAGCGGTCGGCGATCTCGCGGCCGATCCCGCTGGCCGCCCCAGTGACGAGCACAACCCGGTTCTCCAGCATCCAGCCCTCCTCCGAAGTACGTTAGCCCCATGAGCGCGTGGACGATCGACGGACCCCGTCACGCGGGGATCACCGTCTCAGACCTCGACCGCTCGCTCGACTTCTACTGCGGCCTGCTCGGTCTGGAGCTGCTGTGGCGGCGGCTCTACGAGGAACGGGAGATCACGCGGATCGTCGGCGTGCCGGAGGCGACCGGGATCGAGGTCGCGATGCTGCGGGTGCCGGGCAGCGAGGTCGACGTCGAGCTGCTCCAGTACCACGGCTGCGACAGCCCCTCCGGCAGCTCGCCGCCCTCCCACCACGGCACCGGCCACTTCTGTGTCTTCGTCACCGGGATCGACGCCCTCTACGAGGAGCTACGGACGAAGGGAGTCGAGTTCCGCTCCGACGGGCCTGTCGAGATGAGCGCGGGCGTCAACGCGGGCGGCAAGAGCCTCTACTCCCTCGATCCCGACGGGTACATCTTCGAGTTCCATCAGCGGCCGCCCCGATGAGCGTGGAGGCGACCGACGTCGCGGAACGGCCTGCCGGCGGGCCGCCGCTCGTGGAGCAGTACCGGCTGATGGCGTTGATCCGCCGCTTCGAGGATCGCGCCGCCGAGCTCTTCCAGCAGGGCGTGATCGTCGGCACCGCGCACAGCTGCGTCGGCCAGGAGGCGATCGCGGTCGGCGCCGCCGGCGTCATGCGTCCCACCGACTTCCTCGTCGGCCATCACCGCTCGCACGGCCATCTGATCGCGGCCGGTGCCGATCTCCGCCGGATGATGGCCGAGATGTTCGGCAAGCGGACGGGCTACTGCAAGGGGCTCGGCGGCTCGATGCACATCGCCGACCTCTCCCTGAACATCCTCGGCTGCAACGGCATCGTCGGCGCCGGTCTCCCCCACGCGTGCGGGGCGGCCCTGAGCGCACGGCTGCGCGGGACCGACCAGGCGGCGGTGGCGTTCTTCGGCGACGGCGCCGCCGGGCAGGGCGCAGCCCACGAGGGCATGAACCTCGCCGCGACCTGGGCGCTGCCCGTCGTCTTCATCTGCGAGAACAACCAGTTCGCGCTCTCGGCCGACTGGCGCGCCCAGCGTGCGGTCGAGGATCTCGCCGATCGCGCGGCCGGCTACGGCATGCCCGGCGAGATCGTCGACGGGAACGACGTGCTCGCGGTCGAGGCCGCGGTGGCGCGAGCGCTCGAGCGGGCGCGCCAAGGATCCGGGCCCACGCTCCTCGAGATGAAGACGTTCCGCCGGATGCAGCACTCGATGCGGGCGAACCTCCCGGACGTCCGCGACCCCGCGCTCGTCGAGGAGTGGGAGGCGAGAGACCCGCTGCCCCGGTTCGAGCGGCTGCTCCGAGAGCTCGGCGAGCTCGACGACGCAGGCGTGGACGCCGTCCTGCGCGAGGTCGAGCACGACGTCGAGCTGGCCGTCCGGATCGCGCTGGCCGACGAGGACGCCACCCCCGACGACCTGCTGCCCGCCGTGTTCGGTCCCAGGAGGAGCTATCCGTCGCCCGCCGCGGAGACGGAACGGAAGCTCGGGTTCGTCGCGGCCATCCGCGAGGCACTCGACCTCGAGCTCGAGGCCGATCCGAACGTGGTCGTGATCGGCGAGGACATCGGCAAGGTGGGCGGGCTCTTCCGCGCCACCGAAGGGCTCTACGAGCGCTACGGCGGCGAGCGCATCCGCGACACGCCGCTGACCGAGAGCGGGTTCGTCGGCTGCGGGATCGGCGCGGCGCTGACCGGGCTACGACCGGTTGTCGAGCTGCAGTTCTCGGACTTCGCCGGTGTCGCGTTCGACCAGATCATGAACCAGGCCGCGAAGCTCCGGTTCATGATGGGCGGCGCGCCGAGCATCCCGCTCGTGATCCGGATGGTCTCGGGAGGAGGCGTCCGGCTCGGCGCGCAGCACTCGCAGAGCCTGGAGGCGCTCTTCGCGCACATCCCGGGCCTCGTGGTCGCAATGCCCTCGACGCCGTACGACGCCAAGGGCCTGCTCTCCGCCGCGATTCGCGGAGACGATCCGGTCATCTTCCTCGAGCAGAAGCTCCTCTTCTTCGCCGAGCCCGCGCCGGTGCCCGAGGAGCGCTACGGGATCGAGCTCGGTGTCGGCCGCATCGCCCGCGAGGGAACGGACGTGACCGTCGTGGCTCTCGGCGCGCTCGTGCCGCACGCACTCAGGGCGGCGCACCAGCTCGAGGAAGAAGGCGTCAGCGTCGAGGTCGTCGACCCGCGAACGCTCGTCCCGCTCGACACGGAGCTGATCGCCGCCTCGGTCGCGAAGACGCACCGGCTCGTGGTCGCCCACGAGGCCGTGCAGTTCGGCGGCTTCGGCTCCGAGATCGCGGCGCACGTGGCGGAGCACTGCTTCTGGGATCTCGATGCTCCCGTCAGGCGCGTCGGCGCCGCCTCGCACCCGATCCCCTACCAGAAGGACCTCGAGGCCGCGACGCTGCCCGGGCCGGCCGAGATCGTCGCGGCCGTTCGCTCGCTGGCCTCCGGCTGACGTCCGTCGGCGGGCTCTTCTCCGTCGTCTGCAGGATGACGGCGAGCGTCACGACCACGCCGCCGACGATCGTCGTCGCGGCGGGCGTCTCTCCGACCGCCACCCACGCCCAGAACGGGCCGAGCACGACCTCCAGCAGCGTGATCAGCGCCACCTCGGAAGCGACGATCAGCCGCGTGCCCATCGTGAAGAGGACGAGCCCGAGGCCCATCTGGCCGACCCCGAGGAGGACGAGCAGGACGAGGTCGCGCTCGCCCACGGTCGCTGGATGAGCGAAGGGCCCGACGACGAGGACGAGCAGCAGCTGCGAGAGGCAGATCGCCGGCGCCATCGAGATGTCGCGCCGGTGCCGTGTGATCACGATGCTGCCGGCGAAGGCGAGCGTCATCACGAGCGAGAAGCCGATCCCGAGCACGCCGCCGCTGCCCGGGCCGCCGACCATCAGCCCCACCCCGAGCAGCGCGATCGCCATCGCGAGCCCCGCTCTGCGGGTGATCCGCTCACGCAGCGCGATCCAGGCGAGCAGCGCCGCCGCGATCGGCGAGACCGCCTGCAGGAAGAGGACGTTGGCGACGGTCGAGTGGTTCAGCGCGACGATGAACGAGCCCGAGGCGAACGCCGTGCAGACCGCCACGCCGAGGCCTGCGACGCCCATGGAGCGGAACGCGGCGATCGTCCGGCCGCGATTCCGGACGGCGACGAAGAGCAGGAGCGCGAGGAAGGCGAAGAACGCGCGCCCGGCGAGCTGCGTCGGCGTGTCGACCGAGAGCTCGCGCTGTAGGCCCCCTGCGGTCGACCACGCGACCGCGGCGGCGGCGATGTACAGCTGCCCGCGGCGCCGGGCGCGACGTGCGGCCGCCTCCGGAATCAGTCCTTCTTGCCGGGGTTCAGCAGCCCCTTGGGGTCGAACACGGACTTGATCGAACGGTGCAGCGCGAGCGCAGCCGGGCTCCACTGGCGCTCGAGCCGGCCGCCCTTGACGAGACCGAGCCCGTGCTCGCCCGAGATGCTGCCGCCGAGGCGCACTGCGAGGTCGAACAGCTCCTCGGCCGCCGCCTCGGCGCGGACGCGCTCCGCCTCGTCGCCCGGGTCGATCATGAACGTGGAATGGAGGTTGCCGTCGCCGGCGTGGCCCCAGCTGCAGGCGGCGAGCCCGTGCCGCTCGCCGATCGCGAGCGTCTCCTCGATCGCCTCGGGAAGGCGGTCGAAGGGGACGACGATGTCCTCGCTCACCTTGCCCCCGCGCTCGACCTGGACCGCGAGCGAGACGCCGTCGCGCCAGCGCCAGAGGGACGCGATCTCGGCGGCGCTTTCGGGCGCCCAGACGGAGAGCGCGTCCTCGCCGACGGCCTCCAGCACCGACGCGCGCAGGCGCGCGACCTCCTCCGCCGAGCCGTCGACCTCGGTGAGCACGAGGAACCCCCGACCGAGCGGCACCGGGAAGGAATCGGCCGACCGGCGCACGGTCTCGGCGTCGAGATACTCGAGCGCGGCCACCGGCAGGCCGCTGCCGAGCACCCGCGCCAGCGCCTCGCAACCGGCGGCCGTGCCGGCGTGCAGCGAGACGACCGGAGCCACGGCCTCCGGCGCCGGAGTCAGGTTCAGCCAGACGGAGGTGACGACGCCGAGCGTCCCCTCGGAGCCGACGAGCAGGCTCTTGAGGTCGTAGCCCGCGACGTCCTTGCGAATCGGGCCGCCCACCGCGACGAGCTCGCCCGGGGCGACGACCGCCTCGACGCCCGTGACCCAGTCGCCGGTGACGCCGTACTTGAACGCGTGCGGGCCGCCGGCGTTCGTCGCGACGTTGCCGCCGATCTGCGACTGCTCCGCCGCGCCCGGGTCGGGCGGGAAGAGGAGGCCGTTCTCGCGCGCGATCCTGCGGACGTCCGCGGTCGACACCCCGGCCTCGACCTCCATCCGCCAGAGCAACGGGTCGATCGAGCGGACGCTCCGCAGCCGCTCGAGCCCGAGCACGACTCCGCCGAGCGGGACCGCGCCGCCGGCGAAGCCGGTGCCGCCGCCGCGGGGGGTGATCGGCACGTCGTGCTCGTAGCACCACGCGACGACCTCCGCGACCTCGGCGGCCGTCCGCGGCAGCACGACCGCGTCGGCGTGACCGCGCAGCCCGCGCGCCTCGGTCGCGTCGGAGAGATAGGCGGCGGGGACGCCGTCGAGCACGAGGGCGTCCCCGAACCGGGCCCGGATGTCCTTCGCCGGCGACGAAGCCGGCACGCTCACGCGCGCTGGACGGGATTCGTCAGCGACCCGAGCCCCTCGATCTCGATGGTCACCTCGTCCCCGTCTGCGAGGTAGACGGGAGGCTTGCGCCCGAGCCCCACTCCTGCCGGCGTTCCGGTCAGGATCAGGTCTCCCGGCTCGAGCGTGATCCCGTCGCTGATGAACGCGATCACCTCGGCGACCGTGAACACCATCTGCGCGGTCGTCGAGTCCTGGACGACCTCGCCGTTCAGCAGGCAGCGGATGCGGAGCGCCTGTGGGTCCGGCACGTCGCCGGCGGGAACCATCGGCCCGACCGGCCCGAACGTGTCGAACGACTTCCCGCGCGTCCACTGGCCGTCGGCGAACTGGATGTCCCGCGCACTGACCTCGTTGGCGCAGAGGTAGCCGGCGACGTGGTCGAGGGCATCGGCCACTGCGACACCGGTGGCGCGGGTGCCGATCACGACGCCGAGCTCGGCCTCGTAGTCGACCTCGTTCGCCTGCGCCGGGATCACGATCGGCTCGCCCGGGCCGATCAGCGAGCTCGGCCACTTCGCGAACACGAGCGGCCGCTCGGGAAGCTCCATCCCGGACTCCTCCGCGTGGTCGCGGTAGTTCAGTCCGACGCACACGATCTTGCCCGGGCGTGCGATCGGCAGGCCGTTATCCGGCATCAACGCTCCTCTCGTCGGTGAAGACCTTGCCGGGATTGAGGATCCCGTTCGGGTCGAAGACTCGCTTGATCGCGCGCATCAGGGGGAGCAGGTCGCCGTGCTCGAGCTCGAGCGCCGCGATCTTGCCCTGGCCGATCCCGTGCTCGCCCGTGCAGGTGCCGCCGCGCGCGAGCGCGTCGACGACGAGGCGCTCGACGAGCTCGTCCGCGAGCGCCAGCTCCGCCGGGTCGTCGGGGTCGATCTGGAGGCTGACGTGGACGTTGCCGTCGCCGGCGTGGCCGAGGATCGCGGCCTCGAGCCCGAGCCGCTCCACCTCGGCGCGCGCGAACGCGACCGCCCCGGCGAGCTCGGAGACCGGGACGCACGTGTCGGTGGCGCGCTCGTGGCGGCCGGGCGAGACCGCGGCCGCTGCGTAGGCCGCGTCGTGCCGCGCCGCCCAGAGCCGGGCCCGGCCGTCGGCGTCGCGCTCGTCGACGATCTCCGTCGCGCCCTCGGCCTCCGCCAGCTCCCGCACGAGCGCGAGGTCTGACTCGACCGATGCCTCCGAACCCGCCGCCTCGACGAGCAGGCAGGGGCCCTCGGGATAGCTCGAGCCGCGGTAGGAGTTGATCGCAGCGAGCGTCCACGCATCGAGCAGCTCCAGCCGCGTCACGGCCGAGCCGGCGGCGACGGCGGCCGCGGCCGTCCGGCACGCGGCCTCGATCGTCGGGAAGGAGATGCGCTGCGCGACCACGTGCTCGGGGATCCCGTACAGCCGAACGCGCAGCTCGGTGATCACCGCCAGCGTCCCCTCCGAGCCGACGAGCAGGCTCGTCAGGTCGTAGCCGGCCGAGGTCTTCGGCGCGCGGCTGCCCGTCCGGACGATCGTCCCGTCGGCGAGCACCGCCTCGAGCGCCAGCACGTTCGCGCGCATCTTCCCGTAGCGGATCGTCGTCGTTCCGGCCGCGTTCGTCGCGGCCATGCCCCCGAGCGTCGCGTCGGCGCCCGGATCGACCGGGAAGAAGAGCCCGTGCTCTCCGGCCGCGCGCGCGAGCTGCATCCTCGTCACCCCCGCCTGGACGGTCGCGGTCAGGTCGCCGGGCGCGATCTCGACGATCCGGTCCAGCCGTGAGAGGTCGAGGCTGATGCCGCCGCGGGTCGGGATCACGTGGCCCTCGAGGCTCGAGCCGGCGCCGAACGGCGTCACGGCCACGCCTCGCTCGTTCGCGAGCGCGAGGACGCGGGAGACCTCTTCCGTCGAGGTCGGGTAGACGACGAGGTCGGGCCGCCGCGGCCGGTGAAAGGTGATGTCGGCTCCGTGCAGGTCCCGCTCCGAGTCGCCGTCCGAGACGCGGGCGTCGCCGCCGAGGACCTCGGCGAGCGCGTCCCGGAGCTCCTGCGCCGCGACCGTCACGAGAACTCGGTCTCCGACGGGAGCCCGGGCGCGACGCTGTCGACCGCCCAGCGCAGGCTGTCCTGCACGCCGCGCTCGGCGGCTGCCCCGTCGTTGGCCTCGCAGTTCGCGAAGAAGGCCGCGTAGCGGTCGAACGAGTCCTGGAACCGCTGCGCCGTCGAGAGCACCAGACGGTTGTAGCGCTCCGAGCGCCAGTAGAGCCGCTCGACCTCCTCGACGAGCCGGCGGCGGCCGCTCGCCCGGTAGCACGTGCCGTAGAACTCCCAGCGGAGGGCGAGGTACTCGTCGACGTCCTGTGCGGCTGCCGCCCGCTCGAGCCGCGTCAGCGTCGACCGCATCGCCGCGCGCTCCGTCGCTCCCACGGCCTCCGCGCCGAGCCGGGCCGCCAGCCCTTCCAGCCCGAGGCGCGCCGCGTAGATCTCCTCGAAGTCCTCCCGCGTCAGCCTGCTGACGAACGCCCGGCCGGTCGAGCCGACGGCGACGAAGCCCTCGCGTTGGAGCGTGCCGAGACTCGCCCGGACCGGCGTCTGCGAGACCCCGAGCCGCAGGGCGAGGTCCCGTTGCACGAGCTGAGTGCCCTCGGGGAGCTGGCCGGCGACGATGAGCGCGCGCAGCGACTGCGCGACGCGCTGCTCGATCGACTCGCGCTCCTCGAGCGGCGCGATCGCCGATCCGGTTGTGCCGGGACCTTCCATTCGGCTCCAGTCTCGTTTACGCTCGCCCTCGACGCAACATGAAATCGCAAATTTCATCGTGACGCTGTTCTCGACGCCGGAAGTTCTGCAGGTGGCGGGCCCGGCGGCGCGCTTTGTCGGGGGCCTCGCGCCGCTGACGCCGACTGCCGTCCTCTGCGGTCCCGCGGCGACATGCGCGTGTGCGCCGGGCGACAACCTCGCCGTGCACCGCGTGCTCGAGCAGGCTCCCGAGGGCTCCGTCCTCGTCATCGACGCCGGCGGGCGCACCGACTGCGGCCACTTCGGCGAGCTCGCCGCGATGGACGCGGAGTTCCGGGAGCTCCAGGGCGTCCTGGTCGCCGGCGCGATTCGGGACAGCGGCGCACTGGCGACGCTCGGCTTCCCGGTCTTCCACGGCGGCTTCGCCCCGGCCGGGTGCGTGAAGGAACGCGTGCTCTCGGTCAACGAGCCGGTGACGATCGGCGGCGTCGAGATCGCACCCGGCGACCAGGTGGTCGCAGACAACGACGCGATCCTCATCGTCGCGGCCGCGGACTGGCCGGCCATCAAGGCCGCGGCGCAGGCGATCCGGGATGCGGAGGACGACATCCGCGTTGCACTCAACCAGGGCCAGCGCCTCTCCGACCTGCTGGACCTACCCGAGTGAGCGTCGCCGCGACGCGGGTGGGCGTCGACGTCGGCGGCACGTTCACCGACGTGATCCTCCACGGCGCCGACGGCCGGGTCACGCTGCGCAAGCTGCTCTCGACCCCGCCGAGCTACGACCGCGCCGTCGTCGAGGCGGTCGGAGGACTGGCCGCCGATGCGGGAGCTGTCGCCGAGGTCGTCCACGGAACGACCGTCGCCACGAACGCCGTGCTCGAGCGGCGCGGCAGCCTGACCGCCCTCGTCACCACCGCCGGCTTCCGGGACGTGCTCGAGCTGCGCCGGCTGCGGATCCCGCACATGTACGACCTCTTCTGGCGCAAGCCGCCGCCGCTCGTCGAGCGGCACCTCCGCTTCGAGCTGAACGAGCGCGTGGCCGCGGACGGAGCGATCGTGCGCCCGCTGGACGAGGAGGAGAGCCGCGAGCTCGCTTCCCGCCTGCGCGCGACCGGCGTCGAGTCGGTGGCGGTCTGCTTTCTCCACTCCTACCTCTACCCCGAGCACGAGCAGCGCTTCGGCGCGATCCTGGCCGAGGAGCTCCCCGAGGCGAACGTCTCGCTCTCGAGCGAGATCCTGCGCGAGCAGCGGGAGTACGAGCGCTCGGCGACCACCGTCGTCAACGCCTACGTGCGGCCGCTGATGTCGTCGTACATCGACCGGATCCGGACGGGCCTCGACGGGATCGGGCTGGAGGGGCCGCTGCAGATCATGCAGTCGTCCGGCGGCGTGATGACAGCGGACGACGCGAAGGAGCGGCCGGTGTTCGCGCTCGAGTCCGGCCCCGCGGCGGGCGTTGTCGCGGCGCGTGGGATGGGCGAGCGGCTCGGGATCGACAACCTGCTCGCCTTCGACATGGGCGGCACGACCGCCAAGGCGTCGCTGATCGAGAACGGCGCCATCTCGCGCGGCCGCGAGTACGAGGTCGGCGGGGCCATGTCGGCCGGCAGCCGGCTGATCCGGGGCGCCGGCGAGCTGCTCCGGATCCCGACGATCGACATCGCGGAGGTCGGAGCCGGCGGCGGCAGCATCGCCTGGATCGACCCGGCCGGCGGCCTCCAGGTCGGCCCGCGGAGCGCAGGCGCCGACCCAGGCCCAGCCTGCTACGGGCGCGGCGGGGTCGAGCCGACGGTGACGGACGCGAACGTCGTCCTCGGCTACATGCCCGCGGTCACCGTCGCCGACGGTCAGGTGTCGATCTCGGCCGAGCTCGCCGAGCAGGCGGTGCGCCGCGTCGCGGAGCCGCTCGGCCTGACGCTGCCCGAGGCCGCGAGCGGGATCCACCGGATCGCCAACGCGCGGATGACGCGCGCGCTCAGGAGCGTCTCGTCCGAGAAGGGGCGCGACCCGCGCGACTTCGCCCTGATCGCCTACGGCGGCGCCGGGCCGATCCATGCGGCGGGGCTGGCGGAGGATCTCGGCATGCGGACGGTGCTCGTGCCGGCGGTCGCCGGTCTCTTCAGCGCCGTCGGTCTCCTCTTCGCGCGGCCGGAGTTCCACGAGGTCCGTACGTGCAACCTGGACGTGGACGCCGTCGATCCCCCGGTCGTCGCCGAGCTCTTCGCCGAGATGGAGGCCCGGCTCGCGGGCGCGCTCGCAGGGGCGCTCGCAGGTCGAGTGGGCTCGTACTGCCGACCTCCGCTACGGCGGCCAGAGCTGGGAGGTCGAGGTCGGCGTGCCGGCGGGGCCGATCGACAGCGCCCTGCTGGCCGCGCTGCGGGCGCGCTTCGAGGACGAGCACGAGCGTCTCTACGGCGTCAAGGATCGCGCGGGCTCGCCGGTCGAGATCCGCGCCGTCCGGCTCGCGGCGCTGGGCGACGTTGCGGCGACGCACTCCTTTCGCCTCGAAGCGAACGCCGTGGACTCGAACGGCACCACGCGCCTGATCGAAGGCACTGCCGTGCCGGTGCGGACGCGCTCGTCTGTCGGCGAGGTGCCCGAGCCCGGCCCTCTGCTCGTCGACGAGTACGACACGACGGTCGTCGTCCCGCCGGGATGGTCGGCCCGGCGCGACGCCGCGACCGGCACGCTCGTCCTGGAGCGAGATGGCGACTAAGGCCCGCATCGACCCGGTCACGCTCCAGATCGTGGGCAATGCCCTCGCGTCGATGGCGGACGAGATGGCGACGACGATCTGCCGCACCGCCCACTCGACCGTCGTCAGGGACGGGATGGACTTCTCCGCAGTCGTCTGCGACGCGAAGGGAAGGACGGTGGCGCAGGCGGTCAGCGTGCCCTTCCACCTCGGCTCGATTCCCGCCGCAATGGAGACGCTGCTCGCGCACTACGGCGACCGGATCCGGCCCGGGGACGTGTACGTGATGAACGACCCCTTCGACGGCGGCATGCACCTGCAGGACATCTTCGTCTTCAAGCCCGTGCACCTCGGAGAGGAGCTGATCGGCTTCACCTGCACGACGGCGCACCACGGCGACGTCGGCGGCAGGCTGCCGGGCTCGAGCGCCTGTGACAACACCGAGATCTTCCAGGAGGGGATCCGCATGCCCTGGCTGCGCCTCTACGCCGAGGGTGAGCCGGTCGAGGACGTCTTCAAGCTGATCGAGGCGAACGTGCGGATCCCACGGATGACCTTCGGCGACCTCGGCGCACAGGTCGCGGCCTGCTCCGTCGCCGAGCGGGCACTCGTCGCACTGGCAGAGCGTCACGGCGCGGAGCCGCTCGCGGAGCTGATGGACGCGCTGATCGACTACACCGAGCGGCTCGTCCGGCAGGAGATCGCGACCTGGCCCGACGGGACCGCCTCGTTCACCGACCACCTCGGGTCGGACGGCGTCGACGTCGTCGATGTGCCGATCACGGCGCACGTGACGATCGCCGGCGACGAGATCACGGCCGATCTGACCGACTCGGCGCCGATGGTGCGCGGCTCGCTGAACAGCACGCGCTCGTTCGTGCAGGCCTGCGTCTACCAGGCGGTGCGCTCGGCGCTGACCGTCGACGTGCCGAACACGGCCGGCGCCTTCCGGCCGATCCAGATCGTCACGAAGCCGGGCACGATCGCGGAGGTCGTCATGCCGGGCGCCTCCTCGATGCGGGGCGTCACCGGCTTCCGCGTGCTCGACGCCGTCAACGGCGCGCTCGCGCAGCTGCTCCCCCACCGGGTCGCGGCCGCCGGCGAAGGCGGCAACACGCTGGCGATCTTCGGGGCGGAGCGGCCCAGCATTGAAGGGATGCAGGGCGAGCGGTTCATCTTCTACGAGCTGATCGTCGGCACCTGGGGCGGGACGCCGGAGGCGGACGGCAACGACGGCTTGACGAACCCGGCGAGCCTCGCCGCGAACATCCCCGTCGAGGTCGCCGAGTCGGAGTACCCGATCGTGGTCGAGCGGTACGGGCTCGTGCCCGACTCGGGCGGCGCCGGCCTGCATCGCGGCGGGCTCGCGGTCGAGCGCGTCTGGCGCTGCCTCACCCCCCGCACCTCGCTGATCGTCCGCTCCGACCGGGCCAAGCACGCGCCCTACGGCCTCGCCGGCGGCGGGCCGGGCGCGCTCGCCGCAAACGTGCTCGTGCACCCCGACGGAAGCGAGGAGGTGCTGCCGCCGATGTTCTCGATCGAGATCGACGCGGGCGACGTCTACGAGCACCGGACGGCGGGCGGCGGCGGCTGGGGCGACCCGCTCCAGCGCGACCCGGCCGCGGTCGCGAAGGACGTCCTGAACGAGAAGGTCAGCCGCGAGGCGGCACTGGAGCTCTACGGGGTCGAGATCCCGTGAAGATCACCGCGGTCACGGCGACGCCGATCGCGCTTCCGCTCGTGAAGCCGTTCCACTGGCGCTCCGGCGTGCAGGCGGGCGTCAACCTCGTCCTCTTCGCGGTCGAGACGGACGAGGGGATCACGGGCTACGGCGAGTCGATCTGCGAGGACCCCGCTGCGGTCGAGTCGTACGGCCGGCTGATGGCGCGCGCGTTCGTCGGCCGCTCTCCCGGCGACATCGAGGGGATCTTCGGCGACCTCTGGCGCAACGGCCGCTGGCGCGTCGTCCCCCACTTCTCGCTCCAGATCCTGAGCGGCATCGAGTCCGCTTGCTGGGACGCGCTCGGCAAGGGACTCGGCGTGCCGGCGTCCACCTTCCTCGGCGGTCGCGTCCACGACGAGGTCGACTTCATGGCCTTCCCGCAGGGGGACACGGCTGAGGAGCTCGCGCGCGAGGCTGCCGCGCTCGCCGCCGAGGGGCATCGCGTCGTCTACATCAAGGTGGGTCGGGCGCAGCGCGACGACGCCGAGGTCGTCGCAGCGGTGCGCGACGCGATCGGGCCGGAGCCGCTGCTGCGCGTCGACCCGAACGAGGCGTGGGACGTCCCGGGAGCCGTCGACGCGATCCGGCGGCTCGAAGCGTTCGACCTCGACTGGGTCGAGCAGCCCGTGGCCGCCGGCAACGTCGCCGGCCTTGCCAGGGTGCGGAACTCGGTCGAGACGAAGATCGCCGCCGACCAGGCGGTCCACACGACGGCCGAGCTCCGCGCCGTGCTCGACGAGGAGGCCGCCGACGCGATCGTGCTCGGCAGCCACGAGTCGGGCGGCCTCTGGCGGTGGCGGCAGCTGGCCTACCTCGCCGAGTCCTACGGGATCCCGATGAACCGGCACGCCTGCCCGGAGAGCGCGCTCTCGACCTTCGCCGCGCTGCAGGTGATGGCCTGCATCCCGAATCAGACCGACGGCAACCAGGTCATGCATCACCTGATCACCGAGCAGCTCACGACGACGCCGATCGAGATCGACGGGGGGCGGTGCGCCGTGCCGACGGCGCCGGGGCTCGGCTTCGAGATCGACCTGGACGCGGTCGAGCGGGCGCGCGAGCGCTACGAGCGCCAGGGGCCCTACTGATGGACCCGATCACGTTCGAGGTGATCCGGAACGCGCTCGTCGCGGCGACGGACGAGATGGTGCTGACGCTCCGCCGCAGCGCCTACTCGACGAACATCAAGACGCGCTCCGACTTCTCGTGCGCCTTCTTCGACGCCGAGCGTCGCGCGGTCGCGCAGGGCTTCACCCAGCCCGTCCACCTCGGCTCGATGGTCGAGCAGGTGCCGCGCGCGATCCTCGACTACGGCCCCGAGAATCTCGAGCCCGGCGACGTGATCATCACGAACGAGCCGTTTCCGAGCGGCGTCCACCTGAACGACATCAGCCTGATCTCACCCGTCCATCACGACGGCCGGCTGCTCGGGTACGTGGCGAACCTCGCCCACCACGTCGACGTCGGCGGCGGCGCCCCCGCGTCGATCGGGGCGTTCCGGGAGGTGTTCCAGGAGGGCGTGATCATCCCGCCCGTGAAGGTCGTCGAGGGCGGCCGGATCGTGCGCGACGTCTTCGACCTGATCCTCGCGCAGATCCGCTCCAAGCACGAGACCGCGGGCGACTTCCGCGCCCAGATCGCCGCCAACGCGACCGGCGTCCGCAGGCTGCAGGCGCTCGTCGGCCGCCACGGCCTCGAGACCGTCGTCGACACGATGCGCGAGCTGCTCGACTACACGGAGCGGCGAACGCGCGCCGAGATCGCGACCCTCCCCCACGGTGTCTACGAGGCCGAGGGCACCGTCGACGTCGACGGCTACACGGACGAGCCGGTGCGGCTGAAGGCACGGATCGAGATCACGGCCGACGGCGTCGCCTTCGACCTGAGCGGCTCCGACCCGCAGCGGCGCGCGCCCGTCAACTCCACCTATGCGCAGACGTTCTCGGCCTGCGCCTACGCGGTCAAGTGCCTGATCGACCCCGACCTCCCGGTCAACGACGGCTTCTACCGTGTCGTCAGCCTCGACGCGCCGGCCGGAACGGTGACCAACTGCACCTGGCCGAGCCCGGTCGTCGGCGGCTGGGAGACGCAGACGCGGCTCGTCGATGTGATCTTCGCGGCGCTGCTCCCGTCGCTGCCGGAGCGGCTGCCCGCAGGGACGAAGGCGATGATGTGCCACGCCGGCTTCGGCGGCGTCGACGCGGAGACGAACGAGTACTACTGCTTCCTGGAGACGTTCGGCGGCGGCTACGGCGGCCGCTCCGCCAGCGACGGGCCTGACGCCGTGCAGACGCACGGCCAGAACACCGAGAACGCGCCCGTCGAGGAGACCGAGCTGAACTACCCGGTGCGGATCGCGCAGCTCTCGCTCGTCGAGGACTCGGACGGGCCGGGCCGCTTCCGCGGCGGCCTCGGCCTGCGCAAGGACTTCGTCTTCGACCGCGCGACGACGTTCACGGTGCTCGCCGACCGCACGCTCGCCGGTCCGGCGGGAGCGTTCGGCGGCCGGCCCGGGAAGCCGGCGGAGTACGTGCTGATCCGCGGTGGCTTGGAGACGCGGCTCGGCGCGAAGACGACGATCGAGGTCGAGCCGGGCGACGTGGTCAGCTACCGCACCTGTGGTGGCGGCGGCTATGGCCCGCCGCTCGAGCGCGACCGCGAGCTCGTCGCCCGCGACGTCCGCGAGGGGAAAGTGAGCGTGGAGCGCGCACGGACGGAGTACGGATGGCAGCCGTAGATCCGATCTCCTTCGAGGTGATCCGGAACGCACTCGTCGCGGCGACGGACGAGATGGCGCTCGCGCTGAAGCGGAGCGCGTACTCGACGAACATCAAGACACGCGGCGACTTCTCGTGCGCGTTCTTCGACGCGCAGCTGCGCTCGGTCGCGCAGGGCTTCGCCCAGCCGGTGCACCTCGGCTCGATGGCCGAGCAGGTGCCGAAGTCGGTGCGCAGCTACGGCGCCGACAACCTCTACCCCGGCGACGTCCTCGTCACGAACGACCCGCACCCGAGCGGCGTCCACCTGAACGACGTCAGCCTGATCTCCCCCGTCCACCACCCAGCTGGTAGCGGAGCCGAGCTGATCGGCTACGTCGCGAACCTGGCGCACCACGTCGACGTCGGCGGCGGCGCGCCCGCGTCGATCGGCGCCTTCCGGGAGGTCTTCCAGGAAGGCGTGATCGTCCCGCCGGTCAAGCTCGTCGCGAACGGCGAGATCGTCAAGGACGTCTTCAAGCTGATCCTGGCCCAGATCCGCTCCAAGCACGAGACGGCCGGCGACTTCCGCGCGCAGATCGCCGCGAACGCGACGGGCGTGCGGCGCGTCACCGCTCTCGTCGACCGCCATGGGCGCGAGACGATCCTGGCGACGATGGAGGAGCTGCTCGAGTACACGGAGCGGCGCACCCGTGCCGAGATCGCCGCGCTGCCCGCGGGCGTCTACGAGGCCGAGGGCTCCGTCGACAACGACGGCTACACGGACGAGCCCGTCCGGCTGAAGGCGCGGGTCGAGATCAGCCCTGACGGCGTCGCCTTCGACCTGACCGGCTCCGACCCGCAGCGGCGCGCCCCCGTCAACTCGACGTACGCGATGTCGTTCTCGGCCTGCGCCTACGCGCTCAAGTGCCTGATCGACCCTGACCTGCCGGTCAACGACGGCTTCTATCGGCTCGTCAGCCTGTACGCGCCGGCCGGCACGGTCACGAACTGCACCTGGCCGGCTCCGGTCGTCGGCGGCTGGGAGACGCACGCGCGCCTGATCGAAGTGATCGTCCGCGCGCTCCTGCCGGCGTTCCCCGAACGGCTCCCCGCCGGGACGAAGGGGATGATGTGCCAGGCGGGCTTCGGCTCGCTCGACGTCGCCGCCGGCAAGTACACGTGCTTCTACGACACCTTCGCCGGCGGCTACGGCGGCCGCTACGCGAGCGACGGGCCGGACGCCGTCCAGTCGCACAGCCAGAACACCGAGAACGCCCCGATCGAGGAGACGGAGCTCAACTACCCGGTGCACATCAACGGGCTCTCGCTCGTCGAGGACTCGGAGGGGCCGGGGCGGTTCCGCGGCGGCCTCGGGCTCCGCAAGGACTACCTGTTCGACCTGCACACGACCTTCACCGTGCTCGCCGATCGCGACCGCGTCGGGCCCTGGGGAGCATTCGGCGGCCACACGGCGCGGACGGCGGAGTACGTGCACGTCCGCGACGGCGTCGAGACCAGGCTGTCGTCGAAGACGACCCTCGACCTCGTCCCGGGAGACGTGATCAGCGTCCGCACCTGCGGCGGCGGCGGCTACGGCCCGCCCGAGGAGCGGGACCCGGAGCGGGTGCTGCGCGACGTGCTCGAGGGCAAGGTCAGCGCCGAGCGGGCGCGCGACGTCTACCGCGTCGCGATCGCCGACCGCCGGATCGACGAGGCCGCGACGGGGGTGCTGCGGGCATGAGCGTCCGCGTGGCCGTCGACATCGGCGGCACCTTCACCGACGCGACGCTGATCGACGAGGAGACCGGCGCCGTCTCGATCGCGAAGGTGCTGACGACGCCGGCCGACCCCTCGGAGGGCTTCATGCAGGCCGTCGAGCGCGCGCTCGCGGACGGCGACGTGACGGCCGAACAGGTCGGCTTCGTCGTCCACGCGACGACGGTGGCGACGAACGCGATCATCGAGGGGAAGATCGCGCGCGGCGGCTTCGTCACGACCGAGGGGTTCCGGGACCTGCTCGAGATCGCCCGCCAGGTGCGGCCGTCGCTCTACGACACGCAGTTCGAGAAGGCGACGCCGCTGGTCCCGCGCGACCGGGCGGTGACGGTCGCCGAGCGGCTCGGGCCTGCCGGCGAGGTGCTGCGGCCGCTGGAGGACGACTCGGTGCGCGCGGCGGCCGCGATCCTGCGGCGCGAGGCGGTCGAGTCGGTCGCCGTCTGCCTGCTCCACGCGTACGTCAACGCCGAGCACGAGCAGCGAGTGGGCGCGATCCTCGCCGAGGAGCTGCCCGGCGTCCCGATCTCGCTCTCCGCCGAGGTGGCGCCGGAGTTCCGGGAGTACCTGCGCGCCTCGACGACGGTGATCAACGCCGTCATCCGCCCGGTCGTCGAGCGCTACCTGGAGCGGATCGAAGGCCGACTCGCCGACGCGGGCGTCCGCGCGAAGCTGCTCGTGATGCAGTCGAGCGGCGGCGTCTTCAGCTCCGAGGCAGCGCGGGGCAGGCCGGTCTTCATGGTCGAGTCCGGCCCCGCCGCGGGCGTGATCGCCTCCGCCTACCTCGGCGAGACGCTCGGACGGCCGGACATCCTCTCCTTCGACATGGGCGGCACGACCGCCAAGGTCGGGCTGATCCAGGGCGGGCAGCCGTCGGTGACGAAGAACTACAACGTCGGCGGTCACGCGGGCGCCGGGATCGGCGGCATGTCGCTCTCCGGCTACCCCGTGCGGACGCCGGTCGTCGACCTCGTCGAGATCGGCGCGGGCGGTGGCTCGATCGCCTGGGTCGACTCGGGCGGCCTCCTGCGCGTCGGGCCGCAGAGCGCGGGCGCCGACCCAGGGCCGGTCTGCTACCGGCGCGGCGGCGAGGAACCCACGGTGACCGACGCGAACGTCGTGCTCGGTCGGCTGAACCCGAGCTACTTCCTCGGCGGCGAGATCGGCCTCGACGTCGACGGGGCGCGCCGCGCGATCGAGGAGCGGTGCGCCAAGCCGCTCGGGCTGGACGTCGTCGAGGCGGCCAACGGGATCGTCGAGATCGCGAACGCGGCGATGGTCAACGCGCTGCATCTGATCTCCGTCCAGCGCGGCTACGACCCGCGCGACTTCGTCCTCTTCGGCTTCGGCGGCGCCGGGCCGGTGCACGCGAACGCGCTCGCCCGGGACGCCGAGATGCCGACGCTGCTGATCCCCCCGAGTCCCGGCATCTTCTCGGCCACCGGGCTGCTCACGACCGACCTGAAGCTCGATACGGCGGTGACGGTGATGCGCCGCCTCGACGACCTGGACGCCGCCGAGGTCGTGGACGCCTTCGTCGAGCTCGAGGCGGCGGGTCGAGCCGAGTTGAAGCAGGAAGGCCTCGCCCCCGAGGCGATGAGCTTCGTCCGCAAGATCGACCTCCGCTATGTCGGGCAGAGCTACGAGCTGACGATCCCGGCCGGCGAGGGTCTCCTCGAGCGCTTCCACGTCGAGCACGACCGCACCTACGGGTTCAGCGCGCCCGAGGAGCCGGTCGAGGTCGTGAGCCTGCGCCTGACGAGCGTCGGCGCGATCGCGAAGCCACCGGCTCGCGCCGCTCGCGCAGGGCGGCCCCGCCGAGCCGAAGGAGACGCGGCCGGTCTACTTCGCCGAGTCGTCGGGCTTCGTCGACTGCCCGATCTACGACCGCTACGCCCTCCCGGCCGGCGCGACCTTCGCAGGCCCCGCGGTCGTGGAGGAGTTCGACTCGACCACCGTCGTCCATCCGGGCTTCGCCGTCCGGGTCGACGACCTCGGCAACCTCGTCATCGAAAGGGAGACATGAATTACGGGATCGTCGTCTCGAAGGACGTGATGGTCGAGATGCGGGACGGGATCCGTCTCGCCACGGATCTCTACCGCCCCGCGCGCGACGGCGAGCTCGTGCCCGGCCGCTTCCCGACGATCGTCTGCATGACGCCGTACGACAAGACCGAGCGTCGCTACGTCGAGATCGCCGACTTCTTCGTCCCGCACGGCTACGCGGTCGTGCTCCAGGACCTCCGCGACCGCCACCGCTCCGAAGGCAGCAAGACGTACTTCCACAGCGCCACCCCGCACACGGGCGAGGACGGCTACGACACGATCGAGTGGATCGCCGCCCAGAGCTGGAGCAACGGCCGCACTGGGACGGTCGGCAGCTCGTACGCCGGGATCACGCAGATCCGCACGGCGCTCGAGAGCCCGCCGCACCTGACTGCGATCTGGCCGGACGTCGCGCCGACGAACACCTTCGAGAACCAGACGCGCGAGGGCGGCGCGATGCAGCTGCACATGTTCTGGGCGCTCTACATCCACGCCGCCGACCACCAGGGCGTGAAGGAGGACTGGGAGAAGCAGCGCGACGTCTTCGGCGACCTGCAGCGGCTGCGCGAGCTCTTCTGGAACTCCCCCCTCCTCCGCGACGACCTCGCGCTCCGCCACGTGCCGGAGCTCGCCAAGACGCTCGAGGACTACTGCACGCGCGGCGCCTACGACGAGTTCTGGGCGGCGAAGGAGAACGACTTCACGCGCTTCTGGCACGAGCACGCCGACATCCCCGCGACGATGACGACCGGCTGGTACGACCCGTTCCCGCACGCCGACAGCGAGTACTGGGCGGCGATGACGGCGAAGAACGAGTCGCCGCAGCGGCTGATCATCGGGCCGTGGAGCCACGTCGGCATGCGCGGCGACGCGACGTGGACGCTCGACGTCGATTACGGGCCGACCTCGGTCTGGGGCGTGCAGCGCTACTTCGACGAGCAGCTCGACTTCTTCAACCGCTGGCTGCCCGACGACGCGAGCGGGCACCCGGCGGACGAGGCGCCCGTGAAGATCTTCGTGATGGGCGGCGGCAGCGGCCGCAAGACCGAGCTCGGCAAGCTCGACCACGGCGGCCGCTGGCGCGACGAGCAGGAGTGGCCGCTCGCGCGTGCGACCGAGCAGACGCTCCATCTCCACTCCGACGGCTCCCTTCGTGCGGAGGAGCCTGCGGCCGGAGCCGAGCCGCGCCAGTTCACCTACGACCCGGACGATCCCGTCCCGACGATCGGCGGGCTCTACTGCGGGGTCGGCGAGATGCCGAGCGGCGACGCGGAGCTCGAGCCGGCCTGGGCGCGCCTGCTCAACCCGGCGCTGATGCTCCGGAACATCATGACCCCGGGCGGCGCCGACCAGAAGGAGTCGGCCGACTACTTCACCGCACGTGAGCCCTACCAGCGCCTGTCCGAGCGGGCGGACGTCCTCGTCTACCAGACCGAGCCGCTCGAGGAGCCGCTGGAGGTCACGGGCAGAGTCGCGGTCGAGCTGACGATCTCGTCGAGCGCCGTCGACACGGACTTCACCGCGAAGCTCGTGGACGTCTACCCGCCGAACGAGGACTACCCCGAGGGCTACGACCTGCTCCTGAACGACACGATCGTCCGGACGCGGTATCGCGACGGTTTCGACCGCGAGGTGCTGATGGAGCCGGGCACGCAGTACACGGTGACGATGCTCCTGCCGCCGACGTCGAACGTCTTCGCCAAGGGTCACCGGCTGCGCGTGGACGTCTCCTCGTCGAACTTCCCGCGGCTCGAGCGCAACCCCAACACGGGCGAGCCGATCGGCCGGCACACGCACCACGTCGTCGCCGAGCAGAGCGTCCACGGCGGCACGGTGACGCTGCCCGTGATCCCGGCGTGATCGACTGGGCGTCGATCCCGGCGGGACCGTTTCCGATGGGAGACGACCCGGCTCGTCTCTATCCGCCCGAAGCGGACGAGACGCCACGGCGGGTCGTCAAGGTCGAGGGCTTCCGCATCAGCCGCACGCCTGTCACTGCCCGCGACGGCCTGCCCTTGACGTACGTCTCGCGCGCCGACGCGGAGGCGTTCTGCGCGGAGAACGGCGTGCGGCTGCCGACCGAGATCGAGTGGGAGGCGGCAGCGCGCGGCGGCGACGACCGCCTCTGGCCGTGGGGCGACGAGGTTCCCGACACCACCCGCGCAACGTTCGGTCAGGGGATCGGCGACCCGTCGGCGGTCGGGCAGCGCCCAGCCGGGGCCGCCCCCTGTGGTGCGCTCGACCTGGCGGGCAACGTCTGGGAGTGGACGTCCGACGGTGCGGCGCGCGGCGGCTCGTACCTGAGCCAGCCGGGAGAGCTGCGCTCCACGGCGCGCCTGCCGGTGCATCCCGCCGCGCGCGATCCCTACGTCGGCTTCCGCGTCGTCGCCGTCGAGCCACGCCGGAACTTCGGTTGGGTCGACGTGCCCGCCGGCGAGTACGTGATCGGCCGCGACCCGGACGAGCGGCGCCAGCGGCTCGTCGACGTCGGCGCGTTCGAGCTCTCGCGGACGCCGGTCACGAACGCTCAGTACGCACGCTTCGCCGCCGAGACCGGAGCGACCGCCCCGCCGCACTGGCCCGCGCCCGACGACCATCCCGTCGTCTTCGTCGACTGGGACGAGGCGGCCGCCTTCTGCGCCTGGGCCGGCGGCCGGCTGCCGACGGAGGCCGAGTGGGAGAAGGCCGCGCGCGGGACCGACGGGCGCACGTACCCGTGGGGCGACGAGGAGGACGAGAGCCTCGCCGCGGTCGGAGCCGGGATCAAGCACGGCTCCACCTCACCGGTCGGCGCTCACCCGGCCGGCGCCAGCCCCTACGGTCTGCTGGACATGGCCGGAAACGTCTGGGAGTGGACGTCCACGGAGTACCCCCGGGGCGAGCACGTCCTCCGCGGGGGCTCGTTCGCGAGCCCTGGCCTCGCCTGGGCCCGCTGCACGATGCGCAGTCACAGCCGGCCCGTCCGGCGCCAGGCACACATCGGCTTTCGGGTCGCGAGAGGAGCTGCATGAACGTCGACGGCAACCGCCTGCGCGACCTGACGCTGGAGCTGGTCGAGGTCGAGAGCCCGACGGGCGACACCGCCGAGGTCGCGCGCCTCTACGCGCGGCGGCTCGAGGAGTACGGCATGGACGTCGAGTTGCTCGACGAGCGCTTCCCGGCCACCCCGATCGTGATCGGCCGGCTCCGCGGCGGCGAACCCGGCCCGACGATCGTCCTCAACGGCCACCTCGACACGGTGCCGATCCCCCATGACCCTCCGCGCGTCGACGACGGCACGATCTACGGACGCGGCACCGCCGACATGAAGGGCGCGCTGGCATGCGCGGCCGAGACGGCGCGTGCGCTCGCCGGACGGTCGTTTCCGGGCGAGCTCGTCATCGTCGCCGTGGGTCTCCACGAGTCTCCGTTGGGGCGCGGTCAAGACCTGACGTACCTCCTCGGCGAGTACGGCTTCACGGCGGACATGGGCGTCGTCGGCGAGCTCGGCGCGTCGACCCTTGCCGTTGCGCATGTCGGTTGCGCGACGTTCGAGATCACGATCCGCCGCGACGGCGCCGTCACCCACGAGCTGATGACCGCGGCCGGGACGCCAAACCCGAATCTCGTCGCCGCCAGCGTGATCGAGGCGATCCGCGCCCGAAACGAGGAGCTGGCGGCGGTCGAGCACGAGTGGGTCGGGCCGGAGTCGTACTTCCTCGGGGAGGTGCACGGCGGCGACTTCTACAACCGCCACCCGGTCGAGTGCCGCCTCGTCGGCACGCGCCGCTGGGCGCCGGGGAACACGGTCGAGCAGGCGGAGGCCGAGTTCCGGGCGCTGCTCGAGCCGATCGCGGCGGAGTCCGGTTGCGCGATCGACCTCGACCTGCAGGTCTCACGGGGCGCTTACCGGATCGACCCCGAGGACAGGCTCGTCGTCGCGCTCCGCGAGGCGTACCGCGACGTGACCGGGCAAGAGCTGCCGCTCACCGGCGTGAGGCTCGTCGCCGACGGCGCGATGTTCCACGCGGCAGGGATCCCGACCGTCTACCACGGCCCGATGGGGTCCGGCGCACACGGCGACGTCGAATCGATCGAGGTCGCGGAGCTCGTGCGGGCGACCCGGGTCTATCTCGCGCTGCTGGAGCGCCTCTGGGCCTGACGTACGAGCAGCTGTACGGCGCCTTCCGCTGGCGGGTGCCGGTGCAGATGAACCTGGGCGTCGACGTCTGCGAGCGCCATCCGCGCGACGCGGTCGCGATCGTGGTCACGGACGGACGCGAGGTCACCCGGCAGGTCACGTTCGGCGAGCTCTCGGACGATTCGAACCGGCTCGCCAACGCGCTGCGGGCTCGCGGCATCGGCGTCGGTGACCGCGTCGGGCTCGCGCTGCCGCAGCGGCCGGAGACCGCCGTCGCGCACATCGCGGTCTACAAGCTCGGTGCGATCGCCGTGCCGCTCTCGACCCGCTTCGGCCCCGATGCGATGGCCGTACGACTCGGCGATGCGGATCCTGCGGTCGTCCTCGCCGACCGGGAGCTCGAGGGCGTGGAGACGATCGACGTCGACCGTGACCTGCCGGCGCTGCTCGCCGCCGCGTCGGAGCGCTTCGAGCCGGTCGCAACGGCGGCCGACGCACCGGCGCTGATCGTCTACACCTCGGGCACGACCGGCCCGCCGAAGGGCGCACTCCTCCCCCACCGCGTCCTGTACGGCCATCTCCCCGGCTTCGAGCTCTCGCACGACTTCTTCCCGCAGCCGGACGACCTGATCTGGTCGCCCGCCGACTGGGCCTGGATGGGCGGCCTCTTCGACGTGCTCATGCCCGGGCTCTACCACGGCCGGCCCGTACTCGCCTTCCAGACGACGAAGTTCGACCCGGAGCTGACGTTCGACCTGATCCCCCGGATCGGTGTGCGCAACGTCTTCATGCCCGCGACCGCATTGCGGATGATGGCCGCGCACGACGGCCCCGCCCTCGCGCTGCGCACGCTGGCGAGCGGCGGCGAGATGGTGGGAGAGGAGACGGCGGCGTGGTGCTCCGAGCGGCTGGGCGCGCGGCTGAACGAGTTCTACGGCCAGACGGAGGCGAACCTGCTGATCGGCAACTGCACGGCGTGGCCGGCGAAGCCCGGATCGATGGGACGCGCCTATCCGGGCCACGACGTCCGCCTCGTCGACGGGGAGGTGACCGTCGCGGTCGACGGCGACCCGGTCGTCTTCCTCGGCTACTGGCGGAACGGGGCGGCGACGGCCGAGAAGCTGCGGGACGGCCGCCTGCACACGGGCGACCTCGCCGACGTCGACGACGAAGGCTACTTCCGCTTCGTCGGCCGAACCGACGACCTGATCTCGAGCGCCGGCCACCGCATCGGCCCCGGCGAGATCGAGGAGTGCCTCGTCCGCCACCCGGCGGTGACGCTGGCGGCAGTGATCGGCATCCCGGACGAGCTCCGCGGCGAGGCGATCAAGGCGTTCGTCGTCGCAACGTCACCGTCGGAGGCGCTGGCGGCGGAGCTAAGGGCGCTAGTCCGCGAGCGCCTGGCCGCGTACGAAGTCCCACGCGAGATCGAGTTCGTCGACGAGCTCCCGCTAACCACGTCCGGGAAGATCCGCCGCAACGAACTGCGACTGCGAACGTACTTGCGCGCCGACTAGCGAGCGACACCTAACGCGGTTGTCAGCTCGCAAAGCGAACGTGGCGCGAGTACTCAAGGCAGAGGTTCATCACGCCCATCCTTTACATCCGCCGTCCTGTTCGCCCCGATCCCCGTAGCAGTATTGGGGGGCTGATCGCCCGGCCCCGGCCAGGATCGGGCCATGGAGCGCGGATTCGCGCACGCCTGGGGCAACCTGGTATCATTCGCTACGAACTGAGGCGTACGGAGGGCGGACCATGGCGAACCTCATCCGGGGCGACGCGTTTCGATGGCCCTCGGGCAGGATCCCCTACCACATCAATTCTGACGCCTTTCCTGAAGGAACGGGACGGCGGGCGAAGATCCAGAGGGCCATTGACCACTGGAACAGCCGGAGTCGTCTGAAGTGGGTTCCGGACATCCCAGCTTTTTGGTTTGTTCGATTCAGCCCCGGTGACGCGCCGTGCCGTTCCAAGGTTGGGCGACAATGGTTCCCCGGGGCCGGTCAAGACATTACTTGTCCGGCAAGGGAAACTCAGGCCTTTTCGGTGCACACTATTCTGCACGAGATGGGCCATTCGGCGGGGCTGTTTCACGAGCATCAACGTCCCGATCGCGATGACTACGTTGTCGTTACCGACGGCGACGACAACTACGACCGCAAGGACCCGGACGAGGTGATTCTCCTCACCCCCTATGACTACTTCTCGGTCATGCATTACAGCCGGGGAGAAAACTTGGACGCGCCCGCCCAGTATGCGATCGGCGGTGTGCCTCGGCTCAGCTATCTCGACCTGCTAGCACTCGAGCAGGCTCACGGACTCGGAAGGGGCGACTACTGGCAGCCTGCGGTTGACCACCAAATGATGTAGGTGAAGGGGGTTTGAGGATGGCGTTCAGATTCTACGGTGAGGTTGCGCGGCTGTTCGTAGCCACCTATGGGTGCAACATCAGACTTCAGAACGTTACGCCCGAAGATGCCGAGCTGCCCCTGGATGGTTACTTCTTGCTCCCGCTCAGTCATGACAACTACTCGGCCCTTTACTCGCTGGCCTTGTTTGCTTCAGCCGGGCGACACCGGTTGAGCATCAGAACGGTGACGGATGCTGATTCGACATCCAGGGCCGAAATCAGCTACATGGTTCTCGATTGGTGATGACCGCGAGCAGACGGGAGAAGCCGATGAATGACGAGCGCGAAAAGCTGGAGTCAGCCGAGGTAGAGCCTCTCGACGAAGACCCGCCAACGGAAGCCGACTTGCTCCGGCAGCTGAACGAGAATCGCGAACCCGCTGACGACGACCCGCCCGTAGAGTCCGCTGTGCCGCCGGATGTGTTGCGTGCACGAGCGCATCCGTCGCCGCCTGACGCCTTCTAGAAGAGCCAATAAGACGCGGAGCGGCACTGGCGGCTCCAACGCGTCGGCACGGCCACGGGTTGATTCCGCCCCGGCTCTCGAAGCCATGTTTGCGCCGATCGCGCTCGCAAGGCCCTGAGTTGCGCTGGTTCGCCCGGGCGTCGTCTCACTGCTCTCATAAGCTCACGCTGTGTTCACCGTTCGCAAGAGGTTTCGGCGCTGGGCCGGGCAGCGCAGTGAGCTGGTAGATGCCGCCGACCTTGCCGTTGAGGTCCTGTCAGCGTGGAGCGGATACGCGTCTGACGTGTCTGTTTCGATCGAGCTAAAGACCGGGCTAGAACAGAGAGCCGACAATCTAGGTGCGATCGAGGAACTCCACGCCGACGACTTGCGAGAGATCGACACATTGACCGTCACTGTTCGGCCGAGCCGCACTGATTGGCGCGCTGACTATGAAGCGCGGCTGGCCCGCTCCCGCGAGGCTGAGGCCACTGGCTTCGAAGAGCCCACGCTCATTGACGCCGAAGTCGAGATTCGCATCTGGAGGAGTAACGGATTGCGCCTGAGTGTGCGCGGCCCGGATCGTACGAACGTGGAAGGGTTGGGCCAGCGGCTCACGACTCTGCTCCGCAGGTCCGCTGGATGGGCGGCGGGTGATGATTTCTTCCCCGTACTCATGCTGATTGGTCTCTCGGGCTTCCTTTTCGGGGCGCTTGTGCCGAGGTGGCTCGATTACCACGTAAACCCTGGTTTCACTCAAGCGGAGTTCGTGGGCGTGTGCATCGGCTTGCCACTGTCAATCGCCCTAGCGGTTGGGCTGTACCGGGCGTTTCCCAGGATCGAAATTCTTGATGAGGGCGGAGTTCGTACGCGAATGCTTCCGCGCGTCGTCGTCGGCATCGCGAGCACACTCCTGTTAGGCGTGATTGCCTCTGGCTTGTATGACGCCCTGAGCTAGGCCGGGCGGCGAGCCGAACGCGAGGCGGGTCCGGAACGTCCAGGCACGGGTTGTGGGAACCGTCACCGGCACGCGCGCGGCCGACGGTCGTTGTAGGTTTCCTCGCCGTGACACTCGTCGCTTGGGAATGGCAGTGGGAATTGATCTTGGACTACATCCTCGTCCTTATATGGCCGCTTCTCGTAGCGTTGGTTGTCGTGTACTTGCTGCGCCGGTACGGAACCCAGTTCGGTGGGCTCATCGACAGGATCAAGACGGTGAAGGTGTTCGGGACCGAAATGGGGTTCACGGAGGCAGCTGACCAGCAGCGAGCGGCCGCAGACGAGGAGGCGGCTGAGGGGACGTTGGATGACAATCCTGACGACGCCGAACTGATCGACCAACTAACCGAGTCATACGAGCAGCGCCTTGCCGAGCAGCAACTCGAAGCTGCAGAGGAACGCAGACGCTTGCTTCGACAGGTGGCTGTGAAATCGCTACAGGTGGAGTATGAGCAAATCTACCGCGTGATCTACGGAAGCCAGATCGCAGCACTGCGGTCGATTCGAGCATCGCCGGACGAGATTGCGCCACGCGAGGCGCTTGAAGCCCACATGAACCAAGTCAAGTCCACCCTGACGCTGATCCCTTTCGTCCAGGCGATGACTTTCGAGACCTGGATTGGATACCTCGTCACAAGCGGTCTGGCAATTCAACGTGAGGAGGACCGTGACACGTATCGGATCACAAGCAAAGGATCGGGTTTCCTCGACTACATCGATGCAGGGCGCTTCCCGCGGCGCGTTTTTTGACCCTCACCCGTCTATCCCGCTCGCCCTGCGCTGCACAAAAACGAGGTCATGCGGTCCGCAGCACTGCTTACACTCGCCTGTCGATGCGTACGTTCGATGGAAAGGTCGAGGGCCCGATCACTCTCACCGAGGATCTTTTACTGCAAGGGATGATTGCCGGTGATGCGACGGTGTCGGCCGGGATCAGCTTCGTGCTGCACGGGATGGTTGCGGGCGACCTGGTGATCGAGCCGGGTGGGTCCGCGGTCGTGAACGGCACTGTTGGTGGTTCGGTAAGGAATCATGGCCACGTAGAGGTGGCCGGACGGATCGTCGGCAGCTTGCGGAATGTCGACGGTGGCACCAGCACGGTTCATCCACACTCCGACGTCCGCGGCGAGCGAGGCTGATCGTTGGATTCTCCATTCTGGCTGGGGCTCGCCCTGGCGATCCCGATAGGAATCCTCGGAAGCATTGCGGCGAATCTCCTCACACCTGCGACGCAGAGGTGGCTGGGGACGAGATCGGAGACACGCAGAAGGAAACTCGACGTTGCGAGTGCTCGCAACGCGCTGAGGTATGAGTACTACCTCGCGAACCCCCACGCGCTTGCCAGATGGTTGTTGTTGGGGCTCTTCCTGCTCCTCTTGGGCTTCGCCGCTGCGGCTGGAGTGATCCTTAGCCTCTTTGCGCTCGCTCAGAGCGACGAGCTTCCTTTCGATCGTGACTGGCTGTACACCGCTGCGCAGCTTTTCGCCGGCCTCTTCGTGCTCCTTGTGTTTCGGATGGCCGCACGCGCAAGGAGCACGGTGCTCGGAGTCAATGCGATCGATCCCGAGCGTAGGCGGTATCGGGCAGCGGTCTCAGAGCTACCGAAGTAGGTTCACTGGCTCGCAATCGTCAGACGGCGGCACCATCCTGCGGTTCCCACCCGAGCAGCTCCCTCGCGTGGCTCAGGTCCCAGAACCGGCGGGGGTTCCCCGACACGCCGTAGACGACCGCCCACGACACGTCCTCGACGTCGAGACAGCTGGCGATCAGCTCGGCGCAATCGCGCTGGCTCAGCCAGACGGCGCGCAGGCGGTTCCGCTGGCCTTCGGCGTCGAGATCGATCAGCGGAACGGGGGTCGCCGCGGTCGGGTCGTCGTGCGCGCGCACGGCTCCGATCCGCAGGCAGAAGACGCGCAGGCCGTGCCGCTCCATGTACATCCGTCCGAGCGCCTCCCCGTAGGCCTTCGAGACCCCGTACAGCGAATCGGGCCGGATCTCCGCCGTGTGGTCGTAGCTCCGCTCGCCGTCGGGGTCGTAGATCCCCGGGGCACCGTCGAGCTCGTACATGCCGACGACGTGATTCGACGACGCGAACACGACGCGTGAGACCCCCGCCCGGCGAGCCGCCTCGAAGACGTTGTACGTGCCGACGATGTTGTTGCGAAGGACGTTGTCCCAGGGCGCTTCGAGCGCAGCCGAGGCCGCGAGGTGAACTACGGCGTCGACGTTCTCGAAGGCCGGCAGGATTGCATCGAGGTCGGCGACGTCGGCGACGTGGCTCGGGAACTCCTGCGGCGTCAGCGTCAGCGACGTCAGCTCGTACCGCGCAGCCAGGTGCTCCCGGACCGCCGTGCCGATCGTCCCCTCTGCGCCCGTGACGAGGACGCGGCGTGCTCCCATGGCCTCCAACCTACGCCATCGCGTCCCGCAACCAGGCGCGGAGGTCGTGAGACGCCCTAGACCGCCTCCCAGCGGTCGCCCGCTATCCGCCAGCGCTCTTCGTCCCCGGCGAAGACGGGATCGGTCACCGCGACCTCGCCGAGGCGCCGGGCGGTCCGCCTGACGTCGAGGCCGGCGGCATCGATCTCGACGATCGTCGCGTCGAACGGCGGCTCGATCACGGCGCCGACCGTGAGCTGCAGCAGCGGCCCGGCATGGGTCGAGGTGCGGGAGTGGATGTGCCCGCTCAGGACGAGCTTCGGCTGCGAATCGCTCCGCAGCCGCGACTCGAGCTCGGCGCGGTTCACCAGGTCGCCCGGGTACGGCAGCCCGGCGGCGGCGAGCCGCGAAGCCTCGGACAGGATCGGGAAGTGCGACGCCACGACGACGAGGGCACCGTCGCCTCCGTCGTCGGCGTGCTGCCCGACGTACTGCGGCGGCGCCGCTCCCCTGGCGACGGCAACGCCGCTCACGCGAACGCCTGCGAGGTCGAGCGGCTCCTCGTGCAGCAGCCGGATCCCGTACTCGCGGGCACGCTCCGCGAACTCGTCCCCGAGGCGGAGGTCGTGGTTGCCACCCACCGTCGCGAGCGGTGCGACGTCGGACGCCGCGAGGCGGGAGAACGCATGCTCCAGATCCGCCTGGTTCGCGAACTGGACGATGTCGCCCAGCAGGAGGATCAGGTCGACCCGCGCCTCGGCGAACCACGCGAGGGCTGCGTCGAGGCGCTCGTCGAGGCGCTCTGGCTCGAAGTCGTTGATCCAGCGCGAGCCCGTCGGCTCGAGCTCGCAGTGGAGGTCGCTGAGGACGCCGATTCGCACGATCACCGGCCGACCATGGCCAGCCGCTGTCGGAGCTCGTGCGGCACGTCCGCTGCACCGGCGAAGGGAAGACGGGCATAGCCCCGGGTGCCGAAGGCGGCTCCGTCGACCACCGCGATCCCGGCGTCGACGAGATCCTCCGACGAGAGCCCACCGAGCTCGAGCCAGAGGAAGGGCGTCGCTGCCGGCAGCGGAGCGCTCAGGACCGGGTGATCGACGACGGCCGCGTGGGCGGCGTCACGGTCAGTGCGGTAGCGGTCGGCCAGCTCGTCCCGCCATGCCTGCGGGCCGTCGAGCGCCGCTGTCGCTGCCCGCTGGGCGACATGGCTCACCCGGATCACGTCCCACTCCAGCTCCCGGAGGCACCCGTCGAGGACCGACGGCTCGGCGGCGACGAAGCCGATCCGCCACGCGGGCATCGCGAGGCTCTTCCCGAGGCTGCGGACCAGGATCACGTTCGGCGCGGCGCCCCAGGCACTCGCCAGCTCGCCCTCGTGGATGCAGCGCTCGTACGCCTCGTCAGTCACCACGGTCAGGCCGTGACGCGCGCCGAGCGCGAGCAGTTCGTCGACCTCCGCTCTCGTCGCCAGGCGGCCGTCGGGGTTGTTCGGGTTCGTCAGCACGATCGCCTTCGACCTGGACGTCACGGCTCCCTCGATCGCCGCTGGGTCCCAGCTCGGCACCGGCACGAAGACGCCGCCCGCCCGCTCGATCAGGCCCTGGAAGAAGTAGCTCGGGATCGGGACGATCACCTCGTCACCCGGCGCGAGCAGCGCCCGGAAGACGAGGCTGAGCGCGTGCATGGCGCCGTTCGTGACGAGGATCTCGCGCTCCGGGTCGGCCGGCGCCGGCAGGCTTCGCGCGATCGCCTCTCGCAGCGCGAGGTGGCCCCGGCTCGGCGGTGTCACCGCGTGCTCGTCGAGCGCGGCCGCGACCGCCTCGCGCACGTGCGGCGGCAGCGGCGCCGCCACGCTGCCCTTGAGCGGGAGCAGGTCCCTGCCGGCGAGCGCCCGCTCGGCGGCGATCGACGGCATCTCGTCGCGCCTCAACGGACGACGCCTCCCGCGCGGACTCCGGTGGGCGCGCCGTCGGCCCACGCGCGCTCGCCTGCGACCCACACGCCCGCCACGCCCTCGGCCCGGAGCAGCGGCTGCTCGTAGGTCGCCGTGTCCATGTAGCCCGCAGGATCCAGCAGAACGAGGTCGGCGCGCTTGCCGACCTCGATCCGGCCGCGGTCGGAGAGCCCGAACCGGTCGGCGGCGCGGGCGGTCAACCGGGCGATCGCCTCCTCCGGAGCCACGAGCCCGTCGCGAATCGCGTACCGACCGAGGAACCGTGCCGCGCTCCCCGCCACCCGCGGATGCGGATGGCGACCGAAGATCCCGTCCGAGCCCAGCAGCATCAGCGGGTGCCTGGCGATCTTCCGGACCGCCTCCTCGGAGGCGTAGTGCATGACCATCTGCGCGCCCAGCTCGGACTCGAGCAGCAGCTCTGCGACCGTCTCCACCGCGTCGCCGCCGCGGTCGGCGAGGCTCTGACCCTCGACCAGGATTCGATCGGGCCCCGCTGTGGCGAGCAGGTTCTCCCAGCCCTCCAGGCCGTGCTCGACGTCGTACGCGATCCTCGCGACCGCGTCCGGGTCGCCCATCCGCGCGAGCGTCGCCGCCGCGCCACCCTCCTGCGCCCACGCGGGCAGCAGGCTCGCGAGCAGGGTGCACCCGGCGCCGTAGGGGTACTGATCGAAGCTCAGGCCGGCTCCCTCGACTTTCTCGAGCAGCGGGTCGATCAACGCCTCGTCGGCGAATGACTTCAGGTGCGAGAGATGCAGCGAGGCGCCCGAGCGGCGCGAGACCTCGAGCATCTCGTCGATCGCGTCGAGCAGGCCCTCGCCCTCGTTGCGGACGTGGGGAACGAGCGGCCTGCCGAACTCCGCCGCCACCTCGGCGACGGCGACGAGCTCGTCGGTGTCGCCGTGCGCGCCGGGCAGGTAGACGAGCCCGAAGGAGAGGTTCGTCGCGCCGGCCTCGAAGCCCGCCCGCACCTCCCGCCGCATCTCCTCCAGCTCCGCCGGCGTCGCCGGCCGCCGCTCGCCGCCGATCACTGTGTCGCGCGCCGCGCCGTGGCCGATCGAGGGCACGAGCGAGATCGCCGGCCGCGTCTCGTCGAGCGCGTCGAGGTACTCCGCGAACGTCGTCCACGGCCACTCCTGCGGACCGGGGCCTTCGAGCGCGCGCAGATAGTCGCGCCGCTCCCGCCAGCGGCCGGGCGCGACCGGGGCCGGCGCCAGACCATCCGGGCAGATCACCTGTGTCGTCACTCCCTGGGAGAGCACCTCGGTCAGGAAGGGGTCCTCGTACGACCGCAGCGCCGTGTGCGCGTGCAGGTCGATGAAGCCGGGGCAGAGCCAGAGCCCCTCCGCCTCGACGATCTCGCCCGACAGCTCACCGCCGACCGCCACCACCTTCCCGTCCGCGATGCCGACGTCGACGCGCATCGGCGCGCCCTCGCCGGGATAGACCGTCGCGCCGCGGATCACGAGCATCAAGCGGCCCCCGCGTCGCGCAGCCAGGCTCGGAGGTAGTCGGCGAAGGACGGCCTGACGAGCAGCCTGAAGGCGTCCGCCTCGGTTCGGTAGAGGATCACCTGAGCCCGCGCGACCAGCGTCTGCGCGCAGCGGCCGGGCGGGAAGACCGACGGGTGCAGGTCGAGCGCGCAGCCGCGGGCGAGCACGTCCTCGGCGCCCTCCCCCGAGAGCTCGAAGCAGACGCGGTTCGCGGAGACGTCGACGGCCGCCGGCACGTCGGGATAGTCCTGCTCGCGGCCGCCGAGCACGAGCCACTCGTCCGGCCCGAGCCAGATCGCGTCGCCCGCGACTGTGTTCGGCGCGAGCGGCGGCTCGCCGCGAACGCTGACCTGCGCATCGATCTCGATCTCACGCAGGACGGCCGTCACGGCGTGCTCCCTCCGGGTCGTAGAGCACCGAGTCGACGATCTCGGCGGCGGTCCCGTCCGCGTAGACGGTGTCGCCGAGCCGGTCGCGGCCGCTCTCGACGAGCGCGAGCGCGAACGGCCGGCCGAGCGCGACGCTGTCGTAGCTGGACGTGACGTGCCCGAGCGACGCCGTGCTCCCCGCGGCGGCGACGACCTGCGCGCCCTCGGGGATCCGTTCGGCCGGCAGCAGCCCGACGAGCTGCTTCCGATCGGGCCGCGCGGTGTCGGCCCGGGCGAACGAGCGCTTGCCGAGGAAGTCCGGCTTCGTCTTCGAGACGATCCAGTCCATGCCGAGGTCGTGCGGCGTCACGCTGCCGTCGGTGTCCTGACCGACGATCGGGTACCCCTTCTCGGCGCGAAGGACGTGCATCGTCTCGGTCCCGTACGGGCGTCGCGTCGACCGCCTGCCAGAGCTCGAGCCCGCGGCGGCCGTCGACGTTCACCTCGAAGGCGAGCTCGCCCGAGAAGCTGACGCGGCAGACGCGCGCCGGGATCCCCGCGACCGTTCCCTCGCGGATCGCCATGAACGGGAAGCTCTCGCGGTCAAGCGGGATGTCGGTCAGCCCGGCCAGGAGCGCCCGCGAGTCCGGCCCGACGACGGCGACTGTCGCCCACTGCTCGGTCACCGAAGTCAGCCAGACGCGAAGCTCCGGCCACTCGGTCTGGAGCCACTCCTCCATCCACGCGAGCACGGGGGCGGCGTTGCCGGTCGTCGTCGTGCAGACGAAGCGCTGCTCGCCGACGCGCATGACGACGCCGTCGTCGAAGACCATCCCGTCGGGCGTGCACATGAGGGCGTAGCGGCAGCTGCCGACCGCGAGCGAGTCGAACGCGTTCGTGTACATGCGGTTGAGGAACTCGACCGCGTCGGGGCCCTGGACGTCGATCTTGCCGAGCGTCGAGGCGTCCATCTTCGCGACCGACTCGCGCGCGGCGGCGCACTCGCGGCGGACGGCGGCGTCCATGTCCTCGCCCTCGCGCGGGAAGTAGCGCGGCCGCTTCCACTGGCCGACGTCCTCGAAGACCGCGCCGGCCGCGACGTGAGCCGGGTGAATCGGCGTCACGCGGACGGGGTCGAAGAGCTGCCCCCGGTCGCGGCCGGCGAGCAGCGCGAACGAGACCGGGAGGTACGGCGGCCGGAACGTCGTCGTGCCGAGCTCGCCCGGGTGCACCTGCAGCAGCTCCGCGGCGACGCGGATCGCGTTCACGTTCGCGAGCTTGCCCTGCTCCGAGCCGGTGCCGATCGTCGTGTAGCGCTTGACGTGCTCGACCGAGCGGAGCCCGGCGCCGATCGCCCGGCGCACGTCCGCGACGGTCGAGTCGCGCTCGAGGTCGACGAACATCGCGTCCTCGTCGCCCTCCGGGAGCGAGAAGGCGGGAGCGTCGGGCAGGCCCTCCCCGGTCAGGGTGCCGACGCACTCGATCCCGCGCAGCTCGCCGTCCGGGACGGGCGCGCCGATGCGGTCGTCCCAGCGGAGGCGGCCGCGGGCCTGGCTCCAGAGGTGGACGCGCGGGCTCCAGCCGCCGGAGACCGGCGTCGCGCCCTCGGGACGGCCGTACCGCTCGAAGGCGTTCGCGAGCATGAGCCCGGGCCGGTCGTTGTCGGGGAAGACCTCCGGCCGCTCGATCGCGCCGGTCGCGAGCACGATCCGCTTCGCGCGGATCCGCCAGACCCGGCGGCCGTGCTCGACGGCGATCGCGTAGTTGTCGTCGTAGAGCCCGACGACCCACGTCCCCTTGCGGCCGTCGACGTGGAGGACACGGCCCGACGCGGCTTCCGCGGCCGCGACCCCGGAGCGGCCGGCGCCGACGACGAGGACGTCGCAGTGGGCGTGCACCGCGTCGTAGCGCGCGTCGTCCGCCGTGGCGACGAGCCGCCCTTTGCCGGCGAGCGGTTCCGCAACGAGCCCGTCCTCCAACTCGACGAGCGTCGCGCGCAGCATCGGCCGGGCGCCGATCTGGACCAGGGCGTTCGGCTCCTCCTCGCCCGCCGTGTAGACGCCGCGGGGACGGTCGCGGTAGAGCGAGCGGAAGCCGCCGAGGACGCCGTTGCGCACGAGCGCCGCCGCCAGGGTCTCGCCCTCGCGGCCTGCGTAGTCAACGCCGGCGAACGTGAATCTCATGGCTCACCGTGTCGCGGGTCAGCTCGAACCAGCGGCGACAGCCGTGCGTGTGCACCCAGCGCTCGCGGGACGCACCCCTCGGGTTGTCGCGGAAGAACAGGAACCTCGCCCACTCCTCGTCGGTCAGCGCGGCCGGGTCGGACGGGTAGGGCACCCCCGCCTGGCCGCCGTACGAGAACTCCGTCTCGTCCCGGTCGCCGCACCACGGGCACGGGATGAGGATCAATGTGCCACCCCAGCCGCGCCGTGCTCGTCGATCAGCGCGCCCGTCGTGAACCGGTCGAGCGAGAAGGGCGCGTTCAGCTCGTGCGGCTCGCTCGTGCGCCAGCGTCCACGCGAACGCCCAGCCCGAGCCGGGCGTCGCCTTGAAGCCGCCCGTTCCCCAGCCGCAGTTCACGTACAGCCCTTCGACCGGCGTCGGCCCGACGATCGGCGACGCGTCGGGGCACACGTCCACGATCCCGGCCCAGGTGCGCAGCACACGGGCCTCGGCGAAGATCGGGAACAGCTCGAGCGCCGCAGCGAGCTGATGCTCGATCACGTGGAACGAGCCGCGCTGCGCATACGAGGTGAACGGGTCGACGCCGGCCCCCATCACGAGCTCGCCCTTGTGCGCCTGGCTGACATAGACGTGCACCGCGTTCGACATCACGACCGTGTCGAGCACCTGCTCGTACAGCTCGGAGACGAGTGCCTGGAGCGGGTGCGACTGGATCGGCAGGTCGAGCCCGGCCATCCGCGCGAGCACGGTCGAATGGCCCGCCGCGCAGAGCCCGATCTTCCCGGCCGCGATCGGCCCGAGCGTCGTCTGGAGCGTCAGGCCGTCGATCCCGGTCACCTCGCAGCCCTGGATCAGGTCGACGCCGAGCGCGTCGGCGGCGCGCGCGTACCCCCAGGCGACGTTCTCGTGCCGCGCGATCCCGCCACGGGGCTGGAAGGTCGCGCCGAGCACCGGGTAGCGCGCCTCCGGTGACACGTTCAGGATCGGGCAGATCTCGGCGACCTGCGCCGGGTCGAGCCACTCCGCGTCGATCCCGTTCAGCCGGTTCGCCCCGACGCGGCGCACGGACGCGCGCACGTCCTGCAGCGTGTGCGCGAGGTTCAGCACGCCGCGCTGCGAGAAGAGGAGGTCGTAGTCGAGCTCGGCCTCGAGCCCCTCCCACAGCTTCAGCGAGTGCTCGTAGATCGCGGCGCTCTCGTCCCAGAGGTAGTTCGACCGGATCACGGTCGTGTTCCGCGTGATGTTGCCGCCGGCGAGCCAGCCCTTCTCGAGCACGGCCACGTCGGTGATCCCGTGGTTCTTCGCCAGGTAGTACGCAGTCGCGAGGCCGTGTCCGCCCGCCCCGACGATCACGACCTCGTACGACGCCTTCGGCGACGGGGTCGCGCCAGAGGAAGTCCGGATGCTCCCCGCGCAATGCCTTTTGATTCATCGGCGGAGCACCATGCCGGCGCGCTCGCCGGTCAGCTCGCCGTCGCGCAAGGTCGGCACGCCGTTGACGAGCACGTGCCGCATCCCCGTGGCGAGCAGGTTCGGCTCGAAGACGGTCCCGCGCTCGACGAATCCGTGCGGGTCGAAGACGGCGATGTCGGCTCGAGCTCCCTCGCGGAGGACGCCGCGGTCGGAGAGGCCGATCCGCTCGGCGGGCCGGCCCGTCAGCCGGTGGACGGCGTCCTCGGGCGTGAGCAGCCGCTCCTCGCGGACCATGAAGCGCCAGAACCACGACGCCCACGTGTACGCGCCGTGGAAGAACGACTCGGCGAGCGCGCCGGTCGGGGCGAGCGTCGTCGCGTCGGAGCCGGGCATGCAGAGCTCGTGCGCGAACGCTTCCCGCTGCTGGTCCTCGGAGTAGGCGTGGATGATCACCATCAGCTTGTGCAGCTCGTCGACCGCCGGCGAGCAGGAGGTCGTAGACGGCGTCGAGCGGCTCCTGACCTCGGTCGGCGGCGATCGACGCGAGGTCGCGGCGGCTGTGCTCGGGCCAGATCTCGTTGTCGAGCAGCACGACGCGCGACCAGTCGTTCCCGGCGCTCAGGATCGAGCGGTGCGGGCGCATCTCGTCGCGCTTGGCCGGATCGCGGAGGATCGCCGCGAGCTCGCGCGGGTCGGCGCCGAGCGCCCAGGCCGGCAGCGCCGCGTACAGGTTCGTCAGCCCGAACGTGCGCGTGTGCATGTCGAAGGCGACGTCCTGGCCGGCGGCGCGCGCGGACTCGACCAGCTCGATGCAGCGATGGCTCTCCTCGCTCCCGTTGCGCGGGACGAGATGAGAGACCTGGAGCCGGACCTCGGCGTGCGCGCCCGTGCGAATCGCCTCCGCCACCGCGTCGGCGGCGCCGTCGTCCCGCCTGCGGGTGTGCGTCGCGTAGAAGGGCGCCTGCCGCGCGAGCGCCGTCAGCTCCTCCTCGCTCGCGGCCTGCTCCTGCGCGTACTCGAGCCCGGTCGAGTAGCCCCAGGCGCCGTGGTCGAGCGACTCGCGCAGCAGTACCTGCATCTCGGCCAGCTCGGCTGGATCGGCCGGCCGGTCGGCGAGGCCGAGCGTCGCCAGCCGCAGCTGCCCGTTCGGGACGAGGCTGAGCACGTTCACCGCGGGCCCGGCGGCCTCGAGCTGCTCGAAGTACTCCCCCGCCGAGCTCCACGTGATCGGGAGGTCGTCGGAGTACCCGTAGATCGCGCGGCGAGCCTGCTGCGGATCGCGGATCGGGAAGCAGCCGAAGCCGCAGTTGCCGACGACCTCGGTCGTCACGCCCTGGTGGATCGCGCTGACGGCGCGGGGATCCATCAGCAGCGTGTAGTCGGAGTGGCTGTGGATGTCGATGAAACCGGGCGCGACCGCCAGGCCGGCCGCGTCGACCTCCTGGCCGCCGGGCTCGAGCGGGCCCACGGCAGCTATGCGACCTTCTTTCACGCCGACGTCTGCGACACGGCCGTCTGCTCCGGTCCCGTCGTAGACGGTGCCGCCGCGAATGACGAGGTCGAAGCTCAAGCGCGTGCCTCCGCCGTCGCGCGCTCGTCGACCTTCCCCTCGGCGATGACGACGCCGTACCGCTCGCGTGCGGCTTCGACTCCGACCTTCTCCTCGAGCACGTCCTCGAGCACGAGCGCCGGGTCGCGCTCGAACGGCGAGCCGCTGCCGCCTCCGCCTGCGGAGACGTGGTGGAAGACGTCGCCCCGGCGCAGCTGCAGCGCCTCCATCGGCATCGTCGGGACGGAGCGCTCGCCGTCTGACGAGCGGATCGTGTTCGACGACGGCGCCCCGGCCTCGCCGCCCTCGAACCCGTACGCAGGGTGCGCGCGTCGATCGGACCGCACGGTCAGCACCGCTTCGTCGGCGAGCAGCTCGTACGAGCGCTCGTAGGCGAGGCCGCCGCGGAAGCGTCCTGGGCCGCCGGAGTCGGCGACGAGCCCGTACCCGTGCACCCGCAGCGGCAGGTCGCTCTCGAGCAGCTCGACGGGCTGGTTCGACAGGTTGGCGAGCGGGTTCGAGACGCCCTCGAGGCCGTCGCGCGCGGCGCGGGCACCCCAGCAGCCGACGAGCACCTCGGCGAGCACGAACGGGCGCCCGTCCTGGTAGCCCCCGATCGCGATCAGTGACGGCCCGCCCTCTCCGGGGGCGACCACCTTGTCCGGCACGACCTGCGCGAGCGCTCCCATGACGGCGTCGTAGACGCGGTAGCCGACCACGCCGCGCGCTCCGCAGGCCGCCGGCAGCACCGGGTTCACGATCGTCCCGACGGGTGCGTTGACGTGGATCGGCCGCATGTAGCCGCCGGCGTTCGGGATCTCGCGGGTCGCGATCCCGCGGAACGCGCAGTAGACGCCCGCATTGACCATGCCGACGGGGCAGTTGAGCCCCGCCGCGACCTGCGGCGCGGTCCCCTCCAGGTCGACCCACACCTCGTCGCCGCGCACGGTCAGCTCGACCGCGATCCGGAGCGGCTCCGGCTCGTCGCCGAAGCCGTCGATGAAGTCCTCGAACGCGTAGACGCCGTCCGGCAGTGCCGCCAGCTCGGCCCGCATCAGGCGCTCGCTGAGCACCTGCAGCTCGTCCATGTAGCGCCTGCTCTCGACGGTGCCGTACCGCTCCAGGAGCTCGATCAGCCCCCGCTCGCCGGCCCGGCAGGCGGCGACCTGAGCGCGCAGGTCGCCGATCACCTCGACCGGCTGGCGCGTGTTCTTCTCGATGATCCGGATCACGGTCGCGTTCTCGCGGCCGGCCTCGTAGAGCTTGAGCAGGGGCAGCCGCAGCCCCTCCTGGAAGATCTCGGTCGCGTGCACCGCGATCGACCCGGGCGTGAGGCCGCCGACGTCGACGTGGTGCGCCATCGTGGCCGCATAGCCTTCGAGCACGCCCTCGTGGAAGATCGGCTGGATCACGTACATGTCGGGCAGGTGCTGGCCGCCGAAGCCGTACGGGTCGTTGGCGAGGAAGACGTCGCCCGGCTCCATCTCGTCGCCGAAGTGCTCGCGGAGATGGCGCATCACCGTCGGGAACGTCCCCAGCTGCACGGCGAGGGTCAGTCCCTGGGCGAGCAGCTCGCCGTCGCGATCGCAGAGCGCGGTCGAGTAGTCCATCGTGTCGCGGACGACGGGCGAGTAGGCGCTGCGCATCACGACCAGCGCCATCTCGTCGGCGACCGACGCGAGCGCGTTCTTGACCACGTCGAGCGTGACCGGATCGATCGCGACGGCGGTCATCGGTGCTCCGTGGTCGAGGGCGATGTCGATGTTGCCGAGCGAATCGAGCGTCACCCGGCAGCCCGGCGGGACGACGCAGGTCGAGTCGTACTCCTCGACGATCAGCGGCCCCTGCCGCGGCGGCGAGTCGAACAGGGCCGCGCGCGAGATCACCGGCACGTCGAGCGATCCGTCGGCAGGCCCGAAGTAGGCGCTGCGCGTCCGCTCCCCCGGCCGCTCGGCCACGAGCCCGGCGAGCGGGTCGTACGGGATCTCGGCGTTCCCAGCCTCGCGGGCCGTCAGCTTCAGGTTGACGATGTCGATCGGCGCGTCAGTCGAGGCGTGCCCGTACGTCCGGTGATGCTCCGCGCCGAAGTCCGCCGCGATCCGGCCGAGGTCGGGAGGGCCGGCCGCGACCGGCAGCGTCAGCTCGTACGCCTGCCCGGCGTAGCGGATGTCCGCGTAGCGCGAGACGGCGATCGCGTCGGGCGACACGCCTTCGGCCACGAGGGCGCCACCGGCCTCGGCCTCGAGCTCGTGGAAGCCGGCGAGCAGCAGCTCCGGGGTCGCGCTGTCGCCGCGCGCGGGCAGCGTGCGCACGAATTCGTGCTCGATCTCCGACAGGAGCAGCCCCGCCGCGCTGAAGACGCCCGGCGCGAGGGGCACGAGCACACGCCGCATCTGCAGCGCACGTGCGATCGCGACGGCCACCACAGGCCCGTTGCCGCCGAAGCCGCAGAGCACGAACTCGCGCGGATCCCGGCCGCGGTAGGTCGAGACCGCCTTGACCGCCCGCGTCATCGTCGCGACGGACAGCTGGAAGACGCCGTAGGCGGCCTCGGTGGAGCTCTTGCCCAGCGTCGTCGCGACGGGCTCGAACGCGCGAACGGCAGCGTCTGCATCGAGCTCAACAGCTCCCCCGGCCAGGTACTCCGGGCTCAGGTAGCCGAGCACCACCAGGGCATCCGTCAGCGTCGGCTCCTCGCCGCCGCGCCCGTAGCAGGCCGGTCCGGGTCCGAGCCTGCGCTCTCCGGGCCGACATGGAGCATCCCGAACTCGTCCGCCGAGACGAGGCTGCCGCCCCCGGCGCCGATCTCGGAGAGGTCGATGAACGGGAGCCGGATCGCGTGGCCGCCGCCCTTGACCAGCCGGCTGCTCAGATTGATCCCGGCGCCGACCTCGTACTCCGACGTCTTCACCGGCAAGCCGTCCTCGAGGATCGCGGCCTTCGCCGTCGTCCCGCCCATGTCGAGCGAGATCAGATTGGGGATGCCGGTCTCGCGCGCGAGAAAGGCGCAGGCGACGACTCCGGCGGCCGGCCCCGACTCGACCAGATGCGCGGGCTTGCGGATCGCGGCGGCGGCGCTCATCAGGCCGCCGCTGGACTGCATGATCTGCAGCGGAGCCGAGATCCCGGCGTCGGCCAGTCTCGACTCGAGCGAGCGGATGTAGCGCTCGACCACCGGCCCCACGTATGCGTTGACGACCGCCGTGCTCGTGCGCTCGTACTCCCGGATCTCGGCGAGGATGTCGGAGGAGCAGGTGATGTAGACGTCGTCGCCGACGACCTCCCGCACGATCTCGGCGGCGCGGCGCTCGTGAGCCGGGTTGGCGTAGGCGTGCAGGAAGCTGATCGCAACCGAGGCGACGCCTTCGGCGCGCGCCCGCTCGGAGGCCTCGCGCACCGCGCCCTCGTCGAGCGGAGCCCACTCCTCCCCTCGGGGCCCGGTCCGCTCCGGGATCTCGTAGCGGAGCCGGCGCGGGACGAGCGGCCGCGGCTTCTCGTACTGGAGCTCGTACATGACCGGGATCCGCAGCCGCCGCAGCTCCAGCACGTCGCGGAAGCCGGCCGTCGTCAGCAGGCAGCAGCTCGACCCCTTGCCTTCCAGCACGGCGTTCGAGGCGACGGTCGACGCGTGGACGACCTTGGTGACGCTCTCGGGCGCGGTCCCGGTCTCGTGCAGCAGCTCGAGCACGCCCTGGACGACGCCGCGGGCGTAGTCGTCGGGCGTCGACAGCACCTTCCTCGTCCGCAGCGCGCCATCCGAGTCGAGCAGGACGACGTCGGTGAACGTCCCGCCGATGTCGACGCCGATCCCGAGCACTAGACGACCGCCGAGAGCCCGCCGTCGACCACGATGACCTGGCCGTTGACGAAGTCGGACGCGGACGAGGCGAGGAAGACGACGGCGCCGCCGAGCTCGTCCGGCTCGCCCCACCGCCCGGCCGGGACGCGGGCGCGCAGCCAGGAATCGAACCCGGCGTCGGCCTGCAGCGGCTGCGTGAGGTCGGTCCGGAACCAGCCCGGCGCGATCCCGTTCGCCTGGATCCCATGCGGCGCCCACTCGGCGCACATCGTGCGGGTCAGCATCTTCAGCGCCCCCTTCGTCGCCGCGTACGCGCCGGTCGAGGGCCGCGCAAGCTCGCTCATCACCGAGCAGACGTTGACGATCTTGCCGCTGCCGCGCTCGATCATCGCGGGTGCGACGGCGCGCGCGACGAGGAAGGCGCTCGTCAGGTTGACGTCGAGCAGCTGCCGCCACTCCTCGAGCTGGAGGTCGACGAGGGGCCGGCGGACCGTCATCCCCGTGTTGTTGACGAGGACGTCGATCGGGCCGAGCGCCTCGACGCCGCCGCGGACGGCGGCCTCGTCGGTGACGTCGAACGGGCGCTGCGACGGCGCCCTCGATGTCCGCGACGACGGCGCCGACGGCCTCCGCGGTCCGGCCGTTGATCGCCACCCGGGCTCCCGCCCCGGCGAGCGCCCGCGCGAGCGCCAGCCCGATCCCGCGCGTCGAGCCGGTGACGAGCGCCGTCTTCCCCGAGAGGTCGAACGGCGACGTG
>CAVYSL010000017.1:0-123397 GCA_963771185.1 uncultured Gaiellaceae bacterium
CGAGAGACTCAGGGGAGAGACATATGCGTTTGCGAAGGTTGCTCGCGCTTTGCGCGGGCTTGGCCTTGGTGGCCGTCCTGTTCGTCGTACCGGCCTCCGGTAGCGACGACTCGGGCGAGACAGCCACCTACGTCGTCCAGTTGATCCAGGCTCCGCTCGCCGGGTACGAAGGCGGCGTGTCGGGCTACGCGGCGACGAAGCCGGCAAAGGGGAAGAAGCTCGACGCTTCGTCCGACGCCGCTAAGCAGTACGCCGGGTACCTGAACTCGACGCACGACAGCGCGCTCGACAGACCGGTGGCAGGAAGATGTACGACTACAGCATCGTCTTCAACGGCTTCGCGGCCAAGCTGACCGAGGCCCAGGCGGCGGCGATCGAGAAGGTTCCCGGCGTCCTGTCGGTCGAGCAGGACGTCATCTACGAGGCGGACACGTCGACAACGCCGAGTACCTCGGGCTCGACCGCCCGGACGGGCTTTGGCAAGCGGCGAGGCGGCGTCAGCGGAAGGCCGGCGCCGGCGAGGACATCATCATCGGCGACATCGACTCCGGCATCACGCCCGAGAGCGTCAGCTTCACCGATAGGAAGATCCAGGAGGACAAGCTCGGCAAGGTCGTGTACGGCCAGTCGCGCTCGGCCCGCCGCCGGCAGGCTGGGCCGGCATCTGCCAGACCGGCGAGGGCTTCCGCCGCCAACTGCAACAACAAGCTGATCGGCGCGCGGTACTTCAACGCCGGCTAGGGCGGCAACGCCGGCGTCGACACAGCCCGGCCGTGGGAGTTCAACTCCCCGCGCGACTACAACGGCCACGGCACACACACCGCCGTCACCTCCGGCGGCAACTACGGCGTGCCCGGCCACAGGTGCCGCCGCAGTGTTCGGCAAGGTCAGCGGCATCGCGCCCCGCGCGCGGGTCGCCACGTACAAGGCGCTCTGGTCGACGGTGGACGCGTCGACCGCGAGCGGCAGCGGCGTCGACCTCCTGGCCGCGATCGACACGGCGGTGGCGGACGGCGTCGACGTCATCAACTACTCGATCAGCGGCACGAGGAACAACTTCCTCGACGGCGTCGAGATCGCGTTCCTGAACGCGGCCGACGTGGGCGTCTTCGTCTCCGCCTCCGCCGGCAACAGCGGGCCCGGGCGTCGACGGTCGCGCACCCGAGCCCGTGGATCACCACGGTCGCCGCCGAGACGCACGACCGCGTCGGGGCCGGCTCGGCCACGATCGACGGCGTCGACTATGCGCGGCGCGTCGGCCGGAACCGGCTCGGCGACGGGCCAGCTTGTCACGTTCGGCGCCCGGCGCTCGCCGCAGCGGCTGTGCATGCTCAACACGCTGACCCGCTGCAGCGCGGCCGGCAAGATCGTCTTCTGCGAGCGGGGCGTCAACGCCCGCGTCGAGAAGAGCTTCGAGGTGCAGCGCGTCGGCGGGATCGGGATGATGCTCGTCAACCCGACGCTGGACTCGCTGAACGCCGACCTGCACTTCGTGCCGTCGGTGCACTGCAGAACGACGAGTACGCCGTGATCGAGGCGGCCGCACTCGCGGGCAAGACCGCCTCGGTCTCCGGGCAGATGCTCTTCAACCAGCCGGCGCCGTTCATGGCGGCGTTCTCCTCGCGCGGCCCGCTGGCCGCCGGGGGCCGGCGACCTGCTGAAGCCGGACATCGGCGCCCCGGGCGTCGACGTGCTCGCCGCCGTCGCCCCGCCCGGGCAGCGCGGCCGCGAGTTCGACCTGTTCAGCGGCACGTCGATGTCCGCACCGCACATCGCGGGCCTCGCGGCGCTGTTCAAGCAGCTCCATCCCGGACTGGTCGCCGATGGCGATCAAGTCGGCGCTGATGACGACGGCGACCGACGTCCTCGAGCAGTTCACGGGCACGACTGCCTCCGACGCGTCCGCGCTCCGCGCGTTCGCCCAGGGCGCCGGCCACGTCCAGCCGAACAGCTGCGATGGACCCGGGTCTCGTCTACGACAGTGACTCAGCGACTGGCTGGCGTTCCTCTGCGGCGCGACGGCGGGTGTCAGCCCGGCGACTGCACGCGCTGGCCGGCGCCGGCTACTCGTTCGACCGCAGCGACATGAACATCCCGTCGATCGCGATCGGCGACCTGGCGGGCATGCAGACGGTCAAGCGGAAGGTGACGAACGTGAGCAAGCAGACGGCGACGTACACCGCGTCGTCCTCGATCGCGGGCGTCGACGTCAGCGTGTCGCCGTCGTCGTTCGACCATCGATCCGGGCGAGACGAAGACGATCGAGGTGTCGTTCCGCGACGACGGCGGCGCTGAATCGCTACACGGCCGGCTCGCATGACGTGGACGGGCGGGAACGCACAAGGTGCGGATTCCGCTCGTTGTTCGGCCCGTCCCGTTCGCGGCGGCGGCGCGAGGTGAGCTCGAACGGCTCGCCGGTCAGCTGGAAGGTGCGGCGTGGGCTTCAACGGCGCCCTCAGCGCGACCGTCGGCGGGCTCGTGCCGGCGACGCGACGCCGTTCACGGTCAACGAGGACACGGACGAGACGTTCGTCCGCACGGACCCGACCGGGACGTTCCAGCAAACGTGGTCGTTCCCGCCGGAGCGACGTTTCCGCGCCGGGATCTACGAGGACGCGATCTCGCCGGACGACACCGACCTCGACATGTTCGTCTACAACGGGGCGGCGCTCCAGGCGCAAAGCGCGGACGGTGACTCGAACGAAGAGGTCACGCTCGCACCGAGCGCGGCTGACCGGACGCTGACCGTGTACGTCCACGGCTACAGCACCGGCAGCCTTCCGGCTGCGACCGGGACGCTGTTCACGTGGGCCGTCGGAACGGCTTCGGCGGGCAACACGACGCTCTCCGGCGTCGTCAGCCCGGCCTCGGTCGGAACCCAGACGCACACCGCGACGTTCTCCGGTCTCACGGCGGGCACGCGGTACCTCGGACGGGTGGACTACAGCAGCGGCACCACGGCTCTGGGCCGCACGCTGCTGTCGGTCCGCACGCCTTAGGGCCGAGGAAGAAGCACTCGAGGGGCCGGCTCGCGCCGGCCCCTCGAATCCTCGAAAAACCCACCCGGGTGCAGGTGCAAACTCCCCTTGCGTCCCTCTCCCATCCCGCATAGCATCGTTTTCGCTTGGGGAAGAGTGGGCCGTCCATCCGGGCGGCTTTCGGATTTCGAAACAGGGGAGAGACACATATGCGATTCCGATCCTTGGGCGCGCCGCGCGCGCTCGTAGCATCGGCTCTGCTGGCGCTTTCGGCCCTGACGGTCGTAGCGGTCGGCTCCGCGGCCCCCACACCGGAGGCAAGCGGCACCGAGGGCATCGTCGATGTCCAGTGGACACCGTATGGGCTCCGCAACGAGCAGGCGACCGTCGTCGTCCAGCTCGCGGACAAGCCGGTCACGGTCGTCGAAGCAGACACCGCCGGCTCGCTGACAAGGCCCAGGAGTCGGCGATCGAAGCCGACCTGAAGGGCAAGCAGAACGCGCTCCGAAGCGACATCCAGGCGCTTGGCGGCCAGGTCCTCGCCGACTACCAGTACGCCTACAACGGCGTCAAGGTCGAAGATCGATCGCAAGCAGCTGGGCAAGCTGGCGGCGCTGAAGGGCGTCACCGGCGTGCGCGGGCTGCAGGTCGTCAAGCCCGACAACGTCAAGGGTGTCCAGCTGATCGGCGCCCCGTCGGTGTGGGGCGGCCTTGCCGGCCTCCACGGCGAGAACATCAAGATCGCGATCATCGACACCGGCATCGACTACACGCACGCCAACTTCGGCGGCCCCGGCACGACTGCGGCGTTCGACGCCGCGGACGCGGCCGACACGCTGCCGCCGCCGGCGGTTCGGCCCGGCGGCGCTGCGGGTCAAGGGCGGCATCGACCTCGTCGGTGACGACTACAACGCAGACGCCGACGACGGCCCGCCGTGCGCTGATCCCGCATCCGGACCCGAACCCGCTCGACTGCAACGGCCACGGCTCGCACGTCGCCGGCTCCGCTGCCGGCTCGGGCGTGACCTCGGCCGGCGCGACGTACACGGGCCCGTACAACGCCACGACGATCACCGGCAACAGCTGGCGGATCGGTCCGGGCGTCGCGCCGAAGGCCGACCTCTACGGCGATCCGCGTCTTCGGCTGCGCCGGCTCGACCGACGTCACCGTCGACGCGATCGAGTGGGCGGTCGACGAACGACATGGACGTGATCAACATGTCGCTCGGCTCGCCGTTCGGCTCGAACGACGACCCGTCGGCGGTCGCCTCGACGAACGCGGCCAAGGCCGGCGTCATCGTCGTCACCTCCGCCGGCAACAGCGGCGCGACCCAGTACATCACGGGCTCGCCGGGCACCGGCGAGGGCGCGATCGCGACCGCTGCTGTCGACCCGTCGCCGAGCTTCCCGGCGGCGACGATCGCGATCCCGGGTGGCCCGATGACGGCAATGAACGCGAACGGAGTTCGCGCTGCCGCCGACGGCCACGCTACACGGTCAAGACGATCGTCGACGACCCGGCTACGCCACGGTCGGACGAGTCGCTCGGCTGCAGCGTCGCTGCATTCGGCGGCGCCGCTGCCGCCGAACACGATGGCCGTCGTCAACCGCGGCGACGTGCGCCCGGGTCGCGAAGGCGATCTTCGGCCAGCAGGCCGGCGCCGCCGCCGTCGTGATGGTCAACAACGCACGGACCTGCCGCCGGTCGAGGGTCCGATCACCTGCGAACCCCGACGACGGCGTGCCCGTTCATGGTCACGATCCCGTTCCTGGGCGTCCGTGGCCTGCCGGCGACGGCCGGCTCCGACGGCTTCAGGCTGCGGGCGGCCAACGGCCAGTCCGCGACGGTGACCCGACCTCGATCGTCGAACCCCAACTTCAAGGGCTTCGCGAGCTTCTCGTCGGGCGGCCCGCGCACCGGCGACAGCGGCCTGAAGCCGAACATCTCGGCTCCGGGCGTCGCGATCGTCTCGACCGGCGTCGGCACCGGCAACGGTGCGGCGACGATCTCCGGCACCTCGATGGCCTCGCCGCACGTGGCGGGCGTCGCCGCGCTGACGCGGCAGGCGCATCCGTCCTGGAGCGTCGAGGACATCAAGGCCGCGATCATGAACACCGGTGATCCGTCGCAGGTGACGGCGACACCGGCTTCCGCATCAGCCGCGGCGGCACCGGGCTCGTCCAGCCGGCGAAGTCGACGGCGACGCAGGTGATCGCGAAGGCAACGGCGACCGCTTCGCGATCTCGGTCAACTTCGGCTTCGAGGAGCTGAACGACAACTACTCGAAGACGCGGACGATCCGGCTCGACAACAACGGCGCGTCGGCGGCGACGTTCAACATCGCCGTCGCGAACCAGGCCGGCTCGCCGCACACGCTCGCGATCACGAGTAGCGGCATCGTCGGCGGAGCAATCTCGTCGATCAACGTGCCGGCTGGTGGCAGCGCCGCTGTGAACGTGACGCTGAACGTCCCGGTCGGAACGGTCGGCAACTCGGAGGCGTTCCGCGAGGTGGCCGGTCTGGTCACCTTCACGCCGGCGTCCGCCTCGGACAACAACGGGGTCACGCTCCGCGTGCCCTACTACCTCGTGCCGAGGGCGCTGTCGAACGTCTCGACGAAGCTCTCGAACTTCAACGCGGCGGGGAACGCGATCGCGACGGTCACGAACAAGGGTGGCCGATCGCCGGTGACGCGGACTTCTACGCGTGGGGCCTCGAGGACAGGAACGAGCAGGGCAAGGCCGCGAACGACATCCGGTCGGTCGGCGTTCAGTCGTTCGCGTTCCCGTCGCTGCGACCCGATCGCGCCTGATCGTGTTCGCGGTCAACGTCGCCAACCGCTGGTCGAACGCGGCCGTGTCCGAGTACGACCTGCCCGTCGACGTCAACGGCGACAACGCCGCCGACTACGTCGTCGTCGGGGTCGATCAGGGCGCGGTGCAGACCGGCACTTTCAACGGCGTCATGGGTGCGTTCGTGTTCAGCGAGCGGAGCGCCGGTGCGAGCATCGACTTCCTCGCCACCGCCCGCACGACAGCTCGACGATCCTGATCCCGGTGCTGAGCGCAGCGCTGTGCCGGGCGGGTGAGCCGTGCCTGAACGCGGGCAACCCGCGGTTCGCGTACTCGGCGGTCGGGTTCGACGTCACCGAGACGGCCGCTCCGGACGAGGTCGACGGAATCGCGAAGTTCAACGCGTGGTCGAGCTCGATCAGCCAGGGTGGATTCGCAACGGTGGCGCCCGACGCCACCGTGAACGTGCCGATCACGAAGAACGCTGCAGAGTGGGCGCTCACGCCCGCGCTCGGCCTGATGATCGTCACGCCCGACAACAAGGCAGGAGTGGACGAGGCGCAGACGATCAGGGTCCAGCTAACGCGTCTCGACTCCGAGGTACGACGAGGGGCCGGCATACGCCGGCCCCTCGTCGTTCTACCGCTCTAGACTGCGCCGGTGCCAAGCCGCCGTCGCCGGCAGGTCGAGCTCGAGCGTGTCCTCGGCACGCCCGCGCTCTTCGCCACCGCGTACGGCAACGTCGGCTCCTCGATCTACTACGCCCTCGGCCTCACCGCCGTCTATGCGCTCGGGCTGACGCCGCTCGTCTTCGTCGCCGCGGGCGTCATCTTCGCCGCCACCGCGGCGACCTACGCCGAGGGGACGGTGCGGTTCCCGGAGGCGGGCGGGTCCTCCAGCTTCGCCCGGCACGCCTTCAACGAGCTCGTCTCCTTCGGCGCCGCCTGGGCGCAGATGCTCGTCTACGTCGTCACCGTCGCCACCTCGGCCTTCTTCGTCCCGCACTACCTCTCGATCTTCTGGGAGCCGCTGCGCGAGAACCCCTGGGACATCGTCGGCGGCATCGTCGTGATCGTCGCGCTCGTCGTCCTCAACATCGTCGGCGTCCAGGAGGCGGCGCGGCTCTCGATCACGCTCGCGGTGATCGACTTCGCCACCCAGGTGCTGCTCGTCGCGCTCGGCTTCGTGCTCGTCTTCAGCCCGGAGGTCCTCGTCGACAACATCCACTGGGGCGTCGCCCCGACCTGGGGGAACCTCGCGATCGCGATTCCGGTGGCGATGCTCGCGTACACGGGGGTGGAGACCGTCTCCAACCTCGCCGAGGAGGTCCGCGACCCGGTCAAGAACGTGCCGGATGCGTACAAGCTCGTCGCGGTCGCGGTCTTCGCGATCTACTTCACGCTGCCGCTGATCGCGCTCTCGGCGCTGCCCGTCGTCGAGATCGGCGGCGAGCTGACGACGCTGCTGGCGCTGCCGCCGGAGGAGGGCGGCTACGCGAACGACCCGATCCTCGGCGTCGTCCAGAACCTGGGTGTCGAAGGCGCGCTGCTCGAGGCGCTCGAGATCTACGTCGGCATCCTCGCCGCCACGATCCTCTTCATCGCCACGAACGCCGGCGTGATCGGCGCCTCCCGGATCACCTACGCGATGGCGACCTACCGCCAGATCCCGGAGGTCTTCCGGACGCTGCACCCGCGCTTCAAGACGCCCTGGCTCTCGATCGGGCTCTTCGCGGGGGTGCTCCCGATCGCGGTCATCCTCCCCGGCGACGTCAACTTCGTCGGCACGCTCTACTCCTTCGGGGCGACGCTCTCGTTCACGATCGCGCACGCGTCGCTCGTGCGGATGCGGATGACCTCGCCGCGGGAGGAGCTGCTCTATCGCGCTCGGCCGAATCTCCGCATCGGCGCGGTCGACTGGCCGCTCTTCGCGCTCTTCGGGGGAATCGCGACCGGCGTCTCGTTCGCCGTCATCGTCGTCCAGAACCCCGCAACGCGGTGGGCCGGCCTGGGCTGGATCGTGGCCGGCCTCGTCTTCTACGTCGTCTATCGGCGTCGCTTCGTGCGCGAGCCGCTGACCGAGACGGTGAAGGCGCCGCCGGCCTACGGGCCTGCGCTGGCGCTCGAGTACCGGCGTCTGCTCGTCCCGGTGCTGCCAGGCCGCGCCTCGGACGAGGCGCTCGACATCGCGGCCGGCCTGGCGGCCGAGCGCGGCGCGCAGATCACGGCCGTGTACGTCGTCGAGATCCCGCTCGACTTGCCGCTCTCGGCCGACATGCCCGAGGAGGAGGCGCTCGCAAACCGCGAGCTCGACGAGGCGCAGGGCGATCGGCGAGTCGTACGGCGTCACCGTGATCCCGCGGCTCGTGCGCGCGCGCAACGCCGGCGCCGCGATCGTGCGCGAGGCCGAGCGCCGCGCGAGCGAGATCGTCGTCATCGGCGCGCCGCGGAAGGACCTGCCGAGCCGCAAGCGCGCGATCTTCGGGCGCACCGTCGACTACGTGCTCAAGAACGCGCCCTGCCGCGTGCTCGTGACGGCCGTGCGGGGAGGCGGCGTGACGTTCTATCGCGGCGCAGTCGCCGTGCTCGCCGTCACCTTCATCGGGATCGGCGTCGCGCTGCTCGCGGTCACGGCCGCGAACGGCGGCGGCGTGCTCGGCTTCCTCCTCGGCGGCCTCTTCATCGCGCTCGGCGTCGGCCGGCTGACGCTGCTCAGGCGAGGCGGCCACTGATGGCCCGCAAGCTCAGCGGCTTCCAGCGCGTGCTCGACGCGCCCGCGCTCTTCTCGGTCGCCTACGGCGAGATCGCCTCGTCGCTCTACTTCGCGCTCGGGATCGTCGCCGCGTACGCACTCGGGTTCACGCCGCTCGTCCTGCTCGGCGCCGGCGTCTTCTTCCTGATCGTCTCGCTCTCGTACGCCGAGGGAACGGCGGCGATCCCCGAGACCGGCGGCGCGGCGACGTTCGTCCGCCGCGCCTACAACGACGTCTACGGCTTCCTCACCGGCTGGGCGCTCTTCCTCGACTACCTGATCGTGATCGCGCTCTCGACCGTGTTCCTGCCGCACTACCTCGGCACCGCACTCGGGGTCGAGGCGCTGCGCGACTCGCCGTGGGACATCGTCGTCGCGGTCACCGTGATCCTCGCGATCGCGGGCGTCCGGCTGACGCGGCGCTCGCAGCTCCACTCCGCCGGGCTCGTCGTCGCCGGCCTCGACCTCGCGACGCAGCTCCTGCTCGTCCTCCTCGGCGCTGCGCTGCTCGTCTCGCCCGACGCGCTGACGCAGGGCACCGACCTCGGCGTCTCGCCGACCTGGGACGACCTCGCGTTCGCGCTGCCGCTCGCGATGCTCGCGTACACCGGTCTCGAGACGGTCGCCAACCTGGCCGAGGAGGCGCGCGAGCCCGGCCGGACGCTGCCGCGCAGCCTCTTCTCCGCGATCGGGCTCGTCGTCCTCCTGACCGCCGCCGTCGCCGCCGTCGGGCTCTCGGCGTTCCCGGTCGAGAACGGGCGGACGGCGCTCGGCGACGAGTGGCTGAAGGCGCCGCTCGCCGGCATCGTCGACGCGCTCGGCGCCGAGGTCCCGGACCTCGTCGGCGACGCGCTCGTCGTCTACGTCGGCCTCACCGGTGCCCTCGTCCTGCTCGCGGCGGCGACGACGTCGATGTCCGGCTTCACACGGCTCGCCCACTCGCTCGGCGAGCACCGGCAGCTGCCGCCCGGCTTCGGCCGGCTCAACCGGCGCACGCTCGTCTCGCCGCTGGCGATCGTCGCGGTCGCCGACGATCTCGATCGGCGCTCGTGATCGGCACCGGCCTGATCGGCGACGACGTCGAGTTCCTCGCGAGCCTCTACTCCTTCGGCGTCCTGCTCGCGTTCGCGGCGGCGCAGCTCGCGGTGATCCGGCTGCGCTTCACCGAGCCCGACCTGCCGCGGCCGTTCCGGGCGCCGCTGCTCGCGCCGCTGCTCGGCGCGCCGCTCGCGATCGCGTTCTGGCTCGTCGCGATGGTGACGCATCCGGCCGCCCGCTACGCCGGGCCGATCTGGCTCGCGCTCGGGCTCCTGCTCTACCTGCGCGTCCGGCGCCGGGCTCACATCGGGCTCCTCGCCGAGTCTGACCCGGTCGTGGAGCTGCCGGCCGGCGCCGAGTTCCGGCGCGTGCTCGTGCCGATGAAGCTCGGGCCGATCGGGGAGGAGATGGTGGCGACCGCCGTCGCGCTCGCGAAGGAGCGCGGCGCCCGGGTCGACGCGCTCTTCGTGATCGTCGTCCCGCTCGACCAGGAGCTCGACGCGCCGCTCCACGAGCTCGAGGAGCAGGCGGCCGCGTCGCTGGCGGAGGCGGTGCTGCTCGGGGAGGAGAACGGCGTCCGCGTCGAACCGGTCACGGTCCGGGCGCGCTCGCTCGGGCGGGCGATCGTCGAGCAGGCCGCCGACCGCGGCAGCGACCTGATCGTCGTCGGCTCCTCGCCCCGCTGGCGCCGCCAGTCCGCCTTCTTCTCGCCGACGGTCGACTACGTGCTCCGGAACGCCCCCTGCGAGGTGCTCGTCGTCGCGTTTCCGCAGGGCGTGCTCGAGGACGTAACCTGACGTCATGAAGCTGGTGGTGATCGGCTGCGGCAGGGTCGGCTCGGCGGTCGCGCGCGACCTGGCCGAGGAGGGCTGGGACGTGACCGCCGTCGACGAGCAGGAGGAAGCGCTGACGCGGCTCGGCTCGCGCTGGGCCGGCGGCTTCATCGTCGGCCACGGGATGGACGCCGACATCCTCCGTCGCGCGGGCGTGCCCGACGCGGACGCGGTCGTCGTCGCCACGAACGGCGACAACACGAACCTCGTCATCGGCCAGGTGGTCGAGAAGCGCTGGGCGGTCCCGTGCGTCGTCGTCCGGATCCTCGATCCGGCCCGCGCCGAGTTCTACGCCGCGCGCGGCATGCGCACGATCTGCCCGACGCAGACCGCGATCGCGGCGCTGAGCAGCGCCGTCCGCAAGGAGTCCAAGCTCGCCCAGGAGGCGAGCGCCTGATGTACTCGATCGTGGCCGGGGGAGGAAAGGTCGGCGCCAACGTCGCCCGCTCGCTGCTGACGATGGGTCACGAGGTGACGCTGATCGAGCAGCGCCCGTACCGGTTCGAGCAACTCCAAGACGAGTTCGAGCACCAGGTGCTGCTCGGCGACGCGACCGAGCTGCACGTGCTCGAGCGTGCCGGGATCGCCCGCCCGCCGGAGCTCGTGCTCGCCGTCACCGGCGACGACGAGGACAACCTGATCATCTGCCAGCTCGCGACCGAGGGCTACCGGGTGCCGAAGGTGATCGCGCGCGTCAACGACCCCCGCAACCAGGAGCACTTCGACCTGCTCGGGATCAGCCAGACGGTCTGCGCGACCTCGAACGTGCTCGGGCTCGTCGAGCACGAGCTGCCCGAGCACGGGATCGTCCATCTGCTCGAGCTGAAGAAGGAGAACCTGGAGATCGTCGAGTTGCAGATCGAGCGCGACTCGCCGGCCGCGGGGAAACGGGTTGCGGGGCTGCGCCTGCCAGAGGGCACGCGGCTGATCTCGGTGATGCGGCACGGCGGCTCGGAGCTGGCCGAGGATTCGACCGTGATCCGCCCGGGCGACCAGGTGCTTGCCGTGCTCGAGCCGGGCAAGGAGGACGAGCTCCGCAAGGTGCTGCTCGCGCGCTAGGTGCGCTACGTTGCGCCAGTAGTGGCGTGAGACGAGCACGACGATCGGGACGATCTCGAGGCGGCCGAGCCACATCAGCCCGGTCATCACGCAGCGTCGAGAAGTCGCTGAAGGGCTCGAACGAGCCGAGCGGGCCGCCGACGCCGAAGGCCGGGCCGACGTTCGCGAGCATGCTCGCCGAGACGGAGACCGCGTCGAACGGTCGACAGCTCGAGCCCGGTGCGCGCGGCGTCGATCGCGAGCAGCCGCGCGCGCCGACGATGAAGATCCCGATGTAGAGCAGGATGAAGCGACGAGACCGCGCGCAGCGTCCGCTCGTCGACGACGCGGCCGGTTCAGCCGCACGGGCAGGACGAGCTCGGGGTGCAGCGTCTGGTCGATCTCGCGGCGGAGGATCTTGCCGAGCAGCAGGTGCCGGACGACCTTGACCGATCCCGTGGTCGAGCCCGCCGAGCCGCCGACGAACATCAGCCCGACGATCGTCATCATCGCGAGCGCCGGCCAGAGTGTTGTAGTCGGCGACGGAGAAGCCGGTCGTCGTCATCGTCGAGACCGCGGTGAAGACGCCGGCGCGGATCGCGTCGGCCCCGCCGAGCGACGTCCTCGGTCCAGATCTCGCCGACGAGCAGCGCTGAGCCGAGCACGAGCAGGGCCGACGTAGAGCCGCGCCTCGCCGTCGCGCGCGAGCGCTCCAGGCTGGCGCCGGACGAGCGTGCGGTACATGAGCGCGAAGTTGAAGCCGCCGAGGATCATGAAGAGCGACGATCACCCACTGCGTCGCCGGCGCGAAGCTCTCGAGCGAGTCCGCCTTCGTCGAGAAGCCGGCGGTCGGGATCGTCGTCAGCGCGTGCGCGAGCGCGTGGAACGGCGACATCCGCTCGTCGACGCCGGTCGCCCAGAGCGCCGAGCAGGATCGCGAAGAGCGCCGCAGTGAGCGCGATGTAGAGCACCCAGACGCGGCGCGCGGTGTCGCGGATGCGCGTGCTCAGCGTCTCGATCTCGGGCCCCGGCATCTCGTGCTCGAGCAGCTGGCGGCCGCCGACCCGCAGGCGCGGGAGCACGGCGAGCGCGAGCACGATGATCCCGATCCCGCCGAGCCACTGCGTGAACTGACGCCAGAGCAGCGAGGCTGTTCGGCAGCTCCTCGACTCGCGCGACGACGCTGCCGCCGGTGGTGCTGAAGCCCGACATCGCCCTCGAAGAAGGCGTCGACGGGCCGGTCGAGCTGCGGGTCGCCGGAGAGGATGTACGGGAGCGCGCCGAGCGCCGCCGCGGCGAGCCACGTCAGCGCGACGACGAGGAAGCCTTCCCGGATCCCGAGCCGGTGGTCGCCGCGCGTCGCGAGCATCGACCGCCGACGGCGACGCCGCCGGTGATCGCGCCGGCGGCGAGGAACGGCCACGACCGCCTCGCCGTAGCCGACCGCCACGGCCGGCCGGGACGAGGACGGAGAGGCTGAGGTAGGCGAGCAGCGTCCCGACGACGTGCAGGGCGCCGACGACGTCGACCGCGAGGAGCGGCCGCGGCGCGCGGCGCGAACGCGCTCGGCCTGGCTCACAGCGCTTTCTCGACCTCGGGGACGCGCCGCGACTCGGTGAAGATGATCGCGCGGTCGCCGGCGCGGAGGACGTCGTCGCCGCGCGGGAAGACGGCGCGTGCCGTCGCGGACGATCGCGCCGATCAGAGCGCCGCGGATCGGCATGTCCTTGAAGCGCATGCCCGCGTACTCGCTGCCGCGGCCTGCGTCGTGATGTCGAGCACCTCGAAGCGGTCGCCCTCGAGCATCACGACCTGCTGCGTGCGCGGATCGTGCGCGAAGCGGACGATCTCCTCGGCCGTGATCTGGCGCGGGTTGACGGTGACGTCGATGCCGGCGTGCTCGAAGACCTCGACCGAGGTCGAGTCGTGGACGATCGCGACCGCGAAGCGCGCGCCGTGCACCTTCGCGAGCGTCGCGGCGAAGTGGTTCTTCATGTCGTCGCGCATGGCGAAGATCGCGACCTGCGCGTCCGCGATCCGCTCGCGCTCGAGGAAGTCGGGGTCGAAGCCGGTCGCGTTGTAGACGCGGGCGTCCGGAAGCTCGGCGGCGACGATCGCGCGCGCGGTCGCGCGAGGCCTCGATCAGCCGCACGCCGATCTCCTGCTCGAGCAGGAGGCGGGCGATCGCCGTGCCGGCGCGGCCGGCGCCGAAGATGACGACGTCGCGTGACCTTTCGCGTGCCGGGCGCGATCAGCTCGCTCCACGCCTGCGCCGCCTGCGGCGAGCCGATCACGACGATCCGGTCGCCCGGCTGGATCGTCTCGTCGCCGCGCGGGATCACGACCGCGTCGCCGCGGATGATCGCGGCGACGCGCGAGTCGGGCGGGAGCGCCGCCTCGCGCAGCGGTGCGCCGAGCAGGCTCGGGTCGGCCTTCGCCGGTGACGTCGAACTCGACCAGCTGCACCTGGCCGCCGGCGAAGACGTCGGTCTGCCGCGCCGTCGGGACGCCGATCGTCCGCGAGATCGCGTACGCCGTCTCGACCTCGGAGGAGACGATGAAGTCGACGTCGAGCTGGCCCTCGCGCCAGACCTCGAGGTACTCGGGATTCGTCGTGCGCACGACCGTCGTCGTCCGCTTCGAGCAGGCCTTCGAGATCATCGCCGCGACGATGTTCGACTCGTCGCGGGACGTGCACGCGATCAGGAGGTCGGGCTCGGTGATCCCGGCCTGCCGAGAGCACGCGCCGGCTGGCGCCGTTGCCCTCGAGCGTGGCGACGTCGTAGCGCTGCGAGATGGCCGCGAGCCGCTCCTCGTCGAGGTCGATCACGGTCAGCTCGTGCTCGTCGTGCAGCGCCTCGACGATCGTCGCGCCGACCTGGCCGGCGCCGATGATGAAGATCTTCACCGGGGGAGGGTACTGCGCGCGGACGGCGGATCCTGTGGCTATCGTGGCGCGCCGATGAGGTCGCTGCTCGCACTCGCCTGCGTCGCCGCGCTCGGGACCGCGTGCGCCGCCGGCGCCTCGACCCAGCAGGTCGATCGCGCCGAGCTTCACGCCGCGCCCGCTCGCGAGCGGGTTCTCGCAGCCGGTCTTCGTCACCGGCGCGAAGGGCGAGGCCGGACGGCTCTACGTCGTCGAGCAGGGCGGCACGATCCAGGTGCTGCAGAACGGCAAGCGCCGCGCGGCGCCGCTGCTCGACATCCGCGGCATCGTCAACGACGGCGGCAGCGAGCAGGGGCTGCTCGGGCTCGCGTTCCACCCGTCGTATCCGAAGGTGCGCAAGCTCTACGTGCAGTACACGGCCCGAACGACGGCTCGACGAAGGTCGTCGAGTACCGGCTCGAACGGGACGCGCGCAACTGCGCCGCGGCAGCTCTTCTCGAGCCGCCGACCCGTACGGAAACCACAACGGCGGCATGCTCGCGTTCGGCCCCAACGGCCGGCTCTACTTCACGATGGGCGACGGCGGCGCCGGCGGCGACCCGGAGAACCGCTCGCAGAACATGCGCTCGCTCTTCGGGAAGCTGCTCTCGATCAACGTCGCCACGAAGGGGCTGCGAGATCGAGGCGCTCGGGCCTCCGCAATGCCTGGCGCTTCTCGTTCGACCGCGCCAACGGCGACCTCTACATCGGCGACGTCGGCCAGGGCGACGATCGAGGAGATCAACTACACGCCCGCGAGCAGCCCGGGGCTCGAGAACTACGGCTGGGACGTCTACGAGGGCCGCTCGACGTTCGAGGACAAGCCGCTCGGGCCGGGCAAGCTCGTGCAGCCGGTCGCCCAGTACTCGCACGCGAACGGCTGCTCGGTGACGGGCGGCTACGTCTACCGCGGCTCGAACGCGGCGCTGCGCGGCCGCTACATCTACGGCGACTACTGCAGCGGGATCGTCTGGAGCTTCAAGCTCTCCGGCGGCAAGGCGACGGCGCTCCGCCGCGAGCGCTTCAAGATCGAGAGCGTCACCTCGTTCGGCCAGGACAACGCCGGCGAGCTCTACGGCGTCTCGCACGGCGGCACGATCTACCGCCTGACCCCGTAAGCGCGAGCGAGGCCTAGTAACAGTCTGAAGGCGAGAATGTCGGCACGCTGTCGTGTCTGTGTCGTTGCAGGTGAGCGGCGAGAGTTGCGGGATGACTGCTGCGGCGCCTCGAATCGGCTCGATGCTTCTCGCCGCGATCGAACGTCTCGACGACGAGGCGGTTCCGATTGCGGAGGTGTATCGGCGGGTCGCCGCTCTGGCGAGCGACCTCGATCTCTCGCGGCCGAGCTACGAACAGGTGCGCGCGCTCGTCCACGAGCACCGGCAACGCGGTCTCGCACAGACGGCGGGAGGGATCGTGCTCGACGTAGCTCTGAAGAGAAGGCCGCCGCAGGCGTTGCTGGACCTGCTCGAGCCGCCGGACGATCCCAAGTAACAGTCTGTTACTTGGCGCGGCGCACGCGCGGGCTCTGGCCGAGCGCGGCGTAGGCGAGCGCGTTCAGCGACTCGTTCAGGTTCCGCAGCTCGCGCGCCATCAGCTGGAAGCCCTCCGCGTTCTCCGCGTGCCGGTTCAGCCGCGCCAGCTCGTCGGCGATCCGGTCGAGCCGCTCGAGCACCGCCTCGAACTGACGGTCGGGCATCTCCTTCGCGTCCATGCCGGCAATCTAGTCGCCCGTACCGCCGCCAGAGCAGGACGCCCACCGCGACGCCGACCGAGTCGATCGCGACGTCGAGCGGCGAGCCGACCCGGCCGGGCACGAAGTGCTGGTGGAGCTCGTCGGAGATCGCGTAGGCGATCCCGGCGGCGAGCGCCAGCCGCTCGTCGCGCAGCGCGCGGAGCAGGAGCGCGCCGAGCACGGCGAACTCGGCCGCGTGCGCGAGCTTCCGCAGCACGAGATCCCAGGTTCCGAGGCCGGTGCCGAGGTCCGGCACGGACGAGAACGCGAAGATGAGGGCGGCCCAGAGGACGACGGGCGCCCAGAGGCGGAGCGCGGCGGAGACGGACACGGGCAGCATGGTAGGCTCCCGCCCCACACATACGGAGCACGGTGAGGGAACCCGGTGCAAGTCCGGGACGGTCCCGCCGCTGTGAGGGGAGACGCCCGACGCGGAAACGCCACTGGCCGAGAGGCCGGGAAGGCCGCGGAGGGGGAGCCCCGAGTCAGAAGACCTGCCGCGCTCCCCGACTCGAACCCCTCGCGGAAGGAGGATTCGTGCTTCGCAGACTCGATCGTTCTCTCGGTGCTTCTCCTGGTGGCGCTCGCGCCGGCTGCGCTCGCCGCCAACGTCAAGATCCGCGTCGAAGGCAAGACGACGACGATCTTCGGCCCGACGCAGCCGCGCGTCACCGCCGACAACGCGCTCCAGGCGCTCGACGCTGCCAGCACGCTCGGCGAGTTCCACTACGGGATGACGACGTCGAGCTTCGGCGACTACGTCAGCCAGATCGGCAAGTACCCGGCCACCGGCAGCACCGGCTGGGTCTTCAAGGTGAACGGCGTCTCGCCGCCCGTCGGCGCCGACAAGGTGACGCTGAAGGACGGCGACGTCGTCCTCTGGTACTACGCCACGTTCGGTGCCGCCGGCGGCCCGCCGACGCTCGAGCTGCAGCGGCTCCCGGCGAACTGCTACGTCGTCCAGTCCGTCACCGACGCCGGCAGGCGCACGCGTGCCGCGACCGCGACGCTCGCCGCCGACGGCAAGCGCTTCCGGACGACGAACGGCCGCGCCTGCATCGGCACGCACACCGGGCTGGTGCGGGCGACCGCGCCGGGCGCCGTCCGGTCGAACGCCCAGCCGTGATCCCGCGGGCGCTCGCGGCGCTCGCAGCTCTCGTCCTCCTCGCCGGCTGCGGCTTCGGCGCCGGTGGGGAGGAGGGGACGGCGACGCTGTGGGTCACGCGCGACCGCGGCGCGGAGGTGCTGCTCGACGTCGAGGTCGACGCGGGCCAGTCGCTGATGCGGGCGCTCGGTTCGAAGGTCGAGCTCGAGACGCGCTACGGCGGCCGCTACGTCCAGTCGATCGACGGCCTCGCCGGCAGCCTCGAGGACCAGCGCGACTGGTTCTGGTTCGTGAACGGCTACGAGGGCGATCGCAGCGCCGCCGCGTACAGGCTCCGCGACGGAGACGTCGCCTGGCTCGACTACCGCGGCTGGGAGCGGGAGGGGGAGGCGCGAGTCGTCGTCGGCGCCTTCCCGGAGCCGTTCCTGCACGGCTACTCCGGCGAGACGAGGGCGGCTGTCGTCCGCTTCGAGGGCTCCCGGGAACGCGCGGCCCGCGCTGGCGCAGCAGATCGGCGCCGAGTCGGTCGAGCCGCTCGGAACGCCCGTGCCCCGCGGTGCGAACGTCCTCGAGCTCCGCGAAGGCCCGGACCGCGCGACCGCAGAGCTGCTCGGCGAGACGGCGGGCGACCCCGTGAAGCTGACCTTGAGCGGCGATCCGGCCCTGACCCGCAGGTACGAGGTGCGATGAGCCCGGGCCCCGCAGCCGCCCTGCTCGCCGCGGCCGGCACCGCCGCGCTGCTCGCGGACAGCGCTGTGGTTCGTCGCCCTCTTGACGCTCGTCCTGCTCGCGATCTGCCTCCGCGCGCCCGCCGAGCGCCGCGGCATCTATCTCTTCGGCGTTCTTTCGAGCAGCCTCGGCGTGCTCGATTCTCTCGCCCTTTCTCTGGTCCTCGCCGGACGGGACCGTGCTCTGGGAGGGGCCGACGCTGCCGGTTCTCGGCCCCCTCGACGTGACGACGACGGAGCTCGCCGAGGCGGCGCTGAACGCGCTCCGGCTCGCCGCGCTCGGGCTCGCGTTCTCTGCCTACGCGCTCCTGCTCGATCACGACCGGCTCGTGGCGGCGGCGGGTGCGGCGCGGCGTTCGGCGCTTGCGGTGGCGCTCGCGACCCGGCTCGTGCCCTCGCTCGAGCGCGACGCCGCCGGGCTCGCCGAGGCGGTGCGGGGGAGAGGCGTCCGGCTCGAAGGCGCGCGCGGCTACGCGACGCTGCTCTCGCCGCTCGTCGCCGGCTCGCTCGAGCGTGCGACCGGCCTCGCCGAGGCGATGGAGGCGCGCGGCTTCGGCCGCTCCGGCTCGACGCGGGCGCCACGGCCGCCCTGGAGCACGCGCGACCGGCTCGCGTTGCCGGCGGCGGCTCTGCTCGTGACGGTGGCGGCGCTGTGGCTCTAGCCTCCGTCGTCGATCTCTCCTTCTCGTACCCCGGCGCGCACCCGGCGCTGCGCGACGTCTCGCTCGAGCTCGAGCCCGGAGAGGTGGTGGCGCTGCTCGGGCCGTCGGGCTCGGGCAAGTCGACGCTGCTCCGCGCGCTGGCCGGGCTCGTGCCGCACTTCCACGGCGGCCGCTTCTCCGGCCGGGTCGTCGTCGCCGGGCTCGACACGCGGGTCGCAAGGCCGGCCGAGCTCGCCGGCACGGTCGCGACCGTCTTCCAGGACCCCGAGGATCAGGTCGTGATGACGATCGTCGCGAACGAGGTCGCGTTCGGGCTCGAGAATCTCGGCGTCTCGCCGGCGGAGATCTGGCCGCGCGTCGAGCGCGCGCTCGCGTCCGTCGACGCGCTCCACCTCTGGGGCCGGAAGACCGCCGAGCTCTCCGGCGGCGAGCTGCAGCGGGTCTGCCTCGCGTCTGCCCTGGCGCTCGAGCCGCAGCTACTGCTCCTCGACGAGCCGACGTCCCAGCTCGACCCCGAGGCGGCAGCGCTCTTCCTCGACGCCGTCGAGCGGCTGGGCGCGACGGTCGTCCTCTCCGAGCACCGGGTCGCCCGAGCGCTCGAGCTTGCGACGCGCGTGGTCTTCGTCGACGGGGGCCGCATCGTCCTCGACGCCCCGCGGGCGCAGGCACTCGACTGGCTCGCGGCCGAGCGTCCGGCGTAGACGAACGCTTGTGTTGAAACAACACAAGCGTTCTCCGGCGACGTTGCGCTCTCGCTTCGCGGGGATCTCCTTCGCCTACCGCGAGGCGCTGCCGGTGCTCGAGCGGCGTCGATCTGGAGCTGCGGCGGGGCGAGATCGTCGCGCTCGAAGGGCCGAACGGATCGGGGAAGTCGACGCTGGCACGGATCGCGGCCGGCCTGCTCGAGCCGCAGGCCGGCACGGTCGAGGTGCGCGGTCGGGCGGGCTATCTCGCCCAGGATCCCGGCCGCTACCTCGTCAAGGAGACTGCGCTCGCGGAGGTCGCGCTGGCCGTGAACCGGGATGAACAGCAGGGCTCGGGCCGCGCTCGACCGCGTCGGTCTCGGCTGGGCGGCACGTCGCCACCCGCGCGATCTCTCGAGCGGAGAGCGCGAGCGGCTCGCGCTCGCGGCCGTCGCGGTCGCCGAGCCCGACGTGCTCGTGCTCGACGAGCCGACGCGCGGGCTCGACCCGGAGCGCAAGGCCGAGCTTTCGGCTCTGGCTGCAGGAGTATGCGGCGGCGCGGCAAGGCCGTTCTCGTCGCCACGCACGACCGCGAGCTGCCCGCGCACCGGCGAATCGGACTTCGTGTTGTTTCAGACACAAGCTCTCGGGAGCAGCGCGTTGCCGTCTAGGGTCGCCGCTCTCGCCGCCGGTGCCGCGCTCGCGCTCGCCGCCTGGGCCGCGCTCGACCCCAGCCGCGGCGGGATCGCGACCCTGCTCGCCGCGGTCGCCGTGCTCGTCGCCGGCTTCGCCTGGCTCGAGGGCGGCACCGTCTCGGCGCGCGACCTGACGCTCGTCGCGACGCTCGGCGGCCTCGCCGCAGCGGGTCGCGTGCTCTTCGCGCCGATCCCGAGCGTGCAGCCGGTGACGGTGATCGTCGCCGCCGCGGGCGTCGCGCTCGGCCCGCGCCGCGGCTTCGCCGTCGGCGCGCTCGCCGCGATCGCGTCGAACTTCTTCCTCGGCCAGGGCCCGCACACGCCGTGGCAGATGCTGGCCTGGGGCGGCTGCGGCCTCCTCGCCGGCCTCGCCAGGCCGCTGCTCCGCCGCAGGCTCGCGTTCGCGGCGTTCGTGCTCCTGCTCGGCTTCGCGTTCGGGATGCTGATGGACGTCTGGCTCTGGTTCGCCTTCTATCCGCACACCGAGGCGGCGCTGCTGGCGCGGCTGGCCGCCGGCGTCCCGTTCAACGTCGCGCATGCCGCCGGGAACGTCGATGCTGGCGCTCGTCGCCGGGCCGGAGCTGCGACGCGTGCTCGAGCGCTACGAACGCCGCTCGCGGACGGAGGTCGTGCTGGGCGTGAAGCTGCTCGCCGCGCGTGGCCGCGGCCGCCGCGCTCGCGACGCCGGCCGGCTACGTCCAGGGCCAGCAGCGCGAGGACGGCGGCTTCGGCGACGCGCAGCTCACCGCCTGGGCAACGCTCGGTCTCGTCGCAGCGGGCGAGGAGACACGCGGCGCCGCCGGCTACCTGGCGAAGCAGGAGCCGGCGTCGGCGACCGACCGCGCGCTCGTCGCGCTGGCGCGCGCGGCGGCCGGCGACCGGCCCGACGACCTGCTCCCGGCACTTCGTGCGCACCGGCCGGGAAAGCTCGTCAACGCGACGATCTGGACGATTCTGGCGCTGCGTCAGGCGGGCGAGCCCGCGCCGGCTGCGCTCGTCCAGGCGCTCCGCGCGGCGCAGCGGCCGAACGGCGGCTGGCCGTGGCTCGCCGGCGGCGCCGCCGACGCGAACGACACGGCCGCCGCGATCCAGGCGCTGCGCGCGGCGGGCGTGAAGGGCCGGCCGATCGACCGCGGCGTCGCCTTCCTCCGCCGCCACCAGAACCGCGACGGCGGCTTCGAGCTCACGCTCGGCCGCGGCTCCGACACGCAGTCGACCGCGTGGGCGATCCAGGCGCTGCTCGCGGCCGGACGCACGCCGGGCGCGCCCGCGTTCCGCTACCTCGCGCGGATGCGGCGCCCCGACGGCAGCTACCGCTACAACGCCCGCTACGTGACGACGCCGCTCTGGGTGACGGCTCAGGTGCTGCCCGCGCTCGCGCGCAAGCCGTTCCCACTGCGCTGAGCGAACCGCTTCGAGCCGCCCGGCGAACCCCCCGACAAGCTATCGAGGGGGAACGACGATGTCTCGCACTCGCACACTCGTGCTCGTCACAGCACTCCTCTGCGCGGCCGGCCTCGGCCGTGCGGCAGACGCTCGGGCCGCCGAGCTCGTTCTACGGCGTCGACGCCGGCAACCGCCTCGTCACCTTCAGCGGCCAGACCCCGGCGTCGATCAAGCGGACGGCGTTCACCGGCTTGCCGGCGCGGATGAGCAGATCGTCGGGCTCGACGTCCGGCCCGCCAACAAGCAGGTCGTCGCGGTCGGCAGCACGAGCCGGCTCTACCGGATCGACGGCGCCACCGGCGCCGCGACCGCGATCGGCTCGGCCGCGTTCGTGCCCGGCGCTCGCCGGCTCGAGCTTCGGCTTCGACTTCAACCCGACGGTCGACCGGATCCGCGTCACCTCGGACGCACGTCCGAACCTGAGGCTGCACCCCGACACCGGTGCCACGGCGGCAGTCGACGGCCAGCTCGGCTACGCAGCGGGCGACGCCGGCGCGGGCTCGACGCCACGCGATCGTCGCGTCGGCCTACACGAACAGCGTCGCCGGAGCCACGACGACGCAGCTCTTCGACCTGGACGCGGCGCGCGACGCGCTCGTGCTCCAGAACCCGCCGAACAACGGCACGCTCGTCACGATCGGCTCGCCTGGGGATCGACATCGGCGACAGCGCCGGCTTCGACATCTCCGGCGTCGACGGCGTCGCCTACGTCGCGGCGCAGGTCGGGCCAGAGCGCCTCGTCGCAGCTCTTCACGGTCAACCTCGCGACCGGCGCGACGACACCGGTCGGCCGGATCGGCGGTGCGCCCCTGCGCGCGCTCGCCGCGGCCGGCACCGCTGCCGCGGACACGGCCGCGCCGGGCGTCACGCTCGCGAAGGCAGCGCCTCGACGAAGGTCGGAGCCCTGCTCCGCACCGGCGTCCGGCTCCGGGCGACCTGCTCCGAGGGCTGCACGCTGAGCGCGCAGATCCTCTCGGGCTCCCGCGTGGTCGGCAGCGGCAAGCCGGTCGCCACCGACCTCGCCGGCTCGGCGCCGCTCCGGCTCGTCTTCAGGACGGCTGCGAAGAAGGAGTTCGCCTCGCGCCGGACGGCCGCGTTCACGCTCGTCGTCACGGCCCGGGACGCCGCGGGGAACACGACGACGGCGCGTCAGACGCTCCGCGCGAGCCGCTGACGAGGCACGTCGATGCGACGCGGGTGCTCCGGCGAGGGCACCCGCTAGCATCGAACGGGTGTCCGTCGCCTCGCCCGAGCAGTACCTCGCAAACCTGAATCCGGCCCAGCGGGAGGCGGTCCTGCACACGGAGGGGCCGCTGCTCGTGATCGCCGGCGCCGGCTCCGGGAAGACGCGCGTGCTCACCCACCGCGTCGCCCACCTGATCTCCGCGGTCGGCGTGAAGCCGAACGAGATCCTCGCGATCACGTTCACGAACAAGGCCGCCGGCGAGATGCGCGAGCGGCTGACGACCATGCTCGGCCCGATCGCGCGCGCGATCTGGATCCTCACCTTCCACGCCGCCTGCGGCCGCATGCTCCGCCGGGAGGCCGAGCGGCTGGGCTACAAGTCGAACTTCACGATCTACGACAGCGCCGACCAGGTGCGGCTCGTCAAGCAGTGCCTCGAGGAGCTGGAGAAGGATCCGAAGCGCTTCGCCCCGCGCGGCGTCCACGCGCAGATCTCGAACGCGAAGAACCAGCTGATCACGCCGGCCACGTACGCCGAGCAGATCGCGTCCTTCTACGACCAGACGGTCGCCGAGGCGTACGCGCTCTACCAGCGGAAGCTGGCCGCCTCGAACGCGGTCGACTTCGACGACATGCTGATGCTGACCGTGCAGATCCTGGAGAACTTCCCGGACGCGCGGAAGCACTGGCAGAACGCCTTCCGCTACGTCATGGTCGACGAGTACCAGGACACGAACCACGCCCAGTACCGGCTCCTGCAGCTCCTGGCCGAGCAGCACCACAACATCTGCGCCGTGGGCGATCCGGACCAGTCCATTTACGCCTTCCGCGGCGCCGACATCCGCAACATCCTCGAGTTCGAGCGCGACTTCCCGGAGACGCGGACGATCGCGCTCGAGCAGAACTACCGCTCCACGAACGCGATCCTCGAGGCCGCGAACGCCGTCATCGACCACAACACGGAGCGGAAGCCGAAGCGGCTCTGGTCGGAGCTCGGCGACGGCGACCCCGTCCGCGTGATCGAGGTCGAGGACGAGCAGTCCGAGTCGCGCTACGTCGCCGCGCAGATCGCCGGGCTCGTCGAGGAGGGCTACTCGGGCAGCGAGATCGCGGTCTTCTACCGGATGAACGCGCAGTCGCGCGTGCTCGAGCAGACGCTGCGCCTGCACCAGATCGGCTACCAGGTGATCGGCGGGCCGCGCTTCTACGAGCGGGCCGAGGTCAAGGACGCGACCGCGTACCTGCAGGTGCTCGACAACCCGGCCGACGCCGTCAGCCTGATGCGGATCGCAAACCGGCCGAAGCGGGGGATCGGCGACACGACGATCTCGCGCCTCGTCTCCTACGCCGAGAACCACGGCCTGACGCTCTTCGACGCGCTCGACCGGCCGGTCGAAGCGGGGCTCGGCACCGCCGCGGTCAAGGCGGTCACGAGCCTGAAGAACCTGCTCGACTCGCTCCGCTCGGCCGCGCAGGAAGAGGAGGTGCCGGAGCTGCTCCAGACCGTGCTCGAGCGCTCCGGGCACGCTCGAGGCGTACGAGGCGGAGCGGACGATCGAGGCGCGGGGCCGGATCGAGAACCTGGAGGCGTTCGTCGACGGCGCCCGCGAGTACGCGCAGCAGGCCGAGGAGCCGACCCTCTCCGGCTTCCTGCAGGAGATCTCGCTCTACTCCGACCAGGACGCGCTCGGCGAGGAGCAGTCGAACGTGACCCTGATGACGATCCACAACGCGAAGGGGCTCGAGTTCCGGGCCGTCTTCGTCGTCGGCGTCGAGGAGGAGATCTTTCCCAGCGCGCGCTCGATCGAGGAGCAGGGCGTCGAGGAGGAGCGGCGGCTCTTCTACGTCGGCCTGACGCGGGCGGAGGAGCGGCTGACGCTGACGCACGCGTCCTCGCGCCTGCTCTGGGGGCGGACGACGAGCCACCTGCCTTCCCGCTTCCTCGACGAGCTGCCCGACCGCCACGTCGAGCGGGAGCGGCTGCGGCCGTCGTCGTGGCGCAGCTACGGCACGTCCGCGCAGACGCGCGACCTCGCCCCGCGCAGCGACCAGCCCGCGCTCTCCACCGGCGACAGCGTCCGCCACGGCACCCTCGGCGAGGGCGTGATCACGCGGATCGAGCCGGGCGGCGTCGTCACCGTCCGCTTCGCGAGCGACGGCAGCGAGCGCAAGCTGATGCTCGTAGATCGGACGGGTGGCGTCGCGCGCCGAGCGCTACTCGCGACTGAACCAGCGCAGCGGGAGGCGTCTGCACAGAGGGGCGCTGCTCGTGGTGCGGCGCGGGCTCCGGGAAGACGCGCGTGCTCACCCACCGCGTCGCGCACCTGACCTCCGCGGTCGGCGTGAAGCCGAACGAGATCCTCGCGATCACCTTCACGAACAAGGCCGCCGGCGAGATGCGCGAGCGGCTGACGACGATGCTCGGCCCGATGGCGCGCGCGATCTGGATCCTCACCTTCCACGCCGCCTGCGGCCGCATGCTCCGCCGCGAGGCCGAGCGGCTCGGCTACAAGTCGAACTTCACGATCTACGACAGCGCCGACCAGGTTCGGCTCGTGAAGGAGGTGCTCGAGGAGCTGGAGAAAGACCCGAAGCGTTTCGCCCCGCGAGGCGTCCACGCCCAGATCTCGAACGCGAAGAACCAGCTGATCACGCCGGCCAAGTACGCGGAGCAGATCAGCTCCTTCTACGACCAGACGATCGCCGAGGCGTACGCGCTCTACCAGAAGAAGCTGGCCGCCTCGAACGCCGTCGACTTCGACGACATGCTGATGCTGACGGTGCAGATCCTGGAGAGCTTCCCGGATGCGCGGAAGCACTGGCAGAACGCCTTCCGCTACATCATGGTCGACGAGTACCAGGACACAAACCACGCCCAGTACCGGCTGCTGCAGCTGCTGGCGGAGCAGCACCACAACATCTGCGCCGTGGGCGATCCGGACCAGTCCATTTACGCCTTCCGCGGCGCCGACATCCGCAACATCCTCGAGTTCGAGCGCGACTTCCCGGAGACGCGGACGATCGCGCTGGAGCAGAACTACCGCTCCACGAACGCGATTCTCGAGGCCGCGAACGCGGTCATCGACCACAACAGCGAGCGGAAGCCGAAGCGGCTGTGGTCGGAGCTCGGCGACGGCGACCCCGTCCGGGTGGTCGAGGTCGAGGACGAGCAGTCCGAGTCGCGCTACGTCGCCGCGCAGATCGCCGGCCTCGTCGAGGAGGGCTACTCCGGCAGCGAGATCGCGGTCTTCTACCGGATGAACGCGCAGTCGCGCGTGCTCGAGCAGACGCTGCGGCTGCACCAGATCGGCTACCAGGTGATCGGCGGGCCGCGCTTCTACGAGCGCGCCGAGGTCAAGGACGCGATCGCCTACCTGCAGGTGCTCGACAACCCGGACGACGCCGTCAGCCTGATGCGGATCGCGAACCGGCCGGAGCGGGGCATCGGCGACACCGCGATCTCACGGCTGGTGTCGTACGCCGACTCGCACAACCGGACGCTCTACGAGGCGCTCGACTTCCCCTCCGAGGCCGGTCTCGGCACCGCTGCCGTCAAGGCCGTCACCAGCCTGAAGAACCTGCTCGACTCGCTCCGCTCGGCGGCGCAGGAAGAGGAGGTGCCGGAGCTGCTCCAGACCGTGCTCGAGCGTTCGGGCACGCTCGAGGCCTACGAGGCCGAGCGGACGATCGAGGCGCGCGGGCGGATCGAGAACCTCGAGGCCTTCGTCGACGGCGCCCGCGAGTATGCGCAGCAGGCCGAGGAGCCGACGCTGTCCGGCTTCCTGCAGGAGATCTCGCTCTACTCCGACCAGGATGCGCTCGGCGAGGAGCAGTCGAACGTGACCCTGATGACGATCCACAACGCGAAGGGGCTCGAGTTCCGCGCCGTCTTCGTCGTCGGCGTCGAGGAGGAGATCTTCCCCAGCGCACGCTCGATCGAGGAGCAGGGCGTCGAGGAGGAGCGGCGGCTCTTCTACGTCGGTCTGACGCGGGCGGAGGAGAAGCTGACGCTGACGCACGCGTCGTCGCGATTGCTCTGGGGCCGGACGACGAGCCACCTGCCGTCGCGCTTCCTCGACGAGCTGCCCGACGGCCACGTCGAGCGCGAACGGCTGCGCCCCTCCTCGTGGCGCAGCTACGGCACGCCGGCGCAGACGCGGGACATCGCTCCGCGCGCCGACCACCCTGCGCTCTCGACCGGCGACAGCGTCCGCCACGGCACCCTCGGCGAGGGCGTGATCACGAGGATCGAGCCCGGCGGCGTCGTAACCGTCCGCTTCGCGAGCGACAGCAGCGAGCGCAAGCTGATGCTGGACTACGCGCCGCTCGAGAAGCTAGCATCGAACGAGTGTCCGTCGCCTCGCCGGAGCAGTACCTCGCCAACCTGAATCCCGCCCAGCGGGAGGCGGTCCTGCACACCGAGGGGCCGCTGCTCGTGATCGCCGGCGCGGGCTCCGGGAAGACGCGCGTGCTCACCCACCGCGTCGCGCACCTGACCTCCGCGGTCGGCGTGAAGCCGAACGAGATCCTCGCGATCACCTTCACGAACAAGGCCGCCGGCGAGATGCGCGAGCGGCTGACGACGATGCTCGGCCCGATGGCGCGCGCGATCTGGATCCTCACCTTCCACGCCGCCTGCGGCCGCATGCTCCGCCGCGAGGCCGAGCGGCTCGGCTACAAGTCGAACTTCACGATCTACGACAGCGCCGACCAGGTTCGGCTCGTGAAGCAGGTGCTCGAGGAGCTGGAGAAGGACCCGAAGCGTTTCGCCCCCCGCGGCGTCCACGCGCAGATCTCGAACGCGAAGAACCAGCTGATCACGCCGGCCAAGTACGCGGAGCAGATCAGCTCCTTCTACGACCAGACGATCGCCGAGGCGTACGCGCTCTACCAGAAGAAGCTGGCCGCCTCGAACGCGGTCGACTTCGACGACATGCTGATGCTGACGGTGCAGATCCTGGAGAACTTCCCGGATGCGCGGAAGCACTGGCAGAACGCCTTCCGCTACATCATGGTCGACGAGTACCAGGACACGAACCACGCCCAGTACCGGCTGCTGCAGCTGCTCGCGGAGCAGCACCACAACATCTGCGCCGTGGGCGATCCGGACCAGTCCATTTACGCCTTCCGCGGCGCCGACATCCGCAACATCCTCGAGTTCGAGCGCGACTTCCCGGAGACGCGGACGATCGCGCTGGAGCAGAACTACCGCTCCACGAACGCGATCCTCGAGGCCGCGAACGCGGTCATCGACCACAACAGCGAGCGGAAGCCGAAGCGGCTGTGGTCGGAGCTCGGCGACGGCGACCCCGTCCGGGTGGTCGAGGTCGAGGACGAGCAGTCCGAGTCGCGCTACGTCGCCGCGCAGATTGCCGGCCTCGTCGAGGAGGGCTACTCCGGCAGCGAGATCGCGGTCTTCTACCGGATGAACGCACAGTCGCGCGTGCTCGAGCAGACGCTGCGGCTGCACCAGATCGGCTACCAGGTGATCGGCGGGCCGCGCTTCTACGAGCGCGCCGAGGTCAAGGACGCGATCGCCTACCTGCAGGTGCTCGACAACCCGGACGACGCCGTCAGCCTGATGCGGATCGCGAACCGGCCGAAGCGAGGCATCGGCGACACCACGATCTCGCGGTTGGTGTCGTACGCCGACTCGCACAACCGGACGCTCTACGAGGCGCTCGACTTCCCCTCCGAGGCCGGTCTCGGCACCGCTGCCGTCAAGGCCGTCACCAGCCTGAAGAACCTGCTCGACTCGCTCCGCTCGGCGGCGCAGGAAGAGGAGGTGCCGGAGCTGCTCCAGACCGTGCTCGAGCGTTCGGGCACGCTCGAGGCCTACGAGGCCGAGCGGACGATCGAGGCGCGCGGGCGGATCGAGAACCTCGAGGCCTTCGTCGACGGCGCCCGCGAGTATGCGCAGCAGGCGGAGGAGCCGACGCTGTCCGGCTTCCTGCAGGAGATCTCGCTCTACTCCGACCAGGATGCGCTCGGCGAGGAGCAGTCGAACGTGACCCTGATGACGATCCACAACGCGAAGGGGCTCGAGTTCCGCGCCGTCTTCGTCGTCGGCGTCGAGGAGGAGATCTTTCCCAGCGCACGCTCGATCGAGGAGCAGGGCGTCGAGGAGGAACGGCGCCTCTTCTACGTCGGTCTGACGCGGGCGGAGGAGAAGCTGACGCTGACGCACGCGTCGTCGCGCCTGCTCTGGGGCCGCACGACGAGCCACCTGCCGTCGCGCTTCCTCGACGAGCTGCCCGACCGCCACGTCGAGCGCGAACGGCTGCGCCCGTCCTCGTGGCGCAGCTACGGCACGCCGGCGCAGACGCGGGACATCGCTCCGCGCGCCGACCACCCTGCGCTCTCGACCGGCGACAGCGTCCGCCACGGCACCCTCGGCGAGGGCGTGATCACGAGGATCGAGCCCGGCGGCGTCGTCACCGTCCGCTTCGCGAGCGACGGCAGCGAGCGCAAGCTGATGCTCGACTACGCCCCGCTCGAGAAGATCGTCTAGGAGGGCGCGGCGCAACGCCGGCTGAGCCGCCGGGCCGCGGTGCTCGCCCCGATGCTGCGTCCTCGGTCGCTCACGGGCTACCAGCCCGCGGGCTCCCTGCGTCCTTGCCTCGGAACGAGCACCGCAGCCCGGCGACGAGCGACGTCACCCCGCGCCCTCCTGATCTAATCGGGTCATGACGATCGAGATCAGGCCCCCGGCCGAGGACGAGCTGCGCGCCGCGATGGAGGCGGCCCAGGCCGCATTCGGCGAGGAGGTCGAGGACGACGAGTGGAACCGCGAGCGGCAGCTCATGCCGGTCTCGCGGGCTCTTGCCGCGTACGACGCCGGCCGTCCCGTCGGTCTTGCCGCGGCCTACGCCTTCGACCTCTCGATTCCCGGCGGGGAGCTGCCGTGCGCCGGCGTGACCTGGGTCGGCGTCCTGCCGTCGCACCGGCGACGCGGGATCCTGCGCGACTTCATGCGCCGCCAGCTCGACGACGTTCGTAGCTGGGGCGAGCCGATCGCGGCGCTCTGGGCCTCGGAGGCATCGATCTACGGGCGCTTCGGCTACGGCACCGCCGCACCCGGCATCCTCGCGAAGTCCGATCCGAGGCGGTTTGCGCTCAAGGACGACCACGCGTCGCGCGTGACCGTCAGGTTGACCGACGCCGACGAGGCGTTCCGGCTCTTTCCTGGCGTGTACGACCGTGTCCGCGCCGGCAGGGCGGGGATGCTGTCGCGCTCCGAGACGTGGTGGAAGGAGTTGCGGCTCGCCGATCCGAAGGAATGGCGACGCGGAGCGAGCCAGAAGTTCTTTGCCGTCGCGGAGGTCGAAGGGACCGCCGAGGGCTATGCGACCTATCGCGTCAAGGGCGAGTGGGAGGACGGCTTCCCCAAAGGCGAGGTGCGCGTCGCCGAGGCGATGGCGACCTCTGCGGCCGTCGAGCGCGAGGTCTGGCGCTTCCTCCACGCGATCGACCTGACGGTCAAGGTCGACGTCTTCAGCCTCGATCCGGCGTCGTCGCTCTTCCTCAGCGTCCGCGACCCGCGCGCGCTCGGCCTGCGGCTCGGCGACGCGCTCTGGCTGCGCCTCGTCGACCTCGACGCCGCCCTGAAGGCCCGTTCCTACAAGCCCGGAGAGGCGATCGTGCTCGAGGTCACCGACGAGCTCTGCCCGTGGAACGCGGGCCGGTACCGAGTCGGTGACGATGCCGGCCGCACCGAGGACACGGCCGACCTCGCGCTCGACGTCGCCGACCTCGCGGCCGCATATCTCGGCGCCTTCGACTTCCATCGCCTCGTCCACTCGGGCCGCGCCTCGGAGCGGCGCGACGGCGCGGCAGAGGCCGCGACCTTGCTCTTCCGCACCGACCTGCCGCCCTACTGCCCGGAGGTGTTCTAGTGCGATGGCCTGGGACATCCGCCCGACTGCCGACCTGGACGAGTTCAAGCGCGCCGTCGGCGCGATCGGCCACTACTTCGGAGGCTGGCCGCCGGACGACGAGTCCGCGCAGCGGTTCTCGAGCAACCTGCCGTTCGAGCGGATGCACGCGACATTCGACGGCGACCGGATCGTCGGCGGCGCCGGCGCGTTCCCGTTCGAGCTGACGGTTCCCGGCGGCACCGTTCCGTGCGGCGGCGTCACCGTCGTCGGCGTCCTGCCGACGCACCGTCGTCGAGGCATCCTGACGGAGATGATGCGCGCCCAGCTCGAGGACATCCGCGAGCGCGGGGAGCCGGTCGCCGCCCTCTGGGCTTCGGAGGAGGTCATCTACCGCCGGTACGGCTACGGCCTCGCCTCGCTCTCCGCCGAGATGGCGCTGCCGAGCGGGTACGCCGCCCTGCTGGAGCCGCCCGACGAGCGCGCCACGGTGCGCCTCGTCCCGCGGGAGGAGTCGAAGGACGTCTTCGCCGCGATCTACGACCGCGTCCGGCTGCGCACGCCGGGCATGTTCCGCCGGACCGACACGTGGTGGGCGACGCGGAACCTTCCCGACCCGCCGGAGCGCCGGCAGGGCGGAGGCGAGAAGAACGCGCTCGTGCTCGAGCTCGACGGCGAGCCTGCCGGCTACGCGCTCTACCGGATCCACTCGAAGTTCGAAGGCGGCGCCGCGGCCGGCCACGTCGACGTGATCGAGGCGGTCGCCGACGGCCCGGTCGCCACCCGCGAGCTCTGGCGGGTGCTCCTCGACATGGACTGGAAAGCGACGCTGAAGGCGTACCTGCTCCCGATCGACCACCCGCTCGTCCACCAGCTTGTCTATCCGCGCCGGATGCAGCTGCGCGTCGGCGACGGGCTCTGGGTGCGCCTCGTCGACGTCGGCGCGGCGCTCTCGGCGCGGGCGTACGGCGGCGACGGCACGGTCGTGCTGGAGGTCGAGGACGCGTTCCTGCCCGAAAACACCGGCCGCTGGCGCATCGCAGCGGGCGCGGCCGAGCGAACAGAGGACGAACCAGACATCGCGCTCGCTGTCGGCGAGCTTGCAGGCCCGTACCTGGGCGGCTTCAGCTTCGCCGAGCTCGTGCACGCGGGCGTGGCGCGCGAGCTGAAGCAGGGCGGCGCGGCCCGTGCCGACGCGCTCTTCCAGACGGGCGCGCCCAAGCCCTGGTGCCCAGAGATCTTCTGAGTCACAGCCGTGGCGTCCGGCCGGGCCTGGTACCCTCCCGCGCTTGCTCGTTCGGCCCCCACTGGGCGCGCTTGCCGCGCTGCTCGCCATGCTCGTCCTCGCCGCTCCGGCTCAGGCCGTCCCCGACGGCCCGCTCGACGTCTACCTCGAGCACATCGAGCCGCTCTCGCTCGACTGGCCCGCCGACGGGACGATGACCGACGGCTACGGCCCCCGCTGGGGCCGGATGCACCTCGGGGTCGACGTCGGCATCCTGCGCTCGCTCGACGTGCGGGCCGCAACCAGCGGAACGGTCACGGCCGCCGGCTGGCTGACCGGCTACGAGGGCTACGGCAACGTCGTCACGCTCGACATCGGCGGCGGCTACTCGCTCCTCTACGCGCACCTCTCGGTCGCGCAGGTCGTCCCTGGCCAATGGCTGGAGGCCGGCGAGCCGATCGGGCAGGCCGGTTGCACGGGCTCCTGCACGGGCACGCACCTTCACTTCGAGCTGCGCAAGAACGGCGTCCCGATCGACCCGTTTCCCTACTTGGGGTAGGGGCATCTCCCCCAGACGAGTGATGGCAGGTCCGGAGGCCCGGACTACGTTGCGCCCTGCCCATGACACGAACGCTCCCTTTGCGGAGCGCGCTCGTCGTCCTGCTCGCCTCTCTCGCCGTCGCACCAGCGGCTTCGGCACGTCCGGACAGCGCCGCGCGTCTCCAGATGGTCTGGCCCGCCAGCGGCACCGTCACCGCGCGCTTCGGCGAGTGGCGCGGTAGCCACCGCCACGACGGGATCGACATCGGCATGCTGCGGACGCTCCGGCTGCGGTCGGTGCTCGCGGGGAGGGTCGAGAAGACGGGGTACGTCTCGGGTTACGAGGGCTACGGGAAGGTCGTCATCCTCGATCTGCCCGGCCCCTATACGGCGCTGTACGCGCACCTCTCGTCCGTTCGAGTCCGTCCGGGGCAGCATGTCCGCAGAGGGCAACGGGTCGGGCTCGCCGGCTGCACGGGTAGTTGCTCCGGCACACACCTCCATTTCGAGGTCGAGCGGCGCGGCGTCCCGGTGGATCCTCTCCGCTTCCTCGGCTGAGATCGACTATCGTGGCCGCCGATGCGGTCGCGCTACCTCGTCGACGGCGCCTCGGTGGTCGCCGTCGCACTCTTCCTCGGCTGGGTTCTCTCGCTCGCGACGACGCGCGTGAAGAACTGGTTCGTGATGACGGACGAGCTCTACTACGAGCGGCTCGCGGTCTCCGTGGCGCAGACCGGCTCGTTGCTGCCGCGCCTGCACGGGGAGTTGGTTTCCAACGTCAACCAGCTCTATCCCATCTTGATCTCGCCGCTGTACGGCGACGGCAACGTCCCGGCGAGCTTCGCCGGCGCTCACCGGCTGAACGCGTTCCTGATCGCGACGGCCGCGATTCCCGTCTTCCTGCTCGCGCGCAGGATCGGGCTCGGGCGGCTGATCTCGCTCTGGGCCGGCGCGCTGAGCGTGGCCGTTCCATGGGTCGTGCTCTCGTCCTTCCTGCTCACCGAGGTCGTGGCCTATCCGGCCTTCTGCTGGGCGCTGCTCGCCCTGACGCATGCCGTGGCGCGCAAGTGGTGGGCGACGGACCTGCTCGCCCTCGTCGCGATCGGCATCGCCGTGCTCGCCCGGACGCAGTTCATCGTGCTGCTGGGCGTGCTGGTCGTCGCGGTCGTCGTCGAGGCGATGCTGGACGCGACGCCGCGCGGCGCACCGGCCAACCTCTGGCGGACTCGGCGTCCCTTCGTCCTCCTCTTCGGCGCGGTTCTGCTCGTCGTGCTCGGTGCCATCGCGATCGGCAAAGGCGCGGAGCTGCTCGGCTCCTACTCGGTCACAGCCGAGAACGTGCGGCTCGACTTCGGGCTCTTCCAGCTGGCGTTCGAGCACCTGGCGCTGCTCGCGCTCGGGTTGGCGATCCTGCCCTTCATCGTCGGCGTCGGCTGGCTCGTCGACCGCCTCCGCCCGTCGACGATCGAGCCCGAGCGCGCCTTCGCCGTCGTCGGCTGCACGGCGCTCCTGCTGGTGACGCTGCAGGTCGCCTCCTTCAACCAGCGCTTCGGGGCTGGGCTCGTGAAGGACCGCTACCTCTTCTACGTCGTTCCCATCGTTCTGCTCGGCCTTGCCGCCGCGGTCGGGTCGCGGCAGTGGCCGCGCTGGTGGGCGCTGCTCGTCCCGACGGGCGTGGCGGCTGTCGGATTCGCGTCCGCGCCGCTCGCCCTGTACGAGAAGCTCAACGTCGACTCGCCGGTCGCGATCCTGAACAACAAGCTGCTCGAGCTCGCGACGACGACCCGCTGGGCGCACGTGCTGCTCGTGCTCGCCGCACTCGTCGCCGCGCAGGCGCTTCTGCTTGCGAAGGCGTTCGTGCCCTGGCGAGCCGCCGTCGTCACCGTCGCCGCGATCGCGACGCTCGCGCTGCCGCTCGAGACCGTCTACGCGTTCGACCGCCTGTTCGCGGTCAACGGCACGAACGGCCTGCCGGTGACGCTCGACCAGGGCATCGTCTTCAACTGGGTCGACCGCAACGTCGGCCCGACCGGCCGCGTCACGGTGATGAAGTACCCGGTCGGAGGCCCCGACTGGTGGGCCGGCCAGGGCTACTGGTGGGACGTCGAGTTCTGGAACGAGAGTGCCGTCGAGACGATGGCCGACATGTCGCTGAAGGGGGCGAAGCACTGGCGCGAGAGCTTCGATCCGCGAACCGGCGCCGCCCTCGACGTGCCGGAGACGCGGTTCGCGTTCGTGTACGGCGCCGACGTGCGTTTCCGGCTCGCCGGCAAGTGGATCGTCTACGACCGCGAGGCCTACGTGTTCGACACCGAGCGGCCATGGCGAGCGGCCTGGCTCACCGACGGGATCTATCCCGACGGCTGGACGCGGCCGCACCGGCCCGCGACCATCACCGTCTTCGCCGAGCCGGGTCAGAAGACGGCGCTGCGGCGTTTCCTGACGATCGCGACCACGTCGCCCGACCCGATCGAACCGCGCCCTGTGACCATCAGCTCCAACCTTGGTCGCTGGCGCGCCGAGATACCGCCGAACACGTCCATCGATCGGCTCGTGGAGGTGTGCGTGCCCGCCAGCGGCAAGGCGGAGGTCACCGTGGCGACCCCGGCCGCGTCGGCCACCTACCGCGATCCAACGAAGGCGGCGCTCTCCGGCCATGTCGACCGCCCGGTGGGAATCCTCCTCCGCACGATCGCCCTCGCGGACGAGCGAGAACGGCTGGATGCCTGCCCGACGTGAGGTAGGATGCACCCCCACAAGGGCGGTTAGCTCAGTTGGGAGAGCACCAGCTCGACAAGCTGGGGGTCACTGGTTCGAGCCCAGTACCGCCCATCAAAAGCCCCCGTTTGCGGGGGTTTTTGTCTTCTTGTTTCTTCCCAGTTCCGCACCGCTGGGCCGTCGACCCGCATCTCGAGAGGCGGCCGCGCGCTTATGCGAGAGCACGCTCGCCCAGACGAGCGATTGGCTGGTCGCGGCCGCCGACCTTCGCTCCGGAGGATTCGCCCGCTATCGAGAAACCGACCCGGCGGGCGTCTTAATGACGTTCGCAACGATCGGCCACACCTCCTTCAGCGGAGTCACGCCTCCTGCATCGCTTGCGACTCGTCGGAGACGCGGTTGCAAATGCCCACGTGCAGGGGTTTACTCAGGCTATGTTCGGCGTGCTGACACGGGCCAAGGCGGTAAAGAAGCGCACGCTGTCCCTCGCGCGGCTGAACGTCGAGCTTGCCAAGCTCGAGGGGAAACAGAAGGCGACGGCGATCGGGACAGGCGCAGGCCTCGGGGCCGGCGCGGGGGTTCTGCTCGTCTACGCAATCGGTTTCGCCTTTGCCGCGCTCGCGGCGGGGCTCAGCGAGACCATCTCGCTCTGGCTGTCACTGCTGATCGTGGCAGGAATCTTGTTCCTCGCCGCGGCAATCGCCGCATTCCTGGCGGTGCGCTTCGTTCGCAAGGCGTCGCCGCCGACGCCCGCGCAGGCACTCGAGGAGGCCGCCCGGACGCTGGAGACGTTCGAGGGCCATGTCTGAGAAGCCCGATATTGCGGGGATCCGGAAAGAGATCGCCGCCGAGCGGCAGCGTCTCGATGACGATCTCAACGCGCTGCAAGCCGAGTTCCGGTCGCTCGTGCCGTTGGCCGCCGCCGGTCTCGCAGTTGTGGCGCTCGTGACGTTTCGCAAGAGCGCGAGCGCAGGCCTCCGGATGATGTGGAGGCTCATCTAGCCCCCGGACGACTTGCAAGCCTTTTCAGGCTGAGCAACGGCGCGTCTCGACGCAGCTGTGAAAGCATGGGCGAACTTGGACGCGCCGGCAGGCGTTCCTGTGCCATCGACACTTCGGCGCAGCGGCCGCGCTCTCGTCAAGAAAGGAGAGTGAGATGGATTCGTCGACGATCGGTCTGCGCCTCGGAGCGGAGGCGCTTGGGACATTTCTGTTCTTTTTCCTCGGCTTCAATGCAATCGCCGTTTCCGTTGACCTTGGCAGCGGGGCAATAAGCAACCTTGGGATTGCGTTTGCATTCGGACTCGGCCTCGCGCTTGCGATCGCGGCGCTCGGACACGTGTCGGGTGGCCACTTCAACCCAGCCGTATCCCTCGGTCTCGCTGTGGCGCGGAAGTTCCCCGTCAAGGAGGTGGTCCCCTACTGGATTGCGCAGCTGGTCGGAGGCTTCGTCGCCGTTCTCGCGGTAGCCGCCGTGTACTCCGGGGATGCGGTCGACGCGCTCGACACCGCTCCTGGACTCGGCATCTCGAACGGAGGGGCGCTCGTCTTGGAGCTGATTGCGACCGGCCTCTTCGTCATGGTGATCTGCACCGTCGCGACGGACGACCGTGCACCCTGGAAGGGTGTCATGGCGCCTCTGTTGATCGGGCTCTTCATCTTCACCGCGGCCGACGCGATCGGCCCCGCGTCTGGTGGATCTTTCAACCCTGCGCGATCACTCGACCCGGTGTTCTACAACGGCGATTTCGGTGACCTCTGGATCTACCTCGTTGGGCCGCTCGTTGGGGCCGTCGTTGGAGGAGCGCTTTGGCTGCTGTTCGGCCCCGCCCGCGAACACGAACCGGAGACGATCCGCTCGACAGGCGGCCTCCCTCAAACCGACGCGGCGACGTCCTCGGAGAGCAGCGGGACCTCTGGAACGCCGAGCCACTAGAGTCGGGATGCGCGGGACGGTGGAAAATCTTGGCGTAGGCTTCGAACGACTCCGGCGAACCGTCGACGCCGACAAGCGCTCGGCTGAAGATCGTCCTCGCCTCCGCGAGCTGCGTCTTCGGGCTGACCGCCCCACCCACGATGAGCTCCTACCGCGTCGTTCGGACAGATTTTTTTCGAGGGACCCGAGGTGGAGAGGTGGAGAACTACGAAGACATCTATCGACTCTGCTACGTCCGCGGCCCGGAGGGGATCATCGTCGAGCTGGCGGAGCGGATCGGCTGAGGGCTCCGGGACGGAGGGTTTGAGAGATGCCCAGCTAGGACCACTCGGAAAGGCCCGGAAACAGGGCCTTTCGCTTGTGCTGACCTCGCCCGGCCGGGCGGGCGGCAACTTCTGGCGATAGGGGCTTACCTAAGCGATGCCGAGGAAGTAGATTCGCCTGGTGCGCCGTTGGTTTCCCCTGATCATCCTCGCGGCGGCGCAGTTCGTGATGGTGCTGGACTCGAGCGTGATGAACGTCTCGATCTCGCAGATCGTGGCCGACCTCGATACGACCGTGACGGGCGTGCAGGCGGCGATCACCGCGTACACGTTGGTGATGGCGGCGTTCATGCTGGTAGGGGCGAAGCTCGGCGACATCTGGGGTCGCGACCGTGCCTTCGCTATCGGTCTCGCGGTGTATGGGCTTGGTTCGTTGACGACCGCACTGAGCCCGAACCTGTACGTCCTGCTTTTCGGCTGGTCGCTCATCGAAGGTCTCGGCGCGGTGCTGGTGATCCCGGCCATCGCCGCTCTGGCTGCGGCGAACTATCAGGGGACGGATCGGGCGTTCGCTTACGGGATCATCGGAGGTGTCGCCGGAGCGGCGATCGCGGTCGGCCCGGTGATCGGTGGCTGGGTGACGACCTACTACTCGTGGCGGCTCGTGTTCGTCGGCGAGGTCGTGATCGTCCTCGCGATCCTGCTCGTGCGCAGGCGGATGCAGCCGGCGCCACGACCTGACCACCCGCCGCGGCTCGATTTCGTCGGCGCGGCCCTGTCGGCCGCAGGCCTTGGCCTGATCGTCTTCGGCATCCTGCAGAGCAGTAAGTGGGGCTGGCTGCAGCCACTCGACGCGCCGACCATCGGAGGCCATGAGATCACCCCGCTCGGGTTCTCGCTCGTGCCGTTTCTGATCGTCGGCGGCGTGTTCCTTCTCTGGTTCTTCGGCTCATGGGAGGAACGGCGAGAGCGGCTTGGTCAGGACGCGCTGCTCGACCGTGCACTACTGCGCATCGAGTCGCTGCGTGCGGGTCTGGCGACGCTGATGTCGCAGCAATTGGTGCTGATGGGCACCTTCTTCGTCCTTCCGGTCTACCTGCAGGTCGTCCTCGGGCTTGACGCGTTCGAGACGGGCAAGCGGCTGCTGCCGATGTCGTTGACGATGCTGATCGCCGCGCTCGCCGGCCCCAAGCTCGCAGTCCGGCTGGCGCCGAGGCTCATCGTGCAGGTCGGCCTCGCTGCAATGGTGATCGCAGGCCTCGTTCTCGTCGGCACGATCGACGTTGAACTGAACGAGACCGGGTTCAAGCTCTCGCTTGCACTGTTCGGCGTCGGCGCCGGTCTGATGATGTCGCAGCTCGGCAACGTGATCATGTCCTCGGCCCCGCCCGAGAAGACGAACGAGGCGGGCGGCCTCCAAGGCACCGCCCAGAACCTCGGCGCCTCGCTCGGCACCGCCCTCATCGGCTCCGTCCTGCTTACCGGCCTGCTGACCGGCTTCCAGGATCGCATCGCCGAGAACCCCGCGCTCTCCGAACCCGTGCGGGCGGAAATCACGGCGGCGACCCAGCAGGGGATCGAGATCGTCACGACCGAGCAGGCGAACGCCGTTGCGATCTCGGCCGGGCTCAGCCCTGCCGAGGCGGACGCAGTGACGGCCGACTACGCCGACGCCCAGCTGGAAGCATTGAAAAAGGCGATGCTCGCGGTGGCGCTGCTCGCGCTCCTCTCCCTCATGTTCACCCGCCGCCTGCCAAGCAAACCGACGGCGGCAGAGCCAGAGGCCACAGTCTCGGCGTGACTGGTCGGCCCGAACGACGGCAGCGGCCAGTTCACCATTCCCAGACGGCCCATCCGCCGACGCCTGACAGAGCTGCCCGCGTTCGTGGTCAACCGCGGCGGCGAGTACTGCTTCATCCCCAGCCTCAGCGCGCTGAGCTGGCTCTCCGATGCTCGACACGTAGGCCGAAGCGCGGAGTCTTCAGCCGGTCCTGCTAGGGCGGGGCTTCCGTCTTGTTGGGAAGCCTTGGCTGCGCAGTTGCAACCACCCGCCTGCTCGCCGTAGAGTCCGCACGCCGCTAACGAAAGGATCCCTGTGTCGACCTGGCTTTGGATTGTCATCATCGTCATCGTGGCGCTAGCCGCCGTTGCATACCTTCGCCGCAGGCGTTCTGGATAACCGCACGAACGCCAAGGGTCGCGCTGGAGCGCGGCCGGCGCGATGGACCTCGGGCCGCCCAGGATCGAGTAGCACGTTGGAATGCTCGTCCGCGTTTCTGTGTGCTGGCGGCTGGGTACTCGACTCCGGGCGATGTGGAGAGGCAGCGTAGTCTTACTGTTATTGGCGGCAGGACTGCTTGGTCTTGCCGAAACGGTACGGGCGTCTATCTCGATCGCCGAAAATGCCGTGCGCCCGGTCCTTCGCGTCGATGCGCGCGGGAACGCGGAGGTGAGTTGGAGCTCCGGAGGAGTGAGACGCACCCTGCTTGTGCCGGCTGTGGGTCTTTAAACCACACTGGGCTAGCGACCTGCGAGCACGGCCTCGATGGCGCTCGCACATCCGACGATCCTCACTCGAACACTCAAAGACACTCTCTAGCTCTTCCGGAGCTCGTCGAGGCGGCTGCGAACTCGTGCGCATCGTCGTCTAGGAGGCCCACCGCGTACGTGAACGGCTCAGCCGCGTCGAGCGCGCCACGCGAGACGGAGCAGGCTGCGTACCGAGCCGGCTCAGACATCCACGTGCTTGTAGCGCGGCAGCGACAGCAGGTTGTCGTGGGTCGGCGTGCCGGGTTCGAACGGACGCTCGTAGTCGCGGTAGTACACCGTGCCGCCGCGCGTGGTCCGGATCTCGAGCTGATCGCGACCCAGAGTCAGGACCCCGCTGCGCTGCAGCGCAGCGAACTCACTCGGCTCCAAGTCGAACGTCAAGCGTCGGTCCCGCTCGACTCGAGCTCGGCCGGCGACTCCCGGCTCTGTGGCATCGATGACGATCTTGTCGATGCGCGCCCGGATTTCGTCCTCGGTCGGAGCGCGTCCGAGCTCGGCCTGCAGCTCGGAGATTGCCTGAGGGCGCAGGGTGGCGGCGTGCTGGCTTCGGTATTCGGCGCGGAGAAGGCGGCGCGCGATGCCCGGCGCCTCGTCGGTCTCGGTGCGAGAGACGGCGAGGATCTGGAAGACCTGGTGTGCGATGACGTCCACCTTCGCTGGCAGGTAGTCCAGATCGGCGACGTGGCGGTCGCCGGCGTCGATACGGTCGTGCACTTGCTGGAGCGTCAGACCAACCCGATGTGACTCGATGTCCGCGACGGGCGGCAGGAGTCCGGTGTGGGGCATCCGATCGACGGCGGCTGCGACCCACTCGATGTCGGGGACGGTGTCCGTCGTCAGGTAGGGCCCGAGATCAGACGCCCGATAGACGAGCCCGTCGACTGTTCCGTCAGCCGCACGAGTCTCGCTGCGGATCACCATGCTCGCGAGGGGCCGCGTCCGCCGCCCGAGGAAAAGCTCGTTCGCGGCCATCGCGAATCCGTCGGAGTTGACGAGCGTCGTCGACGTCTCCCGTCTCGACGCGGTGGTCTGTGAAGTAGAGCGGATCCCAGCGCCGCTGCTCCACCACGAGCTTGTGCGGCAAGGTGTCGAGGAAGGATGTCGTGCCTCCTTCCGATGTCATGGCGGAGCCGGCTGCCTCGGCACCGAAGTGCTCGACGGCCTTGATCGCGATGACCGTCAGGAAGGTCAGCGGGATGCCGAGCTGGGGCAGGAAGACGGAGATAGCGAGTCCGACGAAGAGTGCCGACAGCGTCGCCGTGGCGCTCAGACTGAGGTCGATGTCGATGTCGAAGTCGAACACTCCGCGCGGCCCCGTCTCGGGACGGAGGGCGAGCCGCAAATGGAAGTCGGGGTCGAACCAATTTTCGACCGCGTACTCGCCATGGACGTCGATGACGAGTGTGTTCGTGAACACGGCCGGCGCGTTCGGCGACTGCGCGACCTCCGGCCGCACAGTGATGTCTTTGACGACGGCGATCTGGTCGTCGCCGTCCAGCAGCTGGGTAGTAGTACTCGGTGGGGTCGCTGGGCTTCGGCCTCGCCATCTTGAACGTGAGATCGTCGCTCAGCAGTGCAAACGTCTCGGGTGGGAACGCGAAAGCCATCTTCATCCCGGGCTCGAGAAAGTTCTGCGCGAGGGCGATGTCGCCGCGCACGGTCGTCAAGAAGTCGGTCGGCGCGGGCCCGCTCCGAAGGGCGAGGTCGATATAGACACCGATCGCGGGGGGCCGAGCCGGGTCGCCTGTGAAGGTGCGCGTCTCGATGCGCTGAAGCGCACCGCCACCCGAGAGGGCGAAGGGAACGCGCCGGTCGATCGTGGACTTCAGCTGGGCGAGGATGTCCGCTCTCGTGGGCAGCGGCGGCGGGTCGGGCGCGCTCAGCAGCGACTCGATGGCATCGATCAGCGGGCCAGAGACGTCGACGAGCTCGAGCTCGATCCCGATGTCGCCGAGGAGACCGTCGGCGCGCGGGGTGCTGACGACCCTGAAGCCGAGGGCGAGGTCGATCGGGATACCGTCGACCCGCACGGTCGGCGGCGTGACGAGAGTGTCGATGACGGCCGGGAACACGCGTACGGAGATGTCGGCGCCGCGCGGGTCGTCGGCGAGGATCGTGACCTGCAGCTCCTCCGCCTGTGTCGAGTAGGCGGGCGTGAGATCGAGATGCGCGTGCTCGTGACCCTCGAACTCGGGGAACACCGGGTAGAGCCGGCGATCCTGGAGTTCGTGCGGAGGATGGATGATCGTCACGGTCCGGTACGGCACGGGCGGCGTCCCGCTCGTGCCGCTCGCCTCGGACGCCCACGGGATCGAGCCCGTGTCGAGCGAGCAGAGCAGGAAGTACCGGATGAACTCCTCGGTCATCAGGAACTCGACGTCGAATCCCGAGCTCACCTTCGATTGATCGACCATTGTGTCCGCCCTCCATGGGGCGCGGCTCCAACGCTGCGGCGCTCGCGATCGAGGGTACACCGCTCCATCGTTGCCGCCTAGGAGGCGGTGACGCCGCGCCGCATGGGATTTCGGCGGGCGCCTGTCGGGTACACGGGTGCGTGACGACCGGTCTTGGGCTCGGAGGACCGATGCGCATGAAACGGGAGACTGTCGCCGCCCTGATCCTCTTGGTCGCAGGCGGCTGCGGCGACGGCGGAGACGACGCGGAGGGCTCCACGCTTGCCGCCGTACAACCCTGCCTCGCGCGGCTCGCCGAGACGAGCCCGGTGCGCGGCGGCGTCGCCAAGGGCGCGTCGGAGGCGGTGCGGCTGCGCCTGCCGAGCAGTGCCGTGACCGTCCTCTTCGCGGCGGATGCGGACGCGGCGAGCGCTCTTGCCCTCGACTATGGCGTCGTCCGCGGCGACCGGAGCCAGGTCGGGAACGTCGTGCTGGCGTGGGAGGACGTACCGGACCCCGACGACGAGCTTGCGGTCGAGGCGTGCATCACATAGGTCGAGGGCGCTGCGCAACGGCCGTTTGAGGCTGCCTAGCCCTCTTCGGGGCTGTGGCAAACCGCCTCGAGCTTGAATCCATGAGGATCGAGCCAGTAGGTCGCAAAACAGTGCTCCCCGTACTGGGGGAATTCGCCCGGCTCGTCGAGCACGATGGCGTCCTTGGTAAGAGCCCACTGGTGCGCTTCTCGGACGACCGCTCTGCTCGCGACCAGGAACGCGAGGTGATGAAGACCCGTGTGGCTGCGTGAGTACGTTCCTGGCTCCTCGGCTTGGTAGAAGAACAGTTGTGAGCCTTGGGAACCGTCCGGCCCGTAGTTGAGTGGTCCGCCGGGGCCCGTCTCGAACCACTCTTTGAGTCCGAGGATGGACATCAGCTCGTCGTAGTACTGCTTGGTCGCGGCGAGGTCCGGAACGCCGATGCCGATGTGGTCGATGAATCCGGTTCGAGGCACGGGTCACCTCCCTGGGTCGAGTCCCCAAGACGGGCTGTCGATTCTAGTGGGGCACTCGCTTGGCCACTCCCAAAGCGCGGGGTAACGTCGCCAGGATGCCGGCCACGGCTGTCGACCAGGAGCACCGTGTCACTCCGCGAGAGCTTTTCTTCGATCTCGTCTTCGTGTTCGCGTTCACGCAGGTCGCGACGCTGCTCGCCGACGATCCGACCTTTGCCGGGATCGGCCGCGGCGTGCTCGTGCTGGCCGCGCTCTGGTGGGCGTGGGCGGCCTACGCCTGGCTGACGAACGTCGTCGACCCCGAGGAGAGTGTCGTCGGCGCGGCGCTCCTCGTCGCGCTGATCGCGATGTTCGTCGCAGCGCTCGTGGTGCCGGAGGTCTTCGAGGGCGAGGGCGTGCTCTTCGGCGCCGCGTTCTTCGTCGTCTGCGCCATGCACGCCGCGCTCTACGCACTGGCCGGCCGCGGCAGCCGTGACCTGCTGCGGGCGGTGCTGCGCCTGGCTCCGTGGATGCTGGGCGGCGCGACCCTGATCCTCGTCGCCGGCTTCACGGACGGTGCGCAAATCTGGCTCTGGCTCGCGGCGCTCACCTGCACCTACGTCGGCGGCGTCGTGTCCGGGTCAGCGGGCTGGCGCCTGTATCCGTCGCACTTCACGGAGCGCTACGGCCTCGTTGTGATCATCGCGCTCGGTGAGGCCTTCATCTCGATCGGGATCGGCGCCAGCGGCATCGCGATCGGGCCGCGCGAGGTCGTGGCAGCGGTCCTCGGCCTCCTGATCGCCACCTCGTTCTGGCTCGCCTACTTCGACTTCTTCGCGATCCGCGGCGAGCAAACGCTCCGCAACCGCGAGGGCGCCGAGCGCGTAGCGCTCGCCCGTGACGTCTACGCGTACGCGCACTTCCCGATGATCGTCGGCATCGTGCTCTTCGCCTTCGCGATGAAGACCGTGATCGCACACGTCGGCGAGGAGCTCGACTCCGTCGCGGCCTTTGCGCTCTGCGGCGGGAGCGCGCTCTACCTGCTCACGTACTCGGCGATCCGGTGGCGGGTCGAAGGACGGCCGAGGCTGAGCCGCGGCCGCTTCGTGGCCGCCCTCGCACTCGTGCTCCTGATCCCGATTGCGACGATCGTCCCGGCGATCGCCGCTCTGGCGCTCGTCACCGCCGTCTGGGTCGGCCTGCACACGTACGAGCTCGTGTGGTGGCGCGATGCGCGGGCCGAGTCGCGGTCGCTGCTGGCGCCGTGAGGCGCTGACACGGAGTCTCTGTACGCGCTCAAAGGCGGCAATTGTCCAAAACGGTTTCGGAGAATGACATGGCCAGGTCATTGACTTTTTCGATCGAACATGCATAGAGTTCCGGAAACGTTTTCGGAACAAAGGAGACGAGGATTTCGACCATTCGGGAAGTCGCGGCGCGAAGTGGCGTGTCGGTGGCGACGGTGTCGCGCGTGTTCAACGGCTACTCGGACGTGAGCGCCGAGACGCGCCTGCGGGTGCTCGCGTGGGCGCGGAAGCTCGACTACACCCCGAATGCGGCGGCGCGGACGCTGGTCAAGCGGCGATCGCAGCTCATCGGCGTGATTCTCTTCACGGGCGAGTCGAATCCCGACCTCCAGCACCCGTTCTTCCTCGAGGTGCTCGTCGGCCTGAAGCACTCGCTCGGGGCGGACGGCTACGACGTCCTCCTCTTCGCGCACGAGCAGCCGGGATCCGGACGTGGTCCGCATGCCTACGCGCGACGCGCACGCCACCACGGCGTCGACGGAGTGGTCGTCCTCGCCGTCGACGATGCGGAGGAGCCGGAGCTGCAGAAGCTGATCGCCTCGGGCACGCCCGTCGTGGCGGTCGACCTGGCGCTCGCCGGCGATCGCGCGAGCTACGTCGCCTCGGACAACCTCGGCGGCGCCCGGGTCGCGGTCAGGCATCTCCACGGCCTCGGGCCATACCCGGATCGCCACCATCGCCGGCCTGGCGCATACCAAGCCGGCGCACGACCGTCTGCTCGGCTACCGGGCGGAGCTGCAAGAGCTCGGGCTGACGCCGCGGCCGGAGTACGAGCCGGCGGGCGACTTCTACATGGAGAGCGGCGAGGCCGCGATGCGGGACGCTGCTCGCGCTGCCGGAGCCGCCGACCGCGGTCTTCGCCGCGGCGGACATGATGGCCGTCGGCGCGATCCGGGCGATCGAGGACGCAGGCCTTCGCTGCCCGGACGACATCGCCGTCGTCGGCTTCGACGACATCCAGCTCGCAGAGCTCGTCAGCCCAGCGCTGACCACGATCCGCCAGGACAAGCAGGCTCTCGGCGCCGCTGCGGCGAGATCGCTCGTCCAGCTGATCGACGACACGGAGACGGCGCCGCACGTCTCCGTGCTCCCGGTCGAGCTCGTCGTTCGAGAGTCGTGCGGCAGCACCGCGAAGGGGGTGGCCGCCAGCGCGAACTGAGGGGTCGACGTACGTCCCTAACGGCTTTTCCCTCGCGGAACAACCAGAGAGGAAGACGGATGATGGGCAAGGTGACAGAGAGAAGGCGGCGCCGGCGCATCCTCGCCGTGGCGCTCGTCGCAGCCACCGTCGCGGGCACGGGATACGCCGCGACGACCGCTGCAGGCAAGAGCCAGGCCGAGCCGGTGACGCTGACGATCAGCCTCTTCGGCGACTTCGGCTACCACGACCTCTACAAGCAGTACGAGAAGGCGCATCCGGGCGTGACGATCAAGGAGTCGATTCAGGACTTCGCGGTCCACCACTCGAATCTCGCGAAGAGCGTCGCCACCGAACGCCGGCGCCGCCGACGTCGAGGCGATCGAGGTCGGCTTCATCGCGCAGTTCAAGGCTCAGCCCACAGCGGTTCGTGAACCTGCGCCAGTACGGTGCAGGAGCGCTCAAGGACCGGTGGCTGCCCTGGAAGTGGCAGCAGGCGCTCGGCAGCAAGGGTGAGATCGTCGGGCTCGGCACGGACGTCGGTAGCTTGGCGATCTGCTACCGCCGCGACCTGTTCCAGAAGGCGGGCCTGCCGACGAATCGGACGGCTGTCTCGAAGCTCTGGCCGACCTGGCAGGCGTTCGTGCAGACCGGAAAGCGCTTCCAGGCGAACGCGCCGAAGGGCGTCACGTTCTTCGACTCCGGCAGCAACGTCTACAACGCGATGATCGGCCAGGTCAATCCGGCCTACTACGACCGGAGCGGCAAGGTGATCGTGGCGTCCAACCCGAAGGTCAAGGCCGCTTGGGACCTCACCATGCAGGCGATCGCGGCCGGCGAGTCCGCCGGTTTCGCGGCCTTCAGCAACGACTGGAACACGGGCTACAAGAAGGGCAGCTTCGCGACCGTCACGTGCCCGGCGTGGATGATGGGCTACATCCAGGGTCAGGCCCCTGCCACGAAGGGCAAGTGGGACATCGCCCTCACGCCCGGAACCGGCGGTAACTGGGGCGGCTCCTATCTGGCCGTGCCGGCGCAGTCGAAGAATGCCGCGGCGGCCGCCGACCTGGTCAAGTTCCTGACCTCGCCGGCGTCCGAGGCGTACGTCTTCAAGCAGACGGGCAACCTGCCCAGCCAGCCCGCACTGCTGAAGAGCAAGGCGGTCTCCGGCTTCAAGAACCCGTTCTTCAACAACGCGCCGGTCGGGCAGCTCTTCGCCACCTCGGCGCTCCGGCTGAAGCCGCAGGTGATCGGCCCGCAGCAGGGGGCGATCCAGACGGCCTCCTCGAACGCGATCCAACGCGTCGAGCAGAAGAAGCAATCGCCCGCGAAGTCCTGGGCGCAGTTCCTCAAGGACGTCAAGGCGCTGTCGTAGGAGCGCAGGGCGTGCCGGGCCGAATCCCTCTCCCGGCCCGGCACGCCCCCTCGCGCGAGAGATGATGGGAGCGAGATGAGCGACGGAGCTGCAGCCGCACCGACCCAGGTGGCACGGCGCCGGAGCGCGACGCGCCGGCGGCTGAGGCGCGTCGACGCGAAGGTCTCGCCTTACCTCTACATCGCGCCGTTCTTCATCCTCTTCGCGATCTTCGGGATCTTCCCGCTGCTGTACACGGCGTGGGTCTCGCTCACGGACCGCAACCTGCTCGCGCCGACCTCGAACTTCATCGGGCTCCAGAACTACTCGGAGCTCCTGCAGGACTCGTACTTCTGGAACGCGGTCGTGAACACGTTCGGGATCTGGGTGCTCTCGACGATCCCGCAGCTCGTGCTCGCGCTCGTGATCGCGCACGTGCTCAACCGCAGCCTGCGCGTGCGGACGTTCTTCCGCATGAGCATCCTCCTCCCCCAAGTGACGTCGCTCGTGGCGGTGGCGCTGATCTTCACCCAGCTCTTCGGCTACCGCTACGGGCTCGTCAACTACCTCCTGAACCAGGTCGGGATCGAGAACGTGAACTGGGAGGCGGGCCGCATCTCCTCCTGGGTCGCGCTCTCGACGATGGTCACCTGGCGCTGGGTCGGCTACAACGCGCTGCTCTACCTGGCTGCGATGCAGTCGATCCCGGACGAGCTGTACGAGGCGTCCGCGGTCGACGGCGCCCGCAGCTGGCGGCAATTCATCCACGTCACGGTCCCGATGATCCGGCCGACGATCATCTTCACGGTGATCATCTCGACGATCGGCGGGCTCCAGCTCTTCACGGAGCCGTTCCTCTTCCAGCCGGTCAAGAGCGGCAGTACAGGCGGCTCCGGCCGGCAGTACCAGACGGTCTCGATGTACCTCTACGAGAAGGCGTTCGGCGGCACGCAGTTCGACTTCGGCTACGCGGCCGCGATCGCCTGGTGCCTCTTCCTCCTGATCGCCGTCGTCTCGTTCCTCAACTACCTGCTCGTGCGCAGGATCAGGTCGGCGGACTCGTGAGCGCGATCACGTATCGCGCCCGCGCCGCGACCCGCTCCGGCCGCCGGCGCCGCCGCAACTACCGCCGCGGGCGGCGTGTGGACGTACGTCTTCCTGCTCCTGCTCACGGCGTTCTCGCTCTTCCCGCTCTACTGGTCGTTCGTCGTCGCCTCGCACGACAACTCGGCGCTCGGCGCGTACCCGCCGGTGCTGACACCGGGAGGCAACTTCCGCGACAACGTCGACCGGCTCTTCAACGCCGGGATCGTCAACGTCGACTTCGCGATGGCGCTCGTCAACTCCGCGATCGTCGCGAGCATCGTCACCATCAGCGTCGTCTTCTTCAGCGCGCTCGCCGGCTTCGCCTTCGCGAAGCTCGACTTCCGCGGCAGCAAGCTGCTGCTCGTGGTCGTGATCGCGACGATGATCGTGCCGGTCCAGCTCGGCGTGATCCCGCTCTACATCCAGATGAACCACTTCGGCTGGATCAACCACCTGCAGGCGGTGATCGCGCCGTTCCTCGTCTCCGCCTTCGGTGTCTTTCTGATGCGCCAGTACATCTCCGCCGCGGTTCCGAACGAGCTGATCGACGCGTCCCGCGTCGACGGGTGCCACACGCTGCGCGTCTTCTGGCACGTCGTCCTGCCGGCCGTGCGCCCGATCGCGGCGGTGCTCGGCCTGCTCACCTTCATGAACACCTGGAACGACTTCTTCTGGCCGTTGATCGTGCTCACTCCACACAACCCGACCGTGCAGGTCGCCGTCTCGACACTCGCGGGCGCCGCGTACGTGCCGGACTACGCGCTCATCCTCACCGGCACGTTCGTCTCGATCCTGCCCCTGCTCGCCGTCTTTCTCATCCTCGGCAAGCAGATCGTGGGCGGGATCATGAAAGGAGCGGTGAAAGGATGACCTTCCCCAAGGATTTCGCCTGGGGCGCGGCGACGGCGGCGTTCCAGATCGAGGGCGCGACCACGGTCGACGGCCGCGGCGAGTCGATCTGGGACCGCTTCGCAGGCACGCCGGGCAAGGTGCACAACGGCGACACCGGCGATCCGGCCTGCGAGCACTACTACCGCTGGCGCGAGGACCTCGACCTGATGTCCTCGCTCGGCCTGCGCGCCTACCGCTTCTCGATCTCCTGGCCCCGGATTCAGCCCGACGGCCGCGGGCCGGCCAACCAGCGTGGGCTCGACTTCTACCGCCGCCTGGTCGAGGGGCTCCGTGAGCGCGGGATCGCGCCGCTCGTGACGCTCTACCACTGGGACCTGCCGCAGGCACTCGAGGACGATGGCGGCTGGGCGTCCCGCGACACGGTCGACCGCTTCGCCGAGTACGCCGAGCTCGTGTTCGACAGTCTGGGAGACCTGGTCGAGGACTGGACGACGCACAACGAGCCGTGGGTGACCTCGTTCCTCGGCTACGCGCTCGGAACCAAGGCTCCCGGCGCAACCGACTGGCCGCGCGCCCTCCGAGCCGCCCACCACACGCTGCTCTCGCACGGGACGGTCGTGCGTGCGTTCCGGGACACGGGCAGAGCCGGCCGGATCGGGATCACGCTCGACCTGACCGTGGCGCGGCCGTTCACCGAAGGCGACGAGGACCGCGCGGCGGCGCGGCGGCTCGAGGGCTACCACAACGGCTGGTTCCTCGACCCGATCTTCCGCGGCGCGTACCCGCCGGAGATCCTCGAGCTCTACGAGGCGCGGTTCGGCCCGCTCGACGCGATCCGCCCCGGCGACCTGGAGACGATCGCGCAGCCGCTCGACTACCTCGGCGTCAACTTCTACCGCCCGAACCTCGTCACGGCGTCCGACGACGGCTCCGTGCTCGGGCTCGCCGAGGTACCGCAGGAGGCAGCCAAGACTGCGATGGGGTGGCCCGTCGTCCCCGGGGCGTTGACGGAGCTGCTCGTCGGCCTGAAGCGCGACTACGGCGACGTGCCGCTCCTGATCACCGAGAACGGCGCCGCCTTCGTCGACCGCAGGAACGGCGCCGACGTGGTCGAGGATCCCAGCCGTGTCGCCTACATCGAGCGCCATCTCGCGGCCGTCGAGCAGGCGATCGCCGCCGGCGTCGACGTGCGCGGCTACTTCGTCTGGTCGCTGCTCGACAACTTCGAGTGGGAGCACGGGTACTCGCAGCGCTTCGGGATCGTCTACGTCGACTTCGAGACGCAGCGGCGGATCCCGAAGCGGAGCGCGCTCTGGTACCGCGACCGGATCGCCGCCGCCACCGGCGAGGCAACCTGATGGCGACCATCGAGTTCAGCGGGCTGAAGAAGGTGTTCGACGACGGCACCATCGCCGTCGAGGAGTTCGACCTCTCGATCGAGGACGGCGAGTTCGTCGTCCTCGTCGGGCCCTCCGGCTCGGGCAAGACGACGGTGCTGCGGATGACGGCGGGCCTCGAGACGCCGACCGACGGCGAGGTCCGGATCGACGGCGAGTCCGTCAACGACGTCGACCCGCAGGACCGGAACATCGCGATGGTGTTTCAGAACTACGCGCTCTACCCGCACATGTCGGTCTACGACAACATGGGCTTCGGGCTGCGGCTGCACAAGCTGAAGAAGCGCGAGATCCGCGAGCGGGTGCTGCCGGCGGCGGAGATGCTCGGGATCAGCGACCTGCTGAAGAAGAAGCCCGGCCAGCTCTCCGGCGGCCAGCGCCAGCGCGTCGCCATGGGACGCGCGATCGTCCGCGAGCCGGACGCGCTGCTGATGGACGAGCCCCTCTCGAACCTCGACGCGAAGCTCCGCGTGGAGATGCGGGCCTACGTCTCGCTCCTGCACCAGCGCGTGCGCACCACGACGCTCTACGTCACCCACGACCAGACCGAAGCGATGACGATGGGCGACCGGGTCGCAGTCATGCGCGATGGGCGCCTCGAGCAGTGCGACGTGCCGCAGCGGCTCTACGACCGTCCCGAGAACCTGTTCGTCGCCGGCTTCATCGGCTCCCCGGCGATGAACCTCGTGCGCTGCCGGCTCGATCCCGGCGGCGCGAGCGCACCCTCGATCGAACTGTGCGGGACGACGATCTCGCTGACACCGTCGGTGCTGACGCGGCGTCCGGGGCTCCGTGAGCATCTTGGCCGCTCCGTGATCGTCGGAATCCGTCCGGAGGACTTGGCTGACGCAGCGCTGCTACCGGCCTCGAACGGCTCGTGCATCGATGTGGACGTCGCGCTCGCCGAGCCCTTGGGCGCGGAGCTGATCGCTCACTTCCCGCTCTCGGGCAACAGCTCGAAGGCTCGATCGGTCCCGCCGACCTGCAGGAGGACTGCCGAGACGACTCTGACTGCGCGTCTGAGCCCGCTCTCCTCCGCACGGGCGGGCCGGCGGCTGCGGCTCGCTGTCAACGTCGACCGGCTGCACTTCTTCGACGAGGAGACCGAGCAGCAGATCTAGCGGGAAGGTGGCGGTTTCGACGCCGCCACCTCTTGATTCGGCACGGTGCCTCTTCAGGCCCTCGGCGCCATCCGAAAGCCTCTTCCGTAGCGAACGACGAGTGCGGCGGCGAGGCCCCACGTGACTACGAGCATCCAGCTCTGCCGCGTCGAGTCGGCTCCGTCGAACATCTGCGAGAAGTACTCGCCGGAGACCGTGTTGTTCATCGCGTGCACCACCATCGCCAGCAGCACGCTCTGGAGTGCGTTCTGGAAGAACCACGTGAACGCGATCGTGGCCAGGACGACGAGGACGAGGTCGGACCAATGCTGGTCATCGACGAAGTAGACCGGTAGGTGCCAGATCGCCCAGAGCACGCCCAGGATCAGGCTTGCGACGAGCGGGGAGCGCTCACGCAGGAGTCGCGGCAATGCGTAGCCGCGCCAGCCGGGCTCCTCCCAGGCGCCGCCGATCACGGGGACGAGCAGAATTGCGAGTGCGGTCGGTGCGATGTTCGTCCAGGCGCCGAGCTCCTCCGAGGTCGGCAGGGATGCGCCCAGCGCGATGTTGAGCAGCGTCGCGAGCGCCGACAGGACGATCGGGCCGAGGATCGCGAGCGCCCACCAGCGGAGCGGTACACGCCACTTGACCATCGAGCGGAAGAGCGCCTTCACTCCCTGGCGACCGCCCGTGACCGAGAGCACGGCGAGGGCGCCGAGGAACGGGCCGCAGCCGAGGATCGTCGGCCCGGAGCCCGTCAGCCAGTACGTCAGAGCGGGCCACCAGGAAAACGCAAACGTGAGTGCGAAGAACCAGACGAGCGGGCGTCTCCGGATCGCGCGCGCGAGCCGGGCGAACGGATTCCTCGGCCGTCTGACCTCGGCCGGGAGATCGAGAGCGTGGTCGGTCATGCTGCCTCCTTGAGGGTGTCGGGCAGGTGCCAGGAAGCCGGCGAGACGAGGTGCAGGGCGGCGTCAGGCCCCCAGGACGCGGGCTCGTAGGAGTGGAGTGGCGGCGGCGCGTCGAGCACGGGTGCGGCGACCTCCCAGAGCCGCTCTACACCGTCGGCGCGGGTAAACAGCGTGTGGTCTCCGAGCATGGCGTCGTGGATCAGCCGTTCGTACGCCTCCAACTGGCTTGCGGTCGAGAACGAGTCCTCGTAGCGGAACGAGAAGCGGGCCGGCCCGAGGCGCATCTCCGGCCCGGGCACCTTCGCCAGGAAGCTCGACGAGATGCCGCCCGGCTCGCTCAGGTCGAAGACGAGCTCGTTCCGTCCATGTGCGCCGGCGTCGCCGAACATGCGCCGCGGCGGGTCGCGGAACGTGATCGTGACGGTGCGCCGTCGTTCGGCGAGCCGCTTGCCGGTGCGCAAGTAGAACGGGACGCCCGCCCAGCGCCAGTTGTCGATCTCGACGCGTGCGGCGACGAAGGTCTCGGTGTCGGAGTCGGGGGAGACGCCCTCCGTCTCGCGGTAGCCGCGGTACTGGCCGCGGACGACGTCGCCCGGCCGCAGTGGCGTCATCGCCTCGAAGACCTTGACCGTCTCTTCGACGAGCGCCTTGGCCTCGAACGAGGTTGGAGGCTCCATCGCGACGAAGCCGAGCACCTGCAGCAGATGGGTGACCAGCATGTCGCGGAACGCGCCTGTGCCCTCGTAGAAGTAGCCGCGCGAGCCGATCGAGAGCGTTTCCGGGACGTCGATCTGGACGTGCTCGATGTGATGCCGGTTCCAGATCGTCTCGAAGACGCCGTTCGCGAAGCGGAGCGCCAGGATGTTCTGCACCGTCTCCTTCCCGAGAAAATGGTCGATCCGGAAGATCTGCGACTCGTCGAAGGCGCCGTGGAGGAGGCCATTGAGAGCTCGGGCCGACGAGAGGTCGGTGCCGAACGGCTTCTCGATCACCACGCGCGAGCGCGGGACGAGCCCGGCGTCGACGATCGTCTCCACCGTCTCGGCGAACGCGACCGGCGGCACGGACAGGTAGTGCAGGCGGCGCGGTGATCCGCCGAGCTCGAGCTCGGCCGTACCCGCAGCGGACGTCAGAGCGTCGCGGTCGCGCGCGTCGGCGTAGAGCAGGTTGCGTGCGAAGCGCTTCCAGGCCTCTGCGTCCGCCGTGCCGCCGCCGAACTCGTCCACCGCGCCGCGGGCGAGCTCGCGGAAGGTGCGGTCGTCGAGGTCGTCGAGCGCAGTGCCGACAATCCGGAACCGCGCCGGCAGGAGGCCGGCCTGGGCGAGCCGGAAGAGTCCGGGCAAGAGCTTGCGCTTCGCCAGGTCGCCGGTGGCGCCGAAGAGGACGACGAGGTGGTCGTCGGGGGTCATCACGCGGCTCGCGCGAGCCCGACGGGGAACGAAGTGCGGGCAATTGCCGCGGCGCCGATCAAGGCTGCGTCCGAATTGAGGACGACATGCACGGGTGTGCGCTCGAGCAGCCAGCTGAGGCGGCCCTTCGCCGTGAACGTCCGCAGGAAGCGGCCGTCGAGCAGCCGCGGCAGGATCTTCGGCGCGATCCCGCCGCCGAGGTAGACGCCACCGGTGGCTGCGTAGCCGAGCACGACGTCGCCGGCTCGCGTGCCGTAGACGGAGACGAAGAGGTCGAGCGCCGCGCTCGCGATCGAGTCGGTCTCGGCCGCTGCCGTGATCTCAGCCGGGGTCGGAGCCTCGCCGCCGGCGAGAAAGCGATAGATGTTGCGGAGACCAGGGCCGGAGCAGATGTCGCCGAACGTGACGCGCTCGTGCTCGGCCGCGAGGAACCGGTACAGCTCGAGCTCGAGCGGGCTCGTCGGCCCGAACGAGGCGGAGCCGCCCTCGCTGGCCGCGGGGCGGTAGTCGGCGCCGTCCCACCAGATGGCCGCCTCGCCGAGGCCGGTGCCTGCGGAGACGACGGCGCGTGTGCCGAAGCGGTCCGGTGTGCCGCGGTTGACGACGGCGAGATCGGTCTCCGGCAGGAGGCCGATGCCGCGGGCGTTGGCGACGATGTCGTTGACGAGCACGGGGTCGAAGCCGAGTTCTTGCCGGAACTCGGCCGCGTCGACGATCCAGGGCAGGTTGACCTGGAGCACGCTGCCGTCGACGACCGGGCCGGCGACGCCGAAGCAGGCGCGGCTCGGCCGGATGCCGTAGGGAGCGAGGAAGGCGGCGATCAGGTCGGTGGGGCGGTCGAAGTCGGCCGTCGCGACCGTGGCGGCCGTGAGCGGGAAGACGCCGCCGTCGAAGAGGCCGAGGCGCGTCTTCGTGCCGCCGATATCCGCTGCGAGGATCACGCCGCCTCCTCCGCCAGCGGCGTCACGAGGCGCGGCAGCGCGCGGGGGCGCGGAGCGCGGCGCGGCTCGCGCCGGACGCTGCCGATGGCGGCAAGGATGTCGATCCGCTCGAGCTCGCCGCTCGCGACGAGCCGCTCGCGCAGGCTGTCGAGCTGGCCGCGGTGCTCGCGGAGGAGCGCGACGGCGTCGGTGTAGGCGTCGGCGACCATGCGCTCGATCTCCGCATCGACGACCGAGCGGGTCGTCTCTGCGAAGGGGGCGTTTCCGGCGACGATCTGACCGAGGCGGGGCGAGAAGCCGTACTCCTCGACCGCCCGGCGGGCGAGCTCGGTCGCCTTCTGCAGGTCGTTGGCGGCGCCGGAGGAGACCCGTCCGAAGACGGCCTGCTCGGCCGCGCGGCCGCCCAGGGTCGCCACGAGGGCTTCGTGAAGGTAGTCGGCGTCGTGCAGCGCGCGGTCGGTCTGCCCGTAGACGGCGAGGCCCATCGCCTGGCCGCGCGGCTCGACCGTGACCTGCTGCGCCTTCTCGTAGTGCTCGCCGTACTCGGCGCAGAGGACGTGGCCGGCTTCGTGCGCGGCGATCACCTCGAGCTCGCCGGTTGCGATGGGAGCGTTGCGGCGCTTCGGCCCGGCGAGAACGCGCAGGTAGCCCTCGCGAAGATGGTCCCGCCTGACCTCGACCGCACCCTCGCGGACGGCCATGATTGCGGCCTCGTTGACGGCGTCGGCGAGCTGCGCGCCCGATAGGCCGCCCATGCTGGTCGCCAGCTCGTCGATGTCGACGCCCGCGGCGAGCGGCTTGCCGGTCAGGTGCAGGCGAAGGATCGACGCCCGTCCGGCGGCCGCCGGCAGCGGCACGTTGATGTGGCGGCCGAAGCGGCCGGGGCGCAGCAGAGCGGGGTCGAGCACGTCGAGGCGGTTCGTGGCGGCGACGCAGATCACCCGGTCGCGCGTCGAGAAGCCGTCCAGCTCGACCAGGATCTGGTTCAACGTCTGCTCACGCTCGCCGTTGCCCTCGCCGGCGGTGCGCGAGCGGGCGACGGCGTCGATCTCGTCGATGAAGATGACTGCGCCGCCCTCGTGCCGACGAGCGCGCTCGAACAGCTCGCGCACGCGGCTGGCGCCGACGCCGACGAACTTCTCGACGAAGTCGCTGCCGCTCGTGGCGAAGAAGGGGACGCCTGCCTCGCCGGCGAGAGCCTTGGCGAGGAGCGTCTTGCCGGTGCCGGGCTGACCGTGGAGGATGACGCCCGATGGCGGCTTCGCGCCCATCAGCTCGAAGCGCTCCGGGTGGCGGAGGAAGTCGACCAGCTCGGCGAGCTCTTCGACGGCTTCGTCGCAGCCCGCGATGTCGCCGAAGCGTTCTCCCGGCACGGTGGTCAGCTGAGCCGACGCCCGCAGGGAGGTGTTCGGCGCGCCGAACATGCCGCCGCCGGAACCGCCGGCTCTGCGCGCTCGCCGGCGCACCAGCGCGAGCACGAGCCAGATCACGGCCAGGAAGACGAGTGGCGGCATGAGGAGCGAGAGCAGCGAGTTGCCGGAGCCGCTCGCACCGGCGTTCTCGATCCGGACGTCCACGCCCTCGGCGGCCAGATCGTGCAGAAGCTTCCCGTCGTCGTCGGGGAGGGCGATCTCGGCCTCGGTGGCGTCCGCAAAGGTGACGACGGCTTCGCTGTCGCCGGCGTCGTAGACGACGCTCTTCACGTCGCCGGCTGCGGCGGCCTGCACGAGCTCCGTGTAGGAGGTGTCCTCGGCGGCGCGCTCGCTCTGGGATTGCGCGGCGGTGGCCCTGGGCGGCTGCACGTTTCCGAGCGAGCGACCGACGCCGTAGATGACCGCGGCCATGGTCAGCAGCCCGAGGAACGTGGCCACGATCGTGAAGGTTCTGCCGCCGGCCTTCATCCGAGCTCCCGGTCGAGGCGGACGGCGGCGCTGATCAGCGCCAGGTGCGTGAAGGCCTGCGGGAAGTTGCCGAGCAGCTCCCCGCTTGGCCCGATCTCCTCGGAGTAGAGCCCGAGGTGGTTCCCGTAGGTCAGCATCTTCTCGAAGGCAAGTCGCGCCTCGCCGACGCGGCCGGCGCGGGCAAGCGCCTCGACGTACCAGAAGCTGCAGATCGAGAACGTGCCCTCGTCCCCTTCGAGCCCGTCAGGCGAGGAGGAGGGGTCGTAGCGGTAGACGAGGCTGTCCGAGACGAGGTCGTCGCCGATGGCGTCGAGCGTCGAGAGCCAGCGAGGATCGTCCGGGGCGATGAAGTGGACGAGCGGCATCAGCAGCACGGCCGCGTCGAGGACGTCGGAGCCCTGGCTCTGGACGAACGCCTGGCATTCCTCGTTCCAGCACTCGTCCATGATCCAGCGGTAGATCTCGTCACGAACGGACATCCAGCGGACGAGGTCGCACGGGAAGGCGCGTTCGCGGCCGATCCGGATCGCGCGATCGAGGGCGACCCAGGACATCAGCGCCGAGTGCGTGAAGCGCTTCGTGCCGCCGCGCGTCTCCCAGATGCCCTCGTCGGGCGTCTGCCAGTTCTCGCAGACCCAGTCGATGATGCCGCTGACGCCGATCCACTCCTGGTAATGCATGAGCCTGCGGCCCGAAGACTCCATCACCCAGGCCGCGTCGAGCAGCTCGCCGTAGATGTCGAGCTGGAGCTGGCCCGCGGCGCCGTTGCCGATTCGGACCGGCGAGGAGCCCATGTAGCCCTCGAAATGAGAGAGCTCGAGCTCTGGCAAGTCGGTGCGGCCGTCAATGCCGTACATCAGCTGCAACGGCCCTGCAGGCGAGACCGGCGTGTTCTGCGCGCACATGCGGATGAAGTCTCCGAACGCCTCCGCCTCCTGCGTGAAGCCGAGGCGGAGCAGCGCGTAGAGCGAGAACGCCGCGTCCCGGATCCACGTGTAGCGGTAGTCCCAGTTGCGACCGCCGCCGAGCTGCTCCGGCAGGCTCGTCGTCGCCGCTGCCACGATCGCGCCCGTCGGCTCGAAGGTCAGCAGCTTCAGCGAGAGCGCCGAGCGGTTGACCTGCTCGCGCCAGCGGCCGGTGTATGTCGACTGGGTGATCCAATCGAGCCAGTACTCGACCGTCTCCTCGAGTGCGCTCTGCGCCTGGTGCTCGCCTGGAGGCGAGGGCTCGTCCGCCTCTTCGAGCACGAAGGAACGGGACTCGCCCTGGGAGAGCGAGAACTCGGCGTGGGCACCGGTCGATGTCGCTAGCAGCGGGACGGGGGCGCCGAGCGCCAGGGAGAGGGAGGGCGACACGAAGCGCGCCCCGCCCGCTGCGACGACCACCTGGTGGTGGTCGAGCCCATAGTTGAAGCGCGGCTCGCAGGCGAGCCGAAAGCGCATCTCTCCGCGGACGCAGACGACGCGGCGGATCAGCCGCTGCCGGCCGCCCACGCTCATGAAGTCCTGCACCTCCGCCACGCCCTGCGGCGAGAGGAAGCGCGTGATCAGGACGTTGGTGTCCGGGAAGTAGAGCTGCTTCGTCGTGGCCTCACCGACGGGCGCCAGGCGGAACGAGCCGCCGCGCTCGGCGTCGAGGATGGTCGCGAAGACGCTCGGCGAGTCGAAATGGGGCCAGCACACCCAGTCGATCGTCCCGTCCGTGCCGATGAGCGCTGAGGTGCGCAGGTCCCCGATGACGCCGTGGTCGGCAATCGGCTGGTAGTCGGCTGCGTCCGGGACGATCCTGGGTGCGGGAGTTGCCATGCAGGGAACGTAGGTCTGCACACCACCGGTCGAATCCGGGTGATCACCGGTGCTGCGACCGGTGATCACCAGGGCCTCGAAACGCGGAAGGCGGCGGCGGCTTCGAGCCGCCGCCGCCTCTGCGGCCATGCCACCGGTGCCCGCTCCACCCCAGGCGCGGGCACCGTTTCCGCCGAGTGCCTCCTAGGCGGCTCTCGGCAGCTCCGTGTCGGAGTCGGCTTCCGACTCCTCGGACTCCTCCGGCTCGTGCGGGGCCTCGATCGTCAGATTCGGCAGCAGACGGTCGAGCCAGCGCGGCATGTACCACGCCTTGTCGCCGAGCAGGTGCATCAGCGCCGGCACGAGCAGCAGCCGGACGACCAGCGCGTCGACGAGGATCGCCACCGCGAGGCCGAGCCCGAACGACTTGACCGTGCGGTCGTCGGTCAGCATGAAGGCCGAGAAGACGACGCCCATGATGATCGCCGCGGCGAAGATGACGCGGCCGACTCCGGCGACGCCGTCGGTGACGGCCTGCCTGGCCTTGCCGCCGCGCACGTACTCCTCGCGGATCCGACTGAGCAGGAACACCTCGTAGTCCATCGAGAGCCCGAACAGGATCGAGAGCACGATCACGGGCAGGTAGGACGCCGTCGGCCCGGTCTGGTCGAGCCCGACGAGGCTGAGCCCCCAGCCCCACTCGAAGACCGCGATCAACGCGCCGAAGGCGGCCAGTGCGGAGAGCGAGGTCGTGAGCGCGGCCTTGAGCGCGATCACGACGGACCGGAGCGCCATCGTCAGGACGAGGGCGATGATCCCCATCACGAAGAGCAGGAAGAGCGGGAAGCGCTCGACCATCTTCGATGCGATGTCCTCGTTTGCGGCGGTCGCGCCACCGACGTACGCGTGCGCGCCGGTGCCCTCGAGGGCAGCGGGGATCGTCTCCTCGCGGAGCTCGCTCACGAGCTCGGCGGTCTCCTCCGACTGGGGGGAGGTAGCCGGGTAGACGGCGAGCTGCGCCGTGTCGCCCGCCTCGTTCTCGATCGCCGGCGACACCGCCGCGATTCCGTCGTTCGCTGCGAAGGCCTTCGTCAGCCGGTCGACGGCGTCGCTGCCCGGCTCCTTGTCGACGGCCACGAGCAGCGGGCCGTTGAAGCCGGGGCCGAAGCCCTCTGCGAGGAGGTCGTACGCCTGCCGCTTCGTCGTGCTCGCGGGCGCGGTGCCCGCATCGGCGGTGCCCAAGTTGATCGAGAGCACCGGGATCGCCATCGCCAGTAGGAAGGCAAGCGTCGCGACCAGGGTCAGCTTCGGGCGACGGGCGACGTACGCCGCCACGCGCGAGACGATCCCGTGCGGGCTCGCAGCCGCGTTGCGCTTCGCCCACGGCAGCCGGCCGCGGTCGATCCCGTGTCCGAGCTTGGCGAGGACGGCGGGCAGGAGCGTCACCGCGGTTGCGACTGCCACGATCACGGCGATCGCCGTCCCGTAGCCCATCTTGGCGACGAACGGGATGCCGACGAGTGCGAGACCCGAGATCGAGATCGCGACCGTCGCTCCGGCGAAGATGACCGCGCGGCCGGCCGTGGAGCCGGCGGTCACGGCCGCTTCGACGGGCGTCTTGCCCTTCGCGAGCTCCTGGCGAAACCGCATCACGATGAAGAGGGCGTAGTCGATCGCGACGCCGAGACCGATCATCACGGCGAGGATCGGCGTGATCGTGTGGAAGTCGCTGAAGGCCGCTGCGAGGAGCAGCAGTGACATGCCGAGCATGATCGAGATCACGGCGAGCAGGATCGGGACCGCCATCGCGAGCGCGGTCCCGAGGACGAGCAGGAGAACGAGGATCGCGGCACCGAATCCGATCGTCTCGGCGGTGTGTGACTCGATCGGCTCGGCGTCGATCACCGGGCCGCCGAGCTCGACCTGGACGGGTGAGTCGGCGGTCGCCTCGAAGATGGCGTCCTGGATCTGTTCGATCTGCTCCGCGTCGAGCTCCGACGCGACCTTGTCGAACTGGACGTTGAGGAAGCCGATGCGGCCGTCCTCGCTGAGGGCGCCGTCCTTCTGCGCGTACGGGTCGCCGACGTTGACGACACCGGGGACGTCCTTTGCCGCCTCGGTCGCGGCGGCGACTGCCTCACGGCCTTCCGGCGTCGTGAGCCCCTCGTCGTAGGAGAAGACGACCTGGGCCGAGTCGCCGGCAGCGGCGGGGAACCGCTCCTCGAGCAGGTCGGTGGCGGCCTGGGCCTCGGAGCCGGGAATTGTGGTGTTGTTGACGAGCTTCCCGCCGGCTGCCGTGCTGGCTCCGATCACGGCGACGACGATGACGAGCCATGCCCCGAACGTGCGCCAGGGGTGCTCCGCGCAGGCCCGCACGAGCCGGGCGAGTCCCCGGTCTCGGCGTGGCTGCTGGTGGTTCGCGTGCATGTGTTCGCTCCTTGTGAGGTGGGTGGGTGGAGAGGAAGGGGTCAGGCGGCCAGGTCGTCCGGGATCTCAGGGGCGTCCTCGGCCTCGCCCTCCTCCTGCCTCGCAGGCAGGAAGCGGGCGACGATCGCGGCGCCCACGGCGGCGGCCGCCGCCGCGCCGAGGAAGCCGAGCCCGAGCGCGTGCGTGTACGCGGAGGCGGCGGCGTCGGCGAGCGCGGTGCCCTGTGTTTCGGGAAGGCCCTGCGCGACGCCGATCGCACCGCCGATCGACCCCCGTGCCGTCTCGGCCGCGGCGGGTGGGAGTCCGGCGGTATCGTCTTCGATCCTCGCGGTGTACAACGTCGTGGTCAGCGAGCCGATCACGGCGACGCCGAGCGCGCCGGCGACCTGCCGCGAGACGTCGTTCATCGCCGAGGCGACGCCCGATTTTTCCTCCGGTACGGCGCCCATGACGGCGGCGGTGGAGGGCGCCATCGTCCAGCCCATGCCGGCGGCGAGGAAGAAGAAGAAGGCGCCGAGCGCCCAGTAGGGCGTCGACGGAGACCAGAAGACGCTGAGCAAGAGCATCGTCGAGACCAGCGCGAGGCCGGGTGCGACGATCCTCGTCGTGCCGACGCGCGTAGCCAGGTGGGTGCCGCTCCGTGCGCCGAAGATCAACCCGAATGCGATCGGCGTCATCGCGGCGCCGGCCTCGAGGCTCGAGTAGCCGTGTGCAGACTGGAGGTACTGCGTCAAGCCGTACAGCGCGCCCATGAGCGCGAAGTACGCGAGGCTGATCGCGGCCGCGCCGATGCCGAAGCGGGGGTTGCGGAAGTAGGAAAGGTTCAGCATCGGCTCGGCGACGCGCAGCTCCCAGGCGATGAAGGCGGCGAGAAGCGCGAGCGAAAGCGCGAAGCCACCGACCGTCGCAGGAGCGAGCCAGCCGTGGTTCGGTGCCTCGATGATCGTGTAGACGAGCGAGACGAGACCGGCGATCGAGAGGCCTGCGCCGGCGAAGTCGAACGTGCCCGGACGCGGGTCGCGGCTCTCCGGGACGAGCTTCAACGCCAGCACGAAGGCGATCGCGGCGAAGGGGACGTTGACGAGGAAGACGGAGCGCCACGAGAACCACTCGAGCAGGAGACCGCCTGCGAGCGGCCCGAGGCCGATGCCGACGGCGGCGAACGCCGCCCAGATGCCGATCGCCTTCGCCCGCTCGTGGCTGGGGAAGGTGTTGGTGATGATCGAGAGCGTCGCCGGCATGATCAGCGCGCCGCCGACGCCCATCAGCGCGCGGACGGCGATCAACCCGGTGCTCGAGTCGACCACGAGTACAGCGAGGCTCGAGAGCCCGAAGATCGCGACGCCGAGCTGGAGCGCCAGGCGGCGCCCGAAGCGGTCACCGAAGGCGCCGAACGTGAGCAGGAGCCCGGCGAACACGAGCAGATAGGAGTCGACGATCCACTGCAGCGTCGAGCCGTTCGTGTCCAGGGCCTCCTGGAGCGAGGGCAGCGCCACGTTGAGGATCGTGTTGTCGAGCCCGATGATCAGCAGGCTCAGGGAGAGGACGGCGAGCGTCTTCCAGCGGTGCTGGTAGACCTTTGTATTTATGGGGTGAGTGTGAGCTGGCATGCCCACACGGTCGGGCCGGTGCCATCCCGTCGTATCGGGGGTTCTACTGGTCCGTCACACCGGCGTGCCGGCGAGCTCGGCATCTACTCCGTGCCTGATCAGCTCGTTTCGGGAGGAGATCCCGAGCTTCATGAAGACCTTGCGCAGGTGGTATTCGACGGTGCGCGGGCTGAGGAAGAGCTGCATCGCGACGTCCTTGTTCGAGGCGCCTTCGCCGACGAGCCGGGCAATCTGCAGCTCCTGCGGCGTCAGCTGATCGACCGTGCCGGGGTCGCGGCGGCGTGCGGTTTCGCCCGTGGCGCGGAGCTCGGAGCGGGCGCGCTCCGCCCAGGGCGCGGCGCCCAGTCGCTCGAACCCTTCGAGCGCGCTGCGCAGTTGCTCCCGCGCGTCGACTCGCCGACGCTCGCGGCGCAGGTGTTCGCCGTACAGCAGCCGGATGTGGGCTAGATCGAACGGCCGGCTGACCTCCGTCTCCCGCACCGCCTCCTCGTAGTACTCAGTCGCCTCGTCTCCACTCACGACGAGAGCGCGACAGCTCGCGAGTCGCGACTTTCCCGATGCTCCGGCGTGCGCCGCCCAGGCCTCGAACGCAGGAAGCGCCTCGATCGCCTCCTCCGTGCGCCCGAGCCGAACGAGCGTCTCCATTCGATCCGGGACGGTCAGGATCGCTGCGAGGCGGTGTCCAAAGCCGGGACGCACGTCAGACAGGGCGTCGTAGTGTTCGAGCGCTCGCGCCCACCTTCCGCGTGCGAGGTCGACGCTCGCGAGCGCCCAAACGGCGAACGCTGACGGAAGCGCGAGGCCCCGCTCGCGGGCAAATCGCACGACCTCGTCGGCAAGCTCGCGCGCTTCGTCCTCACGACCGCGGACGGCTGCCACCATGGCGAGCACGCCGAGGGGCAATCCGGTGAGGTTCTCTGCACCGATCTCGCGGCCGAGGCGAACCGCCTCGGCGGCGTCCGCTGAGGCTTCGGCGAAGCGGTTTTCGACGAGCAGATAGGCGGCGCACGACGAGAGCGCATGCGCAACGAGCGTAACCTCGCCACGCTGCCGGGCGAGCGCTGCGGCCCGACCAGCCAGGACACTCGCCCGCTCGAGATCTCCCATGAACGCTGCGGCGGCCGACGCCCAGAACACTCGTTGCGCGTCGTCAGCGCTTTCACCCAGCACGACGGCCTCTTTGAGCAGCGCGGCGCCGGCAGCGTCTCCCTCGCTGAACGGGCCCAGCCCGGAGAGGAAGCGCAGAAGGAAGCTTGCGCGCTCGTCCTCGCCAACTGACAGCTTCGAAGCGGCCTCCGATACCGCGCGCATCCCTCCTGCGTCACCCGCCAGGGACGCGCTTTCCGCTGCGTAGACGAGCATCTCTAGCGCCTTCTCCGTCCCGCCGTCCGGCAGCTCCCGCGCGCCCGCGAGGAAGATCCGGAGTCCCTTGGACGGCGTTCCGCGCTGCAGCTCGGCGATCCCGCGCACCCGTGCGGTCTCCGCGCGGCCGAGCGGCTCGTTGCTGACCAGGGCTGCCCGCTCCGCCAGCGCGACGGCGTGGTCACTCCGGCCGGCCATGCTCGCTTCGACAGCTGCCGCGACGAGGCGGCGCCCGCGCTCCTCGTCGGCGGAGCTCAACTCGGCTGCGCGGGTGAGAGCGGCTGATGCCGAGCCATGGCCGCCACGCTGCCGCGCGCGGTTGGCGGTCTGCTCGAGCTCCGCCGCGACGTCGTCGTCGGTGCCGACGGTCGCGGCGGCGCGGTGCCACGCCCGCCGGTCGGCGTCCGCGGCCCCTGTCAGAACGTCTGCCAGCGCGCGGTGGGCGCGCTCGCGCTCGGCGAACCCGGCGCCGCGGTAGGCGGCGGAGCGAACGAGTGGGTGGCGGAAGTCGACCCGTTGGGCGGTGACGCGGACGAGCCCCGCCGCCTCGGCCGTCGCGAGGCCCTCGTCGTCGAGCCCGAGCACGCCGGCTGCGCGAACGATCGTGGCGCGGTCGCCGCTCTCCTCGGCCGCCGCCACGACGAGCATGCTCTGCGCCGGATCGGGCAGGCTCCGGATCCGCTCGAGGTACGTCTCCTCGACCGACGTCGTCGGCAGCTCGCCTTCCGGCGTCTCGCCGGTGGCGAGCTCGATCAGCGCCAGCGGATTGCCGTTCGCGGTCTCGAGGAGGCGGTCGAGCGCCTCCGGCGCGGTGTCCCGCGGCAACCGCTGCGAGGCGAGGGCGCGAGCGTCCTGGTCGGGAAGCTCGGCGAGCACGAGCTCATCGATCCCGGGGGCGGCAAACGGTCGAGTCGGCTCTTCGCGGACGGCGAGGACGATCGCGAGCGGCTCGGCGTCGAGCCGGCGCGCCGCGAACAGGAGCGCCTCCGTCGAGGCGCCGTCGAGCCACTGTGCATCGTCGACGAGACACACGAGCGGCTGCTCCTCCGCCACCTCGCACAGCAGGGCGAGCGCGCCGAGCGCGACGTGGAAGCGATCTTCCACGGTCTCGTTCGAGAGCGCGAACGCCGCCCGGAGCGCGCCCGCCTGCCGCTCCGGCAGGCGCTCGATCCGGTCGAGCACGGGGCGGAAGAGCTGGTGCAGGCCGGCGAAGGCGAGGTCCGTTTCAGACTCGATCCCGACGCTCCGTAGAACCGAGGCGCCGGTGGTCTGACCTTCGACGTAGTTGAGGAGCGCGGTCTTGCCGATCCCGGCCTCACCGCGGATCACGAGGACGCCGCTCCGTCCCTCGCGCGCTCCGACCAGCATGCGGTCGAGCGCCTCTGTCTCAGGGCGACGGCCGACGAGCATCACTCGATCCTACGCCGCTCGTAGCAGCGGCTACAAGACCAGCAGGGTTGCAGCCAGCTCCTCGAGCTCGTGCGTCGTGTTGAAGTAGTGCGGCGACACGCGGACGCCGGTTCCGTTGAGGCCGACTGTGATTCCATGCTTGCGCAGCGTCCACGCGACGTCACGAGGGTCACGGTTCGCGACCTCGAAGACGACGACGCCGTCGGTCTTGCGCGCGGAGACGTCGGGGATCCCGTCGAGGCGGGCCTCCAGCGCGGCCGCAAGCGCGTCGACGCGGGCCTGTATGGCGGGGAGCCCCCACGAGCCGGCGTACTCGATCGCCCGGCCGAGCCCGAGCACGCTTGCGGGGTTCGGATTCACCTGTGCGCGGCGCCCGCCGCGAAGGACGAGGATCCCGGCTCCGGCCGGGCCGCGCAGGTATGACCCGGCGGTGGCAACGACGGCAGGCCGCTCGAAGCCCTGCACGTCGATCGGGCTACGGCCAATCGAGGCGGAGACATCGACCACGTGCGGCTCGGCCCGCGCCATCAGTTCGAGGGATCCGCCGGAATAGATCGTGATCTCGTCGGGATCCGCGTTGACGAGGGAAGCGGCGGACCGGTAGGCGCGCTCGATTGCGTCCGCCTGCTGCTCCGCAGCTTCCGCACTCCCGACCTGCGCCTCGAGCTCGAGATGCTCCTGCATGGCTGCGAGCACCGGCAGCGGCATCAGTGAGGCGCGCGCATTGTCGAGGTGGGTTCGCGCTTGCGAGCCCGGCGTGTCCGCGCGTGCGCGGTCGACGTCGATCATGGACACAACGTAGGCCGGGTCCCGAGCGTTCGAATCCGTGAAGTCACCGGTCACGACGGGGTCAGGCCGGGCGGAGCCCGAGCCGGGGCCGGACGCGGAGCGGACGGGCTCGTCGCGCTGAGGCCAGCAGCCACAGCGTCAACAGCGCGACCGCCGCGCCTGCAGCCGAGTCGACGAAGTAATGGTTGCCGGTCACCGTCACGGTGACCGCCATCATCAGCGGGTGGACGGCGAAGAAAGCGCGGACCACTGGGCGGCGTGCGGCTCGGAAGCCGACGATGCCGACGAGAAGGCTCCAGCCGACGTGCATGCTGGGCATCGCCGCGTACGGGTTGAAGCGGATCCCGGCGAACGACCCCGTGTCGTGGCCGGAGAGCCCGACCGTGTCCTGGATGCCGAACTCCGGGACGAGGCGGGGCGGCGCAGTCGGGTACGAGATGTAGAAGAGGACTGCGAGTGCGAGCGACGCGAAGAGCAGCGTCCGCAGCTCGCGGTACCGATCCCGGTCTCGCAGCCCCAGCCAGACCAGCGTTGCGGCGATCAGCGGTCCAAAGCCGAGCATGTAGTAGGCGGAGAAGAAGTCCGCGGCGAACGAGAGGGCGCGCTGGAGCGTGGCCTCGTGGAAGAGCGCCAGCGACCGCTCGATCCCTACGAGGTCGGCCGCGTTCGCGGCGGCCGTCTCACCGTCGCTGATCGTCGAGCCGCGGACGGCGAGATAGATCGGGTAGAGCGACGCCCAGAGCGCGAGCTCGACGAGCGTGAATCGGCGCAGGCTCGGCATTTCAGTGGGCTCCCTGCCGCCGCTCACGCGGCGGCGGGGAGGCCGTACTCGATGCCCTGCCGGGCGGCGTACGCGAACGGATGCGCGAAGACGTCCAGCGGGGAGGTGCCGGGATCGATCTCGATCTCGAAGTCGTCGTCGGAGCGCTCGTCGTGCACGTGGACGCTGACCGTGTCGGTCGAGCGGTCCCACACGAGGCTGACGTCGATGCCGTTCGAGCTGCGATGGTCGAGCTCGTAACGGTCTGCGGGGTGAAGGCTGATGGTATCCATGCCGCCACCGTACGAGGGCTCGACGCGGATGGAATCGGGGGAATCACCAGCCCTTCCACCGGTGTGCGCGTTGCGTGTCGCGACTGGTGATCGCACGGATGCGACCCCGTGGCTCGGCTTCTACTTTCACAACATGAGCCACACGAGAGGAGCCCCGATGAGTACCGCCCCGTACCTGCGCGGCGTCGACGACGCTGCCTCCCCGGAGCCCGAGAGCTGGGTTCAGCTGGACTCGCTCGACGCATTCCTGTCCGAGATCGGCCGCTATCCCCTGCTGACGCCGGCACAGGAGGTCGCGCTGGCAAAGCGGATCGAGGGCGGCGACGTCGATGCCCGCCGCCGCATGGTCGAGTCGAACCTCAGGCTCGTCGTCACGATCGCAAAGGACTACCGCCGCAGCGGCGTCGCGTTCCTCGATCTGATCCAGGACGGAATGGTCGGCCTGATCCGTGCGGCCGACGGGTTCGACTGGCGGCTCGGGAACCGATTCTCGACCTACGCGCGCTGGTGGATCCAGCAGTCGATCCGCAGCGGGCTCGCTTCCGCCGGCCGCAGCGTCCGACTGCCTGTCCGCCTGGCGGCGCGGGCGCGCGAGCTCGAGCGCACGACGGCGAAGCTGACGGCGAAGCTCGGCCGGCAGCCGTCCGAGAACGAGCTCTGCGCCGCCCTCCAGCTCAGCCCCGAGCAGCTCCAGCGCGCCCGTGCCGCGGCCGCCTCGCAGGTCGCCGTCTCGCTCGATGCACCGTCGGGGGACGAGGGACGTCCGATCGTCGAGGCCCTCGCGGACGAGTCGCTCGCCGACCCGGCTGACCGGCTCGACGTATCGCCGGAAACGACCGTCGGCGGAGCAGTCTCAGAGCTGCCCGACCAGGCCCGCCGTGTGCTCGAGCTCCACTACGGGCTCGACGGCGGCGGTGAGCGCTCCTTCACCGACATCGCGAAGCTGCTCGGCGTCAGCGTCTGGCGGGTCCGCGAGGTCGAGGCCCGAGCGCTCAACCTCCTCCGCGGCAGCGACAAGGTTCGAGCGCTGAGGGCGGCCTGATGGCGTTCGCAGATGAGATCGCCGTGTTCGGGGCGGCCGGTCATCGTCGTCCCGCCACTCGAACAGGAGGCTGCATGAAGCTCGGAATGATCGGACTCGGCCGGATGGGCGCGAACATCGTCCGGCGCCTGTTGCGCGACGGCCACGAGTGCGTCGTCTACGACGTGGACGCGGACGCCGTCGCCGAGCTGGCGGCGGAGGGTGCGATTCCGGCCGAATCGCTCGAGGATCTCGTCGGCCTGCTCGAGTCGTCGCGGATCGTCTGGGTCATGGTCCCGGCCGCATTGACGGAGCGGGTCGTCGGTGACGTCGCCCCGCTCCTCTCGGCCGGCGACGTGATCGTCGACGGTGGCAACGGCTTCTACCGCGACGACGTTCGCCGCGCACGTGAGCTCGCCGCGAGAGGGATCAGCTACGTCGACGTCGGCACGAGCGGCGGTGTCTTCGGCCTCGAGCGTGGCTACTGCCTGATGATCGGGGGCGAACAGGTGGCCGTCGAGCATCTCGATCCGATCTTCCGCACGCTGGCACCCGGCGCGGAGGCGGCGCCGAGGACGCGCGGACGAAAGCACATCGACTCGACTGCCGAGGCCGGCTATCTCCACTGCGGGCCTGCTGGTGCGGGCCACTTCGTGAAGATGGTCCACAACGGGATCGAATACGGCCTGATGGCTGCATACGCCGAGGGCCTGAACATCCTCGAGCAGGCGGACATCGGCGCGCGCTCGCGCGAGGCCGATGCCGAAACGGCGCCGCTCGCCGACGCTCCGTTCTACCGCTACGACCTCGACGTCGCCGAGATCGCAGAGCTCTGGCGCCGCGGGAGCGTCGTCTCCTCGTGGCTGCTCGACCTCACCGCGACTGCGCTGCACGATTCGCCGCGGCTCGAAAGCTTCGGTGGACGCGTCTCCGACTCGGGCGAGGGCCGTTGGACGGTGCACGCGGCCGTCGACGAAGGCGTGCCGGCGCCCGTCCTCACCGCGGCGCTCTATGCGCGCTTCAGCTCGCGCGGAGAGAGCGACTTCGCCGACCGGATGCTGTCCGCGATGCGGCAGGAGTTCGGCGGCCATCGCGAGCTTCCGAAGGCGGCCTGACCGAGACCGGTGATCTCTCGGATTCGACGTCGACGGCCCGGTCCTACGTTGGGTCTAACCCACCCGAAAGGACCCGCATGACGAAGTCGAAAATTGCTTCTCTCGTGGCCATCGCCGCCGTGTTCGTGGGCAGCTTCGCCGCGATTGCGTACGCCTACGACCCCGAGAGCTCGGACGAGGCGAAGGCGGACTTCTGCCAGAGGCTCAGCGAGCTCTCCAGCACGGTCATGAGCTACGACGGCATCGACCCGCTGACAGCGACGAACGACGAGCTCGACGAGGCCGCCGACGAGATCGAAGGCGCGTGGGACGAGGTCGTGGACGACGCGGAGGACTGGGCGAACGCGTACGACAACGAGCTGGCCGAGGCCTACGACGACCTGTACTGGGAGATCCAGTCGCTTCCCGGCGACAACACGATCGCCGAGAACGTCGAGGCCGTCGAGGACGAGCTGAGCGCGTTCCCGGGTGCGTATCGGGACACGTTCGACGGCTCGGGGTGCTCCACCACCACCTCCTAGCCGGGACAGACCGAACCGCGGAGAGCAGGCGAGACCGGCTCTCCGCGGTTCACTCGCGCGTTAGGGGCTCGCTTACGAGACCAGCGCGGGAGACTCCTGCGCCGCTGTTGCGACGTCCCGCCGAATCAGCTCAGCGCGTGATGTGATCGCAAGCTTTGCGAACACCTTGCGCAAGTGGTACTCGACGGTGCGCGGGCTCAGGAACAGTTGTGCCGCGACCTCCTTGTTCGAGCCCCCTTCGGCGACAAGCCGTGCGATCTGGAGCTCCTGCGGCGTCAGCTCGTCGACGGTGCTCGGATCGCGCTTGCGCACCGTCTCTCCCGTCGCCCGCAACTCGTTGCGTGCTCGCTCCGCCCATGGCGCTGCCGAAAGCTCGTCGAAGGCGTCGACGGCTGCGCGGAGGTGGTCGCGCGCCTCGAGCCGCCGCCGTTCGCGCCGGAGCTGTTCGCCGACGAGGAGCTCGGTTCGCGCCCGATCGAACACGCGGTTGTTCTCGGAATGCAGTCGCAGCGCCTGGGCGAACTCGCCTTCGGCGTCGCCGCTATCAGCGAGCAGACCCCGGCAACGGGCGGCAAGCGCGAGCGCCCAGGTCGGCGCACCTGGCCGAGCGAACCCGTCGAGAATGGCGAACGCGGTCCTCGCGCTTTCATCGCGGCCGGTGCGGACATACGCCTCGACGAGGTCAGGCGTGGATGTGAGCGCGAGATACGGATGACCGCTTCCCGGTGGAGCTGCGCGCAGGGCTTCGAGGCGCTTGATCGTCTCCTCCGGTCGGCCCCCGGTGAGGTCGAGCATCGCGAGCGCCCACTGCCCGATCGCATTTGCGAGTGCCATGCCGGTCGCTCGCGCATGTGCATTGACTTCGGCGACGTAGGTCCGGCAGTCGTCGTCGTGGCCCCTGACAGCTGCGAACCACGCGAGCACCGCGAGGTACACGCTCGCCGAATTTCGCAGGCCCGCGTCCTTGGCCAGCCTCAGCCCTTCCGTCGCTTCCGGGATCACACCGACCCGGGTCGCGAGGAAGCCCTCCAGCGCGACCGCGACGAGGACGAGCGTGAGCGTGTCGACTGCTCCAGAAGCCCTCGCCAGCGCGGCCGCGCGCCGCAGAAGCTCTGCTTCGCTCGCTTCGTCGCCGGCCGCCCCCGCACCGACTGCCGCCCACACGAGCCAGCGCGGCTCGTGAAACTCGGCGGCGCGGGCAATGACGTCGAGGACGAGCGGCGCCTCGCGAGTGGTCTTTCCTTCCCAGAGGCTGCCGACGCCCACGAGCAGGTCCGCGACGAGGGCGTCGCCTTCGTCCTGGCTCGTCGGGAGGGCTGCCACGCGCTGGCCGAGCTGGGCCAGCCGCGCGAAGTCGCCCGCGTTGCCCGCCGCCTCGCCGCCATCGAACAGCATCTCCAGAGCCTTACGTGGATCGAACGGCGCGACACGTTCGGCGCCGTCCATGAGCGTCGTGCATGCGTCGAGCAGAACGCCGCAGCGGAGCTCGATCACGCCACGGACGTGGTCCAGGTTCGCTTGGAGCAGCGGATCGGCCACGACTGGAGCCGCTCGGTCGAGCAGCGTCATCGCTCGCTCGGGTCGCCCCGCCTGCCAGGCTGCCGTCCCTGCACCCACGAGCCGCCGGGCCTGCGAGACCGTGTCGGCACTCAGATCGGCAGCTCGCTCGAGGGCGGCGGCGGCGGCGGCGTTGCCGCTGCGCGCGGCCGCGCGACCGGCGCTGCGCTCGAGCTCGTCGGCGACCTCATCGTCAGCGCCGACCGTCGCCGCGGCGCGGTGCCACGCCCGACGGTCGGCGTCGGATTCATCGGTCAAGGCTGCAGCTAGCGCGCGGTGTGTCTGCTCGCGTGCGGTGAACGTCGCCCCGCGATAGACCGCAGAGCGCACCAGCGGATGCCGGAATTCGACCCGCTCATGGCCGACTCGCACCAGCCCACCCTCCTCCGCAGGCGCGAGCGAGTCGCTGTCGAGCCCGAGCTCTGCCGCCGCTCTCGCAATCGTCGCGCGGTCGCCTGTGTCCTCTGCCGCCGCGATCAGAAGCACAGCACGCGTGTGCGCCGGCAGACGAGAGACGCGCACCAGATACGTCTGTTCGACCGAGGTCGTCGGCAGCGCCGCACCTTTCAGGGGCTCGTGTCCCGAAAGCTGACCCACGCTCAGCGCGCCCGGAAGCTCGACCAGCGCCAGCGGATTGCCATTCGCGCTTTCGACGAGCCAATCGACGACCTCGGGAGCGAGTGGTGTCCCAGCACGGGCGCCGATCAGCGCGCGGGCTTCCGCCGGGCTCAGCGTCGTGGGCCGAAGCTCGGGCAGACCCGGTGCCAGGAAGGAGCGCTCGGTCCCGTCGCGCGCCGCGAACACCAGTGCGAGCGGCTCCGCCACGAGGCGCCGTGCCGCAAAGACGAGGGCGTCCGCAGACGCCTGGTCGAGCCATTGAGCATCGTCGATCAGGCAGAGCACCGGCTGCTCGTCGGCCAGCTCAGAGAGCAGCCCGAGAACCCCGAGCGAGACACGGAAGCGCTCGTCGACGGTCTCATCCGACAGTGCAAACGCCGCCCGCAGCGCCGTCGCCTGCGGTTCTGGCAGTCGCGCAATCCGATCGAACGCAGGGCGCAGGATCTGATGCAGCGCTGCGTACGCGAGCTCGGACTCGAACTCCACGCCGACCCCTTGGAGGATCGTCAGGCCGTGCGCGGCAGCGCGAGCGTGTTCGAGCAATGCGGACTTCCCGACGCCCGCCTCGCCGCGGATGACGAGCACGCCGCTCCGGCCCGCGCGCGCATCCGCCACCAAGCGGTCGATCGCGGCCGTCTCGGCGCTGCGGCCGATCAACATCATCCGATCCTACGCCTCGATCCGCTTGGCGCCTACCCTCCAGCTTCCGTGCTGGTGGTCCTCGTCGGTCAGGGATTCCAGCTGCCGCGGAGGAACCGCGTCACCAGCGCGACCATTGCGATCACGAGCCCGGCAACCAGCGTCAGCACTGCGATCGCGACGAACGGCTGCTCGGCTGCGTCGCCCGTCGCCGCGCCGAGGACGCCTGCGTCGGGCATGAATCCCGAGGCCTCGTCGCCGTCGTCCTCGTCGTCCGGCTTTGTCTGAGCCCGCGGGCGCGGCGGCGCAGGACGTGCGGCCAGGGTCGCGAGGGGAGGCAGCGCCTCGCCCAGCAGGATCCGGGCTGTCGGGTCCGCGGCGAGCGCGGCGGCCTCGCTGCAGGACGGCTTCCGTGCCGACTCCGCGAGGGGGAGGGAGCGGCGAGGCGAGACGACCCGGACGTACTCGGTCGCTGCACCCGGGACGAGCCGTCGGTTCGGCGAGAGCGAAATCAGGTAGATGCCCGGCTCGAGGCGGCGGCCGTGCACGCGCCCGGCGAAGGCAACCTGATTCGCGCCCTTCCGGCCACGGACGGGGATGTAGCCGGCGATCCGGCACGACGGGGCGGGACCTCGGACGATCAGGAAGACACGGTCGGCTCTCGGCAGCGTGAAGGCGAGCCGGACGCTGATGCGCCCCCGGACCTTGTGCCTGCGCGCTTTCAGCGGGGTTGCACCCTTCACGCCGCGCTGACCAGCACGCGCCCGCGACTCGCCGTTCGCTCCGGTGGCGGGACCGATGCCGGAGGTCGACGGCGTTCCGCCGGTCGCTGCCGCGCCAGCCGCCGGAGCGCCGAGCTGGCCGGAGCCGGAGCCCGAGCCGGTCGTCGGCGACGAGGGTTGGGACGCCGGTCCGGCGGACACGGCGGTCGTCGTCGCGGGAGGGCGTGGTGCGGGAAGGGATGGTGCCGCAACGGATGTTGTCGTAGGAGGAGGTGGGGTGGGAGGCAGCCTGACCGGGGGCGGGGCCGGCAGCGGCGCCGTCGTCGTGGGCGGTGGCGGAGCAGGAACCGGCACGCTCGTGGTCGTCGGTACCGTGACCGTCGGCGTCGGTGCAGGCACCGACACGGTGGGCGTCGTCGGGGCTGGGAGGGACGGCACCGTCACCGTCGGCACGGTGATGCTGACGGTCGGGACCGGCGGGACCTGCGCGCTCCCCGTCTGGACGAGCACGTGCGCAGCGGCGAAGCCGCTAAGGGCAACGATCAGGCCGAGCAGTCTTCGGAACCACGTCATCCGCCGCAGACCTCCGATTGAGACGTCTGCAACTACAACGCTTTGAGCCTACACCGGGGTGCGGGCTCAATCGACCCGGTTCTCGCCCTCCTCGGACGGCGCCGCGTCGGATGTCGGCATCACCGCCGGATCGGCCTGCGGCAACGGCGGTGCGACCGGCTCGTGCGAGTGGTCGTGGCCGGCGTGGTCATGGTCGTCGTGGGCGTCCGCCGCATCCGACGAGCCTCCCGAGAACATCGACTTGAGCTTGTCAATCAGCGACATGTGGCGGCTCCCTTTCGAGGGTGAAGCACGATCCTAGATGGTTGAGCGAGCAGGGGCCTCCGCCGCAACGGAAGCCCCGTTACTGAGTTGTCACTGCCTGCACGTGCGGCGTCAAGTCTTCTTGACGACGAGCGTCGCGCTCATGCCTCGGGCGCGATGGTCGGCCAGCGAGCACCAGAGCCGGAAACGGCCGGGCAGGAAGCGTGCTTCGAGCTCGGCGACGGCTCCGGGAGCGACGGTGCCGACGCGGTACACCCTTGTCCCGCCGACCCTGCGCAGGCGCAGGTCGTGCTCGTCCTCGCCGAAGTTGGCGAGCTGCACGATCGCCGGCCCGGCCTTGATCGTGGCGCGGGAGAGCGTATAGCCGAACTCGTCCGCGCTCACCTGGACGCGGGCGGGAGCCGGCGCCGCGAGCGTGAGCAGGACGAGCGTCTCCGCGATCACCTGATCACCTTCGGGCGGGCGAACTTCCGCGCGCCGGGGATGATCGCCTCGGCGTCGGCACCGAGCCACTGCTCGAGCAGCGCGCTGTAGACGCCGCGGAAGTCGGAGGTCGCGCGCAGGTTCCCGTGCTCGTCGAGCTTCGCGAGGCCGGGGAACTCGCCGATCATCGTCCCGTTCACGCGCGAGCCGATCAGGAAGCCCGCGCCGGCGGCGCCGTGGTCTGTCCCGTTCGAGCCGTTCTCCTTCGCGCGCCGGCCGAACTCCGACCAGACGTGGACGACGACGCGGTCGGCGAGGCCGCGCGCCTCGAGGTCGCGCTGGAACGCCAGCAGGCTGTCGGCGGTCAGCTTCAGCCCGTCCGCGAGCTCCTGCGGTTGGTCGTCGTGCGTGTCGTACATCCCGGGGGCGGAGAGCGCGACGACGCGGACCGGCAGGCCGGCGCCGAGCATCGCCGCGAGGCCGGCGAGTCGCCGCGGGAACTCGTCGTCGCCCTTGGGGTACGCGACGGGGCTGGTGAAGCCGGGCTGGTCGTTCTTGGGCGTGAACGGGAGCAGCTGCTGGCGCAGCTGGGCGGACTGACGCGCCGCAGAGGTCGCCTGCTGGAGCGCCGCGTCCCCGTTCGTCGGCAGGTTGCCGAGGGCGCCGATCGCGTCGAGCATCCGCTTCTCGACGTCGCCCCAGACGTTCCGCGCCCAGAAGCCGTACTGGTCGGGGCCGTCGATCGACGCGACGGGCATCTTGGCGGTCGCGAGCGCAGGCTGCAGGCGCCACTCGAGCGAGAGCCCCTGGAGCGGGTTGTCGGGGGAGCCGCTGCGATCGAGGTAGCGGCCGAGCCAGCCGGTGCGGAGCTGCTCGCTCGTCGCGCCGACCTCCCAGAAGTGCCGGGAGGTGAAGTGCGACTGGTCCGGCCCGGTGTAGCCGACGCCGGCCATCACGGCGACCTTGCCCTCGCCGTGCAGCTGCGCCAGTCCCGCCAGCGACGGGTGCCAGCGCAGCCGCGCGTCCTCCGCGAACGGCAATCCGGTGGAGGCAGGCAGCGCCAGGCGCGGCCGCAGCTTCCGGTAGAGCGGGTCGCCGTCCGGGAAGAGCATCGAGAGCGAGTCGGCGCCGCCGTCGAGGAAGACGGAGACGAGCACCTTCTGCGGCCCGGCAGCCGTCGCCGCGGCGATGCCCTCCTCGAACGCCCGCGGCAGGAACGACGAGCCGCCGTAGACCGCGAGCGCGAGCCCGGCGGTGCGGGCCAGGAAGCTGCGCCGGTCGAGCCCCGTCCCCGCGGGCAGCGGCATCCCGTGCTCGATCGCAGGCAGCCCACGCCCGGCCTCGGCAGCCGCGCGGCGGAGGAGGTCGGTGCGGGAGAAGTCGCTGCAGCAGCGGGCCATGGTCGTCCTTACGAGGTCTGGAGGTCGGGGGAGACGGCGATCAGCTGCCTCAGTGCGTTGACGGTCAGGAAGCGGTAGCTCGTCTGCTTCCACTTTGCGTTCGCGTCGCCCATCGCGCGGTTGGCGAACGTCAGCAGCGCCGCCTTGGTGGCAGGGCGGAGCGTGGGGGAGCCCCAGAACTCGATCGCCGCCTCGACGAGCGCGCGCGGCTCTGCGGGCAGCTTGGCCGCCTGCTTGTCGGTCAGGGCGTACGGCTGCGTCGCGTAGTTGGCGACCCACCAGCGGCCGCGGAAGGTGGCCGTGTCGAGCCAGCGCTCGTCGTCCCAGCCGGCGACGTTGGGCGGCATGAACAGCCGCTGGTCCGTCCCCGACGCGAGCCACGCCCATGAGGTCGTGTCGATGCCGCGGCCGATCGCGCGGAGGAGGCCCGCCGTGTAGACCGCCGGCGGCTTCACCATCCGCGGCCCCGTGTGCAGCGCGGGATGGCGGAGGATCGCCTCCACGACCGGGCGGATCTCGAAGTCCCTGCGGTACATCGCCTCGAGCGACCGCCGCGTCGCCGCGTCCGGTGCGGTCGGGATGAAGTAGTGCCAGAGCTTGTCGACGAAGAAGGACGCGTGTTTCGGGTGGTGCAAGCAGAGGCGAACGGCGTCCTGCCAGTCGAAGGCGCCGGTCTTGCCGAAGATGCGCTTGGTGCCGGCGTCGTGGCGCTCGCGGTCGAAGCGGAAGTTGACGTTGCCGGCGCCGCGCTTCCAGTCGTTGTCGAAGCCGGTGAGGGCGCGGGCCTGCTCGCGGACATCTCGCTCGGTGTAACCGCGCCCGGCTCCGAGCGTGAACAGCTCCATCAGCTCCCGCGCGTAGTTCTCGTTCGGCGACCACTTCGTGTTCTCGGTGCCCGAGAGCCAGAGCAGCATCGCGGGGTCCTTGGTGACCTCGCGCAGCATCGTGTCGAACGACCCGAGCGCGAGCCGGCGCAGCAGCTTGTTCTGGTTCAGCATCAGCTTCTGCGAGCCGACGCCGGAGAGCGAGGTCGCGAACCAGTCGTGCCAGACGAGCGTCATCCGCTCGACCAGCGGGCGGGACGTACGCACCATCCGGTCGAGCCACCAGAGGTGGTCGTGTCCCCACGCATCGGCGGGCGCGAGCCCGCGGCCCTTGTCGTCGCGGGGTGCCGGGCCGACGAACTTCTCCCCCTTCGGCCGCGTCAGCCGGTGGACGGCGCCGTCGAGCCCGAGCTTGGCGAGCGCCTGCGCCTCACCCGGGCGCGGGCCGAAACCGGCACGCCAGAGCAGACGCTCGGCCTGCTCGCGTCCGAAGGGGCCTGAGTAGGCGGCAACCCCCATCCCACCGTGTTATCGGCGAGATGGAGGTTTTCCTTCACCCTGATCTGAGGATCAGGGCTTGAGAGCGGTCGCCTTCTTCCGGGCGGTCGTCCCGTTCTACTGCGAGATCTTCTGGACGACGTCGCCCGTGAGGGTGTCGTGGCCGGCCTGGGCGACGTCCGCCTGGGCGAGCATCCCCACGAGGCGGCCGTCCTCCTCGACGACGCACAGGCGGCGCACCTGGTGCTCCGCCATCAACCGCGCTGCCTCCTCCAGGCTCTGCTGCGCCTCGATCGTGACGATGTCCTTGGACGCGAGCTCGCGCACCGTCGTCTCGGCGCCCCGACCTTCCGCGATCCCCCGGATCGCAAGGTCGCGGTCCGTGACCACGCCGGTCAGGCGGCCGTCCTCGACGATCGGCAGCGCGCCGACGTCCTCGGACTTCATCAGCCGTGCCGCTTCCTGCACGGTCGTATCGGGCGTGATCGCCGTCGGATTCGACGTCATCGCCTTTTGCACCGTCTGGTGCCCCATGTCTGTCCCCTTTCCTCGTTGGAGAAGGGATACCCTCGGCGGCGGTCTGGAAACTGTCGCCCTTCTCCTTGCGGTCGTCTCCCTGCAACCGGGCAGTGCAGCCGTCGGCCAGGAGATCGCCGTCACCGGCACGCCGGCGCGAACGGTCGTCCTCGAGGCACTCGATACGACAACGCCGCCGGTGCGCCTCGGCGTGATCGGCGCGACGGGAACCCTCACGACCGAGGTTCCCGACGTCCCGGCCGGGCGTTACCGCGTGGTCGTCGCCGGCGAGTCGGAGGCGCCGGTGCTGGAGGTGGTCGCGCTCTCGCGCGACACCTCGCTGCTCCTGCTCGGGTTCGGCTTCCTGCTGGTGCTCGGCTTCTTCGTCGCGGGCGTCGTCGTTCACCGCCGCTGGCGCGACGCCATCTCCTAGTCAGCCGTCGGCACGTCCTCCGCGTCGCCCGTCTCCTCCTCTGGATCGGGCAGAGGGGTTCCCTCCGGCTCGTCGTTCCTGTCGTCCTCGCGCGGGTGCTCAGTATCCTGATCGGTCATGCGCGTGGTTCTCCCCGACTCCTCGGAACTCGAACTTCCGGACGGCGCCACCGGCCTCGACGCCGCGCGGGCGATCGGCCCCAAGCTGGCCGAGCAGGCGGTGCTGATCCGCCAGAACGGCAAGGCCCAGGACCTGCGGCTGCCGCTCGAGGACGGCCAGCCGATCCAGATCCTGACGACGCGCGACACGAGCGACCCGGACGCCCTCTACGTGCTGCGCCACTCGGCCGCTCACCTGCTCGCCGAGGCCGTGCGCAAGCTCTATCCGGGCGTCAAGATCGCGATCGGGCCGCCGATCGAGAACGGCTTCTACTACGACTTCGAGTTCCCGGAGCCGATTCGCGAGGAGGACCTGGAGAAGATCGAGGCGGAGATCCAGCGCGAGCTGAAGGAGGGCCGCACCTGGAAGCGCGAGGAGATCTCCGCCGAGGAGGCGAAGCAGCGCTTCGAGGCCGAGGGCGAGCGCTACAAGGTCGAGCTCGTCGACACGGCCGAGGGCGACATCTCCCTGTACACGCAGGGTGAGTTCACCGACCTCTGCCGCGGGCCGCACCTCCAGGACTCGAAGCCGATCAAGGCGATCAAGCTGACGTCGCTCGCGGGCGCCTACTGGCGCGGCGACGAGAAGAACACGCAGCTGACCAGGATCTACGGGACGGCGTTCTACTCACAGGCAGATCTCGACGCCTACCTCGAACGGCTCGAGCAGGCGAAGGCGCGCGACCACCGCAAGCTCGGGCGGGAGCTCGACCTCTTCCACCTCTCCGAGGAGTCGCCCGGCTCCCCCTTCTGGCATCCGAAGGGGATGGTGATCTGGAACGAGCTCGAGGACCTGCGCCGGCGCGAGAACAAGAGGCGCGGGTACAGCGAGGTGAAGACGCCGCTGATCTACGACACGAGCGTCTGGGTCACGAGCGGCCACTGGGAGAAGTTCCGCGAGAACATGTTCCTCGTCGCGGGCGAGGGCGAGGAGCCGCATGCGGCGCTGAAGCCGATGAACTGCCCGGGGCACATGCTCCTGTTCGGCTCCCAGCTGCGCAGCTACCGCGACCTGCCGATCCGCTACGCCGAGAGCTCGACCCTGCACCGGAACGAGCTCGCCGGCGCGCTCCACGGCCTCCTCCGCGTCCGCCACGTCACCCAGGACGACGCTCACATCTTCTGCACCGAGGAGCAGGTGCCCGGCGAGATCGACGCGTGCATCGAGTTCGCCAAGGACCTCTATGCGGTCTTCGGGGTGACGCCGCACGCGGAGCTGTCGACGCGGCCCGAGGAGCGGCTCGGCACCGACGAGGAATGGGATCACGCCGAGGCGATCCTCCAGGCCGCGCTCGAGCGGCACGGGATCGAGTACGTGATCGGCGAAGGCGAGGGAACGTTCTACGCGCCGAAGATCGACCTGCACATGCGCGACACGCTCGGCCGCTCCTGGCAGATGGGGACGATCCAGGCCGACGCGCAGATGCCGCGCCGGTTCGGCCTCACCTACATGGGCCCCGACAATGTCGAGCACACGCCCGTCGTGATCCACCGGGCCCTGCTCGGCTCGCTCGAGCGGTTCATCGGGATCATCGTCGAGCACTACGGCGGCGTCTTCCCCTTCTGGCTCGCGCCCGTGCAGGTGCGCCTGATCCCCGTCGGCGAGGGTCATCGCGACGCCGTGCAGCAGCTGCGGCAGCGGTTCGAGGCGGAGGGCTTCCGCGTCGACGTCGACCAGCGCGACGAGACCCTCGGCAAGCGAATCCGCGAGGCCGAGCTCGAGAAGATCCCGTACACGATCGTCTACGGCGACCGCGAATCGGACGAGTCGCTGGCGGTGCGCGAGCGCGGCGGCGAGCAGCTGACCGCAAGCCTTTCCGAATTGCTCGAACGGTTCCGGGCAGAGCTTGCTACGATCGAGACCTGAAAGAAGGAGCGGACCACTGCCCCTCACCTTCCCGAGCCGATTCCATTGAACCGTGCTCGCGAGGGTTCAACCGAGCCGGTTGGACGAGGAAAACGTGGCCGCTGCGTGCAGCGGTTTTTGTCGTCGATGAGGAGGATTCAACGAGCTTGGTGAAGAGCCTTTGAGGCCGAGACGCCGTCCGGAAGACCGGCGCATTCCACAGCCGCAGGACCGGATCAACGAGAACATCCGCGTTCCCCAGGTCCGCCTGGTGGGCGAGGACGGCGAGCAGATCGGGATCAAGTCGACCGACGAAGCGCGCGAGTACGCCTATTCGAAGGGCCTCGACCTGGTCGAGGTCGCAGCGGGGGCGGACCCGCCCGTCGCGCGGGTGATGGACTACGGCAAGTACCGCTACGAGCAGGAGCAGAAGGCCAAGCTCGCTCGGAAGCACCAGACGCAGATCAACGTCAAGGAGATCAAGTTCAGGCCGAAGATCGGCATTCACGACTACGAGACGAAGAAGGGCCACGTCGTGCGCTTTCTCAACCAGCGCGCGAAGGTCAAGGTCACGATCATGTTCCGGGGGCGCGAGAACCTGCACCCGGAGCGGGGGCGCGACCTCCTTCTCCGCCTCGCGGATGAGATCAAAGACCTCGCGGTGGTCGAATCGCCGCCGCTGCTCGACGGGCGCAACATGGTCATGCTGCTCGGCCCCACGAAAAACGCAGGAGTGAAACCAGATGCCAAAGATGAAGAGCGGGAGCGGAGCGAAGAAGCGCTTCAAGGTGACGGGGACGGGAAAGATCCTGCGCCGTCACGCGATGCAGAGCCACAACCTGGAGCACAAGTCGGCCAAGCGTAAGCGCGCCTTCGGCAAGGACTACGAGATCGCCGAGGTGGACAAGCCGCGCCTGAAGAAGCTGCTGGGGCTGAAGTAGATGCCAAGGGTCAAGAGATCAGTCCACGCGCGCAAGAAGCGCCGCAAGGTCCTCGGCGAGGCGAAGGGCTACTGGGGCCTCAAGAGCCGTAGCTACCGCTACGCGAAGGAGCAGGTCGAGCACTCGCTCGTCTACGCCTACCGCGACCGCAAGAACAAGAAGCGGACGTTCCGCCAGCTCTGGATCATCCGCATCAACGCAGCCGCCCGCGCCAACGGGATGTCCTACAACCAGTTCATCTCGGGGCTGCACAAGGCCGGCATCGAGCTCGATCGCAAGGTCCTGGCCGATCTGGCCGTGGCCGACCCGGCCGCGTTCACCGCGGTCGTCGAGCAGGCGAAGGCCGCGCTGGCAGCCGACAAGGCCGCGTAGCGCCCTTGATCGCTGGTCATTGATCACATCGGCGTCGAACCCGACGCTGAAGCTCGTCCGCAAGCTCCTCGCGCAGAAGCGCAAGCGCGAGGAGCTCGGGCTCTTCGCCGTCGAGGGCGAGGACCTCGTCGAGGCGGCGAGCGCGGCGGGGATCGAGCCGATCGAGTTGCTCGTCGCCGGGGAGACCGTCGAGCCGGAGCTGCTCGCGGCGGTCTCGACCCTCGCGCACCCCGCGCGCGTCGTCGGCGTCTACCGCACCGCCGCGCTTCCTCGTGAGCCGCGCGAGACGACGCTCGCGCTCTGGCGCGTCGCCGACCCTGGCAACGTCGGCACGCTGCTGCGCGCCGCCGACGCGTTCGGTGCCGCGGTCGCTCTCTCCGAGGGCTGCGCCGACCCGCTCGGCTCGAAGGCGTTGCGCGCCTCGGCCGGCGCGATCTTCCGCGTGCCGGTGCTCCCCTTCGACGACGCCCCGGGCGAGCGGGTCGCACTCGTCGCCCACGGCGCCCCGCCGCTGCACGAGCTTGCCCTCTCCGGTCCTGTCACCTTCGTGCTCGGGGCCGAGAGACAAGGGCTTCCGGCGGAGATAGTGGAACAGTCACACAAAGTCGCGACGATCGCGACGAGCGGGGCGGCCGAGTCGCTCAACGTCGCCGTCGCCGGCGCGATCGCGCTCTACGAGCGCTCGCGCCGCCACTAGGGAGCGCGCTCGAGGAACCAGCGGATGGCCACTGCCGACATCGCTGTCGAGACTTCGTGGCCCCCGCGAAAGCGCCGGTAGGTGACCGGGTAGCCCGCCTGGCGGAGCTTGCGGACGACGGCGTCGCCGGCAGTCGCGATCGGGAGGACGTCGTCCTGCGTGCCGTGCGAGACGAAGAACCGGGGGACGCCCCGCTGCTCTCCCGCGACGATCCCACCCGGCGAGAAGGCGATCACGGCGGGGAAGAGGTCGCCGTTCGAGACGCCGAGCGTGAGGGCGTAGGTGGCGCCGTCCGAGAAGCCGCCGACCGCGATCCGGCGACGGTCGATCGTGCAGCGCTCGTAGGCCTCGGCGAGCGCGAAGTTGACCGACTCGAGGTCGAGGTCCTGCTCCGAGCGGAGGATGCTCCAGGTCTGGCCCTTCGAGGCGGGCGCGATCAGGACGAGCCCGGGCGTGTCCCAGCCGCCGCGGAACGCGTCGAGCGCGCTCGCAGGCGTGCTGCCCGCCCCATGGAGGACGACGACGAGCGCTCGCGCCCCGCCTCCGGGCGTGACGAGCATCCGCGCGGCCTGGCCGTTCGGGAGCGTCAGCCCTTGTTCCCCGGGACTGCAGCGCCCGGCGCGTGCAGCGGTCGTCGGCTTGTCCGTTTCCGCCGCCCGTTCCTCGTCACCGCCGCCGCACCCGGCCGCGCCGGCGAGGAGCAGCGCCAGCGCGGCGGCGCACGCCCGTCTCACCAGGCGCCGCCTCCACCACCGCCGCCGCCTCCGCCACCGCCGCCGGAGAAGCCGCCGCCGAACCCGCCCGAGCCGGACGACGGGGGTGCGAGCGCCGAGCCGAAGCCGGCGGCGAGGTCGCCGATGCTCAGCGACGTCGGGCCCGAGGCGAGGTCGCCGTGCGGGCCGATCCAGTAGAGCGTGCTGGCCGTGGCGAGCGCCTCGGGCATGTGCAGCTGCGCGCCCTGAAGGACGCGCTCCGCGATCCCGAAGGCGATGCCGTAGACGAGATAGCGCTCCCAGAGCTCGAGCGACGCCGCCGGCGCGATGTCGAGGCGGGGGAAGTCGGTCAGGTAGCGGCGGAACGCCTCCCAGCGCTCTGCCTCAGCCTGGGCTGCGGGCGAGCGGCGGCGCCAGAGCCGCCGGTTGAAGGCGGAGGCGGCGAGGACGGCGGCGCCGACGAGGCCACAGACGCCGAGCGCGATCTCGACGACGCTGTTCCACGTCGGGGCAACCGAGTTGTACGAGCCGATCCCGATCAAGAGCAGGATCCCGCCGGCCGCGGCGAGCACTGCCGCGCCGCCGAGCAGCGCCGCGAGCCCGACGTTCTGGAACCAGTGACGGTTCTTGACCTCGGTGCTCACGGCCGACTTGAACGAGGAAAAGCGCTCCGAGTTGCCGGTGCGGTCGTCCTCGATCCGATCGCGGAAGCGGGAGAGCCGCTCCGGCCCGTCGGCGAGAATCGAGTCCACGACCTGTGCCACCGGTGCCTCGAAGGCCTCGACGGGAGCCTCGACGTCCCCCAGCGAGAGCTCGAGGTCGGAGACCTGCTGCGTCTTCAGCCCGCCCCAGATCTTCCGCTCCGTCGTCACCTGGTCGGCGCGGTAGCGGCCACGCCGGATCAGGTCGAAGAGCGTCGCCGTGAACTCGAGCGACCCGGGGGCACCGCCCTGCGCGAGCAGCCCCGGCACGAGCGCCGGCTGGGTCTCGCTCGGCGGCTCCTGCTCGTACTCGCGGTCGTAGCTCGTGCCGCGCTCGCGGCCCCAGCGCCACCAGACGAAGCCGATCACGGCGAGCGCGGGGAGGAGCGCGATCGCGAGCAGCTTCGCGATCGTCGCGCCGAGGTTGTCGAGCGCGTCGTCGATCTTGCGCTGGTCGCGCTCGTACGCGGCCGCGTCCTCGCGCTCCTCGGCCGCGATCTTTTCGAGGCCAAGGCCGCCGGCCACCTTCATCCCCGCCGTCGAGGTGAAGAACCGGCGCGGGATCAGCGCGCGCAGCTCGACGAACTGGCCGGCCGGAATCCGCTCGGCGCGAAGATCGGCGCGGGCTCCGTCGATCGTCACGTCCCCGCGCACGCCGACCGGATGTCCCCAGGCGCGCTGGATCTCGCCGGGCGCGATCAGGGCAGCCGTCAGCTGGTCGAGCCCGACCTCCCACTCGTCTCCCCAGACCTGGAGGTTGACGTCGACGACGTCGTCGTAGGCGACGGGAAGGCCGCGCAGGCGGTAGTGGACGCGGAAACGCCGCTGCTCGTTGGCGGCGCGGTAGTGCCAGACGATCCGGATCCCGTCACTAGTCTCGGTGGTGCCGAAGGTGCCGGGCGGGCTCGAGCACTGGAGCTCGGCACACCCACCGGGCTGGTACTGGGTGTCGCCCTCGGCGACGAAGACCTGGTCGATCGACTCGCCCTCGCGGAGCGGGATCTCGCGGTAGGCGCCGCTGAAGTCGCCGAGGAACGAGAACACGATCACCTCGTCGACGATCAGGCTCCCGTCCTGCTGCACCTGGACGGTGACGTCCGCCGCCGGCAGGGAGAACGACTTGGCTGCGGCGTCGCCGGCGAGCGCGAGCGCCGCCAGCAGCGACGCGGCTAGAACGCGACGCGTGGCGCCTCCCGGGCCTCGTCCTCGACCTCGAAGAACTCCTTGCGCGAGAAGCCGAACGGCCCCGCGAAGAGCACTCCCGGCACCGTCTGGATCGCGGTGTTGTAGGTGAGGACGGTGTCGTTGTAGACCTGGCGTGAAACGGCGATCCGGTTCTCGGTCTGGGCGAGCTCCTCCTGGAGCTGGCGGAAGTTCTCGTCGGCCTGCAGCTCGGGATACGCCTCTGCGACGGCGAAGAGGCGGCCGAGCGCCTGGCCGAGGATGCCTTCCGCTGCGCCCTGCTCCGCGGGGCCCTGCGCCTGCTGCGCGCGCGTCCGCGCCGCGGTCACGGCCTCGAACGTCTCGCGTTCGTGCGACGCGTAGCCCTTGACCGTCTCGACGAGGTTCGGGATCAGGTCGTAGCGGCGCTTCAGCTGCACGTCCACCTGCGCCCACGCGTTCTCGACGCGGTTGCGGAGGCTGACCAGCCGGTTGTAGAGGAAGACGAGCGCGAGGAGCAGCAGTACGACGACCCCGATGATGATCCAGAGCATGGGCGGACTTTACGCGTCCCGCCGGACCGACGCGAAGACGACGTCTTCGCCGCCCGCATATGGCCTGCGGTCGAACCAGCCCCACTGCTCCTCGACGTCGAGGCCGGCGCGGTCGAGCAGTCGCCGCCACTCGGGCGGCGAGAGCCAGGCGAGGTGCATCGTCGAGGCCTCGTCGCCGCGTCGCACCGAGAGCGTCAGCGTCCGCTCGTCCTGGTCCCAGTCGGCGCGCTCGAAGATCCCCGGCTCGCGCTCGAGCCAGCGGCCGTGCGTGTCCTCGACGTCCTCGGCGCTCGGAGCGAAGACGTCGAAGACGAGCCGTCCGCCTGGCCGCAGCAGCTCGCGCGCAGCGCGGAGCGCCCGCAGCCGTTCGTGCTCGGTCGTCATGTGCAGCAGCGAGCGAAAGGGGATCAGCACGAGCGGGACGCGCTCCGGAACGGGCGGCTCGCGCAGGTCGCCGAGCCGGAGGTCGAGCACGACGCCTTCTGTGGCGGCGTACTCGCGTGCGACCTCGAGCATCCCCGCCGAGGCGTCGACGCCGATCACCGAGATCCCCGCCTTGGCGATCGGCACCGAGATCCGGCCGGTGCCGCAGGCGAGCTCGACGACCGGGCCGCCGGACGCACGCGCCTCCTCGACGTAGAACTCGACGTCCTCGGTGACGCTCGCGCTCCAGGCGTCATAGAGCCGCGCAATCGGGTTATACGGGCTTGCGGACAACCCAGACGAACTCGTTCGCGGTCTCGTCGAACGGCTGCCGCTGGAAGCCGCCGTAGAGGGCCTCGACCTCGAAGCCCGCCGTCTCGATCAGGCCTTCCCACTCGGAGCGGTTCAGCCACCAGAGCGAGATCGCATCGCCGCTCTCGAGCGTCACGTCGACCCGGTTGTCGTGCTTGGCGTGGTCGATCCGGTGGCGGATGCCGTTGCTGCTCGAGCCACTCGCCGTCGTTCGCCGCCGCGATCTTCGGATCGAAGACGAAGAAGTTCCAGGCGAAGCGGCCGCCGGGGCGGAGGGATGCGTACGCGCGCTCGAAGACGCGGCGGCGGTCGGCCCACGTGGGCAGGTGGCCGAGCGAGCGGAAGGGGACGTAGATCAGCCCGGCGGGCTCCTCCAGCTCGAGCTCGCGCATGTCGCCCAGGCGCAGCTCGAGGTCGACCCCCGCTGCGGCTGCGCGCTCGCGCGCCTGCGCGAGCATCGCCGGCGAGGCGTCGATCCCGAGCACGTGCCGGCCGGTCTCGCGCGCGACCGGGATCGCGACGCGGCCGTTGCCGACGGCGAGCTCGACCAGCGGTCCCTCTGTCTCCCGGGCGAGCTCGACGTAGAACGGGACGTCCTCGGTCATGTGCGCCGACCAGGCGTCGTAGATCGGCGCGAACGGGTCGTAAACGCTCATGAAGCCGATGCTATCGTCGCTCGATGGACGCCACGGCGCTCGAAAACGAGGCGCGGACCGCGATTGCCGGCGGCCGCGGACGCCGACGCGCTCGAGGAGTTGCGCGTCCGCTACCTCGGCCGCAAGAGCGAGCTGAAGCTGGCGCTGCGCGAGGTGCGCGACCGGGAGACCGGGATGGCGCTGAACGCCGCGCGAGCGGCGATCGAGACGGCACTCGCGGAGCGCGAGACCGCGCTCGCGGCCGCGGCCGAGGAGGACGGAGAGCCGTTCGACCCGACGCTGCCCGGCGAGCCGTTTCGCCGCGGCAGCCTCCACCTGATCACCCAGCTGCGCCGCCGGATCGAGGACATCTTCCTCGGGATGGGCTACGAGGTCTACGACGGCCGCGAGGTCGAGACCGTGTGGCACAACTTCGACGCCCTCAACCAGCCGGAGGCGCACCCCTCCCGGGATCCCCGCGACACCTTCTACCTCGACGCGAGCACGCTGCTGCGCACGCACACCTCGCCCTCGCAGATCCGGGCGATGCAGGCGCAGGAGCCACCGATCTACCTCGTCTCGCTCGGCCGCACCTACCGCCGCGACCCGCTCGACGCGACGCACACGCCGGTCTTCCACCAGGTGGAAGGGCTCGCCGTCGACCGAGGGATCACGCTCGCCGACCTGCGCGGCACGATCGAGCTCTTCGCCGGCGCCGTCTTCGGCAAGCGCGAGGTGCGGATGCGGACGAGCTACTTCCCGTTCACCGAGCCGTCGGTCGAGTTCGACATCACCTGCTACCTCTGCGACGGCGCCGGCTGCGCGGTCTGCAAGTGGTCGGGCTGGATCGAGATGGGCGGTGCCGGCGTCGTCGACCCGAATGTGTTCGAGTCGGTCGGCTACGACCCGGAGGAGTGGCAAGGCTTCGCGTTCGGGCTCGGGATCGACCGGATCGCCTTCCTCCGCCACGGCCTTCCCGACCTCCGGCTCTTCTTCGAGAACGACCTCCGCATGGTGAGGCAGTTCTAGCCGCATGAAAGTCCCCGTCTCCTGGCTGCGCGAGTACACCGCGTTCGACTGGTCGGTCGAGAAACTCGCGGCTAAGTTGGTCTTCACGAGCTGCGAGGTCGACCGGATCGTCCAGCGCGGCGTCGCCGACGCCGACGGCAACCTCGGCCGGTTCCTCGTCGGCAAGGTCGTCGAGGCCGGCAAGCACCCGAACGCCGACCGGCTGCAGCTCTGCCGCGTCGACGTCGGCGAGGGCGAGCCGCGACAGATCGTCTGCGGGGCCTGGAACTTCGGCGCCGGTGCGACCGTCGCAGTCGCGCTTCCCGGCGCGCTCCTACCGGGGGCGGGCGAGCCGCTCGGGGAGGCGAAGCTGCGCGGCGAGCTCTCGCGCGGGATGATCCTCTCCGAACGCGAGCTCGAGCTCGGCGCCGACCACAGCGGGATCATGGTGCTGGCGGACGAGCTCGAGCCGGGGACGCCCCTCGTCGAGGTCCTGCCGCTCACCGAGACCGTGCTCGAGATCGAGACGGGCTTCAACCGCCCGGACCTGACGTCCGTCTACGGGATCGCGCGCGAGGTCGCCGCCCTGACTGGCGGCGAGCTGTCGCCACCGCCGGGACACGATCCCGAGCCGGAGGGCGACGAGCCGGTGGACGTCCGCGTCGAGGATCTCGAGGCCTGCCCGCGCTACATCGGCCGGATCTTCCGCGGCGCGACCGCGGGGCCGAGCCCGACCTGGCTGAAGGCGCGCCTGCTCGCGGCGGGCATGCGACCGATCTCGAACATCGTCGACGTGACGAATTACGTGATGCTGGCGCTCGGCTCGCCGCTGCACGTCTTCGACCTCTCGTTGCTCGACGGGGGCCGGATCATCGTCCGGCGGGCCGCGAAGGAGGAGAAGATCCGCACGCTCGACGGCCAGGAGCGCACGCTGGCGGAGACCGATCTCGTGATCGCGGACGCGCGGCGGCCGGTCGCGGTGGCCGGGATCATGGGCGGGGAGGACAGTGAGGTGCGTGACGCAGACGACCGATCTGCTGCTCGAGGCGGCGAACTTCGACGCGCTGACCGTGCTTCGGACGTCGCGGCACCTGCGCCTGCGCAGCGAGTCGTCGACGCGCTGGGAGAAGGGTGTCGACCCCTACGCCGCCGAGCAGGCCGCCGTGTACGCGAGCGAGCTCCTCGTCTCGCTCACCGGCTCCCGCCTGACCGGCAACGTCGACGTCCACGGAACGCTGCCGGCACGCCCGGTCGTCACGCTGCGCCCAGAGCTCGCGGACCGGCTGAGCGGGATGTCGTTCCCGGAGACCGAGCAGCGCGAGACGCTGGCTCGGCTCGGCTTCGAGCTCGACGGGTACGAGGTGACGGTCCCGACCTGGCGTGCGCTCGACGTCACTCGGCCGGTGGATCTCGTGGAGGAGGTGGTGCGGTTCCGGATCGAGGAGGTGCCGTCGACCCTGCCCGCGCGCGACGCCGCATCCGTCCAGCTCTCGAAGGAGCAGCGCCTGCGGAGGCTGGTCGAGGACGTCCTCGCCGGTGCCGGCTTCTCCGAGGCGTACACCTGGAGCCTCGTGCCGGCCGAGCCCGGGCTGATCCCGCTCGAGGAGCCGTACACGGTCAACATGGCGGCGCTGCGCACGGATCTCCGGCTCGGGCTGCTCGAGTCGGCGGAGCGGAACCGCGACGCCGGCGTCGAGGAGATCGCGCTGTTCGAGATCGCCCGCACCTACCGTCCCGTCGGCGAGCAGCTGCCCGAGGAGCACTGGCACGTCGCGGCGATCACCGAAGGCGGCTTCTTCCGCGCCAAGGGGGCCGCCGAGCTGGTGCACCGCGCGGTGGCCGTGCCGCTCCAGGTGGTTGAGGTCGGGCCCGGCCGGTCGGCGCGAACCGACCACGGCGAGCTCGTCGAGCTTCCGGGCGGCTGGGGTTTCTTCGAGCTCGACCTCGATGCGCTCGTCGCGGCCGCGCCGGAGTCGGTCGCGTACGCCGATGTGATCACCTTCCCGGCCGTCAAGCAGGACCTCGCCTTCATCGTCGACGAGTCAGTCGCGGCCGGCGACCTGATCGCCGCTGCGGGCGAGGCCGCGGGTCCCGAGCTGAGGGATCTCCGCGTCTTCGACGTCTACCGCGGCGAGCAGGTCGGAGAAGGCAAGAAGTCGGTCGCGCTTGCGGCTGCCTTCCAGTCGCCCGAGCGGACGCTCTCGGACGAGGACGCGGCGAAGCTGCGCGAGCGGATCGTCGCCGCACTCGCCGAGCGCTTCGGCGCCGAGCTGCGCGCATAACCTGCTTCTGAGCAGGGAATCACGACTTACAACCCGTATCGCTTTCAAGCCGTATTTCGTTCCTCTGTCGGCAAGTAGGTCACGACGACGAAGGGGAGAGAGACGATGCGGCCAGTCAGAACACTCATACGCGCGGTCGGGCTGGGACTCTGCGCGGTTGTCTTCGCAGGCTCGGCGCTCGCCGACCCGGGCAACGGGAACGGAAACGGAAACGGGAACGGCGGCACGCCGCCGGGCCAGGAGAAGAAGGCCGAGCAGCCGGCTCCCGCGCCGGCCCAAGCAGCGGCTCCGGCGCCTGCGCAGCAAGTAGCGGCGCCCGGCCAGGCGAAGAAGGCCGAGAAGTCGACCGCTAAGGCGGCGGAGAAGTCGAAGCACAAGTCCGCTGCGAAGGCCGAGCACAAGACCAAGCACTCGGTGCAGCCGGGGCGCAAGTCCGAGCAGAAGTCCGAGCCGAAGGCGAGCGCCTCGAAGGGACGCTCCGCCGAGGCCCACCATCACGTGATCGTCTGCCACCGGACCGGTTCGGACTCCAACCCCTACGTCGTCATCAACATTCCGTGGACGGCGTGGAGCGAGGCCCACAGCCCGGACACCGGAGCGCATCCGGACCTGCACGGCCGCCACGACATCATGCTCAAGGATCCGGCGTCGCGGCCCGGCTCCAAGGACGGCTTCACCAAGAGCTCGTGCGGCTCCTCGGCGGCTCCGGCGGTCGTTCCGCAGCAGAGCCGGCCGATCGACGTCTGCCCGAACATCGAGGGCATGCAGACGACCGTTCCGGCGGGCATGGTCAAGGACGCGAGCGGCAACTGCGTCCTGCTCGCGACGGCAACGGTCGTGCAGACGAAGGTCGAGAAGAAGGAGCTGAAGGAGGTGCTCGCCGCCACGTCCCCGGCAACCGTCGCGAAGGCGAAGCCCGCGGCGACACCGGCCGGCGAGTCCGAACTGCCCGCCTCGGGCGTGCTCGGCGCAGTTGCGAGCGCGCCGGAGTCGATCGCCCAGACGGCCGTCGGCGGCACGCTGCCGTTCACCGGCGTCCCGCTGTGGATCGCGGCGCTCCTCGGCGGTGGGCTCCTCGCCACCGGCGTGGCGCTGCGCCGCGCCGCCCAGCACTAGCGAGCGAGCGAGACGTGGAGACGGGGCGGCCTGCGGGCCGCCCCGTCTGCGTTGGGCAAACCGATCCCGTCGTGCCCGCGTAGACCCGGACGATGCACGTTCGGGGTCTCCTCGCTTTCGCCGCCTGCGCGGCGCTCGTCCTCGTCCCGGGCGCCGCGCCGGCGCCCGCGCAGGCCGTCAAGCTCGTCGGCACGGTCGGGCCCGGGTTCTCGATCTCGCTCGAGTTCGCGGACGGCCGCACGGTGACGCAGATCGATCCGGGCACCTACGAGATCACCGTTCGCGACCTCTCGGAGGAGCACAACTTCCACCTCTACGGGCCTGGTGTCGAGGAGTCCACGCAGGTGGAGACGACCGGAACCGTCACGTGGACGGTCTCGTTCCGGGAGGGCCGCTACACGATCCAGTGCGACCCGCACCTGACGCAAATGGTGCGCGTGATCACGGTCGGCAATCCGCCGCCCGTGCCGGTGCCGAAGCCGCCTCCGACGACGACGACGCCGAAGAAGCTGCTCGCCACTGTCGGCCCGAAGAGCACGATCTCGCTGCGCAGTGCGAGCGGCGCGGTGCTGCACCACGGCGTCAAGGCGGGCACGTACTCCGTCGTCGTCCGCGACCGCACGAAGCTGCACAACTTCCACCTCGTCGGCACGGGCGTCAACCGCAGGTCGACCGTCGCCGGCGTCGGCACGACGACGTGGAAGCTGAAGCTCGCGAAGGGCGTGCTCCGCTTCTACTCCGACAAGGCGCCGAAGACCGTCAAGGGCTCGGTCAGCGTACGGTAGGTGTGGCCAGGTCGGGCCGCGCGAGCGGATGCCCGCCTTGCGCAAGCAAACTCAAGCCCGGCGGCTGGGCTTGACGAGCCCGGCTCCCTCGCCGCCGGCGGCGCGGATCTCCGCCTCGCGGTCGAGCTCGGAGTTGAGCTCGGCGCCGAAGAGGAGCGCGAACGCCGAGTAGTTGAGCCAGAGCAGCAGGACGATGCCGCTGGCAAGCGCGCCGTAGGTCTTCGAGTAGGAGTCGGAGAGGCTCGTGTAGAGGGAGAAGAGGCCGGAGAGGACGAGCCATGACACGCTGCCGACGAGCGCTCCGGGCGAGAGCCACTCCCAACTGCGCACGTCCACGTTCGGCGCCAGGTAGTAGACGATCGAGAAGAAGAGGATGATCGCCAGGAACGCGATCGGCCAGCGGAAGATCCCCCACACGAGCTCGAACGCGCTCCCGAGCCCGGCTTGGTCGGCGATCGCCGTCCCGAGCGGGGCGCCGAAGAGGATCAGGAGCAGCAGCCCGGCGAGGACGAGACCCGTCAGGCAGACGAGCACGATCGCGATCAGCCGGGTCTTCCAGAACGGCCTCGTCTCGACGCGGTCGTACGCGCGGTTGACCGACTTGATCACCGCACCCATGGCGCCGCTGGCGGCCCACACGGCGAGCGAGGCGCCGACGACGAACGCGATCACCGAGGTCTCCGTCGAGGTGTCCTTCTGCAGCGTCTCGATCGTCTCCACGACCTCGTTCGGTGCGACGGGCGTCAGGAACTCCTGGAGCGTCCCGTAGACGCCGAACAGATCAGCCAGCCCGACGAGGAAGATCACCGCCGGAAAGAACGCGAGCAAGGAGCTGAACGCGACCTGTGCGGACAGCCCCATCGCGTCGTCGGCGAGGAACGCCTTGAACGTGCGCTTGAGCACGGCGATCCACTCGCGTGCTGACAGGCGCCAGGGACTGCTCGGGGCGTGCCCGATCAGCGTTCGCGGCCCTTGCGGGCCAGGAAGCGCATCGTCGCGCCGATCCCGCCGGCGAGGAAGAAGCCGGCGCCGAGCGCCCCCGCGGCGACCAGCGGCAGGTTGGCGCGCAGCTTGGCGCCGACGTTCGTCGCCTCGCTGATCCCCTCACGCAGCTGCTCGACCGCCTCGGCGAGCTCGCGCCGCTCCCGCTCGATCTCACGCCGGAGCGTGTCGGGCGTGCGGCCGTTCATGCTCGTGCTAGTGGTGGTCATTCGACCTCAGCGCCTCGCTCGTCAGCTTCGCCTCGCGGATCGCCTGTTCCGGCACCGGCGGCGTCGCCTTCTTGATCCGGCTGACCGCGAGCAGCCCGAGCAGCGCCGCGACCGCGACGAGGCCTAGGGCGACGATCAGAACGGCGAGCCACGGGTCGACGACGATCGCGAGCGCCACGGCGACGGTCGCGAAGAGGAAGCCGACCGCGTAGAACGCAACCACCGTTGCGCCGACGCCGAGCCCGAGGCCGAGCCTGAACGAGCCCGCCTTCTGCTTGAGCTCGAGCCCGGCGAGCTCGAGCTCGAGCCGTGCGAGCGTGCTGGCATGCTCGGCGACCTGCTTCGCCGCCGCGCCGACGCCCGGCTGCTCGGTTTCAGCGGCGGGGGTGGGCATGGCCCCTCCAGTCGATCAGCTTCGCGATCAGCGTTCCGACGCCGAAGGCTGCGCCCGCGACGACGAATGGGTTCGGACCGGACTTCGTGGGCTTGCGGGAGTGCTGTGGACCGTTCGGCGAAGCGGGTCGGCGCGCCGTGGTTGGACCGGATTGCGGCATGGGCACAAGGTTGCCGGGGCGCTGCTCCGGCAAACCTGCCCCGCTACGCGAGGTGGAGGTCGCCCTCGTGGATCTGCGCGATCCGATCGGCGACGATCTCCTCCTCGTCACCGAGCAGGCCGCGCTCGACGAGCACGCCATGGAAGATGTCGGCCTGCTCGTCCGCGAGCACCTGCTTCACCTTGCCGACCTTGTCGCCCTTCGCGTCGTAGACAGTCCAGCCCGGCTCGATCAGCAGCCAGGAGACGGGATCGCCCGACATCGCTAGACCGCCTTTCCGGCGACGCGCCAGACGGGACCCTGCGTGGCGACGTTGTGGGTGTCGGAGAGAACGTGCAGGAGCGTCAGCCTGGCCGGGATGCCCTCGGCGTCGAGGCGTTCGAGGCAGCGGCGTGTCATCTGCGGCGAAGCGCCGTAGCCGAACCTCCGCGCGACCCGAAAGCGGAAGGCACTGCGACCCGGCACGCGAGTCGGGTTGAGCGGCGCCACCAGCAGCGCCGCGCGCGCAAGGTGGTCGCTCGAGGTCAGCTCGAGCTCGCAGAGCAGGTCGCTCCAGTCCGCAGGCACGGTCGCGAGCGCAGCGTCCCAGAGACCGGCGGCGGCACCCTGCGACGCCTCCTCGGGCTCCGCACGCTCGTCGACCGTCACGAGCGAGACGGTGCCGCGGATCTTCTCGTCGTCGAGCTTGCCGAAGAGCTTGTCGGCCTGGTCGGGGCCGATCCCGCCGCCGGCGCGGTACACCGACAGCCGCAGGTCGTCGCCGAGCCGGCCGGGGCCCGCAGGGCCTAGCAGCGCTGCCGCGCGCGGGCGCTGATCGGCCCGCGGCAACGACACGTTCAGCTTCGCCTCGCCCCAGTTCTGCTGGAGCTCCGACCTGATTCGACGCCACTGCTCGACGAGTGCCATGCGGGGGTCAGCATAATGAGGGCCGATGGCGAAGGTCGAGGACAAGGCCCAGGAAACAGGCGGACTCTCCGAGGAGCGGTTGCGCGACCTCTTCCGCGAGATGCTGCTGATCCGCCGCTTCGAGGAGAAGGTCGAGGAGCGCTTCCGCGCCGGCGAGCTGCCCGGCTTCCTGCACGTCGCGATCGGCCAGGAAGCGGTCGCGTCGGGCGTGATGGCGGCGCTCGAGACCGACGACGTGATCGCCTCGACCCACCGCGCGCACGGCCATACGATCGCCAAGGGCACGCACGTCAACTCCGTGATGGCGGAGCTGTACGGCAAGCAGGAGGGCTGCTCGGGCGGCTACGGCGGGTCGATGCACCTCTACGACATCGAGAAGGGAAATCTCGGCGCGAACGCCGTCGTCGGGGGCGGGTTCGGCGCGATCGTCGGCGCCGGGCTCGCGTTCAAGTTCCGCCAGCAGCCGCGGGTCGGCGTCGCCTTCTTCGGCGACGGCGCCACGAACACGGGCTCGTTCCACGAGTCGCTCAACCTCGCCCAACTCTGGAAGGTGCCGGCGCTGTTCGTCCTCGAGATGAACGGCTGGGCGGAGTCGACGCCGATCTCGCAGCACTCGCCGATCGAGGACTTCTCGCAGCGCGCCGTCGCGTTCGGCATGCGCTCGATCGATGTCGACGGCCAGGACGTCGAGGCCGTCTACGCCGCGACGCGCGAGGCGCGCGAGCACGCCGCCTCGGGCCGAGGCCCGGTCTTCCTCAACGTCCGCACCTACCGGCTCGTCGGCCACTACATCGGCGACCCGCAGGTCTACCGGGAGAAGAGCGAGCTCGAGGAGCTCCGGGAGACGAAGGATCCGATCGAGCTCCTGCGCGCCCGCCTCCAGATCGGCGACGAGGAGTTCGAGTCGCTCGACACCGAGATCCAGGCGATCGTCGAGGGCTCGGTCGAGTTCGCGAAAGCGGGCACGGATCCGAAGCCCGAGGACGCCCTGAAGTACGTCTATGCCTGAGGCCCCTGGACAGCCACCGCTCCCGCCGGGCGGAGCCCGGCTCCGCGGCGGCTTCGCGCCGCTGGACTGCAGGATGCCGCGCGCGCGTCGCTTGTCCGTACTAGGGGTACTGTCCTGCGCGACGCGCGCACGGCCTCCTTTGCCAGCAGCGCGCCAGGAGCCTCAGGGTGCCTGAGCTGACCTACCGCGAGGCTGTCCGCGACGCGCTTTCGAGCGCGATGCGCTCCGACGACGACGTCTTCATCATGGGCGAGGACATCGCCGAGATGGGCGGCTCGATGGGCGTCACGCAGGGGATGCTCGACGAGTTCGGCCCCGAGCGGGTCCGCAACACCCCAATCTCCGAGATGGCGATCGTCGGCACCGGGATCGGCGCCGCGATGCAGGGCATGCGCCCGGTCGTCGAGATCATGTACCAGGACTTCCTGACGCTCTCGATGGAGCAGCTCGTCAACCAGGCGGCCAAGCATCGGACGATGAGCGGCGGCCAGGTGAAGGTGCCGCTGACGATCCGCACCCAGGGCGGCGCCGGCTGGAGCCCCGGCGCGCAGCACGCGCAGCAGCTCGAGTCGTGGTTCGTGCACGTGCCGGGCCTGAAGGTCGTCTTCCCCTCGACACCCGAGGACGTGCGCGGCCTGCTCTGGAGCTCGATCTACGACGACAACACCGTCATCTTCTTCGAGCACCGGCTGCTCTATCCGCTCAAAGGCCAGGTGCCGGACGAGATCGAGCCGATCCCACTCGGCAAGGCACGGGTGATGCGCGAGGGCTCCGACGTGACCGTGGTCGCGATCGGCCGGATGGTCCCGGAGGCGATGAAGGCGGCCGAGGACGCCGAGAAGGAGGGGATCTCGGTCGAGGTGATCGACCCGCGCACGCTGCTGCCGCTCGACGAGGAGACGATCATCGCGTCGGTGAAGAAGACGACGCGCGCGGTCACCGCGCACGAGGCCGTCACACGCGGCGGCTTCGGCGCCGAGCTGACGGCAGTGATCCAGCAGGGCGCCTTCGACTACCTCGATGCGCCGATCGAACGGGTGGGGGCGAAGTTCGCGCCGCTCGCATTTGCGCCGGCGATGGAGCAGTGGGTCGTCCCGCATGCCGCGGACGTGCTCGAGGCCGTGAAGCGAACGGTGGCCCGGGCGTAGCGATGGCGACCGAGGTCAAGCTCCCGCGGCTGGGCCAGGGCATGGAGTCCGGCACGATCGTCAAGTGGCTGAAGGGCGAGGGCGAGCCGGTCAAGAAGCGCGAGCCGCTCTACGAGCTCGACACCGACAAGGTGACGCAGGAGGTCGAGGCCGAGGCCGACGGCGTCCTGCTCAAGATCGTCGTCGACTCCGGCGAGGTCGAGGTCGGCAAGACGATTGCCTTCATCGGCAGCGAGGGCGAGGACGTCCCCTCCGGCAACGGCGCCGCGCCCGCCGCGACCGAGGACAAGGCCGACGACGCCACGGAGGCAGAGCCGGAGGCGCAGGAGGAGGGCTCGCCCGCCGAGGAGATGGACGACGAGCGCGAGCGCGGACGTCAGGCAGCCGCCGCGACCGCCGAGGCTGCGACCGCCGCCGTCGCCGATGCTCCGGCGCGCCCCGACGGCCGCGTCAAGGCCTCGCCGCTCGCGCGCAGGCTCGCGCGGGAGAAGGGAATCGACATCGCGACCCTCCATGGCACCGGCCCCGAGGGCCGGATCGTCGCTAGTGATGTTGAGAGGGGGGACGTCGAGCGCGGCGCGGTCGCTGCGCCGAAGGCCGCCCCCGCAGTGGCCGCGGTTCCGTCGGGCAAGGTCGAGGAGATCGAGCTGACCTCGACGCGCAAGACGATCGCGCGCCGCCTGACCGAGGCCTGGCAGGCGCCGGTCTTCCAGCTCACCGTCTCCGTCGACATGACCCGCACGCTCGAGCTCCGCGAGCGGCTCGTCGCGCGACTTCGGGAGGGCGAGACGAAGCCGACCGTCAACGACCTGCTGACCAAGGTCGCCGCCGCAGCACTCCTGCGCCATCCGGCCGTCAACGCCCACTTCACGGGCGACAAGATCCTGCGCTTCCCCGCGGCGCACGTCGGGATCGCCGTCGCCGCGCCGAACGGGCTCGTTGTCCCGGTGATCCGAGACGCCGACCGGAAGACGATCCAGGAGATCGCCGCCGACCGGGCCGCCCTCGTCGGCCGCGCCCGCGACGGCAAGCTGCAGCGCGACGACCTCGCCGACGGCACGTTCACGATCTCGAACCTCGGCATGTTCGGGATCGAGCAGTTCGTCGCCGTGCTGAACCCGCCGCAGGCGGCGATCCTGGCGGTCGGCTCGACCGAGCCGAAGCCGGTCGTCCGCGACGGTCAGGTGGAGGTGCGTTCGCTGATGACCATGACGATCACGTGCGACCACCGAGCGATCGACGGCGCCGACGGCGCCGAGTTCCTGCGCACGGTCAAGGAGCTGCTCGAAGAGCCCGCGCTCGCGCTGTAGGTTTACTCTGATGGCAACAGTCTGGTACCGCGTGCGCGACCTCGACGCGGGCCGTGCCTTCTATCGCGACGTGCTCGGCTTCGAGGAGGTGTTCGTCGACTTCGAAGACGGCTGGTCGCGCCTCAAGCACGGCGGCATGGAGATCGCGCTCGCCGAAGGCGAGCCGGCAGAGTCCACCGGCGTCGCGCACGTGGACGTCGAGGACGTCAAGGCCGACGCCGAGCGTCTGCGCGAGGCGGGCGTCGAGGTCGGTGTCGTCTTCGAGCTGCACGGGCAGATCCGGCTCGTGGACGTCTTCGACCCGGACGGCAACCGTATCCAGCTCGCCCAGTCTCTCGACTGATGGGCATCGTGCTGCGCAGAGGCGGCGCCCAGGACGTCCGCTTCCTGCGCGACATGCTCCACCACGCCTACTACTGGCGCGAGCGCGTGCCCGGCTCGCTCGTCTCGCGGTACGTGCGCGGTTGGGGGAGGCCCGGCGACACGGCGGTGATCGCGCTCGAGAACGGGTTTCCCGTCGGCGCCGCGTGGTTCCGCGTGTTCACCGGCGAGGAGCCGGGCTACGGGTTCGTCGACGAGCGGACGCCCGAGCTTGCGATCGCGGTCGTTCCGTCCAAGCGCGGCCACGGCATCGGCGACGAGCTGCTGCAGGAGCTGATCGCGAAGGCGCGTGCCGCCGGCTACGAGCGCCTCAGCCTCAGCGTCGAGCCGGGCAACCCGGCCCGCAAGCTCTACGAGCGGCACGGGTTTACGGTCGTCGACGAGGGTGCCGACGCGTGGACGATGGTCGCCTCGCTCGCCTAGTAGGAGGGCTTGGCGAAATAGCGGCTGAGCCGCCGGGCCGCGCTGCTCGTCCCGAGGCTGCGTCCTCAGTCGCGCCGATAGCTTTGGCTATCGGCGCTCCCTGTGTCCTTGCCTCGGAACGAGCAGCGCACCCCGGCGACGAGCGCCATTCCGCCAAACCCTCCTAGCGCTTCGGCGCGTACGCGTTGACGACGATGCCGCTCTCGAACCGCGTCGTCTCGACGAGGTCGAGGTGCGTGACGTCGATCCCGTCGATCAGGCGCTGACCCCCGCCGACGAGCACCGGAAAGATCCACACGTGCAGCTCGTCGAGGAGCCCGTTCTCGATCAGCGTTCGCGAGAACTGGCCGGTGCCGTACTTGAGCAGATTCTCGCCGTCCCGCTGCTTCAGCTCCGCGACCGCCTCGGCCGCGTCGCCCTGGAGCGGCTGCGCGTTCCAGGTCAGGTCGGTCAGCGTCCGCGTGGCGACGTGCTTCGGCATCGCGTTGATCTTGTCGGTGAAGGGATCGCCCGACCGCTGCGGCCATGCCTCCGCGAAGCCTTCGTATGCCATCCGGCCGAGCAGGAGCTCGTCCGCGTCAGCCATCAGCTTCTGGGAGTAGGCCGCGTGCTCGTCGTCCCAGTAGGGCGGGCTCCAGTTCTGCGGGTTGTCGATCACGCCGTCCAGCGACATGAAGGTGGACTCGACGACCTTCCTCATGGCTCCTCCATTCGTTTGTGTTCTCTTACGACGGCGCGGGCGCCCGGAACTCATCGTTAGCATCGAGAGGAGACTTCCGACGGAAAGGTTGAGAGATGGAATGTGACGTCGCCGTCCTGGGCGGAGGCCCCGGCGGGTACACGGCAGCGATCCGCGCAGCCCAGCTTGGCGCGAGGACCGTTTGCATCGAGCAGGAGCCCGAGCTCGGCGGCACTTGCCTACGCGTGGGGTGCATCCCGACGAAGGCGTGGGTGCAGACCGCGCACGCGATGCACCAGGCCGCCGAGACGTTCGCCAAGTTCGGTGTCGAGGTGAGCCGGCCGCAGCTGAACTTCGGCCAGGCGGTCGAGTGGAAGAACGGCGTCGTCAAGCAGATGACGGGCGGCGTCGCCGGGCTCTTCAAGGCGAACGGCGTCGAGTGGGTGAAGGGCCGCGGCCGCTTCAGCGGGCCGAACACGATCGCGGTCGAGGGCGGCGAGGACGTCACCTTCAAGAGCGCGATCGTCGCGACGGGCTCGTTTCCGCTGCGCCCGCCGATCGACGGGATCGACTCGCCGCGCTGCGTCGACTCGACCGGCCTGCTCGCCCAGACCGAGGTGCCGCGCCGGCTCGTCGTGCTCGGCGGCGGGATCATCGGCTGTGAGTTCGCCTCGATCTTCCAGCGCTTTGGCTCCGAGGTGACGATCGTCGAGATGCTCGACACGCTGATCCCGCAGGAGGACGCCGACGCGGCCAAGGAGCTTGCGAAGGCCTTCGGCAAGCGCGGGATCGCTCTCCAGCTCGGCAAGCAGTGCAACGGCGTCGAGGACCAGGGCCACCAGCTGCGCGTGCACTTCGGCGACGGCGAGAGCGTCGAGGCGGACCTGATGCTCGTCTCGATCGGCCGTGGGCCGCTCGTCGAGGGGCTCGGGCTCGAGGAGATCGGCGTCCAGCTCGACCGCCGTGCCGGGATCGCGACCGACGAGCATCGGCGGACGACGGTGCCGCACATCTATGCCGTCGGCGACTGCGCCGGCTACTGGCAGCTCGCGCACACGGCGTTCCGCGAGGGCGAGGTTGCAGCCGAGAACGCCTGCGGTCACGAGGCGACGATCGGCGATCCGGCCGTGCCGCGGCCGATCTACACCGATCCGGAGATTGCGGGAGTCGGCCTGACCGAGGCCCAGGCGCGCGAGCGCCACGGCGACGACATCGCGGTCGGCGTCTTCCCCTGGGTCGCGAACGCCCGAGCGGTGATGCAGGCCGAGACCGTCGGCTGGGTCAAGTCGATCCACGAGACGAAGTACGGTGAGCTGCTCGGGATCGTCATGGTCGGCCCCCATGTGACCGACCTGATCGAGGCCGGGACGGTGGCGCTCGACGCCGAGGCGACGGTCGAGACGGTTGCCGACGGGATGTGCGCGCACCCGACCCTCTCGGAGGCGATCAAGGAGGCGGGGCTCGTCGCGCTGGGCCGCGCGATCCACCTGCCGAACAAGAAACGGGCACCCGCGCAGACGTAGCAACAAAAGTTTTCAAGGTCGCGCAAGGTTTTCGCAAGGGCGGCATCTTCTATTGCCAAGGACGTGCCCTCGTCCCCACATAGGGGCCGTGCCGCCCGCCGGCCCCGCCTTTCTCCCAGAGCCGCCCCCTTGCCGCAGAGGGGGCGGCTCGCTTTCTTGGTCGGCGCAAGATCCGGAATCCGCGGGAGCGGATCCCGGATCGCGCGAAGACCCCTAAAGGGTCGCTTCGCTCCCGGCTCAGGATTCGGCCGTTGTGGACGTGTCCCGGGGACAGACCCCGGGACATGGCCGAAACAGGCGCCGGTGGGTGCTGTTAGCCTCTCGCCCATGAGCATCTTCAACAGGCGGAACGCGGTCCTCGGCTGGCTCACCTGGGTGGGCGCCAAGACGGTGATGAAGCACAAGGCGCGCCAGGCGGTGCCCGGCACCGTCGAAGGGACGAAACGCCCCAACAAGGGCGCGATCGCCGCCGGTCTCGCCGCTGTCGGTGGCTTCCTCTGGTTCTGGCGCAAGAAGAGCCCGGACGACGAGCTGCCACCGCCCGCCGGCGAGTAGCCCTGCGATGAGCCTCTTCCGCGCCGCCCTCGACGGGCTCGTTCCGTATGAGCCGGGTAAGCCAGAGGAGGAGGTGCAGCGCGAGCTCGGGCTCGCACGGGTCGTCAAGCTCGCCTCGAACGAGGGGCCGTGGGGTCCGTTCCCGGCGGCGCTCGAAGCGCTCGACCGCTGCGCCGGCTCGCTCAACCGCTACCCCGACGGGGGCGCATTCCACCTCCGCAACGCGATCGCGGAGCGGCACGGGGTCGAGCCGGCGAACGTGGTCACCGGCGCCGGCGCCGACGCGATCATCGGGCATCTCTCCGTCGCCACGCTCGATCCCGGCGACGAGGTCGTGACGGCCTGGCCGTCCTTCATCAGTTACGCGCTCGATGCGCTGAAGCTCGGCGCCGTCCCGCAGAAGGTGCCGCTCGTCGACGACCACTACGACCTGGACGCGCTCTTGGAAGCGATCGGGCCGAGGACGAAGCTCGTCTACATCGCCACCCCGAACAACCCGACGGGGACGATGACGACCCGTGAGCAGCTCGACGCCTACTTCGACCGCGTTCCCGAGCACGTCCTGACCGTGCTCGACCAGGCCTACTTCGAGTACATCGACCGGCCCGACTATCCGGACGGGGTCGCGGAGTACCTCGGCCGGGGTCACCGCGTGCTCGTGCTGCGGACGTTCTCGAAGATCTACGGGCTCGCCGGCCTCCGGGTCGGCTACGGCGTCGGCCCGCCGGACGTGATCCAGGCGATCGGCAAGACCCGCCGTGCGTTCGACGTCGGGACGCCGGCCCAGGTGGCCGCGCTCGCGAGCATGGACGGAACGGCGGAGCTGGCCGAGCGCCGCCGCCTCACCGCCGAAGGGCGGGCCTCGCTCGAGCGGACGCTCCGGGAGCACGGCCTCGAGCCGGCCGGACCCGCGGTCGCGAACTTCCTCTTCGTCGAGGTCGGCGAGGACGCTCCCGCGCTCTTCGATGCGCTGCTTCGGCAGGGCGCGATCGTCCGGCCGCTGGGTGGGTTCGGCGCCCCCGGGGCGCTGCGGATCACGGTCGGAACGCCGGAGGAGAACGCCTTCTTCGCCGAGGCCCTCGCGTCCGTCCGGGCGACGACGACCTAGCACTCGGCTATCCTGACCAGTCGCGGGCGCCGAGCCCGCTTTCCATATGCGGACCACGCTCAAGAGAGGTATCGGCCGCGGTGCGGCCGTCAACGGCAACGGACGGGCCGTCCTGCCGCCCGGCGCACTCTCTCCGATCACGATCTACCGCCAGCCGGAGCCGCCGCCGCGCTCGCGCTGGGCGTTCGTGCGCACGGCGCTGGCCTGGGCCGGTGTTGCCCTGCTCGTCGTGATCGGCTCGGCCGCCGGCGGTGCGTATCTCTGGTTCCACCAGAGCGTCGCCGACGTCGTCGCGTCGACGCCTGACGTCAAGGTCGCGGCCAAGCGGCTCGACGTCGCGCTGCCGGGCCAGCCCGCGACCGCGCTCGTCATCGGCTACGACAAGCGCGCCGGCGAGGGCAAGGGCGTTCAGTCCCGCTCCGACACGGTCATGCTCGTGCGGGCCGATCCCGAGACGAAGTCGATCTCGATGATGTCCTTCCCGCGCGATCTCTTCGTCCAGATCCACTGCCCGGGCAGGACTCCGTTCGGCGCCCGGATCAACAACGCCTACGCGACCTGCGGCACGAAGGGGACGCTCGAGACCGTCCGCAAGCTGACGGGGCTGCCGATCAACTACCTGATCACCGTCAACTTCCGCGGCTTCCGCCAGCTCGTCGACGCCACCGGCGGGATCTGGATCGACGTCGACCGGCGTTACTTCAACGACCGCGGCGGCGACTTCGGCTACGCCACGATCAATCTCTTCCCCGGCTACCAGAAGCTCGGCGGCTACCAGGCGCTCGACTTCGTCCGCTACCGGCACACCGACTCGGACCTCTACCGCGTGGCGCGGCAGCAGCTGTTCGTGCGCGCGTTCAAGGACCAGATCAAGGCCAACACAGGCGCATTCGACCTGCCCAAGGTGATCAAGACGATCACGAAGAACGTCGAGGTCGGCGTCGGCGGCAACTCTGAGCTCGACGGCAAGACCGTGCTCGAGTACGCCCTCTTCGCCTACTCGCTGCCGCCGGGCCACTTCTTCCAGTCGAAGATCGAGGGCCTGGAGGAGACGTCCGGGTTCGACATCCTCGCGCCGGAGGCGAACATCCAGAAGGCGGTCCAGGAGTTCTCGCACCCCGACGTCGAGTCGCCGCAGAAGGCCACCCAGGTGGCGCTGAACGAGAAGCCGAAGCCCTCGGCGACAAAGGCGCCGCCGCCGCGCGAGACGACGATCACGGTCCTGAACGGCAACGGCGTCACCGGCTCGGCCGGCACCGCCAGCTATTTGCTCTCGCAGCGCGCGTACCAGATGGTCTACCCGCCGGACGGCAAGAACGCGAACGCGCCCAACTGGGAGTACTTCAAGACGCGAATCCACTACGACAAGTCCCAGGCCGGGGCGGTGGCGGCGGCGAAGAAGGTGGCGACGCTCTTCGGCACCGACGACGTCGTCGCGCTCGACGCGAAGGTCGGCGCGCTCTCGAACGGCGCGATGCTGACCGTCATCGTCGGCCAGACATTCCACGGCACCCTGGCCGAGGCCCCCGTCGACAAGACACCGCAGCGCCAGCCCGCGAACGTCGCTCCGGGCGCAGACGCATCCGTCGCCTACCTGCGCGAGCGGGCACGCAAGGTTCCCTTCAAGTTGATGGTGCCGACGGTGCTCGAGCGCTCGTCGTGGATCGACCGCGAGCGTCCCGTGCGCCTGTACCGGATCGACCCCGACGGCAAGCACAAGACGATCCGCCTCACCTACAAGACGGGGGCGAACGAGTACTGGGGCGTGCAGATGACCGACTGGGAGGAAGCGCCGGCGCTCTCCGAGCGCAACTTCGTCCGCTCGATCGGCGGCCGCACCTACGAGCTCCACTACACCGGCCCGAAGCTGCACATGGTGGTTCTGCGCCAGGGCGGTGCCAGCTACTGGGTCGTGAACACCCTGCTCGACTCGCTCTCGAACGAGACCATGCTCGCGATCGCCAAGGGTCTCAAACCGCTCTCGAGCATCAAGTAGGTAGGTTCAGCCGCGTGTCCAGGGTCGCTGTCTTCGGCGCCGGCTATGTCGGCCTCGTCACGGGTGCGTGCCTCGCCGAGCTCGGGCACGACGTCGTCGTCCGTGACGTCGTCGCCGAGCGGATCGAGCGCTTGCGCGCCGGCGACGTGCCGATCTTCGAGCCGGGCCTCGACGAGCTGCTGCGCCGGAACGCGGAGCGGTTGACCTACACGCTCGACGTCGCGGACGCCGTGCGTGACGCCGACTTCCTCTACGTCGCGGTCGGCACGCCGCCGACCTACTCGGGCGACGCGGATCTGTCCGCCGTCTGGACCGTGGTCGACGAGCTGAGTGGCCTCGAGGGGCGTGCCGTGATGGTGATGAAGAGCACCGTCCCCGTCGGCACCGGCGCAAGGGTGCGCCACCGCCTCGACGAGCGGGGGCTCGAGCACATCGGGTACGCCTCCAACCCCGAGTTCACAGCCGAGGGAACGGCCGTGCGCGACTTCCAGCAGCCGGACCGGATCGTGGTCGGCTCGTTCGACGATGCGGACGGTGACGCGGTCGAAGCGCTGCACCAGGGCATCGACGGGCCTGTCGTCCGCTGCGACGTCGCCTCGGCCGAGATGATCAAGCTCGCCGCGAACGCGGCGCTGATGACGCGGATCAGCTTCATCAACGAGATCGCGAACGTCTGCGAGGCGACCGGCGCCGACGTCGTCCGCGTCGCCGAAGGCGTCGGTCTCGATCGCCGGATCGGGCCGAGCTTCCTGCGCGCCGGCATCGGCTACGGCGGCAGCTGCTTCCCGAAGGACTCGCTGGCGCTGAAGCAGCTCGCGGCCAACTCGGGCTACCACTTCCAGCTTCTGAACGCGGTGATCGAGGTCAACGAGCTGCAGAAGCGGCGGGTGATCGGGAAGCTGCAGCAGCACCTCGGCAGCCTCCGCGGCAAGACCGTGGCGCTGCTCGGGATCGCGTTCAAGCCGAATACCGACGACGTCCGCGAGGCGCCGAGCCTGGTGCTCGCCGGCAGGCTCGTCTCCGAGGGCTCGCACGTGCGGGTGTGGGATCCGATCGCGCGGATGGACGGCCTCGACGGCGTGCACCAGGTCGCGTCCGTCGATGCCGCGCTCGCCGGCGCCGATGCGGTCGTGCTCGTGACCGAGTGGCCGGAGCTCGCCGACGTCGACTGGGTGCAGGCTCGCGGCGCCGCGGGCTCGGCGCAGCCGGTCTTCGTCGACGGCCGCAACATGCTCGATCCCGACCGGATGCGCGAGGCCGGCTGGGTCTACGAGAGCATCGGCCGCCCCTCCGCGTGAGCCTGCCGGCCGTCATCCTCGTCGGCGGCCTCGGCACGCGCCTGCGGCCCCTGACGGATCGGACCCGGAAGGACATGCTCCCGCTCGTCGACCGGCCGCAGCTGGCCTACACGTTCGAGCACCTGCGCCGCTTCGGCGTCACCAGGGCGATCATCTCGTGCGGCTACCTGCCGACGCAGATCCAGGACCACTTCGGTGACCGCTACGGCGACCTCGGGCTCGAGTACCGGACCGAGGAGGAGCCGCTCGGCACCGGCGGCGCGATCCGCTTCGCCGCCGAAGGCCTGGACGAGCCCTTCTTCGCGCTCAACGGCGACTCGCTCCGCGAGACCGATCTCGGCGCGCTCGTCGACTTCCACCGGGAACGGCGATGCCGCGCGACGATTCTGCTGACGCCTGTCGAGGATCCCAGCCGCTACGGGCTCGTCCGCGTGCACGGCGACGACGGCCGGGTGCTGAGCTTCCTCGAGAAGCCGCGCCCGGAGGAGATCGACACGAACCTGATCAACGCGGGCATGTACGTGCTCGAGCCGGACGTGCTCGACCTGATTCCGGCCGGCCGGCCAGTTTCGATCGAACGCGAGGTGTTCCCGCAGCTCGTCGATGAGCAGGCGGTGTACGGGGTCGCGCTGCCCGGCTACTGGCTCGACATCGGCACGCCGGACGCCTACCTGCAGGCGCACCGGGACGTGCTCGAGCGGAACTTCGTCACCGAGCTCGGCGACCGGCTCGGCCCCGAGTACACGCTCGTGGCGGACGGCGTCGTGACGGCGGACGCGCGGCTCGTCCCACCCGTATTCGTCGGCAAGGGCGCCAGGATCGGGGCGGGTGCGCGGATCGGCAGCCTGGCCGTGATCGGCGCGGGCGCGGTGGTCGGCGAGGGGGCGTCGATCGAGTCGTCCGTGATCGGTGCCGGTGCGGTCGTCGGGCCGCGGACGCACATCAAGGGCTCGATCGTCGGCGAGCAGGCGCAGGTCGGCGCCGAGTGCGAGGTGCGCGGGCTCTGCGTCATCGGCCCTGGCGCCAGGGTCGGCGACAGGAATATGCTCGATCACGGGATGCGGGTGGCAGCGAACGAGACGATTGCGGCGGGCGCGGTGTCCTTCTCGTGAGCGTCGACTCGCCGAACCTCGGCTCGCTCGACCGGTGGGCCTTCGAGGTGCGCAAGGTCGAGAAGCCGTGGGGGTACGAGCTGATCTGGGCGCTGACCGACGTCTACTGCGGCAAGGTGCTGTTCGTGAAGGCCGGCGCCGCCCTGAGTCTCCAGTTCCACAACGAGAAGGACGAATCCTGGCTCGTCCAGTCGGGCCGGGTGAGGCTCGAGCTCGGCGAGGTCGGGCAGGCCATGCTGAACGAGGAAGTGATCTCCGCCGGCGCCGCCTTCCGCTACAAGCCCGGCACCGTCCACCGCGTCACCGCGATCGAGGACACGACCATCCTCGAGGTCTCGACCCCGCAGCTCGACGACGTCGTCCGGCTCGAGGATCTGTACGGCCGCGAAGGCACGTCGGATCCCTAGGAGGGTTGGCCTACGCCCAACCTTCACAACAGCATGGTAAGGTTGGGGCGATGGAGGCTCTGACGATCGCCGATGCCGCAGCCCAGACGGGCTGGTCGGCGCGGATGCTCCGGTATCTCGAGACCGTGGGTCTCGTCGTTCCGGCGCGCACGGCGGCCGGGTACCGGATCTACGGGACCGCCGAGCTTCTCCAGCTCCGGCAGCTGAAGCTGCTGCGGGAGCGGTTCCGGATCGAGCTGGACGAGGTCGCCTTCTCGGCGCGCCTCCGGCGGGAGCCCGAGCTCCGCATGGCCCTCGACGGTTGGATGCGCGCGGCCGGGCCGGGCGCCGACTGGGTCGAGTGGGAGCAGCGAAAGCACGAGCGGCTGATGGCAGCCGCCTAATCGAAGGGAACGGATGGCTACGACGAAGCGATACGACGTGAAGGATCTGGCGCTCGCCTCCGACGGCGTGCGCAGGATCGAGTGGGCCGACCGGCAGATGCCGGTGCTGGCCGCGATCCGCGAGCGGTTCGAGACCGAGCAGCCCCTGTCGGGCTACCGGATCTCGGCCTGCCTGCACGTGACGACCGAGACGGCGAACCTGATGCGCACGCTCCAGGCGGGCGGCGCCGACGTCGTCATCTGCGCGTCAAACCCGCTCTCGACGCAGGACGATGTGGCCGCCGCGCTCGTCGACGAGTACGGGATCTCGACCTTCGCGATCAAGGGCGAGGACAACGATTCGTACTACCAGCACATCGAGGCCGCGGTCGACCACAAGCCGCACATCACGATGGACGACGGCGCCGACGTGATCGGCGTCCTCCACACCGCCCGGCGCGAGCAGCTCGGCGACGTGATCGCGGGCACCGAGGAGACCACCACCGGCGTGATCCGGCTGAAGGCGCTCGAGCGCGACGGCAAGCTCGCGTTCCCGGTCGTGGCGGTGAACGAGGCCAAGACGAAGCATCTCTTCGACAATCGCTACGGCACGGGCCAGTCGACGCTCGACGGGATCATCCGCGCGACCAACGTGCTCCTCGCCGGCAAGGTGCTCGTGGTCGCCGGCTACGGCTGGTGCGGCCGCGGCGTTGCAATGCGGGCGAAGGGGATGGGCTCGAACGTCGTCGTCACCGAGGTCGATCCGATGAAGGCGATCGAAGCGGTGATGGACGGCTTCATGGTGATGACGATGGAGGAGGCCGCCAAGATCGGCGACATCTTCATCACGGCGACCGGCGACAAGTCCGTCGTCGCGAAGAGCCACATGGAGCAGATGAAGGACGGCGCGATCCTCGCCAACACGGGCCACTTCAACGTCGAGATCGAGTTGCCGGCGCTGCGCGCGCTCGCCAGCGAGACACGCCAGGCACGGGAGTTCGTGGAGGAGTTCACGATGAGCGACGGCCGCCGGCTCTACCTGATCGCGGACGGGCGGCTCGTCAACCTCGCCGCCGCCGAGGGGCACCCGGCCCAGGTGATGGACATGTCCTTCGCCAACCAGGCCCTCTCCGCCGAGTACGTCGTCCAGAACGCGACCTCGCTCGAGAAGAAGGTCTATGTCGTGCCGGAGGAAATCGACAACGAGATCGCCCGCCTCAAGCTGGCGACGATGGGCATCGAGATCGACCAGCTCACCGAGGAGCAGGCGAAGTACCTGGCCTCGTGGGACGAAGGAACTTAAGCCCCGAGCAGATCATTCGTCTGGAAGCCGGCGCGGTCGTCCTGCTCGACCAGCGCCGGCTTCCGGACGAAGAAGTCGAGCTCCGGTGCGAGTCGGCGGCGGAGGTCGCCGACGCGATCCGGACGCTCGCCGTGCGCGGTGCACCGGCGATCGGCGTCGCGGCTGCGTACGGCTATGCCGTCGCAGCGGCGCGGGGGGAGGACCTGGACGAGGCGTACCGTGTCCTCGCCGAGTCGAGGCCGACGGCGGTGAATCTCGTCTGGGCGCTCGAGCAGATGCGCGACGACCCCACCCCGGAACGGGCGCTCGCCTTGCACAGGGCGGAGGTCGATCGGTGCCGGCGCATGGGCGCCCATGCCTCAGCCCTCTTCGGGCCCGGCACGAAGGCGCTGACCCACTGCAACGCGGGCGGTCTGGCGACAGGCGGCTACGGCTCGGCGGTCGGGGCGCTGCGCGCGGCCTGGGAAGACGGGCTGCTCGCACACGTCTGGGTCGACGAGACGAGGCCGCTGCTCCAGGGGGCGCGGTTGACGGCCTGGGAGCTCGAGACGCTCGGCATCCCGCATGCGGTGATCGCCGATTCGGCGGCGGCGCACCTGATGAGTCGCGGCGAGGTCGACTGCATCGTCACGGGAGCCGACCGGATCGCTGCCAACGGCGACTCCGCGAACAAGATCGGAACGTATGGTCTGGCCGTGGCGGCCGCCCATCATCGGATCCCGCTGTACGTCGTCGCGCCGACCTCGACGATCGATCCGGCGACGCCGACGGGCGCCGGGATCCCGATCGAGGAGCGCGACGGGGCGGAGATCAGCACTCGCTTTCAGGCTCACAACCCCGCCTTCGACGTCACCCCGGCCGAGTTGATCGCGGCGATCGTGACGGAGGTGGGCGTCCATCGCCCGCCGTACGGCGCGTCGCTGCCGCTCGGAGCGGTCGGGTGACCGTGCTCGACGAGATCGTCGGCGAGGTGGCCGACGATCCGGACTCGATCGGCCTGATCCTGCACGGCTCGCGGGCGGCCGGAGTGGGCGGGCCGGATTCCGACTACGACCTCGTCCGCGTCGTCACCGACGAGAGCTATGCCGCGCGGCTCGATCGCGAGCAGCTGCGCGAAATTCGTCCCGGGCCTCCCAAGGCGGACATCAGCTACGCGTCACCGGGGCGGCTGCGGTTGCGCGCCGAGTCGACGGACGGCTACACGCCGATGTTCGTCACCGCCCAGGTCGTGGCCGACACTGAAGGAGACGTCGCGGCGCTCGTCGAGGCGATCGTCGTCAATGCCGGAATCCGGGCGTGGGCGGATCTCGACGAGCTGTACGACGGTTATCTCAACTGTTTCTTCCGCTCCCTGAAGGCGTGGCGCCGCGGCGACGAGCTCGGCGGCCGGATGCAGGCGGCGCACTCGTGTCTCTGCCTCGTCCGGCTGCTCTTCGCCGCGGAACGGCGGTTGGCGCCGTTTCACGATCAGCTCGGTGCGCCGCTGCGAGAGCTGGAGCGGGTGCAGGGATGGGAGGAGGGCTTTCTCGCCGGCGCGTTCGTCCGCGTGCTCGCGACCGGAGATCCGGCGCTCCAGCAGGCGTTGGAGCTCCGCGTCGAGAAGCTGTTCGATGACCGCGGGATCGCGCACCAGTGGGGCCCCGAGGACGGTCTTGATGAGGTCAAGGAGCACAGGTTCGGATGAAGGCGATCATCCTCGCCGGCGGGTACGCAACGCGTCTGCAGCCGCTCACGGACGATCTCTCGAAGTGCCTGCTGCCGGTCGGAGGCAAGCCGGTGGTCGACTGGATCCTCGAGCGGATTCGCGAGGTGGAGGAGATCGACGAGGTGCACGTCGTCACGAACAGCCGCTTCGCCCGGGACTTCGAGCATTGGGCGATGTTCAAGGACGGCGTCACCGTCTACGACGATCGGACGACCTCGAACGAGGACCGGCTCGGGGCGATCGGGGACGTCGCGTTCACGCTCGACCAAGCGGGGATCGTCGATGACGACGTGATCGTGATCGCCGGCGACAACCTGTTCGACTACGACCTGCAGGACTACGTCGACTTCTGGCGCAGCAAGGGCGTCGCGAGCGCGGTCGCGGTGCGCGACGTCGGTGACCTCCGCCTTGCCAGCCAGTACGGGATCGTCGCGCTCGACGGCGACGATCGCGTGGTCGAGTTCGTCGAGAAGCCGGCCGAGCCGACCAGCACGCTGGCGGCGACCGCGACCTACATCTACCACCGCGAGCACCTGCCGCTCGTGTCGCGGTATCTCGCCGAGGGGAACCCGCCCGACCAGTCCGGAAGCTTCTTCGAGTGGCTCCGCTCGCGCGAGCCGGTCTACGGCTACTGGTTCACCGGGATCTGGCTCGACATCGGCGACAAAGAACAGCTGCTCGCGGCCGACAACATGCTCCGCCGAGCGCAGGGCCTCCCCGAGCGCGAGCAGTACGAGCTCGAGATTTAGTCAATCGTCGCGACTGCGTGACACACCCGTGACAGGTGTGCCCGTACGGTCGCAGGAGTGCTCCTCGACGTTCTGCTGCCGAACCGATGCGCCGCCTGCGGCGTGTCCGGGCCTGCATTCTGCCCCGGCTGCCGCGACTCGTTGATCCGGCTGGCGCCGCCGCTCTGCGACCGCTGTGGCTCCCCAGGCGCCTGGCCGGTCAAGCGCTGCGCCGAGTGCAGCGGCCGGAGGATCGCGTTCGCAAGCGCCCGCGCGGCGATCGTCTACGACGCTCCCGCCCGGCGCTTCGTGCAGGCATGGAAGGAGCACGGGCAGCGCAGGCTCGCGCGCGAGGCGGCAGCGATCGTCGCCGAGACGCTGTCGCGCCCAGCAGCGCCTGTGCTGGCATTCGTTCCCGCCGACGGGGAGCGCGCGCTGCAGCGCGGGCACCGGCCGGCCGAGGCGCTCGCCCGCGAGCTCGGCCGCGTCTGGGAGCTGCCGGTCGCACCGCTCGTCAGGCGAGCACGTTCGGTCGAGCGCCAGCGAGGCCTCGGCCTGCAGGCGCGCCGACGGAACGTTCGCGGAGCGTTTGCGTCGGCGCGTGCGTCGCCGACCCAGGTCTGCCTCGTCGACGACATCTACACGAGCGGCGCTACCGCCGGCGCCGCGGCCTCCGCGCTCAGGCAGGGCGGCGCCCGCAGAGTGGAGGTGGTGACGCTGGCACGCGCGGTTCGCTGAGACAACGGCGCCTGGTTCGGCGCCCGCGACGGCCCCCCTCCGCGGTCGGTTAACCTGAGGTCAACCACCGGACGGAGGAGACGCATGCGACTCGAGGTCAAAGGCCGAAACGTCGAGGTCAACGATTCGATCCGGAGGTACGCCGAGGACAAGCTCGACAAGATCGAGAAGCAGCTTCCCGAGCCGACGCAGATCGAGGTCGAGCTAACGCTCGAGACCAACCCGTCGATCGCCGACGACCACATCGCGGAGGCGACGGTGTGGACGAAGGGCTCGACGATGCGCGTCCGCGAGCGCTCCGCCGGCTTCGAGGCCTCGATCGACCAGCTCGCCGACAAGCTCGAGCGGCAGGTGAAGCGCTACCGCGAGAAGCGCAGCCGCCGTGAGACCGGTCGGCGCGCGAACGGGATCGCGCCCGAAGAGCCCACCTTCTCCGGCCAGCAGCTCGACCGGATGATCGTCAAGTCGAAGCAATTCGAGCTGCAGCCGCTGACGCCGGACGAGGCGACGGTCGAGCTGGAGCTGATCGGCCACGACTTCTTCGTCTTCATCAACATCGAGACGGGCAAGCAGAACGTCGTCTACCGCCGCCGCGACGGCGCCTACGGATTGATCGAGCCGCAGCAATAGCGTGGGTCTCTTCCGTCGCTCCAAGCCTCTGCACGAGCAGCTCGCAGAGCAAGCAGATCTGGACATCGGTGCCGAGGACGGCTCCGAGCCGGGCCGACGCACGCCGTCGCGACTGGCGGGGCTGATGCACGGGCTTGCGGACGGCTTCCTCTCGGCTCCGCCGGACGAGTTCGGGCGACCCTCGCCGTTCGGCGAAGTCGCCCTGCACGGGGTCCCGCGCGCCCGTGAGTGGGACACGGTCGCGACCGTCGCCGCCGAGCTTCCAGGCGAGGAGGTGCACTTCACGTCGCTGCCCGACGGCACGCTCCTCGTCGAGGAGGACGTTCCCGACGGCGCCCTCAGCCCGCTGGCGGATGCGATCGAGGCGTCGATCAACCCGCCGTACGTCGCCGAAGGCGTCCGCCACGACGACGCCGTCTGGGCCGTCGGCGCGAAACGGATTCAGGTGCGCTCGTTCCCCGGGCACGAGGAGGACGAGCTCGAGCTGGTCGAGGACGGCCAGATCGTGGTCGGCCGCCGTCTCGACGGCGACCTGTTCGAAGTGCAGGTCTCGCCCGTCTAGACCGCGCCGCTGACGATCGCCCAGGCGCTGAAGCCGAGCTTCCGACCCGACGCATAGGCGAGCCCGCGCCGGCCGAGCTGTGCCTGGAACCGCGGCTCCAGCCTGCGGAAGAGGCTGTCCTGTCCGCCGGAGAGCCGACGCAGCCGCAAGTCCCGACCGATGCCGTAGGCGGCGATGCCCTCGGAGTAGCCGAGGAAGCGGGCGCCGGGCGGCAGCGGGATCGTCCGTGTCGAGGCGGCGCCGTGGATCTCGAGCCCTGCGGCCGTCTCGACGATCAGGCCGGGCGCTGCGAGCACGGCAGCCTGCACCGTCCCTGGCGCGAACGTGCGCTCCCGGATCAGCGCCCCGGCAGGCGAGATCGTCAGCACGCTGCCGTTGGCAAGCACTGCGGCGTAGCCACGTGAGTGCGCGCTCAGATAGACGACACGGTCCGCGGCGGTGAACGAGAAGCGCCGCGATCCGTTCGGAGCGAGGACGACGATCGTCCGCCCGGTCGCATAGGGGAGTGAGCCCTCCCAGACGCTGCCGAGGATGACCGGTGGCGGCCCGTCGACGTCGGCCGGCAGGAACGCAATCCGTTTCACCTTCGCCTGCCCGCCCTTCGTCCAGAGCGACCACTCGCGAATGTTCCCGCCGGCGTAGGTCAGCCAGAGAGCGCGGCCCTGCGTTGCGATCACGCCGGCGACGCCGCTACCGGTGCTCGTGCTGACGAAGCAATGGGTCGCGAGCCGCCGGTCGCCGCGGGTGGCGACGTTCCAGAGCCGCACCTCGTGGCAGCCGCCGCTGTACTCGTCCGCGTAGGAGAGATCGACGCCGGCGACGGCGACGCTCGACAACGGGCCCGCGACCTGCCGTTCGCGTGCCGTCGCCGCTCCGGCGGCCGGCGCGAGCGTGAGAACGAGGGCGAGAGCGAGGATCCGGAGCATCGCCGCGGACGCTACCGCGAGCCTGTTAGTCCGCCATGAAGCCGGGGTGAAGAAATGCCCCAGCGGCTACCCTGTGGCGATGTCGACTTCTGGCTTGGGAAAGCTCGAGAAGGTCCTTCGCGTCGGCGAGGGCCGCCGCCTGAAGTCGCTCGCGCGGCAGGCGGACTACATCGCCACGCTCGAGCCCGAGCTGCAGGCGCTCTCGGACGAGGAGCTTCGCGGCACGACCGCCCGCCTTCGCGAGCGGCTCGAGAACGGCGAGGCGCTCGACGAGCTGCTCTTCGACGCCTACGCCGCCGTCCGCGAGGCGCGCTGGCGCGAGTCGCAGCAGCGGATGTTCGACGTCCAGATGATGGGCGCGATCGTCCTCCACGAGGGTGACATCGCCGAGATGAAGACCGGTGAGGGCAAGACCTTCGTCGCCTCCGCCGCGCTCTACCTGAACGCGCTTCCCGGCGAGGGCGTCCACCTCGTGACGACGAACGACTACCTCGCCAAGCGCGACGCGGAGTGGAACCGGCCCGTCTTCGAGCGCCTCGGGATGACGGTCGGCGCGATCCAGAACATGATGCCGTTCGCGGAGCGCCGCGAGGCCTACGCCGCGGACATCACCTACGGCACCAACTCCGAGTTCGGCTTCGACTACCTGCGCGACAACATGGCCGTCACGAAGGACGGGCTCGTGCAGCGCAGCCACTCCTTCGCGATCGTCGACGAGGTCGACTCGATCCTGATCGACGAGGCGAGGACGCCGCTGATCATCTCCGGCGAGCCGGAGACCGCGGCGACGACCTACTACGACTTCGCACGAATCGTGAAGGACCTGCAGGGGGCGCCCGCGACGCGCAAGAGCGAGAAGGGCGAGGACGAGACCGAGCTCTCCGGTGCCGACTACCTCTACGACGAGAAGCACAAGACCGTCTCGCCTGCGCAGACGACGATCGACGCCGTCGAGCGCGCGCTCGGGCTCGAGAACCTCTACGACCCGCGCAACGTCCAGCTCGTCAACCACCTGATCCAGGCGCTGAAAGCGCAGTCGCTCTACCAGCGCGACGTCGACTACGTCGTCCAGGAAGGCGAGGTCAAGATCGTCGACGAGTTCACCGGCCGTCTGATGGAGGGCCGCCGCTGGAGCGAAGGCCTGCACCAGGCCGTCGAGGCGAAGGAGGGCGTCCGGATCCAGGAGGAGAACCAGACGCTCGCGACGATCACGCTGCAGAACTACTTCCGTCTCTACGAGAAGCTCGCCGGCATGACCGGTACGGCGAAGACGGAGGAGAAGGAGTTCGTCGAGATCTACAACCTCCACGTCGTCGAGATCCCGACCAATGTGGCCGTCGTCCGGCTCGACGAGAACGACTACATCTTCAAGACCAAGGAAGCGAAGTTCAAAGCGGTCCTGGACGACATCGCCGGACGCCACGAGGAAGGCCAGCCCGTCCTCGTCGGCACGATCGCGGTCGAGACGTCCGAGTACCTCGCCGAGCTCTTGACGCGGCGCGGGGTCCCGCACAACGTCCTCAACGCGAAGGAGCACGAGCGCGAGGCCGAGATCATCAAGGACGCTGGCCAGCCCGGCCAGGTGACGATCGCGACGAACATGGCCGGCCGCGGCGTCGACATCAAGCTCGGGGAGGGCGTCGTCGACGCCGGCGGGCTCTACGTGCTCGCGACCGAGCGCCACGAGTCGCGCCGGATCGACAACCAGCTCCGCGGCCGTTCCGGCCGCCAGGGCGATCCGGGCGAGACGCGCTTCTACCTCTCGGGCGAGGACGACCTCGTCCGTCTCTTCGCCGGCGACCGGATCAAGAACATCATGGAGCGCTTCAAGCTCCCGGACGACCAGCCGATGGAGGCGAAGATCCTCTCCAACCAGATCGAGAACGCCCAGAAGAAGGTCGAGGAGCAGAACTTCGTCGCGCGGAAGAACGTGCTCAAGTACGACGACGTCATGAACACGCAGCGGACGGTGATCTATGAACAGCGCCGTCGCGTGCTCGAGGGCGACGACCTCTCCGAGGACGTGCGCGACTGGATCCGCGAGGTCGTCGAGGCGAACGTCCAGAACGCGACCGAGGCGGAGTTCAACGAGGACTGGGATCTGGCCGCGCTCGTGCAGCAGATGCAGGCGCTCTACGGCACCGACATCACGGTCGAGGAGCTCCAGGAGGAAGTCGAGCTCGAGCGCGAAGCGCTGATCGAGGAGTTCGTCGAGGACGCGCTCGAGACCTACGACGAGAAGGAAGCGCAGTACGGCGACGAGCTGATGCGCGAGATCGAGCGCTACGTGATCCTCCAGGTCGTCGACTCGCGCTGGCGCAGCCACCTCGACTCGATGGACTACCTCCGCGACGGCATCCACCTGCGCGCGATGGCCCAGAAGGATCCGCTCGCCGAGTACCGCGCCGAGGGGCACGCGATGTTCAACGACCTCCGCAACACGATCCGCGAAGAGGTCGTCCTGACGCTCTTCCACGCCCAGGTGGAGCTGAACGAGCCGCCGCCCGAACCGGAGCAGGGCAACGGGAACCTCCAGTACGCGCACGAAACTGCGGCCGGCTCCGACGTGATCGCGGCAGCGGGAGCAGGTAGCGGATCGGTCGCGACGGCGTTCTCGTCTCAGGGGGGTGGCGCCACCGCCACCGCGGCTGCGGTCAACGAGCACAAGGACGTCGGACGCAACGATCCCTGCTGGTGCGGCTCGGGCAAGAAGTTCAAGAAGTGCCACGGGGCGTAGCCGTGTCCGAGACCGCGATCCCGCTCGACCAGCAGCTCGAAGAGATCAGAGCCCAGCTTGCCTGGGTTCGTGATTACCTTTGACCCGGATGCCGTAGCGACCCGGGTCGCCGAGCTCGAGCAGGAGCTGGGCGCCCCCGGCTTCTGGGACGACCAGGCCCGCGCGACCGCCGTTTCGACCGAGCACGCCCGACTTTCGAAGCGCCTCGAGCGCTACGAGCGCCTGCAGGGCGAGCACGACGACGCCGCCGAGCTGCTGCAGCTCGAGCCCGAGCTCTCGGCCGACATCGAGACCCAGCTGCAGCCACTTCGCCGCGAGCTCGAGCGGCTGCAGGAGGACGCGCTCTTCAACGGCGAGTACGACACCGGCGACGCCGTCGTCTCGATCCACGCGGGCGAAGGGGGTACCGACGCCCAGGACTGGGCTGAGATGCTGCTGCGGATGTACCTGCGCTGGGCTGACGCTCGCGGCTTCCAGGCCGAGCTCGTCGAGGCGAGCCCGGGCGTCGAGGCGGGACTGAAGTCGGCGACACTGACCGCCAAGGGCGAGAACGCGTACGGGCTCTTCAAAGCCGAGCGCGGCGTCCACCGGCTCGTGCGCATCAGCCCCTTCGACAGCGCCCACCGCCGGCACACCGCGTTCGCCCAGGTCGTCGTCGCACCGCTCCTGCCCGACGAGAGCGCGGTCGAGATCGACGAGAGCGATCTCCGGATCGACACCTACCGCGCCTCCGGCGCCGGCGGCCAGCACGTGAACAAGACCGACTCAGCCGTTCGGATCACCCATCTGCCGACCGGGATCGTCGTCCAGTGCCAGAACGAGCGCTCGCAGACCTCCAACAAGCAGACAGCGCTGCGGATCCTCAAGTCTCGGCTCGTCGAGGTCCAGGAGGAGGAGCGGGAGGCCGAGCTCGCCCGGGAGCGGGGCGCGGCGCAGGACACCGGCTTCGGAAGTCAAATCCGGAGCTATGTGCTCCACCCCTACCAGCTCGTGAAGGATCTGCGGACGGGCTACGAGGTCGGCAACGCCCAGGGCGTCCTCGACGGCAACCTCGACGGCTTCGTGCGCGAGTATCTCCTTGCGAAGGCTTCCGGGAAGGCCGTCTAACCGACCTGTTGGCTAGACTGGGTCTCTCCACAGATGCCGGAGCGGCCTGGTGCGGCCGACCTCCCCTCGATTCCGGTGACTGACCTCGACATGCAGACAGACGTGAGCGAAACCGTGACGGAACCCGTGCTTGTGCCGCAAAACGGCGTGCCGGTCGATCCCGCGATCGCGGGGACGATGATCGTGTTCGAGGGCGTGACCAAGGTGTACGACCCGAACGTCGTCGCGCTCAACGACGTCTCGTTCGTGATCGACAAGGGCGAGTTCGTCTTCGTCGTCGGCGCCTCCGGCTCCGGCAAGTCGACCATGATCCGCCTGCTCCTGAAGGAGCTCGAGCCGAGCTCCGGCCGGATCCTCGTCGGCGGCCGCGACCTGACGCGCCTGAAGCACTCGAAGGTGCCGCTGCTCCGCCGCAACGTCGGCTGCGTCTTCCAGGACTTCAAGCTCCTGCGCGACCGCTCCGCAGCCGAGAACGTCGCCTACGCGCTCAAGGTGCAGGGCGAGAACGCGACCAACATCCGCCGCAAGGTGCCCGAGGTGCTCTCGCTCGTCGGCCTCTCCGACAAGATGAGCTCCCTTCCCGACGAGCTCTCCGGCGGCGAGCAGCAGCGCGTCTCGATCGCGCGCGCCGTCGTCAACCACCCGCCGCTCCTGATCTGCGACGAGCCGACTGGGAACCTCGACCCCGACACCTCGGTCGGGATCATGCAGCTGCTTTACCGAATCAACCGTGCGGGTACGACGATCCTGATGGTCACCCACGACCGCGAGATGGTCGACAAGATGCGCCGCCGCGTGATCGCGCTCGAGGACGGCAGGCTGGCGCGCGACGAGCGCCGCGGGGGCTACGAGAGCGAATGAGGCTCAAGCTTCTGTTCAGCGAGTCGGTCCGCTCGCTCGGCGCCAACCTCTCGACCACGATCGCCGCGACGATGACCGTGCTGATCGGGATGTTCCTGCTCGGGCTCTTCATCGCGCTCGGCTCCTGGGCGCAGGCCTTCGGCGACCACCAGAAGGAGAAGCTGCTGGTCAAGGTCTACTTCTGCACCGACTCGACGTGCAAGACGGAGGCGACCGAGCCGCAGATCAACGCCGTCCGCGTCAAGCTCAACTCGGACCCGCTCGTCAAGAGCGTGACCTGGGTCTCCAAGGCGGAAGCGCTCGACCGGATGCGCAGGCTGCAGCCCGAGATCGTCGAGAACCTCCCCGGAAACCCGCTCCCCGACGCGTTCGAGGTGACGCCGGTCGACGGCGAGAACGCGAAGGAGATCGGCCGTAACCTGCGCGCGCCGACACTGCCACCGGGGGTCGAGAAGATCAACGACGGCGGTGCGGTCTCCGACCGCGTCGTCACGGTCGCGCGCGTGCTCTCGAGCGCATTCCTCGTCGCGACGATCGTCCTCTTGATCTCGTCTGCGCTCCTGATCGCGAACACGATCCGGCTCTCGATCTTCTCGCGGAAGCGGGAGATCGAGGTGATGAAGCTCGTTGGGGCGACGAACTGGTTCGTGCGCGGCCCGTTCATGCTCGAGGGGCTGATCTGCGGCGTCCTCGGCTCGGTCGCCGCCGTCTTCCTGCTCCTGATCGGCAAGGCCGTCGTGCTCGAACGGATCACCGACCGCTTCGACGCCGGCGCCGGCGTCCAGGCCTGGTCGTTCCCGACGATCGCGCTGATCGTCATCCTCGTCGGCCTCACGGTCGGCGCGGTGGGCTCGGGCATCACGTTGCGCCGCTTCCTCCAGGTCTAGGGAGTCATGGCCTCCCGCCGGGAGCACCGGGGCCGCCAGAAGCGGCCGAGCCGCGGCCAGCGCCGTGCACGGCGTGAAGCGCACGTTCGCGTCCCCGAGCCGGAGATCGTCCTCCCCTTCAGGCGAACGGAGCCGGAGACGGTCGTCGCCCACGTCGGCCCGACCAACTCGGGCAAGACGCACGCCGCGCTCGAGTTCCTCGCCGAGACCGGCCGCGGCGTCTTCGCGGCTCCCTTGCGGATGCTCGCCCAGGAGGCACACCGGCGGCTCACCGCGCAACTCGGCGCCGATGCGGTTGGCCTCGTCACCGGCGAGGAGCGCGTCAACGAGCGCGCGCCGATCATCTGCTGCACCGCCGAGATGGCGCCCCTCTCGGGCGAGGTGCTCGTGCTCGACGAGGTGCAGTGGGCCGACGACGCCGAGCGCGGCTCCGCCTGGACGCGGCTGCTGCTCGCGGGCGAGTACCGCCACATCCTGCTGCTCGGCGCGGTCGAGGCGCTGCCGCTGGTGCAGAACGCCTTCCCGCAGGCCGAGATCCGCTTCTTCGAACGCAAGGCGCCGCTCGACTGGACGGGGCCGGTCTCCTTCCAGAGCCTGCAACCCGGCACCGTCGTCGTCGCGTTCAGCCGGCGGGCGGTCCTCGCGCTCGCCGGCGAGCTGAACCGCCGCCAGCCGGGGAAGGTCGCCGTCCTCTACGGCGCGATGCCGCTGGCGTCGCGGCGGCTGGAGATCGAGCGCTTCATGAACGGGCAGGCGACCGTCTGCTGCGCCACCGACGTGCTCGGCCACGGTGTCAACCTCCCCTGCGAGACGCTCCTCTTCGCGGAGTCGCAGAAGTTCGACGGGGAGGAGCGGCGCGACCTGCATGCGTGGGAGATCGCGCAGATCGCCGGCCGTGCCGGCCGCTTCGGCCTCGTCGAGCGCGGCCACGTCGGCGTGTTGACCGGGATCGTCTGGGCGAACGCCGATCCGGAGCTGATCGAGGCGGCACTCCACCCGGACGTGCCGCTTCCCGGCGGCCACCTCGGCTACCGAATCGTCGACACCGCGCGGATCAGGCCGCGCCTCGAGGATCTCCCGATCGAGAGCCCAGCGCAGCTGCCCGCGGCGCTCCGGGCGTGGCACACCGCCGCGCTCCGCCAGTGGGCGACCGACGGCTGGCTCTCGGTCGAGTCGATCGGCCCGCTGCTGGTGCGGCTGGACGTCGTGCAGCGCCGCCTCCGCGAGCGCGGCCGCCGGCTCTCGCTCGAGCAGCTCTGGAAGCTCGTCAACGCGCCGGTGGACGAGGACAACGCCGAGCTGCTCGGCACGCTCGCGCTGGCGGTCTCCGGCGACCGCGCACCGCGGCCGGTGCTGCAGTGGCTGCTCGACGTCAACCGGCTCCGCGACGCCTCGCTCGAGGATGCCGAGCAGGCCGCCCGCACGGCCAGCATCCTCCGCTGGTTCGCGCTCCAGTATCCGGACGTCGGCGGGGTCACGCTCGAGAAGGCGGCCGAGCTCGAGGAAGCCGCTTCGCGCCGCGTCAGCGAGAAGCTTGCGGCCGAGGTGAACGCGCCGTCGGTGGGCCGCTGCAGGAAATGCGGCCAGAGTTGCGCTCCCTGGTTCGCGCTCTGCGAACGGTGCTTCGGCCGCCGTTAGGCAAGCCGGCGGGTCAGAGCGAGGCGTACAGATCGACGGGCACGCCGTCGGGGTCCTGCAACTGGGCGTAGCGCTGCCCCCAGAACGCGTCCCACGGCTCCTTCTCGCCGTGAAAGCCGGCCGCGGTGACGCGGGCGAACAGCTCGTCCACCTCGGCTGAGCTCTCGCACTCGAAGGCAAGCCCGAGCTGGTTTCCCCGCTCGCGCGTCCAGTCCGGGCGGAAGCTGCGCACAACCTCCTCCGTGTCCAGCATGAAGCGGACGCCGTTCGGCAGAAACGCGTCGACGTGGCCCTCGTCCGGCGTCTCCGGGACGTCGAGCCCGAGCAGCCGGTAGAAGCCGATCGAGCGCGCCATGTCAGAGACGACGATCCCAACCGCGTTCAGCTGAGGCATGGTCCGAGACTAACGCGCGTCTACGGCCGGCGGTAGTGGCGGGCGACTGCGATCGTGGCCACGATCACGATCGTCGCGACCGTGTTCGGCACGATCAGCGCCCAGTTCCCGAGGGCGATTCCGTACGCGAGCCAGAGCAGGAAGCCGACGAAGAGGACGGCCGGGTAGCCGAGCGAGATTCCGTGCGAGCTCCGGTGATGAACCATCTTCCGGATCTGCAGGACGGGGGAGACCGCCATCGCGATGCCCCACGTCGCCGCCACGAACGCGAGGGCAGTGACCACGGCACCACGTTACCGGTGTCGCGCATCCGACCGATCTGAGACAGTCGCTGTCTCCCAAGACGAAAGGGGTCGTTGATGGACGAAAGGCGTATTACGCCTCTCGCAGGTGTGCTGAGCGTCGTGCTGCTCGTCGTCGCCGTGCTCGTGGCCGAGTCGGAGAGTAAGAGTCCGGACGACGACGCGACCGGCGCCGAGCTAGCGACGTACCTCGCCGACAACCTCGGGTCGCTGGCGATCGGAACGGTGCTCTGGGGTCTCGGCACGATCGCGCTGATCTGGTTCCTCGACGGACTGCGGACGCACATACTCCCGGCGTCGTCTCAGCTTGCGCGGCTGACGTATGGCTTCGGGTTTGCGGCGGCACTGTTCCTGTTCGCCTCGGTCGTGCCGGAGGTCGCCGGCGCCCTCACCAGCGACAACCTCGATCGCAACCTCGAGGGCGGCGCCGCGGAAGCGTTGACCGCTCTTGGTGACGGCTTCTTCATCGCGGCCGAGTTGATGCTCGCGGGGTTCTTCTTCGCGATCGGGCTCGCGGCACTGCGGGCGCGGGCGTTGCCGGCCTGGCTCGGCGGTGTCTCGCTCGTGCTTGCGTTGGTGGCGATCGTTCCGCCAATCGGCTGGGCGGTCGTGGTGTTTGCGTTCCCGCTCTGGGTCCTGGTCGTGTCGGCACTCCTCTGGCGCGGCAAGCCCACTGCGGCGGTGCAGCCGGTCTAGAGCTCGGTTGGCCTGGCCGTCCCTACACTCACGGGATGGCCAGGCCGACCGGAACCAAGCTGATCGCCGAGAACCGCCGCGCGCGGTACGACTACGAGCTGCTCGAACGCTTCGAGGCGGGAATCGCCCTGGTCGGCACCGAGGTGAAGTCGCTGCGCGACGGGCGCGTCACGCTTGCGCACGCATACGCCGACGTGCGTGACAACGAAGTCTGGCTGGTCGGCGCCGAGATCTCCGAGTACGCGCAGGGCAACATTGCGAACCACGAGCCGACCCGCGACCGGAAGCTGCTGCTCAAGCGCGCCGAGATCGCCGATCTGGTCGGCAAGGTGCGCGAGAAGGGACAGACGATCGTCCCGACGCGGCTCTACTTCAAGGACGGCAGGGTCAAGATCGAGGTCGCGCTCGCACGCGGCAAGGAAAAGGGCGACAAGCGGCGCGCCCTCGTCGACCGCGACG
>CAVYSL010000018.1:0-215486 GCA_963771185.1 uncultured Gaiellaceae bacterium
GGATAGAGCAGCGGTTTCCTAAACCGCGTGCACAAGTTCGATTCTTGTCGGGGGCATAGTCGGAACGTCCGGCGCGCCGCCCGGATCGTGGCCGCCGCAGGCGACGGTCTCGGAGCTGGATGAGTGGTTTCATGTCGAGAAGCTCTGAACGGCTCCGCTCACTAGGTGAAGGGCCACGACAGACGCGGCCCACGACACCAGGAGACCACCATGCCGAAGTACCTGCTCCTCAAGCACTACCGCGGCGGCCCGGAGCCGCACCGTCCCGTGCCCCCGATGGACCAGTGGGCCCCCGAGGACGTGGAGGCGCACATGGCCTTCCTCAGGCACGTCAGCGAGCTGCTCGAGGAGAACGGCGAGTACGTGGACGCGCAGGCGCTCACGCCGGCGCGCACCTGGGTGCGCTACGGCGGCCCGGACGCCGCGCCAGTCGCCACCGACGGCCCGTTGCCCGAGACCAGCGATCTCGTCGCGGGCTGGTACATGATCGACGTCGAGTCGCACGAGCGCGCGATCGAGCTCGCGGCCTACGTCTCCTCCGAGCCCGGTCCGGGCGGGGAGCCGCTGTACGAGTGGATCGACGTCCGGGAGGTCATGTCCGGGGCGCCCTCGGACGACTGACCCGGCGTGATCGACGAGCCGACGCGACGGCTGGACGAGGGCGCGCTGCGCGCCCTCGTCCCTCGGGTGCTCGCTGGCCTGGTCCGGCGGGGCGAGGACTTCGATGCCGCTGAGGACGCGCTGCAGGAGGCGCTGCTGGAGGCGCTGCGGGTGTGGCCCGAGCACCCGCCGCGCGACCCGCCCGCGTGGCTGGCGACGGTCGCGACCCGGCGGCTCGTCGACGCCCGCCGCAGCGAGGCCGCCCGTCACCGCCGCGAGGAGGCGACATACGCCGAGCCGCGGCCGGCCGCCACCGAGGAGGGCGACGACACGCTCTTCCTGCTCTTCTGCTGCTGCCACCCCGACCTCGCGCCCGCCTCCCAGGTGGCGCTGACCCTGCGCGCCGTCGGCGGCCTCACCACCCGGGAGATCGCCGACGCCTTCTACGTGCCGGAGGCGACGATGGCGCAGCGGATCAGCCGAGCCAAGCGCGCCCTGCAGGGGCGCCGCCTGGACCAGCCCGGCGACCTCGCCGTCGTGCTGCGCGTGCTCTACCTCGTCTATACGGCCGGCCACGCGGGCCGGGTCGACCTGGCCGGGGAGGCGATCCGGCTCGCCCGCCAACTCACCCTCGCCACCGAGGAACCGGAGGCGCGCGGGCTGCTCGCGCTGATGCTCCTCAACCACGCCCGCGTCCCGGCGCGACTCGACTCAGAGGGTCGCATCGTCACGCTCGACCGACAGGACCGCGGCCTGTGGGACACCCGCGAGATCGCCGAGGGCGTGCGCGTCCTCCACTCGGCGCTGGCCATGCAGACGGAGGAACGGCGCCCCGGCCGCTACCAGATCGAGGCCGCCATCGCCGCCCTGCACGACGACGCGGCAAGCGCCGAGGAGACCGACTGGCCGCAGATCCTCGCCTGGTACGACGACCTCGTCGCCCTCACCGACGACCCGGTGCGCCAGGACCCCGCAGCGGTGCTCGGTCGCGCGGTCGCGGTCGGCCACGTCCTCGGCGCCGCCGCCGCACTACGCGAGACCAACCGGCTTCGCGACGTGCTCGGCGAGCGGCACCGCTGGCACGCGGTCCGCGGCTACCTGCACGAGCTCGGCGGCGACCTTCCGGCCGCCGCCACGGCCTACGCCGAAGCCGCCCGCCGGGCCACGAACGTCGCCGAGCGCGACCACCTCGTCCGCCAGGCCGCCTGCGCGCGGGCCGCCGAGCAGCACACCGCTTCCTAACCCGCGTGCACGGTTTGCGTTCACGCGGCGGGTAGTTGCACCGTGACGCGGAGCCCGCCGGCGACGCGGGGGGTGAGGGTGAGGGTTCCGTCGTGTGCCTGGGTGATGCTCTTGACGATTGCCAGGCCGAGGCCGACACCTGCGTGCTCGGCGCGTATGCGTTCGGTGCCGCGGAGAAACGGCTCGGCAAGCGTGGAAACCAACTGTGGAGTGAGCTTCTCGCCGGTGTTCTCGACAGTGACCACCACACTCTTGGGGTGAACGCTGGTCGTGACCCACACCGTGCCCTGTTCAGGCAGATTGTGGACGATCGCGTTCTGCACGAGGTTCGTCGTCAACTGCAGCAGGAGCGCGTGTGAGCCGACGGTGGGACTCATGTCGCCGGAGGTCTCGATGGTGAGGCCGCGTCTTTCTGCGAGGGGGAGGAGTGTTTCGGTGGCTTCTTCCGCGATCAGGGACAGGTCGACGTGTTCTCGGGTGAAGGACCGCTGGTCGGCGCGGCTGAGCAGAAGCAATGCTTCAGTGAGCTCGATCGCTCGGGTGTTGACGGCGTGGAGGCGTTCGACGAGCTCGCCGGTGTCACCGTTCGGATCGTTGCTGGCGACGTCGAGCAGAGTCTGAGTGATCGCCAGTGGAGTGCGCAGTTCGTGGGAGGCGTTGGCTGCGAATCTCTGCTGTTCGACCACCTGTGCTTCGAGCCGTGTGAGCATGGCGTCGAAGGCGTCGGCGAGCTCGCGGAACTCATCTCTGCGGCCCGGGAGCCGGATTCGGTGGGAGAGCGATCCGTTCGCGGCCATGCGTGTGGCATCTGTGATGCGAGTCAGGGGGGCGAGCATCCGGCCGGCGAGAAGCCATCCTCCCAGGAGACCGAACACCAGCAGAAACACCAGGGCGATGGCCGCGGCCGGAGCGAAAGCGCGCAAGAGGAAGGAGTCATTCCCGGGCACCAAGCCACCGGCGGTGCTGATCACACCGTCGGGTACGTAGCGCAGGAGGAGCTCAGACGATCGCCCCGGTTGGCCGGCGAGCCACGCGGCGGCCAGCATCAAGGCACCTGCGAGCATGAGGAAGCCGGCGTAGCTGAGGGTGAGTTTGAGGCGAGCACTCAAACCAGGGGCTCTATCCACGGCCTTCTCCCTCACGCCCGGTGTCCGGTTGCAGCGTCGATGCGGTAGCCGACGCCGGCCACGGTGGCGATGATCCAGGGCTCGCCGAGGCGTTTGCGCAGTCCCGAGACAGTGATACGCACGGCGTTGGTGAACGGGTCTGCGTTCTCATCCCATGCTCGCGCCAGGAGCTCTTCGGCGCTGACGACACCGCCTTCGGCAGCGACGAGGACTTCGAGCACGGCGAACTGCTTCCGGGTGAGCGCGACGTAGCGGCCGTCGCGGTAGACCTCGCGGCGGAACGGATCCAGCCGCAGACCTGCGATCTCTCGCACGGGCGGCCTGTTGTGGGCGCGCCTGCGGTCGAGTGCTCTGAGCCTGAGCACGAGTTCCTGGAGCTCGAACGGCTTCGTGAGGTAGTCGTCGGCGCCGAGCTCGAACCCCGTGGCCTTGTCGTCGAGACGGTCGGCAGCGGTGAGCATGAGGATCGGCATGCCGCTGCCGGAAGCGACGATGCGTTTGCCGATCTCGTCACCGGTAGGTCCGGGAATGTCTCGGTCGAGGACGGCGATGTCGTAGGCGTTCACGCTCAGCAACTCCAGAGCGGTGTCGCCGTCACCTGCGATGTCTGCCGCGATCGCTTCCAGGCGTAGGCCGTCGCGGATGGCTTCTGCCATATAGGGCTCGTCCTCAACGATCAACACCCGCATCCTCCGATGCTACGAGCTGGCGCATGTCGTCGGCATATCGAAAACCGGAGACGTGCTGGCAACACCACGCTGCCTTGAATGGCGGCATGACCTCCAGCAAACGAGCACGAGCAACGCCCCGTCGGATTCGGATTCGCAGAAACCGTGTCGCCGGCCTGGTCGTCGTCATCGCGGCAATCGCGGCAGCCCTGGGCTACCAGTTGCCGGCGTCCGAGTCCTCGACGGCCGCATCACCCATCGACATCCTTCGCGGTGAGCACAGTGGTCTTCGCAGCGAGCACCCTGGTGCGCTTGGCGAGGCTGACGGTGTCGTCCCCGACGGCGCGACGGTCTTTGCTGACGAGATTCCGGGGGTAGCCAACCTCGACCCCGATCTGCTCGGTGCCCTGCGCCAAGCTGCAACTGACGCCGCGGACGACGGGGTCGAGCTCTTCGTCGATAGTGGCTGGCGTTCCCCGGAGTACCAGAATCAGCTTCTGCGGGAGGCGGTTTCCGAGTACGGGTCCGAAGAGGAAGCCGCCCGGTGGGTGGCCACCGCGGAGACGTCTGCTCACGTGCGGGGGGACGCGGTCGACATTGGGCCCTTCGATGCCACGGCGTGGCTGTCCGAACACGGCGCCGAGTACGGGCTGTGCCAGATCTACGGCAACGAACCCTGGCACTACGAACTGCGCCCCGAAGCCATCGATCACGGTTGCCCTCCCGTGTACGCCGACCCTACGCACGATCCAAGGATGCAGGCTGCGGCAGCTGAGGGGCTAGCTGGTTCATCGCTCGCCCGGCACGATTGACGCGTGCGGGTGAGCCGGAGTCCGTGAGGGCTTCGTCTACGCTCGTCGTCATGATCGCGGCGCTCGCCGATCGCGTGCTCTCGATCGGGGCGGATCCGCGCGACACGACCGACGAGCGCTTCCGGAGACGGCTCCTCGTCGGCGTGGCGCTCGTCATCCTCCCGGTCGCGCTCGTCTGGGGCTGCCTGTACTGGCTCGTCGGTGAGCGCGCGGTCGCGCTCACGCCATGGGCGTACGCCACCGGATCGGCGATCAGTCTCGGCGTCTTCGCGCGGACCCGAAGCTTCGCATTCCTGCGGACCGCGCAGCTGCTGCTGATTCTCCTTGCGCCCGCGCTGGGGATGGTCATGATCGGTGGTCTCGACGAGTCGAGCTCGGTGATCCTGTGGTCGCTGCTCGCGCCGCTCGGGGCAGTCGCGTTCGACCGCCCCAACCGTGCCTGGCCGTGGTTTGCAGCCTTCGTCGCCACGCTGCTGCTCGCCCTCGTCCTCGCCGAGGTGGTTCGGCCGAACGGCGCCGATCTGCCCAACGCCTTCGTCAGGACCTTCGACATCCTCAACATCGTCGTCGTCTCGGCCGTCGCGATGGTGTTGCTCGTGACGTTTGCGCGAGGACGGGACACCGCGCAGGCGCGCGTCGAGACGCTCCTGCTCAACGTCCTCCCGGCCGAGGTCGCGCAGCGCCTCCAATCCGATCCCAACTCGATCGCGGACCACTTCGACGAGGCGAGCATCCTCTTCGCGGACGTCGTCGGCTTCACCCCACTCTCGAGCCGACTCGACGCGCGCGAGGTCGTCGGCGTCCTCGATCGGCTCTTCACGAGCTTCGACGAGCTCGTCGACCGCCACGAGGTCGAGAAGATCAAGACGATCGGCGACTGCTACATGGTCGCCGCGGGCGTCCCCAGGAAGCGACCGGATCACGCGCAGGCGCTGGCCGGGCTCGCCCTCGAGATGGGCGCGTGCGCGCAGAGCTGCCTTCCCGAGGGCGCCGAGCACGACCTGCGCCTGCGCATCGGCATCAGCTCGGGGCCGGTCGTGGCCGGCGTGATCGGGCGCCGCCGTTTTCTCTACGACCTGTGGGGCGACACGGTGAACATGGCGAGCAGGATGGAGTCGCACGGGACCGCCGACGCGATCCAGATCACTCGCTCGACGTGGGAGCTCCTACGCGACGACTTCGTCGCCGAGCCGTACGGGCTCGTCGACGTGAAGGGCAAGGGGCCGGTCGAGACCTGGCGGCTCGTCGGCCCCCGCGGCGCCTAGGTCGCCGCGTCAGCTGACTGCCCAGACGGCGACCTCATATTCGTCTACCGACACGATCTCGCCGCTTGATTCCTGAGCCGATTGCTGCCGGAGCTCATCCGCGCGCTGGCGACTTGCCCGCATCGCTTCTTCGCTTTCCCAAAGCGTGACGCCGATCCCAGTGCCTGCCGACCGGTCGACGAGGAGAAACGCGCCCCGGTTGCCCGCGATCTCGCGGAAGGACGCGATGCCTGCCTCGTAGTGGACGATTCCTTCCTGGAGAAGCTCGGGTGAGCCTCGAAGCCTGGTTGCGCGTGCGTACACGCGGTCCCTCCTTCTCGTTGTCGTGCCTCGTCGCCAAGACCCTAGGCCGTGCCGGCGCGATCACTGGCGCGCGCCGGCCCGCGCACCTGAGTCTTGGCCCTCCCAAGAAGCAGCTGGACATAATGGTTGTCCGGACGGAACAACACCGGTCAACGGAGGCTCACGGGCTCTGATGACGGATTCGAGGTTCGCTCCTTACCTGCCACGCCTCGTCCACGAGTGGAGCGCCGAACGGGCGGGCGCGCGCTTCCGGGTCATCGAGGGCTCGCTGGTGTCGGTAGACATCTCAGGCTTCACCGCGCTCGCGGAACGGCTGGCGTCGACGGGAAAGGGCGGAGCCGAGGAGTTGGTGGTCCGCATCTCGAGCTACTTCGACCGCCTGATCGAGGTGGCCTTGCGGGGAGGTGGGGACGTCCTCAAGTTCCGCGGCGACGCGCTGCTTCTCTTCTTTCGCGGCGACGGACACGCTGTTCGCGCCGCAGGCGCAGCCTGGGACATGCGCTGGACTCTCACGGACATCGGAAGCGCCGAGAGCAGCGTTGGGCCTGTCGAGCTGCTGATGTCTGCCGCCGTACACACGGGTGAATGCCACTTCTTTCTCACCGAGATGCCACATCGGGAGCTGCTCGTCGCAGGTCCGGCGGCGACCCGCGTCCTCGAGCTCGAAGACCTCGCAATGGCGGACCAGATCGTGCTGAGCGCCGAAGCCGCCGCAGAGGTCGACGCCGACTGGCTGGACGACGAGACGATGGGCGCCGCCCGGGTTTTGTCGCGAGTGACTCCGGGATCAAGCAGGTGCGCCACCCTCTTGCCGGGCGTCACGGGAGCGCACCTCGAGGAGTACGTGCCCGCGCCGCTCCGCGCGCACCTCGCCGTCTCGAGCGGGGAGGCCGAGCATCGCCAGGTGACGGTTGCTTTCGTGAAGTTGTCGGGCACCGACGAGCTGATCGTGTCTGACGGGCCGAGCACGCTCCTGATGCGAATCGACAAGCTTGCGGCCGCGGTCGGCCGGGCCTGCGAGACCTACGGCCTGACGTGGCTCGAGTCCGACATCGATATCGGCGCTGTCAAGCTCTACCTCACCGGCGGCGCGCCCTCGAGCTCCGGTCAGGACGAGGAAGGAATGCTGCGGGCGCTCCGGGAGATCATCGCGACAGACGTCGGCCTGTCGCTCCGCGCCGGCGTGAACCGAGGGCATGTCTTCACGGGCGACATCGGCAGTGCAATCCGGCGGACGTACGCGGTGATGGGGGATGCTGTCAACGTCGCTGCACGACTCACGGCTCGCGCCGCGCCAGGCGACATCCTCGCCACCGTGGAGGTGCTCGACCGGGCGAAGACGATCTATGCCACCGAGAAGGCGCCGCTCCTCGTCAAGGGCAAGACGCGTGCTGTAGTCGCGCACCAGGTCGGGGAGCCCGTCGGCTCGCGGGACGAGCCGGAGATGGATACGACGCCTATCGTCGGGCGGGAACAAGAGCTCGACGTCCTTCGCGCCGCCCTTGACACGGCCCGGATGCGTCGCCTCCAGGTTGTCGAACTCGTCGGCGAGGCCGGCATCGGCAAGTCACGACTCGTTCGCGAGCTGCGAACGCTAGCGACCGGTTTCACGCAGCTGTCAGCCAGTGCAGAACAGTACGCGTCCTCCATCCCCTTCTCTGCCTGGCGCAATCTACTGCGCCGGTTAGCAGGAATCACCGCGGACCGCTCACGCGAGGACGCCGGAACCCAACTCGTCGCGTGGGTCACCGGCGTCATGCCAGATCTGGCTCAGTGGCTACCGCTGCTCGCAATCCCGTTCGACGCAGAGGTGCCGACGACGCCCGAGACTGAGGGTCTCGACCCGGTCGCGAGCCGGGACCGACTGCACGCGACAGTCGAGACGTTCCTCGAGCGGGTGCTGGTGATGCCCACGCTCATTGTGTGCGAGGACGCACACTGGCTTGACGACTCCTCGCGCTACCTGCTCCGTCATCTGACCTCGAGGGATGCGGCTCGGCCGTGGTTCGTCTGCGTGACGACGCGAACGAGCGGAGAGCCGATCGTCGAGAGCAACGGTCTGGGCAAGCGAGTCGAGCTGGAGGCATTCGACCCGGCCGACTCGGTGGCGTTGGCGCTGAGCCTCGCAGGAGACTTCGCTCTTTCGACCGAGGCACTCACGGCGGTCGCTGACCGTTCCGGAGGCAACCCACTATTCGTCCGTGAACTCGTCTCCGCCGCGTTGCACGGAGAGCGCGTCGAGAACCTGCCGGAGTCGGTCGAGAGCCTCCTCACGGCCCGCATCGACACACTCGAGCCCACAGACCGCATGCTGCTCCGCTGTGCGTCTGTGATCGGGCCGACCTTCGAACTCGACTTCCTGGGCGGCATCCTTCAGGGCGAGATCCCCGACGCCGGCGAGCGTGCGCGATGGGACGAGCGGCTGCGGGATTTCGTCACCTATGTTGGCGAGGGAGCGTTCGCGTTCCGGCACGACCTGGTCCGCGCGACTGCATACGAGGGACTTTCGTTCCGGCGGCGGGGCGAGCTCCACGGCCGGGTTGGACGAGCGCTTGAGACGCGCGCCGGGGCTCTGGTCGACGAGGCGGCTGGCCTGCTCTCGCTCCACTTCCTCGAGGCTGGTGAGCACGAGAAGGCGTGGAGGTATGCGGTCGCCGCGGCGGATTGGGCCGAGTCGACGTTCGCGAACGTGGTCGCCGCGGAGTTGTACGAACGTGCGCTATCGGCGGCCGAGAGTCTGCCGAACGTCCCCGCGACGGAGATCGCACGCATCCTGGAGGCGCTGGGCGACGTGTGTGAGCGCTTCGGTGCCTTCGACCGCTCGTTCGCCGCGTTCGAAAGGGCCCGCGAGCTGGTGGGATCGGAATCGCCGCTCGTGGACGCCCGTCTCCTCGGCAAGGAAAGCGCGGTCCACGAGCTCGTCGGTCGTTATTCGGAGGCGTTGGCGAGCTGTGTTCGGGGCCTTGACCGGCTGGACGCGGCCGATGACAAGCCCGAGCGTGATGCTGTGCGCGCGACGATCGAGCTCATCGCAGGCAGCATCAACTACCGTCAGACGAACAGCGAGGAGGCAATCCGGTGGCTCGAAGCCGCCGCCCAGCACGCGGAGCGCGCTGGCGACCGGGGCACCCTGGCGCACGCGTACTACCTACTTGACGCTGCGCATACCGACTCCGGGAAGCGCGACGGGCTTCGTTACCTCGAGCTCGCCCGGCCGATCTACGAGGAACTCGGAGACCTGCGCGGCCTCGGGGTCGTTCTCTCAAACCTCGGAATCCATGCCTACTACGAGGGCCGCTGGGACGAGTCGGTGGCCTTCTACCGCAAGAGCCGCCGCGTGAAGGACAGGGCGGGAGACGTGATCGGTGCCGTTATCCAGGTGAACAACGAAGGTGAAATTCTTTCGGATCAAGGACTCGTGGATGAGGCGATACCCCTGTTCGAGGAGATGCTTCGCGTCTCGCGCGCATCGGGTTGGGCGTTCGGCATCGGGGCAGCGCTCTCGAACCTCGGCCGCGCGGCCACGCGCTCTGGACGTTTCGAAGAAGCGCACCGGTTCTTCGGTGACGCGCTCACAGTGTTTGAGGAGCTCTCTGCCGACCGCTTCAGGGTGGAGACGAAGGCGCGCCAGGCCGAATGCCTCGTACTCGAGGGCAGGCATCAAGAGGCGCTCGACGTGGCGACCGAATGTCGCGAGGCGGCCGCGAGGTCGCCCGTCGGCGGGCTCGAGGCGCTCATCGAGCGGTCGATCGGCTATGCGCTTCATCAGGCCCGGCGCCCGGATGAGGCCGAATCCCATTTTGAAGACAGCCTCGGCCTCGCACGCGAGTTGAACGCGGAGTACGAGTTGGCACTGACCCTGCGCGCGATGGCGGCCACAAGCGGCCCATCGGGCGAGGATCTTGGCCGGCAAAGCGACGCGATACTGGAGCGGCTCGGCGTCACTTTCGTGCCGCCCGTACCGCTCCCGTGACTGTGCACACGTTCGATCCTTGTCGGGGGCATCGTCAGAGCAGCGCACGGTCGACCGCCGACCGCCACTCGGCACGCCGCGCCGCAACGCTCGCGCGGTCGGCAGCCGGCTCGTAGACCGCACCGGGCCTGAGCCTCCGCCGGATCGCGTCGTCGTCCGGCCAGAGGCCCACTCCCCTGCCCGCGAGCGCGGCAGCTCCGAGCGCAGTCGTCTCTTGCTCTGCCGCCACCTCCACCGGACAGCCGAGCAGGTCGGCCTGGAACTGCATCAGAAAGCCGTTCGCACTCGCGCCGCCGTCGGCCCGAAGCACGTCGACGCCGCCGGGAAGCAGGTCGAGGACGTCCGCGACCTGGAACGCGATCCCCTCGAGCGCGGCACGGACGAGGTGCGCGCGCGTCGTGCCCCGCGTGATCCCACTGATCAACCCTCGCGCCTCCGCGTTCCAGTGCGGCGAGCCCAGGCCGGCGAACGCCGGGACGAACGAGACACCTCCCGACGACTCGACTGAGCGCGCCAGCCGCTCGCTCTCCTCGGCGTCGGCGAGGATGCCGAGCCCGTCCCGCAGCCACTGAATCGCGGCGCCGCTTGCGAGGATCGCGCCCTCGAGCGCGTAGCCACCCGACGCGGCCACGGTCTCGAGGAGCCCGGAAGGCGCCGGCCCGCGCTCGGCTCCGGCGTTCGCGAGCACGAAGCTGCCGGTGCCGTAGGTGGCCTTCGCCTGGCCACGGTCGAAGCAGGCGTGTCCGAAGAGCGCCGCCTGCTGGTCGCCCGCGATCCCGGCGATCGGAAGCGTGGCGCCGAGCAGGTCGGCCTCGCCGACGACCTCCGACGAGCCGACGAGGCGGGGCAGCAGCGCCCGCTCGACGCCGAACAGGTCGAGCAGGTCGTCCGACCAGTCGAGCGCGTCCAGGTCGAGGAGCATCGTCCGGGACGCGTTCGTCAGGTCCGTTGCGTGCACCCGACCCCCGGTCAGCTTCCAGACGAGCCACGAGTCGACCGTCCCGAAGGCAAGTTCTGACTGGGGTGCGTCGGTGCGCGCGAGCAACCACTCGAGCTTCGTGGCGGAGAAGTAGGGGTCGGGAACGAGACCGGTTCGGGCTCGAAGGAGCTCGGCGGGCAGCCGGCGGCAGCGCTCGGCCGTGCGCCGGTCCTGCCAGACGATGGCCGGGGCGACTGCCCTCCCCGTCGCTCGCTCCCAGAGGATCGTCGTCTCGCGCTGGTTCGTGATCCCGATCGCCTCGAGCTCGGACGCAGGGATACTCGCCGCCCGCACCGCGTCCTCGGCGGCGCCAAGCACGGAGCCCCAGAGCGCTTCGGGGTCGTGCTCGACCCAGCCCGGCTGCGGGTAATGCTGCGGAAACTCGCGGTAGCCGCGGCCACGCACGCGCAGCTCGCCGTCCACGACGAGACACGTCGTGCCCGTGGTTCCCTGGTCGATCGCGAGGATCACGACGCGAGCAGTTCCTCGACCCGGCGGCGCACTGCCTCCGAGTCCCGTCCGGTGACCGAGAGCGTCGTGCGCCGGCGGAGGACGTCCTCCGCGCTCACCGCCCACTCGCGTGCGCGGGCGTAGAGCACCTGCGCCTCGACTTCGAGGAGTCCGTCACCGAGCGGCTCGAGGGATCCGGCTGCGATCACCTCCTCCGCCAGCCTGCCGTACGCGCCTGCGAGGTGGGACGCGAGCCGCGCGTCGAGCTCCGGGTGCCGCCGCCGGAGCGCGTCGGCCGCGATCTCGGGATCGGCTGCGCCGGGGAGCGGCCTCGGGCGCCGGTCGATCCGGTGCAAGCTCGAGCTCGCCGCGGAGCCGGTGCAGCACCGCCAACGCGATGCGGCGGTAGGTCGTCAGCTTCCCGCCGGCGACCGAGACCATCCCGAGCGGGCCGGTGGAGAGCATCGTCTCGCGATGCGCACGCGCGGTCGCGACCGCTCCCGCCGGCAGGACGCGGACGCCGGCGAAGCGGGCACGCACGGCGCCGAGCGCCTCGACCTCCAGAGCGAGCGCGGCCTCGTCCAGGATCTGCCGTTCCTCGGCCTCGGTCGGCTCGATCGTGCGGGCATCCCCCTCGAAGGCCGAGTCCGTCGTCCCGACCAGGAGCCGTCCCGCCCAGGGGACGGCGAAGGCGACGCGCGTGCGGTCGATCGGGGTGGTGACCGCGGCGCCCCAGCCGCCGTCTCGCTCGAGCACCAGGTGCGCTCCTCTGCTCAGCGATACCGAGGTGCCGGCGCTCGGGTCCTCCAGCCGCCGGACGTCGTCGATCCACGGCCCGGCGGCGTTCACGACCGCGCGCACACCGACCTCGAAGCTCTCTCCGGAGAGGGTGTCGCGCAGGTGCGCGACGGGCCCACGCTCGAGCGCCACGAGCTCGACGCGGTTGAGCACGGCTGTGCCGGCGTCGGCCGCGCCACGGAGGTTCGCGAGGCAGAGCCGCGCGTCATCGGTCTGGGCGTCGGGATAGAGGCCGGCGGCACGGAGGCCGTCGAGCCGCAGCGGTGGGACAAGCGCCGCCGCAGCGGCGGGCGCGATCATGCGCCCGCGCTCGGAGACCGCGCCCGTCAGGCCCGCGTACGACCAGAGCGCACCGCGGATCGGGATGCGTCCATACGGCCCGCCGCGATAGACCGGGAGCAAGAAATGCAACGGCCGGACGAGATGCGGCGCGACGACCCGGCTGAGCGCATGCACCTCGGCGAGCGCCTCCCGGACGAGGCTGAAGTGGCCAAGTCGCAGGTAGCGCAAGCCGCCGTGGATGAGCTTCGACGATGCACTCGATGTGCCCGACGCGAAGTCGTCGCGCTCGACGAGAACGACTCTGAACCCGTGCCGGGACGCGACCTCGGCGATTCCGGCGCCGATGATCCCGCCGCCGACGACGAGCAGATCGAACCGTTCGCCGCGCAGGCGCTCGAGGGCGAGCGAGCGCTCCGTCACGCCGACCACGAGGCCGACGATACAAGCCGCCTGCCGGTTTCAAGCAGGCGCGCCCTGAAATCGACCGTGGTGGCGGGTCCGCAGGAGCCGTTCGAGGGCGACGTCCAGTACCAGCCGGCGCCGGCGTTGCTGCCGCCGCCGGCGCGAGTACACGGCAAGGCGTTCGACGCCGGCCCCGTGCCGGACCTGTTGTCCGCGATCGAAACAGAGCGGTTGGAGTGCCTGGAGATAGATCATTTGTCCCTCCTTCGATTTCTGTGCTGCGCGAGTCGCGCAATTCGTTGTCGCACAGGGCGCTCTAGGCGCACTGAAGGGACGCTGGAGCGGCGCTGGAGACCGCTCGAAGCCGGTGCTAGTGTCGTCGGGAAAGCAGAGACCAACACGGAGGCGCGCACGTGGAGTTTCGCGTCCTCGGCCCCCTCGAGATTCTTGACGACTCAGGCGGCGTCGTTCACTTGCGAGCCGCCAAAGAGCGCGCGCTCCTCCTGAGCCTGCTGCTGCACGCGAACGAGGTCGTCTCGAGCGGGAGCCTGATCGACGACATCTGGGGCGAGCAACGGCCCGAGTCGGCAGCCAACGTGATCCAGACCTACGTATCGCACTTGCGCCGGCTGCTCCAGCCGGGCCAGCCGCGCACGAACAACGGAGTGATCCTCACGCGGACGCCGGGCTATCTGCTCCGCGTCGAGCCCGGGCAGCTCGATCGCGACCGCTTCGACACGCTCGTCGCCGAGGCGCGATCGCATGACGACCCGGAAAGCGCAGTCGAACTGCTGCGCCAAGCGCTCGGTCTCTGGCGAGGTCCGCCGCTGCAGGAGTTTGCCTTCGAGGACTTCGCTCGGACGGAGATCGCACGGCTCGAGGATCTCCGGCTCTCGGTGGTCGGCGAGCGGGTCGAGCTCGAGCTGCGGCTCGGCCGGCACGCCGATCTCGTCGGAGAGCTCGAGGCGCTCGTGGCCGCGCATCCACTCCGTGAGCAGCTGCGTGGCCAGCTGATGCGGGCGCTCTACGGCTCCGGCCGCCAGGCAGAGGCGCTGCAGGTCTACAGAGACGCCCGGCGCCTGCTCGTCGAGGAGCTCGGGATCGAGCCGAGCCTTCGGCTGCGAGAGCTCGAGCAGGCGATCCTGCGCCAGGATGCGCAACTCGAGCCGGAGACGACTGTCGTGGCCGTGGCCCCGGCGCCGGCAATCCCCACAGCCTCGCCGGAGCCGCAACCGCCGGTCGAACCGGCCCGCGTGCCCGACGTCCGCAAGACGGTCACGATCGTCTTCTCCGACCTGGTGGACTCGTCACGGCTCCTGCAGCTGGATTCAGAGGCGCACAGAAACCTGTTGGGGCGCTACTTCGACGAGATGCGCGAGGTGGTCGAGCGCCATGGAGGCATGGTGGAGAAGTACATCGGCGACGCCGTGATGGCCGTCTTCGGTGTCCCGGTGCTGCACGAGGACGACGCCCTGCGTGCGGTCCGGGCCGCGTTCGAGATGCGGGAGGCGCTTGCCGCTCTCAACGACGACCTCGAGCGTGGCTGGGGCGTTCGGCTGGCCGCCCGGATCGGCGTCAACACCGGCGAGGTGATCGCCGGCGACCACTCGCAGGGCCATCTCTTCGTCACGGGAAAGGCGGTCAACGTCGCCAAGCGGCTCGAGGAAGCGGCCGAGACGAGCGAGATCCTGATCGGCGAGACGACGCATGCGCTCGTACGAGACGCTGTCCTGGTCGAGCGGGGTGGCAAGTCGGACCGTGAAGCATGGAGAGGCAATCGACGCCCTCGGTCTGCTTGCGGTGTTCGAGCACGCCCCGGGGCACTTTCGCCGTTTCGACTCGCCCTTCGTCGGGCGCGAGCGTCAGCGCGCGGCGCTGCAGAGCGTGTTCGGGAACGCGGTCAGCGATCGGGCGTGCCACCTGCTGACGGTGCTCGGCGGCGCCGGCGTGGGCAAGTCACGGCTGGTGCAGGAATTCGTCGAAGCACTCGGCAACGACGTGACCGTGCTGAAGGGCCGCTGCCTGCCCTACGGCGAAGGCATCACCTACTGGCCGATCGCGGAGGTCGTGCAGGATGTGGCGCGAGCAGAGGGCCAGGACCCCGGCGAGCAGCCGGCGGCCATTGCAGCGCGACTCGTCGGGGAGGAGAAGGCGGAGCTGATCGCCGAGCGCATCGCCGCGGCGCTGGGAGTCGGCGGCCCCGCAGGAGGCACGAGCGAGGAGACCTTCTGGGCGGTTCGGAAGCTCTTCGAGGCGCTCTCCCGCACAGGCCCGCTGGTGGTCGTGTTCGACGACGTCCACTGGGCGCAGCCGACGTTCCTCGATCTGGTCGAGCACGTCGCGGTCTTCTCCCGCGACTTCCCGATCCTGCTCGTCTGCATCGCGCGGCCCGAGCTGCTCGACACCCGCCCCGACTGGGGCGGCGGCAAGCTGAACGCCACCTCGATCCTGCTCGAGCCGCTCAGCGAGGCCGAGTGCCGGCAGCTGATCTCGAACCTGCTCGACGGTGCGCCGCTCCCTGCGGATGCAGAGACACGAATCGCCGAGGCCACGGAGGGCAATGCGCTCTTCGCCGAGGAGATGGTGGCGATGCTCGTCGACGACCAGCTGCTGACGCGGGAGGACGACCGCTGGGTCGCGTCGTCCGACCTTTCCGACCTTCCTGTTCCCTCGACGATTCAGGCCCTGCTCGCCGCCCGGGTCGAGGGGTTGCCCGCCGACGAGTGGGCGATCGTCACCGCAGCCTCCGTCGAGGGAACGGTGTTCCATCGTGGTGCGGTGAGTGAGCTCACTCCCGACTCGTTCGCGCCGACTCTCGAGCGCAACTTGATGGCGCTCGTTCGACGGGACGTGATTCGCCCCGACTTCGCCAATTTCGCGGGCGACGAGGCGTACCGGTTCCGGCACGCGCTGATCCGCGACGCCGCGTACCGGTCGCTCTCGAGGAGCACCGGCGCCGACCTGCACGAGCGCTTCGCCGGGTGGCTCGAGCGCGCGGCGGGGGAGCGTCTGCGCGAGTTCGAGGAGATCGTCGGCTACCACCTCGAGCAGGCGTACCGTTGCCGCGCCGCGATCGGGTCGATCGACACACACGCGGCCACGCTCGCGACCAGGTCGGCCCAGCGGCTCGAGTCGGCAGGTCGACGGGCGCTCGCACGCAGCGACCTTCCCGCGGCGATCGGCCTCCTCGAGCGAGCGTCGGACCTGCTCGCCCTCGACGCACCGAGACACGCAGCGCTGCTCCCGGAGCTCGGGGCGGCGCTGATCGAGGCGGGCAGGTTGCGCGACGCCGAAGACGTCCTCGTGGAGGCCAGAGAGCTGGCGGCTTCAGCCGAGGACGAGTGCGCCGACTCGCACGCAGTGGTCCAGCAGCAGTTCCTGCAGCTCTTGCGCGTCGCCGACGGGGGAACGGAGGAAGCAGCTCGGGCGGTCGAGAGCGTGATCCCGGTCTTCGAGCGCTGCGAGGACGATCACGGCCTCTGTCGGGCGCGGCGGCTTCAGGCATGGCTGCACTGGAACGCGGCGAGGGCCGAAGCTGCCGCCGAGGCCTGGGAGCTCGCAGCAGCGCATGCCCGCCGCGCGGGCGACGAGGAGGAGCGAAGCGAGATCCTGAACTGGGTCGCGTCCTCGATGTTCTTCGGGCCGACGCCGGTCCCGGAAGGGATCCGGCGCTGCGACGAGATCCGGGACGAGGTGAGCGGGAACCTCGGCGCGGAGGCCTGGACGCTCCGGTCGCTGGCGGGTCTGCACGCGATGGACGGCCGCTTCGAGCTCGCCCGGGAGCTCCTCGCCGACAGCAACGCGATCTTCGAGGAGCTCGGGCAGACCCTGAACTCCTCCGTCTCGCATGTCGATGGGATCGTCGAGATGCTGGCCGGTGATCCTGCTGCCGCCGAAAGGCACTTGCTCGAGGGCTATCGCGCTCTCGAGGAGATGGGCGACAAGGCGTTCCTCTCGACCACCGCGGCGTACCTGGCCCAGGCGGTTTACGCCCAAGGGCGGGACGAGGAGGCCAGCCGCTACACCGAGATCAGCGAGCAGCTCGCCTCCCGCGACGACCTGCTCACCCAGGTGATCTGGCGCAGCGCCCGCGCCGGGTTCCTGGCCAGGCAAGGCCGCCTCGAGGAGGCAGAAGCGCTCGCGCGTGAGGCGGTGAGGATGGCCGAGTCGACGGACTTCGTCACGACCCGGGCCGACGCTCTGACAGAGCTGGCCGCGATCCTTCAGCAAGGCGGTCGCGTCGAGGAGGCGAAGTCAGCCGCTGCCGAGGGGCTTGCGCTCTACGAACTGAAGGGCAACACCGTGGCCGCTGGGAAGATCAGGACGGACCTAGCCGTCCTGTTTCACGTGTGAAACGATACGTGGCAGGGCGTGCGGCCCTGGCTGAAACTCGACCTCCATGAGCCGATGCGGCTCGGAACGGTGGTGACCCGATGCCTGCGAGATTCCTCAACCCGGTCCTGCTATCAAACGGCGATCTCAAGGTGCGCGGTCCCTTCAGCACTTCCGACGGCCAGGTGCTCGGCGACGTCCTCATTCGCTTCCTGATCATCCCGGACCGCAAGGAAGGGCAACCTCCGCCTGGGACCATCGACCGCGTGACGACGGTGCCGCCCGGTGGCAACACCTTTGAGGAGATCGTCCCCGCGGCCGAGGTTCCTGAGCTTGAGGAAGGTGACCGCGTGCGAGGAATCGCTCTGGCGGTCGCTGTCAAGCACTTCCCGCCCGGCCCTTCCGAACCTCCCGCGCCCCCCTCGTTCGAGACGCTCACCTGGTGCGTCAACCTCAGGATCGAGGTCGAGACCGCGTCCTAGCGGGCGAGCGTCCGCCGCCGACCGAGTCAGTCGATCGTCCGCAGGAAGTCCTCGACGCGGCGGAGGAACGCCTCCGGCTCCTCGACGTGCGGCATGTGGCTCGACTCCTCGAAGAGCGCCCACTCGGCGCCGGGGATGCGCTCGTGGATCTGGCCGACGATCAGGGGCGTGGCCTCGTCGTAGCGGCCCGAGACGAGCAGGGTCGGGGTCGTGATCTCGTGCAGCCGGTCGGTGATGTCCCAGTGCTTCAGCGAGCCGATGACGTGGAACTCGCTCGGGCCGTTCATCGTGTGGTAGACGGTCGCGTCGGCGTCCATCTGGTCGAAGCTCCGCTGCACGCAGTCCGGCCAGGGCACACGGCACAGATGGCGGTCGTAGAAGACCCGTACCGCCGCGTCGTACTCCGGGTCGGCGGTGGTGCCGTCCTGCTCGTGGCGGGTCAGGGTCGCCTGCACGTCGGCGGGGAGGTCTGCGCGGAGCCGGTTCGCCTCCGACACCCAGAGCACCATGCTCGCAGGCGAGTCGGCGACGACGATCCCGCGGAGGCCTTCGGGATGGTCGAGTGCGTATTCCATCGCGAGCATGCCGCCCCATGACTGTCCGACGACGGCGTGGCGGGCGTCAATACCCAGGTGCCGCGTGAGCGCGACCAGCTCGTCCTTGAAGAGCTGCGGCGTCCAGAACTCCGCGGGCGCGTCCGGCAGGTGCTGGCTCTTCCCGCAGCCGAGCTGGTCGTAGAGGACACACGCTCGGCCGAAGCGGCTCAGCTCCGCGATCGGCTCGGTGTAGTCGTGAGCGGCGCCCGGACCGCCGTGGCAGATGACCACGGGCGTCGGAGACGACTCGCCGTCGAGTGCGCCGACCACGCGGTACCAGGTCTCGTACCCGTTCCAGGTGAAGCGCGCTTCGCGGACGTCCACCTCCACGCTCCTTTGTTGCGATTGGTTTGCGTCGCCGGCGGATCGTTGCACGCGCGTTGTGCGGCCGCGCGACGGTAGTTACGATCGTCACGCGCACGCACGTTCCCTTCGAACGGGCAAGGAGACGAAATGAAGCGGGCTCGAACGATCTTTGTCGCGTCGACTCTCATCGCTCTCGGTGCCGTCGCCGTCGGCTACGGCAGCGGTTCGGCGGGGCAGCGCGCTCCGAGCGCGACACCGACTGGAAGCGACCAGGCCGCGCTGTTGGCGGCGCACCAGGGCGGCACGCTCAAGCTGCTGGCCAAGGCCGCCGCCGGGACGATCGACCCCCACGTCAACTACACGCTCCAGTACTGGCAGCTCTACCAGGCCACGTACGACGGCCTGCTCGGGTTCAAGAAGGCGGGCGGCAACGCGGCGTTCGAGGTCGTCCCGGATCTGGCGACCACCGTGCCCAACCCGACCAACGGCGGCAGGACGTGGGTGTTCACGCTCCGCAAGGGGATCAAGTTCTCGAACGGCAAGACGGTCACTGCGGCAGACGTGGTCGCGTCGTTGCAACGCATCTTCAAGGTGAGCAGCCCCACCTCCGGCACGTTCTACGCGGGCATCGTCGGCGCGAAGGCGTGCATCGCCAAGCCGGCCACCTGCACGCTGAAGGGGGGCGTGAGCGCGAACGCGAGCGCAGGAACCGTGACGATCAACCTGACGGCGCCCGACCCCGAGTTCAAGTACAAGCTCGCGGTGCCGCACGCCGTCATCCTCCCGGCGAACGCCCCGCCGAAGGACTCGGGCACCAAGATCATCCCCGGGACCGGCCCGTACATGTTCTCGTCCTACAACCCGAACCGGCAGCTGACGATGGTTCGCAACCCGCACTTCAAGCAGTGGTCCCGCGCGGCGCAGCCCGCCGGCTACCCCGACCGGATCACCTACTCGTTCGGCCTCACCGTCGAGGCACAGATCACCGCGATTCAGAACGGGCAGGCGGACTGGACGCTCGAGGCCCCGCCGGCGGACCGGCTCGGCGAGCTCGGCCGGAACTATGCGAAGCAGGTGCACATCAACCCGCTGACCGCGTTCTGGTACGTGCCGATGAACACGCGAATGGCGCCGTTCAACAACCTGAAGGCGCGCCGGGCTGTTAACTACGCGATCGACCGCAGGGCGACAGTGAACCTCTTCGGCGGGCCGAACCTCGCGACCCCGTCCTGTCAGGTCCTGCCGGCCGGGTTCCCGGGCTACAAGCCCTACTGCCCGTACACGAAGAACCCCGGCACGCGCTGGTCAGCGCCCGATCTCGCGAAGGCAAAGCAGCTCGTCAAGGAGTCCGGCACCGCCGGCCAGAAGGTGGTCGTCCTCAGCTCGGACGACGAGGTCAACAAGGCGGTCGGCGTCTACCTCCAGAGCGTGCTCAACCAGATCGGCTACAAGGCGAGCGTCAAGCCGATCTCCGGGAACATCTTCTTCACCTACGTGCAGAACACGAAGAACAAGGTCCAGATCAACGTGCAGCAGTGGTACCAGGACTACCCCGCCGCATCCGATTTCCTCTACATCCTGTTCGGGTGCGAGTCCTTCCATCCGGGAAGCGACTCGAGCATCAACATCGCGGGGTTCTGCAACAAGACGATCAACAACCGCATGCACAGGGCGCTCGACCTCGGCGTGACGAACGAGGATTCGGCCAACGCCGAGTGGGCGAAGATCGACCGGATGGTCACGAACCAGGCGCCGATGGCGACGCTGTTCAACCCGAAGCACGTCGACTTCGTCTCGAAGCGCGTCGGCAACTTCACGTTCAGCAAGCAGTTCTACTGGCTCGTCTCCCAGTCATGGGTCCAGTAGGGACGTACGCGGAGGCCGGGCGCGCGCCCGGCCTCCGCTCGGCCCGCTGCCGGTGAGCGAGGCGCTCGCGGGCCAGGCGCCCGCGCGGGCGCCTGCGCCTGCGCTCGTCGGGGCCAGCCCCTGGCAGCTCGCGCGCCGGCGGTTGCGGCGGAACCGGATCGCGATGTCGATGCTCGTCGTCCTGGTCGTGATCGTCGTCCTCTCGCTCGCGGCACCGCTCTACGCCGTGCACGTTGCGCACACGAGCCCGTTCACGTCGAACATCAACGGCACGACCCTGGTCGACGGGGAGACCGTCCCGGTGATGCAGCCGGAGACCGGCGGCCTCGGCCTCGGCGTCACGCCGATCGGGCCTACGTGGGATCCCCGGCACTACCTGCTCGGAGCCGACAACCAGGGCCGCGACGTCGCCGCCCGACTCCTCTACGGGGGACGAAACTCGCTGCTCATCGGTCTCGCGGCCGCACTCCTCACCTGCACGATCGGCACCTTGATCGGCCTGGTCGCCGGCTTCTTCGGGGGAGTCACGGACGGCGTGCTCTCGCGCCTGCTCGATGTCGTTTGGGCGTTCCCGGTCTACCTGCTGGCGATCAGCCTCTCGACCGTGCTGCTCACGAGCGGGTTCGCAGTCGGGCCGCTGAGATTCGAGTCGGGCAGCCTCCTGCTGCCGATCCTGATCATCGGCATCGTCTTCCTGCCGTACGTCGCGCGGCCGATCCGCGCCGAGGTGTTGTCGCTTCGGCAGAGCGAGTTCGTCGAGGCGGCGACCGGGCTCGGTGCCTCGAACTGGCGTCTCCTCCGGAGCGAGATCCTGCCCAACGTGATCACGATCGTGATCGTCTTCTTTCCGATCATGATGGCGATCGCGATGCTGACCGAGGCTGCGCTCTCGTTCCTCTCGATCGGCGTGCAGCCTCCGGACGCGAGCTGGGGCACGATCATCCTCGACGGGCAGGGACTGCTCTATACGCGCCCGGCCGTCGCGATCGCGCCCGGGGTCGCGATCGTGGTCACCGTGCTGGCGCTCAACGTCCTCGGCGACGGCATCCGCGACGCGCTCGACCCGCGGGCGAAGCTCCGCGGTGTCGCCTGATGCTCCGCTTCGCTGCGCGCAGGCTCGTGTCGATGGTGCTGGTGCTCTTCTCGATCAGCGTGCTGGTCTTCCTCATCTTCTTCGCGACGCCCGGGGTCGACCCGGCGGCCCGCATCGCGGGGCGCAACGCCGACCAGGCCACACTGCAAGCGGTGCGGAAGGACTTCGGGCTCGACAGGCCGATGCCCGTCCAGTACGGGTTGATGATGAAGAAGCTCTTCGTCACGCGCGACCTCACGTCGTTCGTGAACCGGGGCGCGAAGGTGATTCCCCAGGTAGTTGAGGCGGCGCCCGTCACGCTCTCTCTCGTCATCGGCGCGGCGGTGGTCTGGGTGGTCTTCAGCATCCTGATCGGACTCGTCGCCGCGGTCTTCCACGGCACGCCGCTCGACGCACTACTGATGATCATCGTCTTGATCGGCATCTCGATGCCCGTGTTCTGGCTCGGGGAGGTCGTGAACCTGCTGAGCCAGAGCCGGCTCCACGACTCGTTCGTGTTCTCGTGGGTCCCGCCGCTCGGCTACGTGCCGCTGACCGAGTCGCCAGTCGGCTGGTTCAAGGCGCTGGTGCTCCCGTGGCTGACGCTGTCCGTGCTCTACATCGGCATCTACGCACGCGTGCTCCGCGCCTCGCTGGTCGAGTCACAGGAGGAGGACTTCGTGCGGACGGCTCGGGCCAAGGGGCTGACCGAGCGCCGAGTGATGCTGCGGCATTCGCTGCGCATGTCCATGGTCGCCTTCATCAGCCTCTTCGGCCTCGACTTCGGCGCCCTCGTCGGTGGTGCAGCTCTGCTCACAGAGGTCGTCTTCGGGCTCAACGGCGTCGGGAAGCTGACCTACGACTCTCTGCAGAATCTCGACCTGCCGGTGATCATGGCCACGGTCATGTACGCCGCGTTCTTCGTCGTCCTCGTCAACGCGCTCGTCGACCTCGTCTACGCCTGGCTCGACCCGCGGGTGCGCATTGCCTGAGGCCGCTTCCACGCCGCTGCTCGAGGTGCGGGACCTGAGCGTCGCGTTCCGCACCGAGGAGGGACTCGTGCGCGCGGTCGACGGTGTCTCGCTCTCGGTCGCGCCGGGCGAAGTGGTCGGGATCGTCGGTGAGTCCGGCTCCGGCAAGACCGTCTCGATGCTGGCGGTGATGCGGCTGATCCGCGATCCGAACGCCGTGATCAAGGGACACGTCTTCCACCGGGGGCGTGACCTGCTGCAGCTGTCGAGCAACGAGATCCGCTCCGTTCGCGGCGCCGAGATCGCGATGGTCTTCCAGGATCCGATGACGTCGCTCACGCCGGTCTACACCGTCGGCTGGCAGATCGCCGAGCAGCTGCGCGCGCACGAGCCGATGAGCAAGAAGGCCGCGCGCGCCCGGACGGTCGAGCTCCTGGCGGAGGTCGGCATCTCGAGCCCGAGTCGACGTGTCGATGACTTCCCGCACCAGTTCTCCGGCGGCATGCGCCAGCGCGTGATGATCGCGATGGCGCTCTCGTGCAACCCGTCGCTCCTCATCGCCGACGAGCCGACGACGGCACTCGACGTCACGATCCAGGCGCAGATCCTCGAGCTGATGAAGCGGCTGCAGCGCGATCACGGCTCGTCGATCATCCTCATCACCCACGACATGGGTGCCGTCGCCGACCTCGCCGAGCGGGTGATCGTGATGTACGCGGGAAGAATCGTCGAGGAAGCGCCGAGGGCGGCAGTCTTCCGCGACCCGCAGCATCCGTACACGTGGGGGCTGCTCGGGTCGATGCCGCGTGTGGACAGGCCGCGTGTCGGCCGGCTCGCCGCGATCCCCGGCGCGCCGCCGTCGCCGCTCGACCTGCGAGAGGGGTGCCCGTTCGAGCCGCGCTGTCCGCACCGGTTCGACCGTTGCGCAACCCGGCCGGAGCTCCTCGAACGCGTCGCGGCCGGCAGGAAGGACGCATGCCATCTCGACCCAGCTGTCAGGCCGGCGCTGCGACAGGCGTCGCTGCGCGGCGAGAACGTGCGGGAGGCAGGGTGAACGACAGCGAAGTGTTGCTCGAGGCAATCGAGCTCGTCAAGCACTTCCCGGTTCGCTCGACCAGCTTCAGCCGGGCCGGCGGCGAGCAGGTCCACGCAGTCGACGGTGTCTCCCTAGAGGTGCGCCGCGGCGAGACGCTGGGCATCGTCGGCGAATCCGGTTGTGGCAAGTCGACGCTCGCGCGACTGCTCGTGCGGCTCCACGAGCCGACAAGCGGAACGGTGAAGTTCGACGGGACGGACATCACGTCCCTATCGCGCCGCGACGTCCGGCCCTACCGGAGGCAGATGCAGATGATCTTCCAGGACCCCTATGCGTCGCTCAATCCCCGCAAGCGGGTCGTGCAGATCGTCGGCGATCCGTTCCGGATCAACGGCATCGGCTCGCGTGCGCAGGTGCGGCAGAGCGTGCGGGAGCTGCTCGAGGTCGTCGGGCTCTCCGCGTCGCATCTGAACCGGTACCCGCACGAGTTCTCGGGCGGCCAGCGCCAGCGGATCGGCGTCGCCCGGGCGCTCGCGCTCAACCCGCAGCTGATCGTCGCCGACGAGCCCGTGTCGGCACTCGACGTATCGATCCAGGCGCAGGTCGTCAACCTGCTCCACGACCTGCAGGAGGACTTCAACCTCACCTACGTGTTCATCGCGCACGACCTCGGCGTCGTCCGCCACGTCTCCGACCGGGTCGCCGTGATGTACCTCGGCGTCATCGTCGAGGTCGCCCCCGTCGACGACCTCTTCGCCCAACCCGTCCATCCCTATACCGAAGCCCTGCTCTCGGCGATCCCGGTGATCGAAACGGGCGAGGAGGCCGCGGGCTCCCGCCGCGAGCGAATCGTCCTCGAGGGCGAGGTGCCGAGCCCGATCGACCCGCCGAGCGGCTGCCGCTTCCATCCGCGCTGCCGCTACGCGACCGAGATCTGCCGCGTCGAGCGGCCGCCGCTCGTCCACTACGGCAACCAGCGCCTCGCTGCCTGCCATCACCCACTCGGCGCCGCGACCCCGACCGAAGGAGAGTGACCGCGTCCTTGGGCATGGGGCAGCGCCCCGTAGGGCGCTGCCCCGACGTCACGGCTTCGTCAGCCCTCGTCGTTGTCGTCGTCGTCCTCGTGCTCGAGGAAGTAGTGCTTGCCGACGTCCTTGGCGATCCGCGGGAAGTGCTTGGTGGACTTCTCCACCGTCGAGCGGTAGTGGAGGCCGCCCGATCGCAGCGTTCAACGTCCTCGCCGTGCGCGAGCGGGCGGCCGCGCTGACAGCATCCTGAGGAGAGGGCCGGATTGCTCCGGCCCTCTCCTGCTCTGGACGAAGCGACGCGGTCTAGGACGTGGTGAACACGAACGTCGAGAAGACGTCGTAGTAGCCCTTCGGCACCACGATCTCGGCAACCGCGCCTGCGGTCGTGTCCGGGCCGTTGCAGTCAGCCGACCCGCCGATGTGCAGCGGCACAGCGGCACCCGTCGGCGTCGTGTCCGACTTCGGTGCCCGGGGGACCGCCGTGAACGGGCCGTCGCCGTACTCGCAGTAGAACTCCGGCGTGACGGCGCTGTCCGGGTCGCCACCGCGGTAGATCAGCACCCGCGGGTAGACCTTGCCGGCCGCGGCGCTCGTGTCCGAGAGCACCTTGGCGACGACGCTGAGCCGGCACGGCTCCTGCGCGGCGGTGCAGGTGAAGCGGAACGTCCCGCCGGTCGTATCGCCGACAGGCGAGCCGAGCTCGGTGGAGTAGGTCGCCCACACGGACTGCGGCGCAGTGGCGCCCCGCTGGACGCGGACGTACGCGACGCCGTACTCCTCCGGTGCGTCCTTGCCGGCGGCACCGGCCGGGCCCTGCGGACCCTGCAGCCCAGCGGGGCCCTGCGGACCGGCCGGACCAGCCGGACCTGACAGGCCCTGCGGACCTGCCGGGCCGGGCTTGCCCTTTTCGCCCTTGTCGCCCTTCGCACCCTTCGTGTACTGCACTGCCTTGACGCCCTTCTTGGGCTTCGGCGGTGTCTTCGTCGGCTCCGTCGTCGCGGCGCTGGCGACCGAGGCCACCAGCACGAGGCCGACGATTCCACCGACGATGGCGGCGCGCAGGTTCCTGCGCGCAGCGTTGATCAGCTGCATTTCTCCACTCCCCCTGAACGTAGTAGTGCCCTGCGCCTTGCGCGCAGTGCCGCAAGCACCGGTTGTAACCCGGGTGCGCCGGGAGGGTAACAGGGGTTCCGGCTAGAGCACAGGCACCGGCGGGCCGGCGTCAGCTAGAGCCTCACCGTCACGTTGAGGGTGAGAAACGGGCGGAGCGCCGCAACGCCCCGCCCGCTCGTTTCCCCGCTCTACTGCTTTGCGGCAGCGAGCTTCGAAACGCACTTCCCGAACGCGTTCGCGTTGTTGCCGTACTTGGCCTTGAACGGCTCGGCGCCCATCGCCTTCCGCTCGGCCTTGCAAGCGCGCGCCGCGTTCACGACCGCCTGCTTGTCCGCGGCGGTCTCGGCCGCACGCTTCGAAGCCAGACAGCGGCTCATCGCGTTGGCGCCCTTCTTGCCGGTGCCGTAGAACTGATCGAACGACTTGCCGCCGTGAGACGCTGCGAAGTTCGCGTCGGCCTGCTCGGCCTTGCACGCCGCCGCCGCCGCATGGCGGTTCTGGTGCTCGGTCTGCGTCCACTTGGAGACGCACTTGCCGAAGGCGTTCGACTTGTCGGCGTTAGTGCCGTACGTCGACGCGAACGTCGCGCCGAGGGACGCTTTCAGCGCCTGACAGGCGCGGGCGCCGTTCGCCTTGTCGGACGGCGAGGCCTCGTCGGCCTGCGCCGCGACGGGAAGAATGGCCGCGATTGCGAGCGCTGCCACGAGTGCCTTGAGCTTCATCTGCTGCTTCCTCCTGAGCGTCTTTCGGTTGTCACCCAGGCAGACGTTGCGGGCGGTCGTAACTGGTGCGAAAGCGCGTAAGGATCCTGTTAGGGGCCCGAAGATCCCTCAAACGAGGCGCTTCTCGAGCCGCGCCGCCAGGCGCGTCAGCGGGAACGAGATCAGGAAGAAGAGCACCATCACGAAGCCGAAGATCTGGAAAGCTTTGATCTCGCCGAGGCCGATCGGAGGGATCGCCGTGATTCGCTCGTTCTGCCGCTCGGCGGCCTCGAGCATCTCGAGCCCACCGATCACCTGCGCGAGAGTCGAGTTCTGGATGATGTTGACGAGCAGGCTGACGAAGGGCGGCAGCAGTCGCCGCAGCGCCTGCGGCAGGATCACGTAGCCGTGCCGGCCGACCCAGCCGAAGCCGAGCGCGGCCGCGGCCTCGTGCTGCTCGTGCGGGATCGACTGGACGGCGCCACGCGTCGCCTCGGCGACCTGCGCGCTCCCCCAGAGGATCAGCGCGATCGACGTGGCCGTGAGCGCCCCGAACTCGAGCCCGGGCGAGACGGAGGGCAGGCCGAAGTAGACGATGAAGACGGTGACGAGGATCGGCAGCCCGCGGAACACTTCGATGTAGAGGCGGATCAGCGATTGCAGTGGCAGGAACTTGATCGTCAGCAGCGTTCCGAAGGTGACCCCAATCAGCGCGCTGCCGACGACGGCGGCCGCGGAGACGCGGAGCGTGCCCGGCAGTCCGTCGAAGATGATGTAGTCGACGACCGGCTCGGCCCAGTCGGAGTCTTGCACCGCGCGCCAGAAGAAGACGGCGAGCCCGCCGACGACCAGCGCCAGCGCAGCGGCCAGTGCCCGTCGGAGCCTCCGATCGGGCGCGGGCGACGCGGAGGTCGGAGCCGAGGTCGACATCACCGGGTCTCCGGGAGCGCGAGCCGCGACTCGAGCAGGCGGATCAAGGCCGAGAGCGCCCAGACGAGTGACAAGTAGGTGACCGCGAGCACGGTCAGCGACTCGGCCGTCTGCAGGGTCAGGTTGCTGATGTTGAGCGACGTCGTCGTCAGCTCGCCGTAGCCGATCACATACATCAGCGACGTGTTCTTCAGCACCGAGATGTAGGTGTTGATCGACGAGGGAAGCGCGATCCGGCCGCCGATCGGCAGCGTCACGTTCAGGAACGTTCCGAGCCGTCCGAAGCCGAGCGCGAAGCCCGCCTCGCGATAGCGGTGCGAGACCGCCTCGAAGCCGGCTCGAAAGTTCTCGCTGTTGAAGGCGCCGCCCCAGATCATCACCGAGAGCCACGCGACCGTGAACTGGTCGAACACGATCCCGAACTGCGGCAGCGCGTAGAAGATCATGAAGATCTGGACGAGGATCGGCGTGTTGCGGATCACCTCGACGTACACCGCCGTGAACTGGCTGACCACGGGGATCCGGTGCGCGCGGGCTGCACCGAGGACGAGGCCGATCACGAAGGCACCGAAGATCCCGAGAGCGGAGACCTTGAGGGTGTTGACGAGCCCCTGACGCAGCTCCTCGTGGTTCTCGGAGAGGAACGCCCCGAGGTCGTACGTGATGGCGAGGATCATCGGATGGCTGATGAGGAAGCGGCCGCGTGTGCGCGGCCGCTTCCCGTGGTCGTGATGGTGCGGTCGACCGTTGCTAGCAAACGGTGTCCGCGCTCGGGGCGCCCGCCGGTGCGTACGCGAACGTGTTGTTCGGCCGGAGGATGTTCCTCGAGAAGCCGGCGACGAACCGCCCCGGCACGTTGTTCCTGAGGATGGACATGAAGGTGTCCTTCTTCCGCATCAGCTCGAGCCGAGAATCGACCCACCGCTTCAGCGCCACGTTCCCCTGCTTGATCCCGATTCCGTACGGCAGGTCCAGGAACGTGTCATTCGTCAGCTTCGCGGACTGATCCGCTGCGGCGACGCCGACGAGCACGGTGTCGTCCCACATCAGCGCGTCGGCCCGGCCCTGGTTGAACGCGAGCAGGGCGTTTGTGAAGCTGTCCGTCACCGTCACCTCGGTGCTCGTGTGACAGCGCTTGAGCCAGCGGTCGTAGATCGAGCCGCTCGTCGTCGCCACCTTGCGGTTCCGGATGTCGGCGATCGACTGCACCGGCCCGTTGTTCTTCACGAGCAGCCGGCCCGTCGCCTTGTAGTACGCACGGGAGAAGTCGATCCGCGTGTCGCGGTCCGCGGTATACGTGAACGTCGAGATGACGAGGTCGACACGATCCGTCGTCAGCAGCGGCTCGCGTGCGGGCGTCGGCGCACAGACGTACGAGACGCGGTTCTCTCGGCCGAACGCGTAGCGAGCGAACCACTTGGCGATTTCGACGTCGAAGCCGGCGTTCTTGCCCTGGACGTTGATGTAGCCGAACGGCGGCGCATCGCACTTGACGCCGACGATGAACCGCTGCCGGGACTTGATGTTCGCCGGCAGCTTGGGCAGCGGCGCAGGCGCAGCAGCGCTGACCACCCCCGTTGTGGCGCTCGGCTGGGCGGAGCCGATCGTGGCGGCGAAGACCGCGACAATCGCAACTCCCGCCGTGGCCAGGAGGATCCTCTTCATGCACGTGCTCCTTCCTCGTCGGTAACTGATTCGTCGGTGACTGACAACTCTTCGAGCGAGCCTGCGAGCTGAAGCGAGCGGCGGAGGAACCGGCGCGTCCGCTCCTCCCGGGGGCGGTCGAGCACGTCGACCGGGAGTCCCTGCTCGACGATCCGGCCCTCGTCCATGAAGACCAGTCGGTCGCCCACCTCCCGCGCGAACTGCATCTCGTGGGTGACGACGAGCATCGTCATACCGTCACGCGCCAGGTCGCGCATCACGATCAGCACCTCGCCGACGAGCTCCGGATCGAGCGCGGAGGTGACCTCGTCGAAGAGCATCACGTGCGGCTCCATCATCAGCGCGCGGGCGATCGCGACCCGCTGCTGCTGGCCGCCGGAGAGCTGGTGCGGGTGCTGATCCGCCTTCTCCGTCAGGCCGACGCGTTCGAGCAGCTGCGTCGCGCGCGCCTCTGCGTCTGCCCGCGGCTGGCGCCGGATCCGGCGCACGGCGAGTGTGAGGTTGTTCATCACGGTCAGGTGCGGGAAGAGGTTGAACTGCTGGAAGACCATCCCGATCCGCTGCCGCGTCGCGGACAGGTCGGCGCCCTTGCGCGTGATCTCGTCGCCCTCGAAGTAGATCCGGCCGTCGTTCACGGGCTCGAGCAGGTTGACGCAGCGGAGGAGGGTGCTCTTGCCGCTGCCGCTCGGCCCGACGATCGTCAGCACCTCGCCACTGTGCACCTCGAGGTCGATCCCCCGCAGGACGTGGTTGTCGCCGAAGTACTTGTGGACGGCCTCGAGCCGGACGACGGGTTCCGTCGTCGCCGCAGGGGCAAAGCTCTGAGCCGTCGTTACCACTCGCAGCAGCCATACAACAGAGACGGCACCACTGATGTCAAGCAATGTTCGTCTCACCCGAAAGAGGGAGAGCCGCACGCCGGATCATCACGATGATCCGTCCGGTGGGTTCCTTGCGGCGTACCCCCGCGGCGGCCCGCTCCCGGTACATGGACGAACCAGCACGCACAGCATCCGATCTCGGCGCGCCGCGCATGCGGCTGGTGGGGGCCGATCCCGTGCCCGGCGTCACGCCCTCGGCCGATTCCTACCGCCGGCTCGCCGACGTCTTCCACGACCTGCTCTCAGAGCAGAGCCTCGACTCGCTGCTCGTCCGGATCGCGGACACGCTCGACGAGATCGTCCCCTACGAGGCGCTCCACATCTATGAGGCGGACGAGCCGAAGCGGCACCTGGTGCCGGCCCTCGTCCGCAGCGACTACGCCGACGAGATCTTCAACGACACTTTTCCCTTCGGCGTCGGGATCACGGGCTGGGCGGTCGAGCACCGCGAGCCGGTGCTCTCGAACCAGGCGCACCTGGATCCCCGCGTCGCGTTCGTGCCGGGAACGCCGGTCGATCCCGAGGCGCTGATCGTCGTGCCGCTGATTGCACGCGGCGTCCTCAAGGGCACGCTCAACGTCTACCGGATCGGCGAGCACGCCTCGTTCAGCGACGTCGAGTTCGAGCTTGCGCAGCGGCTGGGCGACGCCGCAGCGCTGGCGCTCGACAACGCGCACATCCGCGCACGCCTCGAGCGCGAGGCGCAGACCGACTCGCTGACCGGCCTCTACAACCACCGCTACTTCCACGAGCGCCTCCGCCGCGAGCTGACGCTTGCGTCCTCCGAGCACACGAACGTGGCCGTCGTGATGATCGACATCGACGACTTCAAGAAGGTCAACGACGTCTTCGGGCACGCCGTCGGCGACGAGGTGCTGGCGGAGCTCGCCGATCATCTGCGCGCGACCGTTCGCTCCGGCGATGTCGTCTGCCGGATCGGCGGCGAGGAGTTCGCAGTGATCGTCCCGGGCAGCCGCCAGGAGCGCACGATCACGCTCGCCCGCCGGCTCGCCGAGCGTCTCGACGAGGTCGAGCTCGGCCTCGCCGGCCGGATCGCCGTCTCGATCGGAATCGCCCAGGGGCCCGAGCACGCGGCCAATCCGCGCGAGCTCGTCGCCTGCGCCGAGGCAGCGATGATGACCGCGAAGGCACGCGGCAAGAACCAGGTCGTCTTCTTCGACGACTCCGACACCGAACGCCCGGTCAGCGGACACACCCGCGGCGAGGACATCCGCTCGATCGCGCACCTGAAGATGCTCCAGTCGCTGGCCGGCAAGCTCAACCGCTCGAACGACGTCCGCGAGATCGGAATGGCGATCGCGAACGAGCTGCGGCAGCTGATCGACTACCACAACTGCCGCGTCTTCATCCGCGACGGCGACGAGCTGACACCGATCGCGTTCCAGGGCGAGCTGACCGCGCCCGATCGGACCGCGGCACAGGTCTTCCGAACGCGTGTCGGCGAGGGGCTGACCGGTCGAGTCGTCGAGACCGGGGAACCGCTCCTGCTCGACGACGCGTCCACCTGCCCGTTCGCGGTCGAGATCGAGGGAACGGCGAAGATCGAGGAGTCGATCATCGCCGTACCGCTGAACTACGGCTCTCGGGTGACGGGTGCGATCGTCGTCTCCAAGCTGGGCCTGAGCCAGTTCGACGAGGACGACCTCCGCCTGCTCGAGGTGCTCGCCGGCCATGCCGCCGTGGCGCTCGAGAACGCCCGCCTGTACGAGGCGCAGCGACGTGAGGCCGAGAGCGCGAAGGCGCTGCTCGAGTTCGGGCGCGACCTCGCCGCCGCCGAGGGCCTCGAACGAGTGCTCCAACGCGTCATCGAGGGTGCGGCGACGCTTACGGGTGCGCCTCGGGCCTGGCTCTGGCTCGAGGACGCGAGCGTCGGCGAGGTCGCCGTGCGGGCGTCCGTCGGCGACGAAGGCGCCCCGCCGACACGGCTTCCCACCGCCCGCGTCGCCTCGCTCCGCCGGAAGACCGAGCCGCTGATCGACAGCGAGCTCCACGGCGCGCTTACAGCCCTCGCACCGTTCGCAGTCGAGGGCCGCTGGGGCGCGATCGTCGTGGCGCCTGCGGACGCCGCCGAGCTCGGCGACCGCGAGCTGGAGCTGCTCGGCGGGCTCGCACACCAGGCGAAGCTCGCAATCGCGAACGCATCCAGCTTCGAGGGACTCGAGCGCACGTTTCTCTCCACGGTCGAGGCGCTCGCGAACGCGCTCGAGGCGCGCGACGAGTACACGTCCTCGCACGCCCGCTGGATCACCGACACGGCCATCCTCGTCGGACAGGAGCTCGGTCTCGACGGCGACACGCTGAAGCGGCTCGAGCTCGGCGCCCTCTTCCACGACATCGGCAAGATCGGGATCCCGAACTCGGTCCTGCTCAAGCCCGGGCCGCTGACCGAGGAAGAGCGTGAGCTGATCGAGACGCACCCCGAGCTGGGTGCGAAGATCATCGCCCCGATCGACCAGCTGCAGGACGTCTGCGGGATCGTGCGCGCCTGCCACGAGCGCTGGGACGGCGCCGGCTATCCCGACCGGAAGGTCGGCGAGGAGATCCCGCTCGAGGCGCGGATCATCTTCGCCTGCGACGCCTTCCACGCGATGACGACGGATCGCCCGTATCGGAGCGCGCTCGATCCGCGGGAGGCGCTACGGCGGCTCGAGGAGGCGGCGGGCTCGCAGTTCGACCCGCGCGTCGTCGACGTCTGCCTACGCGTGCTCGAGCACGCGCCGCCGCCCGCGTAGCCGACGCGTCGTCTCTCTGGCCGGGCGACCGGCTCGGGTGACAGGACGCTCCCTCATGCCAGATAGAACCGAGGCGGCCGCGTCGGTTGGAAGCGGAGGGTCTCCGGACCGATCTGGCGCCTCGGGATCTCGAGGGGGCGGTTCAGACACCCGCACGGGTGAAGGTCACATGCGTGACTCCGCTAGGCGAGGAGGTGGCCTCAACCTGATAGTCCTTCTCGAGGCCCTCCAGTCCGTCCCAGAGGCGTACGCCTCGGCCGAGCAGCATCGGGACCACCACGATATGCATGTGGTCGACGAGCCCGGCGGCAAGGAAGTCGCGGATCATGGTGGGGCCTCCGCCGAGGCGTACGTCCTGGCCGTCCGCAGCCTCGCGGGCGGTCTCGAGCGCCTCGGCGGGCGAAGCGTCGATGAAGTGGAACGTCGTGCCGCCCTCCATCTCGATCGACGGGCGCGGGTGATGGGTGAGGATGAAGGTCGGTGTGTGGAACGGCGGGTTGGGTCCCCACGCGCCCTTCCATTCGGGGTCCTCGTGCCATCCGGGCCAGCCGAACTTCCCGGCACCCATGATCTCGGCGCCGATCTCGGGAGCGAACTGCTGCGAGAAGGCGTCGTCGATGCCGCCGCTGCCGCCGGGCTTGCCGACCATCTCGTGCCACCACTGGGTGGCGAACATCCATTGGTGCAGTCGTTCGCCGGCGTGGCCGAACGGTGCGTCGCGTGTCTGACCTTCGCCGGTGGCGAAGCCGTCGAGCGAGATGGAGAAGTTGTGGACGCGGGCGATTGACATGACTGGTCCTCCTTCGCTAATTGGGTTCGGTTCTCGGAAGCCATGACGGCCGCCCGGTGTCATGACGTCATGCGCCTCGTCATCTCGTGCTCCTTCGTTTGCGCGGTGGGCGTAGTGCTTTCCTCAGAGACTCGGCAGGTGCGCACAAATCATCGGTCGGCGTAGCCATCGCGGAACATTCCGCAACACTGGCCCACATCGGACCACGCTCGCTCCAGAGTGCGTGACGCCCGATCCAACGCGGACCCATCTTGCACCACCGTCTGGCGTCATTCCGGAACACTCGCCCAGGCTACGAAGCCACCGTTCGGGCGCGGCTAGACTCGTCACGGTGCCTGGCATAGACCCGCCTCGGCTTCAGGGGGTGCGCCTTCGCTGGCACGTCGGCTACTGGGACGGGCCGTTATCCGGAATCGCTATGCACGAAGGGCGGCACTACTGGTTTGAGGCGGAGGCCTTTGACTGGGACGACGAGCCTCCTCATGGTCGGCGCTACTTCGTGTACGAGCTAACTGATGACGAACTGGCTGACGAGCGTTACTGGCACGAAAGGTTTCGTGAACTGGTGGGGACGCACACCGACTACGACGAGGACGGTCAGCGTCTCCAGGGCACCGTCCACCCGCCTTCTGGTGCCTTCGATGAGGAGTACTCCAGACGGAAGCAACCCGACTACACGTCGAGGCCGCCGATTGGCTGGTTCGCCCTGAGCGGCTATGTCAGTTCGCCGCGTGAAGGCGTGGAGTAGCCGCCCCTCAGGCGTCATTCCCGAACGCTGGCCCACGTCAGCGTCTTGCGACCCAACGCGGATGACCCTCAACCCCTTCGTAGAAACCGCCATATCGCGGACGTTGAAGCAGCTCCGATGAGCAGGAGGATCACTCCAAAAACCAAATCGCCTTGAGCTACGTTCACACCGCCGAACACGAGCGATAGCACGCCAAGCGAAAGGGCTATCAGCAACTCGCCACGTCGCGGGCCGGGATGGACGGGAGTGTCGGCGCTGTCCTTCTCCACTCGCGCACCGTAGGCGAGCGAGCCCGCCCCGGCAACGCTTTCAGGGGACATTCCCGAACACTGGCCCAGGCGGCGGTTGCGACGGCCGCGCGTTACTCGAACCCCCATTCGACATCGAAGCATGCGGTGTGGAACCAGACACGCCCTCCCTGAACCGAAGCGTGGATTACGTCATCGGACTCGACAAGGGTTCGGCCACAGCTCGCGCAGATGCGTTCCTCTTCCTTGGTATCTCGCTTGAAGCGAAGCAAGTCTCGGAGCGCCTTCATGCTCGGAAGCTTAGGCCGCTCCTCGGGGGGACATTCCCGAACGCTGGCCGAGGCGATGGAGGGTTACTGCCCCTGCCAAGGGTCGGCCTTGCCGAACGGCCATCTGCCACTCTCATAGCGCTTCGCGAGCAGGCCGACCATCGCCAGCCACGCGCCAATCACCAGCGCGACGACCGCCCACATCGCGATGCCGTCAAAGAGGACGAAGCCCGCGAGGAGGGCGATCCCCATCACAACCGTCGCAACGATGACCGAAACGACGATGCCATCCTCACCCCACATGCCGAAGCAACGTAGCGGCACCAGCCGCTAACGACGTGCCCCACTCAGGGGACATTCCCGAACACTGGCCCAGGCCAGGACGGTCGCGGCCACCTTGCGGTGGGATTTGACGAACCGACCGAGCCGCCCATCATGTGTTCAATGGGGTCGCCGCGCTTCTCGTCATCGCCAGTCGTCGCGATTTGGTACCTGCCTGGAAGGGCGCCTGGACGCGCAGTCGCACGCATGGCTGTGACGAATGCTTAGTGGTGCAATCGTCACGGTGGTGGGATGCGTCGCAGTCGTCGGCGTTGCACTCGCGTTCTCGTCCCGCGCGCAGGATCAGATGACGCGAACGCTGCGCTTCAACGCGGCACTCGCGGTCGCCTGCACAATTGGCCTTGCAGGCTTGGTGGTTGTCCTCGTCGCAGTTCAGGCGTTCGTAGTCGCGCTCTTCGTCGCCCTCCTCGCGATGGCGTGTTCCTATCCCGCAGCAAAGCACGTGAAAGAGCTACGTCAAGCGGCGTCGCAGAGGAACGTTTAACGAGCAGTGGCGATTGACCTGATCTATTCGCTTCGAGTACTGGAGAAAGCTGGGTTCCGACGCGTCGGCGTCAACCGCGACTTCGCACCCGGTCGCGGTGAGGAGATCGAGGAAACGATCCTGCGCCTCGACTGAGGTAGGAACGGAACTGTGCGTGACCGGGCACCGATGACTTCCGGGCGGCAGTGGCGTCTGAAGCACTATCCACGTCTGTAGCCGCCGCTACTACAAGTAGCTGCGCCCTTGTTGCGAAAGGAGCTGCACCATGACCAAGGTGGTCGCGATCATGTCGATGTCTCTCGACGGGTACGTCGCCGACGCGAACGACGGGGTCGCCGAGGTCTTCGACTGGTACTTCTCGGGCGACGTCGAGGTCCCCACAGCGAGCGGGAGCTCGGGCATGACGTTCCACGTCTCGGCGCCGAGCGCCGACCACCTGAGGGGCTTGGTGGCTGAGGTCGGCGCCATGCTCACCGGTCGGCGCACGTTCGAGAGGGCCGACGGCTGGGGCGGCCAGCACCCGTGGGATGTGCCCGCTTTCGTCGTCACCCACGACGTGCCCGACGGCTGGCCACGGCCCGGATCGACAGTCCAGTTCGTCACCGACGGCATCGAAAGCGCCGTTGCCCAAGCGAAGTCGGCTGCCGACCCGAAGTCCGTCGGAGTGCACGGCGCCCAAACGATCCAGCAGTGCCTGGACGCCGGCCTGCTCGACGAGATCCACATCGATCTGGCTGCCGTGTTGCTAGGCGCAGGAGTGCGGCTGTTCGACCATCTCGCGAACACACCGGTCGTCCTCGGGAATCCGACAGTCGTCACCGGTGTGGGTGTCACGCATCTGCGCTATCCCGTGCACACGTCGTAGACCAAGTGGATGACCCGGTGCCTGGCACTACCGTGGCTCGGCACTAACCGACCCGACGGAGCAGCATCAACGAGCGGCCTTCGACCGGCACGACCGCACGTGCCCGGTACGTCTGCGAGCCCGTCTCGGCCGCGGGGTCGGCGCTGGAGAGCTCCAGCTCCCATCGCCGCCCGAACGAGACCGCGGGCAGCGTGAAGTCGACCGATCCGTCCCAGGCGTTGAAGAGGATCAGGAAGGTGTCGTCGATCACCGGTGCGCCGCGCTCGGTCAGCGTCGGGATCTCGGAGCCGTTCAGGAAGACGCCGAGCGTGAGCGCGTTGTTGTCGCGCCAGTTCCGCTGCGCCATCTTGCGCCCGTCCGCCCGGAACCACCAGACGTCGGGCGCGCCCGAGCCGAGCCGCTCCTCGCCGGTGAGGAAGTCGGCGCGCCGAAAGACCGGATGCCGCATGCGCAGATCGATCAGCCGCTTCGTCCATGCGAGCAGCCGTTCTGCACGCTCGTCGAGCCGCCAGTCGATCCAGGAGATCTCGTTGTCCTGGCAGTAGGCGTTGTTGTTGCCTCGCTGCGTACGCGCGATCTCGTCGCCGCCGAGCAGCATCGGCACGCCCTGCGAGAGCAGGAGCGTCGTCAGGAAGTTGCGCTGCTGCCGCTCGCGGAGGGCGTTGATCGCCGGATCGTCGGTCTCACCCTCGACACCGTGGTTCCAGCTGCGGTTGTGGTTGTCGCCGTCCCGGTTCGACTCGAGGTTCGCCTCGTTGTGCTTCTCGTTGTAGGTGACGAGATCGCGAAGGGTGAAGCCGTCGTGCGCCGTGATGAAGTTGATCGACGCGAACGGGCGCCGGCCGTCGTGCTGGTAGAGATCGCTCGAGCCGGTGAAGCGCGATGCGAACTCGCTCACAGGCGCCTGCCCGCGCCAGAAGTCGCGCATCGTGTCGCGGTAGATCCCGTTCCACTCCGTCCACAGCACCGGGAAGTTGCCGACCTGGTAGCCACCCTCGCCGACGTCCCACGGCTCGGCGATCAGCTTCACCTGAGAGAGGATCGGATCCTGGTGGATGATGTCGAAGAAGGCCGAGAGGCGATCGACCTCGTGGAACTCGCGCGCCAGCGCCGAGGCGAGGTCGAAGCGGAAGCCGTCGACGTGGCCGTCGGTCACGAAATAGCGCAGCGAGTCCATGATCAGCCGCAGCACCGAGGGGTGCACCGGGTTGAGCGAGTTGCCCGTGCCCGTGTAGTCCATGTAGTGGCGCGGGTCGCCCGGGACGGTCCGGTAGTAGGAGAGGTTGTCGACGCCCTTGAACGCGAGCATCGGGCCGAGGTGGTTCCCCTCTGCGGTGTGGTTGTAGACGACGTCGAGGATCACCTCGATCCCGGCGCCGTGCAGCGCCTTGACCATTCCCTTGAACTCCTTCACCTGCTCGCCGCGCCGGCCGGTCGCCGCGTAGAGCGCATGTGGCGCGAGATACCCGATCGAGCTGTAGCCCCAGTAGTTGGTCAGCCCCTTGGCGGCGAGGTGCATCTCGTCGGCGATGTGATGGATCGGGAGCAGCTCGACCGCGGTGACGCCGAGGGACGAGAGGTATTCGAGCGCAGGCTCTGACGCGAGGCCCGCGTAGGTGCCCCGCAGCTGCTCGGGCACCTGCTCCATCAGCTTCGTGAAGCCCTTCACGTGCAGCTCGTAGATGACGGTCTCGTGCCACGGACGCGCCGGCGGACGGTCTTCCTGCCAGTCGAACGACTCGTCGGTCACGACCGACTTCGGGATCGCGGCGGCGTCGTCCTCGTCGTCCCGCTCGAGATCGGCGTCCTCGCCGCCGGGCACGTAGGGGAGCACGTTCCCGTTGCCCCAGAGGATGGGGCCCTCGATCGACTTCGCGTACGGGTCGATCAGGAGCTTGTCGGGGTTGAAGCGGTGACCTTGCTCTGGCGCCCACGCGCCGTAGACGCGGTAGCCGTAGCGCTGCCCGGGCCCGATCCCCGGCAGGTAGCCGTGCCAGTTGAACGCGGTGCGCTCGGTCAGCTCGTAGCGGGTCTCGCGATCGTTCGCGTCGAAGAGGCAGAGCTCGACCTTCTCGGCGTGCTCGGAGAAGAGCGAGAAGTTCGTGCCCTCGCCGTCCCACCGCGGGCCGAGCGGAAACGGCTTCCCCGGCCAGACTCTCATGCTCCTAGCCGGCCGCCTCCGCCTTCCGCAGGCCGCGGAGCGACCAGAACGCGAAGAGCGAGACGAGGCCGAGTGCAATCACGAAGGCAGAGAAGACGTGCACCTCGTCCCCGGCCAGCATGCTCCGCACCGCCTCGAGCACATAGGTGAGCGGATTCAGGGTCGCGACGGCCTCGATCCAGCCCGTGAGCAGCGCGAGCGGCACGTAGACGGGGGCGAAGAAGAGGATCAGGAAGACCGGCATCTGCATGATCGGGCCGGCCTGGATCGTGCGAAAGCGCATCGCCACGCCGCACGCCCAGAGCAGCCCGGCCACGTTGATCAGGAGCGCGAGCGCGTACATGCCGAAGACGTCGACGGGCCCGCCGAACACGTTCATCCCGGAGAGGAGCGCGACCACGGTGAGGACGGCCGCGGTCACCGTCCAGCGCACGAGCGCCGCGATCGCGTAGCCGAGCACGATCCCGGTCCGGTTCGGCGCAGCGAGCAACAGACGGCGGGCGAAGCCGGACTCGAAGTCCCGTGCGATCCCGAAGCCGGTGAAGACGCCGCCGAACGCCGCCGACTGGACGAGGACGAAGCAGAACTGGAACGCCGTGTAGCCCGGCTCGAAGTCGAAGCCCGGCACGTTCGCGACCTGCGAGAGCCCGCCCGCGAACGCGGTGAAGAAGAAGAGCGGAAAGATCAGCGACGGGAAGAAGAGCGACGGATTCGTGAAGACGTTCTTCAGCGTCCTCCACGCCACACCCGAGGCGACGGGCCAGATTCTCATGTCCGCACCAACCGGTCCTTGAGCGCGAGCGTCGCGAGCGTGGTCGCAACGATCCCGATCAGGATGGCGAGGCCGAAGCCGAGCGCGAGCGCCTTCGCGTCCCAGCCGGTGATGATCAGGCTCCGGACGCACTCGATCAGGTACGAGACCGGGTTGATGCTGGCGACGAAACGGAACCAGTCGACGTCGATCAGATTCCGCGGCGTGTTCATCGAGGAGAGGAAGAGAAAGACGAAGAGAAGCGGGAACAGGCCCTGGATCGCCTCGCCCGAGCCTGTTCGCAACGCGAGGAAGAGGCCGAGGGCGCCGAAGCTGACCGAAATCACCGCGGAGAAAAGGAGCAGCGTGAGGATCCCGAGCGCGCCGGCTGCGAAGTCGACGCCGATGATCAGACCGACCGCGATGTAGAACGTCGCCTGGACGAGACCGAGGACGACGGCGCCGGCGAGCACGCCCGCAATCAATGCCACACCACGCATCGAGGTGAGCGAGAGCCGGTTCAGGAAGCCGGTCTGGATGTCCCTCGCGAGATCAGTGCCTGCGTTCATCGTCGAGAAAAGCGCTCCCTGGATGAACGGGACCGCCAGCGCGAACGCGACGAACGAGTCGGTCGGAAAGCCGGGCAGCTCGGTCGACGCCTCGAGCCCGCCCGAGTTCACGAGCAGGAGCAGCATCGGAAAGATCAACGGGAAGACGACCGCCGCCGGCTGGCGGCTCGTGCGGACGATCGAACGGCGCGCGACCGCGCCGACCTGAGCCGCTACGGCAGTCACGCTGCCGGCTCGACCGCGTCGGCCTCTTCCTCTTCGGCTCCCTCCAACGAGCGCCCCGTCTTCGCGAGGAAGACGTCGTCGAGCGAGGGCGCCTGGATCTCCAGGCTCGCGAGTGTGAGGCCCGCGTCGTCGACAGCGCGCACGACCGCCGGCAGGCCGGCGAGCCCCTCCCGCAGCCGGACGACGACGTCACCGGTTCCGGCGTCGAGCGACTCGCCGTAGGGAGCGAGCGCGGCGACGAGCCGCTCTCGATCCGCGTGCTCGACGGGAATCGCGTGGACGCTCGGCAGTCCGATCTCGGCCTTGAGCTCCTTCGGCGTCCCCTCGGCGACGATGTGCCCGTGGTCGATGATCCCGACCCGGTTCGCGAGCACGTCGGCCTCTTCGAGGTACTGCGTGGTCAGAAAGACGGTGACGCCGTCCTCGCGGGCGAGCCGGGCGACCTCGTCCCACAGGGCCGTGCGGCTCTGGATGTCGAGCCCGGTGGTCGGCTCGTCGAGGAAGAGGATCCGCGGCCGGTGCACGAGCGCAAGCGCGAGGTCGAGCCGGCGTTTCATCCCGCCCGAATAGCCGCCGACCTTGCGATCGGCCGCCTCGCTGAGGCCGACGCGGTCGAGCAGCTCCTGCGCCCGCGGCTTCCGCTCGGCGCGGGAGATCCCCTGCAACGTCGCCTGCAGGCGCAGATGATCGCGTCCGGTCAGCATCGGATCGAGCGCCGCCTCCTGGAGCGCGGCGCCGATCACGCTGCGCACCTTCGGGCCTTCCGCGACGACGTCGTAGCCGCCGACGCGCGCAGTCCCCGCCGTCGGTGGCAGCAGCGTCGTCAGCATCAGCACGGTCGTCGACTTGCCGGCGCCGTTCGGTCCCAGGAAGCCGTAGATCTCGCCGGGCTCGACGCGCAGGTCGATCCCGTCCACGGCGCGCGGTCCCTTCTTGAACTCCCGGACGAGGCCCTCGACCTCGATGCTGTTGTCCCTCGCCACTCCGCCCAAGACTACTGAGGCACGAGCCAGACGACCCCGAGGGGTGGCAGGGTGATCTCGGCCGACTGCGGCTGCTCGTTCCACGGCGTCTTCTCGCTCTCGATCCCGAGGCCGTTGCCGACGTCGCCGCCGCCGTAGAAGCGCGAATCCGTGTTCAGCGCCTCGCGCCACTTGCCGGGCTTCGGCAGCCCGATTCGCCAGCCCTCGCGGACGACCGGTGAGAAGTTGCACGCAACGACGATCCAGCGCTTGCCGTCCTCAGTGCGCCGCGCGAACGCGAGCACGTTCTCGTTCGCCGCGTTCGGCTCCAGCCAGAGGAAGCCCTCGTGCGAGTGGTCGAGCTGCCACAGCGCCGGCTCCGCGGCGTAGGCAGCGTTGAGGTCGCGGACGAGCGCGAGCATCCCGGCATGGTCGGCCTGGTCGAGCAGGTGCCAGTCGAGCGACCCAGCCGGCTCGCTCCACTCCTTCTCCTGCGCGAACTCGCCGCCCATGAAGAGCAGCTGCTTGCCGGGGTGCGACCACATGTAGCCGTAGAGCGCGCGCAGGTTGGCGAAGCGCTGCCAGCGGTCGCCGGGCATCTTCTCGAGCATGGACCCCTTGCCATGCACGACCTCGTCGTGCGAGAGCGGCAGGACGAAGTTCTCGTTCCAGGCGTAGACCATCGAGAAGGTCAGCTCGTGGTGGTGGAAGCGCCGGTGCACAGGCTCCTTCGAGAAGTACTCGAGCGTGTCGTGCATCCAGCCCATGTTCCATTTGAAGCCGAAGCCGAGCCCGCCGAGGTAGGTCGGACGCGAGACGCCGGGCCACGCGGTCGACTCCTCGGCGATCGTCATCACGCCCGGCTCGCGCCCGTAGACGACCTCGTTCAGCTCGCGCAGGAAGGAGACGGCGTCGAGATCCTCGCGGCCGCCGTGAGCGTTCGGGACCCACTCTCCCTGCTTGCGCGAGTAGTCGAGGTAGAGCATCGACGCGACCGCATCCACCCGTAGCCCGTCGGCGTGGTACTCGCGCAGCCAGAAGAGCGCGTTCGCGAGCAGGAAGTTGCGCACCTCGTTCCGGCCGAGGTTGAAGATCAGCGTCCCCCAGTCGGGATGGGAGCCGCGGCGAGGATCCTCGTGCTCGTAGAGCGCCGTGCCGTCGAAGCGCGCGAGCGCGAACTCGTCGCGCGGGAAGTGCGCCGGCACCCAGTCGAGGATGACGCCGATCCCGGCCTGGTGGAGAGCGTCGACCAGCGCGCGGAACTCGTCCGGCTCCCCCATCGTCGATTGCGGCGCGTAGAAGCCGGTCACCTGATAGCCCCACGAGCCCGAGAACGGGTGGTGCATCACCGGCAGGAACTCGACGTGGGTGAAGCCGAGATCGTCGGCGTAGGCGACGAGCTGCTCGGCTAGCTCCTTCCAGCCGAGCCCGAGCCGCCACGACTCCGCGTGCACCTCGTAGACCGAGATCGGCTCGTTCAGCTGGTCGAAGCCGCGGCGCCGCTCGAGCCAGTCGTCGTCCGCCCATTCGTAGTGGGAGCGATAGATCCGCGACGCAGTCTTGGGTGGGATCTCGGCGTAGAACGCGAACGGGTCCGACTTGAGGCGGAGCTGACCGTCTGCGCCGTGCACTTCGTACTTGTACGCGTCGCCCTCGGAGGCATCGGGCACGAGCGCGGCCCAGATCCCGGACGAGCCCTGCGGCTCGAGCGGCTGCGCGCGGCCGTCCCAGAGATTCCAGTCGCCGACGACGGAGACGGCGCGTGCGTTCGGCGCCCAGACCGCGAACGAGACCCCCTCCTCGGTCACATGGGCGCCGAGGCGCTCGTAGATTCGCTCGTGGCGGCCTTCCCCGGCGAGGTGGAGGTCGAGCTCGCCGAGCGTCATTGTTCCCGCTCCAGCGCCGGCAAAGCCGGCACCTCCGCTCCTCTGATGAGCTCCGTCGAGCCTACGCTCACGGCTGCTCCAGCATGCGGAGGATCCCGGCGACGGGGATTGCGACCCAGTCGGGTCGGTTGTGCAGCTCGTAGCGGAGCTCGTAGACCGCCTTCTCGAGCTCGAACACCATCAGCAGGCGCGCGATCTGATCACGACTCGACGGCAGCAGCGAAGGCTCGGCAGTGTCGAGGTATCCATCGAGGAACTCGGCGCGGCAGCGGTCCTCCCAGCCCTTGGGCGGATCGACGCTCCGCTGGATCGTCGCGGCCGAGGCTGCGTACGCGAACGAGCGGAGCATGCCGGCGACGTCTCGGAGCGGAGAGGTCTTGCGGCGCCGCTCCGGAACGGAGCGTGCCGGCTCGCCCTCGAAGTCGAGGAGCAGCCAGTCGTCCTCGTTCGTCCAGAGCGCCTGGCCGAGGTGGTAGTCGCCGTGCGTCCGGATCACGCGCCCGACGTGGCCGATGTTCGTGAGCAGGCGCAGATGGTCGCGCACCTCCTCGCCGCGGCCGCGGACCCGCTCGAGCGCCGGAGAGTCGGGCAGCGAGGCGAAGACGTGCTCGATCTCCTCGTCGATCGAGGCGGACAAGAGCGCAAGCGCCTCGGTGCTCGGATCCTCCGGCGCGAAGTGCGGATCGCCCGGATCGGACGCGAGCGCGTTGTGCAGCAGCGCCGTCACCTCGCCCAAGCCGGCGTGCGTGCTCCGGCAACCAGTCTGGCTCGCTCTCAGCGAGCGTGTCGAGCGCAAGCTCCCAACCGTCCCCCTTCGCCGGCACGAACTCCTGCACGATCGCCAGCGTCGCCTCGAGCGGCCGGCCCTCGTAGGCGATGTAGCCCTCCAGCGCCGCCGTGTGCTCGAAGCCGCGCTCCGTAAGGAAGCGCAGCACCTCGAGCTCCGGGTTCATCCCCGGCGCGATCCGGCGGTAGAGCTTGAGCGCGTAGCGCTCGTCGAGCACGAGCGAGCTGTTCGACTGCTCGGCGCCCATCGGCCGGGCCGACTCCACCTCGGCGGGCAGCTCGCCGGTGGGCCGGAAGACGATCGTCGCCTCGCCGGTCTCGAGCGCGGAGTTAGTCCGGATCAGCTCGAGCATCCGGCGCGCGAGCTCGGGATCGGCGATCGCGTCGTAGGCGATCCAGCCGTCGGTCTCGGCGATGACGGACGCCTTCCAGGCGTCCTCCGTCGGCCTGAAGCCGAGCGGGAGGTGGTAGAGGTCGTGCGTCTGCAGGCCGTAGCGCACCTCGACGACGGCGATCGCGAGGATCGGCGGCTCGCCCGGAGCGACGCCGGCGTCGAGGACGCGCGCATCGAGCACGTCCTTCGACTTGCCGCCGAACCAGCGCTGCGACGCGATCGTGCCGAGCAGGACGAGCCCGTCCAGGAAGTGGAGGTCGCCGCTCTCGATCCGGCTCTTCAGGTCACTCGTCATCGGCAGGGTCCTGAAGCTGGAACCAGAAGAAGCCGCGCGGCCCGAGCGTGAGCAGGTACGGCAGCTCGCCGATCCTGGGGAAGCGCGTGTTGCCGAGCATCTCCACCGGCACGCGGCCCTCGAACGCGGAGAGGTCGAGCTCGACCGCCTGGGCCGTGCGGGCGAGGTTGTGGACGCAGAGGATGATGTCCTCGGAGAACGAGCGGATGTGAGCGAAGATCTTCGGGTTCTCCGGCCGCAGCACCCGATAGTCGCCGACGCCGAAGACCGGATGCTGCTTCCGCAGCTCGACGAAGCGACGCAGCCAGCGCAGCAGCGACGTCGGCAGCCGCAGCTGCGCCTCGACGTTCACGGCCTGGAACCCGTAGACCGGATCCATCAGCGGCGGCAGGTAGAGCTGTGCGAAGTCGGCGCGCGAGAAGCCGCCGTTGCGGTCGCCCGTCCACTGCATCGGCGTGCGGACGCCGTCGCGGTCGCCCAGATAGACGTTGTCGCCCATGGCGATCTCGTCTCCGTAATAGAGCACGGGCGAACCTGGGAGCGAGAAGAGGATCGCGTGCATCAGCTCGATCTCGTCCCGGCCCCCGTCGAGCAGCGGCGCGAGCCGGCGCCGGATTCCGAGGTTGAGCTTCATCCGCGGGTCCTTGGCGTACTCCTCGTACATGTAGTCGCGCTCCTCGTCCGTGACCATCTCGAGCGTCAGCTCGTCGTGGTTGCGGAGGAACAGCCCCCACTGCGCGTTGTCGGGGATCGGCGGCGTGCGGTCGAGGATCTCAATCAATGGCAGCGCCTCCTCCCGCCGCAGCGACATGAACATGCGCGGCATCACGGGGAAGTGAAAGGCCATGTGGCACTCGTCCCCGTCCCCAAAGTATGCAACCACGTCCTCGGGCCACTGGTTGGCCTCGGCCAGGAGCACCCGGTCGGGATAGTTCGCGTCGATCTCCGCGCGCACGCGCTTCAGGTACTCGTGCGTGCGCGGCAGGTTCTCGCAGTTCGTCCCCTCCTCCTCGTAGAGGTAGGGCACCGCGTCGAGGCGGAAGCCGTCGAGCCCGACGTCGAGCCAGAAGCGCAGGACCTCGATCATCGCGTCCTGGACCGCCGGGTTCTCGTAGTTCAGGTCCGGCTGGTGGCTGAAGAAGCGATGCCAGTAATACTGGCCGCGGACGGGGTCGTGCGTCCAGTTCGAGACCTCGGTATCGATGAAGATGATCCGGGCGTCGCTGTACGGCTCGTCCGTGTCCGACCAGACGTAGAAGTCGCCGTACGGGCCGTCCGGATCCTCGCGCGAGGCCTGGAACCAGGGATGGTCTGACGAGGTGTGATTCATGACCAGGTCGACGATCACGCGCATCCCGCGCTCGTGCGCCGCCTCGACGAACGTGCGGAAGTCCTCCACCGTCCCGTAGTCGGGGTTGATTCCGTAGAAGTCGGCGATGTCGTAGCCGCCGTCGCGAAGCGGCGAGGGATAGAACGGCAGCATCCAGATGCAGTCGATCCCGAGCCACTGCAGGTAGTCGAGCTTCTGCTGGAGGCCGCGGAAGTCGCCGGAGCCGTCGTCGTTGCCGTCGAAGAACGCGCGCGTATGGATCTCGTAGAAGACGGCCGTCTTGAACCAGTTCGGGTTCGACTCGAACCAGTGCACCGGCTGCTGCTCGGGGCGCTCGACGTCGGTCATACGCCGATCTTCATCACATGCGCGCCGCCGGGGGCGAGACCAACGTAGTTGCGCCCGATCCGCCAGCGGTAGCGCTCGCCGCTGAGCAGGTCGCGGACGGGGAACTCCTCGGGCAGCCCCAGGTGCGGCGGGACGACGACGACGTCCTCGCGCGGGCTCGTCGGATCGAGGTTGGCCGCGACCGCGATGTCGGGAGCCTTGTAGTAGGCGAAGACGTGCTCGCCGTGGGTATCGAGCAGCCGCAGGTTCTCGAAGCGCTGCAGCGCCGGCTCGGCGCGGCGGATCTCGTTCAGCCTCCGCACGAGCGGCAGCAGCGGCCCGTCGAGCGCGCGCTGCTTGACCTCGTACTTCTCGGAGTCGAGGTACTCCTCGCTCCCGTGCGCGACCGGGACGTTCTCGCAGTGCTCGTAGCCGGAGTAGATCCCGTACGAGGGCGACAGCGTCGCCGCGAGCACGAGCCGCAATTCGAAGGCCGGCCGCCCGCCCTCCTGCAGGTACTCGTGGAGGATGTCGGGCGTGTTGGCGAAGAAGTTGGGCCGGTAGTAGGCCGCCCACTCGAGCTGCTGGTGCAGGAACTCGGCCAGCTCCGCCTTCGTGTTCTTCCAGGTGAAGTAGGTGTACGACTGGCTGAAGCCGATCTTGGCGAGCGTCGTCATCATCGCCGGCCGCGTGAACGCCTCCGCGAAGAAGACGGTGTCCGGGAACTCGGCCCGCACCTCTGCGATCAGCCACTCCCAGAACGGCACCGACTTCGTGTGCGGGTTGTCGACGCGGAACGCGCGCACGCCGTGACGGCACCAGTGCATGACGACGCCCTTGAGCGCCTCCCAGAGCGCCGGCCAGTCCTCGGAGTCGAAGTTGACGTTGTAGATGTCCTGGTAGCGCTTGGGCGGATTCTCGGCGTACTTGAGCGTCCCGTCCGGCCGCCGGTTGAACCACTCCGGGTGCTCGGTCAGCCAGGGGTGGTCGGGTGAGGTCTGGATCGCGAAGTCGAGCGCGATCTCGAGACCGACCTTGCGCGCGGCCGCGACGAGGTTGTCGAAATCCTTCGAGGTCCCGAGCTCGGGGTGAATCGCGTCGTGGCCGCCCTCCTTGCCGCCGATCGCCCAGGGGCTGCCCGGATCGCCTTTCGCCGCCTGCAGCGCGTTGTTGCGGCCCTTGCGGTTCGTCGTGCCGATCGGGTGGATCGGCGGCAGGTAGACGACGTCGAAACCGAGGTCGGCCAGCTGCGGCAGCACCTTCTGCACGCCCTTGAACCCACCCCAGCTACGCGGGAAGAGCTCGTACCAGGCGCCGAACCGGGCGCGCAGCCGCTCGACATCGACCTCGAGCGGCTTGTCGAGCGCCGTCTTGCCGTGACGATCCTTGACGCCCCGCTTCGCCGCGGCCGCGCGCCACGACTCGAGCTCGCCGGTGCCGAAGAGCGCCTCCGCCTCGGAGAGCTCGCCCGCGAGCTCGGACTGGCCGGCAGCGAGCTTGCGGTCGAGCTCGTCGAGCAGGGTGGCGTAGCGGTCGACCCAGGCCTCGATCGTGAACTGCCAGCGGCCGAGCCCGGCGGGCCGGAAGCCGCCGGCCCAACGGTCGTTGCCGAGCGGCTCGAGCGGCGTCTCGAGCCAGTTCCGCGACCCAACCGCCCGGTAGCGCACGACGGCGCGGAGGATGTCGTGGCCGTCCTTGAAGATCGTCGCCGAGACTTCGACCGGATCGCCGTCGGTTGCCTTGACGGGATACCGTCCGCAGTCGACCTGCGGGCGCACGTCCTGGATCTGGATCCGGGGCGGTCGTTGCTTGGCGGAGGGCGTGGGCACGGTTCGGTGACTTTCAGCGACGGGCGAACTTCAAACAGGCGATGAAGCTTCAACGATCCAGCGGCGTCGTGCTGCACCCGACCTCGCTCCCGAGCGGAACGCTCGACGCCGACGCGTACGCGTTCGTCGACTGGCTTGCGGCCGCCGGCCAGAGCTGGTGGCAGGTGTTGCCGCTCGGGCCGCCGGACAAGGTCGGGTCGCCGTACGCCGCGGCCTCGGCGTTCGCCGCCTGGGAGGGATTCCTCGCCGACCCGCAGGCGCCGGTGTCGGCACGCGAGCGGGCCGCGTTCCGCCGCGCGAATGCGTTCTGGATCGAGGATTGGGCGGCGGCGGGCGGCAGCGTCGACGATCAGATCCGCTTCGACCGCGAGTGGTCGGCGCTGCGCGCCTACGCGGCAGAGCGCGGGGTGCGCCTGATCGGCGACGTCCCGATCTACGTCGCACAGGGCAGCGTCGACCAGCTGGCGCATCCCGAGCTCTTCCTGCCCGGGCTTGTCGCGGGCGCCCCGCCCGACAAGCTCGGCCCGCTCGGCCAGCACTGGGGCAACCCGCTCTTCGACTGGGACGCCGCCGCGCGCGACGGCTACAGGTGGTGGATCGAGCGCCTCCGCCGCACGCTCGCGCTCTTCGACCTGACCCGGATCGACCACTTCCGCGGCTTCGCCGAGTTCTGGGCGATCCCGGCGGACGCTCCGGACGCCCGGACGGGCCGCTGGCTTCCCGGCCCGGGCGCCGCCGTGTTCGAGGCGGCCGAGGCCGAGCTTGGCCCGCTGCCGGTGATCGCGGAGGATCTCGGGCTGATCACCCCCGACGTGCACGCGCTGCGCGACCGGCTCGGCTTTCCGGGGATGGTCGTCCTCCTCTGGGCCTTCGAGGGCGCGGCGAGCAACCCACACCGCTTCGAGAACCACCGCGAGCAGCAGGTGATCTACACGACGACGCACGACACCGACACCCTGCGCGGCCACTTCCGGCGCCGGAAGCCGTGGCGGCTGATCGAGCAGGCGCTCTCCTCCCGGGCTGCGCTGGCGATGATCCCGCTCCAGGACGTGCTCGAGCTCGGCAGCGAGGCCCGAATGAACACCCCGGGACAGCTGCGCGGCAACTGGAGATGGCGGCTCGAGCCGGGCCAGCTGACCGACGAGCACGCGGCGCGGCTGCGTGCCGTGACCGTCGCGGCCGGCCGCTAGGGCCTGACCGGAAGCCCGCTCGCGACCGCGCGGCCGCCTGCGGCGGTCTCGTAGATGACGTCGACGACGTCGTTCTGACGGTAGGTCCCGGCCACCCCGAAGACGATCGACGTCCAGCGCCAGAAGCCGAGCTTGCCCTCCTGACGGAGCTCGCGGGAGAAGACGAGAGCGCCGTTCTCGAGCCGGTAGTCGGTGCCCGCCTGCTGGGCGACACCGTTGACGTACACCTCCGCGGGGCGCGCGACACCGGCCGGGAGCTCGACGCGGGTTCCGCTGCGCACCGCCTTGGACACGTTCATAGAATGGCAGCCCGTGTGCCGGATCCTCGCAGTTGTCGTGCTCTGCGCGCTTGCGCTCTCCGGCGCGGCCTTCGCGGCCGAACCGGGTTTCACGCCGGTGGAGCCGGCCTCGCCGAACGCAGAGGGGATCAAGGAGAGCTACTACTGGGTCGCGATCTTCACGGGTGCGATCTTCGTGCTCGTCCAGGGGGCGCTGGTCTGGTTCATCGTCCGCTACCGCGCCGACCGCCGCACGCGCGAGATGGACGGCGCGCAGGTGCACGGCAATACGAACCTCGAGCTCGCCTGGACCGTCGCGCCGGTCCTGGTCCTGGTCGCGATCGGCTCGTTCGTGTTCTACAAGCTGCCCGGGATCGAGAACGTTCCCGCCGCCGACCGCGTCGAGGTGTCGGTCAAGGGTTACCGCTACTACTGGAACTACACCTACCCGAACGGCGTCATCGCCGTCGACCGCCTGCGCGCACCCGTCGGGCAGACGACGCGACTGGAGGTGTCGGCGCCTGACTTCGAGGTGATCCACTCGTGGTGGATCCCGGCTCTCGGAGGCAAGTTCGACGCCATTCCCGGGGTGACGAACGAGACGTGGTTCAACGCGGAGGCGCCCGGGATCTACCGGGGCCAGTGCGCCGAGTTCTGCGGGATCCAGCACGCGGTGATGCGGGCCGAGGTCGAGGCAATGCCGCCCCGGGCTTTCGACGCGTGGCTCGCGCGGGAGGCGAGGCAGCAGGAAGCGGGGACATCCGGGCTCGGCGAGGAGACCTATCGCGGCGCCTGCGCAAAGTGCCACGGCCCTGCGGGCGAGGGCAACATCGGCCCGCGCCTCTCGGGCAACCGGCTGCTCGACGACGCCGCGGCGGTCGAGCAGGTCGTCCGCAACGGGCGCGGCGCGATGCCGCCTGTCGGCAAGGACTGGACGGAGCGCCAGATGTCGGCGCTCATCCGCTACCTGGGGGAGGAGCTGCTTGGCAGCCAACGCTGAGACGCCGATCCCCGGCTGGCAGCGCGGCCGCGTCGCCAGCTGGCTCGTCACCGTCGACCACAAGCGGATCGGGATCCTCTACCTGGTCACGTCCGGCGTGTTCTTCGTCGCCGGCGGGATCATGGCGCTGCTGATCCGTACGCAGCTGAGCCAGGCGGACAACACCTTCATCGAGGGCAACGGCTACAACGAGCTGTTCACGATGCACGGCACGACGATGATCTTCCTCGTCGTCGTCCCGATTCTCGCCGGCTTCGGCAACTACCTCGTGCCGCTGATGATCGGCGCCCGCGACATGGCGTTCCCGCGCCTGAACGCGCTCTCCTACTGGCTCTTCCTCTTCGGCGGCGTCATCCTGCTCCTGTCCTTCTTCGCCAACGGCGGCGCGGCCAAGGGCGGCTGGACGAGCTACCCGCCGAACTCGGTCTACACGGAGGGCAACGGCCAGGACCTCTGGATCCTGTCGCTCCACGTGCTGACCATCGCCTCGCTCGCAGGTGCGATCAACTTCGTCGTCACGATCCACAACCTGCGGACGCGCGGGATGAGCTGGACCCGGCTGCCGCTCTTCGTCTGGTCGGTAGAGATCTACGCCGGCCTGCTGATCCTCGTGCTGCCGACGCTCTCTGCGGGGCTGACGCTGCTGCTGCTCGACCGCCAGGCGGGCACGCACTTCTTCATCCCGAGCGAGGGTGGCAGCGCGGTGCTCTACCAGCACGCATTCTGGTTCTTCGGGCACCCCGAGGTCTACATCATGGTCCTGCCCGTGTTCGGGATCATCTCGGAGATCCTCCCCGTCTTCGCGCGCAAGCCGATCTTCGGCTACAAGGCGGTCGCCTTCTCGACCGTCGCGATCGGCTTCTTCTCGCTGCTCGTCTGGGCGCACCACATGTTCACGGTCGGGCTGCCCAGCTTCCTGAACGCGTTTTTCATGATCTCGTCGATGGTGATCGCCGTACCGACCGGGATCAAGATCTTCAACTGGCTCGCAACACTCTGGCGCGGCAATCTGCATTTCGACACGCCGATGCTGTACGCGCTCGGCTTCCTCTCCGTCTTCACGATCGGCGGCCTGTCGGGCATCTTCCTCGCGGCCTTCCCGATCGACTGGCAGGTTCACGACACCTACTACGTGGTCGCACACCTGCACTACGTGCTCTTCGGCGGCTCGATCCTGGGCATCCTCGGCGGCCTCAGCTACTGGTGGCCGAAGTTCTTCGGGCGAGTGCTCGACGAGCGGCTGGGCAAGGTCAGCTTCTGGCTCGTCTTCGTCGGCTTCAACCTCACCTTCTTCCCGCAGCACATGCTGGGGCTGCTCGGGATGCCGCGGCGGATCTACACCTACGAGGACACGGGGCTGCTGCAGGAGTACAACCTCGCCTCGACGATCGGCTCCTACGTGATGGGGCTCGGGATCCTGATCTTCATCTGGAACGCCTTCGCCTCGCGGAAGGGGCGCCGCGCCGGCAACGACCCGTGGCTCGCCGACACGCTCGAGTGGTACACGACCTCGCCGCCGCCGGCACACAACTTCGACGAGGTGCCGTACGTGACGAGCGCCCGGCCCCTCTACGACCTTCGGCGTACCCTGAAGGAGCGCGGTGAGCTCTAGGGGCCTCTCCGAAAGGCGGTCGCAGCGGATGGCACGCGGCACGAGGCACGAGGCAAGGACGCAGGGAGCGTCCATACTCGAGAGTATGGACGCGACTGAGGACGCCGCATCGGGCCGCGTGACGCCTGCAAGGCGCCCTGATCCGCCTTTTGGAGCGGCCCCTAGACCTGGATTCTGGCTGCAGCTGGCGGCACTCGGCGGAGTCGCCGGGACGGTGCTCGCCGTCGTCTCCGGAGCGGCCGGCGTCGGGCACGACGTCGTCTCGGCGCTCGCAGTGCCGCCGCTCGCCGCGGTCGTCGTCGCGGCCTGGTGGGCTCACCGCCGGCTGCTGGCGCCGTCGCTGCTCGCGCTCGGGCTCTTCGGAGCAGCCGCCGCCCTGACCGCGAACGGGATCCACGTCGTGCTCGCGTCGGCCGCGCTCGCAGCCGCCGCCGTCTCGGCGGCGCAGTGCTTCCGCGGCGAGCCCGTCAACGCCGGCCCGTGGCGCGACTACGTGACACTGACGAAGCCGCGGATCATGTCGTTGCTGCTCGTCACGGGCGCGGCGGGGATGTTCGTCGGCGCCCAGGGCGTGCCCTCGCTGTCGCTCTTCGCCGCCACGATGGCCGGCCTCGCGCTCGCCTGCGGCGGCGCCAGCGCGCTCAACCACGTGCTCGACGCCGACATCGACCGGCTGATGGGCAAGCGGACCGAGAAGCGGCCGGTGGCGGCCGGACGCGTCACGCCCGCGCACGCGCTCGAGTTCGGCCTGACGCTCTCGGCGCTCTCGTTCGTCCTGCTCGCGAGCACGGTCAACGTGCTCACCGCCACGCTGGCACTCGTCGGCAACCTCTTCTACGTCGTCGTCTACACCCGCTGGCTGAAGCGCTCGACGCCGCAGAACATCGTCATCGGCGGCGCGGCCGGCGCGGTGCCGCCGCTCGTCGGCTATGCCGCGGCGAGCGGGAACCTCGGCCTGCCGGCTCTCTGGCTCTTCCTGATCGTCTTCCTCTGGACGCCGCCGCACTTCTGGGCGCTCGCGCTCCTGATCAAGGAGAACTACGCGGCCGCGAACGTGCCGATGCTGCCGGTCGTGCGTGGCGACGCCGAGACGACGAAGCAGATCGTCTGGTACTCGCTCGTGCTGGTCGCGTTCACGCTCGCGGTCGGCTTCTGGCTCGGCCCGGTCTACTCGGCAGCTGCGGCTGTGCTCGGCGGGATCTTCCTCGCGATGGCGTGGCAGTTGCGCCGCTCGCCGACGCGACGGAACGCGGGCGTCCTCTTCCACTACTCGCTCCTTTACCTGGCGCTGCTCTTCGTCGCGGCGGCCGTGGACCCGGTGTTGCTGTGAAGGAGATCACCCCGGAGCTCGAGCGGAAGAACCTGATGCTGGGCTGGGCCCTCTTCGGGATCTTCGTCCTCCTCTTTGCCGGCACCGTCGGCGTCGCGCTCCTGTACTTGGCCCTCGACTGACGATCTTCCTCGCCCAGCCGGAGGCGCCCGCGGTCGGGATCCGGCTGGCGGTGAAGGACCTGTTCGACACCGAAGGGCTGGAAACGACGTACGGCTCCGCGGTCTTCGCCGGTCATGTTCCGCGTCAGACGGCGGCGGCGGTGCGACTGCTCGAGGAGGCAGGCTACGCCAACGTCGGCAAGGCGAACCTGCACGAGTTTGCGTACGGCACGACCTCCGAGAACCCCCATTTCGGCGACGTCCCGAACCCGCGCTTTTCCGGCCGCGTCGCGGGCGGATCGAGCGGGGGCTCGGCGGCGGCCGTCGCCGCCGGTCTCGCAGAAGTCGGGCTCGGCACGGACTCGGCCGGATCGATCCGGATCCCGGCTGCGTGCTGCGGCCTCGTCGGGCACAAGCCGACCCACGGGCTCGTCTCGCTCGACGGCTGCTGGCCGTTGGCCGCGAGCTTCGACACCGCCGGGCCGATTGGCGCCGACGTGGAGTCGTGCGAGCGAATGCTCCAGGTGCTCGCGCCGGCTTTCGAGCGCGTCCAGCTCGAGTCGCTCGAGCAACTCGAGGTCGGAGTCGCGTGGACGGAGCTCGCCGACCCGCTGGTGCGCGAGCGCGTCGAGGCGGCCGTCGCCCGCTTCCCGCGCCGTCGCGCCGTCGAGCTGCCGCTCGTCCCTGCCGAGACATACGCCGTCTTCATGCGCGAGGCCGCTGACGTCCATCGCGAGCTCTATGCCGAGAACGCCGACCTCTACGGCGAGGATGTACGCGTGAAGCTGGAGAAGTGCTTCGCTGTCCGCGACGCCGAGGTCGAGTACGCCGAGCGGCTTCGGCGCGAGTACCGCGAGCAGGCCGAAGCCGTGCTCGACGGGCTCGACCTGGTACTGACGCCGACGCTGCCAATCGTGCCGCCGCTGCTCGGCCGCGGCGCCGCGCCCGGCGATCTGGACGTGCGCGAAGCGCTGATCCGCTTCACCTATCCCTTCTCCTCGCTCGGCTGGCCGGCGCTTGCGCTGCCGTGCGGCGCCGCAGAGGACGGTCTCCCGGCCTCGCTCCAGATCGCCGGGCGCGCGGGCGCCGACGGGCTCGTCCTCGCTGCCGGAGCGTTGCTATCACCCCTTTGAGGGACGGCCGCGGCCGCCTTCCGGCCGAAGACGGTAAGCGATGCGTCTCGCTCGTCTCGTCCTTCTCTGCCTTGTCGCGCTCGCGGTCACCGGATCGGTGCAGGCGCGCGTCGCCGCGGCTCCGGCCGCGCCGCAGGGCCTGAAGCCGTTCCTGCTCCGCGCCGACGAGGCGCCCAAGCGCGAGTTCTCGCGCACACCTTCGTTCTCCTGGCTGCCCGTCCGCGGTGCGATGCGCTACGAGTTCGAGCTCTCGAAGAACCAGGCGTTCACGGAAGCCGGGATCATCTGGTCGGACGAGAAGGCGAAGGCGCCCGCCGTCTCGATCCCGGTCGCGCTTCCCTGGCTGACCGGCAACCCCTACGCGCTCTATGCCCGCGTCCGCGCGATCACCGCCGCCGGCGTCACCGGCTGGAGCGCTCCCTACGGGTTCAACGTCCGGTGGGGCAACCTGCCGCAGCAGCTCCCGTCCGATCCCGGCATGTCCCGCTGGAGTGTCGTGCAGGGCGCGACGAGCTACCACGTCTGGTTCGTCGACGTCTTCCCCGGCAAGGTCGTCGCAACGAAGACGAACGCCGTCGACCACCGCGAGTTCTACGCCTTCCACCAGCAGCCCGCGTTCTCGGGCACGGTCCGCTTCCGCGTCCGCGCTGTCCGCAACCTCTACGGCTCGATCCCGACCGGCCTGCCGGCCGTGTCGCACGGACCGTGGAGCCCGGTCTTCACCTCGACCAACCCGGCGATCGCCGGCGGCGTTGTCACGCCGGTGGCGGCACTCAGCGACAGCACGACCTCGACGCCCACGACCGCCTCGCTGCACCGGCTGACGCCGGGCTTCGCCTTCACCGGCACGACGAGCGCAGCAGGCATCGGCTACGACCTCTATCGCGTCTACGTCTTCAGCGACCGCGACTGCGTGAACACGATCTTCCGCGGCGCAATGGTCGGCTCGCCCTCCTATGTTCCCCGGCTCACGGGTCCGCTCAAGCTTCCGAAGAGCAGCACGGAGGCCGACCGCGCACGGGGAGCGATCCTCACCGATGGCAACGAGCCCCCAAGCTTCACAGCGGACGGCCTCCAGATTCAGTCGACCGAGCAGGACCGGAAGACGGCCGCGCCCGCCCCGGCTCCAGGCGGCTCCGGCTCCGGCGGCGCGACACCCGCAGATCCGGATCCCGCAGCGACCCCACCGGCCGCCGACACCAACCTGCCCGCAACGCCCGTCTTGACCGGCGCACCCGTCGATCTCTGGGAGAGCGGCTGGCCCAACGGCCGCTTCTACTGGACGGTCGTGCCGGTGCGGTATGTCGTCGAGGACACCGTTCCCTATAGCCTCGCGTCCGCGGCAACCGTCGGCGCGACGACCCTGACTCTCGACTCCGGCGGCTTCCAGCCGGGAGCGGCCGTCGTCGGCACCGGCGCTGGCAGCGAGAACGTGATCATCCTCGGCGTCAGCGGCTCCACCCTGACGCTGGCGGGACCTCTGACGCGCGCGCACGCCGTCGGCGCGCCGGTCGTCGGCACCGGCTCACTGCGCTACTACGACGTCGACACGCCTCAGGACGCGTGCGCTGCCGGCCGCGTGCTCGAGTTCGGCAAGACGAGCGAACCTGCGGTCTCGCGCTCCGGCTCGCCGTTCGTCTCCGGGCTCTCGCCCAAGGGCCGCCTTACGTCCGCCGTCAGCTCGCGGCCCTCGTTCTACGGCTCGCCGCTCGTCGCTTGGGAGCCCGCGCTCGGTGCAGACCAGTACGAGGTGCAGTGGTCGAAAACGAAATACCCCTGGCGCAAGGAGGGCGGGAAGCTGACGTATGCCACCTCCGCTCTCCTCCCCGTCACGCCCGGCACCTGGTGGTACCGGATCCGTGGCATCAACTTCTCGCTTCCCGGAACCGCCCGCGCAATGACCTGGTCCGACCCGGTCGAACTCCGCGTCGCGAAGCCGACCTTCGCGGTCGTCAAGAAGTCCGGACGTTAGCCACCGGCCGCGAAGCGGCCACTTCAGGGATCTCGCGAGAGGCATCCGCTCCCGCGGATGCCTCTCTTGCGCGAAAGTAGTCGGGCGCTTGAGCCCCGACCTCGAATTAGCCCTCTCGCTCGCCGACGACGCCGACGCGATCACGCTGCCCCGCTTCCGGGCGCACGACCTGCGCGTCGAAACGAAGCCCGATCTGACGCCCGTCTCCGAGGCCGACCGTGCCGCAGAGGCGGCGCTGCGGGCGCGGCTCGCCCGCGAGCGGCCCGGCGAAGCCGTGCTCGGCGAGGAGGAGGGCGGCGAGGACGCGAGCGGCTGGATCCTCGACCCGATCGACGGCACCCGCAACTACACGCGCGGGATCCCGGTCTGGGCGACGCTGATCGCCTACGCAGACCGCATCGCGGTCGTCTCCGCGCCGGCTCTGGGGCGGCGCTGGTGGGCGGAACGCGGCGCCGGCGCGTTCGCCGACGGCGAGCCGATCCGCGTCTCCGCAGTCGCGCGACTCGAGGACGCGACTGTCCTCTACGGGCTCGAGCGACCACCGCCCGCGCGGGCGTACGAGGCGTGGCACGTCCGCGGCTTCGGCGACTTCTGGGCGCACATGCTCGTCGCCGAGGGTGCGGCGGAGGCCGCCTTCGACGCGTCGGGGCTCGCGATCTGGGACTGGGCCCCGATGAAGATCCTGGTCGAGGAGGCCGGCGGCCGCTACGAGGACTCGGTCTCCTGGAACGGCGTCCTCGACGTCAGCGAGCTGCGTTAGAGCCTCGAACGGCTGCTTCGTAGATCGGGTCGCGGCCGAAGACGTCGAGCTCGGCGGAGAGCAGGTCGCTCGCATCCCGCGCGGGGCCGCGCGGGGCCGGCACCGGCTCGCCGTCGACAGCGACCCGCTCGAGCTCGGTAGCCGACCGATGCGAAAGCTTCACGGGCCGCTTCAGCCGCGAACGTAGCCACCCCGCCAACAGGAGCGCGTCGGCCTTCGGCCCGGTCACCGACACCGTTTTCACGGCCTTGATCTCGGGCCAGAGCCCCGCGAGGCGGCCGCGCCAGCCTAGGCTGCGCCCCCACGCGATGTCCGAGACGGCGATCCGGTCGAAGAGCGCTGCGAGCTTCGTGTACGCGCCGGGAAGCCCGCGCCATTCGGACGAGTCGACGACGAGCCGGTCGCAGACATCGACGAGCTGCTCGAGCTCCGGCTTCCCCCACAGCGGCAGCCCGCGCCAGCGGCAGAAGGTGGGCAGGTCGGTGATCAGGAGCGGCTGCACGATCGAGCCCGGGACGCGCGTGCGGGCACCGCCGAGCCGCAGCTGGATCACCTCCGAGCACACCTCCCGTGACGAGCCCGGGATCGTGAAGCACTTCAGGTCGACGTCGACGCCGATCGCATCGGCCTTGCCGGGGTCGGGGAAGAGCAGAATCGTCCGCGATGGGTGCAGCTCGTCGAGCCCCGCGAGCGTCCGGCGCGCTGCGGCCGCCCACTGCGGCGGCGCCCAGGCCACGTGGGTCATCACGCTCGTCCGCGTCCCCTCGGCGTGGTGGACGCGCAGCTCGGCGAGGCGCTTCTCGACCTGGGCGACGACGCTCGGCATCAGTGACGACGCCAGCTGCGGCCGTCGCGGTGGATCAGCTCGTCCGCGCTCGGCGGCCCCCACGTCCCGGCCGGGTAGTTGGGAAAGTTCGGACGATCGCGTTTCCACGCCGCGACGATCGCGTCGACGAGCCCCCATTGCTCGTCCACCTCGTCGGCGCGCGTGAAGAGAGTCGCGTCGCCGAGCATCGCGTCCAGGATCAAGCGCTCATACGCCTCGGGCAGGCTCGTGCGGAAGGCACCGCCGTAGAGGAAATCCATGTGCACGGTGCGGATGTTCATCCCGGCGCCCGGCACCTTGGCTCCGATCGCGAGCGAGACGCCCTCGTCCGGCTGGACGTGGATCAGGAGCACGTTCGGCCGCAGCCCCTCGCCCGCGATCTCCGCGAACGGCGGGTGCGGGGCGCGCTGGAACTGGATCGCGATCGTCGTCTCGCGCCGCGGCAGCCGCTTGCCGGCGCGGACGTAGAAGGGCGTGTCGGCCCAGCGCCAGTTGTCGACGTAGAGCTTGGCGGCGATGTACGTCTCCGTGGTCGAGTCGCTCGCGACCCCCGGCTCCTCGCGGTAGCCGGGTACCTCCTCGCCCTCGATGAAGCCGCGGCCGTACTGGCCGCGCACGACGGACTTCGGCCCGGGCGTGTGCAGCGAGCGGAGCACCTTCACCTTCTCGTTCCGGACCGAGTCGGCGGTGAAGTCGATCGGCGGCTCCATCGCGGTCAAGGCGACGAGCTGGAGCAGGTGATTCTGGAAGACGTCGCGGATCGCCCCGGCCTGCTCGTAGAACGCCGCACGACCCTCGATTCCGATCGACTCGCCGACGGTGATCTGGATGTGGTCGATGAACTGGCGGTTCCAGATCGGCTCGAAGATACCGTTCGCGAACCGCAGCGCGAGCATGTTCTGGACCGTCTCCTTGCCGAGGTAGTGGTCGATCCGGAAGATCTCGTGCTCGGTGAAGTGCTGCTGCAGGATCTCGTTCAGGCGGTGCGCCGAGGCCCGGTCGTGTCCGAACGGCTTCTCGACGATCAGGCGGATCCAGCCCTCCGTGCTGCGCCGCTCGCCGAGCTCGGTAACGATCGTCTCGAAGGCGTTCGGCGGCACGGCGAGGTAGTAGATGCGGTTGCCAGAGCACCCGCGCTGCTCGTCGAGGTCGCGCAGGGCATCGACGACCCGGTTCTGGCCTTCGTCCTCGGCGAAGTCCGTGGCCACGTAGCGCATTCCCTCGGCCAGCTCCTTCCAGACCTGCGCGTCGAAGTCGTCGCGGGCGTACTCGCGCACCGCCTTCTTCATCTCCGCGATCCACTGCTTGGTCGTCTGCTCGGTACGGGCGACGCCGACGACGCCGAAGCGCTCCGGCAGCAGCCGGCGAAGCGCCAGCGCGTAGAGGGCGGGAAAGATCTTCCGCCGCGTCAGGTCGCCGGTCGCGCCGAAGACGACCATCGCGCACGCGTCCGGGCTGCGGCGGAGCCGTAGGCCCTCGAGGAGCGGATTGCCGTCTTCGGTCGAGCTCACGTCCCTGGCCGCCTTTCGCTCCCGCCCGGCGAAGCCGGGCTCCGCGAAAGGCTGAAGCCGCTCGCGCCGCTCCAGCCGGAGGCCCGTACCTCCGTACTGTGCCACCGGCCTGCACGACGCGAGCAGCTTCCCAGGAACGTGAGCAAGCTCACCGCGGGTCGGGCGCCTTCTTCGCCGCCTTCACGGCCTTGACGGCGTGGCCTCCAAACTGGTTTCGCAGTGCGGCCTGCACCTTGGCGGAGAAGTCGATCTCACGGCGCGAGGCGAAGCGGGCGAAGAGCGCGGCGCTGATCGCCGGCACCGGCACGTTCTCGTTGATCGCCTCGTTGATCGTCCAGCGGCCTTCGCCGGAGTCCTCGACGTAGGGCGCGATGTCGTCGAGATGGTCGCCGTGCTGCTCCATCGCTGCGTGCAGCAGCTCGAGCAGCCAGGAGCGGACGACGGAGCCGTAGCGCCAGATCCCGGCGAGCTCGCTCAAGTCCAGGTCGAACTCGGAGTGGTACATCAGTTCGAAGCCCTCGGCGTAGGCCTGCATCAGGCCGTACTCGATCCCGTTGTGGACCATCTTCGTGAAGTGGCCCGCGCCGGACGTGCCGACGTGCGCCCAACCGCTCTCGGGCGCCAAGCCGTCGAAGATGGGCTTGAGCCGCTTCACCGGCGCCTTGTCGCCGCCGACCATCAGGCAGAAGCCGACCTCGAGGCCCCAGACGCCGCCGGAGACGCCGACGTCGACGAAGGAGATCTTCCGCTTCCGCGCCTCCTTGTAGCGACGCTGCGAGTCGCGAAAGTTCGAGTTGCCGCCGTCGACGATCGTGTCGCCGGGCTCCAGGATCTCGAGCAGCTTCTGGAACGTGTCCTCGGTGATCCTCCCGGCCGGGACCATGGTCCACGCGTGCCGCGGCGCCTCGAGCTGCTTGGCCATCGCGCGGAGCGTCTTCGCGGTCGAGCCGACGTTCGGGTCGAACGTCTTCATCTCGATCCCGTGCTGCTCCAGTCGCTTCGTCATCCCGGCGCCCATCCGGCCGAGGCCCACCATTCCCAGTTGCATCTAGACCTCCTCCAGTCTCAGTCGGATCACGCGCCGGCCGCGCTTCTCGAGCGCTGCGAAGTCGCCCGCGGCCTGCGAACGGATCAGGCGGCCGAAGCCGAAATCGCGGCCGGGGATCGGCAACTCGTCACCGGTCTCGTCGACGACCTGGACGAAGAGGCCGGTGTTGGGGCCGCCCTTGTGCAGCTGGCCGGTCGAGTGCAGGTAGCGCGGCCCGAGCCCCTTCGTGACGACGCAGCCGGTCGCGTGCGCGCGCTCGACGAGCGGCGCCAGTTCGTCCTCGCGGGCCGGATCGACGAACCCCTGGATGCAGACGTAGTTGAGCCCCGCCTGCGCCTGCTCGAGCAGCTCGTCGAGCGAGCCGCGCGGCTCCACGTCCGGCTCGCCCGCCGCCAGGACCTCGTTCGTCATGTCCTTCGCCGCCTGCACGTCCGGCTGGTCGAACGGGTTGATCCCGAGGACATGGCCGGCGACGGCGGTCGCAAACTCCCAGCGGTAGAACTCGCCGGCGAGGTCGTATCGATCGACGAGATCCGGTTCGGCGCGCTGCCGGTCGGGCCCGTCGGGCGGCTCGCCGGGCGCGGGCACGAGCCCCTTCCCTTGCTTGCCGGTCGACTCCGCGAGCAGCTGCTCGGCCCAGAGGCCGAAGCCCATTGCGGACTCGTCGATGCAGACCTTGTCGCGCCCCTCCTGCCAGCCTTCCCCGAGCTGGAGGCCGAGCTCGAGGCCGGGATTGCCGTCCTCGCCCTGACAGGCGACCGTCATCGCCGCGGCCACCTCGAGAAAGTGGGTGAGGTCGACGCCCATCAGCGCCGCCGGCACGATCCCGAACATCGACAGCGCCGAGTAGCGGCCGCCGATCTCGGGCTCGCCCGCGAAGACGGCGCGGAAGCCGCGCTCGTGCGCGAGGTCGTCGAGCTCGGAGCCAGGGTCGGTGATCGCGGCGAACTGCGCCCCGCGACCGCCGGTCCGCTCCCAGAAGTACTCGAGCTGGGAACGCGTCTCGATCGTCGAGCCCGACTTCGAGGAGGCCAGGAAGAGCGTCTGCTCCAGGTCGACGCTTCGTTCGAGCCTCCGGATCGCCTCGGGGTGCGTCGTGTCGAGGACGTGGAAGGACTCGACGTTGAACGTCCGCCGCAGCACCTCCGGTGCCAGCGAGGAGCCGCCCATGCCGAGCAGGACGCAGTCGTGAAACTGCTCGGTCGCGGCCTCCGAGAAGGCGTTCAGCTCGTCGATGTGGACGCGCATCCGCGTGACGACGTCGAGCCAGCCGAGCCACCGATCCTCGCCCGAGTCGGTCCAGAGCGACGCGTCGTAGGCCCAGATCCGCTCGACAATGCTCGTCACGCCGCAGCTAGCTGCGCACGCTTCGCCCGAATCCCGTCCAGGAGCTCCTCGAACGAGTCGGCGAACTTCTGCACGCCTTCCCGCTCGAGCGTGTCGGTGACGTCGTCGTAGTCGACGCCGACCCGCTCGAGCTCGTCCAGCAGCGCCCTCGCCTCGTCGAGCCCCTGCTCGAGCGTGTCGGCGACGACGCCGTGATCCTGGAACGCCTCGATCGTCTCGACCGGCATCGTGTTCACGGTCTCGGGCCCGATCAGCTCTTCGACGTACATCACGTCGCGGTAGGCCGGGTTCTTCGTCGACGTCGACGCCCAGAGACAGCGCTGCGTCGTCGCACCCTTCGCCGCGAGCGCCTCCCAGCGCGGCCCGGAGAAGATCTCCTTGTAGCGCTCGTAGGCGAGCTTCGCGTTCGCGATCGCGAGCTTGCCCTTAGCTGCGGAGCGCCGGCGGCGTCGAGCCGCTTGTCCGCCTCGGTGTCGACGCGGGAGACGAAGAACGACGCGACCGAGGCGACGCGCCCGGGATCGCCGCCGGACTCGACCAGCCGCTCGAGCCCGCGAATGATACGCCTCCGCAACCGCCGCGTAGCGCTCGAGCGAGAAGATCAGCGTCACGTTGATCGGCCGTCCCTGGGCGATGCACTCCTCGATCGCGCCGAGGCCGGGCTCTGTCGCCGGGATCTTGACGAAGAGGTTCGGCCGGTCGATCCACTCGTTCAGCCGCACCGCCTCCTCGATCGTCCCGTCACGGTCGTAGGCGAGCGTCGGGTCGACCTCCATCGAGACGTAGCCGTCCTTCCCGCTCCCCTCGTCCCACACGCGGCGGAGGACGTCGCACGCGTCCTGGATGTCCTTGACCGCAAGCCGGTAGAAGATCTCCTTCGTGTCCTCCTCTTCGGCGAGCACCTGTCGCAACTGCTCGTCGTACCAGGAGCCGCCGGCAAGCGCCTTCTGGAAGATCGTCGGATTGGAGGTGACGCCGACGACGGCGTCCTCCCGCATCAGCTGCTCGAGGAATCCGTTCTGGAGCCACTCGCGCGAGATCGAGTCGATCCACACCGACTGTCCGCGCTCCGAGAGCTCATGAAGTCTCGACTTAGCCATAGCCTGCCCTTTCCAGTTGCTCGATCTTCTGCAGTCTCTTCACATAACGCTCGCCGCCGTCGAACCGTGCCGCGAGAAAGGCTCTCACGAGCTCCCCGGCGAGCTCCGCGCCGACGACCTCCGAGCCGAGGCAGAGCACGTTCATGTCGTCGTGCTCGACGCCCTGGTGTGCCGAGTACGTGTCGTGGCAGATGGCCGCGCGGATCCCCGGGAGCTTGCAGGCGGCAACAGACGCGCCGACACCCGAGCCGCAGACGAAGACGCCCCGCTCGGCGCGACCGTCGAGGATCGCCTCGCCCAGCTCGCGCGCCTTGTCCGGGTAGTCGATCCGCACCGCGTCCGAGTCCGTGCCCAGATCGACGACGTCATGGCCCTGGGCGCTCAGCTCCTCGAGCACGCGGTCGCGTAGCTTCACGCCTCGATGGTCGAACGCAACCGCGACCTTCATCCCGCGCTACGTTACGACAAACGACCGAGAGGTCGCGGAGCCCGATGGACGGGCCAGAGCTCTGGCGGGAACTGGGACAGCAATTGCGCGCCGACGCCGTGCGCGCCAGCGCGAAAGCCGGCTCGGGACACCCGACGTCGTCCATGTCGGCCGCGGACCTCGCGGCCGTCCTGCTCGCGGCGCACTTCCGTTACGACTACGACAATCCGCGCAACCCCGCGAACGACCGGCTGGTCTTCTCCAAGGGCCACGCTTCGCCGCTGGTCTACGGCCTCTTCCGCGCTGCCGGCGTGCTCTCCGAAGAGGAGTTCATGACGTACCGCCAGTTCGGGTCCCGGCTCGAGGGGCATCCCACCCCGGTGCTGCCGTGGGTCGACGTCGCCACCGGCTCGCTCGGCCAGGGCCTCCCGATCGGCGTCGGCATGGCGCTCGCGGGCAAGCGGCTCGACCGGCTCCCGTTCCGCACCTGGGTCATCTGCGGCGACAGCGAGATGGCCGAGGGCTCGATGTGGGAAGCGGCGGAGCATGCCGCCTTCTACGAGCTGGACAAGCTCACGGCGATCATCGACGTGAACCGGCTCGGCCAGCGCGGCGAGACGATGCACGGCTGGGATCTCTCCTCCTACTCCGAGCGGTTCCGCGCCTTCGGGTGGCACGCGATCGAGATCGACGGCCACGACGTCGAGCAGATCAACGCCGCCTACGAGGAGGCCGAGCGGACGACCGGCAAACCCACTGTGGTCGTCGCGAAGACGATCAAGGGCAAGGGGTTCTCGAAGATCGAGGATCAGGATGGCTGGCACGGCAAGGCGATGTCTCCGGAGGACGCGGAGTTGGCGCTGGCCGAGCTGGGCGGCGTGCGCAACATCGTCGTCTCGGTGCCGAAACCGGACCACGGGGAGCCGAACCGCTTCGAGCCCAGCGGCGCCGAGTGGCCGCGCTACGAGCTCGGCTCCGAGGTCGCGACGCGCAAGGCCTACGGCGACGCCCTCGCCGCGCTCGGAGGCGAGCGCGGCGACGTGGTCGCGCTCGACGGCGAGGTCTCCAACTCGACCTACTCGGAGATCTTCAAGGACGCGCATCCCGAACGCTTCTTCGAGATGTACATCGCCGAGCAGCAGATGGTCGCGGCCGCGGTCGGGATGCAGGTGCTCGGCTGGAAGCCGTTCGTCTCGACGTTCGCGGCCTTCCTCTCGCGCGCCTACGACTTCGTCCGGATGGCGGCGATCAGCCAGGCGACCCTGAAGCTCTGCGGCTCGCACGCGGGCGTCTCGATCGGCGAGGATGGCCCCTCGCAGATGGCGCTCGAGGACCTGGCCGAGTTCCGCGCGATCAACGGCTCGACCGTCCTCTATCCGTCCGACGCCAACCAGACCGTGAAGCTCGTCCAGGCGATGGCCGACGTCGAGGGGATCTCATTCCTGCGCACGACTCGCGCGAACACCCCCGTTCTCTACGGGCCTGACGAGGAGTTCCCGGTCGGCGGCTCGCGAACGGTGCGCGAGGGTGACGACGTCGCGATCGTCGCTGCGGGAATCACGCTGCACGAGGCGCTGGAGGCGGCGGACGAGCTCGGCGCGGACGGGATCTCCGCGCGCGTGATCGACCTCTACTCGGTCAAGCCGGTCGACGCCGAGACGCTGCGGTCGCTGACGATGCCCGATCGTCACGGTCGAGGACCACTGGCCCGAGGGCGGCCTCGGGGACGCCGTGCTCGGCGCGCTGGCCGATCAGGACGAGCGGCCGCGCGTCGTCAAGCTCGCCGTCGAGCGGTCTGCCACACTCCGGCAAGCCCGCCGAGCTGCTCGCGGCGGCCGGGATCGACGCGGAGCGCGATCGCGCAGGCGCGCCCGCCGGCTCGTCAAGGAAGCGGCCGCAGTCTCGTAGCTCCCAGCGCGTCACTACCCTGTGACGCAGTGGCTGTTCTGATCGCATCCGCGCTCCGGAAGGAGCTTTCCGGCGAGCCGCTGTTCGACGGAGTCTCGTTCAAGGTCGAGCGGCGCGACCGGCTCGCGCTCGCGGGCCCGAACGGCGCCGGCAAGACGACGCTGCTGCGCGCGCTGATCGGCGAGACCGAGCTCGCGGGCGGCGAGCTCGCCTGGGAGAAGGGTGCGCGCGTCGCGCTGCACGACCAGCGGCCGCCGCGTCTCGGCGGCTTCAGCCTTCGCGAGTACGCCCTCTCGGGCGCAGCCGACCTGATCGAGGCCGAGCGCGAGCTGCGCCGGCTGGAGGAGGCGATGGCCGGCGGCGATCACGCGCCGGAGACGCTCCGCCGCTACGGCGAAGCGCAGGCGCGCCTCGAGCACGCCGGCGGCTACGGCTGGCGCGACCACGCGACGTCGGTGCTGCGCGGGCTCGGCTTCGCCGACGCCGATCTCGACCGCGGCCTCGAGACCTTCTCGGGCGGCGAGCTGACGCGCGCCTCGCTGGCGCGTGCGCTCTCCGGCGGCCCCGACCTGCTGCTGCTCGACGAGCCGACGAACCACCTCGACATGGAGTCGATGGAATGGCTCGAGCAGGAGCTCTCGACGATCGACGCCGCCGTCATCCTCGTCGCACACGATCGCTGGTTCCTCGAGTCGGTCGGCACTGCCGTGCTCGAGCTGGAAGGCGGCAAGTCGACCTACTTTCCGGGCAAGTGGCACGTCTGGCGGCAGGAGAAGGCAGCGCGGCTCGCCGCCCAGGCGAAGTTCGCGGAGCGGCAGGCCGAGGACATCGCGCGGCTCGACCGCTTCGTCGCCCGCTTCCGCTACGGGACGAAGTCGCGGCAGGCGCAGGCGAAGCTGAAGCAGATCGCACGGATCGAGGCCGAGCGCGTCGAGGCGCCGCGGACGGGCCGGCGCACGCTCGGCTTCGAGTTCCTGAAGCCCGCACGCAGCGGGCGGATGGTCGTCGAGGCGGAGGGCTTCGACCTCGCCGCAGGGTCGAAGCGGCTGCTCGAGAACGCCGAGCTCGTGCTCGAGCGCGGTGAGCATGTCGCGCTGATCGGGCCGAACGGCTCGGGCAAGTCGACGCTGCTGGAGGCGATCGTCGGCGGCCGGCTGGGCCGGATCGGGCACGGCGTCGAGGTCGCCTACTTCTCCCAGCACGAGGTCGAGCTCGACGAGCGCGGCAGCGTGCTCGAGTGCGCGATGGGCGCCACCGGCCTGCAGCGCTCGCAGGCACAGGCGCTTCTCGGCCGCTTCCTCTTCTCCGGCTGGGACGACCACGACAAGCCCGTCGTGGCGCTCTCGGGCGGCGAGCGTCGACGGCTCGCGCTCGCGCTGGTCGTCGCCTCGGGCGCGAACTTCCTCGTCCTCGACGAGCCGACCAACCACCTCGACCTCGAGAGCCGCGAGGCGCTCGAGGCGGCGCTCGAGGCGTTCCCCGGCACCGTCCTGCTCGTCTCGCACGACCGCGCCGTGCTCGACGCGGTCGCCGAGCGAATCGTCGCGGTCGAAGGTGAGCGCCTCCGCTCCTACGACGGCGGCTGGGCCGACTACGCCCGCGTCCGCGGCGACGAGACCGCGCCGCCGCCGGCCCCGAAGGAGCGGAAGGAGAAGCCGAGACAGGCAAAGCCGGCCAAGCAGCGCCCGAACGAGCTCGAGCAGATCGAGGCGTCGATCCAGGCGCGGGAGCTCGAGCTCGCGGAGCTGGAGCGGCAGCTGGCGGACGACTGGGGGAACACCGAGACGCTCGCAGCGCACACGGCCGCCCGCGAGGATCTCCAGGGGCTGCTCGAGCGCTGGGAGCAGCTGTTCGAGGCTGCGCAACAGGCGTGACGAGACGCCGTCCGGCGGCGTAGAGACGGTGTGCAGGCGATGACGCTTCCGGCCCGCAGACAACCGGCCCCGGTTGTGGCGTACAGCGGCGTCGTTTGCCGCGATCGCAGAGGAGCATCTCGACGACGTGTACGCCTATCTCGTCTATCTGACCCGGGACCGCTCGCTCGCCGAGGACCTCGCGGCGGACACGTTCGAGAAAGCGCTGAAGCTCTGGCGCCGCTTCGACGCCAGCCGCGGCAGCGCCCGGACCTGGCTCTGCCAGATCGCCCGCACGACCGCGCTCGACTGGTTCCGCGCCGAGGAGCGCCGGCACAAGCGCGAGCAGCGCGCTGCGGTGCCGGACCGGCTCGACGCCGGCTTCGCCGAAGGCCTGTCCCCGGAGCTCGAGGCCGCCCTGCGCGAGCTGAGCGCCGGCGAGCGCGAGGTGATCGCGCTGCGCGTCCTGCTCGAGCTCGACAGCGAGGAGGCGGCACGCGTGCTCGGGATCAGCCCCACCGCGGTCTCGACCCGGCTGTCGAGAGCCCTGAAGAAGCTCGAAGAGAAGGTGAGCATCCATGTCTGAGACGCTGCTGAACGAGATCCGCGCGACGAAGCCCGAGGCGCCGTCTGCACTCCGCGACCGCGTGCGCGCGCTGAGCGTCCAGCAGCCCGCACGCGAGCCCTTTCTCGAACGGGTCCGGTTCACATGGGGCTGGCGGCGGCTCGTGCTGGCCGTTCCCGCGACGGTCGTCGTCGCGCTCGTCGCGGCGGGCGTGATCGGTCTCTCGCGCGACGGCGCCGGCGGTGGCGAGCAGGCAGCGTCCTCGCCGGTGAGCGACGCGGGCCGCAGCTTCCCGACGGTCCCGAGCACGGCGCTGGAGGCTGCGCCTCCCGCAACGAAGGCCGCCGGCGACAGCGCAGGGGGCGCGGTCGCGCCGGCGCCCGGCCAGCTGCAGCGCTTCGAGGCCGAGCTCAGCCTCCGGGTCGACGACGTCGACGCGCTCTCCGACGCGACGAAGCGCGCTCAACAGATCGCGCGCCAGCACGGGGGCAGCGTCGCCTCGCTCTCCTACGACGCGCCCTCGGAAGGCGTCGGGGCGGCCCAGATCACGCTGCGAATTCCGACCGCGCAGGTCCAGGGCGCGCTGGCGGAGCTGTCGCAGCTCGGGACGATCGTCGGCCAGCGCTACGGCATCCAGGATCTGCAGCAGCAGGCCGACAGCCTGCAGACTCAGATCGAGCAGACGCAGCGCCGGATCGCGCAGATCCTCACGCAGCTCGAGAGCGCAACGCTCACGAACGAGAACAGGGTCGTCCTCCAGTCACGGCTGAACGCCGCGAGGCAGAAGCTGACGGGGCTTCGCGAGGCGATGCGGAGCACGCGCGCCGAGGGCGCCACGTCGACGGTCTATCTCTCGCTCACCACCGAGGAGATTCAGGCGACGCCCGTCGGCGGCAGCCGCCTCGACGGGATCAAGGACGTGCTGGCCTGGGAGGCGATCGCGCTCCTGTACGCCCTCGTCGTGGCCGGGCCGTTCGTGCTGCTCGGGATCGTGGTCTGGCTCGCCCTGCGGCTCCGGCGGCGCCAGGTCGAGACGCGCCTGCTCGAGCAGAACTAGCCAAGTGACAGTCTGTTACTTGGCGAATCGGCCGCGCAGTTCGGTCGGAGCCCCGCCTTGCAACAGTCTGTTACTAGGAGGGCTTGGCGGAACGTCGCTCGTCGCCGGGGTGCGATGCTCGTTCCGAGGCTAGGACGCAGGGAGCGCCGATAGCGGTTGCTATCGGCGCGACTGAGGACGCCGCCTCGGGGCGAGCAGCGCCGCCCGGCGGCTCAGCCGATGTTTCGCCAAGCCCTCCTAGGTGTCGAGCGTCGCGACGACGGCTTCGGCGACCACCTTCAGCGGCTTGCCCGAGACCTGGCTCGCCTTGCGCAGGCGCGCGAACGCGTCCTGCTCGGACAGGCCTTCCTTGGCCATGAGCAGGCCCTTGGCCCGCTCGATCGCCTTCCGCGCGGCGAGCGCGTCCGCAAGCGACTCCGCCTCCTCGCGCAGAGCGGAGAGCTCCTCGTGCCGGGCGCGTGCCGTCTCGATCGCGGGCAGCAGGTCGGTCTCGCGGAACGGCTTCACCAGGTAGCCGAAGACGCCGGCTTCGACCGCGCGCGCGACGAGCTCCCGCTCGCCGTAGGCGGTCACCATCACGATCGGGATCGGGCGCTCCTCGAGGATCCGCTTCGCAGCCTCGATCCCGTCGAGGCGCGGCATCTTCACGTCGAGCACGGCGAGATCCGGCTGCTCCGTGCGCGCGAGCTCAACTGCCTCCTCGCCGTCGCGCGCCTCGGCGCAGATCTCGAACCCGGCCGCCTCGAGCAGCGAGCGCAGGTCCATCCGGATGATCGTCTCGTCCTCGGCGATCAAGAGCCTCATACCGGGAACACGACCTCGGCGCGGAGGCCCGGCTCGCTCGTCAGTGCGATCGAGCCCTGCAGCTCGTCGCGGACGAGCGCCCGCACGATCGAGAGCCCGGTGCCGTCGCCGCTCCCGTTCAGGCCGGCGCCGTCGTCGGCGACGGCGAGCGCGATGTCCTCGCCGCGGCGGACGAGCTCGATCCGCACCGTGCCGCCGCCGTGCTCGAGCGCGTTCTGGAAGAGCTCGCTGAAGACGAGCGCGAGCGCGGTCGCGCGGTCGCCGGCGAGCGAGACCGGTTCGAGCTCCGCCTCGACCGTCTTGCCCGCAACGAGTCCCTGCACGAGCATCGCGCGCAGCCGCTCGATCAGCTCGGCGAGGTCGACGTCGTCCTCCCGGTGCTCGGTCAGCACCTCGTGCACGGCCGCGATCGCAAGGATCCGGTTGACCGAGTCCGTCAGCGCGCGCCGCGGGTCGACATCGTGTGCGCGCGCCTGCAGCCGCAACAGCGATGCCACCGTCTGCAGGTTGTTCTTGACCCGGTGGTGGATCTCCTGGGCGAGGACGCCGCGCATGACTGCGCGCCCGTGCTCGAGCGCGACCGCGGCGTGGTGGGCGATCGCCTCCAGCAGGCCGCGGTCCTCGTCCGAGAACGGCGTGTCGCGGTCGCACACGAGCTCGCCGATCTGCCGCCGCTTCCAGCGCAGCGGCAGCCGGACGTTGTAGGTCCCGGCGCGGCCCTCCGGCCACGCGATCTCGCCGTCCTCGAGCACGAGCGCGGCACCGGTCGCATCGACGGCGGCGATCGTCGTCTTCACGATCGCCTCGAGCGACTCCTCCAGGTAGAGCGACTCGGAGACGGCCTCCGAGATCTTGGCCAGCGCCTCGAGCTCGTGCACGCGCCGCTGCGCGTCGGCGTAGAGGCGCGCGTGCTGGATCGTCTGCGCGACCTGCGAGGCGATCGCGACGAGGAGGTCGATCTCGGCCTCGCTGTGCTCGCGCGGCTTGCGGGTGCGGACGTTGAGCGCGCCCTCGAGCTTGTCGCGGGCCAGAATCGGCACCGCGAGGATCGACTCGTACTCGTCCTCCGGCAGGTTGGGGAAGAGCTTGAAGCGCGGGTCGAGATGGGCCCGCGCCGCGATCGCGATCGGCGCGCGCTCGGCGGCGGCGGCGCCGGTGATCCCTTCGCCGGGCCGCATCCGCGGCCGTCGCGTCATCTCCTCGACGCGGGTGCCGTGGGTCGCCCGCAGCACGAGCTCGTGCGCGTGCTCGTCGTAGAGATAGACGAAGCACGCGTCGGCCTCGAGCGCCTCCGCGACCTTGCTCGCGACGAGCGCGAGCACCTCCTCCAGGTCGAGCGTGGAGTTGACGGCGGCGATCGTCTCGGTCAGCAGCCGGAGGTGGCGGGCGGTCGCGTCCACTCCATCGATTCTAGGGGGCGCCGTCCGGGGCCCTTTACAAACTCCTTACCCAAGCAGCCGGAGAAACTTCAAACGACGGGAATAGGTTCTCAACGAGATGAGCTCGCTCGAACTCGACCTCCGTAGCGTCAAAGGCTTCCTCGTCGCCGATGTCCGCGGTCGCATCATCGGCCGCGTCGAGTCGCCGATGTACGGCTCCCAGCCCGACGTCCCCGACGCCCTCGCCGTCCGCGGCGGCTTCCTGCGTGGCCGGCGGCTCGTGCCGGCCGAGGCGATCGGCGAGATCGACGAGGGCTCGCGCGTGATCGGCCTCAGCGTCGTGCGCGAGTCGATCCGCAAGTTCCTGTAATTGACCCGCAGATGTCCGGGCAAAGCCCGGACATCGCGAAGACCCCTGAAGGGTCGCTTCGCTCCCTCTCCGATCCCTCGTGCGGTGCCTCACGCGACCTGAACGACCACGGGCACCATACGGTGCCCGCGATCGGCCGTCAGTTGAGGTGCGGCGCTCGCCTTGCGCCACAACCCTGGGACAATTATGCGCCTTCGGCTACCCGCTTGTCTATAGAACTGCCAGGTAGCGGTCGAGCTCCCACTGCGTCAGCTGGATCCGGTACTCGTCCCACTCCCTGCGCTTGATCTCGACGTAGCGCTCGTGGATGTGCTCGCCGAGGGCTCGCTTCATCAGCTCTGAGCCCGCAAGCTCCTCGACGGCCTCGCCGAGCGTTCCGGGCAGCGCGACGATCCCGCGCTCGTCCCGCTCCGTGGCCGAGAGGTGGTAGAGGTTCGAGTCCATCGGCTCTTCGAGCTCGTAACCCTTCTCGATCCCCTCCAGCCCCGCGTGCAGCAATGCCGCGAACGTCAGGTACGGGTTGCAGGCGGGGTCCGGGCAGCGGATCTCGGCGCGGGTCGCCTGCTCGGACCCCGGCTTGTAGAGCGGGATCCGGATCAGGGCGGAGCGGTTGCGCTGCGACCAGGCCACGTAGACGGGCGCCTCGTAGCCGGGCACGAGCCGCTTGTAGGAGTTGACCCATTGCGCGAAGACGGCCGAGAGCTCGCGCGCGTGCCGCAGCAGGCCGGCGATGAACGCCTTCGCCGTCGGCGAGAGGTGGTGCGCGTCGTTCGCGTCGAAGAACTGGTTGCGTCCGTCCGTGAACAGCGACATGTGCGTGTGCATCCCCGACCCGTTCTCGCCGAAGAGCGGCTTCGGCATGAAGGTCGCGTAGACGCCGTTCTTCGCCGCAACCTCCTTGACGATCAGCCGGTAGGTGATCGTCGCATCGGCCATGTCGAGCGCGGGCGCATAGCGCATGTCGATCTCGTGCTGCGACGGCGCGACCTCGTGGTGGTGGTACTCGATCGGGATGCCGACGCTCTCGAGCGCCTGGATCGTCTCGTTGCGCAGCTCCGTCGCCGCGTCGAGCGCCGTCATCGCGAAGTAGCCGCCCTCGTCGAGCGTGATCGTGCCCTTGTTGTCCTCGAACAGGAAGTACTCGAGCTCGGGCCCGATGTTGAACGTGTCGAAGCCCATGCTCTGCATCCGCTCGAGCGCCTTCCGCAACATGTAGCGGGGGTCGCCCTCGTAGGGCGTCCCGTCGGGCTTGACGATGTCGCAGATCATCCGGCCGACGATCGCCTCGCCCTCGCGCGAGGGCATGATCCGGAAGGTGCCGGGGTCCGGGATCGCGACCATGTCCGACTCCTCGATCGCGTTGAAGCCGGTGATCGACGAGCCGTCGAAGCCCATCCCGTCGTCGAGCGCGGCCTCGATCTCCTGCGGCGTGATCGCGAAGCTCTTCAGATGCCCCTCGAGGTCGGTGAACCAGAAGAGGACGTACTCGACCTTCTGCTTCTCGATCTCCTTCAGCACCTGCTTGCGGGACTCGGGGTCGGACGTCGCCCGGTGCTCGCTCTCGATCATCGCCATCGCTGTCTCTCCTTCGGCCGTAGAAATGGGAAGGGCCCCGGGTGCAACACCGTCGCCGGCGCGCGCCCGAGGCCCCGTCGCCTCAAAGACCGGAGGAGTTTATACGACTAGCCGTACAGGGCCACCCAGGGAGCGAGGAACGCCCGCGCCGACGTGGTGTCGGCCCGGTACGAGTAGGTGACCCCGGCGCAGTTCCCGTTCGTGCCGAACGAGTTGACGCCGAGGATGATGTTCGTGCCCGACGCGAAGTTCGGGCCGCCAGAGTCGCCGAAGCAGGTGCCGCCGTTGTCGCCCGTCGGCTTCGCGGACAGCTTCAGGAACTCGGCCGCGAGCCTGTTCTGGTCGCTGACGATCACGCTCTGCGCCCGCATCCGGAATCCGTCGCGGAAGAGAGCCTTGCCGCCCGGCGACGGGATCAGCTCCTGGATGCCGTAGCCCACGGAGGTGATCTCCGCTCCCTTCCCGAGCCTGTCGGCGAGACCCAGGCTCGGCAGGGCGCCGTACGACGGCAGCGACACCGGCTCGTCGAGGACGATCACGGCGATGTCGTGGGTGTCGAAGCCGACGAGACCCGGCTTGCACGCGATGCAGAACTGCGGGTTCGCATGCCACGTCCCCTTGTGGAACGACGAGCTCGGAAACGGGTTCGTCCGGAAGCTCTCGTCGAAGTTCACCCAGGCCGTGTCGGTCGGGAACGTGAAGCAGTGGGCCGCCGTGATCACGAGCCGGGGCGAGACGGCCGTGGCCGAGCACGAGAACTGCAGGTTGCGCGCGAAGCCGACGTACGGATGCGCACCGTTGTCGCGCTCGCCGCTCGTGATCGCCTGCGACGGTCCCGCAACGACGAGCAGCGCCAGCACTGTCGCCGCCAGGATCAGAAAACGTGATTTCAAGAATGACCTCCGCAAGTGTTCATCGAGCGCACGGATTGCGCCCGATCGCTGCTGTATCGGTATTCGCGGGCAATTGGCCAATCACTCGCTCTAGGAGGGTTTGGCGGAACGGCGCTCGTCGTTCGGGCGCGATGCTCGTTCCGAGGCAAGGACGCAGGGAGCGCCGATAGCCGAAGCTATCGGCGCGACTGAGGACGCAGCATCGGGGCGAGCAGCGTGGCCGAGCGGCTCAGCCGCTGTTTCGCCAAACCCTCCTAGCCAGAGCGCTTCAGCTTTCCGTGCTTCTTGGCGTAGATCTCGCCGCGGCGGAAGACCCAGAGCCCGACCGGAGCCGAGATCGCGCCGATCAAGAGCAGCGGCCAGATCTCGTCCCACATCGTCGAGAGCCCGGCGCCGTTCAGGATCGCGTCCCGGATCCCGTCGAGGACGTACGTCGCCGGCGAGATCACCGAGAGCCACTCCATCCACTGCGGCAGCACCTCGACCGGGTAGTAGACGCCCGAGACGACGAGCAGCATCCCCTGCGCGACGAAGCCGAGCTGAGCGCCCTTCTCGGGCGAGATCAGCGGCAGCACGGCCGTCATGATCCCGATCCCGATGAACGCCACCGAGCCGACCACGAGCACGACGAAGGCCGCGAGAAAGTCGGCGTTCGGCATGGCGAGGTCGAAGAAGAACGCGACGACGATGAAGAGGATGATCGCCCGGATCAGCCCGTAGAGCACCGCGAAGAAGCCCGCGCCGGCGAGGTGCATCGCCCGCGAGAGCGGCGCCATGAACGTGTACTCGATCGTGCCCTCCCAGCGCTCCCAGGCGACCGTCTCGGTCATGAACTCGAACAGGATCCCGAGGTACGCCCAGACGACGGCGCCGATCAGGAGCTGCGTGGTCGTCCGGTTGACGTCGATCGAGCCGCCGGTCGCCTCGATCCCCTTCGCGATGAAGACGATCGTGAGCGTGTTCGCGATCGTCCAGACCATGAAGGCGACGTCCCACCAGATGTAGCGGCGGGTCAGGTAGACGTTGCGCTCGACGACGCCGCCGAGCCCGATCAGCTCTGCCCGGAGGGTGGATGCGGCGGCTCTCATGCAAACACCTCCCGGTCCTCGTCGTCCTCGTCGGTCTCCGCCTCGAACTCGCGGCCGGTGGCCGCGAAGAAAGCCTGCTCGAGCGTCTCGACGCCGAAGCGCTCGAGGATCTCGGGGACGGTCTCGAGGAAGAGCAGCTCGCCGCGGTCGAGGATGCCGACGCGGTCCGCGAGCGCCTCCGCCTCGGCGAGGTCGTGCGTGCAGAGCAGGATCGTGGCGTCGTGCGTCTGCCGCACCTCGCGGACGAAGTCCTGCACCTCGAGCTTGGAGCGCGGATCGAGCCCGGTCGTCGGCTCGTCGAGCAGGAGCAGCACCGGCGAGGTGAGCAGCGCCCGCGCGAGCGCGACCTTCTGCTGCATCCCGCGCGAGAGATTCTCCATCGGCTCGGTGCGCCGGTCGATCGGGAAGCCGACCTTCGTCAGGATCGCCGGGATCTTGACCCGGGTCTCACGGGGCCCCATGCCGTAGTAGCGCGCGGCGTAGTGCAGGTTCTCGCCGGCGGACATCTTCTTGAAGAAGCTGGCCTCGACGGAGACGCGGTTGACGAGCTTCCGGACCGGGCGCGGGTCGGTGAAGACGTCGTGCCCGAACACCTCGGCGCTGCCGCCGTCGTGGAAGAGCAGCGTCGAGAGCAGCCGGACGAGCGTCGACTTGCCCGAGCCGTTCTGGCCCAGGATCGCGACGCACTCGCCCCGCTCCATCGTGAACGTGACGCCCTGCAGCGCCGCCCGCTTCTTGCGCGCGAACCGGCCCGCCTTCTTGTCGCGGCGCGAGAACTCCTTGCGGAGGTCGTGGACCTCCACAGCGGGTGACGGACGATGCAACTCGATGACCTCTGACATTCGAACAAGCTCCTTCGCTCACAGAAACTCCAGGAACACAGCACGCGACGCCCGCTACTACGGCGGGCCGCGGCAACGGGTGTCCTAGATGTGACCGAGGAATCTCATCAGCGCGAAGATACCAGCGGCTCCCGCCGTGCGCCACCGGAATTTTGGATTCCGAGCGAGGCCGACGACGCCGCCCGCCGCGACGAGGACGGCCGTCAGCACCATCCCGATCCTGTAGCCCGCGAGGTCGAGCTCGGCCCCTGAACGGTTCGCGACTGCGACGCCGACGACGGCGATCCCGAGCAGCCCGGCCACACGCGCGACGGCGTTGTTGACGCCGGATGCGATACCGCTGTCGCCGCGGTGCGCGTCCGACATCACCGTCGTCGTCAGCGGCGCGACCGTGATCGCGAGCCCGAGCCCGAACAGGAGCATCGCCGGCAGGACGTCGGGCACGTAGCTCACGTCCGTGTCGAGCCGCGTGAGCAGGAGCACGCCCACCGCCGCCACCAGCGGCCCACCGCCCATGAAGAGCCGCGGCCCGAACCGGGCCGAGAGACGCCCGGTGAAGCGTGAGAGGACGAAGAGCAGCACCGTCACGGGCAGGCCCGCGAGCCCGCTCTCGAGCGGCGACCAGCCGGCGACCTGCTGCAGGAAGATCGTCAGGAAGAAGAACAGCGACGACAACCCGGCGTAGACCAGCAGCGTCTCGATGTTCGCGACGGTGAAGTTGCGGCGGCGAAAGAGCCCGAGGGGCAGCATCGGATCGCTGGTATGCCGCTCCCAAAGCACGAACGCCGTGAGCAGGACCGCTCCGGCCACGAGCCCGCCGATGACGAGCGGGTCGGTCCAGCCTCGCTGCGGCTGCTCAGTGAGTGCGAGGACCGGTGCCGCGAGGCCGAACGCCGTCAGAAGCGCGCCGACGAGGTCGAGCCGACGCTTCGGCCCGGCCCGGCTTTCGTCCGGTGCGACCGCCAGCCAGATCAGCGCGAGCGTGAGGAGCACGAACGGCACGTTGATCGCGAAGATCCAGCGCCACGAGGTCACGTCGAGGATCCAGCCGCCGACCAGCGGCCCGATCACGGTTGCGATCCCGCCCCAGGCCGTCCATGTGCCGATCGCCGCTCCCCGTTCCTTCGCGTCGGAGTAGGTGATCGCGATCAGCGCCAGCGAGGCGGGTGTCAGCAGCGCGCTCGTGGCGCCCTGCAAAGCGCGGGCGGCGACGAGCAGCTCGATGTTCGGCGCCAGCGCGCAGAAGAGCGAGGCGACGCCGAAGGCACCGACACCGATGGCGAAGATCTTGCGCTCGCCGTAGAGATCGCCCAGTGAGCCGCCGACGAGGATCAGCGAGCCGAGGGTGAGCAGGTACGCGTTCACCACCCATTGCTGCCCGGCAAGCCCGCCGCCGAGATCGTTCTCGATCGCGGGCAGGGCAACGTTGACGACGGTCGCGTCGAGGAGGGCGATCCCGGAGCCAAGGATCGCGGCCACCAGCGTCAGCGTTCGCGCCCGACTGGAATCCATCCCACGACGATGCTACGGTGAACCCAGGTTCCGCCGCCGAAGGCGGATCCGAGGCTATGGCGCCTCGCAGCTCACCCGAGCTGCGGGCGCTTTTTTTGTGGTCCAACGGAAGGGAGCGGGGGATGTCAGAGCTCGAAGACAGGCACTACCTGACGAATGGTGGCGAGACGCTGCCGGACGCCCGTGAGGCGCTCGAGTGGGCGGCCGGGACGCGGGTGTCGATGGTCGACCTCAAGTTCTGCGACCTGCTCGGGACGTGGCAGCACATGACGCTGCCGCTGCGGGCGTTCGGCGCGGACGCCTTCGAGGACGGGCTCGGCTTCGACGGCTCGTCGATCCGCGGCTGGCAGGGGATCTCGGAGTCGGACATGCTGCTGATGCCCGACCCGAGCTCGGCGATCCTGGATCCCGGCACCGAGGCGCCGACGCTCTCGCTGATCTGCGAGATCGCCGATCCGATCACGCGCGAGGGCTATTCACGCGATCCCCGCCAGGTCGCGAAGCGCGCCGAGGAGTTCCTCCGCGAGACGGGGATCGCCGACACATGCTTCGTCGGCCCCGAGTGCGAGTTCTTCGTCTTCGACGAGGTCAGCTACGAGCTCGGCCCGAACGCGGCCCGCTACTCGGTCGACTCGAGCGAGGGCTACTGGAACTCCGGCAAGCCCGGCCTCGGTTACACCTCGCGGCCGAAGGAGGGGTACTTCCCGACCGCGCCGCACGACTCGCTGCACGACCTGCGCACCGCGATGGTGCTGACGTTGGAGCGGCTCGGGATCCCGTGCGAGTTCCACCATCACGAGGTCGCCTCCGGCGGCCAGTGCGAGATCGACCTTCGCTTCCAGAGCCTGACCCGGATGGCCGACCAGGTCATGACCTACAAGTACGTGGTCAAGAACGTCGCCAACGCGCACGGCAAGTCGGTGACGTTCATGCCGAAGCCGATCTTCGGCGACAACGGCTCCGGCATGCATTGCCACCAGTCCCTCTGGAAGGAGGGGACGCCGCTGATGGCCGACAAGTCGGGCTACGCCGGGCTCTCGCAGCTCGCGCGCGCGTACGTCGGCGGCCTGCTCGAGCACGCACCGGCGCTGCTCGCCTTCTGCGCACCGACGACGAACTCGTATCGCCGGCTCGTGCCCGGCTACGAGGCGCCGGTCAACCTCGTCTACTCGCAGCGCAACCGCTCGGCCTGCATCCGGATCCCGATGTACTCCGACTCGCCGAAGGCGAAGCGGATCGAGTTCCGCTGCCCCGACGCGGCCGCGAACCCCTACCTCGCCTTCTCGGCGATGCTGATGGCCGGCATCGACGGGATCGAGCGCGGGCTCGACCCGGGCGCGCCGGCCGACTACGACCTCTTCGAGGAGGCGGGCCACGACGTCCCGCAGGTCCCCGGCTCGCTGGCCGAGGCGCTCGACGCGCTCGAGGCAGACCACGAGTTCCTGCTCCGCGGAGGCGTCTTCACCGAAGACCTGATCCGGACGTGGATCGACTGGAAGCGCGAGAACGAGGTGGACGTCGTCCGGCTGCGCCCCCACCCGGCCGAGTTCGGCCTCTACTACGACTGCTAGGAGGCACCCGATGAAGAAGGTCGAGGCGATCGTCGTGCGCGACCGGGTCGAAACGGTCATGGACGCGGTCGAGCAGGCGACGGGTCACGTCGGCATCACCGTGATCGAAGCGGTCGGTCACGGGCGCCAGCGCGGCATCACCCACGAATACCGCGGCCGCATCTTCGAGTCGCGGTTCCTCCCGAAGGCACACCTGTTCTTCATCGTGGAGGACGACATCGTCGAGGGCGTGCTTGAGGCGATCGCCGACGCCGCTCGCACGGGGCACGAGTCCGGGGACGGCATCAGCTGGGTCACGGACGTGGACAACGTCACGCACCACCGGACGGGCAAGAGGCTCGAGGAGGTTGAAGTCTGATGACGACCAAGGAACTGGCAATCGCCACGAGCACGATCTGGGTCGTCCTGGCCGCGATCCTCGTGATGTTCATGCAGGCGGGCTTCGCCTTCCTGGAGGCGGGGCTGACGCGGATGAAGAACGTCGGCCACATCGCCGCGAAGAACGTCCTCGTGCTGGCGATCGCGTCGATCGTCTACTACCTGGTCGGCTACGGGATCGCCTTCGGCGACGGCGGCAACGCGGTGTGGGGCGGCTCCGGCTTCTTCCCGTCCGTCGACGAGCTGCTGGCGGTCGGGACCGCTCCGTTCAGCTGGTTCGCGGCGATCCCTGCGGCCGGCGGCTACCTGTTCCAGGTCGTCTTCTGCGCGGTGTCGCTCGCGATCGTGTGGGGCGCCATGGCGGAGCGAACGCGGCTCTGGGTCTACTTCGCGTTCGGCGTCGCCTACACGCTGATCTACTCGCTCGTTTCGCACTGGATCTGGAGCCCGGACGGCTGGCTGTTCGCGCGGGGCATGCAGGACTTCGCCGGCTCGACCGTCGTCCACTACCAAGGTGCGCTGGCCGGACTGGCCGGGGCGCTCCTGCTCGGGCCGCGGATCGGCAAGTTCGCGCACGACGGGAAGCCGAACGCGATCCCGGGCCACAACATGGCGTTCACGACGCTCGGCGTGATCATCCTTTGGTTCGGCTGGTTCGGCTTCAACGCGGGCTCGACCCTCAGCGTCGACTTCGGTGGCGTCGGCTTCTTCGCCTACGTCGCGCTGAACACGAACATCGCGGCAGCGGCCGGCGTCATCGGCGCGGTCGTCACCTCGTGGCTCGTGATCAAGAAGCCCGACCTCTCGATGATGCTGAACGGCGCCATCGCGGCCCTCGTCGCGATCACCGCGGCCTGCGCGTTCGTCGCCCCCTGGGCCGCGATCGTCATCGGCCTCGGGGCGGGCGTGATCGTCGTCTTCGGAGTCCTGCTCGTCGAGCGGATCGGCATCGACGACCCGGTCGGCGCGCTCGCCGCGCACGGCATGGCCGGGGTCTGGGGCACACTCTCGCTGGGCTTCTTCGCCGTTCCGGCGCTCTCCGAGAGGCTCGCCACCGGCACCGGCGGCCTCTTCTACGGCGGCGGCCTGCACCAACTCGGCACCCAGGCGCTCGGCCTGGCGGCCGTCGGCGCGTTCACGTTCACCGCGTCGTTCGGAATCCTGTGGCTCTTCAAGGTCACGGTGGGAATCCGCACCGACGAAGACGTCGAGACCGCCGGCCTGGACGTCTCCGAGCACGGCATGTGGGGCTATCCCGAGTTCTACATCCCGGTGCCGGGCGGCTACGGCACCGACGCGCACGGCCACATGGGCCCAGCGCACCCGCAGCGTTCGGTGCCCGCGCCCGCGGTCACCAGCGCAGCGGTGATCGAGCCGGCGGGCTAGCCGCCGGACAATGGAGGGGCGTCCGGGAGGGCGCCCCTCCACCACGGCCGTCCTACGAGCAGAACGCGATCTCGAGCAGGGACTGCAGCTTGGTCTCCTGCTCGGGTGTCAGGGGAAACGCGTTCGCGGCGACGACGAGCAGGCGGTCGCCGCGCGTCCAGACGACGGTGATCGTGCCGAGCAGGTTGCCGGTGTGACCGACCACCGGGCCACACGCCGTCTCGAAGCGTGCCAGCCCGAGCCCATAGCGCTCGTCGCCGCGCGGACGCATCTGCCGCCCGAGCTCGCCGGCGAGGAGCCGCCGGAAGAATCGATCGAGGTCTCCCGCGGTCGAGACCATGGCGCCCGCCGCCCAGGCAGACCTGGCCTTGCGGTCGCTCGTGTCTCTCAGGCTCCCGGTCGCGATCCCGTCCCGCAGCGGCCGCTCGTGCCCGTGCAGGTGCGATCCGGCGACGACGTCGGGCTCGAACGTCGTCTCCTCGAGCCCGTACGGCTCGAGGATCTGCCGATCGAGCATCTCGTCCAGAGCCGCTTGGCCCGCCCGCTGCAGCACGAACCCGAGCAGGAGGTAGTTCGTGCTCGAGTACACGTAGCCGTCGCTCCGCGGCTTTCCGTCCGCGATCCCGACGAGCGCGCGAGGGTCGAGCTCGCCCCGGAGCAGGGCCGGATCGGACGTGTAGTCGAAGAGGCCGGCCCGGTGGGAGAGGAGCTCGCGGATCGTGATCTCGTCCGCGTCACGCACGAGCTCCGGCTCGAACTCGGCAACGGTGTCGTCGAGCGAGAGGACGCCGAGGCGGGCAAGGTCGAGCGTCAGCGCCGCGACGAAGGTCTTCGTGACGCTCCCGATGCGAAAGCGGTCGTCCACCGACGCCTCGCCCTTCGCCAGCTCCTGCACCTCGTCTCCGTCGCGTATTCGCACGATCACGCCCGGCACGCCGCTCTCGACGACGGCAGCTGTCGCGTCGTCGAGCGACGCCGCCTCGCCGTCCGAGCGAGCCCAAAGCGCGGCGGCCGCCACGAGGGCGACCGCCGCGAGACCTGCGACCCAGAGCCAGCGCATCCGGCTCTGAATCTACGACACCGAGAACGTGACCGAGACGACCGCGCTGACCTGCTGCGTGCCCGGCTCGATCGGCGTCGAGCCGGCGTCCATCGCCTTCTCGGCGGCGAACGGCACCGGCTGCGGCGCGCCGCCGCCCTCGACGATCGCGGTGATGCGGCCGAGCGAGAGGTTCGAGGCCGACGCGAGCGCCTGCGCGCTCGCGCGCGCGTCCGCGACGGCCGCCTTGAGAGCGTTGCGATAGAGCCCGCTCTGGTCGCCCTGGGAGAGCGACGGCCCGTAGACCTGGTTCGCGCCCGCGTTCACGGCCGCGTCGATCAGAGCGCCGGCCTTCGCGATCTCCTTGATCGTGGCCGAGACCGTGTTGGTGGCGACGAACGCCTGCACTTCGTTGCGCTCGTTGTACCGGGGCGAGAGCGAGACCGACTGCGTCTTCAGCTCCGTGCCGCCTGCCGCTCTGACGGCTGCGATCACGCGGCGCATCTCGGCCGCGTTGGCCGAGAGCGCGGCCCGAGCGGTCTGGCCCTGGCTCTCGACGCCGAAGGAGAGCTCGGCCCGGTCGGGGACGGAGACGACGGAGGCCGTGCCCTGGACGGTGATGCCTCCGCTCTCGGCCGCGGCGCTCGACGCCGGCCCCGGGAGCGAGACGGCCACGAAGACGACGACGAAGGTCAGAAGCCCTGCGATGGGGAGAATTCGAGTTTTCATGCCGTGGATACGCCGCCGCCGGCCTCCACGTCACCGCGGTCAGGCTTGCGCGGGCCAGCGCGGTGCGCCGAGGTCACGCGAGACGCCGCGCGCAGCCTCGATCACGTGTGTCGCCAGCACCGGCTCGCGCCCGCCGCGGAGGATGCGTGCGCGCGGCCCGGCGATGCCGATCGCGCCCACCGGCTCTCCCGTGCGAGCGAAGATCGCAGCGGCGAGGCCGCCCTCGCCCAGGATCGCCTCCTCGCGCTCGCGGGCGAAGCCTCGTGTCCGAACGAACTCGAGCTCACGCCGAACAGCGGCCGCGCCCGTCAGCGTGTGCCCGGTCAGGCGGGAGAGATCGTCCGCGAGCAGCTCCTCGACTGCTTCGTCCTCGAGATAGGCGATTGCCGCCTTGCCGAGCGCGGTCGCGTGCAACGGCAGAACCGAGCCGACCTCGAGGATCTGGAGGCTCGAATCGGGGCGGAAGACGTGGTGCACGACCAACGCGCCGCGACCGTGCAGGACCGTGACCCGCACCGCCTCCTGCGTACGTAGGGCGAGGAGTTCCGACCATGCGAGCGCGCGCGAGCGAAGCTCGTTCAAATCGAGGTACCGGTTGCTGAGGTTGAGGAGCTCCGGACCGAGCTGGTACTTGTCGCTGTCGGCATGCTGCTCGACGAGGCCGTGCGCCTGCAGCGTCCGCAGGAGGCCGTGCACGGTGCCCTTCGCGAGGCCGAGCCGGGACGAGAGCTCGCTGACGCCGAGCCGGCCCGTGCCGCCCCCCAGGGCCTTCAAGATCCGGATTGCGCGATCGACTGATTGAATCAAGTGATCCTCATTGTCGAATGGTGTTCGACATTGTAGAATGCTGCCATGTCGGAGAACGGGTATGTCGGTCTCGTCATCGTCTCCCACAGCGCCTCGCTCGCACAGGGCGTGGCCGAGCTGGTCTCGCAAGTCGCAGGTGCTGACGTCGAGATCGAGGCGGTCGGGGGTGGTCCCGACAACGGCCTCGGCACCGACGGCGGCCGCGTGCTGGAGGCGATGCGCCGCGGGTCTCGCGGCGCCGGGGCGGTCGTGCTGATGGATCTCGGCAGCAGCGTGCTGGCCGTGAAGGCGGCGCTCGGCGAGCTGCAGGACGACGAGCGTGACCGCATCCGCGTCGCCGACGCGCCGCTCGTCGAAGGCGCAGTCGCGGCCGGTGTCATCGCCTCCACCGGCGAGGACGCCGATGGGGTGCTACGAGCGGCCGAGGAGGCGCGGAATGCCGGCAAGCTCTGAGCTTGCCATCCTCGTGCGGCTGCCGGAGAGCGTCGCCCTGCACGCTCGTCCCGCCGGTGCGTTCGTGCGTGTCGCAGCGGCTGCCACCTCCGAGATCCGCATCCAGGCGAACGGCCGCGGCGCCAACGCCAAGAGCATCCTCGAAGTGCTCGCGCTGGGCGCGACCGGGGGGACCGAGCTGGAGATCTCAGCTTCGGGCGCCGACGCCGTCGAGGCCCTCGAGCGTCTCGCGGAGCTCGTCGCCGGCCTCACCTGAGCGGACGAGCTCGAGCACGGTCTCGGCAGAGCCCGCCCGCAGCGCCCGCTGTGCGAGCGCGGCCGCAGAATCGGCTGAGAGAGCGCGCACCACCCCGCGAACCAGGTCGACGCGTGCCGGGGAGACACTGAGCTCGTCGACGCCGAGACCGACGAAGAGCGCCACGAGCTCAGGGATTCCGGCCGCCTCACCACAGACCTCGACCGTGATGCCGACCTCGTGCGCGGCCTCGACGACCGCCGCGACGTGTGCGAGGACGGCGGGATCGGCCGCCGTTGCAGCCGAAGCGAGCGGCAGCTCACGGCCCAGAGTGAGCGTGCTCGCGACCAGGTCGTTCGTGCCGATCGAGAGAAAATCGGCCTCGAGGGCGATCTCCTTCGCGCGTCGGGCCGCGGTCGGCGTCTCGATCATCGCGCCGAGCAGGACGGGGCGACGCTCGCCCAGCGTGGTGCGAAGAAGCGAGCGAACGGCGCGGACCTGGTGCGCTGTCTCCACGAGCGGCAGCAGCAGCCGCAGCTGCGTCCCCGCGCCCGCAGCCACCACCGCGCGCAGCTGAGCGGCGAGTGCCTCAGGATGCGCGAGCGTCAGCTCGAGACCTCGATCTGCGGTGTGGGCCAGAAACGGCGGCGTCTTGTCCGCCCCGAAGTCAAGTGTGCGCACCGTCGCGACACGTCCCCCGAGCAGAGAGAGCAGGGGCGTCAGCACCGCGTGATGCTCCTGCTCGGTGGGCCAGGCCGACGCCTGCAGAAACGCGATCTCCGTGCGCAGAAGGCCGACTCCGGCTGCTCCCGCTGCGAGGCCCGCGTCGACCTCGGCGGCCGACGCTGCGTTGCACAGCAGCGCGATCCGTCGGCCGTCCGTCGTCTCGGCCGGCAGCCCGCGCAGCCCGGCGAGCGAGCGTCGGCGCCTGGCGCCCGCATGCATCGCCTGCCGCGCCTCCTCGAGCTCCGCGCGTGCCGGCTCGATCGAGGCCACACCCTTGTCCCCGTCGAGGAGCAGCGGCGTCCCGTCGCCGATCTTCATCAGCCCACCGCCGAGGGCAACCGCCATCGGCACGCCGAGCGAGCGGGCGACGATCGCCGCGTGCGAGGTCGCGGACCCCTCCGCGAGCGCGACAGCGACAATCCGGCCCTCACCGAGGTCGAGCTCGGCGACCTCGGCCGGCCCGAGCTCGCGGGCGACGAGAATCGTGTCGCCGTTCTGAACGACGGGCGGCGTCAGCCCCTCCGCGATGCGGGCGGCGCGGCGGCCGAGCTCGCGAACGTCGGCCGCGCGCGCGGCAAGGAGCGGGTCGGGAAGCGCGGCGAGCAGGCGCGCGTGCTCCTCGGTCGCACCCCTCAGCGCATCGGCCGGCGACAAGCGGGCACCGAGCGTGCTGACCCCTGAGGCGAGGACAGGATCCTCGGCCATCAAGCAGTTCGTCTCCAGGATCTCCGCCTCGTCGGCGAGCCCTGCGCGGCGGAGATCGCCCGCGGCGGCACTGAGCTCAGCAGAGGCCGCGGCGAGTGCCGCGAGTGCGGCGCCGACGTCCGGTGGGGCGACGCTCGCGGCAGCTTCGCGTACCACGAGCGCCTTGCCGACGGCGACCCCGGGTGAAGCCCCGAGGCCGCGCAGCACCGTGCCGACGATCATGCCGCTGTCGCAGCCGACCGCTCGAGCGCGGCGAGGATCAGCGCCGTCGAGGTGGCTCCGGGATCCTGATGGCCGATCGAGCGCTCGCCCAGATAGGACGCACGGCCCTTGAGCGCCTGGAGGGGCACGGTGGCCCGCATCCCGTTCTCGCTCGCATCGCGTGCGGCGGCGAGCGCGGCGGCGAGACCTGCCCCCTCCGCGACGCGCTCGCGGAGCACCCGTACCGCAGGGGCGAGCGCGTCGACCATCGTCTTCTCACCCTCGCTGGCGGCACCGAGCTCCACGACGCCGGCGAGAGCCGCGGCGAGCGCGTCCGCGAGCTCCTGAGGCCCGAACGACTCCGCCTCGCCAAGAGTCCGCCCCGCCCGCCGAAGGGCCGTCCCCCAGAGAGGACCGCTGGCGCCGCCGACGGTGGAGACGAGCGTGGAGCCGGCCGTGAGCAGCAACTTGCCCGGCGGTTGCGAGTCATCCTCACCCTCGAGACGCTCGACAACTGCGGCGAAGCCCCGGTCCATGTTCGTGCCGTGATCGGCGTCGCCGATGGCGGCATCGAGCTGGGTCAGGTAGTCGCGCTGCTCGCGGAGCACTGCCGCCGAAGCGGCGAGCCAGCTCCGCACGGTGCCCGCATCCACGCTCGCTTCTCCTTCCATCGACTAGGTGCCCCACCGCAACGCCGGAGTGTGCACGGGAGCATCCCACAGCGCCGTCACCTCGTCGTCGAGCACCAGCAGCGTGATCGACACGCCGGCCATCTCCAGGCTGGTGATGTAGTTGCCGACGAGGTTCCGCGTTGCGGTCAGACCGTGTCGCTCGAGCTGCTTCGTCAACTCGTTGTAGACCAGGTAGAGCTCGATCAGCGGCGTGCCGCCGAGCCCGTTGACGAACGCGAGCACGTTCGAGCCCGCGGGAGGAGAGAGGTCGTCGAGGATCGCAGTCGTCATTTGCTCGACGATCTCCGCGGCGGGCCTGATCGACTCGCGTCGGCGACCGGGCTCGCCATGGATGCCGACGCCGAACTCCATCTCGTCGGCCCCGATCTCGAAGATCGGCCCGTTCGACGACGGCGTCGCGCACGACGTCAGGGCGACGCCGAAGCTGCGCCCCTGCGCATTCACCTTCCGCGCGATCCCGGCGACCTCGGCGAGCGTCCCGCCGGCCTCAGCCTTCGCGCCGGCGATCTTCTCGACGAGAACGGTGATGCCGACGCCGCGACGGCCGGCGGTGTAGAGGCTGTCCTCGACGGCGACGTCGTCGTTCGTCAGGACCGACTCGACCTGGATCCCCTCGTCTTCCGCGAGCTCGGCCGCCATGCGGAAGTTGAGCACGTCACCGGTGTAGTTCTTGACGATGTGGACGACACCCGCGCCGCCGTCGACGGCCTTCGTCGCGGCGAGCATCTGATCGGGAACGGGCGAGGTGAAGACCGCCCCCGGGCAGGCTGCGTCGAGCATGCCCTTCCCGACGAAGCCGCCGTGCAGCGGCTCGTGGCCCGAGCCACCGCCCGAGACGAGCGCGACCTTGCCGCTCACCGGCGCCTCGCGGCGGACGACGATCTGATTCTCCAGATCGACCCGCAGCAGGTCGGGGTGCGCGGCCGCGAGGCCGGCCAGCGACTCGGGGACGAAGTCGTCCGGGTTGTTGAGGAACTTCTTGACGATCGCGATATCCGTGCTGCTCATCTCGGTCCTCCTAGACGTGGGCGGGGGTCTCGAACGCGTCAGCCCGGTCCGGCTCGGTCACGGCCTCTCTGATCGGTCGCTGGACGATCCTGGGCTTCGCGACCCAGTCGTACGTGAAGGCCGCGATCGCCGCTCCGGCGAGATTGGCCGGGATGTAGGCGAGCAACTGCTCGGTCCAGTTGTGGAAGGACCCGTTCAGATCCGAGATCAACAGCGGCCCGAGCGCGCGCGCCGGGTTGATCGACGCATTGGTCAGCGGACCAACCGTGATGATGATCGCCACGATGACGAGGCCGATCACGAGTCCGGCCCATCCTTCGGGAGACCGGGTGTCGACGATGCCGAGGATGGCGAACAGCAGAATTCCGGTTCCGAGCGCCTCGACAAACATCGCCGAGCCCCAACTGGTGACGTCGTTGTTGAAATCGACGACGCCGAAACCCGCACCGAAGTCGAAGACCCGACTGCCGAACGAAGCCCAGATCGCGAGTGCGCCGGCGATGCCGCCGGCGATCTGCGCGCTCCAGTAGGCGGGCACGCCGCTCCACGGGAACCGCTTCGTGGCGGCGAGTGCGAACGTCACCGCCGGGTTGATGTGGCAACCCGACACCTTCCCGATCGTGTAGACGAGCGCGACGACGATCAGGCCGAACGCGAGCGCAACCATGCCGACCTCGGCCCCCGAGAACGGCGATGCCTCGCTCGTCAGCAGAACCATCGCGGGTACCGAGCCCGCACCGACGAAGACGAGCAGGGCGGTGCCGATGAACTCGGCGACCAGCTTCTGCGCGAGAGAGTGCTCCTCCATGAGCGGTACAACCTCCTTCCGGCCCGGAGACAGGAAGTCGCGGGCCGTTCCGCGGGTTGCCGAGCCTCGTTGCCCGGAACGTCATTCGACATTACCGAACAACGTTCAGGCGAACATAAGCCTTTGCGGACTCGTTGTCAAGCGCACGATCAGCGTCAGGTCGCGGCGATGCGCGTGCGCGCGGCGACGATCGCCTCGCGCACCCCACCCGGCCCGGGCGCGGCCCGAGGAGCCGCCGCGGGAGGTTCGAACGTCCCCGCGTGGACCGAGGCCGGCACCTGCTCGTGCGCGTCGCGGAAGGGCGCGCCCTCCCGCACGAGTGCCTCGGCCGCATCGGTGGCGAGCAGAAGTGGATCGGATGCCGCGGCGGTGAGCCGCTCGCGGTCGAACTCGAGCCCGCGAACGAGCACGGTCAGCGCCGCGAGCGCACCCGCGAGGTCGGCCCGCGCCGCGAAGACCGGGGCCTTGTCCTCCTGTAGGTCGCGGTTGTAGGCGAGCGGCAGGCCCTTCACCGTCGCGAGCAGCCCGGTCAGGCGTCCGATCGCCGTGCCGGCCTTGCCGCGGGCGAGCTCGGCGACGTCGGGATTCAGCTTCTGCGGCATCATCGACGACCCCGTGGCGGTGTCCTCGCCGAGGCGGGCGAAGCCGAACTCCGCCGACGTCCAGAGCACGAGCTCCTCGCCGATGCGGGAGAGATGCACGAAGCAGACGGCGATCGCATAGAGGTAGTCGAGCGCGAAGTCGCGGTCGGCGACCGCGTCGAGTGAGTTCCGGACCTGGTTCTCGGGCGCGGGCAGCGGCAGGGTCGATCCCGCCAGCGCGCCGGCGCCCAGCGGGCTCGGCGCCGCGGCGGCGGCAGCCGCGGCGAAGCGACCCAGGTCGCGCTCGAGCATCTCGACCCACGCGAGCAGGTGATGGCCGACGGTGATCGGCTGGGCCCGCTGGAGATGCGTGTAGCCGGGCATCGGCGTCTCCGCCTCTTCCTCGGCGCGGTCGAGCAGACCCCCGGCGAGCGCCGCTATCGCGGCCCGCGCCTCGGCGGCCGCGTCGGCGACGTAGAGCCGGAACGCCGCCGCGACCTGGTCGTTCCGCGACCGCCCCGCATGGATCTTCCGGCCGACCTCGCCGAGCAGACGCTCGATCGCGCTGTGGACGTCCTCGTCCTCGGGCTCGATCCCACCGCCGCCGGCGATCTCGGCGAGGCGCGCCTCGGCGTCGGCGAGCTCGGCGTCGTCGAGAATCCCGGCCGCGTGCAAGCGGCGGGCGTGCTGCGCCGTCGCTTCGCAGTCGTACGGCAGCAGCTCGGCGTCGTCGGCGCGGAGAAACGCGGCCACGGCCGGGTCGAGCGCTCGCCCGACCCGGCCGGACCAGAGGTTCATGCCTTCGTCGTCGCCCGCTTGCGGGCGGCCGCGAGCTCGACCTCGAGCGACGCGATCTTGACGAAGCCCTCAGCGGCCGCGTGGGGGAACGTCTCGCCGGCGCCGTACGACGCCAGCTGCTCGGCGTAGAGCATGTGCGGGGAGCGCCGGCCGGTCACGACGGCGGCGTTCGGCCGCAGCGCGACGCGAACCTCGCCGTCGACGAGCGCCTGGGTCGTGTCGACGAACGCATCGATCGCCTCGCGCGCAGGGCTGAACCAGAGCCCTTCGTAGACGAGCTCGGTCCAGCGCTGCTCGAGACCGCGCTTGATCCGCGCCTCGTCCTTCGTCAGGACGACGTCCTCGAGCGCGGAGTGGGCCGTGATCAGAACGAGCGCGGCCGGCGCCTCGTAGACCTCGCGGCTCTTGATCCCGACAGCGCGGTTCTCGATCATGTCGAGCCGTCCGATCCCGTAGCTGCCGGCGAGCGCGTTCAACCGCGCGATCAGCTCCGCGAGACCGAGCTCCTCGCCGTCGAGCGAAACGGGGACGCCCGCCTCGAAGGCGATCGTCACCTCCGTCGGCTCGGGCGCGGAGGCCGGGTCGCTCGTGAGGGCGTACGGCTCCTCCGGCGGCGCCGCCCACGGATCCTCGAGCACCCCCGCCTCGATCGCGCGGCCGAAGAGGTTCTCGTCGATCGAGAACGGCGCCGCCTGCGTCGCCTGGACCGGGATCCCCTTGGCGAGCGCGTACTCGATCTCCTCGTCGCGCGTCCAGATCCGGTCTCGGAGCGGGGCGATCACGTGCAGGCCGGGATCGGTCGCCTTGAACGAGAGCTCGAAGCGGAGCTGGTCGTTGCCCTTGCCGGTGCAGCCGTGCACGACGGCCTCCGCGCCGAGCTCGACCGCGAGCTCGGCGACCGCCTGCGCGATCACCGGCCGCGAGAGCGCCGAGACGAGCGGGTACTTGCCCTCGTAGAGGGCGTTCGTCTTGATCGCACGCGCGCACTGCTCCTCGGCGAAGGCGGCCTTGCGGTCGACGAGGATGACATCGTCGGCGCCGGCGGCTCGCCCACGCTCGATCGACGCCTCGAGGTCGAACTCCTGGCCGACGTCGACGAGCACCGCGACGACTTCGTCGAAGCCGTACCAGTCCTCCTTCAGCCAGCTGACGATGCAGCTGGTGTCGAGGCCGCCGGAGAAGGCGACCACCGCGATCCTGCCCATCACGCTCCTCGGTCGCTGGAATGCATACTATTCACTATAGCTGGATTTCATGCAGGCGCTAGGCTTGCCCGGTGGAGACCCGCTTTGTCGACTGCCGGGCCCGCGAGGCTTATCTCGCGGGGCATCTCCCCGGCGCCGCCCACGCCGATCCCGAGCACGATCTCACCGGCGAGGTCGGCGGCGGCCGCCATCCGCTGCCGACCGCGGACGCGTTCGCGGCCTGGGCATCTGCGGCCGGGATCGGGCCGGGCACGCTCGTCGTCGGCTATGACGACGACACGGGCTGGGCGTCGAGACTCTGGTGGCTGCTGCGGCACTTCGGTCACGACGCCGCCGGGGTGATCCGGCTCGACGCCTGGAACGGCCCGCTCGCGACGGGCGAGGAGGAGATCGCGCCGGCGACGTTCACACCGCATGCGCGGACCGACGACACGGCCGACGCCGGCGAGCTCCTCGGCCGTCTCGACGACGCGTCGCTGACGCTCGTCGACGCCCGGGCGCCGGAGCGCTGGCGGGGCGAGAGCGAGCCTATCGACCCGGTCGCCGGGCGCATTCCCGGCGCGCGGAACCGCTTCTTCCTCGACGAGTCGCCGCTCCCGCCGGAACTGCTCTCCGCGCCCGACCTCGTCGTCTACTGCGGCTCAGGCGTCACCGCCTGCGCCGTGCTGCACGAGCTCCACCTCGCCGGACGCGACGACGCGCGCCTCTATCCCGGCTCGTTCAGCGAGTGGTACTCGCTCGGTCCGGTCGAACGCGGCTAGGAGACGGTCTCCGCGAGCTGGTGCGCGCGGTGGGGCGAGATCCCGTGCCGCTGCGCGCGGACGAGCTCGTGATCGGTCTCGTCGAGCTCGACGAGCGGGAGCAGGCGCACGTCCCGCAGCCGGAGCTGCACCGGCAGCCCCTCCGTGAAGGCGTAGGGATGAAGCTCGTTGGCAAGCGTGCCGGCGAAGGGGCTGCTCCGCCACCCGTCCGGATCGTGCCAGAGCTCGCCGAGCGCCTCGAAGTCTCCGGGGGCGACCTCGATCCAGCTGCCGTACCCGAAGTAGCCCTCCTCGCCGTCGATCGGGAGCTCGAGCAGCGCCCGGACGAAGAACCGCTCCCCGTCGCGGTCGCGCAAGACGGCCGAGTCTTCCCCGACCCGCGCCCGCTCGTCCCGCTCGTGCTCCTCGATCCGGAAGATCGGGTCCGGCAAGCTCAGGCGGATGTCACGCGTCTCTCCCGCGTGCGTCTCCCCACAGACCTCGCAGGTGAACGACACCGCTACGCGGCCGTCGCCGAGCCCGGGAGGTAACGCTGCCAGACCTGCGGGATCGTCGGCGTCGAAAGATGGATGAAGAGCACCGGCGCCGGCGGCTTCGGCGGCCGTTTCAGGTGCAGCCCGGAGTCCTCGAGCAGCCGGTCGCCCTTGCGCAGGTTGCAGGGAGCGCACGCAGTGACGACGTTCTCCCAGATCGACTCGCCGCCCTTCGACCGCGGGATCACGTGGTCGAGCGTCAGCCGGCCGGAGGAGGTACCGCAGTAGACACAGCGCCAGCCGTCACGGGCGAAGAGCGCGCGGCGCGAGATCTTCCGCTGAATCGCGCGCGGAACGCGGACGTACTGGACGAGCCGGATCACATGCGGCCAGACGTAGGTGTCGGTCGCGGAGCGCAGGCCCTTGGGCAGGCTCTCGAGCACTTCGGCCTTCCCCTTCCAGACGAGCACGTGCGCCCGCCGAACCGAACAGACGTTCAGCGGTTCGTAGCTTGCATTCAGGACGAGGACCTGTTGCAACTCGAACAGAGCGTACCAGCGAGAACCGCTGTTTACGGCTTTTTCAGCGGGCCATAGCCCGTTCCACGGCTTCGAGCTCCTCCGGCGAGAGGGCGATCGGGGCGCGGCCCTGGTCGAGCTCCTTGACGTAGAGGCGCGCGTAGTCGCGGCCCTGGATCGCGGTGACGACCGTGCCGGTGCGGTTGTCGTCGAGGAAGGCGAAGGAGGCGGACTGGTGCCCGCCCGTCCCTGCGTAGGCGTCGTAGCGAACCACGGCCGTATTCGTCAGCGAGCCGTCGACGCGACGGTCGACCCGCGAGAGGCCGGCGGCGATCTCGTCGACCGCGCGATGGAGGTCGTCGATCCGGCCCTGCAGCGAGACGGCGAAGTCGACGAGATCCGAGCGGCCGCCGCCGAGCAGGACCCGCTGCGCGTTTCGCAGCCGGCGGACGCGCACCCAGAGCCAGAAGCACAGGGCGAGCGCGACCACGGCCGCAGCCGCCGCGGCGATCGCGAGGATCAGCTCAGCCGACACCGCTCTACGCCCCGAGCGAGAAGATGACCGGATACTCGGCGGAGTTGTTGTCGGTCTTCGCCTCACCCGGGACGGGATCGACGTCGATCCGCATCACACGCCGCTCGCCGAAGTCGACGGACGGGAAGTCTCGGAAGACGACCGTCTTCGTCTCATCCGGGTTGATGATGTCGATCGTCTGCTTCTTCACGATCGGCGTCGGGCTCTGCTGGATCGTCAGCGTCACCACGATCTTCACTTCCTGACTGTCACCGCCGTTTGCGACCGCGACCGCGAACGCGAGATCGGTCGAGGCTTCGACGGTGTTCTCGGCCGATTCCGAGAGGGTCTGTCCACCCGGGACGACCTTCACCGACTCGATGTTGGTCCCGTGGAGCCCGCTCGGCGTGCCGGTGGTCGAGCCGGACGCGGCGGAGCCGTTGATCCGCTCCCAGATCGGCACCATCGAACGCGTGCTCGCGAGATCCGGCGTCTGCACGAAGTTGGAGTCGGGCACCTCGACACCGCTGATGTTCTCCGTCCGCAGCACGACGACGCTCGGTTCCTTGAAGAGGTCGTCCCAGACGACGTCGCCGGCGACGAGCCGCTCGGCCTGCGAGGCGAGCAGCGCACCTGCGGCGGCGGCGTCCTTGGAGCCCTGCGTCCGCCTGAACGCCTCGGCGAGGCCCGCGAGGCCGGCGGCGCGGAACGCAAGCGCCTCGACCGCCTGCTCGTTCGCATCGAGGAGCGGGCCGGGCGGATCGAGCTTGCGTGCGCGGTCGACGCCGATCTCCTGTTGCTGGACGAGGCCGTTGAGCTGTTTCTGCAGCTCGGCCGGCTTGATCCCGGGCGTCGTCAGCACGTCGCTGAGCTCGCGGCCGACGCGCTCGGAGTCGCGGCCGATCGCCGAGATGCTGGTCATGTAGTTGGTGTAGGCGTCGCGCTTCGCGTCCTCCTGGCAGCTCTGCACCCAGAGCAGCAGCAGCACCACGATCAGGATCGCGAACGCGATCAGCCCGAGCAGTCGCAGCAGCGGCGTGAAGCCCGTGCGTGGACGGATCGGGCCGCGCGGCATGCGGGGCCCGCGCCCTCCCCGCAGCGGGCGGCGCAGCGTGCGGTCGCTCCGCCCCGGAGCCTCCTGCGTCTCAGGCTCTTCGAAGAAGTCGAACTCGAAGTCATTGTCGCGACTGCTCATGGCAAAACGGGGGTAGAACGTGGCCACTGTAACGGGCACATCGGTCGTGACCGTACAGTCGAGGGCAGGATTCGCTCCGACGGCGGCCAACCCGGGAGAAGTCGTGTCCGCCGCTGCTCATGCGCTCCCACGCGGGGAGCTCGTCCTCGACCGCTATCGGCCGCTGCGCCCACTCGGCAGCGGCGGCTCCGGCTCGGTCTGGCTCGCGCGCGACGAGCGCAACGGGCTGGACGTGGCGCTCAAGATCGTCCCACGCGAAGGGAAGGCTGCGCACCGCGCGGAGCGCGAGGCTGAAGCGGCCGCCCGGCTCCGGCACGAGCGCTGCCTCCGGGCCTACGGGTTCGGCTCCGACTCCGGTCACGTCTACATCGCGTACGAGTACGTCGGGGGGCGCACCCTGCGCGAAGCGATGCGCGCCGGCGAGCTGCGCGACGGCCAGGCGATCGAGGCGGCCGCGCAGATCCTCGACGGGCTCGCACACGCGCACAGCCGCGGGATCGTCCACCGCGACGTGAAGCCGTCGAACGTCCTGCTCGCCGAGGACGACGCCATCTCCGTGCGCCTGTTGGACTTCGGGCTCGCGCAGTTCGACGAGGCCGAGACGCTGACCGCGGTCGGCGACGTCCCCGGCACGCTCGCCTACATCTCACCCGAGCGCCTGCGCGGCGAGGAAGCCTGCTCCGCGAGCGACATCTGGGCCGTCGGGATCCTGCTCTGGGAGGCGCTCGCCGGCAAGCATCCGTTCTGGGGCGTTCCACTACCGCAGATGGCGGGGACGATCGAGGCCGGCTGCCCGCCGCTCCAGCCCGAGCGGCCCGACCTCCCGAAGCGGCTGCTCAGCGCGATCTCGCACGCGCTCGCGCACGATCCGGGCAAGCGGCCTCCTGCAGCAGCGCTCGCGAAGGAGCTGCGGTCGGCCCTCGCGGGCGGCAGGCGTTCGACAAAGATCGAAAGTGTCTATCAGACACAAGCTCTCCTTCCACGGCTCGTTCCGGCCGGGTTCGCCGGAGGCGCCGCGCTCGCCGGCGGGATGGCGCTTCCCTTCTACCCGACCGGATGGGCGCCCGCGCTCGCGGCGGCCACCGCGTTCGCCGCCTATCGGACGCCGCGCGCCGGGCTCGCGCTGGCGCTCGCCGCGCCGGTGCTGCCGCTCGGCAACCACGCGCTCGGGCTGGCGCTGCTCTACGGCGTGCTCGCACTCGGCTGGCTCGTTCTCTTCTGGCGGAACGCGCGCTGGGGCCTGGCGTTCCTCGCCGGACCGGCGCTTGCCGCCGTCGGACTGCTCGCACTCGTGCCGCTCCTCGTCGTCGCAATCGGGAGCGCCGTGCGGCGCGCGGCCCAGACGGTCGCTGCAGTCGCCGTCGCCGGCGTCGTCGCCGGGCTGCGCGGCGTCGAGCTTCCCTTCGGCCAAGGTGGTGCCCCCTCGCTCGACCTCGCCGGCGCGGAGAGCGCCGTCACGGCCGCGCGCGTGCTCCTCGACGCCGTCCCGGGAGGGCTCGCGCTCGAGGCGCTCGCTCTCGCCGCGGTCGCCGTCGCGCTGCCTCTGGCCCGAACGCCGTGGCGGCTCGCCGGCATCGGCGCGGCGATGCTCGCAGCGACCCTGCTCGTCGCGCCTGCCGCGCCCGCGCTGCCCTTCGTGCTCGCCGCCTGGCTCACGGTGGCCGGGCGCGCGCTGGGCTCCAGCGGCCACTGGCGCGCCGCTCGCCGTACGTAGTCCGGTGGAACAGTACGACCGGTACGCGCCGCCGGACGGAGCGCGGCGAGCGGCGCGAGGGCACACCGGAGGCCGGCTCCGCCGGCCGCAGGGTGCCCGGCGTGGCCGCTGGCGCGCGTTAGACTCGGCTCCCGGGGGCATCAAACCCCTTCGCCATGAGTGTCCTCCGGAGCATCGAGCAGAAGATCGAAGGCCTCTTCGAGGGGATGTTCGGCCGCGCCTTCCGCACGCACGTGCAGCCGGTGGAGCTGGCGCGCAAGCTGGCGAAGGAGATGGACGAGCACCGGACGATCTCCGTCTCCCGCGTATACGTCCCGAACGAGTACTCGGTCTACCTGTCCGAGACGGATCGCGAGCAGTTCACCGGCTACGAGGGCTCGCTCGTCGGCGAGCTGCAGGATCACCTGATCGAGCATGCGCGGCGCGAGAGCTACGCGATGCTGACCCCACCGAAGGTGCTGATGCTGACCGACGCCGACCTCTCGATCGGCGAGTTCGGGATCGCGACGCGGATGGTGCAGCCGGAGGGCAGGCGGGGGCCGCAACTGGACGAGCCGGACGCCCAGGTCGAGCCGGGCGCGACGATGATCTACAAGGCGAAGCCGCCGCAGCCGACCGAGGCCGTCTCGGCGGCCGAGCTGGGTCTCGAGGACGAGAGCTTCTCGCTGACGATGAACGGGCGCACGCATGCGCTCGAGGGCGCCAAGGTCGTGCTCGGCCGCTCGAAGGACAGCGACATCCAGGTCGAGGACGCGAACGTCTCGCGCCGCCACGCCGAGTTGCGCCGCGAAGGCGGCAGCTGGTGGCTCGTCGACCTCGGCTCGACCAACGGCACCGAGCTGAACGGGAAGCGGGTGCAGCGCTCGAAGCTCGACGACGGCGACACGATCACCCTCGGCGCGACCGAGCTCGTGTTCGGCAAGCGGACGGTCAAGGGTTGAACGTGAATGTGGACGAGGCGTTGCTCGTCCTCAAGATCGGCTTCATCGTCCTGCTCTACCTCTTCATCTGGCGGATCGTCCGCAGTGCAAGCCGGGACTTCCGCGCCGGCCCTGCCCAGGAGAGCGTGATCATCGGTCCCGGCGAGGCTGCGAGCCTGGGGCTCACGCAGGGGAAGCGCGCCAAGCTGGTCGTGCTCAAGAGCCCGGCGCTCGACGCGGGCGAGGAGGTGCCGGTCGACGCGATGCCCGTCGCGATCGGGCGCGGCGGCCAGAACGAGGTCCCGCTCGAGGGCGACGAGTTCGCGTCGGCGCAGCATGCCCGCTTCGAGTCGAAGCGCGACGGCCTCTGGGTGGAGGACATCGGCTCGACGAACGGCACCTTCGTCAACGGCGCGCGCGTGACGACACCGCGGCGGCTCGCCAAGGGCGACATCGTCCGCGTCGGCCAGACCGACTTCAGGGTCGAGGTCTGATGCTGGCCGCCTTCACAGGTGTCACCGATCCCGGCCGCCGGCGGCGGCGGAACGAAGACGCCTACGTCACCGTGCCGCCGCTGTTCGCGATCGCGGACGGGATGGGCGGCGCCCAGGCTGGCGAAGTCGCGTCCGGGCTCGCCGCGGCCGTGCTCGAGGAGGCGACCGGCGACGAACGGGGCGAAGAGCGCGTCGCGTCGCTGATCCAGGAGGCAAACCGGCGCGTTTTCCAGCGCTCGAGCGAGGACGCCGCGACATCGGGGATGGGGACGACGATGACGGTCGCACTCCTCGACCACGCCGACGACACGATCGCGTTCGGCCACGTCGGCGACTCCCGTGCCTACCGCGTCCGCGGCGGCGAGCTGGAACAGCTCACCGACGACCATTCGCTCGTCGGCGAGCTCGTGCGCAGCGGCCGGCTCTCTCCCGAGGAGGCGGAGAGCCATCCCCAGCGCTCGGTGATCACGCGGGCGCTCGGCACCGAGCCTGATGTCGACGTCGACACGTTCACCGTCGAGGCCGAGCCCGGCGACATCTACCTACTCTGCTCGGACGGGCTCACGGACATGATCTCGCCACGCGACATCCTCGCCGCCGTCGAGGCGAGCGACGACCTCGAAGACGCCGCGCGCGCGCTCGTCGGCGCCGCCAACGCCGGGGGTGGCGAGGACAACATCACCGTCGTCCTCTTCGAGATCGACCGTCAGGGCAGCGCAGACGATCTCGGCGAGACGGCCCAGATGCCGGCCGCCGTCGAGCACGACGACGACGAGGACACGCTCTCGCCGCTCGACGCCGTTCCGGCCGTCGACACGGCGGTGATTCCGGCCGCGGTGGTCGAGGAGCATCTGCGGCAGGTCGAGGCAGAAGTGCCGGGGCGATCCGAGCCGCGCCGCCGGATCCTGCCGCTCGTGCTGCTGATCGTCCTGCTCGTCGCACTCGTCGCGCTCGCCGCCTGGGGGCTGACCCGCTGAGCCTCCGAAACCGTGAGCTGCTGAACCTGATCGCCGTGGGCCTGCTCACGGCGATCGGCTTTGCGAGCGTCTACATCGCCCGCTCGGAGCCGTCGGAGCTCGACGCCGGCTCGCTCACCTACGCCGGGATCTTCATGGCGCTCTACCTGGCGGCGCACTTCGTCGTCCGCTACGCCGCGCCCTACGCCGATCCGGTGCTGCTGCCGCTCGCGGCGCTGCTCTCGGCGATCGGCGTGACGCTGATCTACCGGCTGAAGCCGGACGACGCCTTCCGCCAGAGCCTCTGGATCGTGATCGGCGTCGTCCTCTTCGCGCTCACGCTCTTCGCCTTCCGCCGCGACTACCGCATCCTCGAGCAGTACAAGTACCTCTTCGGGATCACGGCGATCGTGCTGATGCTGCTGCCGGCGCTGCCGGGGATCGGCCAGACGATCAACGGTGCGCGCCTGTGGGTGAAGGTGGGCTCGTTCCAGTTCCAGCCGGGCGAGCTGGCGAAGATCTTCCTGATCGTCTTCCTCGCCGGCTACCTGCGCGACAAGCGCGAGGTGCTCGCCCAGGGGCGGCTGAAGGACTTCGGGCCGCTGCTCCTGATCTGGGGCGCGGCGATGCTCGTGCTCGTTCAGACGAACGACCTCGGCAGCGCACTGCTCCAGTTCGGGATCTTCCTGGCGATGCTCTACGTCGCCACGGGGCGAGCCGCGTACGCGCTCGCCGGGCTGGGGCTCTTCGTCGCGGGCGCGGCCTTCGTCTACCGGTACGTCGCGCACGTGCAAGAGCGCGTCACGATCTGGCTGAACCCGTGGACCGACGATCCCGTCTTCTGCGCGCAGACGGGCGAGCTGGCGCTCCGCCAGGACTGCGGCTCCTTCCAGCTCGTCAAGAGCCTCTACTCGATCGGCAACGGCGGCTTCGCCGGGACAGGGCTCGGCAAGGGCACGTTCACGACCACCGGCGGCGACCCGATCATCCCCTACCTCAACACCGACTTCATCTACTCGGCGATCGCGCAGGAGCTCGGCCTCGTCGGCGCCGCAGGGCTCCTGCTCGTCTTCATGCTCTTCGTCGCGCGCGGCTTCAGGGTGGCGCTGCTCGCCGACGACGGCTTCTCGAAGCTGCTGGCCGCCGGCCTGACCTTCGGCTTCGCGCTGCAGACCTTCATCATCGTCGGCGGCGTCCTGCGGGTGATCCCGCTGACGGGCATCACGCTGCCGTTCGTCTCCTACGGCGGCTCGAGCGTCGTCGCCAACTTCATCCTGCTGGCGCTGCTGCTGCTCGTCTCCAACCGCGCGAACATGCAAGCGGCGAGGGGTCGCACGTGAACAAGCAGATCACCCGGCTCGCGCTGACCGGGGTCGGCATGATCGTCGCCCTCGTCGTCGCGACGACGTACTGGCAGGCCTGGGCGGCGGGCGACCTCGCCGACCGGCAGGACAACCAGATCCAGACGGTCGCTCAGTTCACGATCGACCGTGGCGAGATCCGCGGCAACGGGATCGTCTGGGCGACGAACCGGCAGGAGAAGAAGGGCGGCCGCACGTTCTACTTCCGCGAGTACCCGCAGCGCGGGCTCGCCGCCCACGTGGTCGGCTACTCGACGCAGGCGCGCTTTCGCACGGGCCTCGAGCGCTCGATGAACGACTACCTGACCGGCCAGAACGCGAACCTCTCGACCGTGCTCGAGACCTTCGTCGACAAGGCCAAGGGCGCAACCATCCAGGGCAACGCCCTTCGCCTGACGCTGGTTCCCCGCGCGCAGCGGGCCGCGCAGAACGCGCTCGGCAGACGCTGCGGCGCGGTCGTCGCGCTCGACGTCGAGACCGGGAAGGTGCTGACGATGTACTCCTCGCCGACGTACGACCCGAACCTGGTCGAGGGGAACTTCGACCAGGTGACGGGTGTCCGCGCCGACTGCAAGCGGCCGGACGCGCTGCTGAACCGCGCCACGGCGGGCCTCTATGCGCCCGGCTCGATCTTCAAGGTCGTGACCGCGTCCGCGGCGATCGACTCGGGCCGCTTCACGCCCGAATCGAGCTTCGTCGACCCCGGCTACTGCGAGGTCTATGGGAAGCGGGTGAACAACTACGACACGTCGCGGCCGTTCGGCCGGCTCGACCTGCACACCGCCCTCGTCCACTCGGTCAACTCCGTCTTCTGCAACATCGGCAAGGAGCTGGGTGCGCGGTTCCTGGTCGACTACATGAAGCGGTTCGGGTTCTACGCGTTGCCGCCGCTCGAGACGCCGGCGGACGAGCGCGCGCCCAGCGGGATCTACAAGGGCACGAAGCTGTTCGATCCCACCGCCGACAGCCAGGTCGATGTCGGGCGGCTGGCGTTCGGGCAGGAGCGGCTGCTCGTGACGCCGCTGCAGATGGCGATGGTCGCGGCTACGGTCGCCAACGACGGCATCGTGATGAAGCCGCAGGTCGTCGACCGGATCGTCGCGCCCGACGGCTCGGTCGTCGTCCGCTCGAAGCCGGAGCAGCTCGGCCGCGCGATCAAGCCCGAGACCGCACAGGCGGTCGCGGCGATGATGAAGGACGCGGTCGAGGAGGGCACCGGCACGGCCGCCCGGATCTCCGGCCTCACGGTCGGCGGCAAGACCGGCACCGCCGAGACCGGCATCTCCGGGCTGAACACGACGTGGTTCATCAGCTACGCGGGCAAGGACCGGCCCGAGGTCGCGATCGCAGTCGTCGTCGAGCAGCAGAACTCGACCGGCGGCCAGACCGCCGCTCCCGTCGCGCGGGAGGTCTTGCAGGCCCTGCTCGGGTCCACGGCGAACTCCTAACCTGTCCTTTTATGGCCTCCGGCGACCACCTCATCGACACGCTCTTCGACGGGCGCTACCTGATCATCAGGAAGCTCGGCTCGGGTGGGATGGCAAACGTCTACCTCGCCTCCGACCAGGAGCTCGGCCGCCGCGTCGCGATCAAGATCCTCGACGACCGGCACGCCCGCGACGAGCAGTTCGTCGAGCGCTTCCGCCGCGAGGCGCAGAACGCCGCCGGGCTCTCGCATCCGAGCATCGTCTCGATCTACGACCGCGGCGAAGCGGAGGGGACGTACTACATCGCGATGGAGTATGTCGAGGGGCGGACGCTGAAGGAGCTGCTCGTCGCGCGCGGTCCTTCGCCGCTCGGGATCGCGATCGACTACACACGCCAGATCCTCTCGGCGCTGCGCTTCGCGCACCGGAACGGGATCGTCCACCGCGACATCAAGCCCCACAACGTGATCGTCGACGGCGAGGGTCGCGTCAAGGTGATGGACTTCGGGATCGCGCGCGCCGGCGCCGCGAGCCAGATGACGGAGGCCGGCTCGATCATCGGCACCGCGCAGTACCTCTCGCCGGAGCAGGCGCGCGGCGCGCCCGTCGACCAGACCTCCGACCTCTACTCGACCGGGATCGTCCTCTACGAGCTGCTCACCGGCGGCGTCCCCTTCAACGGCGAGACGCCGGTCGAGATCGCGATGAAGCACCTCTCGCAGATTCCCGCCCCACCCTCGTCGCACCGCGCCGAGATCCCACGCGACCTCGACTACGTCGCGCTGCGCGCGCTCGCGAAGGATCCGGCCGACCGCTACCACTCCGCCGAGGAGATGGACTCCGACCTCGAGCGGATCGCCCGCGGGATCGGCGTCTCCGCAGAGACGGCCGAGGCGGCGACGACGGTGCTCTCGCGCACGGACGCGGGCGAGGCGGCAACCACGATCCGTCCCGCCGTCCCCACAGCTGCGGGAGGCACGACCTACACGCCGGGCCGCTACTACGAGTACGACGAGCCGGCGCGACGCCGCGCGATCTGGCCGTGGCTCCTCGGCGTGCTCGTGGTCGGGCTCGCGCTCGTCGGCGGTTGGTTCGCCTGGCAGGAGGTGCAGTCGCAGCTGAGCGCCGCCAAGCCCGTCGCCGTCCCCGACGTCGTCGGCAGCGTCGAGCGGCTCGCCGTCCAACAGATCCAGGAGGCCGGGCTCAAGGAGCTGGTCGAGCGCACCGACAACGCCGACATCCCGGTCGGACAGGTCTTCGCCCAGGATCCCCAGCCCGGCGACCGGACCGAGCGCGGCAACTTCGTCACCATCACCGTCTCGACCGGGCCGAAGAAGGTGATCGTGCCCAACGTCGTCGGCCGCGACCGCGACCAGGCCGTCTCGGACCTGACCGCGGCAGGGCTGAAGGCGAACCCGGTCGGCATCAACTCGCTCGAGCCGGTGGACACCGTGCTCGCAACCGCGCCGAAGTCGGGGACCGAGGTGCTCGAAGGGACGACCGTCCGCGTCAACTACTCGAAGGGGCCGAAACCGGTCTCCGTGCCGAACGTGGTCGGGATGCCCTTCGAGAGCGCCGAGTCGACGCTGCAGGGAGCCGGCTTCGCGGTGTCGCGCGAGGACGTGGACGACGCCGACCAGCCCGAGGGCGTCGTCGTCGGACAGAACCCCGCCGCCGGGACGCAGCAGAGCAAGGGCTCCGCGATCACGCTTCAGGTCTCGAAGGGCCCGCAGACCTCGCAGGTGCCGGACGTGACCAGCCTGACCGAAGCGGACGCGACCGCCCAGCTCACCCAATCCGGCTTCGAGGTGCAGTCGGTCGAGGAGATCGTCGACACGGAGGATCTGGACGGAAAGGTGCTCTCGCAGGATCCCGAGGGCGGGTCCAACGCCGAGCAGGGAACGACGGTCGTGATCGTCGTCGGCCGCTTCGAGGCGCCTCCCGCCGACGAATGAGCAGGCGAATTCGCGTCGCCGTCGTCGCCGGCGGCCGTTCCAGCGAGCACGAGATCTCGCTTGCTTCCGCCCGCTCCGTGCTCGAGGCGCTCGACCCGGAGCGCTACGAGACGACGACGATCGCGATCGGCCGTGACGGCCGCTGGGAGCTCGAGGGGCCAAGTAACAGTTTGTTACAAGGCGTCGCGGAGACGCTGCCGGTGCTGGCCGACTCGAAGCCGGCCGAGGCGCTCGGCGCCGTGGACGTCGTGCTGCCGGTGCTGCACGGCCCCTTCGGCGAGGACGGCACCGTCCAGGGCCTGCTCGAGCTCGCGGGCGTCCCCTACGTCGGAGCGGGCGTCGCGGCGTCGGCGCTCTGCATGGACAAGGACCTCTTCAAGGCCGTGCTGCGCGACCGCGGGATCCCGGTCGCACCGAACGTGACGCTCCGGCTCGGGGACGAGATCCAGAACCCGTTCGGCTACCCGGTCTTCGTCAAGCCGGCACGGCTCGGCTCGTCGGTCGGGATCTCGAAGGCGCACGACGAGGCCGAGCTCGAGGCGGCGGTTGCGCTCGCGCGGCGGCACGACGAAAAAGTGCTCGTCGAGGAGTTCGTCGCCGGCACCGAGGTCGAGTGCGGCGTCCTCGGCAACGTCCGCCCCGCCCCGCTCGCGTCCGTCGTCGGAGAGATCGTCCCGCACGCCGAGTGGTACGACTACGCGGCCAAGTACGACGCGGGCGGCTCGGACATCATCGTCCCCGCCCGGATCCCCGAGGAGACCGCGGCCCGCGTCCAGGAGCTCGCGGTCGACTCGTTCATCGCGACCGAGTGCGAAGGGATGGCGCGCGTCGACTTCTTCGTGCGCGAGGGCGGCGAGGTCGTCGTGAACGAGATCAACACGATCCCAGGCTTCACCTCGACGAGCGTCTACGCGCGCCTGTTCGAGGCTTCCGGGATCCCGTACGGCGCGCTGCTCGACCGGCTGATCGAGCTCGCGCTCGAACGCCACGAACGGCGCTCAGGCCTCGAGTACTAGCCGTCGCCTCGTCTCCTCGGCGTAGAAGCCGAGGCCGTACCCCTCGAAACCCTCGATCGCATCACGGAGCAGTGCCTCGTCCTGGCGGGCCAGGCCCAGCGCGCGCAGCGCGAAGGGACGCAGGACCGAGCTGACCTCCGCGAGCGGTGCCGCCTCCCGCTCGACGTCCTCCAGCCGGCCGAGCGCGAGGAGACCGTCCAGGCGAGTGGTCACCATCGCAGACGTCACCATCCAGTCGTGCCCACGACGGGCCACGGTCTCGTCGATCATCTCCTCGACGGCGTCGAGCTCGTTGCGGAGCAGGGCGAGCCGGACGCGCGGGCCGAATAGCCTGAAGCCGAATCCCTCGAAGGCGATCTCGAGCGCCCGCTCCTCGAGCCGCCGCGCAGAGTCGTCCGCGCCGGCGTAGGCGTGCGCGACCGCCTCCACGAGCAGCGAGCGCGAGTTCCGGATGCACGGCGTGCCGAGGTTCTCGGCGACGAGGCGCTCGACGAGCGGCGCACGCTCGCGGATCGACGTCCACTCGCCCATCAGCTCCTTCACCTCGAGCTCCATCGCGATCGCGTGGATCCGGTGATGCGGCGTCAGCCGCCGTGAGAGCTTTTCGTGCGCGTCGACGAGCCGCAGCGCCTCCTCGAAGCGGCCGGTCAGCACAGCCGGCGGGACCAGCTCCTCGTAGATCTCGGTGTGATGGTCGGGGTCTGCGAGCTCCGGAATCAGCTCGACCCGCTTGTACGCCCAGTCGAACGACTCCCCGTACTTGCGCTCCGCGAACGCGGCCGACGCGCGCGCACCCCACGCGTACGAGCGCAGCACGAGATCGCCCGACCGCTCGGCGAGCGCACTCCCTTCGAGCGCCGCGGCACGCTCCTCGGAGGGATTCCAGTACGCGCGCGCGATCAGCGCTCGGGCACGCCCGGGGCTCTCCGGCTCCGCGAGCTCGAGCGCCTGCTGGATCCAGCCCTCGATCTCGTCGTGCTCGGGGCGGCGCGGCCACATGCCCGACCGGATCGCGGTCTGGAACGCCAGGTCGCCCAGGATGTCCGCCTGCTCCTCTGGGTCGTCGGTCAGCTTGACGGCGCGCTTCATCGCCTCCCAGAAGCGCTCGCCGTCGAACTTGAGCGCGCTGGCGCGGCCGATCTCGCGCCAGAGCCCGGACCGCTCATGCGGCTCGCAGAGCTCGAGCGCGCGTTGGAGGTCAGCGACGCCCTCGTCGAGGTCGTAGCGCCTGATCGCCAGGTCGGCGGCGCGGCGGAGCCAGCGGACGGCGCGAACGCGCAAGCGCTCGAGCTCGTCGGGCGCGTCGGCCCAGGCGAGATCGGCGTCCTCGCGCCCCGCCGCCTGCGCAAAGTGGTGGGCGAGCAAAGCCGCGTCCTCGTCGCGCCCGCCGCCCGTGCGCTCGAGCCAGGCGGCGAAGGCGGCATGGAGCCTCGCGCGGCGCGCCTTTGGGACGCTGCCGTAGACGACCTCGCGCGTGAGCGCGTGCTTGAACGCGTACTCCGTCTCGCCGCCGAGCGACGAGCCCGGCCGGCGGCGGATGAAGTCGCGGTCCTCGAGGGCTGCCCAGTCGACGGGCTCGCCGCCGACCAGCTCCAGGGTCGGGCCGCTCCAGAAGATCCGGCCGATCACGGAGGCCGCCTGCAACGCCGCCTTGTCGCCGCTCGCCAGCCGGTCGACGCGGGCCGAGAGAATCGCCTGGACGGAGTCGGGCAGGTCCTCGACGACGGCTCTCGTCTCGACGAAGGCGGCGAGCAGCTCCTCGAGGAAGAACGGGTTTCCCTCCGCCCGCTCGACCAATGCTTGCCGCGTCTCAGGGGAGAGCTCGCCCGGCACCAGCTCGTCGAGCATCGCAGCCGACTCGACCGGCGAGAGCGCGTCCAGCCATACGAGCGAGGCGTTGCGGCGGCCACCACCCCAGGCCGGACGGCGGTCGAGGAGCTCGGGACGGGCGGTGCCGATCACGAGCAGCGGCCCACGTACGTCGCGGGCGACCCGTTCGAGCAGGTCGAGCAGCGGATCCTCGGCCCAGTGCAGGTCCTCGACCAGCACGACCGTCGGCGTCGCCGCGGTCAGCTCGCCGAGGAGCTCGACCCACGCCTCCTGGAAGAGCTCGCGCACGGCGAGGGGGTGCGCCTCGCCCGCGACGTCGAGGCCGAGGGCGAGACCGAGGATCTCCCGCTCGCCCAGGCGCCGCCGCACCGACTCCTGCTCCTCGTTCTCGAGGATCCCGAGCTGCTCGCGGAGGATCTCCCCTAGCGCCCAGTAGGTGACGTGGCCGTACGCGAGACAGCGCCCGGTGCGCTGGAGCGGCTGCGGCACCTGCTCGGAGAGCCAGCGCCAGAGCTCGCGCACGAGCGTCGTCTTGCCGACCCCCGCGTCCCCCATCAGCGTGACGACGTGCGGCTCGCCCTGCTGGGCGGCATGACCGTAGATCGCCTGCAGCAGCGCCAGCTCCGTGTCGCGACCGACGAACGCCCGCGCGCCGCCGCGCAGGCCGCGCGGCCGCATCAGCGTCAGCGCCCGGACGAGCTCTTGCGCGACGACCGGATCCGACTTCCCCTTCGCATCCACCTCGAATGCCGGCCCGAGCTCGAAGGCACCGCGGACCGCCTCGGCAGTGCGGGCGCCGATGACGATCGTGCCGGGCTCGCTCGCCTGCTCGAGCCGCGCGGCGACGTTGACGGCGTCGCCGGTGACGAACGAGCTCCCCTCGCGCGCGCGTCCAGCGACGACCTCGCCGGTGTCGACGCCGATTCGGAGGGCGAGCGCCCCGTCGAAGTCGGTCGCGAGGCGGCGCTGCATCGCGAGCGCCGCGTGCAAGGCCCGCTCGGCGTGATCCTCGTGCGCCTCGGGGACGCCGAAGACGGCCATGACCGCATCGCCCGCAAACTTCTCGACCGTGCCGCCGGCCCGGCCGATCTCGTCGGCCATGGCGTCGTAGAAGCGCTCCAGGAGCGCTCGTGTTCGCTCCGGGTCCTGCTGCTCGCCGAGCGCCGTCGAGCCGACGAGGTCAGCGAAGAGCACGGTGGCCAGCTTGCGCTCGGCGGCCTCCACGCGCCCCATTGTGACGCTGTTCTAGGAGGCTTTCACCTCGTTGACGTGCGCGACGCGATCCAGGTCGGTGATCCAGACGGCGAAGTAGCGCGCGTCCGACTCGTCGAGCTCCCAGGCGGTCGTCTCCGAGGTGGTCTTGCTCGCGCCGACGACGGTGTCGAACGGGCCATCGGGCGAGGCGCCGGCGCGGATCTCGGCGGTGAACCCGGGCGTGTCGGTCGTCAGCGTCAGCGCCGCCGGCGTCCCATCCGCCTCGAGCACGAGTCCGACGCCCGGTTTCGAGAAGGCACGGTAGCTCTCGGTCGTCCAGTAGGTGGCGGGGTCACCATCCGTCGCATCGCCCACCCGTTCGCTGTGCTCCTCGCCGTCACCGGGGGGCGGATCGTAGGAGGCCACGCCCTGCAGGCCCACCGGTATGCCACCGGGGGTGACGTCCGGCGTCGTGTCGTCCCGGGTCGCGAGCAGGATCGCGCCGACGACGGCCGCGAGCAACAGCAGCCCCAGCACCAGCGGCCAGACCGGGACGCGGCGATCGCGCGGTGCGCGCCGGCGCTTCTGGCGCGGCGCCCGGACGGGAACGGCAGCCGGCTTGCGCATGATCATCGTCCCCTCGCCGCTCTCCTTCGCGTCGAGCTCGTTGCGGACCGCCTCGAGCTCTGCGACGACCTCGTCCATCGAGGCGGGGCGGTCGGCGGGCTGCTTCGCCAGGCACCGCTCGATCAGCGTCGCGAGCCGGATCGGTGCATCGGGGCGGCTGTCGAGCACGCTCGGCACCGGCTCGTTGACGTGCTTCATCGCAACCGAGAGGAAGTTGTCGCCCGCGTACGGCACCTCGCCGGTGAGCAGCTCGTGCAGGACGACGCCGAACGAGTAGACGTCAGTCTGCGCGTCGACCCGCTCGCCCCGCGCCTGCTCCGGCGCGATGTAGTGGCTCGTGCCGAGGACCGTGCCGGTCTCGGTCTGGCCGACCGCGTCGAGCGACCGGACGATGCCGAAGTCGGTCACCTTCGCGCGCCCGTCCCCGTTGAGGAGCACGTTCTGCGGCTTGACGTCGCGATGGACGAGCCCCTGCGCGTGCGCGAACGCGAGCGCGCGCCCGACCTCGAGCCCGAGCTCCAGCACCCGCCGCACCGGCAGCGGTCCGCCTCGCTCGACGAGCTCCTTCAGGTTCTCGCCGTCGACGAGCTCGAAGACGATGAACTGCTTCCCGTCCTCCTCGCCGCGGTCGATCACGGTGACGATGTTCGGATGCGAGAGCTGCGCGACCGCACGTGCCTCGCGGCGGAAGCGCTCGACGTACTCCTCGTCGCCGCCGTACTGGTCGTGCAGGATCTTCAGCGCGACGCGCCGCTCGAGCAGGGTGTCGAAGGCGCAGTAGACGGTCGACATGCCGCCCGTCCCAACCGTTTCCTTCAGCTCGTATCGGTCCGCAATCAACTGGCCCACAGCCACGAAACGTACCGTTCCGCGCTGCCCGAAAAACCTACGCCAGAACGTGCGTCCAGCGCGTCTTCCCAGACGCTCAGCGCTTCGTCCAGCTCGGAGTCCGTGAGCACGAGCGGACAGAGCACGCGGATCACGTTGCCGTAGACGCCTGCCTTCAGCAGGAGCAGGCCGCGCTGCATCGAGGCGTCGATCACGGCCTGAGCGAGCTTCGGCGCCGGCTGCTTCGTGGCGCGGTCGTCGACGAGCTCGATCGCGAGCATCGCGCCGAGGCCGCGCACCTCGCCGATCGCGGCGAACCGCTCTTGCCAGGCGAGCATCCGTGCCCGCATCGTCTCGCCGATCTGGACGGCGCGCTCGTTCAGGTTCTCGTCCTCGATCACGTCGAGGACGGCGAGCGCGGCGGCCTGTGCGACCGGGTTGCCGACGTACGTGCCGCCGACGGCGCCGTCGTGTGCGGCGTCGAGGATCTCCGCCTTGCCGAGCACGCCCGACAGCGGCAGCCCGGCGGCGATCGACTTCGCGACCGTGATCAGGTCGGGCTCGACGCCGAAGTGCTCGATCGCGAAGAGCTTGCCGGTGCGCGCGAAGCCGGTCTGCACCTCGTCGGCGATCAGGCAGATCCCGTGCTCGTCACAGATCGCCCGGAGCCCCTCCAGGAACGCTTGCGGCGCGGGCAGGAAGCCGCCCTCGCCCTGGACGGGCTCGACGATGATCGCCGCGACCTGCTCGGCGGCCACCTGCGTCAGGAACATCCGGCGGAGCTCGGCGAGAGCGGTCTCGGTGTCGGGGCCGCGGTAGTCGGACGGGAACGGCGCCCGGTAGACCTCCGGCGCCAGCGGGCCCATCCCGAGCTTGTACGGATGCGGCCGCGACGTCAGCGTCATCGCGAGCAGCGTGCGGCCGTGGAAGGCGCCCTCGAAGGCGATCACGGCGGGACGCTTCGTATACAGCCGTGCGAACTTGACGGCGTTCTCGACGGCCTCGGTGCCGGCGTTGAAGAAGGCGGCCTTGGCCGGGCTCCGGAACGGCGCCTTTGCGAGCAGGCGCTCCGCGAGCTCGATGTACGGCTCATACGGGACGACGGTGAAGTCGGTGTGCGCGAAGCGGGCGAGCTGCTCGGTCGCGGCCTCGACGACGCGGGGATGCGCGTGGCCGGTGTTGAGGCAGCCGACGCCGCCGGTGAAGTCGATGAAGGTGTTGCCGTCGATGTCGGTGAGCGTGGAACCGCGGCCCTCGTGCGCCACGATCGGGAGCACGATCGACTTCGCGTTCGCGATCACGCGCTGCTTCCGCTCGAGCAGCTCCTGCGAGCGGGGGCCGGGAATCGCGGTGCGGATGTCGATCGTCTTCGTCGTAGCCATCGGTTCAGCAGGGTAGCTCAGCCGCGAATACTCTCGGGGCGATGGAGGAGCGCGAGCTCGACCCCGACCCGCTGCGCCAGTTCGAGCGTTGGTTCGAGGACGCGCGCGCCGCCGCGCTGCCGGTGCCGGAGGCGATGGCGCTCGCGACGGCGACGTCAGAGGGCAGGCCGTCGGCCCGGATGGTGCTGCTGAAGGGCGCCGACGAGCGCGGCTTCGCCTTCCACACCAACTACGAGAGCCGGAAAGGCGACGAGCTGGCGGCGAACCCTCAGGCGGCGCTGCTCTTCCACTGGCAGCTGCTGGGCCGGCAGGTGCGGATCGAGGGGCGCGTCGAGCGGGTCACGGCCGAGGAGTCGGCGGCGTACTTCCGCACCAGGCCGCTCGGCAGCCGGCTCGCCGCCTGGGCCTCACCGCAGAGCCGGCCGCTGGCCGATCGGGCCGAGCTGGAGCGGCTCTACGCGGATGCGCAGGACACGTTCGGGGAGGACGTGCCGCTGCCACCGCACTGGGGCGGGCTCCGTCTCGTCCCGGACGCGTACGAGTTCTGGGAGCACGGCGACGACCGCCTGCACGACCGCATCCGCTACGAGCGGGACGGCGACGCGTGGTCGCAGACGCGGCTTGCGCCTTAGTCGCGCCTGAAGAGCGAGCGCGCCGTGTCGTGCGCGTCGGTGTCGCGGGCCTGCCAGGCACGCTCGACGAGGCTGCCGAGGACGTCGCGGATGCCGATCATCCCGAGCAGGTGGTCGCCCTGGACGACCGGCACGTGCCGGATCCGGCGCTCGCCCATCAGCCGGGCCGCGTCGAGGATCTGGACGTCGACGTCGACCGTGACCGGATCGCGCGTCATCACGTCGCCGACCCGGACGGCGTCGAGATCGGTGCCGTCGCCGGCGAGTGCGAGCACGTCGCGCTCCGTGAAGATGCCGACGAGCTTGCCCCCGTCGCAGACGGCAACGGAGCCGACGCCTTCCTCCAGCATCCGCAGCACCGCCAGGCGGGCCGAGTCGCCCGGCTCGACGGTCACGACACGCGTCCTCATCACGTCGCCGATCGCCATTGGGCCGCGAGTGTAACGGGTGTTACGAAGCCGGTGCCAAGGCGCCCGGCGTGTAGATCCCGAGCGGGTTCCAGAGCAGGTAGCCGCGTGCGCCCATCAGCCGGGCCGCCTCGATCTGCGCCTTGACGTCGGCGAGCCCGTACGTGCGGCCGTAGGAGAAGTCCTGCAGCCACGGGATCAGCTCCGCCTTGCCGTTCTTCAGCTCACGCCGGAAGTCGGCGAGCGACCACTCGACGGTGGCGCCCGGGGACGCGTTCGGGTTCTCGAGCCCGTACTCGCCGGCACCGTAGTGCGACGGGTAGACCATCGGATAGATCGCGTCGACGTACTTCGAGATCCGCCGCGGGACCTGGCCGATGCCGAGGTCGCGCGTGGCCGAGAGGCCGAAGACGTCCGCCGAGACGCGCACTCCGAGCGGCTTCAGGCGCTGCGTCGCGTAGTGGACGAACTGCGCGATCACCCAGCCCGGCGGGGTCGCCGACTTCTTCGGGTAGACGATCGAGTCGACGTCGCCGTCGGTGGGGAAGCGGACGTAATCGAACTGGATCTCGTCGAAGCCCGCGCGCGCGGCGACCTCTGCGATCGAGACGTTGTAGTCCCAGACCCGCTTGTCGTACGGATTCGTCCAGCCGAGGCCGGCGTGGTTGTGCCAGACCGACCCGTCGGGATTCTTGATCGCGAGCTCCGGCTTCCCCTCCGAGAGGCGCGGATCCTCGAAGGTGACGACGCGGCCGATCAGGTAGACGCCCTGGCGATGGACCAGCCTCGCCGCCTCGCGCGGCCGGTAGTACGACTTGGCGGCGCCGACGGTGGTCGCCAGCGGCACCGCCGACGGGATGAAGCCGATTTCGCCGTTCTCGTCCTTGACGTCGAGCTGGATCGTGTTCATCCCCTCGTCGACCAGCTTCAGGTACTCCGCGAGCTTGCCGTCGAGCGATGCGAGCGCCATCGTCACGTGGATTCCGCGCACCTCGTCCGGCAGCGCGCGCGGCTGCTTCACGGGCACGGGCTTGGCCGCCGGCTTCGCAACGGGTGTCTGCGTCGCGCCGGCATTCGCGGCGGGCTCGTCGTCGATGACGAAGCGCGCGCCGAGCGTGGCCGTCGCCGTCACGCCGAGCAGGAGTCCGAATGCGACCGCGCGGCGCCGCTTGCGCCGTCGGCGCGCCTCCTCACGCCGCGCGCGGAAGCGCTCGTTCGGCTCCATCTGCTCGAACAGCATCGACACGGGGCGGGAACAGTATGTGGAAAACGTCCTTTTTGCAACGGACCCGCGTCTCCGGCGGTCCCGACCAGCGGGGCGGGGGACCGTAGAATCCGCGCGTGGTTCTCAGCGACGTGACGATCCGACGGCTGCTCGACGAGGGAAGGATCGAGGTCGAGCCGTACGACGACTCGCTGATGCAGCCGTCGAGCCTCGACGTCCGCGTCGACCGCTACTTCCGCGTCTTCCGCAACTCCCGCTACCCCTACATCGACGTGAAGCAGGAGCAGGAGGAGCTGACAGAGCTCGTCGAGATCGACGACGAGACGCCGTTCATCCTCCACCCGGGCGAGTTCGTGCTCGGCTCGACGCTCGAGCGCGTGCGGCTGCCCGACGACCTCGTCGCGCGCCTCGAGGGGAAGAGCTCGCTGGGTCGGCTCGGCCTGCTGATCCACTCGACGGCGGGGTTCATCGACCCGGGCTGGGACGGTCACGTCACGCTCGAGCTCTCGAACGTCGCGAACCTCCCGATCACGATCTACCACGGGATGAAGATCGGCCAGCTCTCGTTCGTCCAGCTGAGCGAGCCCGCCGAGAAGCCGTACGGGTCGGGTGGGCTCGGCTCCAAGTACCAGGGCCAGAAGGGGCCGACACCGAGCCGTTACTGGAAGAACTTCGAGTCGTGAGGATCCTCGTCACCGGCGCGACAGGCTTCGTCGGCCCCGCGATCGTCCAGCGGCTCGTCGACGACGGTCACACGGTGCGGGTGCTCGAGCACACCGCGGGCTCGAGCGCCGAATTGCCGAGCCAGGAGGCGGTTCCGGGGTCGATGACCGATCCGGAGAGCCTGCGCCGGGCAGTCGACGGGCAGGACGCCGTCGTCCATCTCGTCGCGCTCCTCAGCGGCAAGCCCGAGGAGTTCGAGCGCGTGATGGAGCAAGGGACCCGCGACCTGCTCGAGGCCGCCCGCGACGCCGGCGTGCGGCGGTTCGTGTTGATGTCCGCGCTCGGGACCACCGAGGAGACGAAGGACCTCGTCCCCTACTACGGGGCGAAGTGGCAGATGGAGCAGGACGTGAAGGCGTCCGGGCTCGAGCACGTGATCTTCCGGCCGAGCTTCGTCTTCGGGCGCGACGGCGGCGCTCTCGGCCAGTTCAAGAAGATCGCCAAGCTGGCGCCGGTGACGCCGATCGTCGGGCCCGGGACGCAGCGGATCCAGCCGATCTGGCTCGACGACGTGGCGGCCTACTTCGCGGCTGCGATCGAGAAGCCGGAGGCGGCGAACCGGACCTTCGAGCTCGGTGGGCCGGACGCGGTCACCTGGAACGAGTTCTGGTCGCGGCTGAAGCAGGCGCAGGGCGCGCACCGGTTGAGCGTCCACGTCCCGTTCGGGCTGATGCGGATGCAGGCCGCGGTGCTGGAGAAGCTGCCGAAGCCGCCGGTGACGCGCGACCAGCTGAAGATGCTCGCCGCCGGCGACAACGTTGTCTCGAACTCCGACGCCGTCGACACCTTCGGCATCCCGCTCGTCCCGCTCGACGAGCAGCTCCGCCGGGCGACGACTAACGATTGAGGCGGCCAGAGCCGGGAGCGAAGCGACCCTTCAGGGGTTTGCGCGCCCGGAATCCGCTTCCGCGGATTTCGGGCATGCGACGGCAAAAAAACGGACGAAGGGCCGCTTTCGCGGCCCTTCAATCCTCGGTACCAGCCTGTATTGGCAGAGACGCTTCCTGCCGAAGCGGCGCGTGTGACGTCCGTCACCGGACACCTTCCGCGAGCCCCCTACGCTGGCTAGACGATTCCCCTTGCAGGTCCTAGGGGCACGTCCCTACCGGCTGGCACCTCCACTGCCCGTACTGGAAATCTCCACTGCCGGACCACCTCCTTTCCGCGGATATCGAGAATGTAGCAGGCCGCCGCGACGTACCATGTCAGCGTGAGCAGGCGGATCGATCTCGACGAGGATGCGCTCGTCGTCCGCTACGCCGGCCTCGACCGCGCCGCGACCCTGACGAGGGAGGTGAGGGTCCCCTACACGTCGATCGCGGCCGTCTCGATCGCGCTCACCGACCCACCTAGAGCGCTCGCCTTCAGGATCGGCCTCTCGACGCCGCCGTTCGGGACGACGCAGCGCGGCCGCTTCCGCGAGCACGGGACGTGGTCGTTCCTGGACGTCGACGACCGCGAGCGCGCCGTCGTGATCGACCTGACCGGGGACCAGTACCGTCGTGTCGCGCTCTCGGTCGACGATCCGGAGGCGTTCGTCGCGAGCCTGCGCGAACGCCGGCCCGAACGCGGTTAGCCGACCTCGACCTTCACCCAGCCGTCCTCGACCTTCACCGGGAAGGTGTCGACCGGCTCGTAGGCCGGCAAGGTCAGCGGGCGGCCCGTCGTGATGTCGAAGCGCGATCCGTGGCGAGGGCAGATCGCGATGCACTCGTCCGGCTCCCATTCACCCTCGCAGAGCGGCCCGTCGTCGTGCGAGCAGCGGTCCTCGAGCGCGTAGTAGCTGCCGTCGCAGTTGTAGACGCCGATCGCGAGCGGGCCCGTCCAGATGATCTTCACGTGCCCCGGCGGCAGCTCCGCGACCGGGCAGACGTCGACGGTCGCCACTAGGCGATCGTCAGGTCGTCGCCCTGCGTCCACTCGTCCGGCAGCGGCGTTCCCTTCGACTTGTGCAGCGCCACCTTCAGCACGCCGAGGCCGAGGAGCGCACACTTGAGCCGGACCGGAGTCAGCGGGATCCCGATCTCCTCGAGCAGCTCCTCCTTCGGCATCCGCGCCACGTCCTCGGCACTGCGCCCGACGACGATCTCCGTCAGCATCGACGTGGCCGCCTGCGAGATCGCACAGCCGCGGCCCTCGAAGCCGACCTCGGAGATCGTCTCGCCCTCGAAGCGAAGCGAGACGGTCACCTCGTCGCCGCAGAGCGGGTTCTGGCCCTCCGCCTGCGCGTCGGCGGCGTCGAGCAGCCCGTGCCCGCGCGGGTTCTTGTAGTGGTCGAGGATGACCTCCCTGTACAGCTGGTCGAATTCAGACATCAGGCTGGGTTGATCTCAACCAAGGTGTTGCTTGACCTTGTGCAGCCCCTCGACGAGGCGATCGATCTCCTCGGGGATCGTGTAGAGGTAGAAGCTCGCGCGCGTGGTCGCGGCGACGCCGAGGCGGGCCATCAACGGCTGCGTGCAGTGGTGACCGGCACGGACGGCGACGCCTTCCCAGTCCAGGATCTGGGCCACGTCGTGCGGGTGGATCCCGGCGACGTCGAAGGAGACGATCCCGGCGCGCCGCTCGACGGGCGGGCCGAAGATGCGCACGAAGTCGAGCTCCGAGAGCTTTCCGAGCGCGTACTCCGTCAGTTCGTGCTCGTGGCGCTCGATCGCCTCGAGACCGATCTCGGAGAGGTAGTCGATCGCGACGCCGAAGCCGTATGCCTCTGCGATCGCGGGCGTGCCGGCCTCGAACTTGTACGGCAGCTCGTTCCAGCTCGTCCGGTCGAGCGTGACCGAGCGGATCATCTCGCCGCCGAGGTTGAACGGCGACATCTGCTCGAGCAGCTCGGCCTTGCCCCAGAGCGCGCCGACCCCGCTCGGTCCGCAGAGCTTGTGCGAGGAGATCGCGAGGAAGTCGCAGCCGAGCGCCTGGACGTCGATCGGCCGGTGCGGCGCAGCCTGCGCCGCGTCGACGACCATGATCGCTCCCTGCTCGTGCGCCCACGCGGCGAGCTTCTCGACCGGGTTGATCGTGCCGAGCGAGTTCGAGACGAGGTTGTTGGCGACGACCTTGACCTTTCCCGACGCCGCGATCTCGTCGAGCGCGTCCAACTGCAGCTCGCCTGCGTCGTCGATCGGGATGTGCTTGAAGCTCGCGCCGGTGCGGTTGGCGACGAACTGCCACGGGACGAAGTTCGAATGGTGCTCGAGCTCGGTGATCACGACCACGTCGCCGGGGCCGAGGTTCTCGAGTCCCCAGGCGTAGGCGACGAGGTTGATCCCCTCGGTGGCGCTGCGAGTGAAGACGACCTCGCGCGTCGAGGGGGCGTTGACGAACGCGCGCACCTTCTCGCGGGCGCCCTCGTAGCCTTCGGTCGCGCGCTCCGCGAGCCGGTAGACGCCGCGGTGCACGTTCGCATACCGATGCGAGTAGAAGTCGTGCATCGCGTCCAGCACCTGGCGCGGCTTCTGGGTCGACGCGGCCGAGTCGAGGAAGGCGACGGGCTTGCCGTTCGCGAGCTCCTCGAGGTAGGGGAAGTCGGCGCGGATGCGCTGGACGTCGAGCTTCGCGTGAGCGGTTACGGCCATGACGCCATGGTACGTGTCAGCCCCTGGGGTCGACCTTGCCGTTGCCGTGGGCACGCTCGGCGATCTCCCGCTCGCGCTCGACGGCAGCCGCCGCGCCGGCCAGGAGCTCGGCGAGCAGCTTCATCCGGGCGCGCTCCGAGGTCAGCTGCAGCAGCCGCTGCTTCAGCTCGGGGGCGAACTCGAAGCGGCCGGCGAGCTCGAACGAGAGCTGCTCGACGTCGAGCCGCGGTTCCTCGACCTCCGCGCCGGTCAGCTCGACGAGGCGGTGGTAGAGCTCGAGCGCGTGCTCGGTGTCCTCGGGGTCGGCTGCGTCGGGCTCGTCCGCGATCGCCTCGACGATCCCGGTCTGGAAGGAGCGTCCCTCGGTCAGCTCGACGAGCCGGAATCGCTCGCGGCCCTCGGCGACGATGTTCAGGCGCCCGTCGTCGAAGCGGTCGAGCACCTCGGTCACCGCAGCGCGCGTCCCGATCTCGCGCAGCCCGGCCTCGTCGGCGTAGACGAGCCCGAACTCGCGGTCCTCGTCCATGCACTCTCCGATCAGCTCCTGGTAGCGGTCCTCGAAGATGTGCAGCGGGATCTGCTCGGTCGGAAGGAGCACGATCCCGAGCGGGAAGAGGCCGAGCTCGCTCATGGCGGAAGCCTACTGAGCGACAGAGCTTCTAACGTGATGGGGCCTCGTCGCCGGCGGGCGTTGGGCGGTGCGAGGCAAGGACGCAGGGAGCGTCGATATGCAGGCATATCGGCGCGACCGAGGACGCAGCATCGCGCCGCCCAGCGCCCCCGGCGACTCAGAGTCTCATTGCGTTAGGAGCTCTTGCGCCGGCCGAAGTGGCCGCGTGAGGTCATCGACATCACGGTCACGCCGTCTTGGTTGACCATCTCACCGCGGATCCGGATCGTGCCGCGGTCAGGCCGGCTCGCCGACGGCGTGACGTCGAGCACGGTCAGGCGACCTGAGAGCGTGTCCCCGGGACTGGACCGGCGCAAGCCAGCGAAGCTCCTCGACGCCCGGCGAGCCGCGTCCGTCGGAGTCGCCGAGCATCGAGTCGACGTAGAGGCGCATCCACATCGCGCCGGTGTGCCAGCCGCTCGCGATCAGGCCGCCGAAGACGGACTCGCGAGCCGCTTCCGGGTCGAGATGGAACGGCTGCGGGTCGAACCGGCGCGCGAAGTCGACGATCTCCTCCTCGGTCACCGTACGGCTACCGAGCTCGTACACCTGGCCTGGTGTGAAGTCTTCGAAGGTGCGACCGGGCACGGACGGAGCCTATGGCTATCGTGCCCGGACGGTGAGCGACTACGTCTTCACGATGTACCGGGCCGACAAGTTCTACGGCCCCGACCGGCAGGTGCTGGCGAACATCTCGCTCAGCTTCCTGCCCGGCGCCAAGATCGGCGTGCTCGGCCCGAACGGGGCGGGCAAGTCGACGCTGCTCCGGATCATGGCCGGGCTGGAGGAGCCGTCGAGCGGCGTCGCCGAGCTCGCGCCCGGTGCCAGCGTCGGCATGCTCGCCCAGGAGCCGGAGCTCGACCCCGCGAAGACGGTCCGCGAGAACGTCGAGGACGGCGTCCGCGAGCTGCGCGACCTGCTCGATCGCTTCAACCGGATCTCGACGCAGTTCGCCGAGCCGGACGCGGACTTCGACGCCCTCCTCGAGGAGCAGGCGAAGGTGCAGGAGCAGATCGACCGTGCCGACGCGTGGAGCCTCGACGCGACGCTCGACCGCGCCATGGACGCGCTGCGGCTGCCCGACGGCGACCGCGACGTGACGACGCTGTCGGGCGGCGAACGGCGGCGGGTCGCCCTCGCGCAGCTGCTTCTCTCCTCGCCCGACCTGCTCCTCCTGGACGAGCCGACGAACCACCTGGACGCCGAGTCGGTGGCGTGGCTGGAACGGTTCCTGGAGCAGTACAAGGGCACCGTCGTCGCCGTCACGCACGATCGCTACTTCCTCGACAACGTCGCCGGCTGGATCCTCGAGCTCGACCGCGGCAAGGGGCTGCCGTTCGAGGGCAACTACTCGTCCTGGCTCGAGCAGAAGCAGGCGCGGCTCGCCGTCGAGGAGAAGCAGGAGTCGGCGCGGCGCCGCACGCTCGCCCGCGAGCTCGAGTGGGTGCGCGCGAGCCCGAAGGCGCGCCATGCGAAGGCGAAGGCGCGGCTGACGCAGTACGAGAAGCTGCTCGCCGACGATCAGAACGTCAAGCTCGACAAGGTCGAGATCCATATTCCGGCCGGCCCGCGGCTCGGTGACGTCGTCGTCGACGCCGAGGGCGTCAGCAAGGGCTTCGGCGACCGCCTGCTCGTCGAGGAGATGACCTTCTCGCTCCCGCCCGGCGGGATCGTCGGCGTGATCGGCCCGAACGGGGCCGGCAAGACGACGCTCTTTCGGATGATCGCCGGCGAGGAGACCCCGGACGCGGGAGCGCTGCGGATCGGCGACACCGTCGAGCTCGCCTACGTCGACCAGGCGCGCGCCGACCTGACCCCGGAGAACACGGTCTGGAAGGAGATCTCCGGCAACCAGGACATGATCGAGCTCGGCAAGAAGGAGGTGAACTCGCGCCAGTACGTCTCCTGGTTCAACTTCCGCGGCTCCGACCAGCAGAAGCGCGTCAGCGACCTCTCCGGCGGAGAGCGCAACCGCGTCCACCTGGCGAAGCTGCTGCGCAGCGGCGGCAATGTGCTCCTGCTCGACGAGCCGACGAACGACCTCGACGTCGACACGCTGCGCGCGCTCGAAGAGGCGCTGCTCGACTTCGCCGGCTGTGCCGTCGTGATCTCCCACGATCGCTGGTTCCTCGACCGGATCGCGACCCACATCCTCGCCTTCGAGGGCGACAGTCAGGTGACCTGGTTCGAGGGCAGCTACGAGGAGTACGCCGACTGGGTCAAGGAGACGCGCGGCGCCGACGCGCTCGAGCCACATCGGATCAAGTACAAGCCGCTCGTCCGCGCGTGATTGCCCAGCGGGACGACGTTCTGCTCCGTCACGCGACGGAAGCCGACCTGCCCGCGATCGACGGCCTGACCACCGTCGCGTACGCGCCGATCCAGGAGAGCTTCGTCGCGATGCTCGGATCCGACCTCTACGAGACCGTGCAGGCCGACCCGGGCAAGACCTGGGATGAGCGGAAGGCCGCGCAGAACCGTCGGCTGTTCGCCGAGCATCCGGAGCAGGTGTGGGTGCTCGAGGACACGGGCTGGGTCTTCGGCTACGTCACCTTCTGGCTCTTCCCCGAGCGCAGCTACGGCCATCTCGACAACAGCGCCGTCGACCCGTCTTGCCGCGGCGAAGGCTGGGCCCGCTTCATGTACATCCACGTGCTCGACCATCTCCGCTCGCTCGGCCTCCGCTACGCCCACGTCGACACCGGCCTCGACGACGCGCACATCGCGGCACGCGCCGCCTACGAGGCGGTCGGCTTCGACCGCAGCGTCCCGACGGTCGACCTCTGGCGACGACTCTGACGTCCCGAGAGCTGGACATGCGTCCACTGACGCAGACGACCGCTCCGCGGCTGTAGCGTGGAGCGGTGGATCCCGCGCGGCAGCATCACAACGTCACGCTCGCGATCCTGACACTGGCCGGAGCCGCCTTCTCGCTCCAGCAGACGATGGTCTTTCCGGCGCTGGGCACGTTCCAGGAGGCGTTCGGCTCCAGCACGGCCTGGACGACCTGGGTGCTCACCGGCTTTCTGCTCTCGGCCGCCGTGCTGACGCCGATCCTCGGCCGCCTCGGCGACCAGTTCGGCAAGGAGCGCCTGCTGCTGATCAGCCTCGGGCTCTTCCTCGCCGGCTGCCTCGGCGCCGCGTTCGCCTGGGATCTCTGGTCTCTGATCGCGTTCCGTGTCGTCTCCGGCGCGGGCGGCGCCCTCTTCCCACTCAGCTTCGCGATCATCCGCGACGAGTTCCCGGCCGACCGGGTCAAGGTCGGCATCGGCCTGCTCTCGGCCGTCTGGGGTGTCGGCGGTGGCTTCGGGATCGTGCTCTCGGGCCTGATCGTCGACCACTTCTCCTGGCGGCTGCTCTTCCTGTTGGGCTCGATTCCAGTCGCCCTCTCACTGGTTCTCATCGATCGCTTCGTGCCCGAGTCGCCGATTCGCTCCCCCTCGCGAGTCGACGTGCCGGGGGCGCTGCTGCTCTCGGGAGCGCTGATCTCGCTGATGCTCGCCCTGACCGAAGGCGAGCACTGGGGCTGGGGATCGCCGCTGCTCGTCGGGGTGTTCGTGCTCTCGGCTGCGCTGTTCGTGCTCTGGGGCGTCGTCGAGGCGCGCTCGAGCTCGCCGATGGTCGACCTGCGCATGCTCGCGCACCGGCCGATCCTGCTCACGAACATCGCCACGCTGATCTCCGGCTTCGCCCTCTTCAGCTGCTTCGTGCTCCTGCCGGCGTTCGTCGTGACCGATGCGAAGAGTGGCTACGGCTTCGGCGCGAGCGCCACGAAAGCCGGCCTGTACCTGCTCCCGAGCTCGCTGGCGATGCTGGTCGCCGGACCGCTCGCCGGAGGGGTCGGGCGGCGCTACGGATCGAAGTGGCCGCTTGCGGGAGGGATGCTGGTCGTCAGCGTCGCTGCGCTCATGTTCGCCGCCGTGCACGACGACCCGGTCCCGGTTCTGGTCGCGAGCGCGCTGCTCGGGCTCGGCGTCGGGGCTGCGTTCGCCGCGATGGCGGGGCTGATCGCCGACAACGTCCACCCGCGCGAGATGGGCGTGGCGGGCGGGATGAACACGGTCGTGCGCATGATCGGCGCCGTCGTCGGCGGCCAGGTCGGCGCCGCGCTGCTCACGGCACGGACGATCGGCGGCTCGTCCGTCCCGGCCGAGTCGGCGTTCACGATCACCTTCGCGCTCAGCGCCGTCACCGCACTGGTCGCCGCCGCGATCGCGGTCTCGATCGGCTCCCGGCCGGTGTGGCGCAACAGCGGGGACGCCGGCATCGCCCATGCCGCGCCGTCGTCCGCCCGGACGAGCCCGGTTCGTCCTCAGGGCTGACGCGAGTTCCCTCCCCGGGCCGATGCGCCCGACCCCTCCGCGGCCGCAGCATGTGACTACCGCTACGGAGGTGACTACGAATGACCGAAATCCTGACAAGGAATGAGACCGGGCTGGATGTCCGCCCGCTGCGGAACCTGCTGGACGGCGAGGTGGTCGCCCCCGGCGACCTCGAGTGGGACTCGGCTCGCCTCGCCTGGAACCTGAGCGTCGACCAGAACCCGGCCGCCGTCGTGCTGCCCGAGTCGTCTGCCGACGTCGCCGCCACGGTCGCGTTCGCGAAGGCCCACGGCCTCCGTATCGCCCCGCAGGGCACCGGCCACGGCGCCGCGGCGATGGGCGACATGTCCGACACGATCCTGCTCAAGACGGAGCGGATGCGCGGTGTCACGATCGACCCCGACAACCGGACCGCCCGCGCCGAGGCCGGCGCGATCTGGATCGAGGTCGTCGAGGCGGCAGCCGAGCACGGACTCGCTGCGCTGGCCGGCTCCTCGCCGGACGTCGGCGTCGTCGGCTACACGCTCGGCGGCGGCCTCTCCTGGCTCGCCCGCAAGCACGGCATCGGCGCCAATCAGGTGACCGCGATCGAGGTCGTCACGGCCTCCGGTGACGTCGTCCGCACCGACTGGGCGAACGAGCCCGACCTGTTCTGGGCGCTGCGCGGAGGCGGCGGCTCCTTCGGGATCGTCACCGCGATTGAGTTCAACCTCTTCCCGATCTCGGACATCTACGCGGGCATCCTCTGGTTCCCCGTCGACCGCGCGGCCGAGATCCTGAAGGCGTGGCGCGCCTGGACGGACGACCTGCCGGACGAGATGACCTCCGTCGGGCGGATCCTCCAGTTCCCGCCGATCCCGGAGATCCCCGAGCCCATCCGCGGCCAGTCGTTCGTCGTCGTCCAGGCGATCTGGTCGGGCGAGCCGGCTGAGGGCGCGCCCTGGCTGGAGCCGATCCGCGCGCTCGGGCCGGTGATGGACACGGTGATGACGATCCCGATCGAAGAGCTGAGCCGACTGCACATGGATCCCGAGGGCCCCGCCCCGGGCACCGGTGACGGCGGCATGCTCGACGACGTCGACGATCACCTGATCGACCTCTTCGTCGAGCAGGTCGTCGGCTCGCCGATCCTCTCGGCGGAGATTCGGCATCTCGGCGGTGCGGTCGCCCGGCGCGACTCCCGTCACGGCGCGATCGACGCGTGGGAGGCTCCGTACCTGATGTTCGCGGTCGGGATCGCCCCGACGCCCGAGGCCCGCGCGGCCGTCAACGGCGCCGTCGCCCGGCTACGCGACATGCTCGAGCCGTGGGAGGCAGATCACACCTACCTCAACTTCGCCGAGTCCCGGCGGAAGGCCGCCTCGCTCTTCTCGAGCGCGAGCTACCACCGCCTGCGCCGGATCAAGGCGATCGTCGACCCGACCGACCTGATTCGCTCGAACCACCCGATTCCGCCGGCGCATTAGCGCCGGCGGGGTCGGTCTCCCCACTGGCGGAGGGCGCCCTGAGGTGGGACAATGGTGGTGAAGGAGGGTTCCGATGCGCGACTGGATCGTCATCCTCGTCCTCTATGTCCTGGTGCTCTTCGGCTTCGCCTGGTGCGGCGGCCTGCGTGCCGCAGGCAAGTCGATCGAGGACTGGGGCCGGCGCAGCACTGCGCCGCGGGGACCGGAGCACAGCCCGCTCAGCTGATCGCGTCGCAGCGCTACGGTTTCGCCCGTGGACGCGGACGCCGTTGAGATTCGGGTGCTCGGCTGCTTGGTCGAGAAGCAGCGGACGACGCCTGATCAGTACCCGCTCTCGCTGAACTCACTTCGACTCGCCTGCAATCAAGCGACCAACCGCGATCCCGTCGTCGACTACGACGAGGCGGAGATCCGGGCGGCGCTCGACCGCCTCTCACGGAAGGGTTGGGTGCGGCTCGCGAGCGGGCCTAGCAGCCGCGTCGCCAAGTTCCGCCACCTGCTCGACGACGCGCTCGGCCGCGTCCCCTCCCAGATCGCGCTCCTCGCCGTACTGATGCTCCGTGGCGCCCAGACGCCCGGCGAGCTGAAGCAGCGGGTCGAGCGGCTCTATCCGTACGGGTCGATCGAGGACGTCGAGCAGGCGCTCGACGCGCTCGCGGCGGCCGAGCTCACCGAGAAGCTCCCACGCCGCCCCGGCCAGAGCCAGGACCGGTGGCGCCAGCTCCTCGGCGCGGACGAGGGAGCCGAGCCCGAGGAGCCGCGTTCGACAAACGTCGAAAGTGTCTATCAGACACAAGCTCCCCTCGAACAGCGCGTCGCCCGGCTCGAGCAGCAGGTGGCCGACCTGCAACGCATGCTCGAGGAACGCTGACCGCGGGTAGACAAAGCTCGTGCCTCCGAACCCGATCGAGAATCTCCGCGGCGCCGCTCGCCAGATCGGCGACCAGCTGCGCCGGACCGCAGGTCCCGAGCTCGAGGACCTGCTCGGCTTCGGCCCGCGCACAACGCCGCCGCGGCCGCTGTCGGAGCTGCAGGCCGAGCTGGACGGGCTGGTCGGGCTCGAGACCGTCAAGGAGCAGGTGCACGCGCTGCTCGCGTTCCTCCAGGTGCAGGCCCGCCGCAAGGAGCACGACCTGCCCGAGGTGGCCACGAGCCAGCACCTCGTCTTCCTCGGCAACCCGGGCACCGGCAAGACGACGGTGGCGCGGCTGCTCGCCGAGATGTACGGCGCGATGGGCCTGCTCGAGAAGGGTCATCTCGTCGAGGTCGACCGGGCGTCGCTCGTCGGCCAGTACGTCGGCCAGACGGCGATCAAGACCGACCGCGCGATCCGCCGCGCACTCGACGGCGTCCTCTTCATCGACGAGGCATATGCGCTGACGCCGGGCGGCGGCGACGGGCGGCTCGACTTCGGCGCCGAGGCGGTCGAGACGCTGCTGAAGCGGATGGAGGACCACCGGCATCGCCTCGTCGTCATCGTCGCCGGCTATCCGCGCCTGATGCGCGCCTTCCTCGATTCGAATCCGGGCCTGCGCTCACGCTTCGCCCGCGAGATCTCGTTTCCGGACTACTCCACCGGCGACCTGCTCGAGATCACGCGCCGCCTGGCGGCGGAGCACGAGTACGAGCTCGGGCCGGGCGCGGACGAGGCGCTCGAGCGGATCTTCGCGGGCGCCGCCCGCGGCGAGGGCTTCGGCAACGCCCGCTATGCGCGGACGATCTTCGAGCAGGCGCTCAACCGCCAGGCGCTGCGGCTGGCCCGGGTCGAGGGCCGCGCACTCGAGGAGCTCCGGCGCGAGGAGGTGACGACGCTCGAGGCCGACGACCTGCTCGAGGCGGCGCACCTGCTCGGCGAGAGCACGGATCTACGCCCGAAGCGCCGACGCTGGCTCGGTTGACGCCGCCGACGCGCGATGTTTTCATCGGTCGGGCCTTTTCCCACCCGGGACGCCTGCGGCGAGGCTGATGCGAAGGAGGATCGCTTGGCCTTTGGGCTCTCGAAGCTGCTGACAGCGACGGCGACGGCACTCGACCGTCGCTTCGGCTGGGACCGGCTGCCGCTGCCGCTCGGCGTCTTCACGCTCGCCGGTCTGCGGACGCGCCTGCGCGAGGAGAACCTCTACGACACGGGCGCCGGAGGCGTGAAAGCGGCTCCGAACACCGGCCCGCACGACTCCCGCACGGTCGACGGCAGCTACAACGACCTCGAGCAGCCTGCGATGGGGATGATCGGAGCGCGCTTCGGCCGCAACATCCCGCTCGGCAACACGTATCCGGAGACGCTTCCCGGCCTGCTCGATCCGAGCCCACGCCTCGTCAGCCGGCGTCTGCTCACACGCGACGAGTTCAAGCCCGCCACGATCGTGAACGTCCTCGCCGGTGCCTGGCTCCAGTTCGAGGTGCACGACTGGTTCAGCCACGGCAAGAACCCGCCCGAGGAGCCGTTCGAGGTCGAGCTCGACGCCGACGACCCCTGGCGCGACAGGCCGATGCGGATCGAACGCACGCGCACCGACCCGTACCCGGACACGAACGGCGGCGCCGCCACGTGGGTGACGACCGACTCGCACTGGTGGGACGGCTCGCAGATCTACGGCAGCGAGCCGGCGATCACGAACGCGCTTCGCGAAGGAGTGGGCGGCAGGCTCCGGCTCGATCCGGACGGCCAGCTGCCGCGCGACCTCGACGCCAAGCTCGACCTCACCGGCGTCGCCGGCAACTTCTGGCTCGGGCTCGCGCTCCTGCACACGCTCTTCACCCGCGAGCACAACGCGATCGCCGACCGGCTCGCCGCCGAGCACCCCGAGTGGACGGACGACGAGCTCTTCGCGAAGGCACGGCTGATCACGGCGGCGTTGATGGCGAAGATCCACACCGTCGAGTGGACGCCCGCGATCATCGCCCACCCGACGACGAAGTTCGGCATGCGCGCGAACTGGTACGGCATCCTGGGCAAGCGCCTGGGCAAGCGCACCAAGAACGAAGTGCTCGGGGGCATCCCCGGCTCGGCGACCGACCACCACGGCGTCCCGTACTCGCTCACCGAGGAGTTCGTGGCGGTCTACCGCATGCATCCCCTCCTCCCCGACGACTTCACCTTCCGCTCGCTCGAGACGGACGAGATCGTGCAGCAGCGGACGTTCAGGGAGCTCGGCGTCAACGACGTGCGCGACCGGCTCGACGAGATCGGCTTCGAGGACGCGCTCTACTCGTTCGGGATCGCCCACCCCGGCGCGATCACCTTGCACAACTACCCGCTCTTCCTGCAGGAGCTGCACAAGCCGGACGGCACCGTCGTCGACCTCGCCGCGATCGACGTGCTCCGGATCCGCGAGCGCGGCGTGCCGCGCTACAACGAGTTTCGGCGGCTCTTCCACTTGAAGCCGGCGGCGACGTTCGAGGAGCTGACGGACGATCCCACCTGGGCCGCGGAGCTGCGAGAGGTCTACGGCGACGTCGAGAAGGTCGACCTGATGGTCGGGCTCTACGCCGAGCCGCTGCCGAAGGGGTTCGGCTTCAGCGACACGGCCTTCCGCGTCTTCATCCTGATGGCCTCGCGGCGGCTGAAGAGCGACCGCTTCTTCACCCGCGACTACAACGCCGAGACGTACACGCAGACCGGCCTCGACTGGATCGACCAGACGAGCATGAGCGACGTGCTGCTCCGCCACTACCCGGCGCTGGAGCCGGCGCTGCGCGGCGTCGACAACGCCTTCGCCCCATGGACGAGGGTGTCGGCATGAGGGAGCTCGCGCCCGGCGTGCACATGCTCGGCGCCAAGAAGGGCGGCCGCGTCCGCGCGTACCTGATCGAGGCGAACGGGGAGCTCTCGCTCGTCGACACGCTCTTCGAGAACGACGGCGGCGGCGTGCTCGACGCGATCCGCAGGCTCGGCCGCAAGCCGGCCGACCTGAAGCGGATCGTGCTCACGCATGCGCACCGCTCTCACCTCGGCGGGCTGGCCGCGCTGAAGCGGGAGACGGGCGCGACGGTGCTCGCGCACGAGTCGGAGGCGGACATCATCTCCGGCGACCGGCCGGCGCAGCCGGTCGGCCTGAAGCCGACGGCGCCGCTGCGCACCTACCCGTTCCAGGTCGGCATCTTCCTCAACCGGCCGAAGCACCGGCCGGTCCCGATCGACGAGAGCGTCGGCGACGGCGACGCGGTCGGCCCGCTCCGCGTGCTCCACGTCCCCGGGCACTCGCCCGGGCACCTCGCCTTCTCCTTGGCCGAGCACGGGCTCCTGCTCTCCGGCGACGCGATCGCGACCTGGCCGCGCTTCGAAGCCGGCTGGCCGGCGTTCACGCTCAACCCGGCGCAACACGCCGAGTCGATCCGCCGCATGGCCGAGCTCGACGCCGCGATCGTCGGCGTCGGCCACGGCGATCCGATCACGGCCGAGGCGGCCGACCGGGTTCACAGCCTGGTCGCACCGGCATAGGATCGGGACATGCCGCAAACGGTGTTCCCGTACCTGCTGTACGAGGACTGCGCCATGATGCTCGAGTGGCTCGGACGCGCCTTCGGCTTCACGGAGAAGCTGCGGTTCGCGGGCGACGACGGCACGGTCAACCACGCCGAGATGGAGATCGGAGGCGCGTCGATCATGATGGGCGACCCCGGCGGCGATTACAGGAGCCCGAAGAACGGCGGCGGGTGGCCCGCGCAGGTCCAGGTGTACGTCGACGACGTCGACGCGCACTACGAGCGGGCCCGCGCGGCGGGCGCGGAGATCCGGAAGGAGCTGGAGGACACGCCCTACGGCGACCGGCGCTACGACGCCTACGACGCCGAGGGCCACCTCTGGATGTTCTCGACGCACGTGCGCGACGTGCCGCCCGAGGAGTGGGGCGCGACCGAGCCCTAGTCCCTCGTGCAGGCTCCTTCCGCCGGGGGCGGGACGCGGCGGATGTTCTCCCATGCTCGCCCCTGAGAGAGCAATCCGAACCGGGAGAGCGCCAGCGGGAGGCCTGTCCGAGCGCGCATCTCGGCCGAGTGGATCCAGAAGCCGACGAATGCCTCGACGTTCGCCCTCGGGTTGAGCCGGCGCAGCTGCCAGAAGAGCTTGCCCGTCTGGGACTGCTGGTCGACGACGATCTGATCGGAGACGCTCCACCAGAGCTGCAGCGGCACGCAGGAGGCTGCGATCGCGCGCGCGTGGGTGATCGGGCTGCGCGCGGCATAGGCGCCGGGGCGCTCGCCCGGCCCGCCGCCGATCTCCCGTCGCGCGATCTTGCGCAGGGTCGATCCGAACTGTGTGCCGAGCAGGACGCGACAGGCGTTCTTGCAGCGGACGCGCTCGAAGTTCCGGTACTGCAGCGCCAGGTCGGTGACGGAGGAGAACGCCGCCGCGCCGGCCAGCAGCTTGGGGTGGCGGGCGAGCAGCAGCAGTGTCTCCTGGCCCCCCATGCTGCCGCCGAACGCGTAGATCCGCTGCCGGTCGATCCGCAGCCAGGGCAGCGTCGTTCGCAGGATCTCGGGCATGCGCGCGAGATCCGCAATCTGGCCGGCGTAGCCCCACGAATGCCCCGCCACGCGCCGGCCGCGCGCGTCCGGGTTGATCACCGCGAAGGAGCCGCGGCCGGGCAGGTTGCCCCACAGGATCGAGTTGGCGTTCCCGTTCAGACCGCGGCCGTGCGGTGAGATCACGAGCGGCAGCGGCGGGTTGGCGGCAGGCCCGTACCAGGCCGGCAGCACGATGTAGGCAGCGCTGGGGCGGCCGTCGTGCGCGATGTAGCGGACCCGCAGCCGCTTGACCGCCGTCACGCCCGCCGCCGAGGCCGGCCGGCGGCTGCCGTAGCGGACGATCACCTCGACACGGCCGGCGAGGCCGCTGAGGTCGATCGTCTCGCCCAGCGAAGGCTCGAGCGGCGTCCCGTTCACCGTCACGGCGTCGACGCGCTGGCCGCGTGGGAGCCGGACGCGGAGCTTCAGCGTCTTCGGCGCCGGCCGGCTCGGCACGTCCACGGTCGCGTGAATCGTGTCGCTCCGTGCGACGAGCGAGTAGGTGACGGGGCCGAAGCTCGTCGGCGCGCGGCGAACGGCGATCCGGCGCCCCGCCCGCAGCCAGGGTCGCGGCGTCGCGAAGGCGAGCTCGAGACCGGTCGGCGCTCCCTCGCGGTCACGGGTCTCGTGCACGAGCAATGACCTGAGGGTCTGCAGGAACGCGGCGTTGCTGGCCCCGTTCGGCGGCAGGTACATCGAGCGGAAGTGCGTGCCCGCCAGCGGCGCGACGCTCGCCGCCTCACCGGAGACGAACGTGTTCGGCGTCATCGCCACCGCCAGCGAGCCGTAGAGGCTGAGCACGAGCTGGTCGGCCGCGTCACCGTCCGCGAGGAAGCGGGCAACGTTGATCCCGTAGACCTGATCGGTGCCCGAGACCGGATAGACCGGCCGCTCGTAGAGCGCATAGGCGCCGGCGCGGACCACTCCGAGCAGGCGCGAGCCGTGGCGGAGCATGTACTTGAGGATTCCGGTCGCCTCGGGGCTTCCCGGGGCGAAGATCCCCGACGCGAGCGCGTAGGGCATGACGAGGTTCCAGTAGCTGCCGAGCCGCGCCTCGGTCAGCGAGCCGTAGGCGGGCTCGCGGTCGAGCAGCCGTGCCGGAATGAACAGCGAGCCGTCGCCGAGCCGCCGCTGCGAGGAGGCGACCGCGCGCCGGAGGCCGGCCTCGAGCTGCTCGGCCAGCGTCTCGCAGCGCCGGGCGAGCTCCACGTTCCCCGTCTCCGCCCACACGCGGCTCATCGCCCGCAGGCCCTGCCACACGGTCGCCTGGGAATGCAGGCCGAGCACCTGCTCGTCGATGTCCGACGAATAGCGCTCGCGCCCGAGCAGGCCGGTGCCGCTGGAGCCGATCTGCCGTCCCAGCTCGTCGACGTAGCGCCTGAGCGTGGGCGTCGCGCCGTCGATGTACGACCGGTCGCGCGTCAGCCGGTAGTGAAGCGCCGACCCGACGAGGCGCTTGCCCATCTTCCAGTTCGGATAGGGCACGTCCTTCCGGGTGAGCGAGGTGCGCATGATCGACCGCGCGACGGCGGCGTACCCGAGCTCGCCCATCACCTCGGCGACATCGACGCCCTCGGGGAACGAGAACTGCTCGTACGGGTTGCCGATGCTGTAGCGCCAGGTCAGAAGCAGGTTCTGGACGAGGAGGTTGCGATAGGCGTCGTTGACCCGGCGCTCCGGGACGACGATCTGCGTGCCCTCGCGCAGGCGCGTGCTCCAGTACGCGCCGACGGCGCGGCGGGCGCGGTCGTAGCGGGCCGCGTCGATCGCGAGCCCGCGTCGGCCCGGGTAGTTGATCCAGGCGAGATAGATCGTCCGCGTCGTCCCGCGCCTGATCCGATAGGTCAGCACCGAGCGCTTCACTGCGCCGCCGCGGCTGAAGGCGAGTACCTGCCGCAGCCTCTGCACCGACGGCCTCAGCCGGAGCTGGACGAACTTCGCCGAGGAACGCCTCGCGTCGACGTCGAGCCGGATGAAGCTGACCAGCGAGCCCGTCTCGGACGCCTGCGTCGCGAACGACTCCTGCCGGTAGCGCACGCGGGACGCGTCCGTGTAGGTGGTGGACAGGATCGGCTGCCAGCCGGCAGCGAGGCGGGCAGGCCCGAGGCGCGCGAGACAGGAGCCGTAGCGCTCCCGTCCCTTCGCGCCCACCAGGATCGTCAGCCGCCGGCCGCCGACGCGCTCCGCGATCACCTGGCTGCCGTCGGCGACGTGCAGCGCGACCGAGCCTGCACCTCGTGCGCCGAGCGGCTGGCCGAAGGGGAGGTAGTAGACGCCGGACTCGGTCAGCGGCCGCTTGCCCGGGGCGCGCGCGTAGAGGAGCGGCGGCAGCAGACGGCGCGCGCCCTCGTAGCTCGGGCCGTCGGGCGCGTTGAGGAGCGCATTCCCCCAGACGTCGTGCCGCGTGCGCAGGGCGCGCTCGACGCGGCTCGTGTGGGCTGCGGTCGCCCGCGGCGGCGCGCAGCCGGTCCTCTTCGTCGCCGCCGGCTCGGGCTGCGCGCCCGCGAGCGCCGCCGTGACGACCGCCAGCACGACCAGGGCCCTTCGCACGCTCATCACGTCTGCCGCCGCTCGCACAAGCGCATTGATACCGCGTCCCGACGAGCCGCGCAGCTTCGCTGTCGATGGCCACCTCCCGGGTCATAGACTCGATCCGTGGACCTCGACGCACTCCTCGCCGAGCTCGCTGCTTGGGCGGAGGAGCGCGATCCCGGCTTCGAGACGGTCGCGTACGGCGACCATCCGGACCAGGTCGTCGACGTGCGACGCGCCGGAGCCGACAACGCGGTGCTCCTGCACGGCGGCTTCTGGCGTCCGGCGTTCACCCGCGCCAACACGCGAGCGCTCGCCGTGGACCTGGCGCTTCGCGGCTGGACCACGTGGAACGTCGAGTACCGCCGGACGGGTGTCGCCGACACGCTCGCCGACGTCGCCGCCGCGCTCGACGTCACGGGGCCGGGCGTCGCGATCGGCCACTCTGCCGGCGGGCACCTCGTGCTGTGGGCAGCCGCCACGGGGAAGATCGAGAAGGCGGTCGCGCTCGCGGGCGTATCCGATCTCGCCCGGGCGGCGCGGGAGGGCATCGGCGCAAACGCGGCAGTCGAGTTCGCCGGCCCGGAGCCGCCGGCGGCCGCCGACCCGATGCGGCGGCTGCCGCTTGCCGTTCCCGCGCTGCTCGCTCACGGCACGGAGGACGACCGCGTGCCGTTCGACTACAGCCGGGCCTTCGCAGCGGCCTCCGGCGCGGAGCTTCTCACCCTCCCGGGCTCCGGCCACTTCGAGCTGATCGATCCGCGCACGCCCGAATGGGCTCAGATCGTGGCTCGCCTCTAGGGATTACGCCTGCGGAATGCGGGCTTCGAGCGCTGCGCCAAGCGCTTCGCGCACCGGCTCGAGCTCGATCCGGTCGAGCACGTCCTGGAAGAAGCCGCGCACGATCAGGCGCTCGGCCTCGGCACGCGAGAGGCCGCGCGCCATCAGGTAGAAGAGCTGCTCGCGGTCGACCTGGCCGAGCGTCGCGCCGTGCGTGCAGCGGACGTCGTTGGCCATGATCTCGAGCCCCGGGATCGAGTCGGCGTGCGCCGACTTCGAGAGCAGCAGGTTGCGGTTCTCCTGGTAGGCGTTCGTCTTCTGCGCCTGCTCCTCGACGCGGATCATCCCGCGCCAGACCGCGGAAGCCTCGTCGTTGAGCACGCCCTTGAAGGCGAAGTCGGAGGTCGTGCTCGGCGCGATGTGCTCCTGGAAGGTGTCGTAGTCGAGGTGCTGGACGCCGTCGGCGAAGTAGGCGCCGGTGACGCGCGACGTTGCGCCCTGGCCGGCGAGATCGTTCTGGATCCGGATCTTGCCCTTCTTCGAGCCGAAGCCGCCCGCGACCCAGTCGAGCTCCGCGTCGCGATCGATCCGCGCGTGGTGGCTGCCGAAGTGCCAGGTCTCGCGGCTGACGTTCTGCACGGAGACGTACTCGACCTTGGCGCCGTCCTCGACGAAGATCTCGACCGCGGCGTTCAGGTAGCCGGAGAGCTCGGGGTCCGTCGACGCATACTCCTCGATCACCGAAACGCGGCTGCCGGGCTCGGCCACGATCAGCAGCCGCCAGAAGAGCGAGCCACCCTCGACCGAGTTCGTGATCCGCACGAGCAGCGGCTGTTCGAGCACGACGTTCTTCGGCACATGCACGAGCAGGCCGTGCTGCCACTCGGCTGCGTTGTGGGCGGCGAACTTCTCGTCCGAGCCGACGAGCTCGCCGAGGCGCGGATGCTCGTCGAGGCGCTCGAAGCGAATCCCGTCGGGGGCTCGGTCGATCTCGAGGCCTGCCTCGGAGACCCGGACGACCCCGGCGGCCTCGAGCTCGAGCATCGCCGGCGCGGCGACGACCTCGGTCGCTCCGTTCGCCGAGAACGTCTCCGGATCGAAGTCCTTCAGGTCGGTGAAGCGCCACGACTCGTCCTTCGTCGTCGGCAGCGGCAGCGCGCGGTAGCGCTCGAGCTGGTCGGTCCGCGTCATGCGTCGAACCGCCGGTGGAGCATCAGCGAGTTCCCGTCCGGATCCTTGAACCACGCCTGCTTGCAGACGCCCGTGACGATCGTGTCGCCGTCGAACGCAACGCCCTTCGACTCGAGCTCCGCGCGGGCGGCATCGACGTCGGCGACGCGTAGCGCCAGCCCGGCCGGTGACGGCGCGAACGGCTGCCCGATGCTGGACGGGTCGAAGACGTCCAGCGTCACCTGGCCGCAGCTGAGCTCCATGTCGCTCTCACCCTCGGTCTCGACATCGAGCCCGAGCGTCTCGACGTAGAACTGCTTCGCCCGTTGGAGGTCCTGCGTCAGGAACGACACGAAGTCGACGTGCTCGACCTGCATGGCTACGGCGTCGAGCCGTCGGCGTACGGCGCGTGCCGGTGGTGCAGGATCAGCGAGTTGCCGTCGGGATCCTTGAAGAACGCCATGTGGCAGACGCCCGAGTCGTACGCCTCCGGGAAGAGGAACGTGACCCCGGCCTGCTCGAGCGTCGCCATCGCCTCGGCGACGTCGGGCACCCGCAGGGCGATGGCGGTGTTGCTCGGGCTGAACGGGACCCCGGTCTGCTCCGGCGTGTTGAGCAGGATCGTCACGTTGCCGGTCTCGAACTCGGGCCACTCGTCGTGTGCGAGCGGGTTCCGCTTCAGGCCCAGCGTCTCGCCGTAGAACTTGACGGCCCGTTCGCGATCGGTCACCGGCACGCCGATGAAGTCCGTGCGCTCGGCGCCGATCACGACTCGCTGCTCCCCGGCTCGCGCGGCGCGTAGCGGTGGTGGAGCATCAGGGCGTTGCCGTCCGGATCCTCGAAGAACGCCATGTAGCAGACGCCCGTGTCGAAGGTCTCGCCGGCGAACTCGACGCCCTTCGCCTCGAGCTCGGCGCGCGCAGCGGGCATGTCCTCGACGTGCAGAGCGAGGTGTGCGGTCTTCTGCGGCGCGAATTCCAGCCCGAACGTGGTCGGCTCGTAGATCCCGAAGCACGTCTGGCCGACCCAGAACTCGCCGTCGCCGGTCTCGTCGGGCCGAAGCCCCAGCGTGTCGACGTAGAAGGCCCGCGATCGCTTCCAGTCGGTGGACGGGACGGCGACGAAGTCGACACCCGTCACCGGGCTAGCCAACCGAGCCCTCCATCTGCAGCTGGATCAGCCGGTTCATCTCGACCGCGTACTCGAGCGGGAGCTCCTTCGTGATCGGCTCGACGAAGCCCGACACGATCATCGCGCTGGCCTCGGCCTCGGTCAGGCCGCGGCTCATCAGGTAGAAGAGCTGCTCCTCGCCGATCTTGGAGACGGTCGCCTCGTGGCCGAGGTCGACGTCGTTCTCGTCGACCTGGATGTACGGGTACGTGTCCGAGCGCGACTCGTCGTCGAGGATCAGCGCGTCGCAGACGACCTTCGACTTGGCGCCGACCGCGCCCTTGGCGACCTCGAGCAGGCCGCGGTAGCCGGCGCGGCCGCCGTTCTTGGAGATCGACTTGGAGGTGATCACCGACGTGGTCTTCGGCGCGACGTGGACGACCTTGCCGCCCGCGTCCTGATGCTGGCCCTTGCCTGCGAACGCGATCGAGAGCACCTCGCCGTGCGCGCGGGGGCCCATCAGCCAGATCGCCGGGTACTTCATCGTCAGCTTCGAGCCGAGGTTGCCGTCGACCCACTCCATCGTCGCGTCCTCGTAGGCGACGGCACGCTTGGTGACGAGGTTGAAGACGTTGTTCGACCAGTTCTGGATCGTCGTGTAGCGGCAGCGGCCGCGCGGCTTGACGACGATCTCGACGACCGCGCTGTGCAGCGAGTCGGACGAGTAGATCGGCGCCGTGCAGCCCTCGACGTAGTGCACGTAGGCGTCCTCGTCGACGATGATCAGCGTCCGCTCGAACTGGCCCATGTTCTCGGCGTTGATGCGGAAGTACGCCTGCAGCGGCAGCTCGATCCGGACGCCCGGCGGCACGTAGATGAACGAGCCGCCCGACCAGACCGCGGAGTTGAGCGCCGCGAACTTGTTGTCGTTCTGCGGGATGATCGTGCCGAAGTACTGCTTGACGATGTCCTCGTGCTCGCGCAGGCCCGAGTCCATGTCGAGGAAGAGCACGCCCTGCGCCTCGAGGTCGGCCTGGAGCTTGTGGTAGACGACCTCCGACTCGTACTGCGCGCCGACGCCGGCGAGGTACTTCTTCTCCGCCTCCGGGATCCCGAGCTTGTCCCAGGTGTCGAGGATGTCGGCCGGCAGGTCCTCCCACTTCGAGGCCTGCTTCTCGGTCGGCTTGATGTAGTAGTAGATGTTGTCGAAGTCGATCTCGGCGACGTTGCCGCCCCAGGTGGGCAGCGGCCGGGCGAGGAAGTAGTCCAGGCTCTTGTGCCGGAACTTGCGCATCCAGTCGGGCTCGTTCTTGTGCTCGGAGATCGCCTCGACGAGCTCGTGCGAGAGGCCGCGACCGGACTTGAAGAAGTAGTTCTCTGCCTCGTCCGAGTTGGAGAAGCCGTACTGGTACTCGGAGCGGATTCCCTTGACAACGTCAGTCTCGGATGCGCTCACGCCGCCACCTCCTCTTCCTTCGGGATCCAGGCGTCGTAGCCCTCGGCCTCGAGGCGCTCGGCCAGCTCCGGGCCGCCGCTCTCGACGATCTTGCCGCCGACGAAGACGTGCACGTAGTCAGGCGTGACGTAGTTGAGGATGCGCTGATAGTGGGTGATCACGAGCGCGCCCATCTCGGCCGTCACCAGCTCGTTGACGCCGTTCGCGACGATCCGAAGCGCGTCGATGTCGAGGCCGGAGTCGGTCTCGTCGAGAATCGCGATCTTCGGCTGGAGCAGCGCCATCTGCAGGATCTCGACGCGCTTCTTTTCACCGCCGGAGAAGCCGTCGTTGAGGTAGCGGGACGCGAGCTCACGCGGCACCTTCAGCCGCTCCATCGCGGCGAGGATCTGCGTCCGGAACTCCTTCACCGGGATCGGATCGTCCTTGCCGCCCGCCTTCGCCTTCCGGATCGCGTTGATCGCGCTCCGGAGGAAGTTGGTCACGGTGACGCCTGGAATCGCGTGCGGGTACTGGAAGGCGAGGAAGAGACCCTTCTGCGCGCGCAGGTCGGCGCCGAGCTCGGAGACGTCGATGCCGTCGACGAGGATCTGCCCTTCGGTGATCTCGTAGGACGGGTGACCCATCAGGGCGTAGGCCAGCGTCGACTTGCCGGAGCCGTTCGGGCCCATGATCGCGTGCTTCTCGTTCAGGTCGACGGCGAGGTCGACGCCCTTGACGATCTCGGTGCCGTCTTCCAGCGCGACGTGCAGATTCTTGATCTCCAGAAACGCCAAGCTTGTGATCCCTCTTTTCCAGGATTCGTGCGGCTTTCAGCGCCGCTTCGTGACTCCATGGTAGCCGATCGCCGCCGCCGCGAGAGGCACCGCGAGCACGGCAATCCCCCCGATCTTACCGAGACGAAGGCGGGCTGCGGTCCACGCGCTCGAGGTGCGCGCGCCCTCGTCGAAGCGGCCGTGGGCGCCTGGATCGCCGGGCAGCGTCGCCCAGAGGTTGTCGGGCGAGTCGACCGGCTTCGGCTCCCCGGTCGTCTGGCTCTTCCAGCCGTTCCGGAGCAGGACGAGATCGCCGGCGCGGGGTGAGAGCTTCTGGCCCCACAGGAGCCTCTGCGCCGCCCCGGTCACGCGGCCCTGTAGGCGAGGACGCGGCCGACGAAGTTGACGTCGAGCACGCGCCGCAGCTCGTCGGTCTCGAGCTCCGTCGCCTCGGCGTAGACGGTCACCATCACCGTCGCGATGAAGGTGTCGATCCGGCCGAAGCGCTCGACCGCCCGCGCGCACAGATTCTCGGCGTCTGCCTCGCTCGTCGCGTCGCCCTCGACCGCCAGCGCCTCGCCGCCGCGCGCCTCGACCTCGACGACCGCGTTCGCCAGCGCTTCGGCATTGCGGCCGGAAACCACAACCTTCGCCCCGCGCACGCCGGCCGCCCGCGCGGTCGCGCGTCCGATCCCGCTCGACGCGCCCGAGATCACGAGCACCTGGTCCCGGAGAGGCGTCTTCACCAGTCGATCGTCCCCCGGGTCCGGCTCACACAAACGGGGTGGTACAGTGCGACTCATGCCCTTCGGAATCGGCGTCACCGAGCTCGTCATCCTGCTGGTCGCGCTGCTCGTCATCTTCGGCCCAAAGCGGCTCCCCGAGATGGGGCGCTCGCTCGGCAAGGGCATGCGCGAGTTCAAGGATTCGGTCTCGGGCAAGGACGATGACGACGAGGCCGTGCACCACCGGCTCGCGCAGGAGCTTCCGCCCGCCGAGGAACATCCGGTCGCGCAGCAGCAGCAGGCGCGCGAGCGCGAAGTCTCCTAGCGTCAGCAGGACATGGCTCTGAAGCGTCTGCCGCGGCGGCTGCAGCACGGCGAGGAAGCGACGCTCGTCGAGCATCTCGGTGAGCTGCGCTCGCGCATCCTGATCTCGCTCTTCGCGCTCGTCCCCGCCTTCATCGTCGCCTTCGTCTTTCGAGACACGCTGATCGACGTGCTGACGCGACCGCTTCCCGACGACAAGAAGCTGATCACGTTCGGCGTCACCGAGCCCTTCACCACCGTCGTGAAGGTCTGCATGGCCACGGCAGTCGCGGTGACGCTGCCGATCCTGCTCTACCAGCTCTGGTCGTTCCTCGCGCCCGCGATCGAGGAGGGCAAGCAGCGGACGGTGGCGGTCTTCACCGCGTTCGCGACGTTGCTGTTCGCAGCCGGCGTCACGTTCTCGTATTTCGTCGTGCTGCCGCGCGCGCTCGGGTTCCTGACCTCGTTCGGCGACGAGTTCTTCCAGGTCGAAGTCAGGGCGAGCTACTACTTCTCCTTCGTCACCGTGACGCTGATCGCGAGTGGGCTCGCCTTCCAGATGCCGATCTTCATCCTCGCACTCGTGCGCCTGCGCATCCTGAGCGCGGAGAGGCTCCGCCGCAACCGGCGCATGGGCTACGCGTTGATGCTCGTCTTCGCCGTGCTGCTGCCCACGGTCGACCCGGTGTCGCTGGCGCTCGAGGTCGCGCCGCTGCTCATCCTCTTCGAGCTCTCGATCCAGCTCGCATCCGTGATGGAGAGACGCTGGGACATCGCCGACCAGAAGTCCCGCTGGGCGGTCGAGTGAGGGTTCTCTCCGCCGACTGGGTGCTGCCGGTGGAGGGCGACCCGATCGAGAACGGCGCCGTTGCGATCGAGGACGGCGTGATCGCGGCAGTCGGCCCGGCAAGCGAGCTCGGAGAGGGTGAGCGCTTCCCCGACTCGGCGATCGTCCCCGGGTTCGTGAACGCGCACACGCATCTCGAGTACGCGGTCTACGCCGGCTTCGGCGACGGCCTCTCGTTCGGCCCCTGGATCTCGACACACGTCGAGCGGAAGCAACGGCTCGAACGGGCTGACATGGAGGCGATCGCCCGCCTCGGCGCCGCCGAGTGCCTGCGGTCCGGGATCACGACGGTCGGCGATCTCGCGTTCACGGGCGCGAGCGCGCATGCCTGCACCGAGCTCGGCCTGCGCGCGATCGTCTACCTCGAGGTCTTCGGCAAGGACGGCGCCGACGCGATGCGCCAGTTCGAGGAAAAGCGGGCGTACGTCGCCTCGTCGCTCTCCGAGCGAGTCCGCCTCGGCGTATCGCCGCACGCTCCCTACACCTGCTCACGCGAGGTCTACGCCGCCTGCATGGGGCTCGACCTGCCCGTGGCCACGCACCTGAACGAGAGCCAGGACGAGCTCGACTGGCTGCTGCGCGGCGAGGGCCCGTGGCAGCCGTTCGCGGCGATGCTTGTCGAGCCCGAGGGCATGAGCGGGATCCGCAGCCTGGCCGCCGCCGGACTCCTGGACGAGCGCGTGGCCGCGGCGCATTGCGTCAAGGTCGAGCCGGAGGAGATCGGCCTGCTCGCGCGTCACGGCGTCGCCGTCACGCATTGCCCGCGCTCGAACGCCCTGCTCGGCTGTGGGATCGCGCCGCTCGACAAGCTGCGCGCGGCGGGCCTCCGGGTCGGCGTCGGCACCGACGGCGTCTCGTCCGTCCCGTCGCACGACTTCTTCGAGGAGCTCCGCACCGTGATCGCGCTCGCGCGGGCGCGATCCGAGCGAGCCGACGCGCTCTCGGCGACAGCGGCGCTCGAGCTCGCCACTATCGGCGGCGCCGGCGCGCTCGGGCTCGTCGAGGAAGTCGGCTCGCTCGTCGCCGGCAAGCGCGCCGACATCACGATCGTCTCGCTTTCCGGCTCGCCGTATCTACCATGGGAGGATCCGGCAGCTGCCGTGGTCTACGGGGGATCCCCCGAGCGGATCACGGCTACCCTGGTCGACGGCCAGACGAGGTACGAGAGAGGAGGAAGCGAATGGCACGAGCTGATCGACGCAGCGTCCGCAGCGCGCGGTCGCATGCTGCCGGCACGCGCAAGCGCGACAGCGATCTCGTAGCGCTCGAGGAGACGATGTTCTTCACGCGGCTTCGCCGGCACGCGAAGTGGATGTTCGTCTTCCTCGCGCTCGTCTTCGCGGTCGGCTTCGTCGGCTTCGGCATCGGCGCCAACCAGAACGCCTCGCTCGGCGACCTGATCCGCGGCGACAGCGGCTCGACGAGCGGCAACCTCTCGGTCGGCGACGCCCGCGAGCAGCTGGAGAAGAATCCGAAGAGCGCGGAGGCGAAGCGCGACCTCGCGACGGCGCTGCAGGAGGACGGCCAGACCGACGAGGCGATCACGGTGCTGAACGCGTATGTGGTGCAGAGCCCCAAGGACGAGAACGCGCTCCGCGAGCTCGCAGGCCTGTATCTCGCCCGTGCGAACGCGCTCGCCCAGGACGCGCAGATCGCGCAGCTTGGTGCCAGCTATCGCACCTTCGGCTCGACCTTCTCCGTCCCGCTCGACCTCGGCAACGGCGCCACACTCGGGACCGACCCGATCGACGAGGCGATCTCGACCCAGGCCTCGCAGGAGGTCAGCGCCGCGGTCGGGAAGGCGCAGACCGCGTACCAGAACGCGGAGGCCACCTACGACAAGTTGGCGACCGTCGCGCCTCGCGATCCGAACGTCCAGCTCGAGCTCGCGCAGGCGGCGCAGCAGAGCGGCAACGTCGCGAAGGCGATCACGGCCTACGAGCGCTTCCTCGTGCTCGCACCGGACGACCCCAGTGCGTCGATCGTCAAGCAGCAGATCGCGCAGCTGAAGGCCGCGCAGACGCCGGCGGCGTCCGGTTAGACTCCCCTCCGTCCGGGAAGACAGCACTCATTCTGTCGACGAGACCGGGGGCGAGGAGCACATGAATTTCGACGTCAAGACCGAGAAGCTGAGCGACGACCAGTACGTGATCTCCCTCGCGGGCGAGGTCGACCTGTACACCGCGCCGGAGTTCAAGCAGCAGCTGCTCGAAGTGATCGACCAGGGCGGCCGCGACGTCGTCGTCGACCTCAGTGACACGACCTTCATCGACTCGACCACGCTCGGCGTGCTCGTCGGCGGCGTGAAGCGGCTCCGCACGAACGAGGGCCAGCTGTCGCTCGTCTGCAGCGACCGCAACATCACGAAGATCTTCGAGATCACCGGCCTCGACCGTGTCTTCACGATCCATCCGACGCGCGAGGCGGCGCTCGGCGCGGGATCGGCCGCAACGGGGTCCACCAGCTAGGTGAGGCTGCGCGGGCTCGTCGGCGCCTGCGCGGTCCTGCTCGCGGCCCTGGCCGCGACGGGCTGCGGCTCGGGCGGGCTCACCGGACCGGGCGACGCCGCCCGCGGCAAGGAGCTCTTCGTCGGACAAGGACAGTGTGGCTCGTGCCACGTACTTGCCGACGCGGGCACCAAAGGCGCGGTCGGACCGAACCTCGACAACGCGTTCGTGCAGGCGCGAGCGGATGGGCTCGGGGAGGGGACGATCCGAGCGGTCGTCCGCGATCAGATCTCCTATCCGATCGAGTCACCGAACACGGGCTCGCCCGGCATGCCGGCCGATCTCGTCACGGGTGAGGACGCGGACGCTGTCGCTGCGTACGTCGCGTCGGTGGCCGGACTGCCCGTGCGTGGCGGCGGCGCCGAGGCCGGCGGCGGGACGACCACGGGCGGCGGTGGCACGACGACGGGTGGCGGCGGCGGCGAGGCGCCGGACGGCGAAGCGATCTTCGCCGAGGCCGGGTGCGGCGGCTGCCATACGCTCGAGGCGGCGAACACCAGCGGCACCGTCGGCCCGAATCTCGACGAGGCGAAGCCGTCGAAGGAGCTCGTCGTCGAGCGCGTCACGAACGGCCAGGGCGCGATGCCGTCCTTCAAGGATTCGTACTCGCCGGCGCAGATCGACGCAGTCGCCGACTACGTCGTCGCCAGCACCGGCGGGTAACCGTCCGCTCCGGCCGTGTCGGGGCCAGGACCCATCACGTCCGTAACAGACGTGCCCGCACGCCTCGCGTAGCCACTCCAGGGCCACTCCTCGGGACGGTCGCACAGCCCTGCGCCAACCGGATTGTGTGCGAAGTACCGCACGCACTCTTCATAGTGCTCCTCGGTTTCGACGAGTCGCGCCTTGTACCGACCCTGAACGAGAGCTCCGCGCCGACCGTGGCGCTCGTTGAACTCCTCCACGTACGGCCCCAGCAGCCGCTGCATGCCGGCCGGCAGCGTCGGTTCCGGTGTCTGGATCAGGAGATGGACGTGATTCGTCATCAGGCAGTAGTCGTGCAGGATCCATCGGGCCCACGCCGACGTGACCTCCATCAGGTAGACGAACGCGCGGAAGTCGGCCGGAACCCGAAAGAGCACTTCGGCGTCGGTCGCACGCTGAGTGACGTGCCAGATGCCGTTCGGGACGTGAACGCGTGGAGGACGAGGCACGATCCGACGCTAGCGACGAGAGGCTGTCCGCGATAGTGGCGTTTGCGGACACGTGGGGTCCTGGCCCCGTCATGGCCCTCGCGGACGTGTCGGGCTAGGGCGCGCTGGCTTCGAGGTCGACGACCACGTGCGTGATCGGGACGTCGAAGCGGTCACGGGCGGAGCCGACGACGTTTCGCTCGAGCCAGTTGGAGCGGCCCTCGGGGTGGGTCGAGATCACGATCTCGTCCGCGCCGAACGTGCGCAAGGCATCCTCGATCGCCTGGAGCGGATCGCCGTCGCCCACCTCGCCCTGAGCGTGTACTCCGTCCTGACGCAGTCGCGCCAGGCTCGCGTCAAGCCGCTGCTGCGCGGCTGCGCGCGCGCCGTCCTCGTCCGACGCCCACGTCCGCACCTGCGAGTTGAGCGCCGGGCAGACGACGAGCACCTGCTCGTTCACCCCTTCCGACTTCCGGCGAAGGATCGCCAGCAGCTCTTCCCCGCCGACGGTCTCGTTCGCGATCACGAGGATCCTGCGCTCGTCTTCCGCCCTCGACCGTGCCGGCACCGCGGGCCGCAGCACCGGCTCGTTCGAGCGCGAGCGGAGCCAGAGCACGACCGCCGTCGCGGTCAGCACGACGAAGACGACGACTCCGAGCCATGTCGCGATCGAAGCGCCGACGACGATCAGTGCGAAGTACCCGACCGTCAGCAGGAGGAAGCGGTACGCCTCTGCCTCGCTGCGAAACGGATTCCGCGCCATCAGTTCCTCAGAGTAGGTAGATCGTCGCGTACACCACGATCCACATTACGTCGACGAAGTGCCAATAGATTCCCGGGATCTCGACGCCGTGATGGTGCTCCGGCGTGAAGTGGCCGCGGAAGGCGCGCACGGTCGCGACCGTGAGCAGCGTCAGCCCGACGAAGACGTGTGCCCCGTGCAGGCCGGTGAGCCCGAAGAAGACGGAGCCGAACGCTCCGTCGCTCGGGTTGAACCCGATGCGCGCGTACTCGAGCATCTGCGTCAGCAGGAACGCGAGCCCCATCAGCAGCGTCAGCACGAGGCCCGCCTTCATGCCGGCGCGATTGCCACGCTTGATCGACTGCAGCGCCCAGTGCATCGTGAAGCTCGACGTCAGCAGCACCGCCGTGTTGACCCCGGCGACGAAGACCGGGAGATGGTACGGCGGCAGCGGCCACGGCTGCGCGTCGGGATTGACGACGCGGACGAAGAAGTACGCCGTGAAGAACGAGCCGAAGAGCATCGCCTCCGACGCGATGAAGAGGAACATCCCGAGCACGGTCGAGCTGACGCGCGAGCTCTGGTTCGCGATCGGCGGGCCGTGGTGGTGCTCGGCGTGAGCGCTCATGCGTGCACCTCGTTGCCAGCGTTGCTGAGGTCGACGACGACGTGCTCGACCGGCACCTTCGCCTCGCTCGTGAGCCTGCCGACGAGATCGCGGCGAAGCCACGAAGAGCCGCGCTGCTCGGGAAAGGTGGAGACGAGGATCGCGTCGATGCGCTCGTCACGGACGGCGTGCATGGCGGCGGTGAATGGGTCGGGGTGCGCGACCTGGCCGTGCGCCTCGATCCCCTCCGCACGCAGCTTCGTCAGCACCTGCCGCAGCCGCCGCTCCGCCTCGGGGTGGGAGCCCTGCTCCGGGTCGCTCTGCGGCGAGATGATCAGGAAGCTCGTGCGCCCGGCGCGCGCCTTCTCGCGGATGCGCTCGAGCAGCGGCTCCCCGAGCACCGTCTCGTTCGCGATGACGAGGATGTTCTGCGCCCCGACCCGCGCAGCGACGTCGGAGACGACGTGCTCGACTGGGAGCGGCCCGGCCGCCTTGCGGATCTCCTCGAGCAGGTTGCGCCGCCGCCAGCCGGACGTCGCCTCGGGATGGGTGGAGACGATCAGCTCGTCCGGCTCCTCGATCGCGATCGCGTCTTTCACGGCCGCGAGCGGGTCGTTGTCGACGACATGGCCGGTGGCGGCGATGCCGGCCTCGCGAAAGCGCGTCAGCGTCCGGTCGAGCCGCCGGCCGGCCGCCGCGCGACGCGTGTTGTCGTAGACGACGTAGCCCTCGCGCGGTGCGTTCACCGGCGCGATCACGACGACGAGCGTCTCGGCGTCGCCGACCTTCGCGCGCACCGCGTCCAGCAGCTCGTCGCCGGTCAGGGTCTCGTTTGCGACGACGAGGATCTTGCGCGGCCCGCTCATCGCACGGTCTCCTCCTCGTGCGCCTTGTCGGGCAGCTCGACCCGGGCGCCTCCGTTCAGCACCGCATGCCGCGCTCCCGGGACGCCGTACTCGTACGGGCTTCCCACGACCTGTGGGATCTGGTCGAAGTTGAAGACCGGCGGCGGCGAGCTGACCTGCCATTCGAGCGTGAGCGCCCGCCACGGATTCGACCCCGCCGGCTCACCGCGAGTCCAGCTGACGATCATGTTGTAGAAGAAGATGATCGTCGAGGCGCCGAGCAGGAACGAGAAGATCGAGATGACCATGTTCCAGTCCCCGAACTCGGCCGAGTAGTCGGCGACCCGGCGCGGCATCCCCTGCAACCCGACCCAGTGCATCGGGAAGAAGGTGCCGTTGAAGCCGATGAAGGTGAGCCAGAAGTGGAGCTTGCCGAGCCGCTCGTTGTACATCCGGCCGGTCATCTTCGGGAACCAGTAGTAGATCCCGGCGAAGATCGTGAAGACGGAGCCGCCGAAGAGCACGTAGTGGATGTGCGCGACGATGAAGTACGTGTCGGAGGCGGCGATGTCGATCGGCACCGAGGCGAGGAAGATGCCCGAGAGGCCGCCGAGCACGAACATCGAGACGAAGCCGAGCGCGAACAGCATCGGCGTCCGGAAATGGAGCTTTCCCTCCCACATCGTCGCGAGCCAGGAGAAGATCTTGATCCCCGTCGGCACCGCGATGATCATCGAGGTGACCATCATCGGCACGCGTAGCCACGGCGCCATCCCGGCCACGAACATGTGGTGCGCCCAGACGGAGAAGCCGAGCACGAGGATCGCCATCAGCGAGAGCGCCATCAGCCGGTAGCCGAACACCGGCTTGCGGCTCATCACCGCGATCACCTCCGAGATGATCCCGAAGCCGGGCAGCATCATGATGTAGACGGCCGGGTGCGAGTAGAACCAGAAGATGTGCTGGTAGCCGAGCACGTAGCCGCCTTCGGACACGTTGAAGAAGTTCGTGTGCATCACCCGGTCGAAGAGCGCGAAGAACTGCGAGCCGGCGATGAAGGGCGTCGCGATCACGACGAGCAGCGACGTCGTGAAGTTCGCCCAGACGAGCAGCGGCATCCGCCAGAACGTCATCCCCGGCGCACGCATGGTGATGATCGTCACCAGGAAGTTGAGCGCCGTCATGATCGACGAGGCACCCGCCCACTGGACGCCCATCTGGAAGAAGATGTTGCCCTCGGTCCCCTCGACCGCGAGCGGCGCGTAGCCCGTCCAGCCGGCGCCGAACGCCCCGCCCGGCGCGAGGAAGGCGGTTAGGAACATGATCCCGGCGATCGGCAGCAGCCAGTACGAGAGGGCGTTCAGGCGCGGGAAGGCCATGTCCGGCGCCCCCAGCATCAGCGGGACGGCGAAGTTCGCGAGGCCGGCGAAGGCGGGGATGATGAAGAGGAAGATCATCAGCGCCGCGTGCTCCGACACGAGCCCGTTGAACGTCTGCGTGTCGACGAACTGCATGTCCGGGTTCGCCAGCTCGGCCCGGAAGACCATCGCGAAGAGACCGCCGACGACGAAGAAGAAGAACGTCGTCACGAGGTACTGGACGCCGATCACCTTGTGGTCGGTGTTGACCTTGAAGTAGTCGCGCCAGCTGTACGCGCCGTGGCCGGAGTGGTCCTCCTCGCGGGTCGGGCGGCCGGAGATGTAGTAGAGCCAGTAGTCGAACGCACCGATGCCGGCGAGGAACCCGACCGGCGCCGTCGTCATGGAGCCGACGACCGTGATCACGATCCAGTCCCAGGTCGGCTCGTAATGGCCGAGCCAGCGGAAGAAGGCGACGATGCCGGCGCCGAGCGCCCAGAAGAGCGGCGTCATCCACGCCGCCCGCACGAAGCCGGGCTTGGTCAGGTGCTCGACGCCGCGCCGGGGCGGCGGCGGCTGGTGGTCTGGAGCGTGGTGCGTCTCGGCGATCTCGGTCACTGTTGGCCCTCCACCAAATACTGCACGAGCGCGTCGAGCTGCTCATCGCTGAGCGAGCTCTCGTAGGTTGCCGGCATCACGTCCGGCTGGTAGCCGCTCGCGACGGACGCGTTCGGATCGACGATCGACTCATGCACGAATTCCTCGAGCGGCTGACTGCCGGGGTCGATCGCGTTCAAGCTCGGTCCCACCTGGGCGTCGCTGCCTGCAGGCGCGAACGCGTGGCAGCCGCCGCAGCCGGCGGTCGTGAAGACGGCCTCGCCTGTGTTCTCGTCGCCCCCGGCGCTCGCCTCGCCGGCCAGGAACCTCTCGTACTCGGCCTGTCCGACGACCCGAACGGGCGCACGCATCGTCGGGTGGCCGAGGCCGCAGAGCTCGGTGCAGATCACCGAGAACTCGCCCTCACGGTTCGGGGTGATCACGAGTGTCGTCTCGATGCCGGGCACGGCATCCGACTTCTGCCCGAATTCGGGCACCCAGAACGAGTGGATCACGTCGAGCGAGCGCAACGTCAGCTTGACGGGCTCGTTCACCGGCAGCACGAGCTCGCCGGAGGTCACCTTCGACTCGCCCGGGTACTCGAACTTCCACGCGAACTGCTGTGCCGTCACCGCGATCCGGATCGGGTTCGGCCCGGCGTTGTCGTTCTGAGCCAGCACGACGGCGCTGACGATCGAGATCGCGGTCACGAGCACCGCCGGGATCGCCGTCCAGACGATCTCGAGGCCGGTGTGGCCGTGGATCGGCGGCCCATCCGAGTCGTCCTCGGGCTGGACGCGGAACTTGAGGACGGAGTAGATGATCGCGGCCGCGACGACCGCGAAGACGGCGATGCAGATGATCGTCGTGAACCAGAACGTGAACTCGATCCGGTCCATCTCCTCGGAGGCCGAGGTGGGCAGCCAGGGAACGAGGACGGCGACCAGCGACGCGAGGATTCCCGCGAGGACGGCGTAGATCGTGATGCGGACAATCGAGCCCCTGCGCACCGCGGCGAGCCTACATAACCCGTACCCGATCCGGCGCCTCGAACGTTCGATAGGTGACCCGGACATCCGGGCACCGCGAATCGCACTTCCCCTGCCAACAGGAGGACAAGAATGGGTCTCGGAGTAAGCATCTTTCTCATCGCAGTCGGAGCGATCCTGACCTGGGCCGTGAACGCCTCGGTCTCCGGTCTCGAGCTGCAGACGATCGGCGTCATCCTCATGGTCGTCGGCGCGCTCGGCCTCGTGCTCTCGATGATTTTCTGGTCGTCGTGGGGCGGCTTCGCCGGCGAGCGGCGCCGGACGACGTACGTCGAGGACGGGCCGCGCTACTAGCCGTCGCATGACTGGGGATCCGCGGAAGCGGATCCCCAGTCGCGCAAACCCCTGAAGGGGCCGCTTCGCGGCCCGGCGAGTCTGAGAGGCGGTCTCCGAGGCCGCCTCTCCTCGTTCTGCGACTAGGCGAGCGGCAGCTCGAACGAGAACGTCGAGCCGCGGCCCGGCTCCGACTCGACGCGGATCCGGCCGCCCATCCGGCGGACGATCTCGCGCGAGATGTAGAGCCCGAGCCCCGTGCCGCCGACGCCGCGGGACAGGTTCGGGTCGAGCCGGAAGAACTTCTCGAAGATCCGCTCGTGCTCGGAGGCGGGGATGCCGAGACCGCGGTCGCGCACGGCGAAGCGGACGCGGCCGTCGGTCGGCTCCAGCTCGAGCTCGACGAGACCCCCGTTGGGCGAGTACTTGACGGCGTTCTCGACGAGGTTGACGAGCACCTGCCGCAGCCCATCGGGGTCGGCGGCGACCTGAGGGCCTTGTTCCGGCACGTTCAGCACCAGCTCGACGTCCGGCGGCAGATGCGCCTCGGCCGCCGCGAGCACGCCTCGGGCCAGCTCCGCGGCATCCGTGCTGCCGATCTCGACGGTCGCGGCGCCGGAGTCGAGCCGGCTCGCGAGCAGGATGTCGTTGACGATCCGCGCGAGCCGCTCCGACTCACCCGAGATCACGTCGAGCATCCCGGCCTCCTGGACGTCGTTGAGCTCGACGTCGCTGCGCTGGAGCGTCATCGCGGCGCCGTAGATCGCCGCGAGCGGCGTCCGCAGCTCGTGCGAGACGGTCGAGACGAAGTCGCTCTTCAGCTGCTCGACCGCACGCTCCTCGGTGAGGTCGCGGAACGCGTAGACGGTGCCGTGCGGGAACTCGGCCGCGGTCAGCGAGAGCCACAGCTCGCCGTGCGGGCCGTCGACCGGGAACGTCTGCGGCCGTTCGCGCTGGCCGAGCGGCCAGCCGGCCAGCGCCTCGGCCGCGAGCGAGCCGACGATCCCCGCTTCGGGCAGACCGGTAATGCGCGCGGCGGCGGGGTTCCAGAGCAGGACGACTCCGTCACGCCCGACGAGGAAGACGCCGTCGCCGACGAACTCGAGCGCCTGCGCCGCCTGCGCCCGGCGGCGCAGCTCTCCGACGAGACGCGCGTTGTCGAGCGCGGCCGACGCACGGCCCGCGAGCTCCTGCACCAGCTCCAGGTCGTAGTCCGTGTACCGGCCGGGCTCGCGCGCACCCAGCGTGATCACGCCGAGCGTCTCGCCTCGCGAGACGAACGGGACGAACATCATCGACTGCGATCCCACACGCTCGAACGCCGCCCGGTCGACGCCGATCGCATCCAGCGCCGCGAGCAGCTCCGGTCCGAGCGTCGACGCGAGCAGCGGCTCGCCGCTCACGATCACCTGGCGCAGCAGCGGCGGGGCATCCGGCCCGATCTCGTAGCGATCGGGCATCGCGGCCATCAGCTGCTCGCGCTCGGGATCGGCATGGGCGTAGGCGACGCGATCGAGCGCATCCCCGTGGGCGAGATAGATGTTGCAGGCGTCCGCGATCCGGGGCACGACGACGTGTGAGATCCGCTGCAGAATCTCCTCCCGCTCGAGCGAGGACGAGAAGAGCTCGCCGGCTTCCGCGAGCAGGCGCAACCTCGCGTCGGCCCGCCTCTGGCCGGTGATCTCCATGATCACGCCGCCGATGCCGCTCGTCTCGCCGTCGTCGCCGCGCACCGGGTAGTAGCTGGACAGCCAGTGGCGTGCGTCGCCCGGGCCTGCGATCGCCTCGTCGGTCGACTCCTCGTGCACCACCGGCTCGCCCGTTTCGAGCACGCGCCGGTAGAGCGGCTCGAGGTGCGGGGCGAGCTTCGGGATCATCTCGCGGAGCGTCTTGCCGATGTGCTCCTCCGGGGAGTGCCGGTTGAGCTGCGCGAGCGCATCGTTCACGCGTACGAAGCGCAGCTCGCGATCCCAGAAGCCGATCCCCACCGGGGCGGAGACGAGGAGCGTGTCGAGCTGCGCGTACGAGTCGCGTGCGGCGCGGAAGAGGAGCGCGTTCTCGATCGCGAGCGCCGCGCGGCGCCCGATCTCTCGCGCGAGCTCGAGGTCGATCCTGCTGAACCGCCGCCCCGAGCCTCCCGTGCCGAGGGAGATCGTCCCGAGCAGCCGTCCGCGCGACTCGAGCGGGACGACGATGTACGACGTCGCCTCGAGCGCCCGGTAGAGCGCGAGGTGCTCCTCGTCGACCGCTGCCCGCGTGAGGGCGGCGTCGCGCGCGTCCTCGACGAGGTAGGGCTCGCCTGTTCGCAGCACCTCGGTGACGGGATGGGACGCGTTTTCCTCAGGTGGATACCGCTGACGCAGCGTGCGCAGGATCTGCTCGCGTTCGGGATCGCGGTGTGAGATGACGACCTGGCGCAGCCTCCCGCTCTCCTCCTCGATCACGTCGACGAGGCAGTAGTCGGCGAGCCTCGGGACGAGCAGCGCGCCGAGCTCGGCGAGGGTCGCGGCGTAGTCGAGACCGGCGGAGAAGAGCGTCCCCGTCTCGGCGAGGAACCGGATCCGCTCCTCGGCATGGCGCTGATCGGTGACGTCGTGGAAGACGTTGATCACGAGCCGGATCTCGCCGGCTTCGCCCAGGATCGGTGTCGAGCGGACGATCGACCAGCGCTCGTCGCCGCTCGGGCGCAGGCGGTAGCCGAGCACCCCGTCCTGCGGCTCTCCTTCCGCGAGCGCTCGCCGGTTCGGGAGCTCGTCGACCGGGAGCGGATCGCCGTTCTCGCCGATGATCTCGAAGCGCTCGAGCAGCTGGGAGCCGCTCAGGCTGAGCATCTCTTCCGCCGAGGCGAGGCCGCAGAGCTGCGCGGCCGCATCGTTGGCGTAGACGAGCCGGCCGTCCGGCCGCTGCGCCGTGATCCCGTCGCCGACGTTGCGCAGGATCGAAGCGAGCTCGTCGGGGCCGATCGGATCCGAGGACATGGCGCAGAAGGTACAAGTCCGACGCGCCGGACGGCGTTCAACGAGCCATGCTTTTGGGAGGCGAAGCCGACCCTTCAGGGGTCTTCGCGCGATCAGGAATCTGCTCCCGCAGATTTCTGATCCTGCGCCAGCAAGGATGGGCCGTGTAGGGATCGAACCTACGACCTTGGGATTAAGAGTCCCCTGCTCTACCAGCTGAGCTAACGGCCCGCGGCGAGGGATTGTAGCGGCGTGATCCCACCGGCTCTGTACGATTCCGCGCCGATGACCGACGTCGCCATTGTCGGAGCCGGCTACGTCGGCGTCCCGCTCGCCCAGGTGTTCGCCGAGGCGGGCCGCAGCGTGCTCCTCGTCGACCGCGACGCCGACCGCGTCGCGCAGCTGAACCGCGGTGAGAGCTACATCGAGGACGTGCCCTCGGACGTGCTCAAGCGCCTCGTCGACGACCATGGGCTCCGGGCGACGACGGATTACGACGAGCTGCGCGAGGCGGACGCGATCCTGATCGCGCTGCCGACGCCGCTGTCGAAGCAGCGCGAGCCGGATCTCTCGATCATCAACAGCGCCACCGAGGAGATCGCGACACGCCTGCGCAAGGGACACCTGGTCGTGCTCGAGTCGACCACCTACCCCGGCACGACGCGGGAGGAGATCCTGCCCCGGCTGGAGGCCTCGGGCCTGAAGATCGGGGAGGACTTCAACCTCGCATTCTCCCCCGAGCGGGTCGACCCGGGCCGGGAGGACTGGACGACGAAGAACGTGCCGAAGGTGGTCGGCGGGATCACCGCGGCCTGCACCGAGCGTGCGGCCGAGTTGTACGGCTCGGCGGTCGACACGGTGCACCGGGTCACCTCGCCCGAGTCCGCGGAGCTGACGAAGCTGCTCGAGAACATCTTCCGCTCGGTCAACATCGCGCTCGTGAACGAGATGGCGCAGCTCTGCGAGCGGATGAAGATCGACTTCTGGGAGGTCGTCGACGCCGCTGCCACGAAGCCGTTCGGGTTCATGAGCTTCAAGCCCGGCCCCGGTCTCGGCGGCCATTGCATCCCGATCGACCCGTTCTACCTCACCTGGAAGGCGCGGGAATTCGACTTCTACACCGAGTTCATCGAGCTGGCGGGCAAGGTGAACGAGAACATGCCCTGGCACTGCCGCTCGCTGGTCTCGCAGGCGCTGAACCACGGCAAGCAGAAGTCACTGAAGGGCTCGGAGGTGCTCGTGCTCGGCGTCGCGTACAAGCCGAACATCGGCGACATGCGCGAGAGCCCGGCGCTGAAGCTGATCGAGCTGCTGGAGACCGGCGGCGCCAACGTCTCCTACCACGACCCGCACGTCGCCGAGCTGCCGGAGCACGGACTGAGCTCTGTGCCGCTCGAGCCCGGGAGCTTCGACGCGATCGCGATCGTGACCGACCACAGCGGCATCGACTACGAGGCGCTCGTCGACAGCGGCCCGGTGATCGTGGACTTCCGGAACGCGACGGGCGAGCGGGGCCGCACGAGCGAGAACGTCTGGAAGCTGTGAGCCGCGTCAGGGTCGGGCTCGTCGGGCTCGGCTACTGGGGCCCGAACCTGGCCCGCAACTTCGACCACCTCGCGGACCTCGCCTGGCTCTGCGACTTCGACGAGAGCCTGCGCGACCAGTTCGCCGCGCGCTACCCCCGCGCCCGCGTGACGGCGGACTTCGAGGAACTGCTCGCCGACCCCGAGCTCGAGGCCGTCGTGATCGCAACCCCGGTGCCGACCCATTACGCGCTCGCGAAAGAGGCGCTCGAGGCGGGCAAGCATGTGCTCGTCGAGAAGCCGCCGGCGATGAAAGGCGCGGAGATGGACGAGCTCGTGGCGCTGGCGGCCGAGCGCGACCTCGTGCTGATGCCCGGCCACCTGCTCCTCTATCACCCCGGCGTCCGGAAGCTGAAGGAGCTCGTCGACTCGGGCGACCTCGGCGACGTGCTCTGCGTCTACACGAACCGGCAGAACCTCGGCATCGTGCGCGCGAACGAGAACGCGCTCTGGTCGCTCGGCGTCCACGACCTCTCGGTGATCCTCTGGCTGATCGGCGAGGACCCGATCGAGGTCTCGGCGCATGGCCGCGACTTTCTCAACAAGGGCGTCGAGGACGTCGTCTTCTGCTACCTCCGCTTCCCCTCCGGCAAGATCGCCCACATGCACCTGTCCTGGCTCGACCCGCACAAGATGCGGAAGATGACGGTCGTCGGCAACGAGAAGATGGTCGTCTTCGACGACATGGAGCTGGAGCGCAAGGTGACGGTCTACGAGAAGGGCCCGTGGAAGCAGTCGGCCGGCTACGGCGAGTGGCAGACGCGAACGGGCGACATCCACATCCCCAAGATCGACACGGCCGAGCCGCTCCGGCTCGAATGCCAGGCGTTCCTCGACCTGATCGCCGGCGACGGCGACCGGCACGCGGTCGCGGAGGACGGGGCGATGGTCGTCCGCGCGCTCGACCGCCTCACGGAAAGCCTCCGTGGCTGAGATCCATCCGACCGCGACGGTGTACGAGGGAACCGTCCTCGGCGAGGGCGTCAAGGTGCTCGAGGGCGCGGTCGTCGGCAAGCAGCCGACGCTGTCGCCGCGCTCGACTGCGAGGCGCGAGCCGCTGTCGCCGACGACGATCGGCGACGGCACGATCGTCTCGACCGGCGCGATCGTCTTCGCCGGCTCCAGCATCGGCGCGCGTGTCATCCTCGGCGACCAGTCGTGCGTGCGCGAGCGCGTCGAGATCGGCGACGACGTCGTCCTCGGCCGCGGTTCCTACATCGAGAACGACACCACGGTCGGGGCGCTGACGAAGATCCAGGCCGAGGCGTACATCACCGCCTACTCGACGCTCGAGGACAACGTCTTCATCGCGCCCTGCGTGGTGACGACGAACGACAACTACATGGGCCGGACCGAGAAACGGTTTTCGCAGGTGCGCGGCCCGACGATCCGGCGCGGCGCCCGCATCGGCGGCGGCGCGATTCTCTGCCCGGGCGTCGAGATCGGCGAGGAAGCGTTCGTCGGCGCCGGCGCGGTCGTGACGAAGGACGTGCCGCCGCGAAAGCTGGTCGTCGGGAGCCCCGCGCGCGTCTTGCGCGAGGTTCCCGACGACGAACTGCTCGAGAACGCCTAGCCGACTGCCCAGTCCGGCGCACTGTCGCGCCACCAGTTCGGGCACTCGAACGCACCGGCGTCGATCCGGATGTCGTCGAACGCCACGCGCACGAACTGGTCGCCGAAGATCGCGTCTCGGCTGTAGAGATTGACGTTCACCGAGGCCGGGACGGTGAGCGTGGGACCGCTCAGCAGCGGGATCCATCCATTGGCACTTCGATAAGAGGCTGTGAGAATCGACCCCGCCCGGGCGAGTCGGAGTTGTCCGCTCGCGTCGCTCGTCGGCGCGGATGCCGGCACCGGATCGAAGAACGCGAGGTAGTCCTCGAGCCCTGACTCGCTTCGGCGGGAGATCCCGCCAGTGAGGCCGGCGTCACCGAGGATCGCGTGCACGCCGTTCGAGAACGGCCAATCGAGCAACTGGAAACGAATGCTGGCCTCGAAGTCGCCGAGCGCACGGCACTGGCTGCCGAACGTCGCTCCCATGGACACGGTGGCGTGATCCTCCATCGCGTTTGCTGCAATCGAGATCTCAGCGCGACCACCGGTCACGTTCACCCCCGCGCCGGTGCCGTTCACGAACTGCCACCACTTTGAGGAATCGAGCCCATCATGCTCGAACGAGTCCACGATTTCGCCGGCCTGGGGCAGCACCTGATCGTCACTTCCGTCGTCGGCGTCGATCGTGTGAAGCCGACCACCGAACGGCGGACCGGCATCGAGAACCGTGAACACGATGTGCTCTCCGTCCGGCGACCACTGCGGATACTCCTCCACGCGCTCGGTGGTAGTGAGACGACGAAGGTCGGTTCCGTCCTGATGCACCGTCCAGATGTCGATGCTCGCGAGGGACCCGAGCTCGTTGCGCATGAAAACGAGGTCGTTGCCGCGTGGAGACCAGCGCGGCCGGAAGTCGCCGAATGCGGCCGGGCCTTCGGTCACGCGCTTGACGGGACCGCCCTTGAGATTCGTCACGTAGATGCTGCGCGTGCCGTCTCGGTCGCCGACGAACACCACCTTCCCGTTCTTGGAGACATCCGGATTTGCGGCGTTCCCGGGTCCCGTGTCCAGAACACGGTCGACCGCGCTGTCGACGCTGACGATGCGGAGCTCGCAGGGACAAGGACTCGCACTCGCGTTGGCCACGCGCTGGAACACGATCTGCTTTCCGTCCGCCGTGAACACGGGCAGGTCGTCGCGCGCGGGCCCCGACGTCAGCTGGCGCTCCGCAGAGCCGTCGGCGTTCATGATCCAGATGTCCTGGTCGATCCCAGCCACCGTCCGTGCGAACACGATCCGGCTCCCGTCCGGCGAGACGCGCGGAACCTGGTCGGACACGCTGTTCCACGTCAGGCGCCGGATGTCCGTTGCGTCCTCGTTCATGGAGTACAGCTCGGGCGGAAGCGGGGCGGCGCGGTTGCTCTGGAACACAATCCTGCCGTTCTCACCGGGAAAGCTCGCCCACGCCGGCGCCGCGACCATCAGAGCGGCGGCGGCAAGGCCGAGCGCAACGTGCGTGCGCTTCTTCATGCGGACCTCCCTCTTGTCGAGGCACATCGTGCGCCTCTGCACGAGTGAATCCGAGGCTGCTCATCCGCGGCTCACGCCGCGCTCACGTCACTTCTTGACGAGCACGAGCCGGTACTTGCCGGCGCCGCGGGAGCCGAGCTTCACCTGGATGTAGTACGTGCCCGCTTTCGGGGCGCGGAAGGAGAGGTGTTCCTGCGGACCCGGGCGCGCCGACTGGCGGGCAACCAGGTTGAGCGTCGCGAGGTCGTCGACGCGCTTGGTTCCGGGCCGCCAGAGGATCAGGTTCGTGTCGGTGCCGGCCGGCCCGCGCACGCTGAGGAAGAGGCGCTGCCGCCGCTTGAGCCTGATCGCGTAGACGTCGTTCTGGTCGTCCCAGAAGTCGAGCGTCGCCTCGACCCGGTTCGACCGGCCCCAGATCGCGGCGGCGTCCGTGCCGGCGTCGTCGTTGGGCTCGAGCCGGTCGCGCGGCGGCGGTCCGGCGCTCAGGAGCTGCTTCAACGCCGCGTTGACGTCGAGCCTGCCCCAGCCCGTCAGCGCGTCCCGCTGAGTCGCGCAGCCGGGGCAGCCGGTGGCGCCGTTGACGTCGTGCGCCGTGCGCGTCAGGAGCTCCGTCACTTGCTCGGGCCGCAGGTTGGGCCTGATCGCGAGCAGGACTGCGGCGGCCGCACTCACCTGCGGCGCCGCGAACGACGTGCCCTGCCCCTTGCGGAAGTCGTCGGGGGCGCAGCTCGAGTAGCCCTGCTCCGGGCACTCCTTCGACTCGGCGGTCAGTGCCCGCGGAAAGGTCGAGAGGATGCCGACGCCCGGCGCGGCGATGTCGTTGTAGATCTTGTCCCGGTGCGAGAAGGCAGGCACCGAGCCGTCCCGCGCGAGGGCGCTGACGCCGAGCACATGCGGCAGCGCGGCCGGATAGCTCGCGTACGGCCACGGCCGCGGCGGAGTGTCCATGTTGTTCCCGACCGCGGCGACGACGACGACGCCCCTGCCGTGCGCCCAACCGATCGCCTGCGCCTCGAGCGGCGAGAACGCGTCCCGGTCCGGATCGCGCGGATCGCGAAAGCCGCCGAGGCTCATGTTGATCACGCGCGCATCGCGCTCGACCGCCCACTTGATCGCCTTCACCTCCGCCTCGACGTCGATCAGATCGTTGCCGTCGACGACCTTGGCGACGAGAAGCTCAGCCGAGGAGGCAGACCCCGCGATCCCGATCGTGTTGTTGACTCCGGCTGCGATCAGGCCGGCGACGAAGGTGCCGTGGCCCTCCTCGTCGACGCGTGCGGAGCCACCGACAAACGACTTCGCCTCGGCGATCCTGCTTGCAAGATCGGGATGGTCGCCGTCGACGCCGGAGTCGATCACGGCGACCCGAACTGCCGGCAGCGGCGTCGGCGTCTCCCAGAAGTCGAAGGTGCGGTTGAACTCGAGATGCCATTGCTTCGGCGCAAGCGCGTCGTTCGGGACGTAGGCCACGCGCCGGGTGCCGAGCCGCTCGACGTAGGCGGCGCCGGGAAGCGCCTGCAGCCGCGGGGCCGTCGCGCGCTCGACGACGAGCGCCGGGATCGGCGCCAGGCTCTCGGCATCGGGGAGAGCGGCGCGGAGACGGGGCAGGTCGGCCGGGGACGCCGCTCCGACGGCGTACCGGGCAGCGTCGGCCTGCGGCGCGAGGATCGCCGCCGCCGCCAGCACGAGCGCGAGGCGCGTCATCGCAGCTCGATCTCGCCGGAGAAGCCCTCGGCGAATCCAGCGGACGGAGCCACGCGCGCGCGGTAGACGCCGGGCGCGGGAACGGTGGCCGAAAACGCCCCGGCCGCGTCGGTGAACGCTTGCGACGTCCACGTGTCACCTTCCTTCCGCTGCAGCTCGACGTCGAAGTGCTGCAACGGCTTCACCGTCCCCGACACGCCGAGCACGCCATTCGGACGCACCGTGATGACCGGCGCAACGGGCACCTTCAGCACCGAGCCCGCGAGCTTGCCGGCTGCGATTCGGAAGCTGGCCGGCGCGAGCAGCTTCACCTTCGGCTTCAGCGCGGGTCCGGAGATCGTCGTCCAGACGCCGTCCACGCGCTGCTGGACCACGGCGCCCTTCACACCCTGCGCCCGACCGGTGAGCGCAACCGTCTTGCCGTACTGGACCGGCCCGCCCGGACGCGTGAGCGAGAGCATCGCGAGCTGCGTGACCCAGGTCGAGCGCAGCCCTCCCGCGAGCCGGAGCGTTGCGCCGCTGACCTTCATCGTTCCCGTCGACATCGTCACCTGGACGGTGGAGACACGGCCCGAAGGCCCTCTCGTGAGCTGCAGGCCCCTCACCGGGACGCGCAGCTTGAGTCCCTTGCGCAGTGTCGTCTCCGCAACGGGAGTCGGCCCCCAGCGATGGACGGGCGAGAGCACGCTGTGCGGGTCCTCGACACCGACGAGGTATGGGACGGGCTTGCCGAAGACTTCGACCGCATCGAGCGTCGCGCCGCCGGAGGTCGAGTGGAAGAGCGCATCGATCGGCTTGCCCTCCCAGAGCAGCACCTCGCCCTTCGTCGCCTGCACCGCAGCCGTCGTGCGCGGGTGCTCTCCGGCGATGCCGCCGTACACCTGGCTGCGCACGTCGGCATAGAGGTCGAACGCCTTTCCGCTCAGCCGGTGCGCGAGCGCGTACGAGCGTGCGGCGACCGCCTGCGCCTTCAACGCCTCGTCGGGCCACGCGCTCGGCATCTCCTGCGCGACGACTCCCTGGAGGTACTGCTCGAGGCCGACGACGTTGATCGCGTCGAGCTTCTGGCCTGTCACCGAGACCGCGATCTCCCCACGATACGGCCGGTCGACTTCGAGCGGCGCGGTGCCGGGTAGGAAGAGGACCGGTCCCGCAAGCTCGGTCGGCGCTCCGCTGACGTTGACCCGGAGCTTCGGCCCGAGCGGCACTGCACCCGCCTGCAGCGGATACGTCTTCCCGAAGACGTCGCGAACGCGGAAGGGCGCGGCGGAGCGGATCGTCACGCTCGGCTTCCCCTCGGCGACGAGGACGCGGACACGGGCGACCGGCGACGGCCCGAGCTCGGCGCCGGTGTAGAAGTGGCCGAGGATCTGGTCGTACGTCCAGCCGTCCTGCGCGTAGCCGAGAGCGCCGTACTGGCTCATGCCGACGCCGTGCCCCCAGCCGCGGCCGCTGACGAGGAACGTCGTTGCGGTCACCGCCGCCGGCGTGGTCGGGGAGGGTGCGCGGACGCCTGCGGGCGCGGAGACCGCGAGCGCGAGAGCAAGACCGGTGAGAGCCAGGAGCAGTCGCCGCATGGTCGACCTGCCGCCGAGGCTAGCGGAAGAAGCCCTGCATCCAGGGCTTCCTTACCGAACCTTCAACTCGGTTCGCCCGCGCACGCACGCGTTTTCGGCCGCGCCGCCTCGGGCACGCCGTCGTGGTGGACGAGAGCCAGCTGCCAGAGCGCTACCGGAACCCTGAGCGGATCGCCCGGGGTGGGATGGGCGAGGTCTACCGCGCCGAGGACGCCGACCTGGCGCGGATCGTCGCCGTCAAGCTGCTCTCCGGCCGCTTCGCCGACAACGCTGCGATTCGCGGCCGCTTCACGCGCGAGGCGCTCGCGGTCGCGCGGCTCTCGCATGCGCCCAGCACCGTCACGATCTTCGACGTCGGCGAGCACAACGGTCGCCCCTACATCGTCATGGAGTACCTTCCCGGCGGCTCGCTCGCCGACCGGCTCCAGCGCGAGGGAGCGCAGCCGATCGGCCGCTCGCTCGAGTGGCTCGGGCAGGCCGCCGCGGCGCTCGACGCGGCGCACGCGAACGGGATCGTCCATCGCGACGTCAAGCCGGCGAACCTCTTGCTCGACAGCGACGACCACGTCAAGGTCGCCGACTTCGGCGTCGCGAGCGCGGCCGACCTCGGCTCCTTCACCGAGGCCGGCACGGTCGTCGGCACGGCCGGATACCTCGCGCCCGAGCAGGCTCGCGGCGAACGGGCGACACCGGCGAGCGACCTCTACGCGCTCGCGGTCGTCGCCTTCGAGCTCCTGACCGGCAAGCGCCCGTTCGAGCGCGAGTCGTCGACCGCAGAGGCGATCGCGCACGTGAGCGCGGCGATCCCACCCGCCTCGCACTCGAACCCGCGCCTGCCGCCGGAGCTCGACGACGTGCTCGCGCGCGGTCTCGCCAAGGAGCCGGAGCACCGCTTCGGATCGGCTGCCGAGCTCGTCGGAGCACTGCGCGAGGCGATCGACCAGGCTGCCGGAACGACCCGCGTCGGCGCGCTCCCTCCGGCTCCGCCGCCACGCGAACGCAGCCGGCTGCCGCTGCTGCTCCTGCTCCTCGGCGGAGCGCTGCTGGCGGGCGTCCTCGCCGCGACGCTCCTCGCCCGCGGCGACGGGGGCGAGACCGCCGGGACGACCGCGCCGCGGACCGTCAAGGAGACGGTCACGCTGCCGGGGACGACCGTCGTCCAGACCGTGACGACCGCACCGCAGGCGCCGCCGACGACGGCGCCGACGACGACCGAGCCGGAGCAGCCGACACAGAGTCCCTCCGAGCTGAACGACCAGGGCTTCGAGCTGATGCAGGCCGGCCGCTACGAGGAGGCGCTGCCCCTGCTCGAGCAGGCCGTCGCCGGGCTCGCCGGCAGCGGCGAGACCGCCGAGGCGTATGCGAGCTACAACCTCGCCTTCACGCGGCTCGCGCTCGGGCAGTGCGAGGGGGTGGTCGAGCTGCTCGACCGGTCCGAGCAGGTGCAGGGACGAGCGGAAGGAGATCAGCCGGCTCCGCAAGGAAGCCGAGAAGAGCTGCGACGGCGGGGACGACTAGGAGCTGGTGAGCCTGGCCGCGTACTGCCGTTCGTAGTACTCGCGGTATTCGCCGGACTTGATCGGCTCCCACCAGCTGCGGTGCGCGAGGTACCACGCGACCGTCTCCGCAATCCCCTCCTCGAACGACTTCTGCGGCGCCCATCCGAGTGCGCGCAGCTTGGCCGTGTCGAGTGAGTAGCGGCGGTCGTGTCCGGCGCGATCCTCGACGTGGCGGACGAGCGACTCGTCGGCCCCGGTCAGCTCGAGGATCCGCGAGACGATCTCGACGTTCTCGCGCTCCTCGTTCCCGCCGACGTTGTAGACCTCTCCGGCCGCGCCGTCGCGCAGGACGAGCTCGATCCCGGCGCAGTGATCCTCGACCCAGAGCCAGTCGCGGACCTGGCGGCCGTCGCCGTAGACCGGCAGCGGCTCGCCCTCGATCGCGTTGGTCGTCATCAGCGGGATCAGCTTCTCCGGGTACTGGTTCGGGCCGTAGGTGTTCGAGCCGCGCGTGATCAGCGCGTCGACGCCGTAGGTCCGGACTGAGCCGAGCACCTGCAGGTCGCCGCCGGCCTTGGCGGCGGAGTACGGGCTCGACGGGCGCAGCGGGTCGTCCTCGACCGAGGACACGCCCTCGGCGACGTCCCCGTAGACCTCGTCCGTGGAGACGTGCACGAGCCGGATGCCGGCGGCGCGCGCGTGGTCGAGGAGCACCTGGGTGCCGGCGACGTTCGTCTGGATGAACTCGACGGGGCCGAGAATGGAGCGGTCGACGTGCGTCTCGGCGGCGAAGTTGGCGATCGCGTCGCAGCCTTCGGCCGCTTCGGCCACTGCCACCGCGTCGCAGATGTCCCCGACGACGAGCTCGATCCCGGTGCCGTCGAGGTTCGCCGGGTTGCCCGAGTAGGTCAGCTTGTCGAGCACGCGCACCTCGTCGCCCGCGGCCTGAAGCCGCTTCGCGAAGTGGGAGCCGATGAAACCGGCCCCGCCGGTGACGAGCACGCGCATCGCGCTCGAACGTTACGTGACGGCCAGGAGCCGCGCCCCCAGCAAATCGGCCAGTCCTTGGCCGCCCTGATGCATGACGACGTTGTGGTTCCAGCGGAAGACCGGACGCGCGATCGGGGCGAGAACGTTCATCCAGGGCCGGGTCGTGTGCACGTTCCACTCGTACGTGACCGCGGTCTCGCGACCGTCGAAGAAGCGCCAGCGGCCGGTGCCGGCGAGCTCGCCGTCGGCCTTCGCCTCGATCAGGAACGGCCGCTCGATGCTCGTGATCCGGGTCTCGAAGCGCACGGGATAGGGGACGACGCTCCGCCACTCGTGCCGGTAGAGCGCCCCGACCCCGTCGCCGTTGCCGTGCTCGAGCTTGTCGACGCGCCGAACGCCACGCCACCAGGCCGGCCACTGCTCGATCTCGTAGATCGCGTCCCAGACGTTTCCGCGTGGCGCGTCCAGGATCCAGGTCGTGAGGAACGAGTAGCTCGCCACGCAGAACTATTCGCCGACGACCCCGGCTCGGATGGCGGTGATCGTCTCGCGCAGCCCTTCGCGCCAATGCGGCAGCTCCGGGGCGCCCTTCTCGCTCCGAAGCACCGAGTAGGCAGGCCGCGGCGCCGGCCGGCCGAGCTCCGCGGTCGTGATCCGCCGAACGCGGGTATCGAGACCGGCCTCTGCGAAGATCGCCTCGGCGAAGTCGGCCCAGGTCGCATCCCCATCGGCGGCGACGTGGTAGACGCCGTAGGGCAGGAGCAGGACCTGCCGCGTCGCCGCGGCGAGATGGCCGACGTAGGTCGGCGACCCGCGCTGATCGTCGACGACCGCGACCTCGTCCCGCTCCTCGCCGAGCCGCAGCATCGTGCGGACGAAGTTCGTCCCGGTCGGCCCGAAGAGCCAGGAGGAGCGCACGATCCAGGCCCGCTCGCCGGCGGCCGCTTCGCCGTGGAGCTTCGTCCGCCCGTACGCCGACTGCGGGTTCGGGCCGTCCGACTCGAGGTACGGCTCGCTCTTGCGACCGTCGAAGACGTAGTCGGTCGAGTAGTAGACGACAGGCCTGCCGAGCGCGGCGACGTTCGCCGTTCCGCCGACGTTGACGGCGGCTGCGCCCTGCGGATCGTCCTCGGCGCCGTCGACGTTCGTCCAGGCGGCGGCGTGAAGGACGACGTCGGGCGGCTCGAGCCCGGCCGGAGGCGGCAGCTCGACGTCCCAGTCGGCCCGCGTCAGCCCCACGACGCCGTCCTCCTCGAACTCCTGGCGCAGCGCCCGGCCGAGCTGCCCGCCCGCGCCGGTGACTAAGTACACGCCTGCAGATCCCGCTCGGAAAGGAGCGGCGCGTCCGTGCTCCAGAGGTGCTTGACCCGCGGGTCGGCCCAGCAGATGCCGTTCTCGTCAGGATTCGCGGCGTCGTACTCCTCGGTGACGTGGTAGCAGAAGAAGAGATCGGTGAGCGCCTCGAAGCCGTGGGCGTACCGGCCGGGGATGTAGATCGCGACCGGGTTGTCGTCGCCGATGTCTTCCGTGAAGGTCTCGCCGCTCTCCCGGTCGAGCACGACGACGCGTGCCGTCCCCTGGAGGCAGACGAAGAGGTCGTCCTGCCCGCGCTCGTGATAGTGGAGGCCGCGCAGAACGCCTTTGCGCGAGAAGGAGAGGTTGGTCTGCCGCGTCTGCTTCGGCAACAGCGACTCGCGCCGGATCTCGGCGAACCAGCCGCGCTCGTCCTCGAACCGCCGTAGCGGAATCCGGATCAGGCCCTCGATCATGCGAGCTTGTTGACACCCGTGCGCTGGATCAGGGCGCCGATCTCGGGCAGCGACTCCTGCGTGCCTGCGTCCTCCCACCAGCCGGTGACGCGGTGGCAGGCAAGGGTGCCGCGCTCCGCGTAGTGGCGGTTGACGTCCGTGATCTCGAGCTCGCCCCGGGAGGAGGGCTCGAGCCCGCGGATCAGATCGAAGACATCGGGTGAGTAGCAGTAGAGACCGACGACCGCGTCGCTCGAAGGCGGCGCGTCGTAGCGCAGGTCGACGACCCCGGCCTTCTCGACGACGTCGACGACTCGTCCGTCGTCGCCGTAGACGACGACGCCGAAGCGCTCCGGGTCGGGCACCTCCTTGACGAACACCGCCGCCCCGTCGTCGCCGTCGACGAAGCTCTGGATCGCCGCCGCCTCCGCGAACTCGAAGATGTTGTCGCCCAGACAGACGACAAGGTCGTCGTCGCCGGCGAAGCTCTCGGCCATGCCGACCACCTGCGCGATTCCGCCCGCCTCGACCTGCACCTTGTAGGTCAGCTCGAGATCGAAGAGCGGGTCGATCGTCCCGCGCTGGCTCATGCGGCCGTTGCCGAGCAGGTCGATCAGCTGGCCCGCATGGCCCTGGCCGGTCACGATCATCACCTCGTCGACGCCGGCCAGCTGGAGCAGCTGCAGCGGGTAATAGATCATCGGCCACGCGCCGACCGGCAGCAGGTGCTTGTTGACGACGCGCGTCAGCTCACCCAGCCGGGTGGCCTCGCCCCCGGCCGCGATCAGTCCCTTTGCCCTCATGCCGTCGACGATGCTACTGCGGGCGCCGCGAGGGGCGTGCGGCCCAGCAGCCAGAACGAGAGCTCGACGACCGGGCCGATCCCGACCGCGAAGACGAGCGTGCCGATGCCGACGGTGCCGCCGAGCAGGAAGCCGACCACGAGCGCGGCGATCTCGATCCCGGTCCGGGCGGCGCCGATCCTGACGTCGAGCCGGCGCGAGACGACGAGCATCAGCGAGTCACGCGGTCCGGCGCCGAGCGACGCGCAGATGTAGAACGCGGAGCCGACGCCGAAGCAGACGAGCGCGACTGCGACCAGCCCGATCCGGAAACCGAGTGGCTCCTCCGAGAGCGCGTCGACGGCGTCGATCGCGGTCAGGACGATCACGAACGAGCCGATCAGGATCGCGTTCAGGAGCGTTCCCAGCCCGATCCGGGCGCGGAGCCTCCAGACGACCGCGAGCACGACGACGGAGACGAGGAGGTTCGCGGCCCCGAAGGAGATGCCGAGCTGCTCTGCGAGCCCCTGGTGGAGCACGTCCCACGGCGGCAGGCCCAGCTCGGACTCGAGGAAGAAGACGACGCCGCACGAGCAGAGGAAGAGCCCGGCCACGAGCCAGGCGACGCGAGAGACGAAGCCGCCGCGGAGGGCAGGTGGCGCGAGCACGCTCGGAACGTAGCTGCGCAGAGAGGATCAGCGGGCGCGGATGGTCGCGCTGTAGGCGCGGTCCTGCGGCGAGAAGATGCGGACACTCGCACCGGCAGGCGCCGCCACCGCCGTGCTGAAGAAGCCCCGCGCGCTCGTCCGGCGAGTGCCGCCGTAGAAGCGCCACGCGCCGCCGCCGCTGCGCACCTGGATCCTGTAGGCCTGGATGCCGGCGCGCGGGCGAACCTGCCCCCAGAGGACGAGCTTGCCGGCGCTGCGCCCAGCCTGGGCGATCGGGAGCGGGAAAGCGAGCGCCGCGAGCTTCGGGCGGCCGGCGATGTTGAAGAGGCCGCTCTGGAACCGGCTCGCCTCGGGCTCGTCCTTGACGAGGTAGTGGATCAGCATGTCGACCCGAGCTGCTCTGTGGGCGCGGAGACCCGACTGGCCGAGCAGCTCGGCCTGTCGCTGCTGGCTGACGCCGTACGCGCCGGTCTGGTAGCCGTACTCGGTCAGCCAGATCCGTTTCGGACCGAAGGCGCGTCCCACCTCGGCGATCAGCTTCTCGAGCGTGGCCATGGTGATCGTCTCGCAGTGGCCGCAGCCGCCGCTGAACGGGGTCTCACGGGTGCTCGACGGGTAGGGGTGGTGCGCGTACGCGTCGAGGCGGGCTCGCGCGCTGCGCATTCCCCGGATCCACTTGACGGGGGAGACGCCGCCGCTCGAGCCGCGAGGCGCCGTAATGCCGCCGGCCACCTTCGCGCCCGGGATCACGGCGTGGATGGCCGCGTAGCCGGGATTGAGGATCTGGCGAACGTAGACGCTCGGCGACGTCGGACGCAGCCAGCGAGCCTGGTTCGGCTCGTTCCACATCAGCCACTGCCTCACCCAGCGGTAGCGCGAGGCGGCCGCGCGGGCGAAACCGGCGAACGAGGACGCGCCGGGAGCGAAGTTCTTCGCCCTGCCGCCGTTCGCCCACGAGGGCGAGCCGACGATCCCGACGACGGCCGGGATGCCGCGGCCACGGAGCCCGTTGAGCACGGCGTCACTGTCCTCCCAGTCGTACTCGCCGCGAGACGGCTCGATCGTGTCCCAGTGCAGGTTGAAGCGCACGACGTCGACGCCGAGCTGCTCGAGGCGGTCGAGGCGGTCGTCGAGCGCGCCGCTGCCGTGGACGAGCCAGGCGTCGTCCTGGATCCCGAAGCGAACGCCTGACGACGCGTCAGCCGCCGGTGCGGAGAGGCCGAGCAGCGCGCACGAGAGGACGACAACGAGCGAATTTCGCATTCCGGGCGAGTTCCCGGCGGTACCGGTTTCGACACATAAGGATCCTGTTAACGGGCGCGGCGCCGGGCTTTCCGCTTCTTTACGACCGGCACGTAGCGCACCGCCGCGAACCAGACGTAGACGGCAAAGGCCAGGGCGGCGCCGAGCAACTTCAGGATTCGCCGCACCTGAGTCATGCGTTCGATCGTATCGCGCGGGGTAACGTCTCCTCATGGCGCGGCGCGACATCGACCGCCTGCAGGGAGAGATCGAAGAGCTCTTCGCCGACCTCTGGCAGGTACCGCGGTTCGCGGGGATGAGGGACGGCTTCCGCCCCGCGGTCGACTGCTTCTTCACCGAGGATCCGCCGCAGCTCGTCATCGTCGTCGAGCTGGCAGGCGTCGATCCAGACTCGATCGAGCTCTCGGTCGAGGAGCGCGCACTGACGATCTCCGGCAGCCGTGCCCGTCCCCGCGAGCCGGGGCAGGTGTACCAGCAGGCCGAGATCGAGTACGGGCGCTTCCAGCGCCGGATCCCGCTCGAGCGGGACATCGACGCGGCGGCAGCGAGCGCCGCGTACGAAGCCGGCATGCTCCGGATCACCCTCCCCGTCGCCCATCGGCCACCTGTCGGGCCGGCCGTCGTCATCGTCGTGCGCAGGACTCCGTGAGCGAGACCGCCTCCGACCGCCTGCGGCTGCCGGTGCTGCCGCTGAAGGAGACCGTCGTCTTCCCCGAGTCGATGACGCCGCTCGCGGTCGGCCAGGAGCGCTCGGTCAAGCTGATCGACGACGTCGTCTCGGGCGAGCGGATGCTCGCGCTCTTCACCGTCAAGAACGAGGACGCCGAACAGCCGGGCTGGGACGACCTCTATCGGGTGGGGACCGTCGCGGTCGTGCACAAGATGATCAAGGTCCCCGACGGGACGCTGCGGATCCTCGTTCAGGGCGTCCAGCGCGTCCGGCTCGTGGAGCCCGTCGAGGACGAGCCGTACCTGATCGGCGAGCTCGAGGACCTGCCGGAGATCGTGCCGGACTCGCCCGAGGTCGAGGCGCTGACCCGGACCGTGCAGCAGCAGTTCGCTCAGATCATCGGGATGACCCCGTACCTGCCGGAGGAGCTGCAGCTCGCCGCCGCCAACGTCGACGACCCGACCGCGCTCACGCACCTGATCGCGTCGACGCTGCGCCTGAAGACGGAGGAGCGCCAGGAGCTGCTCGAGACGGCCGACGTCGAGGAGCGCCTGCGCCGGATCGCGGCGATCCTCGGGCGCGAGGTCGAGATGTCCGAGCTCGGCTCGAAGATCCAGTCCCAGGTCGCCAGCGAGATCGACAAGGGCCAGCGGGAGTTCTTCCTCAGGCAGCAGCTGAAGGCGATCCAGGAGGAGCTCGGCGAGGGTGACGAGCACCAGGCCGAGATCAACGAGCTGCTCGAGCAGATCGAGAGCAAGAGCCTGCCCGAGCACGTGGTCAAGGCCACCCAGCGCGAGGTGCATCGGCTCGAGCGGCTCCCACCTGCGGCAGCCGAGTACGGAGTCATTCGCACCTACCTGGACTGGATCCTCTCGCTCCCGTGGGGCGAGATGACCGACGACAACCTCGACCTCGACCACGCCCAGCAGATTCTCGACGAGGACCACTTCGACCTCGAGAAGGTGAAGGAGCGGATCATCGAGTACCTCGCCGTCTCGAAGCTGAAGAACGACCTCTCCGGCCCGATCCTCTGCTTCGTCGGCCCGCCGGGCGTCGGCAAGACGTCGCTCGGGCAGTCGATCGCCCGCGCACTCGGCCGCAGCTTCGCGCGCATCTCCGTCGGCGGCGTCCGCGACGAGTCCGAGATCCGAGGCCACCGCCGCACCTACATCGGCGCCATGCCCGGCACGATCGTCCGCGCGATCCGGGACGCCGAGTCGTCGAATCCCGTCTTCCTGATCGACGAGATCGACAAGATGGGCGCCGACTTCCGCGGCGACCCCGCCTCGGCGATGCTCGAGGTGCTCGACCCCGAGCAGCACTCGAGCTTCCGCGACCACTATCTCGACCTGCCCTACGACCTCTCGAAGGTGCTTTTCATCTGCACCGCGAACATGCTCGACACGATCCCCGGGCCGCTGCTCGACCGGATGGACGTGATCCACCTCTCCGGCTACACCCACGAGGAGAAACTCGGGATCGCGAAGCGCTACCTCGTCCCGAAGCAGATCGCGGCACACGGGCTGAAGAAGAGCCGGATCGCGATCCCGGACAAGACGCTCCGGCTGGTGATCGCCGAGTACACCCGCGAGGCGGGGGTTCGCAATCTCGAGCGGCAGATCGCAGCGCTCTGCCGGAAGGCGGCCACCCTCGTCGCGACCGGACATACCGAGAAGATCAGGGTCGACGAGGAGCGCGTGCGCGAGTGGCTCGGTCCGCGCAAGTTCTCGACCGACGCGCGCAGGCGGACGGCCGATCCGGGCGTAGCGACGGGGCTGGCCTACACCGCCGTCGGCGGCGACGTCCTCTTCATCGAGGCGACCGCGTATCCGGGCAAGGGCAAGCTGACGATCACCGGGCAGCTCGGCGAGGTGATGCAGGAGTCGGCCCAGGCGGCGCTCTCCTGGGTGCGCTCACACGCGGCCGAGCTCGGGCTGACGCCGGAGTGGTTCGCCGCCAACGACGTTCACATCCACGTGCCGGCAGGCGCGGTGCCGAAGGACGGCCCCTCGGCCGGCGTGACGATGGCGACGACGATCGTCTCGCTGGTCCGCGGCATCCCCGTCGACGACGACGTCGGCATGACCGGCGAGATCACGCTCACGGGCCAGGTGCTGCCGATCGGTGGCGTGCGCGAGAAGGTGCTCGCGGCCGAGCGTGCCGGCCTCAAGCGCGTGATCCTCCCGCTCGAGAACGCCCACGACCTCGAGGACCTCCCGCCGGAGACCCGTAAGGAGCTCGAGTTCGTGCTCGTCGATCACATCGAGGAGGTCTTCGATGACGCCTTCCGCGGCACGAGTGGCAGGCGGCGCCCCCGACATGCGACGCTGCAGGCGGCGGCTTCGCGCCGCTAGACGCTGTTTGCAAGGATCGCCCTACGGCAAGACTGTCGGAGCGACTACAAAACTGAAAGGACGGGCCGGATGGCCAACACGAAGGACAGGCTCTACGACACAGCCGACACGGTGAAGCCCTATGTCGACCGTGCTCTGCACGACGACGACCTGCACGACAACCTGAAGGAAGCCTTCAAGGCTGCGCGGGACGTCTACGCCGAGCTGCTCGGCAATCGCAACCTGACGTCGACCGCCGTGCGGGCGGCGACGGACAAGGAGATCCAGGACAACCTGAAGAAGGCGGTCGAGGAGCTCCGCACCGCGGCGAACCGGATCCAGGGCAAGGAGGACCACAGCGGGCGCAACACGATGCTCCTGCTGGCGGGCATCACCGCGGGCATCCTCTTCAACCCGATGACGGGCCCGCAGACCCGCGCCTGGCTGATGGAGAAGATCACCGGCGAGGGGTCCGACGACTACACCTATACGCCGCCGGCGAGCACGAGCTCGTCGAGCAACGACGGCTCCTAGCCGGCGCCGAGAACCGCGCTGTCGCCCTGGGAGACCGGGGCGGTCAGCGCACGGTCCAGCGAGCCGGGGTCGAGGCCGCTCGCGCTGGAGATATCGGTGGAGCCGAGCAGAATCGCTGCCGGCCGGGGCGCGGTCGCGTTCGAGGGAACCGGCGGCGCCCAGCCGCGGCCCGCGGCGAACGTGACGTCCTCCAGCCGCCGCCACGCGCTCAGGTACGCAAGCGGATTCACGACGCCGTCGTAGCCGAGCGGCAACAGCCCGACCGGGTGAATCTCGAAGTGGAGGTGGTATGGAGTCGTCTGCGCGTCGCCGGTGTTGCCGACGAAGCCGACCACGTCGCCCGCCTTCACCTCGTTGCCGTCGATCGCGAGCGGTGAGAACGCCGAGAGATGGGCGTAGTAGAACTGATTGCCCTGGCGGTCGCGGAGCCAGAGGCGGTAGCCGCCGCGGTCGTTCCAGCCCACAGAGAAGACCGTGCCGTCGGCGACAGCCAGCAGCGGGGCGCCAAGCGGGGCGAAGATGTCCTCGCCGTGATGCCAGCCGACGCCTGCACGGGGAGCGCGGAACGTGTCGGTGAACGAGGAAGGCCCGTAGACCGGGAAGACGTAGCCCGCGGGCGAGAGCGGCGCCGAGACGTCCGTCGGCGGCAACCGGAAGACCGAGCCCGGCCTGTTCGGGAGCAGGTCCGGTTCGGATGGCTTCGGCAGGGGCTTGCGCGCCTTCCCCGGCGCGCCGGGCGGCAGTCCGGCCTTCGCTGGAATCGTGATCGTCGGCGTCGGCGCGGCGGAAGCAGCCGGCGTCGACGCCGCGGCCTCGGCGTGTGCGACGAGAATCTCGGTTCCCGCCGGCAGGCCGGCGTGGTCGGCGGTGAGGACGACGTGGAGTGCGTTGACGGCGCCGCGGGCATTCCTCGTGCCGTCGGCGACGGGCGCTTCCGCAACCTGTTCCAGCACGATCAAGTAGCCCCAGTCGCCCAACTGCACGCGGAGGTTCGGCGTCGCCGGCACCTGTGTCCCGAAGACGACGAGGTTCGTCACCCCCGACCCGACCGCGTCGGCGCCAGTCGCGGATGCCTTCGCCCTCGCGGCGACGCTCTCCGCCGTCAGCTCGCCGTTGAAGAGCGTGACGCCGAGAACGTCGCTGACCGCCTGCGCGCCCGCCTCGCCGGTTTCCCGTGACGAGACGCTCGAGGAGAGCGCGCCGGTCCGCACGAGCGAGCCGTCGGCGGGAAAGACGAAGGCGTCGGCGACGCCGGTCGCGCCAGGCCCGGGCGCGGACGCCTCGGCCGCGACCGAGGCGGGTTGACCGGGAACGAGAATCGAGAGGCCGTGCGCAGCGGCAGAGACGATCGCCGGCTCCGAAGGCGAGCTGGCGCCGGTCGCAGCAGCAGCAAGCGACCCGGCGATCAGGAGCAATGCGATCAACCGCGGGTACACGCGCCTCCATTATCCGGATCTCGCGAGACGGTGCACAGTTCTCGTTGAGAATGAGAATCGTTTTCAGCTACGCTCAGCGCCGTGACCGACGAGCTCTCGCTTCCCGACGGCGTCCGTTTGACGGCCCAGAGACTCGCCGTCGTCCGTGCCGTGGCAGAGGCCTCGGGGAGCTTCACGGTCGCGGAGCTGCACGATCGCGCGCGCCGCTTCGAGCCCGGGCTCGGCCTCGCGACGACCTACCGGACGGTCGAACTGCTGCGCGCGAACGGCGGCGTCCACCCGTTGCTCGGAGAGGGTCGGCCGACCTACGTGCGCTGCCATCCCGAGCACCATCACCACCTCGTCTGCACGAGCTGCGGTGGCGTTGAGGAGACGGAGCTCTGCGCGGCGCCGTCGGAGGCGGAGCTGGAGCGCCGGCACGGCTTCAGGCCTGCCGCCCACGAGCTCGACATCTACGGCACCTGCAGGCGCTGCGCGTGAGGCGGCCGAGAGCGTGAACTGGATTGCAATTCCGCTCGCGGGCGTGACCGTGCTGTCCACGCTCGCCGGGGGCGCGGTCGCGCTCCGGATGGCACGTGAGCTGACGACGGCGATCGCGCTCACGGGGGGAATCGTCGTCGCCGTCGCGCTCTTCGACGTGCTCCCGGAGTCGATCGAGGCGGTCGACGATCCACAGCTGGTCGGGCTGCTCGTCGGCGCCGGCTTCGTCTTCTTCTTCCTCGCCGAGCGCGCGCTCGTCCTCCACCACCGCGACGACGACGCTCACATCCACGCCCACGCCAAGGTCGGCGCGCTCGGCGCAGCCGGACTCTCGGTGCACAGCTTCATCGACGGCCTCGGAATCGGGCTGGCGTTCGGGCTCTCGACCGAGACGGGCTTGCTCGTCTTCGTCGCGGTCGTCGCGCACGACTTCGCCGATGGGCTGAACACGGTCGGCTTCGTGCTGCGCCAGTCTGGCGACCGCGCCCGCGCGATTCGCTGGCTCGCGATCGACGCCGCCGCGCCGCTCGCCGGTGCGATCGTCGGCTCGACGCTCTCGATCTCGGAGGAGGGCCTCGGCGGGCTACTCGCGGTCTATGCCGGCTTCTTCCTCTTCATGGGCGCCACCGACCTGCTCCCGCACGCGCACGAGCATCCGTCCGTGAAGCGCGTCGCCCTGACGCTGGCCGGCTTCGGCGCGATCTTCCTCGTCAGCCTGATCGGGCACTGAGGCCGCCGAGGCGCTAGCCGTCGAGCTTGCGGGCGAACTCGCGGAAGCGGTCGCGCGCGGCCTGGTCGGGCCCGAGTTGCTCGTCATCGCCGTAGCGCGGGTCGGCGGCAATCTCCTCGGCGACGGCGCGAACCACCTCTGCGATCGCCTGGCGGTTCTCCGGCGTGCGGAGCAGGAGCTCGATCCAGTTGTCGGTTCCGTCGTACGGCGGGACGTCGTTGTCGACCAGGAGCTCGCCAAGCTTCACGCCGACGCGGATGTAGGCGAACGTCCGGAACGCGAGGATGCGCCGCGGCGAGCCGACGAGGCGCTCGATCTCAGGGTCGTCCGCCTGGATCTGCGCGACGATGCTGCCGATCGGCTCGTCGACGAGCGGAAGCCAGATCTCGTCGTGCTCGCTCATCGCTCCGAAGGATACGGGGCGGCGCGGCGCGACCGCCATGCGAGTTGCGCAGCGACGCCGAGCAGGAGCACCGCGAAGAGGCGCCGGAGCACGTCCTCGGGTAGCGCAGTCGCGATCTGGACGCCGGCGGCGGCGCCGGCGATCGAGGCGATGCCGAGCGCGAGGGCGGTCCGCCAGCGGACGTTGCCGTAGTGGCGCTGCCGCCAGGTGCCGGCGGCTACGGTCGGCAGGATCGCGAGCAGCGACGTCGCCTCCGCTTCGATCTGCGACAGGCCCAGCGCGACGAGCGTCGGCACGAACAGGATCCCGCCGCCGACCCCGAAGAAGCCGGCGAGCAGGCCCGCCGCGAACCCGAGACCAACGGCGAAGACGACGGTGCTCGCGCTCATGTCACGAGCAGCCAGATTGCGAGGACCGACAGGAGCCCCGCGAACGCGAGCGTCAGCGCTCGGCCGGACACGCGTTGCTGGACACCCGTGCCGACGATCGCGCCCGCTGCGGCCGGGAGGCCGACGAGAGTCGCATGCGCCACGTCGACGTGCCCCTCGAACGCGTAGAGGATCGTGCCGGCGAGCGCCGTGATCCCGATCGCGGCCAGCGACGTCCCCGTCGCGACCCGCCCCTCGAAGCCGAGCAGGAGGATCAGGAGCGGCACGATCACGATCCCGCCGCCGACGCCGAAGAGGGCGCTGAAGAGGCCTGCGACGAGGCCGATGGAGAGGAGCTTCAGCGCCACCGCTCGTATCCTAGGCCCGTGGACGGCGATGCCTCATTGCTCGCGCGCCTCGCCGAGGAGCCCGGGCGAGCGGCGATCCTGCTCGATGTCGACGGCGTCCTCGCACCGATCGTCGACGTGCCGCACGAGGCTGCCGTGCCCGAGCCGACCCGCGAGGAGCTCCGCCGGCTGCACCTGCGTTACGCACTCGTCGCCTGCATCAGCGGCCGCTCCGGCGCCGACGCACGCCGAGTCGTAGGCCTCGACGAGCTCGTCTACGTCGGCGAGCACGGCCTCGAGCTCGAGCCGGAGGCGATGGCCTGGAGCGCGCGGCTGCAGGAGTTCGCCGCCAGCGTCGACTGGGACGACGTCGAGCGGAAGCCCCTCACCGTCAGCTTCCACTACCGCCGTGCCGACGACGAGAAGGAGGCGCTGACGATGCTGAGCGCAGTCGCGGCGCGGGCCAGGCACGAGGGTCTCGTCGCCCGGTTCGGGCGCAAGGTGCTGGAGCTTCGGCCGCCGGTGGGAGCACACAAGGGCACCGCGGTCACGCACCTGCTCGGAGAGCGCGGGCTCGAGCGAGGGCTGTACGCGGGCGACGACACGACCGACCTCGACGCCTTCAACGCAGTCGGCGCCCTCGAGCTCGGCGTCAGGGTCGCAGTCGCGTCGGCGGAGGGACCGGCCGAGCTGCGCGAGGCCGCCGACATCGTGGTCGGCGGCCCCGCGGAGATGGTGGAGCTGCTGAAGCGCCTCTAGGCCGCTTCGAGCACCGCCTCGGGCGCGGTGGCGATCTCCTCCTGCCGGATCAGCGTGAGCGCCGCGACGACACCTGCGAGCGCGATGCCGGCCCCGACCCAAAACGCGAGCTGGAAGCCGGACGTCAGCGCCTCGGGCTGAGCAGCGCCGGCGGCGACTTCGTTCTCGGTCCGGCTGATCGCGATCGTCGAGAGCAGCGCGATCCCGACTGCGCCGCCGATCTGCTGCGACGTGTTGATCAGGCCCGATGCGATCCCGGCCTCGGCCCTCGAGACGCCGGCGAGCGCCGCGATCGAGATCGGCACGAAGCAGAGCGCCATTCCGAGCGCGATGATCAGGAAGCCCGGCAGCAAGTTGGCCACGTACGTGCCGTCGACCGGGATCTGCGTGAACAGGATCATCCCGACGGCGAGCAGCGCCATACCGCCTGCGATCAGCGGCCTGACGCCGACGCGGTTGACGAGCGCGGCGGCGACGTTCGCCCAGATGATCGACGTCCCGGCGACGGCCAGGTACGCCACGCCAGTCTTCATCGCCGAGTAACCGAGCACCTGCTGCATGTAAAGCGTCAGCATCAGGAACATCGAGAACAGCGCGGTGCCGAGGATGAACCCGGCCACGTTGGCGCCGAGCACCGTCTTCGTGCGCAGGATCCCGAAGCGCATCAGCGGCTCGTCGACGCGGTTCTCCCAGGCGACGAAGCCGAGCAGGAGCGCGGCGGATGCGGCGAAGACTCCGATCGTGCGGGCCGAGTCCCAGCCCCAACCGTGGCCCTGCGTGATCGCAAGCACGAGCAGGGAGAGCCCGCCGGTGACGAGCACCGCCCCAAGCGCGTCGAAGGTCTTCACGCGCGTGTCGCGGCTCTCGCGGAGCAACACAGGCGCGAGAGCGATCGCGGCCAGCGCGACGGGGATGTTGACGAAGAAGATCCACTCCCACGAGAGAGCGTCGGTGAGCACGCCGCCGAGCAGGACGCCCGCTGCGGCGCCGAAGCCGCCGACGGCACCCCAGACGCCGAGCGCGATGTTCCGCTCCCGGCCCTCGGCAAACGTCGTCATCAGGATCGCGAGCGCCGCCGGTGAGATCGTGGCCGCGCCGAGACCCTGGATCGCCCGGGCGCCGATCAGCGACGTCTCCGACCACGCGAGCCCGCACAGCAGCGAGCCGATGGCGAAGAGCACAAGTCCCGCCATGAAGATGCGCCGGCGTCCGAGGACATCGGCCGTGCGGCCGCCGAGCAGCAGGAAGCCGCCGAAGACGAGCGCGTAGGCGGAGATGACCCACTGCAGGTTCGCCTGCGAGACGTCCAGGTCGAGCTGGATCGATGGGAGTGCGACGTTCACGATCGCGATGTCGAGCACGACCATGAACTGAACGGCGCCGAGAAGCGCCAGTCCAAACCATTTCATGCGAGGTGAGGTAACCATCCGTCTTCCTTCTCTTCGGGTTCGTTGCTTTCGAACGTACAGGATGCACTTGCGTTTCGCAAGTGTTTCGTGCAGAATGTGAAGAGGTGAAGGAATACGGTCACTACTGCCCGATCGCGCACTCGCTCGGCCTCGTAGGCGAGCGCTGGACGCTACTCGTCGTGCGTGAGCTGCTGCACGGGCCGAAGCGCTACACCGACCTCGCCGACCACCTGCCGGGGATCGGAACGAACATCCTGGCGCTGCGGCTGAAGGAGCTCGAGGCGGCCGGCATCGTCGAGAAGAAGAAGCTGCCGCCGCCGTTCGCGTCGACGGTCTACGAGCTGACGACAGCTGGGCAGGCGCTCCGGCCGGTGCTCCACGAGCTCGCACGCTTCGGCGCCCGTCTGATGGGACCGCCGCCGCAGGACGCGCTCGCCGAGGGCTGGCTCGTCGGCGCTCTCGACCTCGCGCTCTCACCCCTCTGTCGGGGCAGCCGGATCGCCTTCCGGATCGGCGATGAGGAAGCGTCGCTCGTCGACTGCACGGCCACCCCGGGCATCGTCGAGGACTACGACGTCCTCGTCGAGACGGACGCTACGGGCTTCTACCACCTCGTCGTGGACCGGCAGCTCGAAGGTGTCCGGATCGACGGCGACTCGGCAGCGCTCGAGCAGCTGCTCGACGGGTTCGCGTCGAGTCCTAGCCCGCTTCCCGCCTAGAGCCGCCAACGTAATGAAGCCTCGTCGCTGGAGTGCGTTGGGCGGTGCGAGGCAAGGACGCAGGGAGCGCCGATATGCACGCATATCGGCGCGACTGAGGACGCCGCGTCGCGCCGCCCAGCGTGCTCCAGCGACTCAGGGTCTCATTGCGTTGGCGGCTCAGCACATCCCAGGCGTGCCGCACGTCGGCCTCGGTTGTGCGCGCGCTGCCCACAGCGAGGCGCAGCGAGTAGCGCCCGTTCAGCTTCGTGTGCGAGACGAAGATCTCGCCCGTCGCGTTGACGCGCTCGAGCAGGGCCTCGTTCTCCTCGTCGGTGCCGTCGCGGCGGAAGCAGACGAGCGAGAACGGTCGGGGCGCGGTCAGCTCCCAGCCGGGCTCCTCCCGGACCCAGCCCTCGAAGAGGGCCGCGAGTGCGATCGCCTCGCGGATCCGCCTCTGCAGCCCCTCGCGGCCGTAACAGCGGAGGACGGTCCACAGCTTCAGCGCCCGGAACTGGCGGCCGAGCGCCGGGCTGTACTCGGACAGGCTCGCAACGTCCTCGCTCACGCGCAGGTACTCGGGCACGAGACTGAACGCGGCCCGGAGGTCGTCCGGCCGCCGCGTCCACAACGCCGAGCAGCCCATCGGCGTGAACAGCCACTTGTGCGGGTTGACGACGATCGAGTCGGCGCGCTCCCAGCCGGCGAACGCCTCGCGCAGCTCCGGGCAGACGGCCGCAGAGCCCGCGTAGGCGGCGTCGACGTGCAGCCAGACGCCGTCGCGCTCGCACGCGTCCGCGATCCGGCCGACCGGATCGATCGAGCTCGTGGAGGTCGTGCCGATCGTCGCGACGACCGCGCATGCGTCGGCGAGGTCGAGTGCGTCCGGGCGGAGCCGAAAGGCATCGTCGACCGGCGTCGTCCGAGCTTCGAGGCCGAGGATTCGGCACGCCTTCTCGACGGACGAGTGGGCGTGCTCCGAGCAGACGACGACGCGGGCGCCCGGCTTCGCCTCGCGGGCGGCGGCGAGTGCTGCCATCGTGCCGGTCGAGGCCGTGTCCTCGAGGTGCCCGTGCAGGCCGGCCGGCAGCCCGAGCAGCTGCGCCAGCCAGTCGAGCGTCACCTCCTCGAGCTCTTGGAGCGCGGGCGAGGTACGCCAGAGGATCCCGACCTGGTTCAGCCCCGCGAGCAGGAGCTCGGCCAGGATCCCGGGCTCGGAGCCGGTGCTGGGGAAGTAGGCGAAGAAGCGCGGGCTCTGCCAGTGCGTCAGCGCCGGCAGGAGCACGTCGTCGAGATCGCGCAGGACCGCCGCGAAGGGCTCGGCGGTCTCGGGCGGCGCGGCCGGAAGCCGCGAGCGCAGCTCGCCAGGCTCGACCTGGGCCAGCACCGGCAGGTCGCGTACACGCTCGAGGTACGACGCGACCCACTCGATCGCGGCGGCGCCGTCGTCCCGAAAGCTCATGCCGCAACTCCAAAGGGAAGTGGCTCGAGTTCGCGCCACCGATCGGGCTCGTACTCCTCGACCAGCGACGCCCCGCGCAGAGCGCACCGCACCGGGAGCAGCGGCTCCAGCCGAGCCCGCACCTGCTCGAGGTTCACGCTGACCCGGGAATAGCTGACGATCGTCGCGTGCGGTACCGGCGCACCGACCGAACCCTCGTACGGCGGGAACTCGGGAAACTCACCCCAGACCGAACGTGTCAACTCGATCAGGTCGGCATCGGGCTCCGGCGCGGCGTAGGCGACGACCTCAGGAAACTCCTCGACGCGCGTCAGTGCGAACGCGGTCAGCCCTTTCGGCGTGAAGAGCGAGCGGAGCCGCGCAACGAGCACGGCCGTGACCTCGCTCCGTGGCACGAAAGGATGCAGAAGCGTGATGTGCAGACCGATGCGGCGCGCGCCTGCGGGATCGAGCTCGGCACGCGCAGCCGCGACGGCCGGCGCGGCGTCGTCGAGCATGAGTGTGATCGCCGTCCGAAGCGCCGGACCGGTCATTTGCGCAGCTTCTCGATCGCCTTCCAGGGACGCGTGTTCAGGATCTGCGCCTTCGTCAGCCAGGCGCGGCGGGCCTGAGCGACGCCGAGGTCGACGTACCGGAGCGCCTTCGTCGAGTGGCCGTCGCTCGAGATCGTCAGCATCAAGCCCGCCTCTCCCGCGAGGCGCGCGTTCGCGTCGCGCAAGTCGAGCCGGTCGGGCTGCGAGTTGATCTCGAGGAAGGTCCCGGTCGCAAGCGCGCCCTCCACGACCTTCTCGACCTCGATCGCAGAAGGGCTGCGGACGCCGATGCGACGGCTCGTCAGGTGCCCGATGCAGTCGACGTGCGGGCTCTGCATCGCGTTCAGGACGCGCTCGGTCGGTTCCTTGTCGAAGCTCGTGTGCACAGACGCCATCACCCAGTCCAGTTCGGCAAGCGTGGCGTCGTCCACATCGAGCTCGCCGTTCGCGCGGATGTTCACCTCGATCCCCTTCAGGAGCCGGAACGGCGCCAGCCGCTCGTTGAGCGCGTCGATCTCCTCCCACTGCCGCTGCAGCCGTCCCTCTCGGAGACGTGGCGAGTGGTCGCACAGCGCCAGATAGTCATGGCCCAGCGCCTGCGCCGCGCGCGCCATCTCCTCGATCGACGCCTTCCCGTCCGACCAGGTCGAGTGCGAGTGCAGGTCACCGCGCAGGTCGGAGCGCTCGACGAGCGCCGGCAGCTCCCCGACGCGTGCAGCCGCGAGCTCGCCGCCGTTCTCGCGCAGCTCGGGCGGGATGTACGCGTAGCCGAGGTGGGCGTAGAGCTCCTCCTCGTCGGCGGCGGTGAACTCCTCCCCGGTCTCTGTGTTCGTGACCGAGTACTCGGAGACGCTGAAGCCGCGCCGGACCGCGTCCTCGCGGAGCGCGACGTTGTGCTCCTTCGAGCCGGTGAAGTGCTGGAGCAGGTTGCCGTAGCTCTCGGGAGGGACGACGCGGAGGTCGAGCCGGAGACCCTCGTTCGTGAGTACGGTCGCCTTCGTCTCGCCCTTCGCGATCACGTCGGCGACGTTGTCGCGGCTCGTGAACGCCTCGATCAGCGCGGGCGGATCCGTCGAGGTCGCGATCACGTCGAGGTCGCGGAAGGTCTCCCGCCGCCGGCGGGCGGAACCGGCCTCCGAGACCTTCACCGCGGCCGGGTGCCGCCGCAGCTCCTCGACGAGCTCGAGCAAGACGGGCAGCCCGTCGCCGAGCAGCCGCCGCGACTCGCGCGGGTCCTTCGGCTCCTCGGCCAGCGCTCTTCAGGATCTTCTCCTCGCTCTTGGCGCCGAGGCCGGTCAGCACGCGGAGCCGCTCTTGCTCGGCCGCCTCCTTCAACTCGGCGATCGTGGTGACACCGAGCTCCTTCCAGATCCGGCGCGCCGTCTTCGGGCCGAGCCCGGGCAGGCGCATGAACTTGACGACCTCCTCGGGGACGAGAGCCTTCCGCTTCGTCAGCGCCTCCATCTCGCCCAGCTCGACGACCTGGACGATCTTGTCCTCGATCGTCTTGCCGATCCCGGCCAGCTCCTTCGCCTTGCCGTCGAGCGCGAGCTGCGCGACCGGCCCGCCCGTCTCGCGGATGCGGGTCGCGGCGCGGCGGTACGCGAGCACCCGGAACGAGTCCTCGCCCTCGAGCTCGCTCAGGTCGGCGAGCAGCTCGAGCTGGTCGGCCAGCTCGTCGTTCCTCGGCAAGGTGGAAGCCACTTGTCGCGATGATACGGCGGTGAGGGTGTGTGTCTGCTTGCCGACCTACAACGAGCGCGAGAACCTGGAGCCGATGCTGCGGGCACTCGGCGACGTGCTCGGCGAGGGCGACCGCGTGCTCGTGATCGACGACAATTCGCCGGACGGGACGGGCGAGCTCGCAGACCGGCTCGCGGGCGAGCTCACGTTCGTCGACGTGCTGCACCGGCCGCGCAAGGAGGGTCTCGGCCCCGCCTACCTCGCCGGCTTCCGCCGCGCGCTCGACGCCGGGGCGGAGCTGGTCGTCGAGATCGACTGCGACTTCTCGCACGACCCGGCCGACGTGCCGCGACTGGTCGCCGCCGCCGAGGACGCCGACCTCGTGCTCGGCTCGCGCTACGTGCCGGGTGGCGGCGTCGAGAACTGGGGCCTGATTCGGCGCTCGATCTCGGCCGGCGGCTCGATCTACGCGCGGCTCGTGCTCGGCGTGCCCGTGCGTGACCTGACCGGCGGCTTCAAGTGCTTCCGCCGCGCGGTGCTGGAGGCGATCCCGCTCGACCAGGTGCGCTCGCGCGGCTACGCCTTCCAGATCGAGTTGACCTACCGCGCCCTCCGCAAGGGCTTTCGCGTGCAGGAGGTGCCGATTCGCTTCGCCGACCGCACCGTCGGCGGCTCGAAGATGTCGCGCGCAATCGTGTTCGAGGCAATCTGGAAGGTGCCACTGCTGCGGCTGGCGGCGCTGCGGGGGGAGCTGTGAGAGAGGTCACCGACGCGAGCTTCGATGCGGAGGTGCTCACAGCGGCAGGGCCGACGATCGTCGACTTCTGGGCGCCCTGGTGCAAGCCGTGCAAGGCGATCGAGCCGCTGCTCGAAGGGATCGCGGCCGACCGCGGGGTGGCGCTCGTGCGCCTGAACATCGACGAGCACATTGCGATCCCGAGCCGCTACGGGGTTCTCTCGCTGCCGACAGTGATCTTGTTCGCGGACGGCGAGCCGAGGGTGACGGTGGTCGGCGCCCGGCCGCGTGGCCACTTCGAGCGCGCGTTCGAGGAGTGGCTGCCGGAGCCGTAGCCGATCCGCAGATCGAGCCGCGGGTGGCTTACTCCCGCTCTGCGAAGTGCTCGTAACCGCGCAACTCGTACGGCTCGCCGCCGCGCAGGAGCAGCACGCCCTCCCCTTCCTCGCACCGGCCGATCACGGGGAAGCCTAGTAACAGACTGTTACTTGGCGGAACGGCGGCGAGCAGCTCGAAGTCCTCTCCGAAGCCCAGGTCGCCGACCGTGCCCGCGAGCGGGACGCGGTCGAGGTCGATCACGAGCCGGCAGCCGGAGCGGCGGGCGATGTGGCCGGCGTCGACGGCGAGTCCGTCCGAGACGTCGAGCATCGCCGACGCGACAGCACCGAGCCGAAGCCCTTCCTCGATGCGGATCGGCGGCCGCAGGTAACCACCCTCCCGGAAGGCGGCACCCGCAGCGCCGAGCGGGCCTGTGACGACGAGGACGTCCCCGGCGCGCGCGCCCATCCGGCCAGGGACGCGCTCCGAGCGGCCGACGGCCGTGACGCTGACGACGACGAGGTCGGCGCGCGCCGTGTCGCCACCGCGCACCGGCACGCCCGCCGCGGCGATCCCCTTGTAGAGCTCGACGACATCCTCCACCTCCACGGTCGCCGGCGCCGCGAGCGCGACGAGCAACGCCTCCGGCCGCGCCGCCGACGCGGCGAGGTCGCTGATGTTGACCGCCGCCGCACGAAAGCCGAGCTCGCGCCAGGAGAGCCAATCGAGCCTGAAGTGGACGCCCTCGACGAGCGCGTCCTGGGTGAGGACGAGTCCGTCGTCCAGTTCGGCGGCGTCGTTCTCGGTTCCCTCGATCAGCCCGCGGGACTCGAGCTCGCGCAGCAGCCCGAGCTCGCCGGCCTCAGAGAGCTTCATCGACGACCGCCCGAAGCGCCTCGATCTCGGAGACGGCCCTGATCACGGCCACGCCGGCTGCGCCCGCGCGAATGCACTCGGCCGCGTTCGACGCGTCGATTCCACCGATGGCGACCACCGGGATCGAGACCGAGAGGCAGACGTCGCGGAGCCCGTCGACCCCGATCGGCGGCGCAGCGTCCGGCTTCGACGGCGTCCGCCAGATCGGTCCGGCGCCGAGATACGTCGCGCCCGCGAATTCGGCGACTGCACCTTCGCGCCGCGTCGTCACCGAGATCCCGAGGGGGATCCCGGCCGCGTGCGCCCGCTCGATCCCGGCGTCGCCCTGGCCGAGATGGACGCCGACACCCAGCTCGAGAGCAGCGTCGACGTCGTCGTTGACGATCAACTCGGCGTCGAGGTCGCCGAGTGCCAGGCCGAGCGCGACCACGTCCGCGGTCGGCGAGCCCTTCAGCCGCAGCTGCACGACCGTCGCCCCGCCGGCCGCCGCACGCCGCGCAGTCGCCTCGTCCGCCACGATCGCGTGCAGCCTCACGACGAGCGGCCTTGTGTCTGATAGACACAAGCGGCCCGCTGAACCGCACGGCTCCGTGCAATCGCGGTGGCTTGTGACTGATAGACACAAGCCCTCACGCGCGCTCGACCTTCGCTCGCGCGGTCAGGGTCGCCGGGTCGAGGGCGGCGAGCGCGTCGTACAAGCCGACGTGGAAGCTGCCGGGGCCTTTGGCGCCCACCGCGGCGTCCTCGCCCGCGACGCCGAAGGCGACGAGCGCCTCGGCTGCGGCCTCGAACGGATCGTCCTTCGCGGCGAGAAAGCAACCCGTCATCGCGGTCGACATGCAGCCCGTGCCGGTGATCGAGCCGAGCAGCGCGTGACCGTTCGCGACTGCGGCCGAGCGCTCGCCGTCGGAGACGTGGTCGACTTGGCCGGTGACCGACGCGACCACGCCGAGGGCCCGTGCCGCCTCACGTGCGAGCTCTGCCGAGTCGCCGCCGACGCCGACCGATTCGACGCCGCGCACCTCCGCCTCGACACCGACGAGGGTCGCCACCTCACCCGCGTTCCCGCGCAGCACCGCGACGTCGATCTCGTCGAGCAGCCGCCGCGCCGTCTCGGTCCGGTACGCCGTCGCCCCGACGCCGACGGGATCGAGCACGACCGGGACGCTGCCCGCGTTCGCGGCCTTGCCCGCGACCAGCATCGCGTCGATCCACGGCTCCGAGAGCGTCCCGATGTTGAGCACGAGCGCGCCGGCAAGCCCGACCATCTCCGCGACCTCTTCGCGCGCATGAGCCATCACCGGCAGCGCGCCGAGCGCCAGGATCGCGTTCGCGGTCTCGTTCATGACGACGTAGTTCGTGATGTTGTGGACGAGCGGCTTGCGCTCGCGGATGACACCGAGCGTCGCACCGGGGTCGATCGTCATGCGGCTCCTTTCACGTTGAGGACGTCGACAGGGCCTTCACCGGCACCGATCTCGACGAGGCCGTGCCGAACCGCCGCCGAGGCTGCGACCGCCGCTCCCCGCGCTGCGTCCGGAAGCGAGAGCCCGCACGCGAGCAGGGCGGCCAGCGTGGCCGAGTGGGTGCAGCCGGCGCCGTGCGTGGCCGCGATGTCGAAGCGCTCGACGGGAATCTCGAGATGCTCGTGTCCGTCGAAGAGATGGTCGATCGCGGGCTCCCCGTGCCCGCCGGTGACGAGCGCGGCGGCGGCTCCGAGCTCGACGAGCCGTTCCGCCAGGTCACGGCGCGAGGCGGCGACAAGCCCGGTCAGCGCCTCCGCCTCGGGCAGGTTCGGCGTCACCACCGTCGCGAGCGGAAACAGGCGACCGATCAAGGTCTCGACGGCGTCGTCCTGGAGCAGCTGCGCGCCGGATGATGCGATCAGCACCGGATCGACGACGAGCGGGACGGGATGACGCTCGAGGAACTCCGCCACGGTCTCGATGATCGTGCGCGAGAAGAGCATTCCCGTCTTGGCCGCGTCGACGCCGATATCGTCAAAGACGGCCTCCAGCTGAGCGCGGATGAAGTCGGGCGGCAGCTCGTGTACCGCCGTTACCGCGGTCGTGTTCTGCGCCGTCAGCGCGACGAGCGCGCTCGTCCCGTGCGCTCCTGCCGCGGCGAACGCCTTCAGGTCGGCCTGGATGCCGGCGCCGCCGCCCGAGTCGGACGTGGCAATCGTCAATGCGCGTGGAACCACTCAGCTCCCTTCGCCGGTACAAACCGGATCAGGTTCGACGGGTGTGATCTCAGCCCCCGCTCGGGGGCACCCCGGTAGGTCGAAGCGAAGGCTAGCGTAGTGATCGTGAGCGTCGTCAGCCCCTCCTGGCTCGAGTTACTCCAGGGAGAGGAGCTCGCGCACGTGACTGTCGAGCCCTCGCGGGCGGGCTCGGCCGAGCCGTTCCCGGACGACCTCGACCCGCGGGTCGCGTCGGCGCTCGTCGGTCAGGGGATCACCGCGCTCTACCGCCACCAGGCCGAGGCGTGGCAGGCACTGCACGGCGGCGGCAACGTGATCGTCACGACGAGCACCGCCAGCGGCAAGAGTCTCGCCTTCAACCTGCCCGTGCTCGACCTGCTCGCGCGCGAGCCGAAGAGCCGTGCGCTCTACCTCTATCCGACCAAGGCGCTCGCTCAGGATCAGGCGCGCGCCCTCTCCGCCTTCGGGGTCAAGGGCGTCAAGCCGGCGATCTACGACGGAGACACCGAGAGCGAGCGCCGGTGGCAGATCCGCAAGTGGGCGAACGTGATCCTGACGAACCCGGACATGCTCCACGTCGGCGTCCTCCCCCACCACGACCGCTGGGGCGACGTGCTCGCGAACCTTCGCTATGTCGTCGTCGACGAGGCGCACGTCTACCGCGGCGTCTTCGGCTCGCACGTCGCGAACGTCCTCCGCCGTCTGCGGCGGCTCGCCCGCACGTATGGGTCGGAGCCGCAGTTCGTGCTCGCGTCGGCGACGATCGCAAACCCCGCGCAACTGGCCGAGTCGCTCCTCGGAGAGCCGGCCGAGGTCGTCGACAGCGACGCGGCCCCAGCCACCGAGCGGACGATCGCGCTGTGGAACCCGGAGTTGATCGACATCGACCTCGGTGTCCGGGCGAGCGCGCTCGGCGACGCGTCCCGCCTGCTGGCGGGCTTCGTCGCCGCGGGGCAGCGGACGATCTGCTTCGCGAAGAGCAGGAAGGCGGTCGAGCTGATCCACCGCTTCGCCTCCGGCCGGCTCGAGCCCGCCCTCGCAGCCCGGCTCGCGCCGTACCGCGCCGGCTACACGCCGACCCAGCGTCGTGAGATCGAACAGCGCCTGATGAACGGCGATCTGCTCGGCGTCACCGCAACGGACGCGCTCGAGTTGGGGATCGACATCGGCTCGCTCGACTGCGCGATCTCGGTGGGCTTCCCCGGCACCGTCTCGTCGCTGCGGCAGCAATGGGGGCGGGCGGGACGCCGCACGCCCGGCCTGGCCGTCCTGATCGCGAGCGAGGACGCGCTCGACCAGTACTTCATGCGCGAACCGGAGACGCTGCTGACGCGAACGGTCGAGGCCGCGATCCTCGACCATGCGAACCCGCGCGTCCTCGACGGTCACGTCCTCTCGGCCGCCTTCGAGGGCCCGATCGACCACCGCGACGCCGAGACGCTCGGCCCGGAGGCGCTGGAGCGGGCGGCCGTGCTCCCCGAGTTGAAGCACACGGACGCCGGCTGGGTCTGGGCGGGCAAGGACTACCCGGCCGCGCGCGTCATGCTCCGCTCGGGCGAGCTCGACTCGTTCACGGTCGTGGACTCGGAGACGGGCACCGTCCTCGGCACGGTCGAGCGGTCGCGTGCGTACTCGACGGTCCACGACGGCGCTGTCTACCTCCACCTCGGCGAGCAGCATCTCGTCCGGCGGCTGGACGTCGACGCGCGCATGGCGCTCGTCAGCCCCGCGACGGTCGACTGGTACACGCAGGCGAAGAAGGAGACCGCGACCGACATCGTCGAGCCGCTCCGCATCGAGCGCCGGCTCGGACTCGAGCTCGTGTTCGGCAGGGTCTCGGTCACCGAGCGGGTGGTCGCCTACCAGCGTAAGTCGATCAGCGGCGGCGACACGCTCGAGACGATCCCGCTCGACCTGCCCGAGACGAGCTTCGAGACGGAGGCGGTCTGGTTTTGTCCGACGCCGGGGCAGCTCGAGGGCCTGGAGGAGATGCCGAAGCTGCTCTCGTCGCTGCACGCCGCCGAGCACTCGCTGATCGCGCTGCTCCCGCTCTGGGCGATGTGCGACCGCTGGGACATCGGCGGCCTCTCGACCAACATCCATCCGCAGACCGGCCTGCCGACGATCTTCGTCTACGACGGCCACGCCGGCGGCGTCGGGATCACCGAGCGCGGCTTCGAGCGATTCGAGGGCTGGGTCGAGGACACCGCGAAGATGCTGGCCGGCTGCCCGTGCGCGGTCGGCTGCCCGAGCTGCGTCCAGAGCCCGAAGTGCGGCAACCTGAACGACTATCTCGACAAGGACGGCGCGCTGACGCTGCTGCGGCGGCTGCTCGCGAGCTAGCTGTCGATTTCGCCACGCCTCATTCGTCTACGTGGTGAAATCGAGGTCCGAGAGGAGGAACGGATGCAGTATCTGGCAATGATCTACGGCGAGGAGGGCCGCTGGAACTCGCTCTCGCAGGAGGAGCGCGAGCGCGAGATGGGCGAGTACATGGCGCTCTCGCAGGCGGACGTGACGCGAGGCGGCCACGAGCTCGACTCGGTCGCGACCGCGACGACCGTCCGCGTCCGCGGCGACGAGACGCTCGTCACCGACGGGCCCTATGCGGAGCTGAAGGAGACGCTCGGCGGCTACTACGTCTTCGAGTGCGACTCGTTCGACGAGGCGTGCACGTGGGCGGCGAAGATCCCGGCCGCGAAGCACGGCGCGATCGAGGTGCGGCCGGTCTACGTCGACAGCAGTTCAGAGGAAGGGGCTGAGCAGTCGTGAAGTACGCAGCGCTACTGACGAACCACGCCGACCAGGTCGCCGCCTGGGAAGCGATGTCCCCGGAGCTGGCCGCTGCAGCACGCGCCGAGGAGGTGCCGAAGTGGGAGGCACTTTTCGGCGAGCTCGGCGCGAGTGGAGCGCTCGGCTCGGGCTACGAGCTTGACAGCCCGAAGACGGCCAAGACCGTCCGCGTCCGCGACGGCGAGACGCTCGTCACCGACGGCCCGTTCGCCGACACGAAGGAGCAGATCGGCGGCCTGATGGAGATCGAGGCCGAGGACCTGGACGCGGCGATCGCGATCGCCGCCCGGATCCCGGTCGTCTTCCGCGCCGCCGTCGAGCTGAGGCCGGTCATCGAGCATTGACGACCGACGTCGGCCTGGTCTTCAAGGAGGAATGGGGTCGTGCCGTCGCCACCCTCACCCGCGTCCTCGGCGATCTCCAGCTCGCCGAGGACGCGGTGCAGGACGCCTTCACCACTGCGCTCGAGCGCTGGCCCCGGGATGGGACGCCGACGAACCCGGGCGCGTGGATCATCACGGCGGCCCGCAACCGTGCGATCGACCGGATCCGGCGTGAGCAGGCGTTCGCCCGCAAGGCCGAGCTGCTCGCACGCCTCGAAGCCCTGCCTGCGGAGGAGGACGACGTGAGCTCGATCCCCGACGACCGCCTCGCGCTCGTCTTCACGTGCTGTCACCCCGCGCTCGCGGCCGAGTCGCGCGTCGCGCTGACGCTGCGCGAGGTCGCGGGCCTGACCACGACCGAGATCGCGCACGCCTTCCTCGTCGCCGAGCCGGCTATGGCCCAGCGGCTCGTCCGTGCGAAGAAGAAGGTCCGCGATGCCGGCATCCCCTTCCGCGTCCCGCCCGACCACCTGCTGCCGGAGCGGCTGCGCTCGGTGCTCGCCGTCCTCTATCTCGTCTTCAACGAGGGCTACTCCGCAAGCGCCGGCGGCGCGGCGATCCGCGACGAGCTCTGCGACGAGGCGATCCGGCTGGCGAAGCTGCTGGCCGTGCTGATGCCGGACGAGCCGGAGGCGCTCGGGCTGCTCGCCCTGATGCTTCTGCACGACGCGCGCCGCGAGGCTCGGATCGGCGCCGGCGGCGAGATCATCCTGCTCGCCGAGCAGGACCGGAGCCGCTGGGATCGGGCTCGCATCGACGAGGGCACGCGCCTGCTCGACCGCGCGCTGTCGCACCGGCGTCCCGGCGCCTACCAGCTGCAGGCGGCGATCGCGGCGCTGCACCTCGAGGACACCACCGACTGGTCGCAGATCGCCGCGCTGTACGACGAGCTGGCGCGGCTCGAGCCGACGCCGATCGTCGAGCTGAACCGCGCCGTGGCGGTGGCGATGGCGCACGGGCCGGAGTTCGGGCTCGAGTTGATGGAACGGATCGAGCTGCCGGGCTATCACCTGCTCTACGCCGCCCGCGCCGATCTGCTGCGGCGCCTCGAGCGCCGCGAGGAGGCGGCCTCGGCGTACCGCGACGCGCTCGCGCTCGAGATGAATGCGGGCGACCGTGCGTTCCTGGAAAGACGCCTGGCCGAGGTGGTACGTTCGTGACGTGTACCGCGAGCGCCTGCCCCAGCTCGACGGCGGCCTCTTTCTGACCGACGGCGGCATCGAGACGACGCTGATCTTCCACCACGGGCTCGAGCTGCCGCTCTTCGCCGCGTTCGACCTGCTCAAGGACGACGAAGGAACCGAGCAGCTCCGCCTCTACTACGCGCCGTACGCGATCAGCGCCCGCGATCGTGGCCTCGGCCTCGTGCTCGAGAGCCCGACCTGGCGCGCGAGCCCGGGCTGGGCGTCGCAGCTCGGCTACTCACCCGAGCAGCTGGACGCCCTCAACCGGAAGGCGATCGCACTGATGGAGGAGCTTCGCACCGAGTACCAGGGGGAGGCGCCGATCGTGATCAGCGGCTGCGTCGGCCCCGAGGGGGACGGCTACGCCCCGGACACGATGCTCACAGCCGATGAGGCACGGCGCTACCACTCCGTCCAGATTGGAACGTTCGCGGAGACGGCGGCGGACATGGTGACCGCGATCACGATGACCTACGCCGAGGAGGCAATCGGCGTCACGCAGGCTGCCGCCGCGGTCGGATTGCCGGCGGTGATCTCCTTCACGCTCGAGACCAACGGACGCCTACCGAGTGGCCAGGCGCTCGGCGGCGCGATTCAGCAGGTCGACGACGCGACTGAGGGTGCCCCGGCCTACTACATGATCAACTGCGCCCACCCGACGCACTTCGAGGACGCGGTCGCGGGCGGCGAGCCGTGGGTGGGGCGGATCGGCGGCTTGCGGACGAACGCCTCGACGAAGAGCCACGCCGAGCTGGACGAGGCGGAGGAGCTCGACGAGGGCGATCCCGCCGACCTCGCCGAGCGCCACGCGGTCCTGAAGGCGGTGCTCCCCAGCGTCAACGTCCTCGGTGGCTGCTGCGGCACCGACCACCGTCACGTCGACGCGATCTGCGGCGCGTGGCTCGCCGACGCACCTGCGCGAACGTAGAGAATCGGGCCCGTGAGGGTCTCGGCCAAGGTTGACTACGCGCTGCGTGCGCTGACGGAGCTCGCGGCCTCGCCGCCCGGTTACGTGAAGGCGGAGCAGCTCGCGACCGCGCAGGAGATCCCGCTCAAGTTCCTCGAGAACATCCTGCTCGAGCTGCGGCGCTCCGAGATCGTCGCGAGCCAGCGCGGCGCCGAGGGCGGCTATCAGCTGGCCAAGCCGGCCGCCGAGGTCAGCCTCGCGGACGTGATCCGCGCCGTCGAGGGACCGATCGCGACGGTGCGCGGCGCCCGCCCGGAAGACACAGCCTACACCGGCGCCGCGACCGGCCTCCGCGACGTCTGGATCGAGCTACGCGCGAGCATGCGCGGCGTGCTCGAGACGACTTCTCTCGCCGACCTCGTGGAAAGAAGCCGCGCCGCGTCCTAGGCGAAAACGCGCTCCTGGACGGCACGGACGTAGACGATCTGCCCGTCCGCGAGCTCGAGCTCCTCGCACTGGTCCCGGGTCAGCTGCGCCCAGACCTTCTCGCGGTCGGCACGGACGAGCTCGACACGCACCTCGAAGCCGAGGTGGACGACGCGCTCGATCATCGCCTCGGCGGCATCCTCCGCCGGCGACAGCAGGATCTCGAGGTCGTGCGGCCGCACCCAGGTCTCGCCGACCCGGGTGGTGGGGCCGATGAAGCCCATCACGAACTCGGTCTGCGGGTCCTCGTAGAGGTCGCGAGGGCCTCCGACCTGCTCGATCACGCCGTGGTTCATGACCGCGATCTGGTCGGCGACCTCCATGGCCTCCTCCTGGTCGTGCGTGACGAAGACGGTCGTGACGTGCACCTCCTCGTGCAGGCGCCGCAGCCATTCGCGCAGCTCAGCGCGCACGCGCGCGTCGAGGGCGCCGAAGGGCTCGTCGAGCAGGAGCACCTCGGGCTCGACCGCGAGCGCACGGGCGAGCGCCATCCGCTGCCGCTGGCCACCTGAGAGCTGAGCCGGGTAGCGGTGCCCGAACTGCTGCAGCTGCACGAGCTCGAGCAGTTGATCGACGCGCTCGCGGATCTCCGTCTTCGGCCGCTTCCGGATCGTCAGCCCGAAGGCGACGTTGTCCCGGACGGTCATGTGCTTGAAGGCGGCGTAGTGCTGGAAGACGAAGCCGACTCCACGCTTCTGCGGCGCGAGCTCGGTCGCGTCCTCACCCGAGATCACGATCTCGCCCGCGTCAGGGGTCTCGAGGCCCGCGATCACGCGCAGCAGCGTCGACTTGCCGCTGCCGCTCGGGCCGAGCAGGGCGGTGAGGGAGCCGGTCGGCACCTCCAGCGAGACGTTGTCGAGAGCGACGAAGTCGCCGAAGCGCTTCGAGATCCCGTTGGCGACGATGCTCATTGGGCCGCTTCCTCCTTGGGTCTGATCACGGTCATGGCAACGAGCACGAGCACGGCCATGAGGGCGAGCACGATCGAGATCGCGTAGGCGCCGGCGAGGTCGAACGACTCGTAGCGCTCCTCGACCCGCAATGTCGCCGTCTCCGTCTCGCCCTGGAGCCGCCCGGAGACGACAGCGACGGCGCCGTACTCGCCGAGGCAGCGCGCGGTCGTGAGGATGACGCCGTAGATGACGGCCCAGCGGATCGCCGGCAGCGTGATCCGCCACAACGTCTGCCAGCTGTTGGCGCCGAGCGTGCGGGCCGCCTGTTCTTGCTCGTCGCCGATCTCGCGCAGCGTCGGAATCACTTCGCGGGCAACAAACGGGAGCGAGACGAAGATGGTCGCGATCACCATTGCCGGCAGCGAGAAGAGGATCTGGATCCCGTGGTCGCCGAGCCAGCCGAACCAGCCGTCGCGCCCGTAGAGCAGGAAGAGCGCGAGGCCGACGACCACCGGCGAGAGCGCGAGCGGCAGGTCGACGAACGCGTTCACGATGCCCTTGCCCCGGAAGCGCCTGCGGACGATCGCGAGCCCGCAAGCGATCCCGAAGATCGTGTTCAGGGGCACGGCGATTGCCGTGATGATCAGTGTCAGCTTGAACGCGTTCACGGTCTCCGGCGTCGAGAGCGCGTCCCAGGCAGGTCCGATGCCGTCCTCGAACGTCCGGTAGAAGACGAGCGCCAGCGGGCCGACGAGAATCACCGCCAAGTAGCCGAAGGCGACGACGCGCAGGCCGAATTTTCGGACGACCCTACTCACGATCGTGCCTCGTCGCGAAATGGCGGATCGCGCCGATCGAGAGCAGCAGTCCAAAGGAGATCACGAGCAGGACGACCGCGACCGCCGCGGCGCCGGCGCGATCGCCGCTCTCGATCCGGCTGAAGATGAAGACCGAGGAGACCTGCGTCTTGTAGGGCAGGTTGCCGGTGATGATCACGAGCGAGCCGAACTCCCCGACCGCCTTCGCGAACGCCAGCGCGACGCCGGAGAGAATCCCCGGGAGCACGTTCGGGAAGACGACGCGGCGGAACGTCTGCCAGTTCGACGCGCCGAGCGACTTCGCCGCCTGCTCCATCTCCTGATCCAGCTCGAGCAGTACCGGCTGCACGGTCCGGACGACGAACGGGAGCGTGACGAAGAGCATCGCCAGCACGATCGACGTCGTCGTGAAGGCCACGTTGATCCCGACCGGCGACTGGGGCCCGTAGAGCGCGAGCAGCGTTAGACCGGCGACAATCGTCGGCAGCGCGAACGGCAGGTCGATGATCGCGTTCACGAGCGACTTGCCCCGGAACGAGTCGCGCACGAGCACCCAGGCGGTGATCGTGCCGAGGACGGCGTTGATCAGGGCGACCGCGATCGACGTCCAGAGCGTGAGCTTCAGCGCGGCTATCGCCTCCGGGCTCGTGACCACGTCCCAGAACCCCTGCCAGCCGCCGTTCGTCGACTCGAAGACGAGTGCTGCGATCGGCAGCCCCACGATGAGCGAGAGATACGTGGTGACGAGACCGAGCGAGAGGGCCGTGGTGGCCCTCTCGCTCTGCATCTTGATCGGTCTGGAAGCGACGTCGACGGTGCTCATATGAATAGGCAAAGCTAATCGACAGCATAAGCGCCGTCAATTCGAGAAGCTTAGCCGGTGACGCCGCCGACCTGCCGTTCGATCCGCGCCATGACGCCGCTGCGCGGATCGAAGAACCGCTTCTGGACGCGGTCCCAGCCGCCGAGCCCGAGCTGCTCGATCGTGAACTGGCCGGGCCTGGCCGGGAACTTCTTCGTGAACTCGCGCGCCACCGCCCTGCTCACGGGCCGGTACCCGTTTTCGGCGAAGGTCCGCTGCGCCGCCGGCGTGCGCAGGAAGCGGAGGAAGGCGTTGGCCTCCGGTTTGTGGTCGCTCGTCTTCAGGACTGCGATCGGGTTCTCGATCAGGATCGTCGAGCGCGGGATCACGAAGGGCAGCTTCTGCCCCCGTGACTGGGCGAAGAGGGCCTCGTTCTCGTACGCGAGCAGGACGTCGCCGCGGCCGGCGTTGAACGTCTGCAGCGAGTCGCGGGCGCTCTTGTCCTGCGAGACGACGTTCTTGAACAGCTTCAGCAGGTAGTCCTGCGCCTGCTTGTCGGTCTTCCCGAGCTTCCGTTGCGCGCCGTAGGCAGCCATCACGTTCCAGCGAGCTCCACCCGAGGTGAACGGATTCGGAGTGACGACCTGGACGCCGGGGCGGGTCAGGTCGTTCCAGCCCCTGATCTTCTTCGGGTTGCCGTCGCGAACGACGAAGACGACGAGCGAGTTCGTGACCATGCCGCGATACGACTGCCGCTTCCACTTCGCGTCGACGAGATCGGCCGCCACGAGCTCGTCGACGTCGGGAGCGAGCGAAAGCGCGACGATGTCCGCCTTCAGGCCCGCCTTGACGGCGCGCGTCTGATCGCCCGAGGCCGCGTAGGACTGGCTGAAGCTGACGCCGCTCCCGGGCTGGGTCTTCTGGAACTCCGGGATCAACTGGTTGTACGCCTCGCGCGGCGTCGAGTAGGCGACCAGCGAGAGCCGGACGTCCTTGGTCGAGGCACCGGCCACGGACGAGGCCAGGGCAGCTCCGAGCAGGGCGAGCAACAGGAATGTTCTCCGACGCATGAGCATCCTTTCGAGCTTGTCTACAGATTTGGTGGAGATTGGGAGTTCTAATCACAGAAATAAGCTTTGTCAATTCAGAACCGCACCTGCGAGAATCGGTCGATGCGTCAGGCGCGAGGTGGAGTGCTGGTGGTCGGCGGCGGCTTCGCGGGCGGCTACGTCGCTCGCCTGCTCGGCGAGCGCGGGGCGACCATCGTCAGCCCCGAGAACTTCATGCTCTACACGCCGATGCTCCCCGAGGCGGCGTCGGGAACGCTCGAGCCGCGGCACACCGTCGTCCCGCTGCGACAGATGTGCCCCCACGCCGAGCTCGTGCTCGGACGCGTGGCCGCGATCGACGAGGAGCGGCGTGCTGCACACGTGACGACGCCCGACGCGGGGACGTTCGAGATCGGCTACGAGCAGCTCGTGCTCGCGCTCGGCGCCGTTCCCCGCACGTTTCCCGTTCCCGGCCTGGCCGACTTCGGGCTCGGCTTCAAGGACCTCGCCGACGCGATCCGGCTGCGCAACCGGGTCCTGCGCGAGCTCGAGGCAGCCGACGCGGAGCTCGAGCCCGACGCTATGTCCAGGCATCTCAGCTTCGTCTTCGTCGGCGCGGGCTACGCCGGCGTCGAGGCGCTCGCGGAGCTCTCCGACCTCGCGGCGGACGCGCTCCGCTGGTACCCACGCCTCCGCGACGTCCCGCAACGCTGGGTGCTCGTCGACGCCGCGCCGAAGATCCTGGCCGAGATCCCGCCCCGGCTCGGCGACTACGCTGCGATGGAGCTCAAGAGCCGCGGCGTCGAGATCCACGTCTCGACGACGCTCGAGTCGTTCGACGGTGACGAGGTCGTGCTGTCGAACGGCGTGCGGATTCCCGCGCATACGCTCGTCTGGACGGCGGGCGTGAAGGCGAGCCCGCTACTCGGCCCCTTTGGCATGCCGCTCGACGATCGCGGTCGCGTCCGGGTCGACTCGTTCCTCCGCGTCGACGGCCACGAGCGGATCTGGGCCCTCGGCGACTGCGCGGCGGTGCCGAACGAGAGGACGCCGGGTCGGTTCGACCCGCCGACGTGCCAGCATGCGCTCCGCCAGGCGCGACGGCTGGCGAAGAACCTCCATGGAGATCCGCAGCCATACGGGTACCGGATGCTCGGACAGGTGGCGACGCTCGGGCGTTACAAGGGGATCGCAGATGTGCTCGGCCTGCGCCTCCGCGGCTTCCCCGGCTGGTTCGTCACCCGCAGCTACCACCTCGTCCAGCTGCCGCTCTTCTCCCGCAAGCTCCGCGTCGTCGTCGACTGGACGACCTCGCTCTTCTTCCGCCGCGACATCGCCGAGCTCTCCGAGCTCGGCCACCCGCATCGCCTCGAGGACTGACCTCAGCGGAGCGAGTTCAGAGCCGCCGAGAGCGACTGCTTCGTCGTCAAGACGCCTTCGAACAGATCGCCCTCGCTCGCGACGCGGGCGAGCACTGCGTCCATCGTGAACGCCGCCGGGTCGAGCGACTCGTTCACCTCCTCCCAGCGCAGCGGCGTCGAGACCGGAGCGCCGGCCTTCGGACGCACCGAGTAGGCGGACGCGATCGTCTTGCCCTCGCCGTTCTGGTTCGAGTCGATCAGGACGCCGCGGCGCTTCGCCCTCGTCCACTCCGTCGTCGCGAGGCCCGGATGCGCCCGCGCCAGTGCGCCCGCGATGATCTCCGAGAACTCACGCGTATCGGCATACGTGTGCCGCCGCGCCACCGGCACGAGGATATGGATGCCCTCGGAGCCGCTCGTCTTCGGAAACGACTCGAGCTCGAGCATGTCGAGCATCTGCTTGATCAGCAGCGCCACCTGGATCGTCTCCGGGAAGCCGACGTCCGGTGAGGGATCGAGATCGAAGAGCACCCAGTCCGGCCGCGACGGCTTGTCGACGCGCGAGTACCAGGTGTTCATGTCGATGCAGCCCATGTTCACCACCCAGAGCAGCGCGAGGTCGTCGTTCACGAGCGGGAAGTCGATCACCCGGCGCTGCGGCGGCCGGTCGCGCGTCGAGGCCTCGAACGGCCTCGTCGGGATCCAGTCGGGCATGTGCTTTGGAGCGTCCTTCTGGAAGAAGAACTTGCCGTTCCAGCCGTCCGGGTAGCGCTTCATCGTGAACGGCCGGTCCTTCAGGTGCGGCACGAGCACGGGCGCGACGTCGCGGTAGTACGCGAGCAGGTCGCCCTTCGTGATCCCCTCCTCCGGCCAGAACGGCTTGTCCAGGTTCGAGAGCTTGAGGACCCGCTTGCCCTTCCTGATCTCCGGCTCGATCGTCGGTCGCTCGCGCTGCACCTCATCCGCCTCCTTGTCCTCGCGCAGCCCCTGGTACACCGGCGCCCGCAGCCTGCCGTCGTGCGTCCACTCGGCGAAGCGCACCTCGGCGACGAGCTTCGGCTCGACCCAGACGACGTCGCCCTTCCGCACCTTTGGCATCTTCGGCACCTCGGCGAAGGGAGAGGCGTCGCGCCGCAGCGGCTTCACGCGAGCGAGCAGCCGCGCAATCTCGGCCTCGTCGAAGCCGGTGCCGACGTTCCCGGCCCAGCGGAGAACACCGTTCTCGTAGACGCCGAGGACGAGCGCGCCGAACGACGCCGACCGGCGGCCCTGCCCCTTCGTGTACCCCGCGACCACAAGCTCCTGGCGCCCCTGCGTCTTGATCTTCAGCCAGTTCCGTGAGCGCCTGCCGGGCTCGTAGTGCGAGTCGGCGCGCTTGGCCATGATCCCCTCGAAGCGGTGCTCCTGAGCGACCTCGTAGAGCGCCTCGCCGTCGTCGAACGTGTCGGAGATCTGGATCCCGCGCTGGCGGGTGTCGACGATCTCCGCGAGCCGCTTTCGGCGCTCGGTCAGCGGTAGGTCGACCAGCGGCGTTCCCTCGACCTCGAGCAGGTCGAACGCGACATAGAGGTACGTCGTGCCTTGCTTGCCCTGCTGCATCGCCGAGAATGTCGCGCGGCCGTCCTCCCCGACGGCCACGACCTCTCCGTCGAGCACGCAGTCGGGTGTCCGGAGCGCGCGCTCGAGTGTGCGGACGACGGTCGGAAAGCGCTCGACGAACGACTTGTCGTTCCGGCTGCGCAGGTCGACGTTGCCGCCGCGGATCGTCGCGATCGCACGGAAGCCGTCCCACTTGACCTCGAAGAGCCAGCCCTCGCCGGTCGGTACGTCGGCTCCCAGCGTCGCCAGCATCGGCGCGTAGGTGCGCCGTTCCGCCGCGGGAGCATCCTCCTTCTTCTTCACGAGCAGCCAGTTCTTCGGATCGCCCGACAGCTTGGCCGGCACGAGCGTCCAGAGCCCGTTCAGCTTCTCGCCGTGGAGGTGGACGGTGAGGCCGCCGTTGGGCTTCTCCTCGACCAGCTCGTACGTCCCTCGATCCCAGATCTCGACCGTGCCGGCGCCGTAGTTGCCGGCCGGAATCTCCCCCTCGAACGATGCGTACGTGAGCGGATGATCCTCGACGTGGACGGCCAGATGCTGCGTGCCCGGCTCCAGCGGCACGCCCTTGGGGACGGCCCAGCTGAGGAGGACGCCGTCTCGCTCGAGCCGAAAGTCGTAGTGGAGCCGGCGGGCGTCGTGACGCTGGATCACGAAGATCGGTGCCTTGCCGCGCTTGCCCTTCCCGAAGGGCTCGGGGGTCTGCGCGCGCGAGCGCTTCCGCTCGTAGTCCTTCAGCGACGCCACAGTGCACTACTATACCTGCTGCGCAGGTTTGGGGACAGCCCGAACGGAGATCGATCACGTGCGCTGCCGGATCGGGCGCGCATCGTCTTTTCCACCGAAAGCGGGGGTCAGTTGGGGCCGGCAATGCCGGCCTCAACACGTCTGAGCCTCGATTACAAGCCGTATTCGGGACCGGGGAAAAGCCTGTGGAAGCTGTGGAAAGCCTGATCGATCAGGCGAGAACGCCCATCGAACGAAACTTTGCCCGCCTCGCCTTGCGCAGCTCCTGTGGATGGAGGCCGACAAGCCCGTCCAGGGCGTCTCCGACGGCGGCGCCGAGCAGCCGTGCGGCCTCGTCCGGGCTCTCGTGCGCGCCGCCCACCGGCTCCGGGACGATCCCGTCGATCACGCCGAGCTCGAGGCAGTGCGCCGCGTCCGGCTTGAATGCCGCTGCCGCCTTTCGCTTCTCGCCGGCGTCGCGCCAGAGGATCGCGGCGCAGCCCTCGGGCGAGATCACGGAGTAGATCGCGTTCTCCTGCATCAGGACGCGGTCGGCAAGCGCGATCGCGACGGCGCCACCGGAACCGCCCTCGCCGATCACGACCGCGACCGTCGGGACGCTCAGCCGTGCCATCACCGCCTGCGAGCGCGCGATTGCCCCGCCCTGTCCGTGCTGCTCGGCGGCGATGCCCGGATACGCGCCCGGGGTGTCGACGAGCGTGACGAGCGGGAAGCTGTGCCTGTCGGCGAGCTCCATCACCCGCATCGCCTTGCGGTAGCCCTCCGGGTAGGCCATCCCGAAGTTCCGCTTCGTCCGCTCCTTGATGTCGCGGCCCTTCTGGTGACCGATCAGCGCGATCGTCCGGTTCTCGAGCTTCCCGATCCCCGTCACGAGCGCTGCGTCGTCGGCCCGCCCGCGGTCGCCGTGCAGCTCGAACCAGTCGTCGAGGATCCGCTCGACGTAGTCGAGCGAGTACGGCCGATCCTCGTGTCGAGCGAGCTCGACTTTCGTCCAGATCTCCTCGTCGGTCGGCTCGGCCTCGATCCGGTCGAGCTGACGCTGCAGCCGCTCGAGCTCACCCGAGAGGCGCGCGCCGCGCAGGAGGTCGAGCCCGCCCAACTTGCTCAACCTATCCCGCAATCTGATCTCTGCATCCCGAGCCACACTAATCCTTTCTAAACCGGTCCTCTCCGAACAGGCGGAGAAGCTGCGCGAGCGTCGGCCTCAGCTCGGGGCGCGGGACGATCGCGTCCACGTGCCCGAAGCGGAGGTTCGACTCCGCCAGGCCGAAGTCGTCAGGCAGCTTCTCGCGGGTCGTCTGAGCGACGACACGCGGGCCGGCGAACGACATCAGCGCGCCCGGCTCGGCCAGGAGCACGTCGCCGAGGCTGGCGAAGCTCGCGAGCAGACCGCCGGTCGTGGGATGCGCCATCACCGAGATCAGGGCGCAGCCGGCATCGTGCAGCTCCTCGACGGCGACGACCGTCTTCGGCAGCTGCATCAGCGCCAGGATTCCCTCCTGCATCCGGGCGCCGCCGGACGCGGAGACGGAGATCAGCGGCACACCGGACGTCGCGGCGCTCTCGCACGCGCGGGTGAACTTCTCGCCGGTGACCGATCCCATCGACCCGCCCATGAACGAGAAGTCCATCACCGCCAGCTCGCAGGGCATGTCCTCGATCGTGGCTGCGCCGACGACGAGCGCGTCCCCGAGACCGGTGGCGACCTCGGCCTCGGCAAGCCGCTCGTTGTACGCACGCAGGTCGAAGAACTTGAGCGGGTCGGCCGAGCGGAGGTCGGCCGCCTCCTCGGCGAAGCTGCCCTTGTCCGCCAGCTGCTCGATCCGCTCGCGCGCCTTGACCGGGAAATGATGGCCGCACTGCGTGCAAACGCGCAGGTTCGCGGCCAGCTCGTCGTCGCGATAGTGCGAGCCGCACTGGGGGCAGGTATTCGGATGCTTCTTCGCCGGCGGCTCGGGCGCCTGCTTGTGCTCGATCGAGACGTCGATCCGGGTCGATTCGGACATCGTGCGATCTTAGACCCGGGTCGGCGTGCCGGGGTTGCAGACGCGGCGCGGCGCTACAGCCCCAGCGCCGCTGCGAGCCGGACGAGCTTCGGCTCGTTTGCATCGTCGCGGACGAGGCCCGTGAAGCCGAGACCCGCGACACGGATCCGCGAGGAGAGATCCTCGAGCAGTGCTTCGACCTCCGTGAGCCTGAGGCCGCCGGGCTCGGGCATGAAGACGGCCAGCTCGCCGGGATCGAACGAGTCGCAGTCGAGCGCGACGTAGACGGCGTCCGCGCCCTTCAGTGCCTGCTCGATCGCATCCTCGCCGGTTCGCACGCCTGCCGACTCGATGAACTCCACCTCGGGCGGGTCGAGGTTCCGGGCGCCGACGAGGGCGACGTTGCGGGGGAGCACGGCGCCGTCGTCGATCACCATCCGCAGCGGCATTCCCCACGCATTGCCCGACGGCGAGGTGTGCGGCGTGTTCAGGTCGCCGTGGGCGTCGAGCCAGACGACCGCGAGGCACTCCTCGCCCGCCGAGAGCGCCTCGATCGCGCCGACGTGTGAGCAGCAGCAGCCACCGAGGACGATCGGCCGGTCGGGCAGCTCCGACGCGAGCAGGAGGTTCTGCTCCGCGAGCGAGTCCGCCTCGATCACGCTCGCCTCGGGATACGGCAGCTCGAGGTGCGCCGCCTCGGCCATCGTCTCGCCGCCGTCACCCCAGGCGCGCGGGACACGGATGAGGCCGGCGAGGAACTCGCGGCCGCAGGAGTGGCACTGGTACTCCGGCCCAAGCGCGACCGCGGTCAGCGTGCGGCAGTCCGGACAGCGGGCGCGCAGGCGGCTCACGCGGACAACCTACTCCCGCACGGCCCGCTCCAGGAAGACCGTGTCGCGATAGACGCTCATCCCTGCGCGCTCGTACAGCCGCGTCGCGCCGGTGACGCTCGACGCGTCGACGCCGAGCGTGCCCCGAGTCAGGCCCTTCTCCCGGAACGCCTCGAACGAGCGAAGCAACAGCGCCTCGCCGAGACCCTGTCGACGCCATGGCCGGCGCACCCCGAGCAGATTGACGTAGCCCGCCGCCGGATCAACCGGATCGGGCCGGCAGATCGAGAAGCCCGCCAGCCCGTCGCCGGCAAGAGCGAGAAACCAGAGCGAGGGATCGTACGAGTCGCGCTCGACGTGCCAGTGCGCCCACTCCTCGAAGGTGTCGTCGATCGGGTCGTTCGTGTCCCGCCAGACCTCGACGACGGCGTCGTAGACCGACCGGTGATCCTCCGCGGTCGCAGTGCGCACTGATATCTCCGACGGCCACGCCGGCTCGCGGAGCTCGTCGGCGAGGTCAATCTCCATCCGGTAGGAGTGCCGGACCGGCTCGAACCCGAGCGCAGCAAAGGCGTCGACGATGCGGGCATCCTCCTCCGACGTCCATACCCGGAGCCGGCCCTCCACGGCGCGCTCCTCCAGCCAGGCAACGAGCTCGGCCACGACCTCGCCGGCGTCGACGCTCGGGTCGACCTTGACGTCGCACCACCAGAGTGGCGGCTCCTCGCGGGTGGGGTCGGCGTCCGCATACCCGATCAGGCGCCCATCGCGCTCGAGGACGCGGATGTCTCGCTCGACGACGACGTACGGCGTCGTCAGCCAGGTGCGGAGATCGTCGGCGGTGTAGTCCGCCTCACCGAACGCCGCGAGCTGATGCGCGTTCATCAGCTCGAGCATCGCGTCGAACTCGTCGTCGCGGGGCGGCCGGAGCGTCACGCCGGGACGAGCTCGTCGAGCACGTCGGGCAGCCCGGAGAGATCCGGCAGCTCGCGGTCGGGCTCGGCGTCGGCGGTGTGGGCGAACGAGTCGGCGCCGCCGCGGCTGATCCACACCGTCTTCAGCCCGAGCGCGCTCGCGGGAGCGACGTCGTGGAAAACACTCGCGCCGACGTGGACGTGGCGCTCCTTGGCGGCCGTCGTCGTCTCGAAGAACCGCTCCCAGTGAGCGGGCGCGGGCTTGTAGGAGCGCACGTCCTCGGCAGTGACGATCAGGTCGAACGGGACTCCGATCCGCTTCTCCGATTCGACCATCAGCGCGTGGTCGATGTTCGAAAGGATCGCAAGGCTCCAGCCCCGCCGGCGCAGCTCCTCCAGCGCCTTCGGCACCTCGGGATAGGGCGGCCAGTCCGGCAGCGACTGCGCGAGCGCGCCTCCCTCGCCTTCGGGGATCCCGTAGCCGACCTCGTTCGCCAGCTGCTCGAGCGTCAGCGCGAGGACCTCGTTGTAGGTGCGGTAACCGTCGCCCTGGATCTCCGGTTCGAGCTCGTGATAGCGGCGCAGCAGCGTCGGCGCCTGCTCGGCGCCGTAGAGCTGCGCGAGCACACCGCCGATGCCGGTGTTCCAGTCGATCAGGGTGCCGTAGCAGTCGAACGTGGCCCAGCGCGACATGGCCGGGAGCTTACTGTTGGGCGGTGTTCGTCCGCCCGCTCCATCCCGACGACTATCCAGCCGTCGCGGCCGTCTTCGCGGAGGGGATCGCGACGGGTCAGGCGACGTTCGAGACGCAGGTTCCGAGCTGGGAGACGTGGGATGCAGCCCACTTGCCTGACCACCGCTTCGTCGCGGAGCTCGACGGCGACGTGGTCGGCTGGGTCGCGGTCGTGCCCTACTCGCGCCGTGACGTCTACCGCGGAGTCGGCGAGGAGAGCGTCTACGTCGCCGAGCGTGCGCGCGGCCGCGGCGTTGGCCGGGCGCTGCTCGAGGCGGTGATCGAGAGCGCCCGTGACGGCGGCCTGTGGACGCTCCAGGCCGGGGTCTTTCCGGACAACACCGCCTCGCTCGAGCTCCATCGCCGGCTCGGCTTCCGCGAGGTCGGCGTCCGCGAGCGGATCGGCCGGCTCGACGGCGTCTGGCGCGACGTCGTGCTGCTCGAACTGCGGCTCTAGCGCCGCGGCCGGATCACCCGTCGTGCTTGCGGAAGACGACGCAGGCGTTGTGGCCGCCGAAGCCGAACGAGTTCGAGACGCCGACCTGGATGTCCGACTCGCGCGCCTCGTTCGGGATGTAGTCGAGGTCGCACTCGGGATCCTCGACCTCGTAGTTGATCGTCGGCGGCAGCACGCCGCGCTGCGTGGCGAGGATGGTGAAGATCGCCTCCACAGCTCCCGCGGCTCCGAGGCAGTGGCCGGTGGCGCCCTTCGTCGAGGAGACCGGGATCTTGTAGGCGTTCTCCTCCCCGAGTGCGAGCTTGATCACGCGCGTCTCGGAGGCGTCGCCGAGCGGCGTCGAGGTGCCGTGCGCGTTGATGTAACCGACCTCGGACGCGTCGATGCCGGCATCCCCGAACGCCATCTGCATCGCGCGGGCCGGGTTCGTGCCGGCCGGGTCCGGCTCGGTGACGTGGTTCGCGTCCGACGAGACGCCGTAGCCGATCAGCTCGGCGTAGATCTTCGCCCCGCGCGCCTTGGCGTGCTCGAGCTCCTCGAGCACGACCGCGCCGCCGGCCTCGCCCATGACGAAGCCGTCGCGCCCGGCGTCGAACGGCCGCGAGGCGCGCTTCGGGTCCTCGTTCCGGCGCGAGAGCGCGCGCATCGCGCCGAAGCCGGCGATGCCGACGCGCGTGATCCCGGCCTCGGTGCCGCCGCAGATCATCGCGTCGGCACGACCGAGCCGGATCGCATCCGCGCCTTCGCCGATCGCCATGTTCGACGCGGCACACGCCGTGCATTGGGACGAGAGCGGGCCACGCGTGCCGAGCTCCATCGAGACCCAGCCGGCGCCCATGTTGGGGATGATCGCCGTGATCGAAAACGGGTTGACGCGATCGGGACCGCGGTCGATCAGCGTCTGGTAGCAATCCTGGAAGGCGCCGAGGCCGCCGATCCCAGTCGCAATCGACGCGCCGACACGATCGGCTTCCTTGGCAATGTCGAGCCCCGAGTCGGCCTCGGCCTGCCGAGCAGCCGCGACGATCATCTGCGCGAAGCGGTCCATGCGCCGAGCCTGCTTGCGCTCGATCCAGCCGGTCGGGTCGAAGTCCTTCAGTTCCGCGGCGAAATGCACCGGGAACTCGCTGGCATCGAACTGCTGGATCTCGGCCGCGCCGGACTCGCCTGCGATCAGGTTCGACCACGAGGTCTCGACGTCGTTCCCGAGTGGGGTCACCATCCCGAGCCCGGTCACGACCACGCGCCGTCTTCCGTTGTTCGAAGCCATTACATCCCCAGTCCGCCGTCGACGAGCAGCACCTCGCCCGTGATGAACGAGGCGGCGTCGGAGCAGAGGAAGCGTACCGCTCCGGCCACATCCTCCGGATCGCCGAGCCGCCCCAGCGGCGTGTTCTCGAGCATCGCGCCGGTCGCCTCATCGGGAAGCACGTCCGTCAGCTGCGTCTTCACGTACCCGGGTGCGACGACATTGGCTCGGATGTTGCGCGAACCGAGCTCGCGCGCGAGCGACTTCGTGAAGCCGATGATCCCGGCCTTCGAGGCGGCGTAGTTCGTCTGACCCCAGTTGCCGTGGACGCCGACGATCGAGGAGATGTTCACGATCGCGCCGGCGCGCTTCTTCATCATCGGTCGCGTCACGGCCCGGCACGTGTAGAAGACCGACGCCAGGTTCGTGTCGATCACCGTCCGCCAGTCGTCGTCGGACATCCGCGCGAGCAGGCCGTCGCGCGTGAGCCCGGCGTTGTTGACGAGGATGTCGAGGTCGCCCGCCTCCTCGACAAGGCGCTTCGCCTCCTCCCCGCTCGAGACGTCGGCCTGGATCGCACTGCCGCCGAGCTCGCTTGCGAGCGCCTCGGCATCGTCCTTGCCGGAGCGGTAGCCGACGACCACGGTCGCGCCGGCCGCCGCGAGCTCGGTCGCGATCGCCTTGCCGATCCCCTTCGAGGCGCCCGTGACGAGTGCAGTCTTGCCCTCGAGCGAGGCGAACTCGCCGCTAGGCAAGCGTCTTCTCCAGCTCGCGGAGGCCGTTCATGTCGCTGACGGAGACGGTGCGCACGCTCCTGTCGATCCTCTTCAGTAAACCGCTGAGCACATTGCCGGGGCCGACCTCGACGAAGACGGTCACGCCCTTGCCGACGAGCTCGCGTGCCGCCTGGGTGAACTTGACCGGCGCCGTCAGCTGGCGCACGAGCAGCTCGCGGTAGTGAACGGCGTCCTCGAGCTTCGCGGTCACGGTCGACATGAACGCCGTCCGCGGATCGGCGAAGTGGATCCGCTCGACCGCCGGGCGGAGCTTGTCGGCCGCGCGCTCGACGAGCGGCGAGTGAAACGCGCCGGAGACGCGGAGCCGCACGGCGCGACGCGCCCCTTCCCGCTCCGCCTCGGTGCAGCACTCGCCGACGGCGTCGTCCTCGCCGGAGACGACGATCTGGCCGGGGCAGTTGTAGTTGGCGGGCCACACGTTCGAGATCTTCCGGCACAGGCCTTCGACGACCTCGTCGGCCAGGCCGAGGATCGCGGCCATCGAGCCGGGCCGCTCCTCCGCCGCCTCCGCCATCGCGATCCCACGCTCCGTCACGAGCCTGATCGCGTCCGCAGACGCGATCGACTCCGCGGCGCCGAGCGCGGCGAACTCACCGACCGAGTGGCCGACGACGAAGTCGGGGTGGATCCCGTGCGCCCGGATCGCCTCGTTGATCGCGAGGCTGGTCGCGACGAGCGCGGGCTGCTGCAGCTTCGTGTCGAGCAGGTTCTCGATCGGGTCGTGGAAGCAGATCTGCTTGAGGTCGAGCCCGGACGCGGCGCTGCCGGCCTCGTAGACGGCCATGGCCTCGGGCACGGCCTCGGCGACGTCGCGTCCCATCCCGGCCTCGTACGAGCCCTGGCCCGGGAACATGAAGGCGATCTTGGTCACGCGGCTACTCCTCCCTGATTCCACTCGATCAATGCGGAGCCCCAGGTGAGGCCCGCTCCCATTCCGGTCATCAGCACCAATTCTCCCTCGCGGAGACGGCCGTCGGCAGCTGCATCCGCGAGCGCGAGCGGAATCGAGCCCGACGACGTGTTCCCGTAGCGGTCGACGTTGACGACGACCTTCTCCTCCGGGATCCCGAGCTTGCCCGCGGCGTGGTCGATGATCCGCTTGTTCGCCTGGTGCGGCACGTACACGTCGACATCGTCGACGGTGAGACCGCACTCGTCGAGCACCTTCTGAGCCGAGCTGACCATCACGCGCGTCGCGAACTTGAAGACCTCGCGGCCGTTCATCTTGACGAGCTTGTCACCGTCCTCGAAGTAGCGCGAGCCGCTTCCGGGCAGCCAGAGGTTCTCGCCGCCGCCGCCGTCCGCGCCGAGCTCGAAGCCGAGGAAGCCACCCTCGCCAACCGGCTCGACCACGACCGCACCGGCGCCGTCGCCGAAGAGCACGAGGGTCGAGCGGTCGGTCCAGTCGAGAATCTTCGAGAGCACGTCGCCACCGACGACGAGCGCCCGCTTCGAGAGCCCGGCGGAGACCATCGAGTACGCCTGCGCGACCGCGTACATGAAGCCGGTGCAGCCGGCAAGCAGGTCGTAGGCGGCCGCATCGGGCATCCCGAGCGAGTCCGCGAGGAGCGCGGAGCTGGTCGGGAACATCATGTCCGGCGTCACCGTCGCGACCACGATCAGGTCGATCGAGGCCGGGTCCACGCGCGCGTTCGCCATCGCTGCGATCGCTGCCGGAGCCGCGATGTCGGTCAACGCCTGCTCCTTCGTCGCGAAACGGCGTTCGCGGATGCCCGTGCGCTCGACGATCCACTCGTCGGTCGTGTCGACGTACTGCTCGAGATCCTTGTTCGTGAACACACTCTCGGGAACATGGACGCCGAGGCCGGTGATCCCGATCCGCCGCCCGTTCGCCGAGCCGATCACGACGACCTGTCCACGGCGAAGGTGAGCGTGCCGCGCACCGCGAGCTCGCCGTTCACGGTCGCGCGCGCCTTGCCCTTGCCGATCGGGCCGCGCACCGTCTCGAGATCGCACTCGAGCGTCAGCTCGTCGCCCGGGCGCACGACCCGCTTGAAGCGAACGTCGTCGATGCCGGCGAAGAGTGCGATCTTGCCGCGGTTCTCCTCCTCGCTCAGCACGGCGACGGCCCCGGCTTGCGCGAGGGCCTCGACCATCTTCACGCCCGGCATGATCGGGTTGCCGGGAAAGTGGCCCGCGCAGTCCTCCTCGGTGACGAGCTTGCGCGCGACGACGCGCTTGTTCGGCTCCAGCTCCGTCACCTGGTCGAGCAGGAGGAAGGGGTCACGGTGCGGCAGGATCGCCTCGATCTCGGCCTTCCCGAGCGGCAGCTTCATGCCGAGAGCCGCTCCCGGAGCCCGTTGCGGCCACGGTGGGCGTGGCACTTGGCGGTGCCGACCGGCATCCCCTCGGAGCCGGCGATCTCCTCGAAGCTGAAGTCGAACCCGTGCTTGAGGACGACCACCTTCGCCTGGGCCGGGGAGATCTCGGCCAGCTGTGCGCCGAGCTCGGCACGGAGCTCGGACGCCTCGGCCGCCCGTGCCGGATCACCGTCTCGAGCCTCGCGGCGGTCCTCCTCGAGCGGCTCGCAGCGGCGCGCCAGCTGACGCTGCGCGACATCGCGGCAGGCGTTGACGACGAGGCGGTGCAGCCAGGTGGCGAACGACGACTCGCCCCGGAACTGCGGCAGCTTCACGCAGAGCTTCGCGAGTGCGTCCTGGGACGCGTCGCGCGCGTCCTCGCGGTCGCGCAACAGGTGGTGCGCAAGCCGCTCGACGCGCGGCGCATGCCGCTCACAGAGCGCCGCCAGCGCGCGCCGGTCCCCATCCTTTGCTCTCTTCACCAAAATCGGATCGCTCAGCCTCTCGTAGACCAGCGGCTCGTCGTGCCGGAGGTCCTGACCGATTGGACGCGATCTGCGCACGGGCGGTTGCACCCGTCGAGTTTACGGACTACCCTACCGCTTGGAGACAGGGATGCTCTTGTTCCCAGCGGGATCCCAGGCGACCGCCCGCACGATCCCGAGCCGCGGTGCGTTCGGGATCCGGGCCGTCCCTGCGACCAGCGCCACGTGCACGAGGCTGCGCGTGCCGAAGCGAAGGGTCAGCCGGGCAGGCTCGCTGACCCAGATCCGGAGCGGGCTGCGCTGGACGATCCGCAGCCTCGGCTGCCGTGTGTCGGCCGCGAACGGGAGCGAAACGGTCGACGTCGCGATCGGATCGGTCGCCTCGACGATCGCCTCGTACATGCCGTCGACGAGCCTGCCGACGCGCTTGGCACCGTCCCAGTCGACTTTCTTGACGCCCGCTTCGAGCGGCCCGAAGAACGGCGTCGCCACCCACTTGCCGTTCTTCAGGATCCGCAGCCGCACCTCCGCCGGCGCTGCGAGCGCGAAGCGGAACGAGATCTGGTCGGCGCGACCGTCGCCGTTCGGCGAAAACGCCAGGCGCGTGACGGCAACGCTGCCGAGCGTGCGGGTCACAGCCAGCTGCGTCGCCGCGGTCGCGACGCGGCCGCCGGTTGCGTTCGCGGCGAGCTCGATCCGGAAGATCCCGTCCGGCAGAGGTGCCGGATCGAAGCGGATCACGTGCTCGCCGGCCCGCTTCCAGGTCTTCGGGAACGTGGCAACCTCGGCGCCGAGCACGTCCAGGACCCGCACGGCCACGTTTGCAGGCGTGTTCAGCGTGTAGGTGATCGTCGTGCTGTCGGAGATGGAGTCGCCGTTCGGCGAGACCGTCTCGGGGTCGGCCGAGAGCCCGGCGATCGCGAGCGAGATGTCGCCGCCGCCGATCACGCCCTCCGCCGGCGTCACACTCGCGTCCGACCGGATCATGTACGTGTAGCTCCCCGGCATGACGGCCGCCGCGTCCCAGGTCCAGTCGACATTGGTGCCGTTGCCGCTCGAGGACGCGACCGCGTTTCCTGCCGCGTCGTAGACGTCGACCGTCCAGGGCAGCGGCGACGAGAGCTTGGCGCGGAAGCGCACCGTGCCGGGGACGGTGCCGCTGATCGTGGGCGCATACAGCTTCGGCAGCCCGATCCGCGAGACCTCGCCCGCGATGCTGTTGAGCAGGTTGTAGAGCGCCGTGCCGGGGCAGTCGGTGAAGCCGGTGTCGCGGTGACCGGAGACGGTGCGCAGGAAGACGGGGAGCCCCGCGCCGTAGCGGGCGTTGCCGCCCGAGATGAAGGACTGCGTGGTGGCGGGATCGACGTGCGCGAGGTCGAGCCGCCAGGCGAGCAACGCTGCCAACGAGCTACGTGCCTTCGCGGCGACCGCGAGCGAGCTGTATTCGCCGATCACCGCAACCCCGACCGAGCCGGTGTTGAACCCCTCCGCATGCGCTCCGACGACGTTGCGCTCGATTCCGCCGTAACGGCCCTCGTAGACGGTGCCGAAGCGGTCGACGAGGAAGTTGTAGCCGATGTCGTTCCAGCCGTTCCCCTTCACGTGGTAGAGCTGGATCGCCCGCACGATCGCCGGCGCCTCAGCGGCGCTGTACCCGTTCGCGCCGGCGGTGTGGTGAACGAGCGCGATGCGCAGCGTCGCAGCGAACGCCGGCCCCGCACGCCGAATCTTCTCGTCCGCGTTCCAGCCCCGGCGCGGCACGATCGCGGGCGCTTCCGCCTTCTGCAACGTTCGTGCGGGTACCCCGGCTGCCGGGCTCGAGACGAACCAGGTCCGCAGGCGATCGACTTTGCCTTGCGTCCGATACGCGATCCGGTCCGAAGGGCCGACCCACCACGGGTTCCCGAGCTGCCAGCCGCGGGCGCCGGCGCGCTCGGCGGTGCCGGCATCGGGCCGGTCCTCGGCCTCGGGCGCGGCGTCCTCCCACGCGCTCCAGCGGCCGCTCGTCGACCGGGTTCGGAACTGCACCGTCCCGGAGCCCCGCCAGTGGATCCCGACGAGATCGAAGCGGGCGGGAGCGTTCGTCGCCGCGAGCGTCCGCTCGCCGGCGAGCGGGACGTCGCGCGAGACGATCGTCGCCTCCTGCGCGAGAGCCGGCGCGGGCAGGGCGAGAACCAGTCCGATGAGGATGAGCAGGCGTCTGGGCACGGCGGTCTCTCCACCGAAGGGTGGCGCCTTCCCCATTCGGCGACAAGAGCCTCGCCCCTCGTTTGACCGAATCCTTACAGCTAGAGTCAGGGTGTGGCGGCCCTCCTACGGGGACTCCTGGTCGTCGCCGCAGCGGTAGCCGCGGCCGCACTCGCCGTTGCCGCGCCGACCTTCGCAGGAGAGCCTGCCGCCTCCGGCCCCCGCGTCCTCGTCGCCGAGTTCGAGAACGACGTCAACCCGGTGACGCAGGACTTCCTCCTCGACGCGATCGATCGCGGTGAGGAAGAGGGGTACCGGGCCGTCGTGATCGAGATGGACACGCCCGGCGGCCTCTCCTCGTCGATGCGGGGGATCGTCAAGGGCATGCTCGCCGCAGACATCCCGGTCATCGTCTACGTGGCGCCGCCCGGCGCGAGCGCCGACTCCGCGGGCGCCGTGATCGGCATGGCCGCCGACGTGCTCGCGATGGCGCCTCAGACGAACATCGGCTCCTCGACGCCGGTGTCGATCGGCGGCGAGGACATCTCACGCGATCTTCGACGGAAGATCGTCAACGACGCGGCCGCCTACATCGGCGAGCTGGCGCGCGAGCACGGGCGCAACGTCCAGGTGGCACGGGAGATGGTCACGAAGGCGACCAACCTGGGCGCACGCGAGGCGCTCCGGAAGAACGTGATCGACGTGATCGCGACGGACTACCCGGATCTCTTCCGCCAGATCGACGGCATGACCACCGAACCGAAGGGGCTGACGATCTCGACGCCGCCCTCGACGCAGGTCGACCGCGTCGAGCTGTCGGCGTGGAAGCGGCTCCTCGATCTGCTGATCGACCCGAACATCATCGCGCTGATGCTTTCGATCGGCCTGATCGGGATCGTCGTCGAGCTCTGGAACCCCGGCCTCGTCTTCCCCGGCACCGTCGGCGCGATCTCGCTGATCGTCGGTCTCTACGGACTCCAGGTCCTGCCGATCTCCGCGGCCGGGCTCTTGCTGATGATCCTCGCGGCCGCGTTCTTCGTCGCCGAGGCGTTCATCGTCTCGCACGGGGCGCTCGCCGTCGCCGGCGCGGTCATGTTCACGATCGGAGCGCTGATGCTCTTCGATCCTGCGGGCGACGCCTACCAGGTCTCGCTGCCGGTCGCGCTCGCGATTGCGGGCACCCTGGCGCTGCTGTTCGGCCTCGCCCTGACGAAGGCGGCGCAAGTCAGGCGCGTTCCGGTCGCGGTCGGCTCACACCGCCTCGTCGGCGAGCCGGCGGTGGTGCGAGCCGAGAACCTCGTCTTCGTCGACGGCGAGCTCTGGCATGCCCGCAGCGCCGACGGCTCTGCGCTCGTCACCGGCGAGCACGTGCTCGTCGAGGGCGTCGAGCCGGACACGCTCGAGCTCGTCGTAGGATCCCCTCAGCCCGCACCGACCCTCCAGGCCGAAAGGACGTAAACCCACCGTGATCGCCCTGATCGCCATCGCCGCCGTCGCCTTCCTGCTGCTGCTGTTCCTCTTCGCCGCCGTGAAGGTCGCGCGCGAGTACGAGCGCGGAGTGATCTTCCGCCTCGGCCGCCTGCTGCCCGAGCCGAAGGGGCCGGGGCTCTTCCTCCTGATCCCGGTCGTCGACCGGATGGTCAAGGTCGACCTGCGCACGATCACGCTGAACGTGCCGCCGCAGGAGGTGATCACGAAGGACAACGTCCCTGTCCGCGTGAACGCCGTCGCCTACTTCCGCATCGTCGAGCCGAAGAACGCGATCGTGCAGGTCGAGAACTTCATGGTCGCGACCTCCCAGATCGCGCAGACGACGCTGCGCTCGGTGCTCGGCCAGCACACGCTCGACGAACTGCTCTCGGAGCGCGACAAGATCAACGCGATCCTGCAGAACATCATCGACGAGGCGACCTCGCCCTGGGGCGTCAAGGTCTCGATCGTCGAGGTGAAGGACGTCGAGATCCCCGCCGGGATGCAACGGGCGATGGCGCGGCAGGCCGAGGCCGAGCGCGAGCGGCGCGCGAAGGTGATCGCGGCCGAGGGAGAGTTCCAGGCCTCGCAGAAGCTCGCCGACGCGGCCGACGTGATGGCCAAGTCGCCGATGGCGCTGCAGCTGCGCTATCTGCAGACGCTGCTCGAGATCGGCGCCACCAATGCGACGACGATCGTCTTCCCGGCTCCGATCGACATGCTGACCGCCTTCATGGGCAAGGCGTCCGGCGACTCCGGCGGCGGAACGAGCTAGCTGACGAGCTGGCCGTTGGCCGAGCGGAAGCGGCGTGCCGCTTCGATCGCAGCACCGAGGTTCAGGCCCTTGTCCTTGGCCTGCTTGATCAGCATCACCGTCTCGAGCGCGTCGATGTCGTAGATCCGCTGTTTCTTGCCCTTGGTCGGGATCTGAGCCTTGTTCGTCCAGTAATCGAGCTGCATCTTCGAGATCCCGGCAATCTGGCAAACCTGGCCCAGGTAGAGCTCGATCTTGTCCAGGTGCTCGGAGAGATTGACCGGCTCGAGGATGTCGACCTGTGTGTTGTAAGCCATGCTGATCCCTTTATCGGCGGATACGACGACCCCTCAAGACGAACATATACACGCTTTTCCCCTGTTTGGGAAGAGATAGCTGAGAAAACGTGAGGATTTGACCGCTTAGAGCTCGTCGTCGTCCGACGAGGCGGGAAATCCGTCCTCGTCGAAGTCCGGCTCCGCGAGCGGCTCGATCCCAGCCTCGACGGCCGCGTCGGCGGCCTGGTCGACGACGGAATCGGATGCCTCGCTCTCCATCACGAGCGCCAGGCTCGAGACCTTGTCCTCGTCGCCGCGCAAGCGCATCACGATCACGCCCTGGGTCGAGCGTCCCAGCCGCTTGACGTCCTCGACCGGAATCCGGATCACGGTGCCGCCGGTGGAGATCAGCATCACCTGGTAGCCGTCGCGGACGACGCGAGAGCCGGCAAGCTTGCCGCGCGCGTCGGTGAGCTGGATCGTCTTGACGCCGAGCCCACCGCGGCCCTTGACCGGGTACTCGGACACGCGCGTGCGCTTGCCGTAGCCGTTCTCGGTCACGACGAGCAGGTCGGTGTCGTCCTGCGCGATCTCGAGCTCGATCACCTCGTCGTCCTTGCGCAGCCCCATCCCCTTGACGCCGGACGCAGCCCGGCCCATCGCGCGGACGTCGCTCTCGTGGAAGCGGATCGCCTGCCCGAAACGGGACACCATCAAGACGTCGTCGTCGCCATCGGAGAGCCTGACCCCGACGAGCTCGTCGTTCTCGCGCATCTTGATCGCGATGATCCCGTCGGCCTTCAGCGGCGTGTTGTACTCGAGGAACTCGGTCTTCTTGACGACGCCGGCCCGGGTCGCGAAGAGGAGGTACTTGGCCTCCTTGAAGTCGCGGGTCGCGATCACGGCCTTGACCTGCTCGTCCTGGCGGAACGGGAGCAAGTTGACGATCGCGCGGCCCTTCGACTGGCGTGAGCCGAGCGGCAGCTCGTGCACCTTCAGCCGGTAGACCTTGCCGACGGTGGTGAAGAAGAGGACGTAGTCGTGGGTCGAGGCGACGAAGAGATGCTCGATGTAGTCCTCGTCCTTCAGGTCCATGCCCATCACCCCGACGCCGCCGCGGCGCTGCTCGCGGTAGGAGGTGACGGGGAGGCGCTTGATGTAGCCGGAGCGGGTGATCGCGATCACCATGTCCTCCTCGGCGATCATGTCCTCGAGGGAGAACTCGCCCTCGGCAGCGATGATCTCCGTGCGCCTGTCGTCGGACTTGCCGTAGAGCGCCTTCAGCTCGAGCAGCTCCTCGCGGATCAGGCCGTCGACGCGGGCCGGGTCGCCGAGGATCGCGCGCAGCTCGGCGATCCGCTCCTGCAGGTCGGCGTACTCCTCCTCGACACGCTTGCGCTCGAGCCCGGTGAGGGCACGGAGGCGCAGGTCGAGGATCGCGGTCGCCTGGATCTCGGAGAGTGAGAACTGCGCCATCAGCTCCTCGCGGGCCGCGTCCGTGTCGGCGGCGCCGCGGATCACGCGGATCACCTCGTCGAGGTTGTCGAGCGCGATCAGGTAGCCGGAGAGGACATGGGCGCGGTCCTCCGCCTTGCGCAGCTCGTACTTGGAGCGGCGCGTGACGATCTCGCGCTGGTAGTCGAGGTAGTGCGTGACGAGCTCGAGCAGCGAGAGCGTCTTCGGCACGTTGTCGACGAGCGCGACGGCGTTGTAGCCGAACGTCGCCTGCAGCGAGGTGTGCTTGTAGAGCTTGTTCAGCACGACCTGCGGAATCGCCTCGCGCTTCAGCTCGATCTGGATCCGCATCCCGGTGCGGTCGGAATGGTCGGCGAGGTCTGAGACCTCGGTGATCACCTTCTCGCCGACGAGGTCGGCGATCTTCTTGATCACGCCCGAGTCGCCGCCCTTCTTCACGCCGTAGGGCAGCTCCGTGACGATGATCGCGGTCTTGCCGCCGCGCAGCTCCTCGATGTGGGCGCGCGCGCGCATCACGATCCGTCCGCGACCCGTGCGGTAGGCATCGCGGATGCCCTGCCGGCCGACGACGATCGAGCCGGTCGGGAAGTCGGGGCCCTTGACGTGCTGCATCAGGTCCTCGACGTTCGCGTCGGGCTTGTCGATCAGCTGCACGATCGCGTCGACGATCTCGCCGAGCCGGTGCGGCGGCATGTTCGTCGCCATCCCGACCGCGATCCCGGCGGAGCCGTTGACGAGCAGGTTCGGGAAGCGCGACGGCAGCACCGAGGGCTGCTTGCGCGACTCGTCGTAGTTCGGCTCGAAGTCGACGGTGTCGGCATCGATGTCGCGCAGCATCTCGGTGGCGATCCGCGAGAGGCGCGCTTCCGTGTAGCGCATCGCCGCCGGCGGGTCGTCGTCGATCGAGCCGAAGTTGCCCTGGCCGTCGACGAGCGGGTAGCGCAGCGAGAAGGGCTGCGCCATCCGGGTCAGCGTGTCGTAGATCGACGCGTCGCCGTGCGGGTGGTACTTGCCCATCACGTCGCCGACGGTGGCGGCGGACTTCTTGTAGGGCCGGTTCGGTTGCAGCCCGGCCTCGTGCATGCCGTAAAGGACGCGCCGGTGCACGGGCTTGAGGCCGTCGCGGACGTCGGGCAGCGCCCGCCCGACGATCACGCTCATCGCATAGTCGAGGTAGCTCGAGCGCATCTCCTGCTCGAGCTCGCGCGATTCGATCCGGCCGCCGCCGAGAGGCTCGTTCGTCAGATCAGACATCGAGGAAGCGGACGTCCCGTGCGTTCTCTTCGATGAAGGCGCGGCGCGGCTCCACCTGGTCGCCCATCAGCGTCGAGAAGATGCGGTCGGCCGCCGACGCGTCCTCGACGTCGACGCGGATCAAGAGCCGCTTCGACGGATCCATCGTCGTCTCCCAGAGCTGCTCCTCGTTCATCTCGCCCAAGCCCTTGAAGCGGGACAGCTGCAGGCCTTCCTTGGCCAGGTCGAGCGCCTCGTGCCGGAGCGCCGCGAACGTCTCCGCCTCGCGCCGCTTCTTGCCGGCGGCGAGCGCGAAGGGCGGTGGGCCGACGATGTCGATCAGCTTCGCGTACGCCTTGCGCAGGTTCGCGTAGATCGGCGAGGCGAAGAGGGCGGCCGGGACGGTGATGTGCGTCGCCGAGCTCGTCTCGGTCTCGACGACCTTCACCTCGATCGTTCCGTCGCCGGTGCCGAGGATGCTGAGCGCATAGCCGTTGTCGACCGACGCAACGATCGCCTTGTCGAGATCGGCGAGCGAGGCGGCGTCGCCCTCGACGATCCGGTGCGTGATCACGAAGTCGGCCGCCGCAGCGCCGTAGTCGACCCGCAGGCGCGCGAGCCAGCCCTCGAACTCGGCCAGTGAGCGGACGAACCGGCCCCAGCGAGCCTCGGTCAGCTTCAGCGTCTCGCCGGCGCGGGAGGTGATCTCGAGATCGCCGATCCGCTCGCGCACGAGCAGCTCCTCGAGCTGGGCGTCCTTCTCGAAGTAGTACTCCTGGTTGCCGAGCTTGACCTTGTAGAGCGGCGGCACGGCGATGTAGACGTGGCCGCGCTCGATCAGCTCCGGCATCTGGCGATAGAGGAACGTCAGGATCAGCGTCCGGATGTGCGAGCCGTCGACATCGGCGTCGGTCATCACGATGATCCGGTGGTAGCGGAGCTTCGAGATGTCGAACTCCTCGCCGAGGCTCGTCCCGATCGCGGTGATCATCGCCTGGATCTCGTTGTTGGAGAGGACCTTGTTGATCCGGTTCTTCTCCGAGTTGATGATCTTCCCGCGCAGCGGCAGGATCGCCTGGTAGGTGCGGTCGCGGCCCATCTTGGCCGAGCCGCCGGCGGAGTCGCCCTCGACGATGAAGAGCTCGGCCGACTCGGGATCCTTGATCGAGCAGTCGGCGAGCTTCCCCGGCAGCGACATGCTCTCGAGCGCGCTCTTGCGCCGCGTCAGCTCGCGCGCCTTGCGGGCCGCCTGACGGGCGCGGGCGGCGGAGATCGTCTTCGTGATGATCTGGCGCGCGTCCTGCGGGTTCTCCTCGAGGAACTCGGCGAGCTTCTGGTTGACGACCTGCTTGACGAGGCTCTCGATCGGCGGGTTGCCGAGCTTCGTCTTCGTCTGCCCCTCGAACTGCGGGTTGCGCAGCTTGACCGAGATCACCGCCGCCAGGCCCTCGCGCACGTCCTCGCCCTCGAGGTTGTCCTCCTTCTCCTTCAGCAGGCCCTTCTCGCGCGCATACCGGTTGATCGTGCCGGTGAGCGCCGCGCGGAAGCCGGAGAGGTGGGTGCCGCCCTCGTGCGTGTTGATGTTGTTCGCGAACGAGAAGACCGACTCGACGTAGGAGGTGTTCCACTGCATCGCCACCTCGACCGCGCCGTCTTCGTTCTCGCCCTCGAAGAAGACGATGTGCTTGTGGACCGGGTCCTTCGCGTCGTTGACGTAGGCGACGAAGTCCCTGATCCCGCCCTCGGCGTAGAACTCGTGCCGCTCCTCGCCCTCGCGCTCGTCGGTGAGGACGATCCGGAGGCCGCGCGTCAGGAAGGCCGTCTCGCGCAGGCGCTGGACGAGGGTCGAGATCGAGAAGTCGACCTCCTCGAAGATCTCGCGCGTCGGGGAGGAAGTGGATCGTCGTCCCCGTGTCGCCCTTGTCGGCCTTGCCGACGATCTCGACATCGCCCAGCGGGGCACCGCGCTCGAACTCCTGCCGGTGCACCTTGCCGTCGCGCCGCACCTCGGCCACGAGTCGCTCCGAGAGCGCGTTGACGACCGAGACGCCGACGCCGTGGAGTCCGCCGGAGACCTTGTAGCCGTCGCCGCCGAACTTGCCGCCGGCGTGCAGCTTCGTCAGGACGACCGTCATCGCCGACAACCCCTGGTCCTCGATCATGTCGACGGGGATGCCGCGGCCGCGGTCGGAAACGGTGACCGAGTTGTCCGGATGGAGGGTGACCTCGACGTGGTCGTTGTGCCCCGCGAGGGCCTCGTCGACGGCGTTGTCGACGACCTCGTAGACG
>CAVYSL010000019.1:0-174473 GCA_963771185.1 uncultured Gaiellaceae bacterium
ACAGCGTCGAGCAGCCGAAGACCGACGCCGTCGTCGAGCCCACGGTCGAGGAGACCACGCCCGTGACGGACGCTCCGGTCACGGACGCCCGGTCACGGACTCCGGTCGCGGACGCTCCGGTCGCCGGAGCACCGGCCGCCGAGGCGGAGGCGCTCCGGAGACGCCGGCCACCGAGGCCGAGCAGGGGAGCGAGGACTAGATGCTGCTCCCGAAGAAGACCAAGTACCGCCGCGTCCATCGCGGCCGCCGGCGCGGCGTCTCGCGCGGTCAGACCGACGTGCAGTTCGGCGACTTCGGGATCAAGTCGCTCGAGGCGGGCTGGATCACCAACCGCCAGATCGAGGCTGCCCGAATCGCGATGACGCGCAAGATCAAGCGCGGCGGCAAGGTCTGGATCAACGTCTTCCCGGACAAGTCGGTGACGCAGAAGCCGGCCGAGACCCGCATGGGCTCGGGCAAGGGCTCCCCGGAGCACTGGGTCGCCGTCGTCAAGCCGGGCCGCGTCATGTTCGAGCTGGCCGGCGTCGCCGAGCCGCTCGCCAAGGAGGCGCTCCAGCTCGCGAGCCAGAAGCTGCCGGTCAAGACCAAGATCGTGAAGAGAGAGGCTGATCTCTTTGAAAGCTAGAACGCTCCGCGACATGACCGACGACGAGCTCCAGCGGACGCTCGGCGAGCGCCGCCAGGAGCTCTTCAACCTCCGCTTCCAGTCCGCCACCGGCGCGCTCGACAACAGCGCCCGGCTCCGGTCGGCGAAGCGGGAGATCGCACGTATTTTGACCGTCCGCCACGAGCGGGAAAGGGCTGGGAACGCGTAGACCATGGCTGAGAAGAAGACGAAGAAGACAGACGAGACACCGGTCGAGGAGACCGCCGCGGAGGCCACCGAGACGGAGGCGGCTGCGCCGTCCGTCGACGAGGGCGAGCCGATGGCCTCGACCGAGGCCATGGACGAGGCTGCCGCCGAGGCCGATGGCCGAGGAGCCGCCTGCGGAGGAGCCGCGTCGCGGAGGAGGCCCGCGCCGAGGAGCCGGTCGCGGAGGAGGCTCCGGCCGAGGAGCCGGTCGCGGAGGAGGCTCCGGCCGAGGAGCCGGTCGCGGAGGAGGCCGGTCGCGGAGGAGTCCGGTCGCGGAGGAGGCCCGTCGCCGAGGAGCCCGTCGCGGAGGAGGCTGCCGGCCGAGGAGCCCGTCGCGGAGGAGGCTCCCGTCGAGGAGCCCGTCGCGGAGGAGCCCGTCGCCGAGGAGGCTCCCGCCGAGGAGCCCGTCGCCGAGGCGCCGCCAGGAGGCTCCGCGCAGCGCCCGCCGCACCCGCGCCGCAGTCCGGCCCGAAGCCGAAGCGCAAGCGGCTGCCGCGCGCGCTGCGCCCGAAGAAGGGCCGCGTCCAGCGCGAGAAGGCGACCGAGCGCAAGCCGATCACCCGGATCCCGAAGCCCGAGCAGCGAGTTCGGCCGCCGCCAGGAGCGTCAGGGCACGGTCGTCTCCGACAAGGGCGACAAGACGATCGTCGTCAAGGTCGACACGATCAAGGCGCATCCGAGGTACAAGAAGGTCGTCCGCCGCTCGAAGCGCTTCCACGCGCACGACGAGCAGAACGCGGCCAAGATCGGCGACGTCGTCAAGATCATCGAGACGCGCCCGATCTCGAAGACGAAGAACTGGCGCCTGGCCGAGATCGTCGAGGTCGCGAAGTGATTCAGCAGGAGTCACGCCTCCGCGTCGCCGACAACACCGGCGCGCGCGAGATCCTCTGCATCCGCGTCATGGGCGGCTCGAAGCGGCGCTACGCCCGCGTCGGCGACGTGATCGTAGGTACCGTGAAGTCCGCGACGCCGCAGGGAACGGTGAAGAAAGGCGAAGTCGTCAGGGCGGTCGTCGTCCGGACGAAGAAGCCTTACGGCCGTAACGACGGCACGCAGATCGCGTTCGACGAGAACGCAGCGGTGATCATCGACGCCGCGCGGAACCCGCGCGGGACGCGCATCTTCGGGCCCGTCGCCCGCGAGCTGCGCGAGAAGAACTTCATGAAGATCGTCAGCCTGGCTCCCGAGGTGCTCTGAGAAACGTGGCAAACAAGATGAAGATCAAGCAAGGCGACCTGGTGCAGATCCTGGCCGGGAAGGACCGCGGCAAGCAGGGCCGCATCATCGAGGCGCGCCCGCGCGACGGCCGCGTCCTCGTCGAGAACCTGAACGTGATGACGCGGCACACGCGCCCGCGCCCGCTGCGCGACTCGAACCGCATGGGCGGCACGCCAGATGTCGCCGGGCGGCCGGATCGAGAAGGCGGCGCCCGTCGACGTCTCGAACGTGATGCTCGTCTGCCCCGTCTGCAACCTGCCGACGCGAGTCGGGATCAAGGTCAAGGAGATCAAGGGCGAGACGGTCCGCGTCCGCGTCTGCAAGCGCGACGGCTGCGGCCAGGAAGTGGACAAGTAATGGCGACCGCCACCTACACGCCGCGCCTGAAGGAGCGCTACCTCGAGCTGCGCCCGCAGCTGCAGGAGGAGCTCGGCCTGAGCTCGATCATGCAGGTGCCCGAGATCGCGAAGATCACGCTGAACATGGGCGTCGGCGACGCGAAGACCGACGCGAAGGCGCTCGACGCCGCGATCGAGGAGCTGACGATCATCGCCGGCCAGCGCGCGCAGGTGCGCAAGGCCCGCAAGTCGATCGCGAGCTTCAAGCTCCGCGAGGGGATGGCGGTCGGCGCGCGCGTGACGCTGCGCGGCGCCCGCATGTACGAGTTCCTCGACCGGCTCGTCTCGGTCGCGCTGCCGCGGATCCGCGACTTCCGCGGCCTCAACCCCGGCTCGTTCGACGGCCGCGGCAACTACTCGCTCGGCGTCCGCGAGCAGATCATCTTCCCGGAGATCGACTACGACTCGGTCGCGTCGATCCGGGGGCTCGACGTCACGATCACGACCTCGGCGCAGACGACCGACGAGCAGGCGTTCGCACTCCTGCGCAGCCTCGGGCTTCCGTTCGCAGCCGACGACAGAAGGGATCAGTAACGCATGGCCAAGACGTCTCTCGTCGTCAAGCAGAAGCGCGGCAGCAAGTTCAAGGTGCGCAACTACACGCGCTGCAACAAGTGCGGCCGCCCGCGCGCGGTGTTCAAGAAGTTCGGCCTCTGCCGGATCTGCCTGCGCGAGCTCGCGCACAACGGCTCCATCCCCGGCATGACAAAGAGCAGTTGGTAGGAGAGAAGAAATGCTGACCGACCCGATTGCAGACATGCTCACCCGGATCCGCAACGCCAACAAGGCGATGCACGACACCGCCGAGATGCCGACCTCCCGGATCAAGGAGGAGATCGCCCGCGTCCTCAAGGACGAGGGGTACATCAAGGACTTCCGTGTCGTCGAGGTCGAGGGCCAGCCGTACTCGACCCTCGTCGTCGAGCTCAAGTTCGGCCGCAACCGCCAGCGGGTGATCACGGGCGTCAAGCGCGTGTCCCGCCCCGGCCGCCGCGTCTACGCGCGCAAGGACCGCCTGCCGCGCGTCCTCGGCGGGCTCGGCACCGCGATCCTGTCCACCTCGACCGGCCTGATCACGAGCCGCCAAGCTGCCGAGAAGGGCATCGGCGGCGAGGTGATCGCGTTCGTCTGGTAGCGGCATGAGCAGAATCGGCAAGCGACCCATTGAGCTCCCGAGCTCGGTCAACGTGGCGATCTCCCCTGGGCGCGTTCAGGTGAACGGGCCGCTCGGCGAGCTCTCGCAGGTCGTGCCGCAGCGGATGAAGATCGAGCAGGCCGACGGCGAGCTCCTCGTCACGCGGCCGACCGAGCGCGGCGAGGATCGTGCGCTGCACGGGCTCACCCGGACGCTGATCGCGAACATGGTCGAGGGCGTCACGAAAGGATTCGAGAAGCATCTCGAGATCCAGGGCGTCGGCTACCGCGCGGCACTGCGCGGCACCGACCTCGAGCTCAACGTCGGCTACTCGCACTCGGTCGTGATCAAGCCGCGGCCCGGGATCACCTTCGAGGTGCCTGTACCGACGCAGGTGATCGTCAAGGGCACCGACAAGCAGCAGGTCGGCCAGACGGCCGCCGAGGTGCGCCAGGTGCGCCCGCCCGAGCCGTACAAGGGCAAGGGGATCCGCTACCAGGACGAGTACGTCCGCAGGAAGGTCGGGAAGAGAGCATGAGTAGCTGCGTAGGCTTGACGGAGCAGCATGGAGCGGAGGCGCCGGCTTTGCCGGCGGTGGAGCGACGATGAGTATCGTCACTACCCGTCAGGCGCGCGAGCGGCGACACCGCCGGATTCGCGGCAAGGTCGCCGGCACGGCCGAGCGGCCGCGCCTCGCGGTCTTCCGCTCGAACAAGGGCATCTTCGCCCAGCTGATCGACGACGAGAGCGGTCGCACGCTCGCCGGCGCGAGCTGGCTCGGCCTGGCCAAGTCGTTCAAGGGCAACCGGATCGAGCAGGCCGAGGCGGTCGGCAAGGCAGTCGCCGACGCAGCCAAGAAGGCCGGAATCGAGTCCGTCGTGTTCGATCGCGGCGGCTACCTGTACCACGGACGCGTCAAGGCGCTCGCCGACGGCGCGCGTGAGGGAGGACTGAAGTTTTAGATGAGCATCTGCGTAGGCTTGACGGAGCAGAAGGCGGAGGCGCCGGCTTTGCCGGCGGCGGAGCTGTGAGCACCGTCGAGCGTGAAGTGATCGCCCGTGAGGAAGTCCGGGAGCTCAAGGAGCGCGTGATCGAGATCAACCGCGTCGCCAAGGTCGTCAAAGGCGGCCGCCGCTTCTCGTTCACGGCGCTGGTCGTGATCGGCGACGAGGTCGACCGCGTCGGCGTCGGCTACGGCAAGGCCCGCGAAGTTCCGCTCGCGATCTCGAAGGCCGTCGACGACGCGAAGAAGAATCTCTTCACCGTGCCCAAGCACGGGACGACGGTCACGCACGAGATCCTGGGTGTGTTCGGCGCCGCCCGTGTCTTCATCCGGCCTGCGTCGGAGGGAACCGGCGTGATCGCCGGCGGCGGCGTCCGCGCCGTTCTCGAGCTCGCCGGAATCCGTGACGTGCTGGCGAAGAGCCTGGGCACCACGAATCCGATCAACATGGCGAAGGCCACCGTGCAGGGCCTGCAGAACCTTCGGCGCCCCGAGGACGTCGCCAAGATGCGCGGCAAGACGATCAGCGAGGTGCTGCCCTACCGGGCGCCCGCCAAGGAGGCGCCCGTCGCCGAGGAGGCGCCCGCGCCCGCGCCCGAGACCGTCGAGGCGACGACCGAGGTCGAGGAGACCGCGTCGTGAAGCTGACGCAGGTGAAGAGCGCGATCGGCCAGAACCCCGCCAACCGGGGCACGCTCCGCTCGCTCGGGCTGGGCCGGATCGGCCAGACGAACGAGATCAAGGACAGCCCGGAGCTCCAGGGTAAGCTGAGGAAGGTCGCCCACCTCGTCCGGGTGGAGAGCAACTAATGGCCGACGAGCTGAACCTCTCGACACTCAAGCCCGCCCAGTCGCGCAAGGACCGCAAGCGCGTCGGCCGTGGCCTGGGCTCGGGCAAGGGTCGCTATTCGGGCCGCGGGATCAAGGGTCAGAAGTCGCGCGCCGGCTCGAAGAAGATGGCTGCCGGCTTCGAGGGCGGCCAGATGCCGATCGACATGCGGATGCCGAAGCTGCGCGGTAACACCTCGGCCGACGCGATGCCGATCGGGCCCTTCCGGACCTATTCGCACCCGGTCAACCTGCGCGACCTCGACCGCGTCTTCGCGGACGGCGACACCGTCAACATCGAGGCGCTCGTCGAGAAGGGCCTGCTCAAGAACACGAAGGCCGACGTCAAGATTCTCGGCACCGGCGAGCTGACGAAGAAGCTCTCCGTCACCGCCCACTCCTTCTCCGCCACCGCGCGGGAGAAGATCACGGCCGCCGGCGGCAGCGCGACCGCGCTCAAGGAGCCGAAGGACCCGCGCAAGAAGAAGAGCAAGGCGAAGCCGAAGCCGGTCGCCGCGGAGGAGCCGGAGGTCGCGGAGACCGCGGACGAGGCTCCCGTCGCCGAGGAGGAGTAGGTAGCGGGTGTTCAGCTGGCTTGCCAACGCGTGGCGCGTTCCGGAGCTCCGGCACCGCGTGCTCTTCACGGCGATGATCCTCGCGATCTACCGCCTCGGCTCGTGGATCCCCGCGCCGGGCGTCGACTCCGAGACGATCTCCAACTACTTCAGCGGCCGCGGCGGCACGATCCTCGGCCTGCTCAACCTCTTCTCGGGCGGCGCGCTCTCGCAGTTCTCGATCTTCGCGCTCGGGATCATGCCGTACATCACGGCCTCGATCATCCTCCAGCTGATGACCGTGGTGATCCCGAAGCTCGCCGAGCTGCAGAAGGAGGGCGAGTCGGGTTACGCCAAGATCAACCAGTACACGCGCTACCTCACCGTCGTGCTCGCCGCCGCCCAGTCGACCGGCTATGCGTTCCTCTTCAAGCGCCAGGGCGCGCTCGACGCCGACCTCGGCCGGACGACGCTGATCATCCTCACCCTCACCGTCGGCTGCACCCTGCTGATGTGGATGGGCGAGCTGATCACGAAGCGCGGGATCGGCAACGGCATCTCGCTCCTGATCTTCGCCTCGATCCTCGTCGGCGCCCCGATCGGGATCGCCGCCTGGTGGAACGGCGGCCCGATGGAGAAGCTCTTCTTCCCGCTGATCGCGCTCTCGATCATCGCCGCGATCGTCTTCATCCAGGAGGGCCAGCGGCGGATCCCGATTCAGTACGCGAAGCGGATGGTCGGCCGCCGCATGACCGCGGGCGGCTCGACGTACCTGCCGCTGCGCGTGAACATGGCCGGCGTGATCCCGGTCATCTTCGCCGCCGCAGTGATGGCGTTCCCGCCCACGATCGGCCAGTACTTCCCGCAGACGCAGGAGTTCGTCAACAAGTACTTCCTGCCGACGAACATTCCCTACATGCTCATGCAGGGCGTCCTGATCGTGATCTTCACCTACTTCTACACGGCGGTCCAGTTCAATCCGGTCGACCAGGCCGACAACCTGCGGCGTTACGGCGGCTACATCCCCGGCATCCGCCCAGGCCCGCCGACGGCGCAGTATCTCGACCGCGTGCTCACGCGCCTGACGCTGCCCGGCGCGATCTACCTGGCGCTGGTCGCGACGCTGCCGACGCTCTTCATCCGCTACGGCGGGTTCTCGCAGGCGACGGCCGGGGCGCTCGGCGGCACCTCGGTGCTGATCGCGGTCGGCGTCGCGCTCGACACGATGAGGCAGATGGAGTCGCAGATGATGATGCGCTCCTACGAAGGCTTCCTTAAATAGTGAACGTGCTCGTGCTCGGCCCGCAGGGGTCGGGGAAGGGAACGCAGGCCAAGCGCATCTCGGCCGAGCACGAGATCCCGCATGTCTCGACCGGCGACATGTTCCGCGCGATCGACGACGCGACGCCGCTGGGGCGCGAGGTGAACGAGATCATGGAGCGCGGCGACCTCGTCCCCGACGAGATCACGATCCGGATGATCCGCGAGCGGCTGGCCGCCGACGACGCCGGCGACGGCTTCATCCTCGACGGCTTCCCGCGCAACCTCGCGCAGGCCGAGGCGCTCGACGAGATGCTGCGCGAGATCGGCCGCGGGCTCGACGTGATCTTCTTCTTCGACCTCGACGACGAGACGGCGAAGGCCAGGGCGCTCGGCCGCGCGCACGAGGAGGGCCGGACCGACGATACGCCCGGAGACGATCGCCCGTCGTCTCGACGTCTACCACGAGCAGACGGAGCCGGTCGTCGAGTACTACCGCACGACCGGGAAGCTCGTCCCGCTGCACGCGGGGCGCACGGTCGAGGACGTTTCCGCGGAGATCGAGGACGCTTTGGCTACCGTGGCAGCGAGATGATCATCCGCAAGTCGGCCCAGGAGATCGCCAAGATGGCCGCCGCGGGGCGAGTGGTCGCCGAGACGATCGCGCACGTCGGCGAGCAGATCGAGCCCGGGATCACGACCGGCGAGCTCGACCGGATCGCCGACGAGCACATCCGGTCGCTCGGGGGCGTTCCCACCTCGCTCGGCTACCGGGGCTATCCGAAGGCGATCTGCATCTCGCCGAACGACATGGTCGTGCACGGGATCCCGGGCGCGTACGAGGTCGCGGACGGCGACCTGATCACGATCGACGTCGGCGTCACGCTCGACGGCTACATCGCCGACAGCGCCTTCACGTTCCCCGTCGGAGACGTCTCGGAGCAGGCGCAGCGCCTGCTCGACGCCGGCCGCGACGCGCTCGCCGCCGGGATCGCCCAGGCCCACCCGGGCAACCGCGTCGGCGACATCTCCGCCGCCGTGCAGCAGCAGGTCGAGGGCGCCGGCTTCTCCGTCGTCCGCAGCCTCGTCGGCCACGGCGTCGGCCGCTCCTACCACGAGGACCCGCACATTCCGAACTTCGGCCAACCGGGCCGCGGACCGCTGCTCTCGGAGGGGATGACTCTCGCGATCGAGCCGATGATCACGGCCGGGCGCCCCGAGGTCTACGTCCACGACGACGAATGGTCGATTTCGACCGAGGACGGCTCGCTCGCCGCGCATTTCGAGCACACCGTCGCGATCACGGCCGCAGGGCCGCAGATCCTTACGGCTGCGGCAATCCCTCTGCTATCCTGACAGGCCGCGCGGCGTAGCGCCGTGCTTTGCCGCGCGTAGAGAACTCACTCACCCACAGAGGTTAATGGCAGTCAAAGAAGAGAAGATCGAGGTCGAAGGCGAGGTCGTCGAGGCGCTTCCCAGCACGATGTTCAGGGTGCAGCTCGACGGTGGACATGCCGTCCTCGCAACGATCTCCGGGAAGATGCGCAAGCACTACATCCGCATCGCTCCGGGCGACCGCGTCAAGGTCGAACTCTCTCCTTATGACCTCACCCGCGGCAGGATCACCTACCGCAACCGCTAGCTAGGAGCAATCTTGAAAGTCCGTCCTTCCGTGAAGCCCATGTGTGAGCGCTGCCGTGTGATCAAGCGGCACGGGCGCACCATGGTCATTTGCACAAATCCGCGCCACAAGCAAAGGCAGGGGTAGTCACTTGGCACGAATCGCAGGCGTCAACCTCCCGAACCAGAAGCGTCTGGAGATCGGGTTGACCTACATCTACGGGATCGGCCAGACGACCGCGCAGAAGATCTGCAAGGTGCTCGAGCTCGACCCGGACGAGAAGGTGAAGGATCTCACCGACGACGAGGTCAACAAGATCCGCACCTACATCGACAGCGAGCTGCAGGTCGAGGGCGACCTGCGCCGCGAGCGCTCCCAGGCGATCAAGCGCCTCTCCGAGATCGGCTGCCTGCGCGGGATCCGTCACCGCCGCGGCCTGCCGGTGCACGGCCAGCGGACGAAGACCAACGCGCGGACGCGCAAGGGCCCGAAGAAGACCGTCGGCCGCGGCAAGAAGGCGAAGGCATAGATGGCGCCTCCTCGCAAAGCTGCGGCCCGTGGCCGCACGCGTCGCCGTGTCAAGAAGAACATCGCCATCGGCCAGGCGCACATCAAGACGTCGTTCAACAACACGATCGTCGCGCTGACCGACAAGGACGGGAACGTGATCGCGTGGGAGTCGGCCGGCTCCGCGGGCTTCAAGGGCTCGCGCAAGTCGACGCCGTTCGCCGCGCAGGTCACTGCCGACTCGTGCGCCCGCAAGGGGATGGAGCACGGCCTGCAGAAGGTCGAGGTCTTCGTCAAGGGCCCGGGCTCGGGCCGCGAGACGGCGATCCGCTCGCTCCAGGCGGCCGGTCTCGAGATCCTCGGCGTCCGCGACGTCACCCCGCAGGCTCATAACGGGGTCCGCCCCCGGAAGCGGAGGCGCGTCTAATGGCCCGCGATCTCGGAGCCAAGTGCCGCGTCTGCCGCCGCGAGGGGATGAAGCTGTTCCTCAAGGGCGAGCGCTGCCTGACGGAGAAGTGCGCGATCGAGCGCCGCTCGTATCCGCCGGGTGAGCACGGCCGCGGCCGGATCAAGCAGAGCGAGTACCTGATGCAGCTGCGCGAGAAGCAGAAGGCGCGCCGGTACTACGGCCTGCTCGAGAAGCAGTTCCGCAACTACTACACGAAGGCGACGAAGGGCACCGGCGCACCGGGCGAGAACCTGCTCCGGATGCTCGAGACGCGCCTTGACAACGTCGTCTACCGGCTCGGCTTTGCGGGCTCGCGCGCGCAGGCACGCCAGCTCGTCCGCCACGGCCACTTCCACGTCAACGGGCGCCGGGTCAACATCCCGAGCTACGGCGTGCGCCCGAACGACGTGATCACGATGAAGGCCGGCAGCCCCGCCGAGCAGACCATTCGCGACGCCACCGACCTGACCGCGTCCGTCGCTCCCTGGCTCCAGGCAGACCACGAGGGCCTCACCGGCAAGGTGTTGAAGTGGCCCGAGCGGGCGGAGATCGACGCGCCCGTCCAGGAATCACTGATCGTCGAGCTCTACTCCAAGTAAGAACGCTCTGTTTCCGGTAAAGAAGGGATCGTCTTGGCTACACGCACCAGCTTGATGGACTTCCAGATTCCGCGCATCGTCCACGAGGAGATCAACGAGGACCGTGGCGTCTTCGTGATCGAGCCTCTCGACCGCGGCTTCGGCTACACCTTCGGCAACTCGCTCCGCCGTGTGCTGCTCTCGTCGCTCGAGGGCGCCGCCGTGACCGCCGTCAAGATCGAGGGGATCACGCACGAGTTCACGACGCTTCCGGGCGTGCGCGAGGACGTCACCGACATCATCCTCAACCTCAAGAACCTGATCGTGCTGCTCCACGGCGAGTCGCCCGAGATCGAGGTGCACATCGCGAAGAAGGGCGCGGGCTCCGTCACGGCCGCCGACATCCAGGCGCCTGCGGATCTCGAGATCCTGAATCCCGACCTCGAGCTCGCGCAGCTCTCGGACAAGGGCAAGCTCGAGATGACGCTGACGATCGGCCGCGGTCGCGGCTACGTCCCGGCCGAGCTCAACCGCGGTCCGGAGACGACGATCGGCGTGATCCCGATCGACTCGATCTTCTCGCCGGTCCGGCGCGTCTCCTACGACGTCGAGGCCGCGCGCGTGGGTCAGCGCACCGACTACGACAAGCTCCGCCTCGACGTGACGACCGACGGCTCGATCGAGCCCCGCGACGCGATCGGCCAGGCAGCGGAGATCCTGATTCGCCAGCTCGCGATCTTCACCGACCTCGAGAACATCGACGACTTCCGCGGCGGCGTCTCCGAGGACGTTGCTCCCGAGACGGGCGGCGGTGCCGGCGCGATGGAGAACTTCCCGATCGAGGAGCTCGAGCTGGGCGTCCGCTCGTACAACTGCCTCAAGCGGGTCGGGATCGAGACCATCGGCGACCTCGTCAGCAAGTCCGAGAACGAGCTCGCCGCGATCCCGAACTTCGGCAAGAAGTCGATCGAAGAGGTCAAGGAGACCCTCGCGACCCAGGGCCTCAGCCTCCGGGGAGACGAATAACGTGAGGCACGCCCGCGCAGGCAAGAAGCTGGGGCGCGATTCCGCGCACCGGAAGGCGCTCTACTCGAACCTCGCGGGCGCGCTGATCACCCACGGCCGGATCCAGACGACCGAGGCGAAGGCCAAGGCCGTCAAGCCGTTCGCGGAGAAGATGATCACGCTCGGCAAGCGCGGCGACCTCCACGCACGCCGCAAGGCGCTCGCGGAGCTGCGCTCGCAGGACGTCGTGCACAACCTCTTCGCTGAGGTCGCTCCGCGCTTCGCGGAGCGACCGGGCGGCTACACCCGGATCATCAAGCTCGGCGCCCGCCAGGGCGACGCGGCCGAAATGGTCTACCTCGAGCTCGTGGACTACGAGCCCGAGAACGCGCTGGCCTAGCGGCGTCTAGACGACCGCGGGCGCCAGCTCCTGCCCGATCAACGCGACCATCTCCAGGTCGCGGTGGTCGAGGTGCTGCAGCATCACTCGCTCGACGCCGGCCTGCTCGTACGCCCGTAGCTGCTCGGCAGCCTCCTCGAGCGTGCCCAGTACAGCGGCGTTTCCCCGCGTCGCCTTGTATTCGTCGGGATCGAGCGTCTGACCCGCCCGCTCCAGCCGGCGGCGAATCCGCTCCCGTGCCTCGTCGGGAGTGCGCCCGATCGCGCACGCCGTCATCAGCGAGAGCGGGATCGGCGCGCGCCCCTCGCGCTCGCACGCCCGCGCGATCTTCTCGCGGCGCTCCGCGCATTGGGCGGGCGTCGCCATCACCGTGTTGTACTCGTCGGCCCACTTCGCCGCAGGCCCGACCGTGCCCGAGAGGCCGCTGCCGCCGACGATCAGGTGGGGCGTCGGTCCCTCGTCCCAGAAGCCGCGCACCGCTTCGAGCTGCTCCGCGAGCCAGGCCAGCCTCGTCTTCAGCTCCGGGAACGGGAACCCGAATGCCTCGTGCTCTGCCTCCATCCAGCCGGTGCCCATCCCGAGCGAGACGCGGCCGCCGGCGATCTCGTTCGCCGTCATCGACGCGTTCGCCACGATCGCTGCGGGACGGAAGGTGACGGGCGAGACGAGCGAGCCGAGCTCCAGCCGCGACGTCTGCGCGGCGACCGCCGGAATCACCGCCCAGGCGTCCAGCGCCGCGCGGCCGGGGTCGGTGGGCGAGAGGTAGTGGTCGGAGCGGAAGAGCGCTTCGACGCCGTGTTCCTCGCACGCGCGTGCGAGCGCGAGCCAGTCCTCCCACGAGACGCCCTCTTGCCCCTCGATCATCAGCGCCAGGCGCATCCGGGCATCCTATGACCGTGCGCGTCGAGGGACTGATCTTTGCCGGCGTCGGCAGCGCCGACCACGAGGGCGTCGCACGCTTCCTGGCCGACGCGCTCGGCGTCGAGCTCGAGACGTCGGGTGACGTCCGGCGGCTCGTCTTCGCCAACGGCAGCTCGCTGGCGCTCGTGCCGCCGGAGTACGTGGAGCCGCCGTCGGACACGCTCCTCGGCTTCCTCGTCGACGACGTCGAGGCTGCGACGGCCGAGCTCGCCACGAAGGGGATCGAGCCGGACGGGGAGCTCAACGAGGGGTACGGATTCCGCTACCGCCATTTCCGCGCTCCGGACGGCCGCCGTTTCGAGCTGCTCGACCGGAGGCTGACGTGATTCTGCTCGTCTCGCTCCTGCTCGCAATCTTCGTCCTCGAAGAGCCGTGGAACTGGGTCGTCGTCGCTCTGGGGGCGACGCTCGAGATCGGCGAGACGGCGCTCTTCGTCTGGTGGTCGAAGCGGCGCAAGTCGGCCGTCGGCACCGAGACGCTCGTCGGGCGGCGCGCGATCGTCTCGGTCGGCTGCCGCCCACTCGGGCAGGTGCGCGTCGCAGGGGAGATCTGGCAGGCGCAGTGCGACGCCGGTGCAGATGTGGGCGAGGCGGTCGTCGTCCGGGAGGTACGGGGCCTGACGCTGGTCGTCGAGCCGGCCTGAGGGCTACCAGGCGACCGGGAGCGCGGCGACGCGGCGGAAGCCGGGCGTCGGCCGCCATTCGAGCTGATTCGGCTCCACGGCGAGCCTGAGGCCGGGCAGGCGGCGGAAGAGGGTCTCGAGCGCGATCTCGGCCTCGAGCCGCGCCAGGGGGGCCCCGAGGCAGTAGTGGCTGCCGCGGCCGAACGCCAGATGCTTCGTGTCGGCCCGGCAGACGTCGAGCCTGTCGGGCTGGGCGAAACGCTCCGGATCGCGGTCGGCCGCGTTCAGGATCGCGATCACGAGCTCGCCACGTCGAATCGTGTGGCCGCCGAGCTCCACGTCCGTCGCCGCCCAGCGGTTCAGCGTCCGCTCGACCGGACCTTCGTAGCGGAGCACCTCCTCGATCGCGCCCGGCAGGAGTGACGGGTCGGCCCGCACCCGCGCGAGCTGATCGGGGTGCGCGAGCAGGCCGACCACCGCGTTGCCGATCAGGCCGACCGTCGTCTCGTGGCCGGCGACGATCAGGAGCACGACCGTGCTGAAGAGCTCCGATTCCGAAAGCGCGTCTGCCTCGTCCCGCGCGGCCAGGAGAGCACTGACGAGATCGTCTCGCGGCTCGGCGCGGCGGGCGGCGAAGAACTCGGTCAGGTAGGCGACGAAGTCGCCCATCTGGGCGAAGAAGCGCTCCATCTCGTCGTCCGCGAGCGCCGGCGTGATGATCGCGTCAGACCACTCCTGGAAGCGGGTGTGGTCTTCGTGCGGGACGCCGAGCATTTCCGCGATCACGGTGATCGGCAGCGGGAAGGCGTACTCGGCCGAAAGATCCATCTCGCCACGTGCTTCGACCGCGTCCAGCAGCTCGTCTGCGATCGCCTGGATCCGCGGGCGCAGCTGCTCGACCATCTTCGGCGTGAATGCCTTCGTGACGAGGCGACGCAGGCGGCGGTGGTCGTCGCCGTCGCGGTTGAGCATGTGGTCCTCGATCATCTCGAAGGCCGGCGGCACGGGGCGGGCCGCCAGCTCCTCCTCGGTGAGCGCATGCCGCGGGTCGCGGACGAAGCGCTCGTCGTCGACGAGGACCGCCGCGGCGTCCTCGTGCCGCGTCACGAACCAGATCATCGTCTCGTTGTCGATGCCGAGCTGGCAGAAGACCGGGTCGTGCTCGCGCATCTGCGCGAAGACGCGATGAGGATCGGCGCGGAACTCCGGCCCGTAGAGGTCGTACTTGCGCTGCGTCGACGCCACGTCGAACCAGCTTAGACTGCGCGCCCGTGAGCGAGAAGACCTTGAAGCTGACGCTCGAGTACGACGGCACGAGCTTCCGCGGCTGGGCGCGCCAGCCGGGCGAGCGAACCGTCGAAGGCGTGCTGCAGGACGCGCTCGACGCCGTGTTTCCGGAGTGGCAGAGCCTGGCGGTCGCCGGGCGGACGGACACGGGCGTGCATGCGTCCGGACAGGTCGCGTCGCTCCAGGCCAAGGGCGGCCCGCCTCCGGACCGCGCAGCCGAGGCCCTCAACGCAGCACTCCCGGCAGACGTCGCCGTGCTGGCCGTCGAGGCCGCAGCGGACGGCTTCAGCGCCCGTTTCGCAGCGCGTTCCCGCTCGTACCGCTACCGGATCCTGCGTCGGCGCGTGCGCTCGCCGTTCGCCGACCGTCGCGCGCTGTGGTGGCCGCGGCCGCTCGATCTCGACCAGCTCGAGGCGGCTGCAGCGCTCATTCCCGGGTGCCACGACTTCACCGCGTTCACGCCGACCGAGACGCAGCACCGGCTCTTCACACGCACCGTCCTCAGCGCCGCCTGGGAGGACCACGGCGAAGAGCTCCACTTCACGATCGCGGCCGAGAGCTTCCTGCGCCACATGGTGCGAACCCTCGTCGGGACGATGCTCGAGGGGCGCGGGCTGCAGGCGTTGCTCGACGGCCGGCCGCGTGCGGAGGCCGGCATGACCGCGCCGCCCTGGGGCCTGTACCTCGAGCGTGTGGACTACTGAGCCGTCGCTACGATCGAAGAGTGCCTCCAAAGGCAATGTCCTCCGAGCTGCTGCCGGCCGCACAGCGGCGCGCTGCGGCGTCCTCAGTCGCGTCCATACCTTCGGGTATGAACGCTCCCTGCGTCCTTGCATCGCTTGCTGTGCGACCGGCAGCAGCGCGGCAACATCACCTCTGGAGGCACTGATGCGCTTCCCAGTCGTGCTCTTCGATTTCGACGGCACCGTGATCGACTCGGGCTCGATCATCATCGCGTCCATGCGCCACGCGACGAAGACGGTCCTCGGCCGCGACATCCCCGACGAGGAGCTCGGCCGGGCGGTCGGGGGCTCGGGCCTGATCGAGCAGATGCGCCTACTCGATCCCGACCGGGTCGACGAGCTCGTCGCCTGCTACCGCGAGCACAACGAGCCGCTGCACGCCGAACTGGCCGAGTGCGCGGGGATGACCGGTGTGCTGACGACACTGAAGGCCGAGGGCCGCCGCCTTGGTGTCGTGACGGCGAAACGCCGCGAGACGGTGCGTCTCGCCTTCTCGTACCTGCCGCTGGAGCAGTTCTTCGACGTCGTCGTCGGCTCCGACGACACCGACCGGCACAAGCCGGATCCGGCGCCGCTCGTGCACGCCCTCGACCTGCTCGACGCGAAGCGGGACGACGCCGTCTACGTCGGCGACTCGCCGTTCGACATCCGGGCCGCGAAAGCGGCCGGGATGCACGCGGTCGCGGTCACGTGGGGTGGGATCCATCCCCGCGAGCGGCTCGAGGCCGAACGCCCGGACGATGTCGTCGACAGCGCGGAGGAGCTCCTTGCCGCCCTCTGAGGCCCGGCGCGCCGCCGAGCTGCGCGAGCGCCTGCACCACCACAACTACCGCTACCACGTCCTCGACGACCCCGAGGTGACGGACGCCGAGTACGACCGTCTCTTCGACGAGCTGAAGGCGCTGGAGGAGGAGCACCCGGAGCTCGCCACAGACGACTCGCCGACGCGGCGCGTGGGCGGGCCGCCCTCGGACAAGTTCAAGAAGGTCGAGCACCTGGCGCCGATGGGGTCGCTCGAGAAGGTGACGACGAACGAGGCGGTGCAGAAGTGGGCCGACGACGTGCGCAAGCGGCTCGACTCCGACGAGCCCGTCGCATACGTGATCGAGCCGAAGATCGACGGCTCTGCGATCTCGCTCGTCTACGAGAACGGCCAGCTCGTCCGCGGCGCCACCCGCGGCGACGGCCTCCGCGGCGAGGACGTGACCGTCAACCTACGGACGATCCGGTCGATTCCGCTGACCCTGAAAGGGGACGTGCCGCCGCTGATGGAGGTGCGCGGCGAGGTCTACTTCCCGCTCTCCGGCTTCCGCCGCTTCAACGAGGAGCAGGTCGCGGCGGGGAAGGCGCCGGCGCCGAACCCGCGCAACGCGGCGGCGGGCTCGTTGCGGCAGCTCGACTCGCGGATCACGGCGGCGCGGCCGCTTGCCGTCTGGGTCTATGGCACCGGCTACCGCGAGGGCGTCGCGCCGAACACGCACTTCGAGACGCTCGCCTGGCTGCGCGAGCGCGGCTTCCGCACGAACCCGTTCGCGGAGCGCTTCGAGTCGATCGAGGAGGTGGCGAAGGCGATCGAGGGCTGGGAGCAGCGGCGTGCAGAGCTCGACTACGAGATCGACGGGATCGTGATCAAGGTCGACTCCTTCGACCAGCAGCAGCGGCTCGGGGCGCTCCACGAGCGGCCCCGCTGGGCGCGTGCGTTCAAGTGGGCTCCGCTGACCGCGGAGACGACGCTGCTGAAGATCGCGATCCGCGTCGGCCGCACCGGCGCGCTCAACCCCTGGGCGATCATGGAGCCGGTCAACGTCGGCGGTGTCACGGTCTCCCGCGCGACGCTGCACAACGAGGAGGACATCAACCGCAAGCAGATCCGTGAGGGCGACCGCGTGATCGTCCAGCGCGCCGGCGACGTGATCCCGCAGATCGTCGGCCCGGCCGGCAAGCACGCGAAGGGCACGAAGGAGTTCAAGATGCCCGAGCGCTGCCCGCTCTGCGACGCCGAGATCATCAAGCCGGAGGGCGAGGTCATGCACCGCTGCCCCAATCGGGCCTGTCCCTCGCGCGGGCTCGAGACGCTGAACAACTGGGTCATGGGCGCGATGGACATCGAGGGCGTTGGGGAGCAGTTCGTCCGCCGGTTGTGGGACGAAGGGCTGCTGCGCTCGATGCCCGACCTCTACCGGCTGACTGCGGAGCAGCTGATGGAGCTCGACGGCTATGCGGAGATCTCGGCGCGGAACGCGGTCGACGCGATCCAGCTCTCGAAGGCGCAACCGTTCTCGCGCGTCCTCTTCGGCCTGAACATCCCCGACGTCGGCTGGGTGACCGCGCGCAACCTCGCCCGCCACTTCGGCGATGTCGACCGGCTGCTCGACGCGAGCCAGGAGGAGATCCAGGAGGTCGAAGGGATCGGGCCCGACCGCGCCGAGGCGATCGCGGGCTGGTTCGAGGACGAGCAGAACCGGACGCTCGTGGCCGAGTTGCGGGAGCTCGGGCTCCGGTTCGAGGTCGGCGACGAGGAGAAGCCCGTGGAGGGGCCGTTGACCGGCAGCCAGTACGTGATCACGGGCACGCTCGAGGGGTTCACCCGCGACGAGGCCGCCGCCGCGCTCGCGTCCCTCGGCGCCAAGGTCTCGGACAACGTCTCCAAGAAGACGACCGGCGTCGTCGTCGGCGAGAACCCGGGGTCGAAGGTCGCGAAGGCGCAGAAGGCGGGCGTGCCGATCCTCTCCGAGGCCGACCTGCGCGACCTGGTCAAGAACGCGCCGACCGACGGGCAGGTCGTCGGCGAGCGGCCGCCGCCGCGCCGCCGCCGCTAGCCGGACGCCGCGAGAGCGGTCGCGAAGCGGTCTTGCGCCAGCCTCGCCCAGTAGGTGGAGATCGGCCGGCCGTTCTGGAGAACGGCGAAGACGTAGCGGTCGCGCACGAACCCCGAAAGCGCTGAGGCGGTTCGCGTCGTTCCGGTCTTGGCGATCACCTGCCCGCGTGCGGGGAGCCGCTCCATGCGGTCCTCGAGCGTGCCGTTGACCCCCGCAACCGCCAGCGACTGCAGGAAGGCGTCGCGCAGCTCGCCCTGCGCGAGCCCCGCCTCGAGCAGCGCCACGACCGCAGCCGCCGTCAGGCGGTCGAGCCCGGAGAGCCCGGAGCCGTCCGCCAGCCGCACGCCGGCGAGGGGGACGCCCGCATCGCCGAGCGCACTGCGGATGACGCGCGCTCCGGCGGCGGTGGAGCCGTTGCCCGCGAGGGTCGCGCCCAGGTGCTTCACGAGCATCTCGGCCGTGTAGTTGTCGCTCTCGCGGCCCATGAACCGGACGACGTCCGCAAGCGGCTCCGAGACGTCGCGCGCGAGCGGCAACCCGGAGGTCGTCAGCACGCCGCTGCGGGTACGGCCGCTGACGCTGACGCCGGCGGCCTCCAGCGACTGTCGCAGCAGCGACCCGGCCGCGAGCGCGGGCGCGGCCGAGGTTCTGCCGCGGTAGCGGGCGCGATCGACGACGAGCGCGGAGAGCGGCGGCGACTCGTAGAGGTAGAAGCTCGGCCGCCAACCCGGCGCTGTTCGGCGGGCATCGAACCAGGACTCGTCGGCGATCACGGCGCCGTCGACGCGGCGGATACCCCAGGAGGCAATCTCGGCCGCCAGCGCGTCCAGATCGGCCGGTTCGAGAGTGGGGTCGCCGAAGCCGCGGAGCCAGAGGTCGCCGTGCCAGACGTCGCCGACGAGCGTGCCGCTGCCGACGACCTCGGTGTGGAAGCGGTAGCCGGGCCCGAGCAGGGCGAGCGCTGCGTACGCAACCGGGAGCTTCTGGTTCGAGGCCGGGACGAGCGAGAGGGTCGCGTTGCGCTCGAAGACGACGATGCCGGTCCGCAGGTCGACCGCCAACGCGGCAGTGCGTGCGGGGTCGACGTGCGGCACGGCAAGCGCCTTGGCGAGCCGCGTCGCGAGCGTCGGATCGGCTGCGCGCGCCGGCGCCGCGAATCCGAGCAGCAGCGCCAGGAGCGCGAGGCATGGGCCGAGAAGGCGCCGAAGATAGGCCCGGCGGCCCATGTCGACGGCCCCGGCGCGGCTGATAATCGAATTGCTGTGGACGATCGCCTTCCTGCGGTCATGGCCGAGATCCGGTCGCTTCTCGACCTGCCCGCGGGCGCCGAGCTGCCGCCGCGTGCCGACCTCGAGGACACGCTCACGAGCGGCTATGCGTACGCGCTGGGGCTCGAGCAGGAGCGGCTCCGGATCGAGCGGGCGCTGCGAGCGGTCGTGCGCTCCAACGAGCGGCCCGACCAGGACGAGGTCGGCGCGCTGTCGCGCCGCCTCGCTCGGGCAGATCAGGAGCTCGCGGGCGTCCGCGCGCTGCTCTCGACGCTGCGGGCGCAGGCGCTCTCCTAGTAGGAGGGTTCGGCGCAATGTCAGCTGAGTCCGCGGGCCGCGCTGCTCGCACCGAGGCGGCGTCCTCGGTCGCGCCGATAGCTTCGGCTATCGGCGCTTCCTGCGTCCTTGCCTCGGCACGAGCATCGCACCCCGCAGACGAGCGACATCCCGCCGAACCCTCCTAGACGATCCCCGACCGGACCGCGTACACCGCGGCCTGGATCCGGTTCTCGATCTGCAGCTTCATCAGGATGTTCGAGATGTGGTTCTTGACCGTCTTCGGGCTGATGTGGAGCTCGCCGGCGATCATTGCGTTGTCCTTGCCGTTCGCGATCAGCTTCAGCACCTGGATCTCGCGGTCGGAGAGCTCGGTGCGGATCGTGGCGGCTGCCTCGGGCGCAGCGGTCGTCGCGCGCACGTGCTGGAGCACCTTGCCGGCGATGTGCGGCGAGATCAGCGACTCGCCCACGGCCGCCGCCTCGAGCCCCTGCATCAGCTCCTGGATCGACGCGTCCTTGAGCAGGTAGCCGCACGCTCCCGCGAGGATCGCGTCCATCACGTCTTGCTCCTGATCGGAGATCGTCAGCACGACGACCCGGGTCAGGGGTGCGTCGCGGCTGATGTGGCGGGTCGCCTCGACGCCGGTCATCCCCGGCATGTTCAGATCCATGACGACCACGTCCGGAGCCGCCTCGCGCACGTAGTGCAGGGCCTCCGACCCGCTCGACGCCTCCGCGACGATGTCGACGCCCTGCTCCTCGAGCAGATTCCGCAGCCCGGTGCGGAAGAGATCGTGGTCGTCGACGAGGAGCACGCGGATTGCGTGCGTCTCGGCGTCCTCGATCGAAGCGGTGTCGTTCAGCGCTGCCCCCTCGGCTGTCGGCAGGCGCGAGTCTACTAGTGCAAGGTGACGGTGACCGTGCGGCTGCCCCACTGGAGCGCCTGCTTGGTCGTCGGGAACCACACGTCGATCGTGTTCCCCTGCACCGCGCCGCCGGTGTCGGCCGCGATCCCGATCCCGTACCCCGGGATCGTCAGGCGCGTTCCGAGCGGGATCACGGAGGGGTCGACGGCGACGACCCCCGGTGCGGTCGGAATGCCAGTCGCGGTTCGGCCACGAATCGAGTAGCCGGTCGCCCTCACGGTCAGCATGCGTTCCCCGGATGCGGTGACGAGCGGCGCGGCGGCTTCGAGCGGGGCGAGCGGCGGCGCGGGCGCGAGGACCGCCACGGTGGCCGTCCGTGTCGCGGCCGTGCGGGCCTGGGCCTCGATCGCCGCGACCCGGGCCGCGTTCAGCCCCTGCTGCCGGCGCAGGGCGCCGATGAAGCCGCGCCGTTCCGCCGCCGTCGCGGCGAGCGCTGCCGTGCGGGCCTCGGCCGCTCCGGCGAGCGCGTCCAGCTCGGCGTCTCGCGCGGCCAGCCGTGTTGCGAGGCCGGCGAGCCGTGTCCGCGCCTCGCGCGCGTGCTCGACGATCCGGTTGTTCTGGCCCGCCGCCCTGCTGATGCCGTCCAGCCCGGCGAGAGCCTCCTCGAGCGACTTGGCGCCCAGCAGGACAGCCAGCGGGTCGTTGCCCGATTGCTGATAGAGCGCACGGGCGAGGTTCGCGAGCTCGCTCTGGGACGCCAGCAGCGCCTGCTTGGCGACCGCCAGCTGCGTACGAGCGGATGCCTGTTCGCGTGCCAGGGACGCACGCTGGGCCTCGATGCCCGCGAGCTCGCTGCGCGCCCGGCTCAGCTGCGATTCGAGCGAGTAAAGCTCGAGTGTCGCCGTAGCAGCGCGTTGCTCGAGCGAGCCCGAGCGGGCCTTCAGCCCTGCCGCCTGCGAGCGCAGCTCGGTGGCGTCCGCAGCGAGCGCGACCGGAACCGACGCAAGCAGCGCAAGGCCAGTGAAAACGGCAGCGAGACGCGCCGCGTCGCTCGTCGAGTGCGCCTTCACGAGGCGCGGACCGTAGCACCTTTTGCCGTATTGATGCGGTTGCTTGTGCTTTGTAAAGACGTGCTCGCCATTGCCGTTCTTGGCTCAGTTGAGCGATGCAGGCATCCGGCAGGGCTGCTAGGGTGCGCGACTTGTGACGGACCTGGCCCCCACCGGGTTGCCACGCGTGTTCGATCGGAAGGAAAAGTAATCCGCTCGGGCACCAAACAGGCGCCGATGATTCTCACGCTCCTGACGGCACTTTTCGTGGCCGTCTCCTTGGCATCCGTGCGTACGGCGGCGGCCGACCCGTCCGTCTCGGCGAAACGGGCGGAAGCGGAGAGCGTCCTCGCCCAGATCCAGGAGATCGACGGGCAGCTTTCGCACGCGATCGAGTCGTACAACCTCGCGAACGTCAAGCTCGACCGGATCAAGGGCGAGCTGAGGACGAACTCGAAGCACCTGACGATCGCGCGGTCGAGCCTCAAGGCCGCCCAGGCGCATCTGTCGGAGCGTCTCGTCGCGCTCTATCAGGGCGGCGGGGGCGGCGGCACGATCGAAGTCATTCTCGCGGCGAAGTCGATCGACGACCTGCTCAACCGGATCGATGCGGTCGACAGGGTCTCTGCCCAGGACGCTCGCGTCCTCCGCGAGGTCAAGAGCTTCCGCGCGCAGGTGATCGAGCGCAAGGGTCGGCTCGAGCGTGCGCAGAAGGCCCAGGTGCAGGTCGTCGCCGACAAGGCGGCGCAGCGCAGCTCGATCGAAGGCCAGCTCGCCGAGCGCCAGCGCCTGCTCTCCTCGATCAAGGATCAGATCGCGAGCCTCGAGGCGGCGGAGCGGCTCCGCCAGCAGCGCCTCGCGGCGCAGGCCCAGGCTCGCTTCCGCGCCACGCAGCAGCAGGTCTCGACGGAGGCGGCCCCGCAGGCGCTCGTCCAGTCGGACTCGGTCGAGGAAGCGATCGCGCCTCCGCCCGACGCGCGCTACGGCGGCGTCGTCGGGATCGCGATGCAGTACCTCGGCGTGCCCTACGTCTGGGGCGGCGCGAGCCCGTCCGGCTTCGACTGCTCCGGCTTCATCATGTACGTGTACAGCCAGGTGGGCGTCTCGCTGCCGCACCACGCGGCCTCGCAGTACGGAATGGGCTCGCCGGTCTCCCGCGACCAGCTGCAGGCGGGCGACCTCGTCTTCTTCAACGGCCTCGGCCACGCGGGCATCTACATCGGCGGCGGCCAGTTCATCCACGCGCCCCACACCGGCGACGTCGTCAAGATCTCGAGCCTCTCCGACTCCTGGTACGCAAGTACCTGGGTCGGCGCTCGGCGCATCTAACCGGCGGCGTCTTGTCAGAGATCCACGCCGATGCGGCGCGCGACCAGGATCCAGACCGCGTAGCTCACGGCCGTCGCGGCGCACGCCACCGTTAGCGCCAACCAGAATGCGGCACCGCTTCGGAGCGCGAGCGGGAGCGCGACGAAGAAGACGACCGACGGCGGGATCACCCAGAGGATCGACCACGAAAGACTGGCCACCTCGCCGGTGTCCCTGGTGTCGCGGTAGAGCCACACCAGCGCGAGGATCGATATCAGCGGGAGGGAGATCAGTACCGCGCCGAGCAAGGACGATCGCCGAGCGACCTCACTCGCGGCCGCGACGATGGCCCCCGACAGCAGCGCCTTCAGCAGCACATACATCGCGGAAACCCTATTCGGTCGTCTATCGGTGCCCGTGGTGCGCGTGCACAACGGCGTGTCCCTTGCCGCGGGCGATCAGCCAGCGGTTGACCGGGAACGCGACCACGCCGGCGATCACGAGCGCGGCGGCGAGACTGCCCCAGAAGAGCAGGTTCGTCAGGCCGGCCTCCATCGCGCCGGGGATCAGGAGCATGATCGCGTTGTCGACGACCTCCATCACCGCGATCGAGATCGTGTCCGAGGCGAGCGCGAGCGGGACCGCCGCGCCGAGTGCGAGGCCGGCCCGTAGCAGCGGCAGCATCGTCAGCGAGTAGCCGAAGAAGAACGCGAGCACGACGGCGAGCGCGATCGTCGCGTAGTCGCCCCAGCCGAGCGCGGTGCCGATGACCATCCCCAGCACCTCGCCGATCGCGCACCCGGTCAGGCAGTGGGCTGTGGCGCTGAACGCGAGCCGGTTGAGGCTCAGACGCCGGCCGCCTGGTTCAGCGTCTCGCCTTCGTAGAGATCCTCGAGCTCGGAGGCGAAGTGCTCCGCGACGACGCGGCGCTTCAGCTTCAAGGTCGGCGTCAGCTCGTCGTCGTCCATCGTGAAGTCGCGCGGGAGGATCGCGAACCGCTTCACCTGCTCGTAGCGGGAGCGGTCGGCGTTGACGCCGTCGACGATCCCCTGCACGAGCTCGCGCACCTCTGCCGTCTGGGCCAGGCTCTCCATGTCCCGTGGCAGACCGCGTTCGGCCGCCCAGGCGGGCAGCGCCTCCGGATCGAGCGTGATCAGCGCGGCGATGTACGGCTGCCGGTCACCGACGACCATCGCCTGGGAGACGAACTTCGAGGCCTTGAGGTCGTTCTCGAGGTTCTGCGGGGCGACGTTCTTGCCGCCGGCGGTGACGATGATGTCCTTCTTGCGGTCGGTGATCATGATGAAGCCGTCGTCGTCGATCGTGGCGATGTCGCCCGAGCGCAGCCAGCCGTCGGCGCCCAGCACCTCGGCCGTGGCCTCCGGCTCCTTGTAGTAGCCCTGGAAGACGGTCTCGCTCTTGATCAGCAGCTCGCCGTCCTCCGCCAGCTTGACCTCGGTGCCCGGCAGCGCCCGCCCGACCGTGCCGAACCGGTAGGCCTCGTGCGTGTTCGTCGAGGCGGCGGTCGTGCACTCCGTCAGGCCGTAGCCCTCGACGAGGAGGATGTCGATCGCATGGAAGAACTCTGCGATCTCGGCGGAGAGGGGGGCGCCGCCGGAGATCGCCAGCCGCAGGCGGCCGCCGAGGCGGTCCTTCACCTTCGAGTAGACGAGCTTGTCCGCGAGCCGGTGCTGCATCTGGAGGCCGCGCGGCACCGGCTTCCCGGCACGCCGCAGCGCGCTGACACGCCGCCCGACGTCCAGCGCCCAGTCGATCAGCTTCCGCTTCACCCCGGTCTCGGCGTCGAACTTGGCGACGACAGCTGTGTGGACCTTCTCGTAGACGCGGGGCACGCTCGGGAAGACGGTCGGCTTCACGGCCGGCAGCGCCGCGGCGGCCTGGAGCGGGTCGGGCAGAAACGCGATCCCGTAGCCGACGTAGGCGCCGGAGAGGTGCATCAGGCGGCCGAAGTTGTGCGCGAGCGGAAGGTAGAGGAGCATCGTGTCGTCGGGCCCGGTGAAGCTCGGCAGGTCGTCGACGACCGCGACCATGGCGTAGTAGTTCCGGTGCGAGATCATGCAGCCCTTGGGCGGCCCGGTCGTACCGGACGTGTAGATGTAGGTGAAGAGGTCGTCCTCCTCGATCCGCTCGCCGGCCTCGCGCAGCGCGTTCGGGTGCTCGGCCGCATAGGCGCGACCTCGCGCGGCCAGGTCGTCGAGGTCGGCGTAGGTGAGCACGTGTCGAAGCCGCGGCGCGCCGGTGCGGACCGACTCGACCTTCGCCCGCTGGGTCTCGTCCTCGCAGAGCACGCCGACCGACTCCGAGTGCTCGAGGATGTAGCCGGCGTCCTTGGGTGAGCTGTTCGCGTAGATGGCGGCGCCGATCGCCCCGACCGAGCCGAGCGCGAAGTCGAAGAGCGCCCACTCGACGCGGCTGGAGCCGAGGATCGAGAAGGCGTCGCCCTTGCGGACGCCGAGCGCGAGCAGCCCGTTCGCGTAGCTCTCGACCCGCTCGGCCGCCTCTTCCCACGAGAGCGGCTTCCACTCGTCGCCGTCCTGGATCAGGTACGCGGGCGTCGTTCGGCCCGCTGCCGCCGCGTCGCGCCAGAGCCGCTCGATTGTGCGCTTGCCTTCCACCGGTCAGACTTTAGGTGGAAGGGATGTCGTCGGGAAGGGCGAATCGGTTCGGTCCCTCTATATTGAAAGGCCAAATGCGCACGACCTGGAACGGCTCGATCAGCTTCGGACTCGTCTCGATCCCCGTGGGCCTCGCCCCGGCGACCAAGCCCGCTGCACGCGCGTCTGACGTGTCCTTCCGGATGCTGCACCGCGAGTGCGGCACGCCGATCAAGCAGAAGCGCTATTGCCCGGTGCACGAGCGCGACCTCGGCCCGGACGAGATCGTCAAGGGCTGGGAGGTCGCGAAGGGCCAGTTCGTGATCGTCGAGGACGAGGAGATCGAGGCGCTGACGAACCGCGACGACTCGCGCTCGATCGAGATCAGCCGGTTCGTCGACGCAGCCGAGGTCGACCCGATCTTCTTCGACCGCACCTACTTCCTCGTTCCCGCCCAGGCGCCCGCGGCGCGGCGGCCCTACGTGCTGCTGCTGAACGCGATGAACGAGAGCGGCATGGCGGCGCTCGGCCGGTTCGTGCAGCAAGGCAGGGAGAAGCTCTGCCTGATCCGGCCGAAGGGCGACGCGCTCGCGCTCGAGACCCTCTTCCTCGCCGCCGACGTCTACTCGCAGGCCGAGATCGAGGAGGCCGTCGAGGAGACGAGCGTGAAGGCGCCGGAGCTGGCGCTCGCGCAGCAGGTGATCGAGAGCCTCGCAGGCGAGTTCGATCCGTCCGAGCTCCAGAGCGACTACCGGCGCGACCTGAAGGCGCTGCTCGAGGCGAAGCTCGCCGGCGAGGAGATCGCGGTGACCCCGGAGCCGGCCGAGGAGGCGCCGACGGTCGACCTGATGGAGGCCCTCCGCCGCAGCGTCGAGGAGGCCAAGTCGGCCAAGCAGGCCGGAAACGGCGCCGCCAAGAAGGCGGCGCCGAAGAAGGCCTCCGCGCGGTCGAAGAAGACCGCGACACGCTGAATCTCTGCGCAAGATCGAAATCCGCAGAAGCGGATTCCGATCGCGCGAAAATCCCTGAAGGGGCCGCTATCGCGGCCCGGGCGGCCCGCTAATGCGGCTGAGGTACGGCCCCGAGCGCTTCGAGCTGCGCTGCAAAGAGCGTCTTGTCGATCTTGCCCTGGTAGATCGGCACGCCTTCCTCGATGCACACCCGAATCACTTCCTGCCGGTCGATGCCGAGCTCCTTCGAAAGCTCATCGGGCGTCAGGTGATTCGCCATTGGTCTGCCTCCTCTGTCTCGCGGCAATGAAAAAGCCCGCTGGGCGCAAGCTTGCTGCGCTCAGGCGGGCTCGGACATCGCTCGCTCGTTGTTCGCGGGAATCAACGGGCCCGCGTCCCGACAGTCGCCATGATCATCGAAGGATACTTTGCCCGGATGACGGCTGCAACGCACCTCGAGACCAGGCTGCTGGGCTCGCTCGAATACCACGTCGGCGGTCGAGGGGAGCCACTGCTGCTGCTGCACGGCCTGGCCGGCTCGACCCGCAATTGGTGCGAGGTGCTGCCCGGGCTCGTCGAGCGGTACCGCGTCGTCGCGGTCGACCTGCCGGGTCACGCGCGGTCCGGCCGGCTGCCGCGGGGTGCGACGACGGCTGACTTCGCCGACGCCGCGGTGGCGGTTCTCGAGGCCGAAGGCATCGATCGCGCGCTCGTGGCGGGACACTCGTTCGGCGGCCTCGTCGCGCTGCGACTCGCGCAGAAGCGGCCCGACCTCGTCCGCGGCCTGTTGCTGGCCTCGCCCGCGGGAATCGCATCGTCGACACGAGCTGCCCGCGCAATCCTGCTTGCGACGACGACGATCCGGCCCGGCCGGCGTGTCGCCGTTCTCCGCCACCGCTTTGCGGAGCGCGCCTGGTACCGCCGCGCCGTCTTCCGCCCCTGGTTCGTCTCCGACGCCGCTGCGCTCAGCGCCAGGGCGACGCATGGGCTGCTCGCCGCGCAGCGGGAGCATGCGGACACGGGAACCGCGGCCCGGGCGCTGGCGGCCGACGATCCACGGCGCGAGCTCCCCGAGCTGTCCTGTCCCGTCGTCGTTCTCTGGGGAGCGCGGGACGTGCAGTTGCCTCTGGAGGATGCATTCGAGTACGCGCGGCGGCTGCGCGCGAAGCTGCGCGTCGTCGCCGACTGCGGCCATCTCGTGATCGTGGAGCGGCCGCATGCGTTCCTCGACGCGCTCGCGCAGGTCGCCGCGTGATCGCGCTGCGGCTGCTGCGGGAGGACGAGTACGCAGCCTGGGACGCCGCGCACAGAGCCGAGTACGCGAGAGGGCTGATCGAGCACGTCGGCATGTCCGCCGAGAAAGCGGCCGCGAAGGTGGAGCGGGACCTCTCATATGTGCTTCCGAACGGCCTGGCGACACCGGACACCCGGATCTGGGCGGTGGAGGCCGACGGCCGGCGCGTCGGGACGGTCTTCCTGGGTATTCGCGACGGCGGCGCGTGGCTCTACGACATCACGATCGACGAGCCCGAGCGCGGTCGCGGCTATGGGCGGGCGGCGATGATCGCGCTCGAGGACGAGGCGCGCGCACTCGGACACGCCACCATGGCGCTCAACGTCTGGGGTGCCAACGAGGTCGCGCGCGGCCTCTACCGCTCGCTCGGCTGGGCCGAGGAATCGGTCCACATGCGCAAGCAGCTCTAAGAGCGCGTTTCGAAATGAAGCCTTGAGCCGGCGGGCCGCACTGGGCGGCACGATCGCAGCGTCCTCAGTCGCCCCGATAGCTCCACTATCGGGACTCCCTGCGTCCTTGCGCTCGCACCGCCCAGCACGTCCCGACGGCGAAGCGTCATTCCGAAACGCGCTCTAAACGGGGTTCTCGACCGGGATGAACTCCCAGTCGAGCTCGAACTGCTCGGCCAGCCGCCGCGACAGGGCCTGCACGCCGAGGCGCTCGGTCGCGTCGTGCCCGGCGGCGACGAAGTGGATCCCGAGCTCGCGGGCGGTCTGCAGGCTCGGCTCCTCGGGCTCGCCGGTGAGGAGGAGGTCGTAGCCTTCGTGGGCCGCGTCGATCAGATGACGGCCGGCGGCGCCGGAGCAGATCGCAACCCGCTCGATCCGCTCGGGACCGTGTGCGAAGACGAGCGGTTCGCGGCCGACCGTCTCGCGGACGTCAGCTGCCAGCTCGTCGATGCCGAGCGGCTCGCGCAGCGTCCCACCCTGGCCGACCTCCGCGAACGGGCGCTCGATCTCGACCCCGAGCGCCTCGGCGAGCAGGGCGTTGTTGCCGAGCTCCGGATGCGCGTCGAGCGCGAGGTGGTACGCGGCGAGGTTGAGGTCGGCCGCGAACAACGTCTCGAGCCGGCCGCGCTGGCGCCGGTCGATCCAGACGGGCTCGTTTCGCCAGAACATGCCGTGGTGGACGATCACGAGCTGGGCACCGGCGGCGGCCGCACGCTCGAAGAGCTCTTTCGAGGACGAGACGCCGCACGCGATCCTCGTCACCTCGTCCGCGCCGAGCACCTGTAGGCCGGGCGTCCCGTACTCGGGGAAGCGGTCGATCTCGAGCAGCTCGTTCGCGAAGCGGATGATCTCGTCGCGCTGAGCCACGGGCCGATTATCGCTACCCTTTCCGCGCTCGGGGTGTGGCGCAGCCTGGTAGCGCGCTCCGTTCGGGTCGGAGAGGTCCGGAGTTCAAATCTCCGCACCCCGATTAGCTGCGCAAGGTGGGCATCCGCTCTCGCGGATGCCCACCGCGCGAAGACCCCTGAAGGCGGCCGCTTCGCGGCCGCGCGGTCCTTGGGTCGTTACGGCGACGTTCAGAAAACCGGATCGCGGGGTACGCGTTGGTTTTTACGCCTTTCAAAGGAGCGCGGATGAAGACGCTGACGGCACTGGCAGGGCTTGCGGCAGTCGTGACGGTCCTGAACGTCGCCTCGACGGCGAGTGGGGCACTGCCCGCCGAGCCACCGCTCGCGAACTCGAGCAACGTCCACCTGCTGGGACACGTTCCGGGGAGCGCGGCCGGCATGACCTTCTCCGGCCATTACGCCTACGTCAGCGGCTGGGGCGGGATCACCGTTCTCGACATCGCGCAGGCGGACGACCCGAAGCTCGTCGGGGCGCTGCCGCTGCCGCATTTCGAGAACGAGGACGTCGACCTCTGCGGCGACACCCTGATCGTCGTCAACGACCGCGAAGCGTACGACCTCGGCTCGGTCCTGTACGTCGTCAGCATCGCCAACCCGACAACGCCCGCGATCAGCGCCGTGCTGCCGCTCGGCCTGACGGGAAGCGGCCGCGGCGCGGGTCACATCGCGAACTTCGTCAAGGCCGACTGCTCGCAGCTCTGGGTCGACGGCGGCAACCTCGTCGAGGTGGTCGATCTCACCATCCCGAGCGCGCCGCGCTCGCTCGGCAAGTTCGAGTCGGTCGCGTCGCAGAGCGAGGGGTTCCCGGTCACCCATGACAGCGAGCTCGACAGCACCGGCACCGTCTGGTCGGTCGGAGGCGGCGGAGCCGCGGGCTACGCGCTCACGGCGAATCCGCTCGCCCCGAGGCTGCTCGGCTCGACCGGAGCCGCGGGCCGAAACCTGTCTCCGTACAACGACTTCATCCTCCATAACTCACAGCGGCGCGGGAAGACGCTCTTGATCACGGAGGAGGACTACATCGACACCGACGAGGTCCCGCCCGGCGGCTGCCGCGGCCAGGGGAAGTTCGAGACCTGGGACCTCTCGAGGCTGAATCAGGGCGCGATCACGCCGCTCGGGACGTGGGAGACGGAGCTGAACGGGATGTTCACGAGCGGAGCCGTCGACTCGAAGGCGCCGGTCACCGTCAACTGCTCGTCGCACTGGTTCGACGCGAAGGACGGAATCGCGGCTGTCGGCTGGTACGAGCAGGGTGTCCGCTTCCTCGACTACCGCAGGCCGGCCGAGATCACGCAGGTCGGCTACTACATTCCGGCCAACGGCTCGACCTGGGCGGCGTACTGGTCGCCGACCGACCCGGCCGGCGAGATCGTCTACACGGCCGACGCCTACCGCGGTGTCGACGTGCTCCGGATCGACGGCGGTGGACGCCTCGGCAAGAAGGTGAAGGCGCCGGTCCGCGACGAGTGGATCGGCGGCGCGGCCGCCGATGCCGCGTCGTTCCAGCCGCATCCCCAGTACGGGTTCATGTGCCCGCTGCTGAAGGTCGGCGTCGACCTGCCTTGAGCAAGAGGGAGACCATGACCACACTCGAGAACCGGCCCAACACCGCACTGCTCGTCGTCGACGTGCAGAACGGCGCCGTCGAGGGTGCGCCTGAGCGCGACGCGGTCGTCGCGAACGTCGGCAGCCTCGTCGAGAAGGCGCGGCGGGAGCAGGTCCCCGTCGTCTGGGTCCAGCACTCCGACGACGGGCTTGTGCGGGGGAGCGACGAATGGCAGATCGTCCCCGAGCTGGCTCCGGGCGAGGCCGAGCCGCTCGTCGAGAAGAACTACGGCGACTCATTCGAGGACACGACGCTCGAGACCGTGCTCTCGGGCCTCGGCGTCGGGCGACTCCTCGTTGTCGGCGCACAGACCGATGCGTGCATCCGCTCGACGCTCCACGGCGCGTTCGCCAGGGGATACGACGCGACGCTTGTCAGCGACGCCCACACGACGGAGGACCAGACGGCATGGGGCGCGCCCCCGCCCGAACAGGTCATCGCGCACACGAACCTGTACTGGACCCACCAGACGGCGCCGGGGCGCACTGCCGGGACGGTCGAGACAAAGGACGTCGACTTCGGCGGCTGATCCTGAAGCAGTACGTCTCGTGCCGAGCTTCGAGCCGAATGCATCGCTCTGGGAACCCTGGACACCAGCGGAAGTCGCCGTAGCGATGAGCGCGGCAGCGGCGATTGGATCTTTCGACGCGACCGCCGGATCCGGCGCGCGCTTGCGACAGCCGTTGAGCACGATCCGACCGGTATCCCGTATCTCGTCCCGGAGATCGTTCTCCTCTACAAGGCACGGGAACCGCGGGAAAAGGATGAGGCCGACTTCGAGCTCGCAACCGGCACGTTCACGCACGAGCAGGCGCGGTGGCTCGGCGATGCCCTTCGGGTGGTCGAGCCAGACCACCGGTGGATCAAGCGCCTCGATGAGTTATCAGGCTGACGAATGTCTCAAGCCCGAACGTGGCACTCTGAACTTATGCAGATCCTGGATCGCTCGCTGTCGCGCCTTCCCAGGCCGCTTCGGACGCTGATCGACTGGGCTCTGACGATCGCTATTGCCATCGCCGCCATCCTCGCCTTCCAGGCGGAGGTCGCCAAGCCGTACAAGATTCCTTCGTCATCGATGGAGCCGACTCTCCATTGCGGAAGGCCCGCCGACGGCTGCAGGTCGCGCGTGTCCGACCGCGTGATCGCGAACCGCATCGTCTACCGCTTCCATGCGCCCGAGCGTGGCGACATCATCGTCTTCAAGGCTCCCGCGAGCGTCGCGGCTGCCTGCGACGCCGGTGGCACGCTGGTCAAACGAATCGTGGGCCTTCCCGGCGAACAGGTCTCGATGGAGAACGGTCATGTCCTCATCAACGGAGTTCGGCTGGGCGAGCCGTATCTCGCCCCCGCCTTTCGCGGGAGTGAGAGCGGTGAGTGGCCTCGGAGCTCCCGGAGCGGCTACTTCGTGCTCGGCGACAATCGCGCCATGTCCTGTGACTCACGCCGGTGGGGCGTCGTTCCGCGCGAGAACATCATCGGCCGAGCTGACATCCGGTACTGGCCCCCAGACCGCATCGGCGACCCGTAACGGCCGAAGCGGCGTCAGCCTCGCTTGGGCCAGCGTTCGGGAATGTCATCCGACGAGCCGCGATCTAGCTCGAACTCAGCGCGCGGAGCGCTTCGACCGACGCGCGAAAGTCATCCTCCGGGATCTTGGGGACATTCGCCGTGTCTGGAAACGGAAACGGTCGACCAGGGCTGGGATCGCGGTCGTATCGAGGGATGATGTGAGTGTGGAGGTGCGGCAGCTCGTTGCCGAGCGTGAGGAAGTTCATCTTTATCGGCTGGAAGTGCCGCCGAAGCACAGAAGCGGCGTCCATCACATCGCGCCAATAGCTCGTCGCCTGATCCGGCGGAAGGTCCATCGGCTCGACGATGTGTGGGCGGGTCCAGACGACGACTGTGTAGCCAGGCTGGACGGCGACGCGCTGTAGATACGCGTTCGAGACCAGCCCTTCGAAGAAGCGCAACCCAAGGCCGGTGTCTTCCGGACCGTCCTCGGCGCACATCGGGCAGCCTTCGCCGCGCGTGAGTTGAAAGAACCGCTCTGACCAGGTCACAGAGGGGAATCGTCTCATACCTACCGGGAGCCTTTCCCTGCTGGTCGAGCGGTTCTGCTGCTGCTCAGACCGCTCGAACTTCGGCGAGCCGCTTGACTGCGAAGTCGTCGGTCCCGCTGGGGTCCCAGCAGACGGCGGCTTCCCATGCGGCATATGCTTGCGCGGCAACGTCGTGCGTGTCGTCGTCGAGACCGGCGGCGTTGTGTGGCAACACCAGGTCGAGGTCGGGGACGTCGACGTGCGATTCGTCCCAGTCGATCAGCGCGACCCGATCCGCGGTCATGCGGATGTTGGCCGGGTTAGGGTCGCCGTGGACGACGCACCGCTCTCGTCCGGTGAGCCGCGCCCACGCTGCTCGGCATCGAACGACACCCTCGGCGCGGCATCGCGCCGAGGTCGATCTTCGTCCCGGTGTCCGCGTGCAGGAGGTCGGTCGACGATCGCCAGCCCGGGCGTTGGGGCCAGCCGTGCGTCAGTCGGTGCAGCTGGCGGAGTGTGTCGGCGACGCGACGCCAGTCGGCCTCCGTTTCGGGCGGTCCGCCCTCCACGTAGGTCATCACGACCAGACCGTCGGCGAAGTGCCGGCCGTCGGTGGTCGGGATCGGCACAGGCACCGTCATCCCTTCACGGTCGAGGTGTCGCAACAGCTCGGTCTCCCACGAGAGGTCGGCGTCGCTGCGCTTGCCGAGCCGACCGACGGCGAGGTGCCCGTTGACGCGCACGCTCCAGACCTCGTTGACGCCAACTCCGCCAGTGAGCGGTTCGATACGAGCGACGTCGTCACCCCACTGATCGAGTGCCTCCCATCCCACGGCCACATCTTCGCGGAGGCTCATGAAGCGCTCGACGGCTGCTCGGCGAGTGACAGCCAGCCCAGTTTGTCGGAAAGAGCCACCTGCGCCGGAGCCCGACGCTCAACGACTGCTGCCGGGCTACAAGACGGCCCGCTGGGCCAGCGTTCGGGAATGTCCCCTGAAGTTCGCGACGTGCGCTACCGGCTGGCGGGAGGCGCGAGCTCGCTCGGAAGACCGAAACGCGGGAAGAGGCCGGGGCTGATGAAGGCGGTGATCTCCTTGACCCGGTCGCCCTCGAGCGTGAGCACGTCGATCGCCATCGCCTCGTGGCGCCCTGTCTCGTCGTTCAGCGCCCAGTACGCGACCGCCGGCTGCCCGTTCGCGCTGATGGGCACCGCATGCCCGTTGGCGCAGATCTCCACCGCATCCTTCGCCATGGCCGCGATCGTGTCGCTCCCGCGCCACCACATCGCCCACGGCGGCATCGAGAAGACGGCGTCGGCCGCGAGGAGCCGGGTCAGCGCGTCGACGTCGCCCCTCGCCCACGCGTCGACGTACCGCTCGACGAGCGTCCGCACGCCGCGGTTGCCGAGCGCGCGTAGCACCTCCTGCTGGCTCCGGTCGGGCAGGCGCTCTGCGATCGCCTTCCGCGCACGCTGAAGCGCACTGTTCACGGACGCGACGGAGGTGTCGAGCGACTCGGACACCTCCTGCGCGGAGAACCCGAGCACCTCCCGCAGGATCAGCACCGCGCGCTGGTTCCCCGAGAGGTGCTGCAGCGCCGCGACGAAGGCGAGCTCCACGGCCTCGCGCTGCTCGTAGCGCGCGTCGGGCGCGGCATGGCCGTCGGGGAGGGCGAACGCGTCGTCCGGATAAGGCTCCACCCAGACGGACTCGGCGAGCGGCGCGCCCGGATCGGCGTTCAGGTCGACCGGTCGGCCCGAGCCGGAGGGAAGGCTGCGGCCCGGCCGCCGCGCGTCGAGGCAGACGTTGGTCGCGATCCGGTACAGCCACGTGCGCACCGAGCTCCTGCCGGCGAACCCGCCCAGCCCGCGCCACGCGCGCAGGAACGTCTCCTGGAGCGCGTCCTCGGCGTCGTCGAGCGACCCGAGCATCCGGTAGCAGTGCGCGTGGAGCTCCCCGCGGTACGCGTCCACGATCGCGCGGAACGCGTCCTCGTCCCCCGCGCGGGCGGCGGCGAGCCCGTCTGCTTCGGGGGCGGCCGGTGTCGGAATGCGCGCCATGCTCGTTAAGGTAGACGCACGCCGGGGCCGGAACTCATCGCTCGTGCGGAGGCCGCGTCGGCGGTCACCTGTCCGGACGGACAAATCTGGGGCCTGACCGTACTAGCACCTGCTGCCTGGGCGAGCGTGCTCTCGCCTGAGACGGGCTCTGTGAGCTAGCCGGGGATCTCGTCCAGCTCGGCGCCGCCGCGGCCGAGCGTCGTCGTCACGATCGAGACGACGATTGCCGTCCCGAGGACGAGCGAGGCCCACGCGATCCCGGTGATGTTGTCCGCCCAGCCGATCGCGTCGTCGATCGAGATCTCGCCGGGGCCGGTTGCCGCCAGCGCAACCGCGACCGTGAGCAGCGTGAACTCGAACTCGTAGCCGCCGAGGAACCCCTTCGGGAAGACGACCGTGACGATCGCGTTCAGCATCACCGTGGCGATCAGAAAAGACCCGAGCGGCGTCAGGAAGCCGGTCGCGAGCATCAGGCCGCCTCCGAGCTCGGAGAGGCCTGCAACAACCGCCAGCAGCTCCGGCCTCCGGTAGCCGATCGAGCCGAAGAACTGGGCCGTGCCCTGAGGTCCGCCGCCGCCAAACCAGCCGAAGAGCTTCTGCGAGCCGTGAGCAGCGAAGAGGAGGCCGACGACAACCCGAAGGATGAGGAGGCCGTACTCCATGCGCCGCCCTTACCCGCTTTGACGTTCGCGAACCTCGTAACGATGAACGACCGCGGTGCAGAGATCCTCGACGTAGTCCAGTCCCGCCGCCTCGGCGATCCGGCGCGACTCGGCCGAGACGATGCCGAGCTGGAGCCAGAGCGCGCCGGCGCCGACCGCCACCGCCTCCTCCGCGTGCGGGGGCGTCAGCTCGGCTCTGCGGAAGACGTCGACGAGGTCGATCGGGCGGTCGATCTCGGCCAGGGTGCGCGCGCACGGCACGCCCAGCACCTCGTCGCAGCCGACCGGCCGCACCGGGATCACGTCGTAACCCTGCGCGAGCAGGTAGCGCATGACGCCGTGGCTGGGACGGTCGGGCTTCGGCGAGGCGCCGACGAGGGCGATCGTCCTCGCGTCGCGGAGGATCTCGGCCGGAGAGCGCATGAGCCCAAGGCTATCCTCGTGCGCAGTGCTCAGGGCCGTCATCTTCGACGTCGACTTCACGCTCGCCCGGCCGGGGCCCGAGCTCGGCCCCGAGGGGTACCGCAAGGTCGGCGAGCGGCACGGCCTCGTGCTGGATCCGGAGCTCTACGAGGACGCGCGGCTCGCGGCGCTCGACTCGCTGCAGCGTCACCCCGATCACACCCACGACGACGAGCTCTGGATCGTGTTCACGGAGCAGATCGTCCGCGGCATGGGCGGCGACGGCCCTGGGGCCCGCGCGTGCGCCGAAGAGCTCGTCCGCTCCTGGGAGCAGCACGAGCGCTTCACGCTCTACGAGGACGCGCTGCCGGCGCTCGCGGCGCTCCGGGAGCACGGGGTGAAGATCGGCCTGATCTCGAACGGCAGCCGCGACCTGGACGAGTTCGTCTCCCATCACGGGCTCGACGTCGACTGCGCGATCGGCTCGCGCGCGTTCGGGCGGACGAAGCCGCACCCCGAGATCTTCCGCCACGCGCTGGCGCTGCTCGGCGTCGAGGCGGAGGAGACCGCGATGATCGGAGACTCGTACGAGGACGACATCGAGGGCGCACGCGCACTCGGGATGAGGGCATTCCTGCTCGACCGCGACGGCCGTCGGCTCGACGAGCCCGACCGGTTGCCGGATCTCTTCTCGCTTCCGGCGGCTCTGGGCCTGACGACCGGCTAGCAGTCGGCCGAGCCCTGGCAGGTGCGGAGCGTCTCCACGTGAGGCGCTCCGCCCCGCCAGCTGAGCCTGATTCGCAGCGAGGCGTCGTTGTTCGTGTAGTCGATCTCCTCGAGCCGCTGGGCCGGGTTCGCGCGGTGGACGAGGAGGTAGACGCCGGCCGGGACGCCGCGGAGCTCGAGGTTCTGGCCGTGGAAGTGGGCGGGGTAGAGGTCGGTGAAGCCGATCGACGTGCCCTGCTCGACGGCGAGGGCACGCGGGTTCGACGCGGCGCAGTTGCCGTAGAAGTTGCCGCCCGTGAACGCGGTGACCCGGCGCGCCGCGAGCCCGTAGTGGTCGGCGAGGCAGAAGCCGCTCTTACGGTCGCGGACGACGAGGTTGCCTTCGAGCGTGCGCAGCTCGTAGCGCTGGAAGCCGAGCAGGTGCCAGTGCGTGTGCGAGGGCGAGGGCGTATAGCGAAGCCGGCCGGCGTCCGGGTAGGCGCGCACGGAGCGGTCGGACATGCGGACGAGCTGTGTCGCGCGCATCGGGCCGGTCGCAGAGGGCCGGCTGCCCCGTATCCAGACGGGCCCTTCGCCGATGTTGTCCGTCGCCGAGGCGAAGCCGAGCTTCGTACCGGCGATCGTGAGCCGGAACGGGGCGCGCTGGTCGAGATCGGGCAGCAGCTCGCGCGGCCCCACCTGCGGCGTGCCGGAGTCGCTCGTCTTCGTCGGGAACTGCTCGCCCGGCGTGAGCGCCCGCGCGGTGACCCTGCCCGCTCGGGTGAAGGCAGGCGCAATCTGCTCCGCCGGCCCGGTCAGGACGCGGCGCGCCCCACCGCCGTCGGGTGAGACCGCCCAGATGTCGAAGCTGCCGCCGGCCAGCGGGCTCGCGGCGTAGGCAAGGAGGCGCCCGTCGCCGCGCCAGGCCGGCATCGCGACCACCTGTTCGCCGCGGGTCAGGCGCTGCAGGCCGCGCCCGTCTCGGCGGATCACGTACAGGCTCGACGAGCGCTTGCCCGGGTCTTGGCGGACGAAGGCGATCCGGCGCTGATCGGGCGACCAGTCTGGGTCGCTGTCGCCGCCCCCGCTCGTCACCTGCCGCTCGCCGACGAAGAGGTCGCCGTCGCGTACCGAGACCACGGCGCGCGCGAGCCCGCGCGCGGCCTCCGCTTCGGTGTTCCAGGCGACGGCGGCAAGCAAGGGCAGCGGCGCCAGCGCGACCGCGGTCAGGAAGAGTCGAGCTCGGCCCGCCATGCCGCCGTATGCTGCCCGACGCGGGCGGACGGCATGACGGTTCCATCGCCGAACTCGGCTGCCGCCTCCGCCAGCGTCGCGACGGGGCCGACGCACACGTCCTCGCCGTCGAAGAGCTCGAGCCAGGCGCCGAGCGGCCGCTGTGCGAAGGCGGACGCGAGCTCGGCCGCGAGCTCGTCCTGCGCGTCGGCGACGAGGTGCCGCTCGGCGAGCTCCGGTCGCTCGATCAGCTCGCAGAGCCGGACGAAGAACTTCGGTTCGAGCGCGCCGACGGTGAGCTGCCGACCGTCGGCCGTCCCGTAGATCCGGTAGCAGGCGAGCCCGCCGGTGAGGAACCGCGGCAGCGGGTCGCCGCCGAGCCGGTGCGAGACGAGGCGATGCGAGCCGTGCGTCATCGAGATCGTCAGGCGGGCGCCGCGCCCGGTGCGCTCCCGTTCGAGCAGTGCAGCGAGGATCTCCGCCACGGCGCCGAGGGCGCCTGCCGCGAGGTCGGCCGGCTGGAGCGGCGGCAGGGCCGGAGCGGTGTCCTCGAGCACGCCCGCCCAGCCGAGGTAGTTGAGGTCGTGCCCCGCGCGCGCGGCGTGCGGCCCGCCGGCTCCGAAGCCGGTGATCGAGCAGTAGACGGCCGAAGGAGGCGCGTCGTCGGGACCGACGCCGAGGCGGGCGGCAACACCGGGCCTGAACCCCTCGAGCACGACGTCCGCTCGAGCGAGCAGCGCCCGCGCGAGCTCCGGCTCCGCTTTCAGGTCGCAGGCGACCGACTCCTTGCCGGCATTCAGCGCCTCGTCCCACGCCGCTGCGACGTGACGCATCGGATCGCCCTCCGGCGGCTCGACCCGGACGACGCGTGCGCCCAGCCGCTGCAGCTCGCGCGACGCGAACGCGCCGGGGAGATACCTGGTCAGGTCGACGACCAGCTTTCCGGCCAGTGGCTCCACCGCCGATGAACGTACTACAGTCAGTCGACGTTGACTGACCGTTCAACTCCAACTCCGGCCGGCGGGCCCGAGAAGCGCCGCGTCATCCTCGACGCGGCCGTTCGCGTCTTCGCGACGAAGGGCTACCACACCTCGCGCGTCGGCGACATCGCCGAGGAGGCGGGAATCGCGCACGGCCTGCTCTACCACTACTTCTCCTCGAAGGAGGAGGTGCTGGAGACCGTCTTCCGCGAGAACTGGAGCCAGCTGCTCGAGGCGTTCGCGCGGATCGAGGCATCGGGCGAGCCGCCGCTGGCGCAGCTCGGCGCGATCGCGAAGACGCTGCTGCGCGCGTGGCGCGACCGCCCCGACCTCGTGCGGGTGATGGTGCGTGAGGTCGCGCGCAGCCCCCAGCTGCAGGGCCAGGTGGACGAGATCCGTGCCGGCTTCCAGGCGATCCAGCGCGTGATCGAGCGCGGCCAGGCGGACGGCTCCTTCCGCGACGACCTCGATCCCCGGCTCGCGAGCTGGATCTTCTACGGCGGGCTCGAGGAGATCCTCACCGGCTGGGTGCTCGGGCAGCTGCCGGACGGCGACGAGGAGGTGGCGCGTGCCGAGCGAACCGTTCTCGCCCTCGTCAGCGGCGGGCTTACGCGGGACGGGGCAGCAGCGCCCGTCTGAGCCCGGCTACGGCCGGGTCGTCTGGACGCTCGGCCTCGGCGCCTTCGGGCTCGCGTTCTCGCTGACGACGACGGCGGCCTACCTGCCGCCGCTGCTCGGGCAGTTCACGACCTCGGCGACCCTGATCGCGCTCGTTCTCGCGGCGGAAGGGCTCTTCGCGATCACGCTGCCGCTGGTCATCGGCCCGTGGAGCGACTCGTTCCACACCCCGCTCGGCCGCCGGCGCCCGTTCATGCTCGTCGCGCTCGGCCCGATCGGGTTCTGCCTCGCGCTGATGGCGTTCATGCCGAGCCTCTGGACGACCGCGCTGCTCGTCTTCGCGTTCTTCTTCGCCTACTACGTCTACGAGCCGCCCTACCGCGGCCTCTACCCCGACCTGCTGCCGGAGCGGATCTACGGCCGCGCCCAGAGCGCGCAGCACCTGATGCGCGGGGCCGCGCTCGGCACGGCGCTGATCGGCGGCGGCGCGCTCTTCCACGTCTGGGAGCCGTTCCCGTTCCTCGTCGCGGCCCTTGTCGTCGTCGCGGCGTGCGCGACGCCGATCCTGTTCGTGCGAGAGGACGGGGGCCACGGCCGCGTCTTCGAGGGCGTCCGCGCCTACCTGCACCACAGCTGGAAGGTCTTCCACCGCGATCCGGACGTGCGGCGATTCCTGATCGCCAACACGGCCTGGGAGGGGGCGTTCGCGGGCGCACGCACGTTCGTCGTCCTCTATCTCACCCTCGGCCTCGGCCAGCCGCTCGGGACGACGACCGCGGTCCTCGCCGCGGTCGCTGCCGGCTACATCGTCGCCGCCGCCGGCTCGGGCTTCCTCGGCGACCGGCTTGGGCTCAGCCGTGTGATCGCCTTCGCCTCCGCCGTCTACGGCGTTGGCCTCGTCCTCGGCGGCTTCGGCACCACATGGCAGACGTGGTACCTGCCGGTCATCTTCGTCGTCTCGATCGCCGGCGGCACGGTGATGACGCTCGCGTGGGGCCTCCTCTTCAAGCTGATGCCACCTGCCGACCGGGGCGCGATCTCCGGCCTTGCGACGACGACGAAGGGGATCGGGCTGCTCACCGGCCCACTGCTCGCAGGGGCCGCGATCGATCTCCTCTCCGGCACGCTCGACGACACGCGCGGGCTACCAGGCGCTCTGGCCGATCCTCGGCGTCCCGGTGCTGCTCGCGATCCCGCTCGTACTCAGCCTGTCAGCGGCAGAGCGGAACGCCGGGTCGGGACAGCCCGAAAGCCCAGAGCCGATCACCTAGGACGTAGAACGCCGTCGTTGCGCTGCGTCCCTCCAGCACCAGCGCCGAGTAGCCGTTGCACCCGACCGTCTTCAGCGGCCCGTAGCTGCCGGTGATCCGCGACGCCGGATCGTTCAGCTCGAGGCCCTTCGGCGTCCGCCAGCCGAGCGGCTGGTAGATCGTGAACAGCGCGACCACGCGGCCGTTCCGCCACTCGACTCCCGCGCCCCGTGGCTGGAAGGCGTAGTAGTTGAAGTACCAGGTCTCGCGGGCGCAGCCGCGGCAGACGCCGTAGGCGCGTCCCCAAGCCTGCTCGACCTCGGCCTTCGTCGCGCCGAGCTCGATCCCGCCGAGGCTGCGTCCCGGCACGAGCACGCCCGCGCCGGGTGGCGCGGCGGCCGCCGGCAGCGCGAGGGCGAGCACGGCGGCGATTGCTGCGAGGAGGCGCACCGTGGGAGGATAAGCGCGTGACGCAGTCACGCAGCCAGGAGGGGGGCTCGGGGGAACCGGCGGGTTCCCCATAGAGCGCGCCGATGCCATGGCATCGGCGACGACGCGCAGGGGGCTCGCGGGGGAAACCGGGTTTCCCCGCGCGACTGAGCGAAGCGAGGGAGGCGTCCGTGAAGTCCTTCAACCTCTTCGACGGCGAGCTCGACGACGAACGCACCGAGCCGGCCGGCTTCACGTGGCGCGCCGCCCGTCTCGGCCCGCTGCTCGGCGCCGAGAAGCTCGGCGCGAGCGTCTACGAGCTCCAGCCCGGCGAGCGCTCGTTCCCCTACCACTACGAGTACGGCGCCGAGGAGTGGCTGCTCGTTGTCGCAGGTCGCCCCACGCTGCGCGTTCCCGACGGGGAGCACGAGCTGCGCGCCGGGGACGTGGTCTGCTTCCCGGAAGGCCCAACGGGCGCGCATCTCGTCCGCAACGACACGGACGAGCCGGTGCGGTTCTTGATTGCCTCGACCAAGGACAGCCCCCAGCTCGCGGTCTACCCGGACAGCGGCAAGGTCGGCGTGTGGCCCGGGAACGACGCCGACCCGCCGCAGCTCTTCCGGCGCGACGACGCGGTCGGCTACTGGGAGGGCGAGTCCTAGGACCCTCCTAGAAACGCAGCGACCCCGCTTGCGGACGGGGTCGGTTGCTGCGGGGATACGGCTGCCTGCGGCGGCGGCAGTACATGCGGATGTCAAGAGTGTCGGCGATCGCGCCGCCCGCGGCCATCCCCGATCCGGCGTACCGGCGCTCCCCGGAACGGATGGCCATTCCGCCAGACCTACCGAAACGCGTTCTCGCCGGTCAGCGCATTGCCGACGACGAGCGTGTGCACCTCGTGCGTGCCCTCGTAGGTGAGGACGGACTCGAGGTTGTTCACGTGGCGGATGACCGGGTACTCGAGCGTGACACCGTTCGCACCCAGGATCGTGCGCGCCTGGCGGGCGACCTCGATCGCGCCGCGGACGTTGCCCATCTTGCCGAGGCTGACGTGCTCCTGACGGAGCGTGCCGTCGTCCTTCATCCGGCCGATGTGGAGCGCGACGAGCAGCGCGCGGTTCAGCTCGAGCGCCATCTCCGCCAGCTTCTGCTGCGTCAGCTGGTAGCCGGCGATCGGCTTGTCGAAGACGATCCGCTCCTTGGCGTAGTCGAGCGCGGCCTCGAAGCAGGCACGGCCCGCGCCGACGGCGCCCCAGACGATTCCGTAGCGCGCCTCGTTCAGGCAGGAGAGCGGGCCGCGCAGCGTGTCCACGTCGGGGAAGCGGTTCTCCTCCGGGACGCGGACGTCCTGGAGAACGAGCTCGGAGGTGACGGAGGCGCGCAGCGAGAGCTTCTTGTGGATCTCGGGAGCCGTGAAGCCGGGCATCCCCTTCTCGACGAGGAAGCCGTTGATGGCGCCGTCCTCCGTCCGCGCCCAGACCGTGGCGACGTCGGCGATCGTCCCGTTCGTGATCCACATCTTGGCGCCGTTGAGGATCCAGTCCGAGCCGTCTCGGCGGGCCGACGTGCGCATCGAGCCCGGATCGGAGCCGGCGTCCGGCTCGGTCAGCCCGAAGCAGCCGATCGCCTCGCCGGTGTGCATCGGCGGCAGCCAGCGCTGCTTCTGCTCCTCGGAGCCCCACTTCCAGATCGAGAACATCGCGAGCGAGCCCTGGACCGAGACGGCGCTGCGGACGCCGGAGTCTCCCGCCTCGAGCTCGAGGCACGTGAGCCCGTAGGCGACGGCGCTGGCGCCGGGGAGGCCGTAGCCGTCGAGATGCATGCCGAAGAGGCCGAGCTTGCCGAGCTCCGCCATCAGCTCGCGCGGGAGGATCCCCTGCTCGAACCAGTCGCCGACGTCGGGCAGCACGCGCTCGCGGACGAAGTCGCGCACGGTGTCGCGAATCGCCCGCTCCTCGTCGTCCAGCAGGGCGTCGATCGCGAGGAAGTCGAGCGGGTCGAGCGCAGTCTTCTTCTCGGTTACGGCCATGGAGCCAAGGGTACCGTGGCCGCGTGCTCGCGGCGATCGTCCCGGCTCTGACGCTCCTGCTCTCCGGCTCTGCCGAAGCCGAGGTGGCGGCGATGACGCCGCAGGAGAAGGCGGAGGCGGTGGTCGTCGCCGGGATGCCCGCCGGCGAGGGCTTCGGCGGCGTGCTCGTCCGCCAGTGGAACACGGACGCCGCGCGGCCGGCCGGATCGATCGTCTTCGCCGATCAGGAGGGAGGCGTGGTGAAGACGTTCCGTGCGCTCGCACCGTGGCGGGCCGCCTCCCAGTACCGAAGCACGGCGGAGGCGTTCCGGGCCGGCCGCGAGACGGCTGCCGGGCTCCGCCGAGCCGGCGTGCATGCGACCTTCGCGCCGGTGCTCGACCTCGCGGACGGGCCGCTCGGCTCGCGCCAGTTCGCGCAGCCGGAGTACGGCGTCGCCTTCGCGCGCGGGCTCGGCAGCGCCGCCTGCGTCAAGCACTTTCCGGGACTCGGCTCGACGGCGAAGTCGACCGATGTCGCGCGCGTCTACGGCGTCCTCCGGAGTCAGGATCTGGCGCCGTTCCAGGCTGCGATCCGCGCCGGCGTTCCCTGCGTGATGGTCGGGCACGCGATCTACCCCCGGCTCGGGCCGCGCCGCGCGTCGTTCGAGCGGAAGACCTACGAGCTGCTGCGCCGGCTCGGCTTTCGCGGCGTCGCGATCACCGACTCGCTCGGCGTTCTCGGCAGCCCGTATGCGCCCTTCTGGGCGCGGCTGGCGCTCCGGGCGGGCGCCGACATGGTGCTGACGACGAGCGCGCGGGACGCGAAGAGGATCGTCGACGCGCTCGTGCCGCTCGCGCGCTCGGGTGAGCTCGACGCGAAGCTCGTCAGGGTGTTGCGCTACCGGCGCTCGATACGGTGACGGTCGCCTCGACCGTCTTCGTGCCGACCGCGCGCGCGGTCAGGCGGTGCGTGCCGGCCGGCTCGGCGCTCGCGTTCCAGCCGAAGGTGTAGGGCGCGGCGACATCCGTCCCGCGCACGACGCCGTCGACGAGGAACTCGACGCGCTCCGCGCGACCGCGCACGTCGACGCGCCAGAGCACGAGCCCGGTGACCTCCTGGCCGTCGGCGACGCTCATCCCCGTGAGCGCGAGCGGCACGGGCTTCGGCTTTGGCCGCGGCGCCGGCTTCGGCGGCGCCGGGACGACCAGCGGGATCCGTCGGGTCGCCGTGCGGCCGTCGATCGAGGTCGCGACCACCTCGAGCACGTGCCTGCCAGGCTTAGCCCGCTTCGTGCTCCACGAGAAGAGGAAGGGCGGTCTCCGGTCGACCGCGCGACGCCTGCCGTCAACCGAGAGCACCATCCTCGCCGCCTTCTGGCCCCACGGACGCACGCGCAGCCGGATCGTGCTCGGCGCCAGCATCCAGGGCCGCGCGCCTGCGCTCGTGAGTGCGAACGTCTTGTTGTCGACGACGACGCGCGTCCCCTCGACGTCGTAGCGGCCCGGGCCGGCGATGCCGTGCACCTGCAGCTTGTAGCTGCGGTTCGCGAGCCTCGTCGTGTTGAGCGGATATGCGAACGGACGGCGCGCGTCGACGTGGACGACCCGGCCGTCGACGATGAACTCGACGCGCCCGATGTCCGGCGAGGCCTTGGCGCGCCAGGAGACGATCCCCCGCAGCGGCCCTTCGGGCACGAGCGGCTTCACGCTCAGCCGGATGACCCCGGCGTAGCGGCGGACGAGGCGCACGTAGTAGTCCCACTTCCAGTGTGGGCCCGGGTCGGTGTGGTGCGAGGAGCCGCCGCGGCCGCCGCGGCCGTCCGGCACGTCACGGTGGCCGATCAGATGCCGGCGGTCGATCGGCATCAGCGACCGCCGCGCGATCCACGCCGCCAGGCGGGCGGACGCCCGGTACTGCGCGTCGGTGAACCCGCCCGGCCCATACGTGAAGCCTTCGTGCTCGATGCCGACCGACTGCTCGTTCGTGCCCCAGTGGCCGGCGTGCCAGGCGATGTCGGAGAGGTGGACGAGCTGGACGATCTTGCCGTTGCGCGCGACGACATAGTGCGAGGACGCGTGGGCGCGTGGGCTCTTCAGCCAGCGCACCGAGCCCCAGAAGCTGCCTTCGGTGACGTGGACGACGATCTTGTCGATCGACTGGACCGTCCGGTGCGCCTTGGTGAAGTTGCCCTCGCCCTTCAGCCAGACGACGGGGGGACGTGCGCCGGTGGCCGCCCCGGCAGGGGCGACGAGGACGGACGAAGCCGCGACCGCCGCGGCGAGGACGTTCACCCTTCGGAGACCCACGAGCGCTCCAGAGTACCGCGTGAATGCGGGAATCGCGGCTTGACGAGCTGCGGTGAGGCGCCCTACACTTCGGTTGACTGACTAGTCAATCGACGCGGGAGCAGTGAAAGCGATGGCCACGATCGAGCAGGGAATCGGCTCGGGCGTCTCGTTCGCCCTGACCGAAGAGCAGCGGGGTCTGCGCGAGCTCGCGCGCGAGTTCGCCGAGAAGGAGATCCGGCCGAAGGCGGCCGAGTACGACGAGCACCAGACGCATCCCGCCGACGTGGTCGCGAAGGCGCACGAGCTCGGCCTGATGAACCTGCACGTGCCGGAGTCCCTCGGGGGCCTCGGTCTTTCCACCTTCGAGGGAATCCTGGTCGGCGAGGAGCTGAACTGGGGCTGCTCCGGCATCGGCACGTCGATCGGCGCGAACGGCCTCGGCGCTGGCCCCGTGATCATCGCCGGCTCCGAGGAGCAGCAGGCCAAGTGGCTGCCGCCACTCCTCGAGCAGCCGATCCTCTGCTCCTTCGGCCTCTCCGAGCCGGAGGCGGGATCTGATGTCGCGAAGCTGAAGACGACGGCCGAGCGCCGCGGCGACGAGTACGTCCTCAACGGCTCCAAGACGTTCATCACGAACGCGGGCCACGCGGCCTGGACGGTCGTGTTCGCGAAGACCGACCCGGCCAAGGGCCACAAGGGCATCTCCGCCTTCATCGTCCCGATGGACGCGCCCGGCGTGCAGATGGAGAAGCACCTCGACAAGATGGGCCAGCGGGCCACGGACACCTCGGCGTTCGCGCTCACCGACGTCGTCGTCCCGGTCGAGAACCGGCTCGGCGAGGAGGGCGAGGGCTTCAAGATCGCGATGCAGACGCTCGACTTCACGCGTCCCGGCACCGCGGCCGGCGCCGTCGGGGTCGCCCAGGCGGCCTACGAGCATGCGGTCGAGTACGCGAAGCAGCGGGTCACCTTCGACGTCCCGATCGCGATGCACCAGGGCGTCAACTTCATGATCGCCGACATGGCGACCGAGATCGCCGCTGCGCGGCTGCTCGTCTGGCAGGCCGCCTGGCTGCACGACCAGGGCCAGCGGGCGACGCTCGAGTCGTCGTTCGCGAAGCGCTTCTCCGCCGACACGGCGATGAAGGTGACGACCGACGCGGTGCAGGTCTTCGGCGGCTACGGCTACATGAAGGAGTACCCGGTCGAGAAGCTGATGCGCGACGCGAAGCTGTTCCAGATCTACGAGGGGACGTCGCAGATCCAGCGGCTCGTGATCGCCAAGGAGATCTTCCTGCCGCGGAGCTAGGACTCGGCCAACGCGCGCTGGAAGGGGGGCAGGAAGCCGGGCGAGAAGCGGACGTCGCCGAGCCAGGCGCCGATCCGTGCCGCCTCCCTCTCGACCGCAGCGACGGCGTCTGCACCTACGTCCTCGAGCAGCCGGTAGACGATCTCGCCGGACCGTCGCTGCGACCAGCCGCCGACGACGCGGCCGTCCCACCAGACCGTCGGGCCGGCATTGCCGTTCGAGTCGAACAGGATGCCGGCGTGCTCGCCGAGGTACCAGTCGCGCTCCTTCCAGCCCATCGTCGTCGGGTCGAGGGTCGGCAGCAGCGCCGCCGTAGGCTCCGCGGGAGGCGTCGGCTCGAGGTCGTCCGCGAGCACGTAGCCGGTCGCGCCGTCGAGGTCGACCTCGACATGCGGCACAGCCGCGAGCGCGGCGCGCGTCTCCCGCGCGGTCCAGCCCGTCCACCAGCGGATGTCGGTGTCGGTCGCCGGTGCGAATGCCGCGAGCCAGCGGCGCAGCAGCTCGGCCTGCGCCGCCGCGACGTCCAGCTCCTCGATCGGCCCGCCGAGCCAGTCCTCGGTCGTCACCCAGCGGAACTGCGGGCTGATCCACGAGCCGCGCGGCCGGCCGCGGACGAGCCGTCCCTCCATCGCGAGCTGTGGCAGGACGCGCGCGCCCGCGCTCTGCTCGGTGACCCAGCGGCCGGCGCCGAAGCGGAGTTTGGTCGCCAGCAGCGGCACGTCGGCGACGACCTCGCGCGTCATCGCCTCGCCGCGCGCCGCTACGGCGGCGAAGGCGGCGTTGCCGGCGCGAGTGAGCCACGCGTTGGGGCGAGTCGAGACGCCGCTGTCGCGGATGAAGCCCTCGAGCCGCTTCCGCTGCGTCGCCGCGACGCCCTTCGTCGCGGCCGCGAACACGACCGGGACGAGCTCGCGCGGGACCGCCCAGAGCGTGCGCCGCATCGCGAGCATGCGCACGAGGCTCCGCTCGTCGTACAGCGCGCGCTCGACGTCCGCGGGCGCGAGGCCGTCGCTGCGCGCCTGGATCGAGAGGAAGACCGACACCGCGTCCGTGGCGTGGAGGCAGACGAGCGACCGGGCGACCGTGAGCGGATCCGTCGCGCGGTCTGCCGGCGCGAGCCGGTGACGCCGGACGAGCCGGGCTCGCCGCTCCGTGATCTCGATCCGGTGCATCCGGCTCTTCTATCAACGTAGGATCGCGGCATGGCCATCGAGATCGACCTCTCCGGGCGGGTTGCCCTCGTCACGGGCGGCTCGCGCGGCCTCGGGCGTGCGGACGCGCTCGCGCTCGCACGTGCGGGGGCCGACGTCGTCATCGCCGACATCCAGGTCGAGTCGGACGAGTCGACCGAGACCGCCGAGTCGTACGGCGTGCTCGCGCAGGTGGCGAAGGCGCAGGGGATCGTCTACACGGAGGCGACCGCGAAGGAGATCCAGGCCCTCGGCCGGCGCTCGGCCGCGATCAAGTGCGACGTCACCGACCGCGAGCAGGTGCAGCAGACGGTCGATCGCGTCGTCGAGGAGTTCGGCTCGGTCGACATCCTGATCAACAACGCAGGCACGCTCGATCACGTCGGTCAGTTCCACGACCAGAACCCCGAGCTCTGGGAGCGCGACCTGCGCGTCAACCTCACAGGCGGCTTCAACTGCGCGCAGGCGGTCTGGCCGCACATGAAGGAGCGCGAGTGGGGCCGGATCATCAACATGGCCTCGGTCGCGGGCACGCTCGGCGGCTTCGGCCAGGCGAGCTACTCGACCACGAAAGCCGGCATCCTCGGCCTGACGCGGACGCTCGCGATGGAGGGCGGCCGCTACGGGATCACCTGCAACGCGATCGTGCCGGGGATCATCGGCACCGAGGCGTTCCACTTCGCCAACCCGGCGATGAACGAGCGGATCGCGAACCGGACCGTGTTCAAGCGACCGGGCGAGCCGGAGGACATCGCGAATGCGATCTGCTTCCTCTGCTCCGACCTTGCCAACTACATCACCGGCATCCAGCTCCAGGTCTCCGGTGGCGTCGAGCTCTTCGTCTTCTAGCCTCGCGGCCGGGATCGGCTTTCAGCTCTCGGCGGAGCAGCGGGAGCTGCGGGACCTCGCGCATGGGTTCGCGGAGCGGGAGCTGCGGCCGATCGCGCGCGAGTGGGACGAGCGTGAGGATTGCCCATCCGAGTTGCTCGGCAAGGCGGCCGCGCTCGGGCTCACGTCGCACGCGATCCCGGCCGAGTACGGCGGCGGCGGCGTCGCCGCAGTCACCTCGAGCCTGATCGCGGAGGAGCTCTCCTGGGGCTGTGCCGGCCTCGCGGCACCGATCGGGGCGACGATGTTCCCGGTGCGACCGCTGCTGCGGTCGGGCACGGAGGAGCAGAAGCAACGCTGGCTGCCGCGGCTCGCCTCGGAGGAAGGTTGCCTTGCCGCGATCGCGTTCACGGAGCCGGGCGCCGGCTCGGACGTCTCCGGCATCCAGGCAACCGCGCGCCGCGACGGCGACGGCTACGTCGTCAGCGGCGAGAAGTGCTACGTCACGAACGGTGGCATCGCCGAGCTGACGATCGTCTTCGCGAAGCTCGATGGGGCGATCACGGCCTTCCTCGTCGAGGCGGGCGATCCGGGCGTCAGCGCGGGCCGCAAGGAGCCGAAGCTCGGCCTTCGCTCCTCCTATACGGGCTCGATCGTCTTCGACGAATCGCGCCTTCCGGCCGACCGGCTGCTCGGCGAGGAGGGCGAGGGTTTCGCGATCGCAATGGACTTCTTCATGCACTCGCGCCCCCAGGTGGCGGCATCGGCGGTCGGGATCGCCCGCGCCGCGTTCGAGTACGCGACTGACTACGCGAACGAGCGGCGCGCGTTCGGGAAGCCGCTGATCGCGAAGCAGGGCGTCTCGTTCAAGCTCGCGGACATGGCGATGCAGGTCGAGGCGTCGCGGCTGCTCGTCTGGCGGGCGGCGGCGGCGCTTGACGCCGGTGAGGACGCGGGTCTGCTCGGCTCCTACGCCAAGGGCTTCGCGGCCGACGTCGCGATGAGCGTCACCACCGACGCCGTGCAGGTGCTGGGCGGGGCGGGGATCATGCGCGACCATCCGGTCGAGAAGTGGATGCGCGACGCGAAGGTGCTTCAGATCGTGGAGGGCACCTCCGAGATCCAGCGCCACGTGATCACGCAGTACCTGCGCCGCTAGCGGGCCGAAGCTTCACCAATCCGCAACAGGCAACGGCCAGAGCCGTGGCTACACTGACCGGCTCGTGCGGGTCGACACGACATCGGTCCGCGCCGGAGTGGGGGACCGCCCAGCGCGCCTGATCGCGCGGTGGTCACTCGTCACCCTGGCGCTCATCGCCGTCTTGACGGCGCTGATCGGCCTTGCCTTCGCGGGCTCCTCCGTGCGGATCGCCGAAGGAGTCCACATCGCCGGCGTCGACGTCAGCGGGCTGACGAAGAAGGAGGCGCGGACCCTGCTGGAGCGCCGGTTCGACCGCGTCGCCCGCGTGCCGGTGGTCTTCACCGCGGGTGGCGAGGAGTATCCGATCAAGGCGACGACGCTCGGCGTCGAGGCCGACTGGGCGACGGCGGTCGAGTCGGCGGCCCGAGAGGGCGAGGGCTTCGGGCCTGTCCGCGGCTTCAAGCGCCTCCAGACCCGGTTCTTCGGCTCGGAGATCGCGCCGCCGGTGCAGGCGTACGAGGCGGCGCTCGACTTCAAGCTCGCCGGGCTCGCCCGCGCGATCGACCAGCGCCACGTCGAGGCGAAGCTCGTACGTCGCGGCCTCGCTGTCGAGATCGTGCCAGGCCAATCCGGCCGGCGGCTCGCCCGTGATGCCGCCGCACCACGGATCGTCCGCTCGCTGGCACGGCTCGAGCGCGGCCAGCCGATCGCGCTGCCGGTGCGGCTCGATCCCGTCGACGTGACGGAGGCAGATCTCGCGCCGGCCGCCGCTCAGGCGCGGACCGCGCTCTCCGCTCCCGTCCGGCTCGAGTACGAGGGAACGCGCTGGAAGCTGCCGCGCTGGCGCATCGCCGAGTTGCTCAGCCTTCCGGTCGCGGGCACGACCGATGTGGCGATCGCCGGCCCCGGCGCCGAGGCCTGGTTCGCGAAGCTCCGCAAGACGGTCGAGCGCCCACCCGCCGACGCGACCTTCCGGCCCGTCGGCGACGGGATCGAGATCGTTCCGGCCAAGGATGGCCTCGCCGTCGATGTGCCCGCCACCGCGAAGGCGCTGCTCGCCGCCGTGGTCTCGACCGGCGAGCGGTCGGCGACCCTCGTCGTCCGCACCGCGGAGGCGGAGCTGACCACCGCCGAGGCGCAGGCGATGGGGATCGAGCGCCGCCTCTCCTCGTACACGACGCTCTACGCGGGAACCCCCGACCGGATCACGAACCTCCAGCTCGGTGTGTCCCTGCTCAACGGCGCGCTCATCGCCCCGGGCGCCACGTTCTCCTTCAACGACCGTGTCGGCGAGCGCACGATCGAGCGAGGCTTCCGGCCGGCGCCCGTGATCATCAAGGACGAGTACGACGAGGACGTCGGCGGCGGCGTCTCGCAGGTCGCGACGACCGTCTTCAACGCCGCGTGGGAGGCAGGGCTGAAGATCGCCGAGCGCAACCCGCACTCGCTCTACATCAGCCGCTACCAGCTCGGCCGCGACGCGACCGTCAACTATCCGGACCTCGACCTCAGGTTCGTCAACGACACGCCGAAGTGGATCTTCGTCGGCGGCGCGTCGGGCGGAGCCGGCATCACGGTCTCGATCTACGGCGGCGGCCCCGAGCGGCGCGTCGAGAGCGGGACGGGCTCGATCAGGGAGACGGGGCCGGCGCCGATCCGCCGCGTCAAGGACCCGACTCTGCTCAAGGGAGAGACCACGGTCGAGGAGGAGGGCTCGCCGGCGCGCGCGACTGCTGTCACGCGCAAGGTCTACGACGAGGAGGGCACGCTCCTGCACGACGAGACCTGGAACACCTCCTACCGCGGCGAGTACCGGATCATCCGCGTCGGCACGAAGCCGCCGCCGAAGCCCAAGACGAAGCCGAAGGCCGAGACGCCGGCGCCGCCGCCGACGCAGACCGAGCCCGCTACGACTCAGCCGTAGCGACCGCCTCGACGAACCATTGCGGCAGCCGGATCGGCCGGTGCGTCACGCGGTCGACAATCGCGTGCGACGTCGACCCTTCCGCCACCACTTCGCCGTCGCGCTCGACCACGTACTCGTAGCGAAAGCGCGCCCCACGTAGGTCGACGCACCGTGCCCAGACGCGCAGGCGGTCGTCGAAGCGCGCCGCCCGGAGATAGCGGACGTTCACCTCGGTCGTGAGCGCCTCGACGCCCTGCTCCTGGATCGCGCGGTAGCCGCCGGCATGCTCGGCCAGGTAGCCGACGCGCGCGACCTCGAGCCAGACCACGAAGGACGCGTGGTGCGCGATCCCCTGCGCATCCGTCTCCGCGAAGCGGACGACGACGTCGGTCGAGTAGTTGTAGCCCTGCATTGTTGGCGCAAGATAAGCATCCGCAGCAGCGGATGCTCATCGCGCGAAAACCCCTAAAGGGGCCGCTTCGCGGCCCAAAGGCGCGGCTGAGCCTCTCGCTATGCCGCGGCCCGGCGCACCGTGCGCTCGTCGAGAACCGTGCGGCAGTCGGTGCAGACCTTCTGCTCGACCTCGTACGGGATCCCGGCGTGCTGGCGGAGCGCGTGCGCGACCACGGCCTTGTGCTGATGCAGCCGGCCGGGGCGCTTGCTGCTGTCGCTGCGTGCCATCTCACCTTTCACGTTAGGGGCTGGTCGGGTGTGAACAAGATCCAAAAGGGTGAAGAACCTGCATCGACCTGGCTACCGAGCGTCCGTGCGTGCACTGCTGGTGATACTCCTCGCGTCGGCTGTTGCCGGCTGCGGCGGGGGGAGCGGTGAAGAAGCCGCCGCACCGACTCCTCCACCCTCTTCAGACGTCGTTCGCACAGAAACGTCAGCGCGCGCCTGCGGCGGCGGTCGTCCGGGTGAGCGCCGTCGCCTACCGGGAGCCCGGTGTGGGCCGGCTGGCGGCGTTCGGGCGCGAGAACGTCAACGGCGTCCCCAACGTCTTCGCCGTACGGGCGCAGCGGCTGAAAGAGGACTGCGAGCCGGACTGGTTCCACGTCCAGCTGCCGCTGAAGCCGAACGGCGTCACCGGCTGGGTGCGCGCGGCCGACGTCGAGCTGGCGGCGGTGACGACGCGCATCGTCGTGCTCGTGCCCGGCGATGCCTCCGGCCCGTTCGGACCCGGCGCGATCGGGATCTCCGCGTTCTCGGAGGTGCTGACCGGCTGGACGCAGGGTGGGCCGATCGCGATCCACGGCACGAACCGGCCCGACCTGATCGGCGCCGCCGTCTCGACCGGTTGCATCCGCGTCCGCAACGACCTGCTCCAGCGGCTCTTCGACCGGACGCGCGCCGGCACTCCCGTTACGGTGCGCGCGTAGGCGGGTACGATCGCGCCATGGCGAGAACACGCAGCACGACCAAGCAGAACGACATCCTCTCCCGCTTCACCGAGCTCGGCCACGAGGCGCTGAACAAGCTGTCGGATGTCCCGGGCGGCTCGAAGCTCGTCGACATGATGAACGAGTCGAAGACGCGGCTCGACGAGATGCAGAAGAAGCTGCGCGGCCTCGACGAGCTCGAGAAGCGAGTGGCGAAGCTCGAGCAGCAGCTCGCAGTGACCGCGAAGCCGAAGCCGGCGTCGAAGAAGAAGCCCGCCACGCGCAAGTCCGCGACGGCGAAGAAGCCCCCGGCCTAGTAACACACTGTTACTTGGCCGTGCGGTCCTCGACCCGGCTTCGTCTGGGCGATCGCTCGGCTTCGCGACGAGCTCGCGAGCTTCCTACGCCTCGCCTAGTAACAGACTGTTACTAGGCGGCGGGGACCCGAAGCCGCAGGGCGCTCGGGACGATCTCGAACCGCACCGGCGTCGTGCCAGGCTGCTCGCCGTCGAGCTCGACCGGCAGCGGCGCGTCGGCGTCGACCGTGACGACTGCGCCGCGGAGCAGCTCGGCCTTCGGGTGGGGGAGGTGCGAGCCGCGGTAGGTCTTCGGCAGCGTCACGAGCAGGTCGCGCTTCGTCAGGTCGCCGATCGTGAGCACGTCGAAGAGCCCGTCGTCCGGCTCCGCATCCGGACAGATGATCATTCCGCCGCCGAAGGTCTTGCCGTTCGCGACGACGACGTCGTGCATGTGGCCGATCCGGCTCTCGCCGTCGACGGTGAGCCGCAGCTCCGAGTTCTGCCACTTCGCGAAGACCGCGAAGGTCGCCCAGAGATAGGAGACCTTGCCGCCGAGCGCCTTCGTCGTCTCGTTCGCGCGCTGGGCGATCGCGCCGCTCATGCCGGCGCTCGCGACGTTGGCGAAGAGCGACTCGGCGGCGCTGCCGTCCCAGGCCCTGTAGCTGGCACGGCCGAGGTCGATCGTCCGCGTCGCCCCGGTCAGCGCCACGTCGATCGCGCCGTCGAGCTTGTGCGGGATCTTGTACGTGCGGGCGAAGTCCCAGCCGGTGCCGCGCGGGATCATCGCGATCTCGACGTCGTCACGGCCGGCGATCCCGTTCGCGACCTCGTTGACCGATCCGTCGCCGCCGACGACGACGAGCAGCTTCGCGCCTCCGTCCGCGGCGGCGCGGGCCAGCTCGCCCAGCTGTCCGGGCCGCTCGGAGAAGAGCGTGTCGCCCGCGAGGCCCTTCGTCGCGGCGCGGTGCGCCATCTCCGCCCAGCGCCGTCCCGTCGACCCGTTCGCCGAGGCCGGGTTGACGAGGAAGACGGTGTCGCTAATGGGCGCTGGTGGCGGTCGCGAGCGCGACGCGCGTCATCCGGTCGACCGCCGCCTTCATCTCGTCGTCGGTGACCCGCTTGAACTCGCCCTCGACGATGATGTCGCTGACGATCAGCAGGCAGCCGGCCTGGACGCCGCGAATGGCGCCGACGGTGAAGAGCGCTGCCGCTTCCATCTCGACCGCGAGCACGCCGCGCTTCGACCAGCGCTCGTACTGGCCCTCGTCCGGGTTGTAGAAGAGGTCGCTCGAGACGATCGGGCCGACGTGCATGTCCTGGCCGATCTCCTTGGCGACGTGGACGGCGCCGTGGATCAAATCCCAGCTCGCAGTCGGGCAGTGCGGCTCGTCCGCGACGAGATGCATGGCGGTCGAGTCGGCCGGCACGGCGCTGATCGCGACGATCATGTCGCCCAGCTTGTGGTGCGCCTGCAAGCCGCCGCAGGTGCCGACGCGGAGCAGCTTCTTGACGCCGAGCTGGATCAGCTCCTCGAAGACGATCGTCGCGCCGGGGCAGCCCATTCCCGTGCCCTGCACGGACACGCGCTTGCCCTCGTAGGTGCCGGTGTAGCCGAGCAGGCCGCGCTCGGAGTTCTTCTGCTCGACGTCGTCGAGGTAGGTCTCGGCGATGTACTTGGCCCGCAGCGGGTCGCCCGGAAGCAGGCAGGCCTCGGCGTAGTCGCCCGGCTCGGCTCTCACGTGAATCGGCATCCGCGAGACCCTATACGCCAAGATCGAGGGTGTGACGCACATCGTCGAGCCGCCGCTGGAGCAGATTCTCGAGTACTGCGCCGACGACCCGGTCGAGCGCGTCTTCCTCGAGGACGTGGCCCGCCGCGGCCTCGGCCGCTTCAACGGAATCGAAGACGGAGGCCGTCTCGTCGCGCTCTGCCACTCGGGCGCGAACGTGGTTCCGTCGGGCGAAGGCTGCGGCGCCTTCGCGGCGGTTGCCGTCCGCGCTCGCGCCAGGATGCTGATCGGCGAGCAGCGCGCGGTCTCCGCTCTCTGGGAGGCCGCACGGAAGCGGCTTCCCGCCGCCCGCGAGGACCGACCCGGCCAGCCCGTCTACGCGATCTCGGCGGCGCCGGAGCCCGGGCAGACCGGCCTCCGACCGGCCGCACCCTCCGACCTCGACCTGCTCGTCCCAGCGTGTGCGCTCGCCCACGAGGGCGAGCTTGGGATCGATCCGCTCCGGCGTGACGCGGAGGGCTTTCGCTGGCGCACGCGGGCGCAGATCGACGAGGGCCGCTCGTGGCTCTGGGAGGAGGACGGCGTCATCCTCTTCAAGGCCGAAGCGTCGGCGTGGACGCCGCAGGCGGTGCAGCTGCAGCAGGTGTGGACCGATCCCGAGGCCCGCGGCCGGGGCAACGGGAGCCGCGGGCTGCGCGACCTGATCCGGCTGCTGCTCGAGCGCGTCCCAATCGTCTGTCTCTTCGTCCGCGCCGACAACGAAGCCGCGATCGCCCTCTACGACCGCGTCGGGATGAGCCACGTCCTCGACTACCGGAGCGTCCTGCTGTGAGGACGCTGCTCGCGGCGCGGCACGGCGAATCGGCGTTCAGCGCAAAGCAGCTTGTGAACGGCGACCCCGGTGTCGCCTGCCCGCTGACCGACGCGGGGCGCGTGCAAGCGCGAGCGCTCGGCGAGGCGGTGTCGGATGAGCCGATCGACCTCGTTGCGGTGACCGAATTCGAGCGTGTTCGCGAGACGGCGGAGGTGGCGCTCGAAGGCCGCGACATTCCCGTGCTCGTCGTCCCCGAGCTGAACGACCCGCGCTACGGCGAGTTCGAGGGCGGTTCGCTCGACCGCTACCGGGAGTGGGCGTGGGGCATGGGCCCGCTCGACGCACCCGAGGGCGGCGAGCACCGCGGCGAGATCGCGGCGCGCTACGCGGATGGCCTGAGGAAGCTGCTCGACCGGCCCGAGGAGACGATCCTGCTGGTTGCGCACTCACTCCCGCTCGCCTATCTCCGCGACGCCGCAGCGGGCACCGCACCTCGCAGCCGGATGGAGATGGTCGAGTACGCGCAGGTGCTCCGAATCGGGCGCGACGAGCTCGAGCGCGCGATCGAGGTGCTCGAGGCGTGGGCCGCCGCCCCCGCCTTCTGAGTCACAATGGATCGATGCTGGAGCGCATCGAATCGTTCATCCGCGAGCGGGGCCTGATCGAGCCGGGCGGTGAGGTGACCTGCCTCGTCTCGGGCGGGGCCGACTCGACCTGCCTCTGTTACGCGCTCGGCGAGCTCGGCTACCGCGTCTCCGCTCTCCACGTTGCCCACGGGCTGCGCGGCGCCGAGTCGGACAAGGACGCACGCTTCTGCCGTGAAGCCTTCGGCGCCGACGTCGTCGAGGCGACCGGAACCACGGAAGCCCGGCTGCGCGAGTTGCGCTATTCGTTCGCGACCGAGCGGCTGCGCGCGACCGGCCACACGGCCTCCGACCAGGTCGAGTCGGTCCTGCTCGGCCTCGTCGCCTCTGGCTCGCCGCAGCGGATCAAGGCGAAGCGCGAGGACGGCGTTGTCCGGCCGCTGCTCGAGGTTTGGCGTGAGGAGACGCGCGCCTATTGCGACGAGCGCGGGCTCCCCTACCGGGAGGACACGTCCAATTCGGGCACCAAACGCGGCCTGATCCGGAACGAGATCCTGCCGCTGCTCGAGCAGCTAGATCCGCGCGCCCGCGCCTCGCTGCTCGCGCTCGCCGACGAGCGCCCGCGACTACCGCGCACGCTCGAGCGGACGCTGGCCGAGCTGCTCGCGAGCCGCGAGGGAACGAAGTCGGCCGACCTCGGCGCGGGCGTGCGGGCCGTCCGCGAGTACGAGACGCTGCGGCTCGAGGGCTCGGTCGAATGGGGGCCGTGGACGATCGCGTCGGAGCACGACGGGCTGGAGGTGCGCGCCCGCCGGCCGGGGGATCGCCTCGCAGGACGCCGGAAGAAAGTGCAGGATCTGCTCGTGGACGCGAAGGTGCCCCAGGCGGAGCGCGACGGCTGGCCGCTCGTGGTGAGCGGCGACGAGGTCGTCGCGGTGCCGGGTGTCGCGGAGGCGCCGGGGTGGGAAGGAGCGGTGACGTGGAGACGGTGAAGGATGCTGTCGGCGAGGTTCTGATCGAGCAGGAGCCGCTGCAGGCGCGGATCGCGGAGCTCGGCGCCGAGATCTCGAGCGAGTACGAGGGCCGCGACCTGCTGCTCGTCGGCGTGCTGAAGGGCGCCGTCTTCTTCATGGCCGACCTGATGCGCGAGCTCTCGATTCCGTGCGAGATCGACTTCATGGCGATCTCGAGCTACGGCGCTGCAACCGATTCCTCGGGCGTCGTCCGGATCCTCAAGGACCTGGACACGAACATCGCCGGCCGCGACGTGCTCGTGGTCGAGGACATCATCGACTCGGGGCTGACGCTCTCGTACCTGATGCGCAGCCTGAAGGCACGCAAGCCCGCTTCGCTCGAGATCTGCGCCCTGCTGACGAAGCCGGAGCGCCGCGAGATCGAGGTTCCGGTCAAGTTCGTCGGCTTCGAGATTCCGAACAAGTTCGTGATCGGCTACGGCCTCGATTTCGACGAGCGCTACCGGAACCTGCCGTACGTTGCGGTATTGCATCCGGATCTGATTCCCCCGCATTAACAGGGGATTACGACTCCGTGGCCAATATGTCACGGCGAGGGTTTGCGGCATTGAGGCTGCTACCCTCCCATGACCCCTGTGAACAGATTCTTCCGCAGCGCGCTGTTCCCCCTGATCGTGATCGTTCTGCTCGTCTATCTGGCGAGCCAGACGCTGATCCCGCGTAAGGACGCCCAGGAGAAGGTCAGCTACTCGGAGTTCATCCAGCAGGCCGAGGCGGGCAACGTCCAGGAGGCGAAGTTCACCCCGACCCGCAACCAGATCGAGGGAACCCTGGTCGGCGGCGACAAGGTCAAGGTCAACTACCCGAACGACCTCTCCGCCTTCGCGGTCGAGCAGGTGCTGAAGAAAGAGAACATCCCGTACGACTCGAAGGGCAAGGGGTCGTCGTGGTGGAGCAGCCTGCTGATCTCGCTGCTTCCGTTCGCGCTCCTGATCGGCTTCTGGATCTTCCTGATGAACCAGGTTCAGGGCGGCGGCTCAAAGGTGATGAGCTTCGGCAAGTCGCGCGCCAAGCGAATGACACCGGACGCGCCGAAGATCGGGTTCAAGGACGTCGCCGGCGTCGACGAAGCCGTCGAGGAGCTGCACGAGATCAAGGAGTTCCTCGAAAACCCGAAGAAGTTCCAGGCGCTCGGCGCACGGATCCCGAAGGGCGTTCTGCTCTACGGTCCTCCCGGCACCGGTAAGACGCTGCTCGCGCGCGCCGTCGCCGGCGAGGCGGGCGTTCCGTTCTTCTCGATCTCCGGCTCGGACTTCGTCGAGATGTTCGTCGGCGTCGGCGCCTCCCGCGTCCGCGACCTCTTCGAGCAGGCGAAGCAGTCGAGCCCCTGCATCATCTTCATGGACGAGATCGACGCCGTCGGCCGCCATCGCGGCGCCGGCCTCGGCGGCGGCCACGACGAGCGCGAGCAGACGCTGAACCAACTGCTCGTCGAGATGGACGGCTTCGAGATGAAGGACAACATCATCCTGATCGCCGCTACGAACCGCCCCGACATCCTCGACCCGGCCCTGCTCCGCCCTGGGCGCTTCGACCGCCAGATCGTCGTCGACCGCCCCGACCGGATCGGCCGCCGCAGGATCCTCGAGGTGCACTCGAAGGGCAAGCCGCTGGCGCCCGAGATCGACCTCGACACGCTCGCGGCCGGCACGCCCGGCTTCACCGGTGCCGACCTCGCGAACCTGATCAACGAGGCCGCGCTCCTCGCCGCCCGCCACGGGAAGAAGATGATCGACCAGCATGAGCTGGAGGAGGGGATCATGCGCGTGATCGCAGGCCCCGAGAAGAAGGCGCGGCTGCTCGGCGAGAAGGAGCGCAAGATCACGGCGTTCCACGAGATGGGTCACGCGCTTGTCGGCTTCCACCTCGAGAACACAAACCCGATCCACAAGATCACGATCGTCTCCCGCGGCCAGGCGCTCGGCCTGACGATCTCGCTGCCGACCGAGGATCGCTACCTGACGACGCGCTCCGCGCTGATGGACGACCTGGCGATGACGCTCGGCGGCCGCGCAGCCGAGGAGCTCGTCTTCCACGAGGTCACGACCGGCGCCGCGAACGACCTCGAGAAGGTGACCGCGACCTCGAAGGCGATGATCATGCGCTACGGGATGAGCGAGAAGCTCGGCCCGCGCGTGCTCGGCCGCGATCACAGCCAGCCTTTCCTCGGCCGCGAGATGGGCAACGAGCCCGACTACTCCGACGAGATCGCGCGCGAGATCGACGATGAGATCCGCCGCGTGATCGAGGAGGCGCACGCAACTGCGCACCGTGTGCTCCGCGAGCACATGGACGACCTGCACAAGCTCTCCGCGATCCTGATCGAGCGCGAGACGATCGACAAGGACCAGTTCGAGCGGTTGCTCGCCGGTGAGGCCGTGGAGTCCGTCTTCCCGGAGGAGGCTGCCGAGCTCGAGGAGGCTCCAGCCGAGGGCGAGGCCGAGCGGAAGCCGGCCCCGAAGCCCAAGCCGCGACCCGTGCCGGGCGTCTCGATGCAGCCGCCGAAGCCGGATCCGGCGGGTTGATTTTCTGCGCAGGATGAGCATCCGCTCTCGCGGACGCTCATCGCGCCAAGACCCCTAAAGGGTCGGCCCGCCTCCCAAAGGCTCGATCCGTCAGCTCGTGCGCTTGCCCACGGCCAGAGCCAGGAGCGCGATCGCGGCAATCGCTCCGGCCGCTCCGGCAATGTCGACCGCGGCTCCGCGGGCGGCAACCGCCTCCACGACCGCGAGCACGACCGTACCGCCCGCGATCGTGACAACCGTGAGGCCGGCAACGAGCGCGACCCGGCGCAGGTATGTCCCCGGCTCGTCCGCCAGCGTCCCGCGCAGCTCCAGCGACCAGTACGCGAGCTCGGCGACCACGAAGAGCAGCCCCGCGATCAGAGGCGCGCGCGTGTCGATCCCGTCGATCTCGAACCCCAGCGCCGCCACGTACGGCGCCGCGAGGATGCAGACCACCGCCGGGATCACGATCGGCTTGCGCAGCACGAGCCCGCCGGCGAGCAGGGCGGCGGCGAGGAACGCTGCCACGAGCGTTGCACGTACGAGGTAGCCGTCTTCGGCGATGGCGGCCAGCCACAGGCCCGTGCCGGCGGCGGCCACCACCGCCGCGGCACCCGCCGCTAGACGCGCGCGATCTGCGCGTGGCGCCTGAATGCCCTCACCCCCTCCAGGACCGCGTCGAGAGGGGCGTCGTCGCTCCAGCTCGCCACCGCGACGCCGAGCCGCTCGTACCGGGCCCGGATCTCGTCGCGCCGCAGCACCCAGAGCCGGTGCGCCAGCTTGTCCGCCTCGCTCTCGCCCGGTTCGGTGAAGCCGATGGGCGAGACCTCCACGATCGCGAGGTCGTAGCGACGGGCGCGCAGGTCGGCGAGCGCCTCGACGGCGCGGTCGTCGAGCAGCGGCGTCACCGCGACGATGAGCGCCTGCGGCGGCAGCACGCGCGAAGGGATCACGGAGACGTCCTTCCACGCGTAGTTGAAGACGATCTCCGACTCGAGCAGGGCATCGACGATCCGGTACTGCTGCGTCGACCCCATTCCGGGCGTCAGCCAGCGGAGGACGCCGCCGAACGAGACGAGCCCGACGCGGTCACGCCGCTCGAGATAGCGCGCCGCCAGCGTGGCGGTGGCGCGCACGGCGAGGTCGAGGGTCGAGCGGCCGCCCGAGCGTGCGTCCGCGAACGTGTCGAGGAAGAGGATCACGTCCGCGTTCCGCTCCGGATGCCGTTCGTTGACGACGAGCTCGTTGCGTCGGGCGCTCGCGCGCCAGTTGATCGAGCGGACGCGGTCGCCGGGGGCGAACAGGCGCATGTCGGCGAACTCCGTCCCTTCACCCTTCTGGCGCGCCACCTCGTTGCCGGTGTAGAGCTGGGTCGAGACGGGTCTGACGATCCGGCGCAGCGTCTCGGGGAGCGGGTACACGCGTAACCGCTGCTTTCGGTCGACGCGGGACTCCCAGACGGTCAGCCCCAGCCGGTCCCGGGCGCGGAGGCGGACGTCGCCGACCTCGTAGTTGCCCCAGCGGGCACAGCGCAGAGTCAGCTCGAGCGTGCGCTCGTCCTCCCAGGCGAGGCGGAGCGACTGGGCGCTGGCACCGGAGACGACCTCGAGCCCGTCCGGGACGACGAGCACCAGCTCGAGCCGCTCGACCGGAGTCTCCGAGGAGACCGTCAGCTCCACCTCGAGCTCGTCCTGCTCGAGCGCCGTCGCACGCTCGACGTCGACCTGTACGCGCACTTGCGGTGCGCGGGCGAGCCTGAGCCCGAGCGCGAGCGGCAGCGCGAACGGCAGCGCCAGCACCGCCAGCTCCGGCCGCCGCAGCGCCAGCGCGGCGAGGAGGAAGATCGCGGTGAGGCCCGCGTAGGCCGTCACGCGCGGTGACGGCGACGGCCTCACTCCGTCCGCCTCATTCGGGCGCGGGCGCAGCCGCTTCGGCCGCGGGCGTCGGCACGGTCTCGAGCAGTTCCCGGACGATGTCCTCGGCTGCGAGCTGCTGCACCCAGAGCTCCGGCTTCAGCATCAGCCGGTGGGCGAGCGCGGGAACGGCGACGGCCTTGACGTCCTCGGGCGTGACGAAGTCGCGGCCGGCGAGCGCGGCCTTGCAGCGCGCCAGCTTGAGCACCGCGAGGCTGCCGCGCGGGCTGGCGCCGACCGTGGTGGAGGTGCTCGTCCGGGTCGCCGTGACGAGGTCGATGATGTAGGCGCCGACGGCATCGCCGACGTGGACGTCCTCGATCGCCCCCTGGAGCGCCAGCAGGGTCTGCCCGTCGACGATCGGCGTCAGCTCGACCTCGTCCTCGCGCCGCTGCAGCCGCCGCGACAGCACCTCCCACTCGTCGCTCTGGCTCGGATAGCCGAACGAAACGCGCAGCAGGAAGCGGTCGAGCTGCGCCTCGGGCAGGGGGTAGGTGCCCTCGTACTCGATCGGGTTCTGGGTCGCGAGCACGAGGAACGGCCGCGCGAGCTGGTGCGTGACGCCCTCGATCGTCACCTGCCGCTCCTGCATCGCCTCCAGCAGCGCGGCCTGCGTCTTCGGTGGGGCGCGGTTGATCTCGTCGGCGAGGAGGAGATTGGTGAAGATCGGGCCGGGCCGGAACTCGAAGTCGCCGTCGCGCTGGTTCCAGATCGAGGAGCCCGTCACATCGGAGGGCATCAGGTCGGGCGTGAACTGGATCCGGTTGAAGCCGGTCTGCGTCACCTGCGCGAACGAGCGTGCAGTCAGCGTCTTCGCGAGGCCTGGGTAGTCCTCGAGCAACACGTGCCCGTCGGCGAGCAGGCCCATCAGGACGAGCTCGAGCGCTTCGCGCTTGCCGACCACGGCGCGCTCGACCTCGTCGAGGATGCGTCCGGCGTGCTCCTGCACCTGCGAGAGCTGCATCAGAGCGCCTCCAGCGAGACGACGACGTTCCGGAGCGAGTTCAGATCGAGGCCGCGGCCGAAGCGGTCGAGTGGCGGCTCACGGTCGGCGCGGACGAGCTCCCACGTCTCCTCGCCGAGCGCCCTGCGAGCTGCAGCGGGATTCGCGTCCAGGTCGATCCCGCGGCGCGCGCGCAGCAGCTCCGACGCGATCCGGCGCAGGGTCGGCCGCAGGCGGAAATGGAGGTCGAACGCCGTCGTCAGGCCCAGTGTCACCTCGCGCTCGATCTTCTCGAGCTCGGGGACGCGCTCGACGCGGCGCGGGCGGCGGCTCAGCGCGGCGTCCACCGGCGAGGCGCCGCGCTCGGGCAGCGAGCTGCGGAGGCGGGTGAGCAGGCGTGCGAGCACGAAGGCGGCGAGCAGGAGCACGTAGACCCGCAGCACGACCTCCGCGCGCCCCGGCACGACGGCGAGGGCGACGATCAGCATCAGGGTGAGGAAGACGGGAAAGCGGCCAAGCCGGAGCGCGCGGGTCACTCCGCCGCCGCCTGCGCGCGCTGTGCTTCGAGGGCGGCCGCCCGCTCCCGCTCGGCGAGTGCCTGCGCGGCGAGCAGGTCGTCCCGCACCGTCTCGAGCGCGTCGATCGCCTCGTCCTTCATCTCAGCCCCCACCGCATGCTGCGAGAACTTAGCCCTTTCGAACAGGTCGGTGAGCGCGCGTGCCGCCTTGTCGGTGACGGACAGCTCGGCGAGCATGCGGCCGAGATACTCGAGCGGCGCTTCGGCGGGCTTGCGCGGCACGCCGTGCGCGGCGAGAACGCGCTCCAGTCGTGCGTAGGCGGCGATCACGGCGCGGCGCGGATCGGGCTCGGCCCGGAGGTCGTCGAGCGACTCGTCGACCGCCTGGGCGACAGCCGTCGCGAGCTCTGAGTGGAGCTCTCCTCGCGCCCGCTTCCGCGCGCGTCCCGCGTACCACCACGCCACCGTTGCGAGGACGATCAGCCCGATCGTCACGAGCACGGGCACCCACGCGACGTCGGCCTCGTAGGAGGTCGAAGTCGGCAGAGTCGTGGTATCGACCGGGATCGACGACGCGCGACCGATCGCCTCCTCGGGCTCGACCGGCGCGGGCCGTTGCCAGCCGGCGAGCCGTCGGGCGAGCAGGGTCCCCACGGCGACGAGCACGAAAAATGTCGCCAGCATCTCGATCAGGCTCCTGCGCGGCGCCTGCCCCGTCTGCAGCTTGACCCTGCGGTGGAGGACGAGCAGGTAGACGAACATCACCGCCCCGCCGATCAACGCGACGAGGTACAGCGTGAAGAAGACGTCCATCAGCGCGTCGCTCGGCTTCCGCGACGAGCTGTCTCCGAGCGACGTCGACCCGCGCGCGGCGACCGCGACGAGCACGACGGCCGCCAGAACGCCGGCCGCGGTCAGGAAGGCGTTACGGGTGCGGGCGCTAGTCTCCACGCAGGGTGAGACGTCCAGCGGTGGAGGAACGTTTGCAGCGACCCGCCGTGATGGGGATCGTCAACGTCACGCCCGACAGCTTCTCAGACGGCGGCGACTACCTCGACCCCGACGTCGCGGCCGCGGCTGCGCGCCGGATGACCGCGGAGGGCGCGGCGATCGTGGACATCGGCGGCGAGTCGACGAGGCCCGGGTCGGAGGGCGTTTCGCTCGACGAGGAGCTGCGCCGCGTCATCCCCGTGCTCGAGCGGCTCGAGGGAGTGCCCGTGTCGATCGACACCGCGAAGAGCGAGGTCGCCTGGCGCGCTCTCCAGCTCGGCGCCGAGCTCGTCAACGACGTGACCGCCCTCCGCGGCGACCCGGCGCTCGCGGGCGTGGTCGCGGACGCCGGCGGGTATCTCTGCCTGATGCACATGCAAGGCGAGCCTCGCACGATGCAGGCCGACCCGCGCTACGACGACGTCGCGGGCGAGGTCGCGGCGTTCCTGGAGCAGCAGCTGTCGGTGGCGGTCGCGGCGGGGATTCCGGAGGACCACGTCTGCCTCGATCCGGGCATCGGCTTCGGCAAGACGGCGGCGCACAACTTCGAGCTGCTGCGGCGCCTCGACGTGCTCCTCGCGCTCGGCAGGCCTGTGCTCGTCGGGCTCTCGCGCAAGAGCTCGCTGGGGAAGCTGTTCGATCCCGAGGCGCGGACCGGGACGCTCGCCGCCTCGATCGGGGCGGCGGTGGCGGCGTACGAGCGCGGCGCTTCGATCTTCCGCGTCCACGACGTTCGCGAGCACGTCGAGGCGCTCGCGGCCGCGGGAGCAGTCCTGTGAGCAACACATGCGAATAGAGATCGCCGGGATCACGCTTCGTGGCCTGCACGGCGTGCTCGAGCACGAGCGCCGCGACGGTCAGCTGTTCGTGTTCGACGTCGCGCTCGAGCTGGACGAGCCCGCCGAGGACGACATCGACGCGACCGTGGACTACCGGGACGTCGTCGCCTGCGTCCGCGAGGTCTCGGACGGGCGGGCGTTCCAGCTGCTCGAGTCGCTCGCGGCGGCCGTCGCGGACGAGCTGATGCGGCGGTTCCCGGTCTCGGGCGCGAGCGTGCGGGTCGGCAAGCCGGAGCTCGAGCTCGACGGCGGCCGCGCGACCGTCACCGCCGAGCGATGACGCGCGCTTACGTCGGCGTCGGCGCCAACCTCGGCGACCGCGAGGCGACGATCCGTGCCGCCATCGACGCGTTGCCCGGAATCGTCGGCGTCTCGGAGCTGCGCGAGACCGATCCCGTCGGCGTCGTCGATCAGCCGGCGTTCCTGAACGGGGCCGTCGCGCTCGAAACCGAGCTCTCCCCGCGTGAGCTGCTCGACGCGCTGCTCGCTGTCGAGCGCGACCTCGGTCGCGAGCGCCGCGAGCGCTGGGGCCCTCGCACGATCGACCTCGACCTGCTGCTCTACGGCGACGAGACGATCGACGAGCCGGGCCTGACCGTCCCGCACCCGCGCCTGCACGAGCGCCGCTTCGCGCTCGAGCCGCTCCTCGATCTCGATCCCGAGGTGGCGATTCCCGGCCGCGGACGCGTGATCGACCTACTTGCGGGGCTACACTGAGCCGGTGAGCCATCTCGACGATCTCGACGAGTTCGAGGCCGAGCTCGAGCTCGCGCTCAAGCGCGAGTACACCGCGGTCTTCGGCCTCTTCCGCTACTGCATCCTGACGGCGGACGCGACGTATCTCTGCAACAAGCTCGACCTGCAGGTGACGCCGCAGGCGAGCTATCCGTTCTTCCACGTGCGGATGGAGGACGTCTGGGTCTGGGACAAGAACCGCCCGACGCGGATCATCCCGCGCGCCGAGGTCTACACGTCGAGCGACGTCACCGTCGAGGAGCTGCGGGGCGAGAACGACGACCCGAAGCTGACCGCGGACGCCCTCGCGGAGCGTCTCGGCGAGCGGCTCCAGACGGACGACGACACGCCCTAGGGGCACCTTGCTGCTCGCAGTTGACGTCGGCAACACGCAGACGGTGCTCGGCCTGTTCGAGGGTGAGCGGCTGACGGACAGCTTTCGGCTCGCGACCGACCCGGTTCGCACCGGCGACGAGCTCGGCGTCACGCTTGGCTCGCTCTTCGAGCTCGAGGACGTCGACGGGATCTGCCTCTCGACCACCGTGCCGGCGCTGCAGCGCGAATGGGAGCGCGTCGCCGAGCGCTGGGCGGAGGCGCCGCTGCTGACGGTCGGCCCCGGCGTCAAGACCGGGATCCCGATCCGCTACGACGACCCGCGCGAGGTCGGGCCGGACCGGATCGTCAACGCGGTCGCGGCGAACGAGCGCTACGGCGCGCCCTGCATCGTCGTCGACTTCGGCACCTCGACCAACTTCGACATCGTCTCGCCCGAGGGCGAGTACGTCGGCGGCGTGCTCGCGCCGGGAATCGAGATCTCGATGGAGGCCCTCTTCGCGCGGGCCGCCCGCCTCGTCAAGGTCGACTTCTCGGCCCCGCCGACGGTGATCGGCAAGACCACGGTCGGCGGGCTCCAGTCAGGCCTCGTCTACGGCTTCGCCGGCCAGGTCGACGGCATCGTCGGCCGGATCCGCGACGAGCTCGGCGTCGAGGCGCAGACCGTCGCCACCGGCGGCCTGGCCGACCTGATCGCACCGCACGCCCGCACGCTCGACCGCGTCGACCCGCATCTGACCCTCGAGGGGCTGCGGATCGTCTGGTCGCGGAACCCGTAGGCCTAGCCGCCGCCGTAGATCGAGATCGGCAGGTCGAGTTGCACCTCGTCGCCCGAGGGGAGCTCGGCCTCCAGCTCCTCGAGCAGCGGGAGCGCGCCCGGCGCGGCGGCGATCAGGAGGCGCTCGACCTCCTCGGTCGAGTCGAGCACGACCAGCTCCTGCTTGAACGGGCGCGGGAAGCGTCCGCGTCCGAGATACCACCCGTAGAACTTCTTCAGGAAGCCGGAGGCGCGCCGCTCGCCCAGCTCACGGACGGTCTCGCGGATGAAGAGCACGAGCTCGGCGACGACCTCCTCGCGCGTCGGCTCGCCCGACCCACCGTCGACGATCTCGCGGAGCCCCCACGGATTTCCCTGAGCGCCGCGGCCGACCATGACCGCCGACGCGCCCGTGGTTGCGAGCACCGCCTGCGCCTTGGCGCGGGAGGTGATGTCGCCGGAGGCGATCACGGGCACGTCCACGAGCGAGACGAGCTCGGCGGTGAGCGAGTGGTCGGCGCTGCCCGTGTACATCTGCTGGGCCGAGCGCGGGTGGAGCGTCAGCGTCGCCGCACCCGCGTCGACGAGCTGCGGCCCGACCTCGAGGCACGTGCGCGAGCCGTCACGCAGGCCGCGGCGCATCTTCACGCTCACGGGCACGTCGACCGCGTTCGCGACCGCCTCGACGATGGCTGCCGCCCGAGCCGGCTCGTCGAGCAGCGTCGCGCCCGCACCGGTCTTCGTCACCTTGCGGACGGGGCAGCCGAAGTTGATGTCGACGAGATCCGCGCCGGCAGCCTCGACCATCCGAGCCGCGTCGGCCATCGTGCGCGGCTCCGAGCCGAAGATCTGGATCGCCAGCGGGTGCTCGTCGGAGGCGACTCTGAGATAGCCCAGCGTCTTCTCGTTCCGGTGCTCGATCCCGGCGCAGCTGACCATCTCGGAGCAGACGAGACCGGCGCCGAAGCGGCGTCCCTGGCGGCGGAACGCCTGCACGCTGACGCCCGCCATCGGCGCGAGCACGAGCCGCGTCGGGATCTCCACGTCCCGGATGTTCCAGCTCTCGCGCAGGTCGACGTTCATGGTTTCGGGATGGTAACCACAGGTATTGACCGCACCAGGGCTGGCCGCTACCATTCCCGCCCGCGTCGGCGCGTTATCGCCGGCTTTTGTCTTGAGGAGGCACGTTGAAGGAAGTCATTCTCACGCCTGAGGGCTACGAGAAGCTGAAGCAGGAGATCGAGCTGCTCTCGACCGAGAAGCGCCGTGAGGTGGCGGACCGGATCCGCGTCGCCCGCGAGTTCGGCGACATCTCCGAGAACGCCGAGTACGACGATGCCAAGAACGAGCAGGCGATGCTCGAGCACAAGATCGCCCAGCTCGAGGAGCGTCTCCTGAACGCGCGCGTGATCCAGAAGCGCGACGTCGACCTGAGCGTCGTCTCGATCGGCGCCAAGGTCAAGCTGCGCGACGTCGACGCCAAGCGGACGGACGAGTACTTCATCGTCGGCTCGGCCGAGGCGAATCCCGCAGAGCTCAAGCTCTCGAACGAGTCGCCGGTGGGCAAGGCGATCATCGGCAAGAAGAAGGGCGAGACCGTCGAGGTCACGACGCCCAGAGGATCGCTGAAGTACAAGATCCTCGACATCGCGGCAGCGTAGGCTTCCGGGCCATGTTGCCGAAGCGCTTTCCCGACCGGGATCAGATCGCTGCGGTCCGGGACGTCGCCGAGCAACGTCGAGCCCGGCGAGACCGACGAGTCGAAGCAGTTCCGCCTCGCCGGGCGCGTGCTCGCGCGGCGCGAGATGGGAAAGATCACCTTCCTCGACCTCGTCGACCGCAGCGGGCGGATCCAGTTGCTCGCGGGCAAGGTGGACGTCGACCTCGGCGACATCGTCGGGGTGAGCGGCCACCCCGCCAAGTCTCGCCGCGGCGAGCCCTCGCTCCAGGTCGTCGAGTTCGAGCTGCTCGCGAAGAACCGCGCGCCGCTGCCGGACACCTTCCACGGGCTCACCGACGTCGAGCAGCGCTACCGCAAGCGCTATCTCGACCTGCTGATGAACGAGGAGACGCGCACGGACTTCCTCACGCGCAGCCGCGTCGTCGCTGCGATCCGGCGCCACCTCGACGCGGACGGCTTCGTCGAGGTTGAGACCCCGGTGCTGCAGCCGCGCTACGGCGGCGCCTTCGCGGAGCCGTTCGTCACCCACTGGAACTACCTCGAGCAGGACTTCTACCTCCGGATCGCGACCGAGCTCTACCTCAAGCGGCTGATCGTCGGCGGGCTCGAGCGCGTCTACGAGATCGGCAAGGACTTCCGCAACGAGGGGATCTCGTACAAGCACTCGAACGAGTTCACGATGCTCGAGTGGTACGAGGCCTACGCCGACTACAACGACGTGATGGTGCGGGTGGAGCAGCTGGTCGAGGCGGTCGCGCTCGAGGTGACCGGGACGACGACCACGAGCTTCCGCGGCCACGAGCTCGACTTCAAGGCGCCCTGGCGCCGGCTCCGCTTCACCGACTCGCTGGCCGAGCATGGGCTCTGGACCCGCGACGAGGCCGAGCTGCGCGCTGCGCTGGACGAGCGCGGTGTCGACACGCACGCCGACAAGGACTGGGCGCAGCTCGTCGACCACGCGTTCAGCTTCTACGTCGAGCCGAACCTGATCGAGCCGACGATCATCCACGACTATCCGATCGAGATCTCGCCGTTCGCCCGCACGACCGACGGCGACGAGACGCTGACCGAGCGCTTCGAGTACTTCGCCGGCGGGATGGAGCTCGGCAACGCCTTCTCGGAGATCAACGACTCGGAGGAGCAGCTGGAGCGGTTCCGCCGCCAGTCGGAGCTCGTCGGCGGCGAGCAGGAGGACCCGGACTACGTCGAGGCGCTCTCCTACGGGATGCCGCCGACCGGCGGGCTCGGCCTCGGGATCGACCGGCTCACGATGCTGCTGACCGGGCGGGAGACGATCCGCGACGTGATCCTCTTCCCAGCGTTGAAGGAACGTTCGTAGACACATGCCCGGCCGCGCTCGGCTCTCCGGGCCCGCCGCACCTCTGATCGGGGTTGCCGTCGGGCTCCTCATCGCCGTCGCCGTCACGCTCCTCCAGGACTCGACCTATCGGGCCGACGCGTCGATCGTGCTCGTCCGCCAGGGGCAGCCGCCCGGCAGCGACCCCCGGCTTGCGCAGGCGGCCGACGCCGCGGCCGAGCTCTTCGACAGCCGCGCTGTCGCCCAGTCGGCGATCCGGAACCTCGGCCTCGACGACACGCCCCAGGAGCTGCTCGACCGCGTCGACGTCGACGCCGAGGAGGGCAGCTCGCTCGTACGGCTCGAGGTCGAGGCGCCGAGCAAGGAGGAGGCGCGCCGCACTGCGCAGGAGGTGGCCGAGGTCGCGACCGTCCTCTTCAACGACCGCTTCGCCGCGCAGACGGCTGCATCGGTGTGGGAGCCCGCGGCCGCGGCCGACGAACGGGTCTCGCCGAAGCCGGCACGGAACCTCGCGCTCGGCGTGCTGATCGGGGCGCTGGCGGGCCTCGCGTTCGTGCTCGCCGGCCTCCGTGATCGGCTGCCGTCGCGGCCTGCCCGCAGTGCGGCGACGCCTGCTCCACCGCCGGTTCCCGAGGTGGCGGTCGCGGCGCCTGAGCCGGTCGCGCTCGTCAAGCCTGCGGCTGCGCTAGCCGGACCGTTCGTGGTGCCCCGCTTCGGCGAATGGACGGTCGCCGACGTCGAGCGGCTGCTGCTCGAGCAGGGCGATGCCTTCCCCGAGCAGCGACAGGAGCTCGGGTTCTACCTCGACTCGTTCCGCAGCGTCGCCGGGCCGGACGGAAGGCTTCCCGGCGACGTCGGCCTCGTGATCGACGACGTCTTCGCGGCGCTGATCGAACGCGCGCGTTAGTCGGGCTGCGCGTAGGCGCAGCGGCGGCGATCGCCGGGCAGCGGCGAGGGGCCGACTGCGGTGACGATCAGCGTCGTGCCCTCGACCTCGACCGTGTCGCCGACCGCGGGCGCGTCGCCGTCCCGCTGTTCCAGCTTCCACCCATCCGGCGCCCAGACGAAGAGCAGGTGGCCGCCGGGGGCGGACGTGGTCGGCGCCACTGCAGCGCGATCTACCCCGAACAGCCCGAACGCGATCCGCGCCACCTGGTCGGCGACCTGCGCCGCCGTCTCGGCCGCGAACGGCCTGCCGCGGCCGACGGGATCGGCGAGCTCGCGGAACGGCCGTTTGCTCTCACTCCGGGCCGCGTTCGCGCGCGCGACCGCGTTCCGTGCCCGCTCCGGGACCGAGAGGTCGCGCGGGGACTCGATCCGCGCGAGCAGTTCGACGAGCTCGTAGGCGCCGAAAGTCTTCTCCCGCGGCGCATTCGCCTCGACGACCGCCTGGGCGACGTGATTCCGCTCGAATCCGACGACGAGATCGGCGGCGTGCAGGTCCTGGCCCCGCAGCGGGCGCGAGCGGTGCTCCCCGAGCTCGAGCCCGGTGGCCGCGCCGAGCTCGATTGCATCAGCCAGCGGCGGCGCATCGGGTACCTCTAGCGTGCCGAGCGAGGACACGTCCACCGGCAGCCCGGCCGTCACCTGGCGGAGCCCGTGCTCGGCGAGCACGCTGCGGAAGCGGTTGCCGGTGCAGATGAAGACGACGTGGAAGGTGTCCTGGGGCTCCGTCACCGCTGGTGCAGCCCCACCCGGGTGGGATTCTGGGTCACGAGGGGTGCGTCCGTTACCATGGTGGCAGACCTTCGACCCGGAGGGTTGATGAGCTTCCCTCCGGAATCACTGCCGGAAGGAGGGTCGACAGGTTGTTCGAGCGATTCACAGAACGGGCTCGCCAGGTTGTCGTTCTTGCACAGGACGAGGCCCGCGCCCTCAAGCACAACTACATCGGCACCGAGCACATTCTTCTTGGACTGCTGCGCGAGGAGGAGGGGCTTGCGGCGCGGGTGCTCGAGTCGCTCGATATCACCGTGGAAGAGGTGCGCGCGCAGGTCGCCCGCATCGTCGGCCAGGGCGATGAGGTGACGACGGGCCAGATCCCGTTCACTCCGCGCGCGAAAAAGGTTCTCGAGCTGGCGCTCCGCGAAGCGCTTTCGCTCGGTCACAACTACATCGGCACCGAGCACATCCTGCTCGGGCTCGTGCGCGAGAACGAGGGCGTCGCCGCACGGATCCTGCTCGACTTCGACGCCGACGCCGAGAAGATCCGCAACGAGATCATTCGCATGCTCTCCGGCCCCGGCCGGCGTCAGCAGGGCTCTGGAGGGGGTTCTGGAGAGAAGGCGAAGAGCTCGAAGCTGCTCGACCAGTTCGGGCGCAACCTGACCAAGGCAGCCACCGACGGGAAGCTCGACCCGGTCGTCGGGCGCCAGACCGAGATCGAGCGCGTGATGCAGATCCTCTCGCGCCGCCAGAAGAACAACCCCGTGCTGATCGGCGAGCCCGGTGTCGGCAAGACCGCCGTCGTCGAGGGCCTCGCGAACCGCATCTCCACCAACCAGGTGCCCGAGCTGCTGAAGAACAAGCAGATCTACACGCTCGACCTGGCTGCGCTCGTCGCCGGCTCGAAGTACCGCGGCGAGTTCGAGGAGCGGCTGAAGAAGGTGATGAAGGAGATCATGCAACGGGGCGACATCATCCTCTTCATCGACGAGCTCCATAACCTCGTCGGGGCCGGTGCGGCCGAGGGCGCGATCGACGCGGCCTCGATCCTGAAGCCGGCACTGGCGCGCGGCGAGCTGCAGACGATCGGCGCGACGACTCTCGACGAGTACCGCAAGTACCTCGAGCGCGACGCCGCGCTCGAGCGGCGCTTCCAGCAGGTGCGCGTCGAGGAGCCGACGATCGACGACACCGTCCAGATCCTCCGCGGCCTCCGCGACCGCTACGAGGCGCACCACCGCTGCCAGATCTCCGACGACGCGCTCCGCGCCGCCGCCGTGCTGGCCGACCGCTACATCCAGGACCGGCATCTGCCCGACAAGGCGATCGACCTGATCGACGAGGCCGGCTCGCGCCTGCGGATCAAGACGATGACCGCGCCGCCGCGCTACCGCGAGCTCGAGGACGAGATCGAGCGGGTGCGGACGGACAAGGAGAACGCGATCGAGGCGCAGGAGTTCGAGAAGGCCGCGTCGCTGCGCGACAAGGAGCGCAAGCTGACGCAGAAGAAGAAGGAGCTCGAGGAGAACTGGCGCTCGGAGGAGTCCGAGGAGCAGCCCGAGGTCGGCGAGGACGAGATCGCGGACATCGTCTCGATGTGGACAGGGATCCCGGTCTTCAAGCTGACCGAGGCCGAGTCGCAGAAGCTGATCCGGATGGAGGACGAGCTGCACAAGCGCGTGATCGGCCAGCACCAGGCGATCGTCGCGGCCTCGAAGGCGATCCGCCGCGCCCGCGCCGGGATCAAGGACCCGAAGCGGCCGACCGGCTCGTTCATCTTCCTCGGGCCCTCGGGCGTCGGCAAGACCGAGCTCGCTCGCACGCTCGCCGAGTTCCTCTTCGGCGACGAGGACGCGATGATCCAGGTCGACATGTCGGAGTACATGGAGAAGCACTCCGTGTCCCGGCTCGTCGGCTCGCCGCCCGGCTACGTCGGTTACGACGAGGGTGGTCAGCTGACCGAGGCCGTTCGCCGCAAGCCGTACTCGGTGCTCCTGCTCGACGAGATCGAGAAGGCCCACCCGGACGTCTTCAACATCCTGCTCCAGATCCTGGAGGAGGGGAAGCTGACGGACTCGCAGGGCCGCAAGGTCGACTTCCGCAACGCGATCGTGATCATGACGTCGAACATCGGCGCCGGCCAGATCGCGAAGAACCAGACGCTCGGCTTCTCGATCGGCGACGAGCACGGGCTTAGCTACGACGAGATGAAAGGCCGGGTCACAGGTGAGCTGAAGAAGGTCTTCCGCCCCGAGCTGCTGAACCGGATCGACGAGATCATCGTCTTCCACAAGCTCGAGAAGGAGGAGATCCTCACGATCGTCGACCTGCAGCTGAAGCGGCTGCGGGAGCAGATGGCGACGTACGAGGTCGCGATCGAGCTGACGGACGCGGCGAAGGAGGTGCTCGTCGAGCAGGGCTTCGACCCGGCGATGGGCGCCCGGCCGCTGCGCCGCGCGATCCAGCGCTTCATCGAGGATCCGCTCGCCGATTTCGTGCTCGGGCGCGAGCTCAACGCGGGGTCGACCATCCTGGTCGACAAGAAGGAGGAGCTCACCGGCGAGGAGGGCGAGTCGCTCGTCGACATCAAGATCGTCGAGGGCGAGCCGCGGGCCGAGAAGGTGACGGTGCCGGCCGATGCACCGCCGGCCGAGCCGGAAGAGGCTCCAGCCGAAGAGGAGTAGCCGTTCGAGAGGCCGCCGCGAGGCGGCCTCTCTCGTTCGACCACCGGTGCCTGTCACCGTGCCAGGCACGGTGACAGGCACGGCCCGTCCTGCTCGGCCCCGTCCTTCGCAACGATTGTGTCGCGTAGTCGTGACAATTCGAACGCGGCGGCGACCCGGCGACGGCGTGCCGACTACCGTCGGAGCATGGCTAGACGCGCTCGAGCCTACGTTCCCGGCGGCGCCTACCACGTGACGGCGAGAGCGGTGGGCGACGAGTCGATCGTCGTCTCGGCGTTCGACTGCTTCCAGCTGCTCGCTCTGCTGCGCGACGTCACCAGGCGGATCGGCTGGACGGTCGCCGCCTGGTGCTTCATGCACACGCACTACCACCTGATCGTGCGGGCGGATCGCGAGGCCCGTATCGCCGAGGCGATGCACCGGCTCAACGGGATCTACGCGCGCGAGTTCAACCTGCGCCACCACCGCAGAGGGCACCTCTTCGCCGAGCGCTACGCGCAGACGCCGATCGAGGATGAACGACACCTTGCGGCGGCGTGCGATTACGTGCTGCGGAATCCCGTCGTCGCCGGACTCGCCCGCAGCATCGACGACTGGACGTGGTCGGGCGACGGACGCCTCGAGCCCCGACCGAACGAGCAGAATCTCTACGAACTCGTCACCAGGTTGTGACGTTCCCGTCCGCCGGCGCGGCTAGCCTCGAGCCGATGGCCAAGGCAGCAGTCAACTACGCCTGCACGGAGTGCGGCTACTCCGCCGGACGCTGGTTCGGCAAGTGCCCGGGGTGCAACGCGTTCGGCTCGCTCGTCGAGGAGGTACCCGTCGCAGCGACCGCGAAGGCCGCCCGGCCGGTCCTCCGGCTCGTCGACGTCAACGCCGAGGAGGCGAAGCGGATCTCGACCGGCGTGCCCGAGCTCGATCGCGTCCTCGGCGGCGGGCTCGTCCCCGCGAGCCTCGTCCTCGTCGGCGGTGAGCCGGGCGTCGGCAAGTCGACCCTGCTCCTGAGCGCCCTCGGCGCGATCTCGGCTGCCGGTCGCCGCGCGCTCCTCGTCACCGGCGAGGAGTCGACGGCGCAGGTGAAGCTTCGCGCAGCACGCCTAGGCGGCACCGAGAACGTGGAGATCCTCGCCGAGACCGAGCTCGACGCGGTCTGTGCGACGCTCGAGCGCGAGCGCCCCGACGTCTGCGTGATCGACTCGATCCAGACGCTCTACGCGGCGGACATGAGCTCGGCGCCCGGCTCGGTCGGCCAGGTCCGGGAGGCGGCGGGCCGCCTGCTCCGGGTCGCGAAGGAGCAGAACGTCGCCACGATCCTGGTCGGCCACGTGACCAAGGACGGCGCCGTCGCCGGTCCACGCGTGCTCGAGCACCTCGTCGACTGCGTGCTCCAGTTCGAGGGCGACCGCTACCACGCCCACCGCGTCCTGCGCGCGACCAAGAACCGCTTCGGCTCGACGAACGAGCTGGGCGTCTTCGAGATGACGGGCGAGGGCTTGATCGGCGTGCCCGATCCGTCGGAGCTCTTCGGCAAGACGCTGCCCGGCGAGGTCGGGGCGGCCGTCGCCTGCGCGCTCGAGGGAACGAGGCCGATCCTGCTCGAGATCCAAGCTCTTGTCGCGCCGACCGACCTGGCGATGCCACGCCGCGTCGGCACCGGCGTCGACCCGAAGCGCCTCGCGATGATCGTCGCCGTCCTCGCACGCCACGCCGGTATCCCGCTCGGAACCGCCGACGTCTTCGTCAACGTCGCCGGCGGCCTCCGCATCGACGAGCCCGGAGCCGACCTCGCGATCGCGATGGCGATCGCGTCGGCGCAGCGGAACGCACCGGTGCGGGAGGGGATCGCAGTCTTCGGCGAGATCGGACTCACCGGCCGGCTTCGCACGGCCGCCCAGTCGGAGCGCCGCCTCGAGGAGTGCGCCAAGCTCGGCATCGTCGCCGCCGTCGCTCCCGAGGGCACCCGCAGTCGCTCGCAGATCAAAGTCTCCGGCTCGGGGACGCTCAGGGACGCTCTTCGCGCCGGGCTCGAGACCCGGGAGGAAAACCCCCGCAAATCGCAATAATCGCCGAAAACAAGGCGTTTTCCAGGGATTTCTGCTAGACTGGTCTCCTTCCGCCGGTGAGCCTCGAGCCCGCCGGCTTCTTCACGGTATAGACGATTTAGGGGAGGCTGGCTTGTTCGAGGTTGGCGACAAGGTGGTGTATCCGCACCACGGTGCAGGCACGGTCGTGAAAAAGGAGAAGCGCGAGATCCTGGGTCAGACGCGCGAGTACCTCACGATCCAGATCCTGCACAACGACATGACGGTGAACGTCCCCGTCGAGAATGCGGAGCAGGTCGGACTGCGGACAGTGATCGACGAGGACCTGGTCAACACCGTCGTCAAGGCTCTCACCGCAGGTGAGTCGGAGATGCCGAAGAACTGGAACCGTCGCTTCAAGCACAACCGCGACAAGATGAAGACCGGCGACATCTTCGAGCTCGCCGAGGTCGTCAAGAACCTCTCTCTGCGTGACCACGAGAAGGGTCTCTCGACCGGCGAGAAGCAGATGTTCGTGAAGGCGAAGAAGATCCTCGCCTCCGAGCTGATGTACGCCAAGGCGGTCGACGAGGAAGAGGCTGCCGAGTGGCTCGAGGGCGTGCTGGCCGGTAACGGCGAGAAGCCGAAGAAGAAGAGCAAGGCGAAGGCCGCCGCGGCCACTGCGTAGCTTCGGAGCATGAGCGTCTGGGCCCTCCTCGTCGCCGCGGGGACGGGTGAGCGGCTGGGCGAGGAGCGGCCGAAGGCGTTCGTCGGGCTCGGGGAGCTGCCCATGCTCGCCGAGCCGCTGCGCCGTCTCGACGGCTCGGACTGGATCGACGCGATCGTCGTCGCCGTTCCGCCCGGCTGGGAGGAGCCGGCGATCCTGCTCGCCGAGGAGCTCTCCGCGACGAAGGTCGTTGCGGCGGTGACCGGAGGAGCGACACGGGCGGAATCCGTGCGTGCAGCGCTCGCCGAGGTGCCGGACGACGCGCTTGTCGCCCTCGTGCACGACGCGGCGAGACCGCTGGTCACCGACGCCGTGATCGAGCGAGTGCTCGCGCCGCTCTCCGAGGGCTGGGACGGGGTCGTGCCCGGCCTGCCGGTCACCGACACGGTCAAGTCGGTCGACGGAGAGCGCGTCGTCGGCACGGTTGCCCGTGAGAGGCTCGTCGCCGTGCAGACGCCGCAGGCCTTCCCCGCCACGACGCTTCGGGATGCCTACTCGGGCGATCTCGCGGAGGCGACCGACTGCGCCTCGCTCGTCGAAGCGCGCGGCGGCCGCGTCAGGTGGGTCGAGGGCGATCCGCGGCTGCTGAAGGTGACCACGCGCGCTGACCTGGAGCTCGTCTCGTCGTGGCTGTAGAGGCGGTCGTGTTCGACGTCGGCGAGACGCTGATCGACGAGACCCGCTTGTGGGAGCGCGCCGCGGACGCCGCCGGTGCTCCGCGGTTCACGCTGATGGGGATCATCGGAGGGCTCGCGGCCCGCGGCGAGCACCACCGCCGCGCCTGGCAGATCCTCGGCCTGGACCAGCCTCCGGCGACCTGGGAGTCGGACGACTTCTATGCCGATGCAGTGCCGTGCTTGGAGACGCTCAGGCGGCGGGGGCTGCTCGTCGGCGCCGTGGGGAACACGCTCACAGAGGCGGAAGATCTGCTCCGCGAGCACGTCGATCTGGTTGGGTCGTCGGCTCGCTGGGGAGTCGAGAAACCGGCGCCGGCGTTCTTCGAGCGGATCGTGTCCGAGTGCGGAGTCGCCGCCGGGGCGATCGCCTACGTCGGCGATCGAGTGGACAACGATGTCGAGCCGGCCCTCGCCGCCGGCATGGTCGGCGTCCACATCCGCCGCGGCCCGTGGGGCCACCTGCACGAGCCGCCGGCGGCAGCGCTGCGCGTGTCTTCCCTCGAGGAGCTACCCCGAGTGCTCGGTGTCTGATCTCCGCATCGGCGTCGGCGTCGACGCGCACGCATTCGAGGACGGTGCGCGCCTCGTGCTCGGGGGCGTCGCGATCGAGCACCCGCGCGGTCTCGCCGGGCACTCGGACGGCGACGTGATCGCGCACGCGCTGACCGACGCGGTGCTCGGCGCCGCGGGTCTCGGCGACATCGGCGCGCTCTTCCCCTCGGGCGACGCGCGCTGGCACGGCGCCGACTCGCTCGAGCTGCTGCGGGACGCCTACGCGCAGGTGCGCGAGGCAGGCTTCGCGCTCGTCAACGCGGACTGCGTCCTGATCGGCGAGGAGCCTCGTATCGCCAGGCACCGGGACGAGATGCGCCGGCAGCTCGCGGGCGCTCTCGGCGTCGAGCCGGAGCGCGTGAACGTGCGCGCGACCACGACGGACCGGCTCGGGTTCACCGGCCGTGGCGAAGGGCTCGCGGCCGAAGCGGTCGCCCTCCTCGAACGCGCATGAAGATCGTCTCCTACGTCGAGCGGCCTGATCTGCTCGGGCGCCGCGACGAGCTCGGCGCCGCCTGGGACGAGTTCATGTACCACGACGCCGTCGCGAACGCGTTCTGGAACCGCCAGTACGAGGAGTTCCCCGACCTGCAGCTGTTCCTCCTCGACGAGGACGACCGGTTCCTCGCCGAGTCGAACGCCGTTCCGATCCCATTCGGGCCGGACGAGTTGCCGGACGACGGCTGGGACGCGGCGCTCGAGCAGGCGTTCGCCGGCCTGCCTGCGGCGGCGGTGTCGGCGATCGCGATCACGATCGGCGTCGAGCAGCGCGGCCGCGGCCTGAGCCGGAAGATGCTGGACGGAATGCGAGAGGCGGTGGCCGCACGCGGGCTCTCCGATCTGGTCGCGCCTGTGCGCCCTAGTCAGAAGCACGTCTATCCGCTGACGCCGATGGAGCGTTACGTCGAGTGGCGCCGCGACGACGGCAAGCTGCTCGACGCCTGGCTGCGGACGCACGAGCAGGCGGGCGCGGAGCTGATCAGGGTCGCGCCGGCGTCGATGCGGATCGCAGGCTCCGTTGGGGAGTGGGAGAGCTGGACGGGGCTGCGCTTTCCCGAGAGCGGGCCCTACGTGGTGTCGGGTGCGCTCGTCCCGGTCGAGATCGACCGCGAGCGCGACGAGGGCGTCTACGTTGAGCCCAACGTCTGGATGCACCACCGCATCTAGGCGGGCAGGCGCACGAGCTCACCCGTCTGCTCGACGAGGCCGTCGCGCAGGAGCGAGTCGACCGCCTCGCGGTCGAGCGCGTCGAGTGGCTGAGCCGAGGCGGCAACGAGGCGCAGCAGCGCCGCCCGGCGCTGCCGGAACGACCCCTCGAAGCGCGACTGCTTGCGCAGCGGCTCGTACCGGCGCCCGCGCGCTGGGCACCGCTCCGCGAGCGGGCAGGCCTGGCAACGAGGTACGCGTGCCAGGCACACAGTCGCGCCGAGATCGAAGAGCGCCTGTAGCGACGCCGGGCCGAAGGCATGGCCGGTTCGCTCCTGGATCCGGGCGACGTTGGTGTCGACCGGAAGGACGGGCTCGCCGTAGGCCTGGTTCCGGATCGCGGCGGCCGTGTAGGGCCCGACGCCGGGCAGCGACGTCAAGTCGTCCGGCCAGCCCTCCTCCGCGACGACCTGCGCCGCCCGGTGGAGGCTGACCGCGCGCCGGTTGTACCCCAGCCCCTGCCATTCTCTGATCACCTCACCGGGCGAGGCCGCCGCGAGCGCGCCAGGCGTCGGCCAGCGCTCGAGCCAGGCGACCCAGCGTGGGATCACGCGCTCGACCTGCGTCTGCTGCAGCATCACCTCGGAAACGAGGATCGCGTACGGATCCGTCGTCTCCCGCCAGGGCAGATCGCGGCCGTTACTGCCGAACCAGCCCTGCAGCAGCTCATCCACGAGCACGAGCCTAGACGGCGAGGAAGCCGGAGCGATCGCTGGACGACCGCCCGACTCCCTCGCGTGGCCGTGACTAGAAGTCCGTCGAGCTCGATCCGGTCGAGCCGGACGAGTCGCCGGAACCTCCGCCGGAGTCGTCCTGACCCTCGGGGCAGTCCTCGCCCGGCGGTGCCGCGTCGTCCTGCACGAGCTCGGCCGCCGGCTGGCCGCCGCTCGCGTCGCCCGAAGCAGACGGCGCATCGCCCGCTGCGAGCGCAGTTGCCGCCCAGATCGCTGCGACGACGAACGCCGTCGCCAGCAGCACGAGCAGCAGCTGCGGGTTGGTCTTGCGGGCTCGTTCCATGTCGATCACCACCTTCCGTTCCTCGCTGTCAGGGGATGCGGCCGAACCAGAGCGTCGAGAGTGCGCCGCCGAGCAGCAGCAGCAGCGCCCCGGCTCCTGTGAAGAGCACGGTCAGCTCCTTCTGCTCGTGATCGACCCCGACCTGGGAGCCGATCTCGTCGTAGACGCTTCGGAGCGCGTCCTCGTCGGCGGCCTCGAAGAACGTGCCGCCGGTCTTCTCGGCGACCTGGGCAAGGGTCTCCCGGTCGGGTGGGACGCGGATCGTGCGCATGCCGCCGTAGCCGTCCGGGCCCTGCACCGTGCCTTCATCGGTGCCGAGCGCGACGGTGTAGACCGGCACGCCCGCGTCGACCGCCTTCTGCGCGGCCTCGAGCGGCTCGTAGTCGCCGGTCGTGTTGGCGCCGTCGGAGAGGACGAGGACGACGACCGGAGTGTCGTTCGCCTTCGCCGCGGCGAGCTGTTCGTCGAGGCTCGTGACGCCGAGATCGACGGAACGCGCGATCGCGTCGCCGAGCGCGGTGCCGTTGTCAGCCCTGAGCGCGCTCAGCCCGCGCAGGGCCTCCTCGCGGTCCGCCGTCGGAGGCACGACCACGTCGGCCTCGTTGGAGAAGGAGACGACGCCGACGCGGAAGCCGTCCGGCAGGTCGTCGACGAACGAGCTCGCCGCTTCGCGTGCCGCCGTCATCCGGTCGGGGGCGACGTCGGTCGCGGTCATGGAGCCGGAGCTGTCCATCGCGAGGATCACGGTCGCCTCCTCGCGTGCGACGGCGACCTCCATCTGCGGTCTCGCCATCCCGATCACGAGCGCGGTCAGTGCGAGCAGCGCGAACGCCGCCGGAATGTGCCGCCGCCAGCGCGGTGAGTCGGCGACGATGTTCTCGAGCAGGTCGAAGTTCGTGAACCGGACCACGTAGCGGCGCCTTCTCCGCTGCACGACGACATATGCGATCAGGGCCAGCGCCACGAGGACGAGGCCGAGGAGGGCGATCGGCCAGGCGAAGCTCATCGCCGCCTCCCTTCGTTCTGGAGGAAGCCGACGAGCCGGCGGAGCCAGTCGCCCGAGGTGGAGAGCGTCAGGTGCGGAACGCCGAGCGAGCGCAGCTCACGCGCAAGGGATTCCCTGTCCGCCGCAGCCTCGTCGCCGAAGCGCTGCCGGAGCTTGCGGCTGCGGGTGTCGACGCGGAGCTGCCGGCCGGACTCCGGGTCGACCAGCCAGAGGTCGCCGACGTCCGGCAGCTCCTGCTCCCGCGGATCCCGAATCTCCACGGCCACGACGTCGTGGCGTGCCGCCAGCTGGAGCAGCCGGGGACGCCAGTCGCGCGGGCCGCGAAAGTCGGACACGACGACGATCACCGCCCGACGCCGGGCCAGGCGGCCGATCCGCGCCAGAGCCGACCCGAGCGACGTCGGCCCTGCCGGCTCGAGGTCCGGCTCACGCCGCAGCGCGACGAGCAGCGCGAGCAGGCCGCGGTCCCCCTGCCGTGCGGGCGACGTGACGGGGTTGCGGTCGCCGAAGGTGGCGAGCGCGAGCCGGTTGCCGCGCCGGACCGCGAAGTGCCCGACCGCGAGCGAGACGCCTTCGGCGACGTCCCACTTCCGCCGGTCGGCCGTGCCGAAGGTCATCGACGCCGAGGTGTCGAGCAGGAGCCACGTCTCGACGGCCCGCTCGGCGACGTTGACCCGGACGTGCGGCTCGCCGGTGCGTGCGGTCACGTTCCAGTCGATCAGCCGGACGTCGTCGCCTGGCGTGTATGGCCGCACCTGCGCCAGCTCGGTTCCGTCGCCGGTCGCCCACGAGCGGTGATCGCCCGCCAGCAGCCCGTCGATCCGCCTGCGCACGGTCAGGTTCACCTTGCGTAGGAGCGCCGCCGGAAGCGGCCCCGGCCCGGGCCGGCCGGGTGTCCGGGCCGGGCGGAGTGCGTGGACAGTGCTCATGCGACCTCCTGCCGGGAGAGGTCGAGCTGCGGCATCGCGATCGTCTCGAGCACGCGGTCGAGGATTCGCTCCGCGTCGATTCCCTCGGCCAGCGCCTCGTAGCTGAGCACCAGCCGGTGCCTGAGCACGTCCTTGGCGAGCTCGCGGATGTCCTGGGGGAGCGCGTAGCGCCGTCCGCGCAGGAGTGCGAGCGCCCGGGCGCCGAGGACGAGGTTGATCGGGCCGCGCGGGCTGGCGCCGTACTCGACATAGCCATCGAGCTCCTCGAGCTCGGCCTCGGCGAGCCGCCGCGTCGCCATCGCGATCGAGAGCGCATAGCGGGACACGGCGGGATCGACGTAGACGCGGCGGGTTGCAGCCTGGAGCGCGGCGAGATCCTCGACCGAGAGCAGCCGCTCGACGACGACCGGGTCGGCCAGTGCCCGCTCGATCACGGTCAGCTCGTCGGCCGGAGCCGGATAGTCGACGAGCACCTTCAGCATGAAGCGGTCGACCTGCGCCTCGGGGAGTGGGTAGGTGCCCTCGGACTCGATCGGGTTCTGCGTCGCCATCACGAGGAACGGCGCCGGCACGGCGTGCGTCTCGTGGCCGATCGTGACCTGCCGTTCCTGCATCACCTCGAGCAGCGCCGACTGCACCTTCGCCGGGGCGCGGTTGATCTCGTCCGCCAGGAGGAAGTTGCAGAAGACGGGCCCGAGCTCGGTGTCGAAGCCGTCCTTGCCCACGCGGTACATCCGCGTCCCGACGAGGTCGGAGGGGACGAGGTCGGGCGTGAACTGCACCCGCTGGAAGCTGCCGCCCAGCACGTCGGCCACCGTTTTGATCGTCAGCGTCTTCGCCAGGCCGGGCACGCCCTCGATCAGGAGGTGCCCGTTCGCCAGCAAGCAGACGAAGACGCGCTCCAGCATCTCGTCCTGGCCCGCGATCACGCGCTTGATCTCGAAGAGCGCACTCTCGACCACGTCTCGGTCGGTGCCGCTTTCGAGTGCCCTCAGTCCCTGCCGTTCCATGCTCACTCCTTGCGTCCGGTTGGTTGGTGGAGCCAGACTTCCGGCGGTACCTAAGAGCAGCGTGAAAGCAAGCTGAGAATTGCCTGAGAAAGTGGCACCGCTGCCGCACGCCGAAGCCGTCGGGCTCTCATTGCCGTCTCATCGGCGGGTCGTAGGTTTCGATTGCCCAGGCAGACGTGAAAGGAGAAGGCATGAAGACACGACGCATGAAGATCGCCGCAGGCGTCGCAGCACTCGCGGCGTTCGCGCTCGGCGGCGCCGCGATCGCCGGTGCAGGCGGCGCGTTCGACGACGAGACGCCGCTCCAAGGCGACGAGCTCGCCAGGGCTTCGGCCGCGGCGTTGAAGGCGACCGGCGGCGGCACCGTCAACGCGACCGAGCGGGACAACGAGAAGGGCGCGACCTACGAGGTTGAGGTGACGAAGCCCGACGGCTCCACCGTCGACATCCGGCTCGACGCCGCGTACGCGGTCGTCGCGATCGACTCCGACTCGGAGCAGGCCGACGACGGAGACGCCGGGGAGTAGACCCCGTCCGATCGCGAAGCGGCGACCGTAGACTCAATGCGTGTCTACGAGAGTCCGCTTCGCGCCGAGCCCGACAGGCTCGCTCCACCTCGGCAGCGCCCTCTCCGCGGTGGCGAACCGGCGCCGCGGGGACTGGCTGCTGCTACGGATCGATGACACCGACCGCTCCCGGGAGGTCGAGGGAGCGGTCGAGGCGATCCTCGAGGATCTCGAGTGGCTCGGGCTGCCGTGGAACGAGGGGCCGGTCCGGCAGAGCGCGCGCGCCGAGCGTCACCGGGAGGCGGCGCTGAGCGTCGGAGAGCCCGACGAGGACGGCTCGATTCGCTACCGCGGCACGACCTTGCTCCGGCCCGACGGCTCGCCGACCTATCACCTCGCGAGCGTCGTCGACGATCACGACTTCGAGATCACGCACGTCGTTCGCGGGGCCGACCATCGCTCCAACACCGAGCTCCAGCGCGAACTGTCGCGGGCACTCGGGTTCGAGCCACCGGAGTACGTCCATCACGGGCTCCTGCTCGGGCCCGACGGGAAGAAGCTGTCGAAGCGCGAGGGCGCGCCGACGCTGGCGCAGTACCGCGACGCCGGCGTTCCGGCGGAGGCGTTGAGGGCGTACCTCGAGGAGCTGGGTGAGCCGGCGCACGACGTCCACCTCGACGAGCCGCGGATCCGGCGGCTTGCGATCGACGCGATCGGGGCGCTCTCGGACGAGGAGCTGGCCGGGCGCGCCGGGGCGCCGCCGCAGCTCGCGCAGGCTCTGCGCGGGGCGCGCGATCTCGTCGAGGCTCGCGCCATGGCCGCGGCGATCCTCGAGCCGCAGCCGGTGACGCTGCCCGAGGAGGCGCGGCCGACGCTCACCCGGTTCGCCGAGTTGCGCGCAAGCGGCCTGGACGGCAAGGACATCGTCCGCGAGCTAAAGGCCGTCGGGGGCGACCTGAAGGCGCTACGACTGGCCTTGACCGGAGCCGAGCGCGGGCCCGAGCTCTGGGCGGTGATCGCGGCGCTGCCGCAGGACGAGGCGCTGAGGCGGGTCGATGCGGCTCTATAGCACCCTCGCCCGCGATCTCGTCGAGCTGCCGGAGCCGCCTGGGCCGATCGGCATGTACGTCTGCGGTCCCACCGTCTACGCGCGTGCTCACATCGGCAACGCGCGGCCGTACGTGCTCGCGTCCTGGTACAAGCGCTGGCTCCGCGAGCGTGGCTACGACGTCACGCTGGTGCACAACATCACCGACGTCAACGACAAGATCTACGAGGCGGCCCCGGGCGCCAGCGCCGAACGCGCGCGCCAGGCGACGGAGTGGTACCTCGAGGACACGGCCCGCTTCGAGCTCGACGAGGTCGACCACTGGCCGAAGGTGACGGAGTCGATGGACGGGATCATCGCCTTCATCGCCCACTTGGTCGAGCGCGGCTACGCCTACGAGGTCAAGGGCGACGTCTACTTCCGTGTGTCTCGCTTCGAGGAGTACGGCCGCCTCTCCAGGCAGCGGCTCGACCAACTCGAGGACGAGGAAGAGACACCGAACCCACTCAAGGAGGATCCGCGCGACTTCGCGCTCTGGAAGGCGAACAAGCCAGCGGAGGACACGGCGTGGGACTCACCTTGGGGACGCGGCCGGCCGGGCTGGCACATCGAGTGCTCTGCGATGGCCGAGAAGCTGCTCGGACCCTCGTTCGAGATCCACGGTGGCGGGCTCGACCTCGTCTTCCCCCACCACGAGAACGAGCTGGCGCAGTCGCGGGCGCTTGGGCACGAGTTCGCGAAGGTCTGGATGCACAACGGCATGCTCCGATTCACCGGCGAGAAGATGTCGAAGTCGGTCGGAAACGTTGAGACGATCGCCGAGGTGCTCGACCGGTGGGGCCGGGAGACGACGCTCCTCTACTTCCTCACCGCCCACTGGCGCAGCCCGATCGACTTCTCCGACGACCGAATGGCGGATGCGCAGGCACGCGCCGAGGGTCTGCGCGAGGTGTTTCGGAACCCATCCGAGCCCGCCGCGGCCGATGCGTGGGAGCAGTTCCAGGCCGTGCTCGACGACGATTTCTCGACCCCCGCAGCGCTCGCGCTCATGCACGAGTGGCGCGACCACGAGCTGCTGCGCCGGGCGCTCGACGTCTTCGGCCTCGCCGGGCTCGCCGAGCAGGGGGAGGCGCCGCCGGACGTGCACGCGCTGGCGGCGGGACGCCAGGACGCTCGTGCGGCGAAGGATTTCGCGCGAGCCGACGAGCTGCGGGAGCAGATCGAAGCGGCGGGCTGGGACGTTCGCGACGACCCCGGCGGCTACCGGCTCGTCCCCAGGCAGTGACCCGCGAGCAGATCTACGGTCGCCGGCCCGTGCGCGAGGCCCTCCGCGGCCGGCGCGAGGTGCTCGAGCTCTGGGCGACCGAGCGCGCCGTTGCGGCCGAGCCGTGGCTGCAGGAGGGCCCGCGCCTCCAGATCAAGCCGGATCGGGAGATCGGCGAGGCCGCCGGCACCCGCGACCACCAGGGCGTCCTCGCCTGGACGGAGCCGTATCGGTACGCCGACGCCCACGAGCTCGCGGGAGCCGACCGGCCGCTGCTCGCGTGCCTCGACCAGGTCACCGATCCGCGCAATCTCGGCGCCGTGATCCGGAGCGCGGAAGGTGCCGGCGCAACCGGCGTCGTCGTCCCCGCGCACGGCTCGGCGATGGTGACGGCGGCCGTCGCGCGGGCATCCGCGGGCGCGGTCGAGCATCTGCCGCTGGCGGTCGTCCCGAACCTCGCGCGGTACCTGAACGAGATCAAGCGCGGCGACCTCTGGATCTACGGGGCCGCGGCGGACGCAGAGCAGAACCTCTGGCAGGCCGATCTCACCGGTGGCCTGGCGCTCGTCTTCGGCGCCGAGGGCAAGGGTGTGCGTCCGCTCGTCCGGCGCGCGTGCGATGCGACGATCTCGATTCCGCTCTCGGGTCAGGTCGAGTCGCTGAACGTCAGCGTCGCCGCGGCCCTCTTCCTCTACGAGGCTCGGCGGAGGCGCAATGGCTGACCCGACGCTGTACCTCTTCGACGGCCACAACCTCCTCCACGCCGGGGGGTACGAGGACCAGCGCGAGCTGACCGACACCCTCGCCTCGTTCGTGGCGATGCGCGGCGCCCGCGGCTTCCTGGTCTGGGACGGCGTCGGGGTCGACGCAGAGGTGGGGCCGCTCTCCGTCCGATTCGCCCCGCACGCCGACGCCGTGCTCGAGCGGCTCGCGGCCGAGCACCGCGAAAGCGAGATCGTCTGCCTCGTCTCCTCCGACTTCGCTGTCCGCGGCACCTCCGGCCAGGAGGTGCAGAAGCGCTCGTCCCGGGCGTTCATGGCCGACCTGCAGCAGCCGCGTCATCGCGAGTCGCACGGCTCCCGGCTCGGCGACAGCCTCGACGATGAGACGCGTGAGCGGCTCGAGCGTCTCCGCCGCGGCGACGTCTGACACGAACATACGTTCCTAACGTAATCGGTCCATTGCAAGTTACTTGTAACTTGCGCATGAGCTTGCTATCTTCTGCCTCAACCTAAGGGTGAGAGTTGAGTGTCCGGCACGGCGGGCACGGCCGCTCTTTCCCGCCCAATCCAGGGAGAACGCGAATGTCCGCTCAGACCGCCACCGCGGCCAAGTCGGCCCAGAAGGCTCAACGAGAGCTTGAGGATCTGCAGCTGGTGATGAAGGCACGGAACGGGAGCACGGCCGCGCTCGACACCCTGATGCGCCGCTACAACGGCTTCGTCCGGCTGAAGGCGAGCTCCTACTTCCTCGCCGGCGGCGACTCCGAGGACCTCGTCCAGGAGGGGCTCGTCGGGCTGTACAAGGCGGTCCGCGACTTCCGGGCCGACAAGGAGACCTCGTTCCGCAGCTTCGCCGAGCTCTGCGTCACGCGGCAGATCATCACCGCGATCAAGACCGCGACCCGCTTCAAGCACCAGCCGCTGAACCAGTACATCTCCTTCAGCCACACGCCTGCAGGCCAGGACTCCGACGGCGAGTGCACGCTCGGCGACGCGCTCCCCGGCCCCTCGACGAACGACCCGTCGGTCTGCGTGATCTCGACCGAGGAGCTGCAGAGCCTCGTCTTCACGCTCGGCACGGGTCTCTCGCCGCTCGAGGCCGACGCGCTCCGGTGCTACCTCGAAGGGCTCTCGTACGAGGAGATGGCCGACGAGCTGGGCTGCGACTGCAAGACGATCGACAACGCGCTCCAGCGGGTCAAGCGCAAGATCCTGGCCCACCAGAAGACGCGCGAGGTCCTCAACTAGCGCGAAGTACCATGTCCGGCGCCCGTGCCGGAGTAGCTCAGCTGGTAGAGCAACTGATTTGTAATCAGTAGGCCGTGGGTTCGAGTCCCTCCTCCGGCTCCAAGAACGATTGAAGCCCCGCCCCCTCCGTTGCCAGGGGGCGGGGCTTCGTGTTTTGCTGCTTGATCGACTAGGCCGCTGCGGGAACGGCCGGCGCTTCGGGCGCCTGCTCGTGCTCGAGGCGGGGGAGCCAGCCGAGCCACTTCGGCAGGTACCAGTTGCGCTCGCCGAGGAGCTTCATCGTCGCCGGCAGGAGCACCGCGCGGATCAGCGTGGCGTCGATCAGGATCGCGGCCGCGAGGCCGACACCCATCTCCTTCATGTCGATCACCGGCAGGAGCGCGAACACCGAGAAGGTGCCGATCATGACGGCCGCGGCGCTCGTGACCACTCCTGCGGTCGACTTGATCCCGTGCGCGACGGCATCCTCGTTCGACATGCCGCGGTCATAGGCCTCGCGGACGCGGCTCAGGATGAACACGTGGTAGTCCATCGAGAGGCCGAACAGGATCACGAACAGGAACATCGGTAGCCAGGGCGTGATGCCGCCGTTCGACTGGAAGTCGAGCAGGCTCTCACCCCAGCCCCACTGGAAGACGGCGACGAGGATGCCGTACGCCGCTCCGACGGAGAGCAGGTTGAGCAGGATCGCCTTCAGCGCGACGACGATCGAGCGGAACGAGACCAGCATGATCAGGAAGGCGAACAGGAGCACGAAGCCGAAGACGAGCGGCGCGGTGGTCGTCATCTTCGCTTCCCAGTCCTTGTCCAGGGCGGTCGTGCCGGTAACGGCGTAGTCGACGCCCTCGACCTCTCCGAGCGTGGTCGGGAGCAGGTCGTCCCGCAGCGATGCGAGCGCGGCCTGGGAGGCCGAGTCGGTGCTCGTGCCCGCGAGCGGGATCGAGAGCTGGGCGACCGTGCTGTCACGGCTGACCTCGAGCTCGATCGGGCCCTTCATCTGGCCCGATGCCAGCGCGTCCTTCTTCAGCTGGACGATCGCGTCCTGCACCGCCGGGGTGCGGACGTCGTCGGCCTGGATCGCGACGACAGCCGGGTCGTTGCCGCCCGGGAAGGCCGCGTCGAACTTCTTCAGCGGCTCGATCTCCGGGATCGAGATGTCGTCGACGCCGGTCGTGGCCGTGTTCAGGGAGAACGCGGGCACGGTCAGGGCGATCAGCACTGCGCCTGCGGCGACGGCCGAGATGACCGGGCGCCGGAGGACGCGGTCGAGAATCGCGCCCCAGAAGCGGCTCTCGCCGTTCTTGCTGCGAAGGCGGCTCAGGAAGGGGATGCGACCCTTCTCGACCTTGTCGCCGAGCCTGCCGAGGAGTGCGGGCAGCACGGTGAGCGAGCCGATCATCGCGACCGCGACGACCATCATCGTCCCGATCGAGAAGGACATGAACGTCTTGTCGCCGGAGAGGAACATGCCGGCCATTGCGATCAGGACGGTGACGCCCGAGATCAGGACGGCGCGGCCCGACGTGGCTGCGGCGGCCTCGAGGGCGGCGTGCTCGCTGCGTCCGGCTGCCCGCTCCTCACGTTCTCTGCGGAGGTAGAAGAGCGAGTAGTCGATTCCGACTGCGAGTCCGATCAGGAGGATCACTTCGCCGATCTGCTCGTCGACGGGGATGAACTGGCTCGGCAGTGCGATCAGAGCCGTGGTCGACATGACCGCGGTGATCGCGAGCAGCAGCGGCACGATGGCCGCCACGGCGGAACCGAACACGAACAGCAGGATCACGAGCGTCAGCGGGATTGCGATCATCCCTGCCGTCTTCAGCATGCCGTTGAAGGCTGCGTCGGTCGCCTTCGTGGTGGTGACGCTGCCGAGCTGGTTGACCTCGAAGCCCGGATGCTGGGCGGCGGTCTTGTTGACGGCGGCCTCGAGCTTGTCGATGTAGAGCGAGGCCTCCTCGTAGGTGCCGACCGGCTGGTACTGAACCATCGCCGAGCGGCCGTTGTCCGAGACCAGGTCGGTGTGACCGGGCTCGAGCGGCGTGTCGATCTTGCGGGCCTGCGGGAAGCCGTCGACCGTCTTCGCGACGTCCTCGATCACGGCCTTGAAGGCAGGATCGCTGGCCTTGAGGGTCTTGGACTGGATCAGGACGATCTCGCCCTGCTCGTCGTCGGCCTGGGGGAAGCCGGCCTCGATCATCTTGGTCGCGGTCGCGGCCTCGCCGACGGCGAGGTCGTTGTCCTCGAGGTACTTGGTGCCGACCTGGCCGCCGATGACGACGGACGCGACGACGAACGCGAGCCAGCCGAAGACGGCTGTCTTCCAGTGGTTCGCGCTCCACCGGCCCATGCGGGCGGCGATGTTGTTGCTGCGCTTCAGAGGTGACATGGCGTGCGGTGTCCTTTCGTTCCTGCGGGGGTGGTGAGGTGGTGTGTGCTCAGGCTGCCCGGGCGTGGGACGGCGCGGAATGCGGCGTCCAGGCCTCTTGCGGTGCGGGCAGCCGCACCGGCTCGACGGCCGGTGCCTGCAGCCGGGAGGCGACGAGCCAGCCGGCGGCGACGACGAGACCACCTGCGGCCGCGTCGAAGAGGAAGTGGTTGCCGGTGCCGACGATGATCAGCAGCATCAGCGCGGGATACGCGGCGCCGAGGATGCGGAGCCAGCGGTACGAGGCGAGCTGCGCCAGCGCGACACCGACGATCAGGGCGTAGCCGAAGTGAAGGCTCGGCACGGCCGCGATCGGGTTGTAGAAGCTGCCGAGCAGGTCGGAGCTGAGATCGAGGCCGGTGTTCTTGGTGACCGTGTCGGCGAAGCCCAGGTTGGCCAGCCGCGGCGGTGCGGCCGGATAGAGGACGTAGCCGACGAGGGCGAGCGCCGTGCTCACGATCAGCGTCGAGCGGAGGAACGGAAACGCATGCGGGCGCCGCCGGTGCACCCAGATGAGGACGGCGGCGGTGCCCGCGAAATGGAGGAGGACGTAGAGGAAGCCGAGCAGCGCCGGAACGCCGGCGACCGAGCTGACCAGGTCCTGCACGTCGCGCTCGACGAAGAGATTGAGGCGGCGCTCGAGCGCGACAATGTCGGCCGTATGCGCGCGGGCAGCCGCCCAGTCCTCGCCGCCGAAGCCGCGGACGAGCTCGTAGACGCCATAGAGAACGGCCAGCGCTGCGAGCTCGATCCGGCCGGGGTGGGGCCGGCCGGTGAGTCTGCGGATGCGATCGAAGGACATGGCTGCAGCCTTTCAGTGCGAAAACCACTGGACGATGCGGCGAGCCAGCGTCTTCCGGTGCGGGTAGCCGTACATGTCGCTTCGAGGATCCCCGCCGCGGGATCCGAGCGATATCCGGCATCACCCTGCTCCGACCCTGGTTTTTCCCGGATCTGGCTCTTTTAGATGATCGATGCCACGATTCCGGGCGCTCGGGACGTGAGCTGCCAGCTCACGCCCCGAGCCGGACGTTCTCATGGCATCGATCATCTAGCCGCGGAGCAGGGCGAGCACGGCGAGCACGCGGCGATGGTCCTCGGCCGTGGCCGTCAGGCGCAGCTTCACGAAGATGCTCGTCACGTGCTTCTCGACTGCTCGGAGCGTGACGAACAGGCGCTCGGCGATCGCCTGGTTCGAGCGCCCCTCCGCCATCAGCTCCAGCACCTCGCGCTCGCGGGGCGAGAGCTCGGCGAGCGGGTCGTCGCGGCGGTGCCGGCCGACCAGCTGGCTCACGACTGCGGGGTCGAGCGCGGAGCCGCCCTCGGAGACGCGGCGCACGGCGGCTGCGAACTCGTCGATGTCGGCGACACGGTCCTTGAGGAGATAGCCGACGCTCTCCGCGCTCTCGGAGAGCAGCTCCATCGCGTACCCGGGCTCGACGTACTGCGAGAGCACGAGCACGCCCGTGTCGGGATGGCTCTCGCGGATCTCCTTGGCCGCGCGCAGCCCTTCGTCCGTCTGCGTCGGCGGCATCCGGATGTCGACGACCGCCACGTCCGGCCGGTGCATCGCCACGTGGCGGAGCAGATCCTCTGCGTTGCCGGACTGCGCCACGACGTCGAAGCCCGCGTCGTCGAGCAGCCGTGCGACCCCTTCCCGGAGCAGGACGGAGTCGTCGGCGAGGACGACGCGTACCGGCGTGGCGCCGGGCCGTGCGCGAAGCGCGGGGAAGTCGCCGCCGAGGCCCGGCTCGTCGAGCTGGAAGATCCGTTCCGGGTCGGGCAGCTCCGGCAGCGACCAGAGGCCGAGGTCGCGGAGCTCGCGATCGGGCGTGAGCACGAGCGCTGCGGCCTCGGACGCGACGATCTGGCCGCCGTGGCCCGCATTCGCGATCCGGAACGCGCGATGGACGTCGACGCCGACGTAGCCGTCCTCCGCGAGGCCAGCAGTGCCGGTGTGCAAGCCGATGCGAACGCGGACGGGCGCGGGCCAGTTGTGCCCGGCGATCCGGCGCTGTGCGTCGATCGCGGCCGTGGCAGCGGTCTCGGTCTCCGCAAAGGCGGCGAAGAGCTCGTCGCCGCGCGAGTCGACCTCGTGGCCCTCGGCGGCCGCAACGGCTTCGCGCAGCAGGCGCCTGAGGTCCGCCAGCACAGGCTGCCATTCGTCGCCGAGCTCGCGGGCAAGCCGCGTCGAGCCTTCAACGTCGGCGAAGAGAAAGGTGACGGTTCCGGTCGGGAGCGCGCTCACCCAAGGGAGTGTAGGAGCAGGGAGCGCGCTCGCCCAGAGTTGCTACGCGGCGACGTCGAGGAGCTCGGGGCTGCGGCGGGCGGCGTAGGCGAAGGGGTGGTAGAAGGCGTCGAGGGCGCGGGAGCGCTCGACCGAGAGCTCGAAGGATGAGTCGCTCGCGAGGTGGAGCACCTCGACGGCGACGCTGTCGTCCTCGGGCGACCACCAGAGGACGACGTCGATTCCGTCGCCGCGGCGGTGGGCCAGATCGATTCTGTGACCGGCGAACATGACTTCCTCCTTGGTTGCGTTCATAGCGCAACACTTCCACGGTCGAACCGCGCCGACTATGCGGCGAGCAGGCATTCGAAGGTGCGGCTGCCCCTACCTTTTGCGGTCAGGCGGGCTTGCCCTACCCCTCGGGATCGGGATCCAGCGGGATCTCGGCCACGATCCGGGTGCCTCCGGCCGGCGGGCTGTTGACCGTCAGCGTCCCCTCGAGCGCGGCGACGCGGTCGGACAGGCCGCGCAGGCCCGAGCCGCCGGCCGCATCGGCACCGCCGACGCCGTCGTCGGCGACCTCGACGCGGGTGCTGCTCTCGTCGCAGGTGATGCGCACGGTCACGACCGAGGCGCGGGCGTACTTGATCACGTTCGCGAGCGCCTCCGCGATCACGTAGTAGGCGGCGGCTTCGACGGCCTGCGGCAGCTCGACGTCCGGCGTCTCGATCTCGACGGGGATCGGCAGGCGCGCGGCGAGCGCCTCGAGCGCGGCGGCAAGGCCCCGGTCGGTGAGGACGGCGGGATGGATGCCGCGCGCGAGCTCGCGCAGCTCGTCGAGCGCGGCGGCGAGCTCCTCGCGCGCGGACTCGAGCACCGCGTCGGCCGCCGGCGGATCGGTGCCCACCTTCGCCTGTGCGAGCCGCAGCGAGAGCGAGAGCGCGACCAGCCGTTGCTGCGCGCCGTCGTGGAGGTTCCGCTCGAGCCGGCGCCGTGCCTCGTCGCCGGCCTTGACGATGCGGGCGCGCGAGGCGCGGAGCTCCTCTTCCTGGCGCTTGCGCTCGCTGATGTCCGCGAACAGCGCCAGGTGGCTGATGACGGCGTCGGACGCGTCTCGAATCGGAGCCGCCGAGATCTCGACGTCGATCAGGCGCCCGTCCTTGCAGAGCCGCTTCGCCTCGACGCCGGTGTAGACCTCGCCCGACCGGACGCGGGTCATCAGCTCCGCGAGCCGTTCGCGCTCCTCGTCCGGGATGTGCCGGAGCGGGCCGCCGATCACCTCCTCCGCCGACCAGCCGAACATCCGCTCGGCGGCCGGATTCCAGAGCGCGATCCTGTCGTCGAGATCGACCTCGAGCACGGCGACCGGCGAGGCTTCGATCGTCGCCCGCAGCCGCTCCTCGCTCGAGCGGAGGTCGTGCTCGCGCCGCTCCCGCTCGGTCACGTCGACACCGCACACGAGCACGCGCTCGCGGCCGAGGATGTCGACGATCGGCGTCGCCGTCCACTCGACCACCCGCACGCCGCCGCCGCGCGTGACCCAGCGCGAGAGGCGGAGCTGGGGGTCGACGCCATTGAACGCCGATGCGACGCCGATGCTCGCGAAGTAGCGATCCTCTTCGTGGAACAGGTCGGCGAAGCTGCGGCCGCGCATCTCGTCGTCCGACCAGCCCATCACCTGGACGAACGAGTCGTTGACCGCGTCCTCGACGACCTTCGCCGCGTCGTCGACAACGATCAGCAGGCTCGGCGTGATGTCCGCCACCTTGCTGAGGAAGTCGCGCTCGCGGTCGAGCTCGATCTCGTGCCGCTTGCGCTCGGTGACGTCGAGCCCACCGCAGATGATGTTGCGAACGTTGCCGGACTCGTCGAGCAGCGGTGCGGTCGACCACGCGATCACCATCTCCTCGCCGCGCCGGTTGACGAACGTGTTCTCCCAGGTGGCGGCGGGATGGCCAGGATTCGTCTGGAAGCGCTCGCGGACGTCGGCGCGCTCGTCGGGTGAGATGAAAACGTCCCAGAAGTACTCGTGGCGCACGTCCTCGACGTTCTCGAAGCCGCTCGCGCGCTCGCAGGCGGTGTTGAAGTTGGCGATCCGGCCGTCGGGGTCGAGCGACATCAGCAGCGACGGCGCCGTGTTGACGATCGTCTCGAGGAAGACGAACTGCGCGCGCACCTCGGCCTGCAGGCGCTCGTTCTCGAGCCAGAGCGCCGCCGCTGCCGCGACCGCGTCCACGAGCTCCGGCTCGTCCCCGAGCGAAGGATCGTGGATCAGCGCGCCGACGAGCTTCCCATTTCGCCTCACGTCGTGCCTCAGCCGCACGCCGTCGTCGCCGTGGAACGGGCTGCCGTCGGACATGACGAGCTGCTGTCGATCCGGCAGCCAGTAGACGAGGTCGAGCGAGGGGTCTCGGAGTGCGTGGGCGACTGCGTCGCGGAGCGGCGTGCCGTGACCGAGCTCGACCAGCAGGTCGGCGACACCGACGCGGGCGAGCCGGCTGCGGAGGACGCCCGCGAGGAACGCCACCGGCACGAGCGCGAAGACGACGAGGAAGACGTAATAGAGCGGTTCCGCCGCGTCCTCGGAGAACGTGGCCACGACCAACTCGACGATCAGGACGACCATGACGAGCGCGCCGGTGCCGAGGACCGGGCCGAGCGCCCGGCGGAGCGCGCCGTGGGCGCGGAAGAAGCGGGTGACGACGATCGCGAGCACGCCGACGACGAGCGCAAGCGCGAGCGCGCTGACCATTCCGGTGGCGATCGTGTGCGCGGTGTCGCTGCTGGTGACGGCGATCGTGCTCTCGCAGTCCGGGCAGTCAGGGTCGGGCTGCCGGTCGACCAGGAGCTGCACGGCGCTGCCGACGAAGACGAGCGCGTAGGTACCGACCACGAGCCAGAGATCCCTGCGGCCGAGGAGGCGCCCCGTCGGATATGCGAGCAGCAGGTGCACGAACGCGCCCAGCGCCAGGCTGTTCAAGAGCACGCCGATGGTGAAGATCCAGTCGTTGTTGGACTCGGTCAACCCCCCGAGGCACCAGAAGTAGGCGACGAGGACGAGGAAGATGCCGGTCCGGTTGTCCGGTCGGCGCCATAGAGCGATCACGCCTGAGATGAGGAACGACAGCCCCACCGTGAGGGCGAGCGAGAGGAACGCCGCCTTGTTGTCAAGGTGGTCGCTCGTCAGGACGAAGGCGGTTCCCATCGCCGCCAGCGCGAGCCCGACGGCCGCGACCAGGACGAGTGAGCGGGTCCTCATCCGAGCAGATCGGCCAGTGCAGTCCCGCCCAGCTCAGCTTTCGGGATGAAGCCGCGGGCACCGCTCTGTTCGATCAGCCCGCCGTAGTCGCACGCTTCCCGACTGGAGACGAGAACGACGGCCGGAGGGCCGCCATTCAGGTTGAGCGCTCGGCAGACGGCGAACCCGTCCATATCCGGCAGCTGCACGTCGAGCAGGATCACATCGGGCGCCAACGCACGTGCGGCAGCGATTCCCGAAGCGCCGTCCTCGGCCTCGCCGACGATCTCGAATCCCTCAGCCTCGAGAATCGCACGCGCCGAAGCGCGGAAGCTGGGGTGGTCGTCGACGATCACAACGGTCTTGGGCATGGACGTATCCTGGCAGAGGCGGGCGCTTCCGGAAGTGCGGTAAACCACACAGTTCGTGGTGCTACGCCCACCACCTTGCAGCCGAGCGCGCGTGTTTCAGACGGCCGCAGGTTCGGCCTCGCGCGCTGCGATCGCCTGCTTCGCCTTGATTGCGAGCCAGAGCTCCATGCGCTGCGCCGGGTCGTCCGGATGCCGTCCTGTTTGCTTGCGCAGCTGGTCCATCCGGTAGCGCAGCGTGTGCCGGTGGACGCCGAGCCGGTCGGCGGCGTCGCTCCAGCGGCAGCCGCTGTCGAGCAATGCCGCGAGGGACTCGAGCAGCCAGGCGTTGTCGGACGCGGGCCCGAGCACGCGGGCGACGAACGCTTCCAGGGCGGCCCCGGGCAGGCTCAGGAGCAGCTCGAGCGAGCCGAGATCCTGGTAGGAGGCGACCGGGCCCGCGACGGCGTCGAGCGCGGCGCGCGCCTCGAGCAGGCTGCGGCCGAGCCCGGCTCCGGATGCCGGACGGCCGACGCCGACCCGTGCTCCGGGAGCCGCCTCGACGAGCTCCCGCGCGATCGCGAGCGCATCCTCCTCGAGGTCGGTGGCGACGAGGAACGCCGCGCGATCGCGGCGTGAGGCGGAGAGATAGCGCGCTCCGTGCGAGTCGAGCACCCGGGCGGCGGCAGTCCGGACCTCGTCCCCCTGGGGAGCGCCGACCGCGACCGCGAGCAGCGCCGCGTAGCGGCTCTGCGGGTCGAGCCCGAAGGCGGCGATCCGGCGCGAGATCTCCCGCTCGTCGAGCCGGTCGTGCTCGAGGTCCTCGAGCAAGTCGCCGGCGAGGCGGAGCTCGGCCGCCGAGACGGCATGCCGCCGCGAGAGCTCGAACGCGAGCGCCGACTGTCCGTGGTGGAGCACGAGCCGGTCGTACTCCGAGAGCTCGTCGCGCGGCTTTCCTGCCCGCAGCGACCAGGTCTCGCCGTCGGCGACGACCGGCAGCTCGAGCACGTGCTCGCAGCCCTCGAGGCGTGCGCTGTGACGCTCGCCGACGACTCGGCCTGCCTCGTCGACGAGCGCGAGCGCGCAGCCGACGTGGTCGCCCAGGATCGCCAGCAGTGCCGGCGCCCCCTGGCCCTGCAGGACGGACTGGGCGAGCCGCTCGTGCACTTCGAGCGCACGTTCCAGGCGTGCGAGCTGCGCGTTCGCGAGCCGCGACGAGATCGCTTTCGTCAGCGCGATGAAGGGCACTTCGTACGGAACGGTGACGAGCGGGAAGTCGAGTCGTTCCGCCTCGTCTGCGAGCGCTGCGGGCGGCTCGGCCCAGCCGAAGCCGATCCCGAAGGCGAGCCCTGCGAGGCCGTGGCCGGCCAGGCGGCGCACGTACTCGCGCTGGGGTCGCGACAGCTCGCCGACGCCGAGCCCCGTCGTGATCAGAAGCTCGCCGCCCTCGAGCCACGGCGTCGGGTCGGGCAACTCCGAGACGTGCACCCAGCGGATCGGGTTGTCCGCGCCGGTCGCGCCCGCAGCAAGCTCCAGCCCGAGGCCCGGCAGGTTCGCGATGTCACGGACGGTCAGCATGCGGTCGGTGGCACGGAGTCGGCGGCGCCGCTTGGACGCCGCGGCCAAGACGCTACTCCTTGCTCGTGGGAGGAAGCAAGCAGTTGCGCGGTACGGGCACGCGCTGCGAGTGCGGCTTTCCGACATTCTGTCGAAGAGGGGTGAGCGCCGCTACGACCTCCGGTCCATTGCGCTCGGCGGCGGCGGCGGGAGAGAATCGCCGCGTGTCTCTCCGCGAGCGCACGGCGGCCGACGACGTCCTCGAAGCGCGCGAGCGCTTCGTCGCGCGCGGCGTTGCGACGCCGCGCCTCGTGGTCACGCGCGCCGAGGGCGCGCAGGTCGAGTCGGCCGACGGCACCGTCTACCTCGACTTTGCCGGCGGGATCGCCTGCCAGAACACCGGTCACGGCTTCGCGCCGGTGGTCGCGGCGATCCACGAGCAGGTCGACCGCTTCCTGCATCAGTGCTTCATGGTCGGCACATACGAGCCCTACGTCGAGGTCTGCCGCCGACTCGCCGAGCACTCGCCCTGCGTCGGCGCGAGCCAGAAGTCGATCCTCGTCAACTCCGGTGCAGAGGCGGTCGAGAACGCCGTCAAGATCGCGCGTGCCGCAACGGGCCGGCCCGCGGTCGTTGTCTTCGAGAACGGCTTCCACGGCCGGACGCTGCTGACGATGGCGATGACAAGCAAGGTGCACCCCTACAAGGCGGGCTTCGGGCCCTTCCCCGGCGAGATCTACCGCGCCGCAGCGCCGTATCCGTACCGCGGCATCGACGTCGACGCGGCGATCGCGTCGCTCGAGCACCTGTTCAAGAGCGAGGTCGAGGCCGAGACCGTCGCGTGTGTCGTGCTGGAGACGGTGCAGGGCGAAGGGGGCTTCATCCCGATGCCCGCCGACTACCTGGCGCGGCTGCGCGAGCTCTGCGATCGCCACGGGATCCTCTTCGTCGCCGACGAGGTGCAATCGGGCGTCGGCAGGACGGGGCCGATGTGGGCGATCGAGCACAGCGGCGTCGCACCCGATCTCCTCGTCTCGGGGAAGTCGCTCGGCGGCGGTCTGCCGCTGGCGGCGGTCACCGGTCGCACCGAGGTGATGGACGCGCCCGGGCCTGGCGGGCTCGGCGGCACGTTCGGCGGCAACCCCGTCGCCTGCGCCGCGGCGGCCGTCGTGCTCGACACGGTCGCCGATCCGGCGTTCCGTGCCCGCGCCGACGAGCTCGGCGCGACGCTGCGGACGCGGCTGGACGACCTCGCCGGACGTCACGACGCGATCGGAGAAGTGCGTGGGCTCGGGCCGATGCTGGCGCTCGAGCTGCGCGAGCAGAGCCCCGACCTCGCCCAGAGGGTCACCGCCGCGGCGTTCGAGCGCGGCCTGCTCCTGCTCTCGTGCGGCCTCTACGGCAACGTGCTGCGGCTGCTGCCGCCGCTGACGGTCACCGACGATGAGCTCGCGCGCGGGCTCCAGCTCCTGGAGGACTCGTTTGCGAGCTGAGGTCGACGTCCGTGTCGCCGGGCTGCGGAAGCGCTACGGCGACGTCACCGCCGTCGACGGTGTCGACCTCGAGATCCGGCGCGGTGAGTTCTTCACGATGCTGGGGCCGTCCGGCTCCGGCAAGACGACGACGCTGCGCATGATCGCGGGCTTCGAGCAGCCGGACGAGGGCAAGGTCGAGCTCGGCGGCAAGGACGTCTCGAAGCTGCCGCCGTACGCCCGCGACGTGAACACGGTCTTCCAGGACTACGCGCTCTTCCCGCACATGACCGTGCAGGAGAACGTCGAGTACGGGCTTCGCGTGAAGAAGGTGCAGCGCGCCGAGCGCCGGCGGCGCGCGGGCGAGGCGCTCGCGCTCGTGCGGCTCGAGGGCTACGGCGGCCGCAAGCCGGCCCAGCTCTCCGGCGGCCAGCGCCAGCGCGTCGCGCTCGCCCGCGCGATCGTGAACCGGCCGCAGGCGCTCCTGCTCGACGAGCCGCTCGGCGCGCTCGACCTGAAGCTGCGCCAGGAGCTGCAGATCGAGCTGAAGCGGATCCAGCAGGAGCTCGGGATCACCTTCATCTACGTCACGCACGACCAGGAGGAGGCGCTGACGATGAGCGACCGACTCGCAGTGTTCAACGAGGGCAAGATCGAGCAGGTCGGCGCTCCGGCCGAGGTGTACGAGCATCCGGCGAGCGAGTTCATCGCGGGCTTCGTCGGCGTTTCGAACGTGCTCGAGCGAGGCGGCCGCCGCTTCACGGTGCGGCCGGAGAAGATCCGCCTCCTGGGCGACGGCGAGAGCCCGGATCAGGGTGCGGTCGTGGAGGAGGGGCGAATCGCGAACGTCGTCTACGTCGGCGCGATCACGCGCTACCAGGTCGAGCTGGACGAGGGCGGCGAGCTGACGGTGGTCAGCCAGAACCTCGAGCGTGGCTCGAGCGAGGTGTTGGAACGACAGGGGAGGCGGATCCGGGCGAGCTGGCTGCCCGAGCACGCCTTCCACATTGAAACCGGGTCGAACGGAGGAGAAGGAGCATGAGCAAGCGGAAAGTCGGACGCTGGGCAGCCGCGCTGCTGGCGACGGGCGTACTCAGCGTCATGGCTGCAGGCTGCGGCGGCGACGACGACGAGGCGGGCGGGGCGGGCACGACAGCCGCCGAGACGACCGGCGGCACGCCCGAGGGCATGCTGCAGACGCTCGGCGAGGGCGAGGGCCAGGTCAATCTGATCGCCTGGGCCGGCTACGTCGAGGACGGCACCACCGACCCCAAGGTCGACTGGGTGACGGACTTCGAGACCGAGACGGGCTGCCAGGTCAACGTCAAGACCGGCAACACCTCGGACGAGATGGTGACCCTGATGCGCACCGGCCAGTACGACGGCGTCTCGGCATCCGGTGACGCGAGCCTGCGCCTGATTGCGGCAGGCGACGTCGCTCCGGTCAACCTCGATTTGATCGAGAACTACGAGGGCGTGTTCGAGGGCCTCAAGAACCAGCCACACAACACGGTCGACGACATCCCCTACGGGGTCCCGCACGGCCGCGGAGCGAACCTGCTCCAGTACCGGACCGACGTCGTCAAGCCGGCGCCCGACTCGTGGGCGGTGGTCTGGGACAAGGCGGACCCGTACAAGGGCAAGGTGACGGCGTACGACAGCCCGATCTACATCGCCGACGCGGCCGTCTACCTGAAGGCGACCCAGCCCGATCTCGGGATCGAGGATCCGTACGAGCTCGACCAGGAGCAGTTCGACGCAGCGGTCGAGCTGCTGAAGCAGCAGCGGGCGAACATCGGCGAGTACTGGTCGGACTACACGAAGCAGATCGCTGCCTTCACTGGCGGCGAGAGCGTCGTCGGCACGACCTGGCAGGTGATCACGAACGTGCTCGAGGGCGAGAAGGTGCCCGTCGCCGCCATCCTGCCGAAGGAGGGCTCGACCGGCTGGTCCGACACGTGGATGATCTCGTCGAAGGCCAAGAACCCGAACTGCATGTACCTGTGGATGAACCACATCATCTCGCCGAAGGCGAACGCGGCCGCGACCGAGTACTTCGGTGAGGCCCCGTCGTCCAAGGAAGCGTGCGCGCTGACCGCCAACAAGGATCACTGCACGATCTTCCACGCCGACGACGAGGAGTACTTCGAGCAGATCTACTACTGGAAGACGCCGCAGGCCGACTGTGGCGACGACCGTGGCCAGGTCTGCAAGGACTACTCGGAATGGACGCAGGCCTGGACCGAGATCAAGGGGTAGGCGATCTCGGCCACTGAGGGACTCGAGGCGCCGTCCGGGGAATCCCCCGGACGGCGCCTCTCCTCGTTTCTGCACCGCCACCCGCGGCTGCGGGTGGGCCTGCTGCTGACGCCGCCGCTCTCGTGGCTCCTGCTCGCGTATCTCGGCTCGCTGGCGGTGCTCTTCGTGGCGGCGTTCTGGCGGCTCGACCCGTTCACCTCGCAGGTCGTGCACGACTACGGCTTCCAGAACTTCCAGCAGCTCTGGGAGAGCGACGTCTATCGCAGGATCACCATCCGGACGATCGGGATCGCGGCGGCGGTGACCGTCACCGACGTGCTGCTCGCCTTCCCGATCGCGTTCTACATGGCGAAGGTTGCGTCGCGGCGGACGCGGAACCTCCTCGTCGTCGCGATCCTGCTGCCGCTCTGGGCCAGCTACCTGGTCAAGGTCTACGCCTGGCGGATCATCCTCCAGGAGAACGGGATCCTGAACTGGGCGCTCGAGCCGTTCGGGCTCTCCGGCCCGGGGTTCGGCAACGTCGCGACGTGGCTCGTCTTCAGCTACCTCTGGCTGCCGTTCATGATCCTGCCCGTCTACGCGGGGCTCGAGCGGATCCCGAACTCGATGCTCGAAGCGTCGGCCGACCTGGGCGGCAAGGGCCTGCGGACGCTCTGGCGTGTCGTGCTGCCGCTGGCGCTGCCGGCGATCGCGGCGGGATCGATCTTCACCTTCTCGTTGACGCTCGGTGACTACATCACGCCGCAGCTCGTCTCCAGCACGCAGTTCATCGGCAACGTCGTCTACATCAACGTCGGCGTTGCGAACAACCTCCCGTTCGCGGCGGCGTTCGCCACCGTGCCCGTCGTCGTGATGGTCGTCTACCTCCTGTTGGTGCGGCGCGCCGGAGCGTTCGAGAACCTATGACGTCGCGCGCCGGAGCGTGGGTGCTGCGCGGCCTCTCCGGCCTGACGCTCGCGTTCATCTACCTGCCGCTGCTCGTCATCTGCCTGTACGCGTTCAACGACCGGCGCTCGCTCGTGTGGCCGATCGAAGGCTTGACGACGAAGTGGTTCGGGCGGGCGATCGACAACCCGGGCGTGCGGGACGCGCTTCTCTTCTCGTTGAAGGCGGCGCTCGGCGCGACCGCGCTCGCGCTGCTGCTCGGGTCGCTCGTAGCGATGGCGGTGGCACGGCATCGGTTCTTCGGACGCGATGCGATCTCGTTCCTCGTCATCCTGCCGATCGCGCTGCCCGGGATCGTGACCGGCATGGCGCTGAACGCCACCTTCCGCAACCTGCCGGAGCCGTTCGGCGTCGACCTCGGGCTCTTCACGATCATCGTCGGGCACGCCACCTTCTGCATCGTCGTCGTCTACAACAACGTCGTCGCGCGCCTGCGCCGGACGCAGGGGTCGCTCGAGGAGGCATCCGCGGACCTCGGCGCCGACGCCTGGCAGACGTTCCGCTTCGTCACCTTCCCGCAGCTGAAGACGGCGCTGCTCGCCGGCGGGCTGCTCGCGTTCGCGCTCAGCTTCGACGAGGTGATCGTGACGACCTTCACCGCCGGCGCCGACCAGACGCTGCCGATCTGGATCCTCAACAACCTCTCGCGGCCGAACCAGCTGCCGATCGTCAACGTCGTCGCGGTCTTCGTGATCCTGCTCTCGATGATCCCCGTCTACTTCGCCGCGAAGCTCTCGAGCGACACGACCGGCGGCGTCGGTCGTTAGGAGGGCTAGCGTGGCTCGTTTGCGGCGGGGAGCTCGACGAAGAAGGTCGAGCCCACGCCGGGCTTCGATTCGACCCAGATCTTCCCATCCATCCGGCGCACGAGCTCCCGGCAGATGTAGAGCCCGAGCCCGGTGCCGCCGATGCCGCGGGTCATGTCGGGATCGAGCCGGTAGAACTTCTCGAAGATCCGCCGGTGCTCGGAGGCCGGGATGCCGAGCCCGGTGTCGGCGACCGAGAAGCGGATCGCGCCATCGCCGTTCGCGACCGAGAGCAAGACCGGACCGCCCCCGGGGGAGTACTTGATCGCGTTGTCGACGAGGTTGACGAGCACCTGGTGCAGCTGGCCGGGATCGGCTACGACGCCCGGAATCCGCTTCGGGACGACCAGCTCGAGCACGATCGACTCGGGGAGGTGCGTCCGCGCGGACTCGACCACAGACGTCGCGAGCTGAGCGGGATCGCACCGCTCGACCGTGACCGGCAGCTGGTTGGCGTCGAGCCGGCCGGCGACGAGGAGGTCGTTGACGATCGTGCCGAGCCGGTCCGACTCGGACGCGATCACGCCGAGCAGTTGCTCCCGGACCTCGGGATCGAGCTCGATGTCGGTGCGGCGGATCGTCTGTGCGGAGCCGTAGATCGCCGCCAGCGGTGTTCGCAGCTCGTGCGAGACCGTTGCGACGAAGTCGGCCTTCATCTCCTCGAGCGCCTTCTCCTCGGTCAGGTCGCGGAACGCATAGACGGTGCCCTCCTCGAAGCCCACGCCCGAGCCGGAGATCCAGAGCTCGCGGCCACCGAACTCGACCGGGACCGTCTCGGCGCGGACGGGCTCGCCGGGCTTGCTCGCCACGGGGATCAGCGGCGAGATCTCCCGCCAGCGGTGGATGATGTCCTCGATCTTGCGGCCGAGCGTCTCCGCCTCCCCGACGCCGGTGATCGTGGTCGCGGCGGTATTCCAGAGCCGGATCACGCCCTCACGGTCGACGAGGACGACGCCGTCGCCGACGGCCTCGAGCGCACGTGCCGCCCGGCTGCGCCGCTCCGACTCCGCGTACAGGCGTGCGTTGTCGATCGCCGCCGCCGCGTGCTGTGCGAGCTCGACCGCGACCGCGAGGTCGTCGGTGCCATAGATCCGGCCCGATTCCGCCGACACCAGGCTGATCGAGCCGAACACCTCGCCGCGCGCGATCAGCGGCACGGTCACGTACGACTGCGGCCCGAGCGCGCGGGCGATCTCGAGCTGGCGCGCATCGAAGTGGAAGGTCGCCAGCACGTCGTCGTCGATGCTGGGGACGAGCACCGGCTCCTGCGAGCGGATCGCCGCGGCACCCGCGGCGTCGCTGGCAGCGAGCATCGAGGTCTGCAGCTCCCGGGCGAGCGCCAGCTTGAGTGGGTCGACGTGCTCGAGCGCGAGTCGCTCCAGCGTGCCGTCGACGAAGATGTCGACCGCGCACCAGTCGGCGACGCGGGGCACGGCCAGCCGCGCGACGTCCGCGAGCGTCTGCTCGTAGTCGAGCGAGCTGCCGAGCACCCAGCCGGCCTCGGCGAGGAATGCCTGCCGCTCCTCCGCCAGCTTCCGGTCCTCGATGTCGGTCGCCGTGCCGACCCAACCGGTCACGTTCCCGGCCTCGTCGCGCTGGCACACCGAGCGTCCGAGATGCCAGCGGTACGACCCGTCCGCGCGCAGCAGCCGGTACACGACCTCGAACGGATCGCCCGACGCCTTCGACAGCGCCCACTGCTCGTCCATCGCCGCGATGTCCTCGGGGTGCACGATCGGCCGCGGGCTCCGCATCTCGCCGGGCGTGATCCCGGTGTAGTCGTACCAGCGCTCGTTGTAGAAGAGCGTCTTGCCGTCGGCATCGGTCGTCCAGACGATCTGGGGGACGGCATCGGCGAGCGAGCGGTACCGCACCTCGCTCTCCCGCTCGGCCGCGGCGAGCTCCTGCTCGGCGAGGACGGCGTCGCGGCGCCTGATTTCGATCGTCTTCTGCCAGAGCTCGATGAAGACCGCGACCTTGGCTCGCAGGATCAGCGGGTCGAACGGCTTCATCAGATAGTCGACGGCGCCGGTGCTGTAGCCGCGGAAGACGTGCTCGGCGTCCTTCGAGATCGCGGTCAGGAAGAGGATCGGAACGTGTCTCGTCCGCTCACGCTGCTTGATCAGCTCGGCGGTCTGGAAGCCGTCCATGCCCGGCATCTGGACGTCGAGCAGGATCGCCGCGAACTCGTCGTGCAGCAGTCGCCGCAGCGCCTCCTCGCCCGAGCCGGCGCGAACGAGCTCCGCCTCGAGCGGCTCGAGGATCGCCTCCAGCGCGAGCAGGTTCTCCGGGCGGTCGTCGACGAGCAGCAGACGCGCCTGATCGGTCACGAGCCAGTCCTCTGGCTCGTGACCCGTGGAGGGGGCGTGGGGGAACCGGGAGGTTCCCCCACATGAGCTGAGAAGAAGGGGGCTCGCGGGGGAAACATGGTTTCCCCCGCGGGAGCGCGCCGAAGGTGCGCGACGGTCACGGGCAGCACAGTCCGTAGAGGAACGGCCCGATCTCCCGGAGCGGGAGCACGGCATCGGCGACGGAGCCTGCGATCGCGGCGTCGGGCATGGTCCGCCGCTCGGCGGTCAGCGGGTCCTGGACGATCGAGACGCCGCCGTTTCGCTTGATCGCTGCGAGGCCCGCCGCACCGTCCTCGTTCGCGCCCGTGAGCACGATCCCGATCGCGCGTTCGTGGTAGGACTCCGCGACCGACTCGAAGAGGACATCGATCGACGGCCGCGCGAACTGGACTCGCGCGTCGACCGAAAGGGCGAAATGGCTGCCGTCGACGAGCAGGTGATAGTCGGCCGGCGCCACGTAGACGCGCCTTGGCTCGAGCGTCTCCTTGTCGCCGGGCTCGGAGACCGGCCGGCCGATGTGGCGCTGGAGCAGCGACTCGAGCACGCCCCGGCTCGATTCCGGCGAGCGGTGTTGCGCGACGACGATCGTCTGGTCGAGCTGCTGCGGAATCCCCTCGAGCAACGTTCCCACTGCCTGCAGCCCTCCCCAGGATGCGCCGATGGCGATCACCTCATAGCTCATCTGATCTTCTTGTAGAGCCGTTCCTCGGCGTCGAGCTCCTCGAAGGCGCTCTCGTGCGGGGAAAAGCGGATCGTCTCCTTCTGTCCCAACGCCAGGACTCCGAACATCGCCAGGCTGTCGTAGAAGAGCCTGTGCACGCGCTCCTGCAACGGCTGAGCGAAGTAGATCATCACGTTGCGGCACGTGATCACGTTGAACTCGTTGAAGGTCGCGTCCGAGACGAGGTTGTGCTGGGCGAAGACGACGTCGTCGGCGATCTCGCGCGCGAACTGCGCGCCGTCGTAGCGGGCGACGTAGTACTCGGAGAAGGAGCGGGTGCCGCCGGCGCGGATGTAGTTCTGCGTGTACTCCTGCATCTTCTCGAGCGGGAAGACGCCGAGCCGCGCGCGCTCGAGCACCGCCTCGTTGATGTCCGTCGCGTAGATCCGGACGCGGTCGGTGAGCCCTTCCTCTGCGAGCAGGATTGCGAGCGAGTAGACCTCCTCGCCGGTCGAGCAGCCGGCGACCCACAGCCGCGCGAACGGATAGGTGCGCAGCATCGGCACCACCTTCTTCCGGAAGGAGAGGAAGAAGGTGGGATCGCGAAACATCGCGGTGACGTTGACGGAGAGGTCGAGCAGCAGCCGCTCCATCACCGCCGGGTCGTGGAGCAGCAGGTTCTGCAGCGCCGAGATCGTCTCGACCTTCTCACCGTCCATCCGCCGCCGGACGCGCCGCCGCAGCGAGGCCGGCGCGTACTGGCGGAAGTCGAAGCCGTAGCGGCGGTGGATCCCTTCGAGCAGGAGGTCGATCTCGATCCGCTCGAGCTCGAGCTCCTCGCTCCTCTCTATTGGTAGAGCCACACCCGCATCAGAGAGAGCAGCTGGTCGGTGTCGACCGGCTTGGTGATGTAGTCGGACGCCCCGGCGGCGATCGAGCGCTCCCGGTCGCCCCTCATCGCTTTGGCGGTCAGGGCGATGATCGGCAGCTTCTCGAACTCGGGCAGCAGCCGGATCGCCTGTGTGGTCTCGTAGCCGTCCATCTCCGGCATCATCACGTCCATCAGGACGAGGTCGACATCGTCGGCGCGCTTGAGCGCCTCGATCCCCTCGCGCCCGTTCTCGGCGAAGAGCACCTCCATCCCGTTCGCCTCGAGCGCGCTCGTGAGCGCGAAGACGTTGCGGACGTCGTCGTCGACGATCAGCACCTTCTTGCCGAGGAAGACCGCGTCGGCGTTGTGCAGCTGCTCGAGCATCTTCCGCTTCGAGTCGGGCAGCTTCGACTCGACCCGGTGCAGGAAGAGCGACGTCTCGTCGAGCAGCCGCTCCGGCGAGCGGGCGTCCTTGATCACGATCGTCTCCGCGTAGCGCTTCAGCTTCGTCTCCTCGCGCCGCGTCAGATCCTTCCCCGTGTAGACGATCACCGGCAGCGCGCGCGAGCGCTCGGTCGTCTTCACCTTCTCGAGCAGGTCGAAGCCCGTCATCTTCGGCAGCTTCAGGTCGAGCACCATGCAGTCGAACTCGGGCTCCGCGTCGAGCGCCGCGAGCGCCTCCTCCGAGGAGCCGACGGCGACGATCTCGACGTCCCCGTCGCCGCCGACGAGCTCGACGATCGCGTCGCGCTGGGCCTCGTCGTCGTCGACGACGAGCAGGCGGCGGACATCGCGGTCGATGAACGACTCGATCCCGCCGAAGACGCCCTCGAGCGCCTCGAGCGAGGCGGGCTTCTGGACGAACGCGGCCGCGCCCGCCATCAGCGCCGGCTGCATCTCCTCCATCCCGGAGACGATGTGCACGGGGATGTGACGCGTCGCCGGATGCCGCTTCAGGCGGTCGAGCACCGTCCAGCCGTCGAGCACCGGGAGGCTCATGTCGAGCACGATCGCGTCGGGCCGGAACTCGCGAGCGAGCGCGAGGCCGGTGTCGCCGCGTAGCGCGACGAGGCCCTTGAAACCGCGCTCGCGCGCGATCTCGAGCTCCGTGCGCGCGAAGTCGGCGTCGTCCTCGACGATCAGCACGACGCGGTCGCCCTCCTCGATCGACTCGCGGTCGTCCTCCACCTCGCTCGTGACGAGCAGCATCGGATCGAGATCGGGCTCGTCGCCGTTGTGGCTCGCGGCCGTCGCGGGCGAGAGGCCGGCGGAGACGGCTTCGAGCAGCTCGGCCGGCGTGGCCGCGGGCGCCGTCTCGACGTAGTGCTCGGGCAGGTAGAGCGTGAAGGTGCTGCCCGTGCCGGGCGCCGACTCGACGTGGATCTCGCCGCCGAGCAGGCGCGCGATCTCGCGGCTGATCGAGAGACCGAGGCCGGTGCCGCCGTAGCGGCGGCTCGTCGTCCCGTCCGCCTGCTGGAACGCCTCGAAGATCAGGCGCAGCTTGTCGTGGGGGATGCCGACGCCCGTGTCGACGACGGAGAAGCCGATCACACGCTCGGCCTTCGAGAGCACGTCGCCGGCGAACTGGCGGCCGACCGCTTGGCCGACGCGGAGGACGACGCCACCCGAGTCGGTGAACTTGAACGCGTTCGAGAGCAGGTTCTTCAGCACCTGCTGCAGGCGCTGCTGGTCGGTGACGATCGTCGGCAGTGCGTTCTCGGCGAAGTCGAGCTCGAACGAGAGCCCCTTCTCGGCCGCGACGGGCATGAACGAGCGCTCGAGCCCGGCCAGCTCCTCCGCGACCGAGACCTCGCCGACGTTGAGGTCCATCTTCCCGGCCTCGACCTTGGAGAGGTCGAGGATGTCGTTGATCAGGCCGAGCAGCTCCGAGCCTGCGTTGTGAATCGTCGTCGCGAACTCGATCTGCTTCTCGGTCAGGTTGCCGTCGGGGTTGTCGCCGAGCAGCTTCGCGAGGATCAGCAGCGAGTTGAGCGGCGTCCGCAGCTCGTGCGACATGTTCGCGAGGAACTCGGACTTGTAGCGCGAGGAGAGCGCCAGCTGCTCCGCCTTCTCCTCGAGCGCGCTGCGGGCCTCCTCGATCTCGGCGTTCTTGATCTCGATCCGCCGGTTCTGCTCCTCCAGCTGCTGCGAGCGCTCCTCCAGCTCCTCGTTCGTCTGCTGCAGCTCCTCCTGCTGGGTCTGGAGCAGCTCCTCGGACGCCCGCAGGGTCGCGGTCTGCGCCTCGAGCTCCGCATTCGACCGCTTCAGCTCGTCCTGCTGCGCCTGCAGCTCCTCGGACTGGCTCTGCAGGTCCTGGGTCAGCTGCTGCGACTGGAGCAGCAGCTCCTCGGTGCGCATGTTCGCGAGGATCGTGTTCAGGACGACGCCGATCGACTCCGAGAGCTGGTCGAGGAACGTCTGCTGGATCTCGGTGAACGGCGTGAACGACGCCAGCTCCATCACCGCCATCACGTTCTCCTCGAAGAGGACGGGCAGGACGATGATGCTCGTCGGTGCCGACTCGCCGAGGCCCGAGGCGATCTTGATGTAGTCCTCGGGCGCCTGCGTGATCACGATCGCCTTCTTCTCGAGCGCGGCCTGGCCGACGATCGCCTCGCCGATCTTGAAGCGGTTGGCGATCGTCTTTCGCTCCTTGTAGCCGTACGTGGCGATCAGGCGCAGCTCCGTCTCCTCGTCGTCGCCGGTGTCCTCGGCGACGTAGAAGGCGCCATGGTGCGCGGCCACGAGCGGCGTCACCTCGCTCATGAGGAGCTTTGCGACCGTCTTCTGGTCGCGCTGGCCCTGCAGCATCCCGGAGAAGCGGGCGAGGTTGGAGTTGAGCCAGTCCTGCGCGGCGTTCCGCTCCGTCGTCTCGCGGAGGTTGCCGATCATCTGGTTGACGTTGTCCTTGAGGTCGGAGAGCTCGCCGGCCGCCTCGACGTCGATCGAGCGGGACAGGTCGCCGGACGTGACGGCCGTCGAGACGTCAGCGATCGCACGAATCTGCAGCGTCACGGCGTAGGAGAGCTGGTTGACCGTGTCGGTCAGGTCCTTCCAGGTGCCGGAGACGCCTTCGACCGTGGCCTGGCCGCCGAGCTTGCCCTCGGTGCCGACCTCGCGGGCGACGCGGGTGACCTCGGCGGCGAAGGTCGAGAGCTGGTCGACCATCGTGTTGATCGTCCCCGCGAGCTCAGCCACCTCGCCCTTGGCCGCGACGTTGATCTTCTGTGAGAGATCTCCCTTCGCGACCGCCGTCGTCACGTCCGCGATCGCGCGCACCTGTCCGGTGAGGTTGTTCGCGAGCAGGTTGACGTTGTCGGTCAGGTCCTTCCACGTGCCGGAGACGCCCTCGACCGTGGCCTGGCCGCCGAGCATGCCCTCGGTGCCGACCTCGCGGGCGACACGGGTGACCTCGGCTGCAAAGGCCGAGAGCTGGTCGACCATCGTGTTGATCGTGTCCTTGAGCTCGAGCACCTCGCCCTTCACGTCGACGGTGACCTTCTTCGAGAGGTCGCCGTTCGCGACCGCCGTGGTGACGGTGGCGATGTTGCGGACCTGCTCGGTGAGCGAGGACGCCATGAAGTTGACGTTGTCGGTCAGGTCGCGCCAGGTCCCGGAGACGCCCTCGACCGTGGCCTGGCCGCCGAGCCTGCCCTCGGTGCCGACCTCGCGCGCCACGCGCGTCACCTCGGACGCGAAGGCGCGGAGCTGGTCGACCATCGTGTTGATCGTGTCCTTGAGCTCGAAGACCTCGCCCTTCACGTCGACGGTGATCTTCTTCGAGAGGTCGCCGTTCGCGACCGCCGTGGTGACGGTGGCGATGTTGCGGACCTGCTCGGTGAGCGACGAGGCCATGAAGTTGACGTTGTCGGTCAGGTCGCGCCAGGTGCCGGAGACGCCCTTCACCTGGGCCTGGCCGCCGAGCTTGCCCTCGGTGCCGACCTCGCGGGCGACGCGGGTCACCTCGGCGGCGAAGCTCGAGAGCTGGTCGACCATCGTGTTGATCGTCGACGCGAGCTGCGCCACCTCGCCCTTGGCCTCGACCGCGATCTTCTGAGAGAGGTCGCCCTTCGCCACCGCGGTGGTGACGTCTGCGATCGCGCGCACCTGGTCGGTGAGGTTGTTCGCCAGCTGGTTGACGTTCTCGGTCAGGTCCTTCCAGGTGCCGGAGACGCCGATCACCTCGGCCTGCCCGCCCAGCTTGCCCTCGGTGCCGACCTCCTTGGCGACGCGGGTCACCTCGGCGGCGAAGCTCGAGAGCTGGTCGACCATCGTGTTGATCGTCCCCTTCAGCTCGGCGATCTCGCCCTTGACGTCGACGGTGACCTTCTTCGAGAGGTCGCCGTTCGCGACGGCGGTCGTCACCTCGGCGATGTTGCGCACCTGCGCGGTGAGCGAGCTCGCCATCGTGTTCACGTTCTGGGTCAGGTCGCGCCAGACGCCGGAGACGTCCTCGACCTCTGCCTCGACGCCCAGCTTCCCTTCGGTGCCGACCTCGCGGGCGACGCGGGTGACCTCGCCGGCGAATGCCGAGAGCTGGTCGACCATCGTGTTGATCGTCCCCTTCAGCTCGGCGATCTCGCCCTTCGCGTCGACGGTGATCTTCTGCGAGAGGTCGCCCTGGGCGACCGCGGTCGTGACGTCGGCGATCGCGCGCACCTGTCCCGTGAGGTTGTTCGCGAGCAGGTTGACGTTGTCCGTCAGGCCCCGCCAGGTGCCGGAGACGCCTTCGACCGTTGCCTGGCCGCCGAGCTTGCCCTCGGTGCCGACCTCGCGGGCGACGCGGGTGACCTCCGCCGCGAAAGCGGAGAGCTGGTCGACCATCGTGTTGATCGTCGACGCCAGCTGGGCGAGCTCGCCCTTCGTCTCGATCGTGATCTTCTGCGTCAGGTCGCCCTTGGCGACCGCCGTCGTCACCTCGGCGATCGAGCGCACCTGGGCCGTGAGGTTGTCGGCCATCAGGTTCACGTTCTCGGTCAGCCCACGCCAGGTGCCCGAGACGCCCTCGACCTGCGCCTGGCCGCCGAGCTTGCCCTCGGTGCCGACTTCCTTGGCGACGCGGGTGACCTCGGCGGCGAAGCTCGAGAGCTGGTCGACCATCGTGTTGATCGTGTCCTTGAGCTGCAGCACCTCGCCGCGTGCGTCGACGGTGATCTTCTTCGAGAGGTTTCCCTGGGCGACGGCGGTCGTCACCTCGGCGATGTTCCGGACCTGGTCGGTGAGGTTGTTCGCGAGCGTGTTCACGTTCTCGGTCAGCCCGCGCCAGGTGCCGGAGACCCCCTCGACCTGCGCCTGGCCGCCGAGCTTGCCTTCCGTGCCGACCTCGCGGGCGACGCGCGTGACCTCGGCTGCGAAGCTCGAGAGCTGGTCGACCATCGTGTTGATCGTGTCCTTGAGCTCGAGCACCTCGCCGGCGACGTCGACGGTGATCTTCTTCGAGAGGTCGCCGTTCGCGACCGCCGTCGTGACGGCGGCGATGTTGCGGACCTGGGAGGTGAGGTTGCCGGCGAGCGTGTTGACGTTGTCGGTCAGGTCCTTCCAGACGCCGGAGACGCCCTCGACCTGGGCCTGGCCGCCGAGCCGGCCCTCGGTGCCGACCTCGCGGGCGACGCGGGTGACCTCGGCGGCGAAGGAGCGGAGCTGGTCGACCATCGTGTTGACGGTCTCCTTCACCTCGAGCACCTCGCCGCGGACCTCGACTGTGATCTTCTTCGAGAGGTCGCCGTTCGCGACGGCCGTCGTCACGTCGGCGATGTTCCGCACCTGGTCGGAGAGGTTGTCGGCGAGTGTGTTCACGTTCTCGGTCAGGTCCTTCCAGACGCCGGAGACGCCCTCGACCTGGGCCTGGCCGCCGAGCTTGCCCTCGGTGCCGACCTCCTTCGCAACGCGCGTCACCTCCGCGGAGAACGAGCGCAGCTGGTCGACCATCGTGTTGATGGTCTCCTTCAGCTCCAGCACCTCGCCCTTGACGTCGACGGTGATCTTCTTCGAGAGGTCGCCGTTCGCGACCGCGGTGGTGACGGCGGCGATGTTCCGCACCTGCGAGGTGAGGTTGCCGGCGAGCGTGTTCACGTTCTCGGTCAGGTCCTTCCACACGCCCGAGACGCCCTTGACCTGCGCCTGGCCGCCGAGGTTCCCGTCCGTGCCGACCTCGCGGGCGACGCGGGTGACCTCGTCGGCGAAGCTCGAGAGCTGGTCGACCATCGTGTTGACGGTGTTCTTGAGCTCGAGCACCTCGCCCTTGACGTCGACGGTGACCTTCTTCGAGAGGTCGCCGTTCGCGACGGCCGTCGTCACGTCGGCGATGTTGCGCACCTGTCCCGTCAGGTTGGAGGCCATTTGGTTGACCGAGTCGGTCAGGTCCTTCCAGGTCCCCGAGACGCCCTTGACGCGGGCCTGCCCGCCGAGCTTGCCCTCGGTGCCGACCTCGCGCGCGACACGCGTCACTTCGGCGGCGAAGCTCGAGAGCTGGTCGACCATCGCGTTCACGGTCGTGCCGATCCGGCGGAACTCGCCCCGCACCGGCTGGCCGTCGATCTCGAGCTGGATCCGCTGCCGCAGGTCGCCGTCGGCGACCGCGTCGATCACGCGGGCGACCTCGATCGTCGGCCGCGCCAGGTTGTCGATCAGCTCGTTGACCGCACCGACCTTCTCCGCCCACGAGCCCGGCGCCCCCGCGACGCCCGCCCGCTCGGTGATCCGGCCCTCGCGACCCACGACCTTGCTCACCCGCACCAGCTCGCGGGTCACCTGCTGATTCCGCTCGACCAGCGTGTTGAACGCCGCCGCCACGTCGGCGAGCGCGCCCTCCGCCCTCAGCCGAACGGAGAAGTCGCCGTCACGCGCGGCTTCGAGCGCGGAGGTCAGCCTTGCCAGCTGAGCTTCCGTCAGGGTGCCGGTGCCGTTCTCGGAACCGGGGCGAGCAGTGGTCTTCCGGGTGGGCCTCGTCTTTCGATCAGACTCGGTGCGCGCACCTCGGGTGGGCACAGGGGGCACGGGTGACTCCTTTTTGTCGAACAAGCGGGGGTTACGTCCGGAGCTCCTCTAGCTCCTGGACGCCTCTATGCCCATTCGTGGGCGATGTTGAACGACCTTTCGGCAGGAATCGCCGTCTTGATTACGCCTGTTCGAGCGCTTGCTCGAGGTCTGCCCAGAGCGCGTCGGCGGGCTCCAGCCCGACCGACAGCCGCAGCAGGCCCTCGGGAACGCGCGCACCCTCCCAGCGGTGCCGTGACTCCATCGTCGAGGTGACCCCGCCGAGGCTGGTGGCGTTGACGATCACCTTCGTCGCGGTCTCGACTCGCCTCGCGGCAGCGCCGTCGGCCACGTCGAAGGAGATGAGCGCCCCGAAGCCGGGATAGCGCACGTTTTCCGCCGCCGGATGCGCTTCGAGCCGGCGAGACAGCTCGCCTGCGGTCGCGCCCTGCTGCCGGACACGCACCTCCAGCGTCTGCAGGCCGCGCAGGAGCAGCCAGGCGGGATCGGGGGCGGCGACGATCCCGGAGCGGGTACGGAATTCCAGCAGCCGCGCCGCGTGCTCGGCGTTCTTCGCGACGATCGCGCCCAGCAGCACGTCGTGATGGCCGCCGAGGTACTTCGTCGCCGAATGGAGGACGAGGTCGCAGCCCCGCTCGAGCGGGCGCAGGTGCACCGGGGTCGCCGCGGTCGCGTCGCAGACGACGAGGCCCGGGTGCGCGGCGGCAGCCTCGAAGTCCGGCATCGTCAGGAGCGGGTTCGACGGGGCCTCGATCCAGACCAGGTCGGCCTCGGCCGGCGGCGGGCCGGTCTGGTCGAAGAGGACGTGCCGGAGCCCCCAGCGCTCGAGCTCGGTCAGCAGGACGCCCGTCCCGTAGTAGGCATCCCCAGCAAGGGCAACCGTCCGGCCCGGCTCGAGCAGCGCAAGCACGAGCGCCGTCGTCGCGCCCATCCCCGACGAGAAGAGGAGCGCCTCGCCGCCTTCGAGCCCGCCGAGCAGCCGCTCCACCTCGACCCCGACCGGGTGTGCGTTCCGGGCGTAGTGGAACGGCCCCGCCTCGCCGTCGACGTAGGGCCAAGTCGTCGAGCGGTCGAGCGGCGGCTCCATGCCGCGAATCTACCGCGCGGGCGAGAGAGCTTGTGTCTGATAGACACAAGCTCTCGTTCCTCCGCACGGCTACGTGCGCTCAGGAGGGCTTGTGTCTGAGAGACACAAAGTTTCCGGCGCGTTAGGCTCCCGCGATGGCAGAGACGCACGACACGACCGCCGCCAAGCTCGCCTGGCTGCAGGAGCTGTCCGACCAGGCGGCGCACGCAGGCAACGAGAAGGCGGTCGCACGGCAGCGGGAGCGAGGCAAGCTGCTCGCCCGCGAGCGGGTCGAGAAGCTGCTCGACCCCGGCTCGTTCGTCGAGCTCGACCGCTACGTCCGCCACCGCAACCCCGATTTCGACTCGATGGCGAACCGGCCCTACGGCGACGCGGTCGTCACCGGCTACGGCGAGATCTTCGGCCGCAAGGTGTTCGTCTTCTCGCAGGACTTCACCGTCTTCGGCGGCTCCCTCTCCGAGGTCTTCGCCGAGAAGATCTGCAAGGTGATGGACATGGCCCTGAAGTACGGGTGCCCGGTGATCGGAATCAACGACTCGGGCGGGGCGCGGATCCAGGAGGGCGTCGTCTCGCTCGCCGGCTACGCGGAGATCTTCTGGCGGAACGTCCAGGCCTCGGGCGTGATCCCGCAGCTCTCGCTCGTGCTCGGCCCGACCGCCGGCGGCGCCGTCTACTCGCCCGCGATCACCGACTTCGTGCTGATGGCGGAGTCGAGCTCGTACATGTTCATCACCGGCCCCGACGTCGTGAAGACGGTCACCGGGGAGGAGGTCTCCTTCGAGGAGCTCGGCGGCGCCGAGACACACGCGGCCAAGTCAGGCGTCGCCCACTTCACGGCGGCCGACGAGGAGGCGGTGCTGGAGGACGCGCGCTACCTGCTCTCGTTCCTGCCCCAGAACAACCTCGAGCGGCCGGCCCACACGCCGCCGACCGACCCGGTCGACCGGGAGGCGCCCGAGCTGGACACGTTCATCCCCGACGAGGCGACGAAGCCGTACGACATGAAGCAGGTGATCGCGAAGGTCGTCGACGACGGCGAGTTCATGGAGGTGCAGCCGCGCTTCGCCGCCAACATCGTCTGCGGCTTTGCGCGGCTCGGCGGCCATCCGGTCGGAATCGTCGGCAACCAGCCGGCCGCGCTCGCCGGCGTGCTCGACATCGACGCCTCGGTGAAGGCGGCGCGCTTCGTTCGCACGTGCGACGCGTTCAACATCCCGCTCGTCACCTTCGTCGACGTGCCCGGCTTCCTGCCCGGGACCGAGCAGGAGTGGGGCGGGATCATCCGTCACGGGGCGAAGCTGCTCTACGCGTTCGCGGAGGCGACGGTGCCGAAGCTGACCGTGATCACGCGCAAGGCGTACGGCGGCGCCTACGACGTCATGAGCTCGAAGCACATCCGCGCCGACTTCAACGTCGCCTGGCCGACTGCGGAGGTCGCCGTCATGGGCCCCGAGGGCGCCGTCAACATCATCTTCCGCAAGGAGCTCGAGGAGGCGGCCGACCCCGAGGCCCGCCGCGCCGAGCTGATCGCCGACTACAAGGAGCGCTTCGCCAACCCCTACCACGCCGCCGAGCGGGGCTATGTGGACGAGGTGATCGAGCCGCGCCGCACGCGCCCGATCCTGATCTCGGCGCTCGAGGTCTCGCTGACCAAGCGCGAGCCGCGCCCGAAGCGCAAACACGGGAACATCCCGCTCTAGACGAAGGCGTACTGAATCGAGTCGCAGACGCGGCGGTAGCCGATCGCGACGTAGATCTTGTTCGAGGTCGGGTTCGCGAGATCGGTGTAGAGGAAGCAGAACCTGCGCCCCGCGGCGAGCTGCTCGGCGGAGACGTGGGCGGTGAGGGCGCTCGCGTAGCCGCGGCCGCGATGCTCCGGCGGGGTGTAGACGGGGCCGATCCGGACGCCCGTGGTGGTCGGGCTGCCGTAGCCCACGGCGCAGACCGGCTCGCCTTCGACCTCCCAGAGCGCGATCCCGTTTCCGGACGTCGTCAGCTTGTGGTCGATGTTCCGGCCGTTTTGCTCCTCGTCCTGCTCGAGCGCCCCCAGCGCCTCGATGCCGAACTCGCCCCACCAGCGAACCAGGAGTGCCCGGTCGTCCGTCGTCGCCGGGCGCGGTCGTCCAGGCGGAGCTGTGGGCGGCACGACCGTGTCGAGCGCATAGATGCCCTGCCGCACCCGCGGCTCGGGCGTGATGCCGTGCGCGCGGACGTAGGCCCCGACGAAGTCGTCGATCTCGGGCACGGCGCCCACGGCTCCGGGGATCCCGGCGCCGGTCTCACGCGCGAGCGCGGCCAGCGCCGCGTCGCTGCCGCCGCCGAGGACCAGGTTGTACGGCGGCGTCCGCAGCGCCGCACCGACGATCGCGCCCTCGTCCTCGACGAGCCAGAGCTCCTGCTCGGGGTAGAGCGCGGGGTCGTCCCGCAATGTGCCGGCGAGGCCGAGGATCAAGTTGTGCCGCGCTTCGTCCGCGAGCACCGGCGCGGCGCGCTCGAGGAACTCCGCTGCGTCGGCGACCTTGACGACCCGCACGCCCTCAGTCTACGCTGCCTAGGCAATGCCTAGGCAAACATTCTCGGCCGCCGAGGCCGCCCGCGCGCTCGGGATCAGCGTCGACACGCTCCGCCGGTGGGACCGCGACGGCAAGATCAGGGTCGAGCGCGACGCAACCAACCGGCGCGTCGTTCCCGCCGCCGAGGTCGAGCGCCTGCGCGGGCCGCACGGCGACGAGACACTCTCGGCACGCAACCGCTTCCGCGGCGTCGTCCGCTCGGTCGAGGTCGACGGGCTCCTGGCGAGGATCGAGATCGACGTCACCGAGCCGTCGCGCGTGGTCGCGATCGTGACGCGAGAGTCGGTGGACGAGCTCGGGCTGAAGGCGGGGATGAGCGCCGCCGGCGTCGTCAAGTCGACCTCGGTGATGGTGGAGCGATGAAGCGCGGCGCAGCGCTCGTGCTCGGCGCTGTCGCCCTGGCGGCGGTCAGCGGCGGCTGGACGGCAACGCGCACGGAGGATCCCGTGACGGTCTACGCGGCCTCGTCGCTCACCAGTGTCTTCCCGCGCGTCTCGCCCGCGGCCCGCTTCCAGTTCGCGGGCTCGAACCAGCTGGCGTTCCAGATCCGAAACGGCGCTCCAGCCGACGTCTTTGCCTCGGCGAGCCCGCTCTATACGCAGGAGCTCTTCCGGACAGGGCTCGTCGAGAAGCCGCGGCTCTTCGCGACGAACTCGCTCGTGCTCGCGGTGCCGCGGTCGAACCCGGCGAAGATCCGCACCGTCCAGGACCTGGCGAGGCGGCCGAAGCTGAAGCTCGTCGTCGCCGGAGCGAAGGTCCCGATCGGCCTGTACACACGCGAGGTGCTGAAGCGGCTCGGCTTGCTGCGGGTGCTGCGGAAGTCGGTCAGCCAGGAGCCGGACGTGAAGGGAATCGTCGGGAAGCTCGCCTTCGGGCAGGCCGATGCGGGCTTCGTCTACGCCACCGACGTCCGCGCCGCGTCGTCGCGGCTGCTCGCGATTCCGCTGCCACCGCGCTCACAGCCGACGGTTCGGTACGAGATCGCGGTTGTGAAGGGCACGGAGAACCGAGCCGGCGCGCTCGAGCTCGTCGCCGACCTGCTCGGAGAGGACGGGAGGCGTGAGCTCAAGCGGGCGGGCTTCGGACTCCCGTGAGAAGCCTGTTCGGAGCGGCCTTCGCGATTGCGACCGCCGTCGCTCTCTCCTTTCTCCTGCTGCCGATCCTCGCGATCTTCCTCCAGATCCCGCTCGGCCGGCTGCTCGACGGGATGACGAGCCCAGCGGCGGTCGATGCGCTCGTCGTCACTGCGAAGACGACCGTCGTTGCCAACGCGCTCATCCTGCTCTTCGGGACGCCGGCTGCGTACGTGATCGCGTCGCGCCCCTTCCGTGCCCGCGCACTGCTCGTCACCGCGGTCGAGCTGCCGCTGGTGCTGCCGCCCGCGGTCGCCGGGATCGGCCTGCTCGCTGCATTCAGCTCGATCGGGCTCCTCGGCGGCGCGATCGACTTTCTCGGGCTCGAGATCGCGTTCACCCAGATCGCCGTCGTGATGGCGGTGGTCTTCGTCGCGAGCCCGTTCTACCTCCGCGCCGCCATCTCCGCTTTCGAGGCCGTCGACGCCTCGCTGACCGGAGCTGCCCGGACGCTGGGCGCGGGCCCGGCCCGCACGTTCTTCCGCGTCGTCCTGCCGCTGGCGGCCGGCGGCCTCGGCGGCGGCTGGGCGTTGGCATTCGCCCGCGGCATCGGCGAGTTCGGCGCCACGATCATGTTCGCCGGCTCACTCCAGGGCGTCACGCAGACGCTTTCGCTCGCCGTCTACGAGCAGTTCGACGTCGACTTCGACGTCGCGCTCGCGATCGGCGCCGAGCTCGTCGTCGTCAGTGCCGCCGTCCTCCTCGCCGTCAAGCTGGTGCCCTCGTGGACACGCTCGATGTCCGCCTCGACCACCCTCTTCGCTCCTTCTCCCTCTCGCTAGCCGTCGAGCTCGGGCGCGAGACGCTCGCGCTCGTGGGGCCGTCGGGAGCGGGGAAGTCGAGCGTGCTGCGCGCGATCGCAGGCTTGCTGCGCCCCGAGCGGGGGAGGATTGCGCTCGGCGCACGCCCCTGGCTCGACACGGAGGAGCAGATCGACCTTCCGCCCGAGCGCCGCTCCGTTGGGCTCGTCTTCCAGGAATACGCGCTCTTTCCGCACCTCGACGTGCGCCGCAACGTCGCGTTCGGCGGACGGGGGCGGGTGGACGAGCTGCTCGAACGCTTCCGGATCTCACACCTCGCGCGGGCGCGGCCGGCCGACCTCTCTGGGGGTGAGAGGCAGCGGGTCGCGCTTGCGCGGGCACTCGCCCGCGACCCGGCCGTGCTCCTGCTCGACGAGCCGCTCTCCGCGCTCGACGCGCATACCCGCGGCGTCGTGCGCGGCGAGCTCGCCGAGCTGCTGGCCGAGCTGCGGCTGCCGACCCTCCTCGTCACGCACGACTTCGAGGACGCGGCGGCGCTCGCCGACCGGGTCGGCGTGATCGTCGAGGGGCGGATCCTGCAACTCGGTCTGGCGGCGGAGCTGCTCGCCGCCCCCGCGGACGCGTTCGTCGCCAGCTTCACCGGCGCGAACCTCCTGCACGGGACGGCGCGTGCCGGCGCTGACGGCCTGACCGAGGTCGTCCTCGACGCCGGTGGCTCGATGTACTCGGCCGACGGGGGAGAGGGCCGCGTCGGCCTCGCCGTCTATCCGTGGGAGATCGCACTGGCGCGGATCGAGCCGGCCGACTCGGCGATGAACCACCTCCGCGGCGCCGTCCGCTCGGTCGTCGTCCTCGGCAACCGCGTTCGCGTGCGCGTCGGCCCGTTGACCGCCGAGATCACAGCGGGCTCGGCCGATCGGCTGGAGCTGCGGGAGGGGGAGCCCGTCGTCGCCTCCTTCAAGGCGACCGCTTCGCGGCTCGTGCCTCTCTCCTAGAGGCGCCGGAAGAGCGTCCAGCCGGAGCCTGCGAAGCGCTCGTGCGTCCACCCTCGACGAGGGGGCGACGCGGTCTCGCCGCCGGCGACGACCCAGCCCAGGCCGAGCCGTTCCGCGGCCGCCAGCGCCTCAGAGTCGGGGAGCGGGACGATGCGTCGCTCGAGCTCCGAGCCGTACAGCGGGTAGACCCACTCGCTCAAGCCGAAGACACCCACCCGCGCATCGTCGGGGACCTGAGCAGCGACCGCCACGATTGCCGCCTCGATCTGGGGACGCGTCCGTGCCTGCGCCTCCTCGCGGGAGAGCGACCAGACCGGTGCTGTGTCGTCGAGGCCCGTCGGCTTCGCGAGGTTGTATGCGTGCGCCGCAAAGAGCGTCACGGCGCCGATGAGCGCCGCCGCGCCGGCAACGACCCGACGGCGATAGATCACGGCGGCGAGCGGCATCGTCAGCAGGACGGGAGTGATCAGGAAGCGCCCGACCCAGATGTTGTAGCGATACGTGAGTGCGATCCCGAGCACGCCCAGCGGCAGGGCCGCGGCGAGCGCCAGCCGCTCCCAGTGCTTCCGGCGAACGAGCGTCGCGACCGTGAATCCGAACGAGAGCGGGAGCACGAGCAGCACCCCGAGGGGGCCGAAGTAGGAGATGTCCTCGTGGGCGGACTGGCCGACGGCGAAGTCGAACGGGAGCGCCACGCTCGTCTCTGGGGGATTCGCAGGGATACCGAGTGCATCGAATGCGGATCGGCCGACGTCCTCGATCGAGTCCGCGATCACCGTTTTCGGGTGCAGTCCGGAGAGGTCGACGAAGCGGTAGCCGATCCGCGCGACGGTTGAGGTGGTGCCGTCCCAGGTGATCTCGGCGGGTCGGTACGGCTTCGTTGCGGAGGCGTCGCCGAGCGGGCTGCCCGTCTCGACGAGGTTGAGGACGTAGCCGTACGCCCCGAAGAGGACGAAGGCGCCGGTCGCCGCGGCGATGCACTCGGCCAGCCGCCTGCGCGGGAGCGTCACGACGGCGAGCCCGACGAGGACCGGGATCGCGTACGCGGCCGTCAGCTTCGTGCCGAGCGCAAGCGCGAGTGCGACTCCTGCGAGGACGACCTCGGCGCGGCTGCGGCCGAGGACGAGGGCCGCCGCCGCGACGACGAACGATGCCGAGAGGAGGTCGTTCTGGGTCGTCACCGACTCGAGCGCGACGAGCGTCAGCGTGGCCGAGAGGAGCGCGGCGAAGACTGCGTCCGGCCGGTCGAACCCGATCCGGCGCGCGACTGCATAGACGCCGACGAGCGAGGCGAGCTCGGCGAACAGCTGGGGCAGCGCCGCGACCGTATCCCGGCCCAGGAAGGCGAACGTCCAGAGGATCTCGAGCTCGCTCCCAGGCTGATAGGCGTTGATCCGCTCGGTGGGTGGATCGGGCACGTACTCGACCGACCCGCGCTGAAGCCACTCGACCGCGCGGGGGAGGTGGTACGACATCGAGTCCCAGTTGTTCGGCGGCGTCGCGAGCACGACGAACAACTGGTAGGCAATTGCGCCGCCGACGACGGTGGCGAGGGCGGTGAGGATCGGATGCCGTCGCGCGGCAGCGCGGAGGTCCAGGTGCGGTCGAGGTGGTTGCGGACGTCCTCTCCGGAGCCAGACGCCGAGCGATGCCGCCAGCAGCACGACCTCTCCGACCGCGTAGCCGGCCGCTCCGACGGCGCCCACGAGCGACAGCGCCTCGCCGAGGAGAACGAGCTCGGCAGCGGCGAGCACGTACGCCGCGAGCAGGAACGACGGCAGCGAGCGCAGCCGCAACGAGCAGGCAGCCAGCAGAGCGGTCGCGACGAGCCCCGTGGCCGCCGGAAGGAATGCCAACCACGCCATCGGCGGCGAATTGTGTCACCCTGGCCCGCGTGTACCAGGTTGCCGGCCGCTGGAGAGCACACTCGCTGCTGCTCTCGGTAGGCCTCTTGATCAGCGCCGGATTCACGTATTTCGCGATCCGCGGCGTCGACTTCGGCCTCGTTCGCGATGCGCTCGCGGGGTCCAACTACTGGTGGCTCGCGCCTGCCCTCGGCGCGCTTGCGCTCGGCGTCGCGGTCCGGGCGTTGCGCTGGCAGCTCCTCTTCCGCCGCGAGACGAGGCCGCCCTACCTGGCCGTCGCGAATGCCTTGCTCGTCGGCCTCTTCTTCAACAGCATCCTGCCGGCCCGAGCAGGCGAGGCCGCTCGGATCGTCGTGCTGAACCAGCAGCAGGGGACCTCGCGGGTCGAGGCGGTCGCGACCGTCGTGCTCGAGCGGGCGCTCGACATTCTGTGTCTGCTCCTCTTGCTCTTCGCGATCGCGCCCGTGCTCCCGTCGGTGTCCTGGTTGCAATCTGCCGTTGCGGTCGCGGTTGGGCTTGCAGCCTGTCTCGTCGTCGTCGCGTGGGTGCTCGCACGCTGGGGCGACCGGCCGCTTCGTGCGGCTCTGCGCCCGCTCGTACGGCTTCGGCTCGTCGGCGGCGGGCGTGCCGAACGCGCGGCCGCGAACTTCGCCCGAGGGCTGGCAGGGCTGCGCGAATGGCGTCTCCTGGCGGCCGGGCTCGTCCTGACGACGCTCTCCTGGGTCTTGCTCGGGCTTTCGATGTGGTTCGTGCTGATCGCCTTCGACCTCGGGCTCTCGCCCGTCGCAGGACTCTTCGTCGCGATCGCAGTCAACATCGGGATGATCCTGCCCTCGTCTCCGGCCGCCGTCGGCGTGTTCGAGGCTTCCGTGCTCGTGGCGTTGAGCGCGTACGGGGTGTCGAAGGAGCAGGCGCTGAGCTACGCGCTCGTCGTGCACGTGCTGAACTTCGTCCCCTTCATCATCGTCGGCGCCCTGGTCCTGCAGGCGCATGCGATTGCGCTGCGACGGGGACAACCGAGCACCTGATGCGCGTCTCCTTCATCGTCCCGGCCTTCAACGAGGCCGCCACGATCCAGCAGCTGCTCGAACGGGTCGACGCGCTCGAGCTGCAGAAGCAGGTCGTCGTCGTCGATGACGGGTCGACCGACGGCACGGCCGAGATCGCCGAGCGCTTTCGAGGCGATCGGACCGACATCGTGGTCGTCCGAAAGGAGAACGGCGGCAAGGGATCTGCCGTTCGGGCCGCGATCCCGCACCTCGAGGGTGAGGTCACGGTGATCCAGGACGCCGACCTCGAGTACGACCCAGTCGACGTGCCGACGCTGATCGACCCGATCGTGCGCGGAGTCGCCGATGTCGTCTACGGCTCGCGACTCTCCGGCGGCCGGCCGCAGCGCGCCTACCTGTTCTGGCATCTCGTCGGCAACCGCTTCCTCTCGCTGCTGACGAACCTGCTCTTCAACACGACGCTCTCGGACATGGAGACGGGGTACAAGGCGTTTCGCACCGACGTGCTGCGTTCGCTCGATCTCCGCGAGAGCCACTTCGGGATCGAGCCGGAGATCACGGGCAAGGTCTGCAAGCGCAAGCTGCGGATCTACGAGCTGCCGATCGCGTATTACGGCCGGACCTACGACGAAGGCAAGAAGATCACCTGGCGGGACGGGTTCAGGGCGATCTGGGTGCTGTTTCGCGTCCGCGTCCGTGGGTGACTCGGACCGCAGCGGCTGCCGGAGCTACGCGGGTACGGACACCGGGATCCGGGAGCCCAGCCAGGCGGCTCCGATGCCGAGCTCGTCGGCGAGTGCCGCCACCACGTCGGGGTCGAACTGGCTGCCCGAGCAGCGGGCCAGCTCGGCGATCGCCTCGTCGTCGGTGAGCCGGCCCCGGTAGACGCGGTCCGACGTCATCGCGTCGTAGGCATCGGCGACGAAGATGATCCGGGCCCCGAGCGGGATCTCCTCGCCGCCGAGAGCGTCGGGATAGCCGGTGCCGTCCCAGCGCTCGTGGTGGTGCAGGACCCAGTCGGCGACGGGGTCGACGCCGAGGCTCTCGAGCATCCGGTAGCCGATCTGCGGGTGACGCTCGAGCACGAGCCGCTCGGTCTCGGAGAGCGGACCGGGCTTGCGCAGGATCTCCTCCGGGATCGCGAGCTTGCCCAGGTCGTGCAGGCTCGCGGCCAGACGCGTCAGCTCGATCTGCTCGCGGTCGACGCCGAGGCGCGTCGCGATCCTGGCGGCGAGGTCGGAGACCCGCTCCGAGTGCGAGCCCGTGTAGGCATCGCGGGCGTCGACGGCCTTGGCGAGGCTCGCGGCGGCGCGGAAGCGGGCCGCGCGGTCAGGGCCGGCGGCGAGCCGCTTCAGCTCGGCGATCTCGACCACGTCCGGCCGGTAGACCCGCGTCTGGTTCTTGCCGTACTCCTTCGCCCAGTAGAGGGCGCTGTCGGAGCGGCGCACGAGCTCGTCGCGGCCGACGTCGTCGAGCGGCGCGGTCGCAATGCCGGCGCTGACGGTGACCGGCCCGGCCGGAGCCAGGTCGACGGACGAGATCCGTTCGATGATCGCCTCGGCCGCGATCCGCGCGCCCTCCTCGTCCCGGCCGGGAAGCAGGATCGCGAACTCGTCGCCGCCGAGCCGGAACGCCTCGCCGCCCTGGCGCAGGTTCGTCGCCAGCTGGGCGAGCACCTTGTCGCCGCCCGGATGGCCAAAGCGGTCGTTGATCTTCTTGAAGTCGTCGATGTCGACCAGGCAGAGGCTGAGCGGGTACCCCTGCGCCTGCGAGTCGGCGAGCTCGCGCTCGAGCCGGTCGTGGAAGTGGCGGTGGTTGCCGAGCCCCGTCAGCGGATCGGTGAGGGCCAGGCGCATCGCGCGCAGCTCGCGGAAGGTCGAGCGCTGATAGAGCGCGATCGCGAGGAGCGGGCCGACGAGCGCGGCCGAGAGGAACGGCGAGCGCTGCCACAGGATCACGAGCATCAGCGCCGCCGACGCCATCAGCGCGAACGGCATGCTCGTGACCTCGATGCTCGTCCGCGTCACCGTCTTGAACGGCTTGTGCGCGCTGACCCCGACGACGAGGCTGATCAGGAGCAGGTTGACGGTGTAGAAAGCGAAGGCCGCGACGATGACCTGCGCGAAGACGAGTCCCGCCTCGTCACCCCGCAACGGCGCGATCGCCGCGCCCGAGACGGCTGCGGCAATCGACATCACGGCCGCGTTGTACGTGACGCGGATCGGCGGGCGATGCTCGAACAGGTGCATGATCGGCGCCGCCATGCCGACGACGACACCGGCCTGCCAGCCGTAGAGCACGATCGCCGCGGTGCAGAAGACGAAGCCGAGCGAGACGCCGCCCGTGTCGATCCCGTCGAGCGGGACCGGGTAGCGCTCGGCGAGCGTCGAGGCTGCCAGCAGCCCGGCGATCCCCGCCAGCGTGGCCAGGTCGCGGGGCGAGACGGCAAACGAGAACGCGGCCGCGACGGCGACCCCGAATCCCAGCAGCCCGACGGGCAGGACGACCGCCGCGAGCCGCGGGGGAAGCTTTCCCCCCGGACTCACTACGCGGCCCCTACCAGCGCGGCGCTTACCAACGCGGCGTCTACCAACCCCATGTGAAGCGTTCCCAACCCCAGTTCCCGATCGCCATGGCGAGGACCGCCAGCGCGACGAGAATTCCAACCAGCCGTCCGTTTCTCCACTGCAGCATTTCCGTGCCCTCCCGTTGGCGGAACGTCAGGACTCGGGATGATGAACCCCGCTTTCTCCCTCGTAATCCCTCAAAAAGGTGATTTCACGTGTGCCGAGTCACGAGTGGTGACCGGCTCGAAGCATTTAGGCTACGACCGTGTCCGCGAGGATCGAGCCCGAGCCGCCGGAGGAGGAGCGTGAGGCGATTCTCGCCGCGCTCGACCGCCCCGTTTCGGCGAGTTCCGGCTGGGCTGCGGCGGCCCTGCTCGATGGCGTCGAGGACGGCGAGCTCGACCCGTAACCGTTCGGCGCCGACCGTCGTTCTAGGAGCACTATGTGTTGCCGCTGTGGAGATCATCCAGCCCGCTCCGCCGACGATCCGTTCTGCCCGATCTGCGTCATCTCGATCAAGGTCGAGGTTGCTCGGGGCTTGACGCAGCTCGCCGGCTACCTGAGTGCCTGGGCCGCCTTCGGCGACTGGTGCAACAGTCGCCAGGCGACTGCCTGAGACGCGCCTAGGCTGCCGTTCCGCGCAGCAGTCGCGGCGCCGACCGCGCGTAGTCCAGTCCTGAGACCCAGGTGAGGACGAGCGCGACGAGCAGCGCCCACCAGCCGACGCTGTCGTCCCAGGCTCCTGCTGCTGCGAACCCGCCGAGCGCGGCCGCAATCGCCTGCGCCCAGGTCTTCAGCTTGCCGAGGTCGCGGGCGGCGATCACGACCCCGCGCTCGAGCGCGGCGAGGCGCAGTCCGGAGATCAGGATCTCGCGCGCGACGATCGCCGCGACCATCCAGGCCGGCCAGATGCCGTCCTCGATCAGCATCACGAGCACGGCGAGCACGAGCGCCTTGTCGGCGATCGGGTCGAGCAGCGAGCCCAGCTGCGAGGTGACACCGCGGCGGCGCGCGATCCGGCCGTCCAGCCAGTCGGTCGCCATCGCGACGCAGAAGAGCGCCGTGGCCCAGTACTCGTTGTGGGGGAAGTCCCACGCGTAGAGGAGCACGACGAGCGGCACCGAGGCGGCGCGGGCGACGGTCAGCTGGTCCGGGAGCGTCACGCTCAGGGACAATACGCGCCCCATGGCGCCGTTCTCGAAAGTGCTCGTCGCAAATCGCGGCGAGATCGCGATCCGCATCTTCCGGACCCTCCGCGAGCTCGCGATCGGCTCGGTCGCCGTCTACTCGGAGGCCGACCGCGACGCGGTTCATCCTCGCGCTGCCGACGAGGCGTTTCTGATCGGTCCCGGCCCTGCCGCGGAGAGCTACCTCGTCGGCGAAAAGATCATCGCCGCGGCGCAGCAGTCCGGCGCGGAGGCGATCCACCCGGGCTACGGCTTCCTGGCTGAGAACGCCGCCTTCGCGCGTGCCGTCGAGGCGGCCGGCATCACCTGGATCGGGCCGCCCAGCTCGGCGATCGAGCTGATGGGCTCGAAGACGGAAGCGCGCACGGCCATGCAGGCTGCCGGCGTCCCGATCATCCCCGGCGCGACCGAGCCGGTCGAGACGGTCGCCGAGGTGCTGCGCCTCGGCGAGGAAGTCGGCTACCCACTGATCGTGAAGGCGGCGGCGGGCGGCGGCGGCAAGGGGATGAAGCTCGTCGGCTCGCCCGACGAGGCCGAGCGCGCCTACGAGTCGGCCCAGCGCGAGGGCGAGAAGTACTTCGCCGACGGCCGCGTCTACGTCGAGCGCTACCTCGAGGACCCGCGCCACGTCGAGGTGCAGGTGCTCGCCGACTCCCACGGGAACGTGATCCACCTCGGCGAGCGCGACTGCACGATCCAGCGCCGCCACCAGAAGCTGATCGAGGAGACGCCGTCGCCGGCGGTCGACGAGGAACTGCGCGCGCGGATCGGGCAGATCGCGGTCGACGCCGCCCGCGCCGCCGGTTATCGCTCCGCCGGCACGATCGAGGGCCTCCTGACCGCGGACGGCGCCTACTACTTCATGGAGATGAACACGCGGATCCAGGTCGAGCACACGGTCACCGAGGAGGTGACCGGGATCGACCTCGTCCGCGAGCAGGTCCTGATCGCCGCGGGCGAGCCGCTCTCGGTCCGGCAGGAGGATGTGGTTCTGCGCGGACACGCGATCGAGTGCCGGATCAATGCGGAGGACGTGTCGAGCGGCTTCCTGCCTGCCCCGGGCCGGCTCACCGCCTATCGCGAGCCTTCGGGACCCGGTGTGCGCGTCGACTCGGGCGTCGTCGCCGGCTCCGAGATCAGCGGCCTCTACGACCCGATGATCGCCAAGCTGATCGTGCACGGCGTCGACCGCGAGCACGCCCGGATGCGGATGCTGCGCGCGCTCGACGAGTTCGAGATCGGCGGCCTGCCGACGCTGCTCGGCTTCCACCGTGCACTGCTCTCGCACCCGGAGTTCATCGAGGGCGGCACGGGCCACGGCCTCGTCGAGTCGGAGGAGCTGGCGGCCCGTGCCGAGGAGCTGACGCGCGAGCCCGGGGCGGAGGCGGCCGCAGCGAACGGGCGCCTGCGCCCCCGCGCGACCGCGGTCGAGGTGGGCGGGCGACGCTACGACGTCACCGTGCTCGAGCCGGAGCCGCCCTGGGTCGAGCTGGCACGCCGCCGCCGGGAGCGCGAGGCCTCGGGCCGCGGCGGCGCGGGCAGCGACTCCGTCGTCAGCCCGATGCAGGGCACGGTGCTGAAGGTGGACGTGGCCGAGGGCGACGAGGTCGAGGCGGGCACCGTGATCTGCGTCGTCGAGGCGATGAAGATGGAGAACGAGATCGCCGCGCACCGGGCGGGAACGGTCGCCGACGTCTCCGTCGCACCGGGCGACGCCGTCTCGAGCGGGCAGGTGATCTGCCGTGTCGTCGCCGACGAAGCCTGACTCGGCGAAGCCTTTCTGCGCGGAGACCAGCCGTGCGCACGCGGAGTCGCTCCATGCGACCGCGAGCCGCGTCGACACCTGGATCCTGCTCGAGTACCGCGGCCTCTGGGCCCACGACGCGGTCGACGGCTCGACCCTGAGCCCTGCGCTGAAGGCGTATCTCGTCGCGGAGCGCGTCCGCCTGCCGCACGCGCGCATCCTCTTCGTCCGCCGGCCCGAGCGGCGCACCAAGGACGGGCTGATCGCCTACGTCGCTCGCTCGACGGAGAGCGAGCGCGAGCTTCGCCGCCTCGAGCTCGAGCGTCACGACGACCTGCTCGGACTCGACCTGGAGACGGCCGGCACGCCGGTCGACCATCCGCTCTTCCTCGTCTGCACCCACGGCAAGCACGACCGCTGCTGTTCCAGGTTCGGCCGGCCGCTTTACGACGCCGTCCGCGAGCAGGTCGACGAGGGTTGGGCCTGGCAGTCGTCGCACGTCGGCGGCGACCGCTTCGCCGGGAACGTCGTCGTCCTCGCGGACGGTGTGTACTACGGCCGCGTCGAGCCGGCCGATGCGTGGGTCGTGGTCGAGGCCGCGCTCGAACGGCGCGTGTACCTGCCCCTCTACCGCGGCCGCTCCTGCTACGGCTTCGCCGCCCAGGCGGCCGAGCTCGCCGTCCGCGAGACCACGTCACTGCTCGGCGTCGAGGAGATCAAGGTCCGGTCGATCGCCCGAGCGGGAGACGGCTGGCGCGCGGACGTCGAGGCCGCGGAGACTGACTACGAGGTCGAGGTGCACGTCGAGGAGGGCGCGCAGACCCACCTCACCTGCTCGACCAGTCGCCTCAGCCGGCCGAAGCGGTACGTCGGAGAAATCCTTCGCGCACGAGGCGCTTGACGAGCACGAGCCGGCCGTCGTCGTCGAGGTCGCCAGGCAGCTCGGAGGCGCGGAAGGCCACCTCGGTCGTGACGAGGAACGCGAGCTCCGGCTCCAGGCGGGCGGGGAAGCGAAGCGTCTTTCCCTCGAACGTGAGCGTCGTCCCGTCGAGGTCTGCGATCACGGTGTCGCGCCGCTCGAGCTCGTCCTCGGTGGTCAGGGCCGGAAGCGCCCGCAGCTCCGAGAGCTGGCCGTCGAGGATCGGACGGCGGCTGTCGACGAAGCGCGCTCGTGCCCGCGCCCGCGCGGCCTCCGCGTCCAGGGTGGGCAGCTCCGGCGGCTCCTCGGCGTCGAGCGTCTGCCGGAAGGCGAGGTCAGCCTCGGCCGCGTCGAGCTCGGCACGCGCCTCGTCGATCCAGCGCCTGACGTTGACGCCGACGGTGATGTGGAGCGAGTCGTCCTCCGAGGTCAGCGCCTGGTGGAGCCAGCCACGCGGCAGGTAGAGCGTGTCGCCGGCGCGCAAGGTGACGTCCAGGATCGCCTCGCCGGGCACGCCCAGCGCCGAGCGGTAGCGCTGATTCTTCAGCGGCAGCTCGAGCACCGGCTCGTAGACGAGCCATCGCTTCGAGCCCGCCACCTGAAGCGAGATCACCTCGTGCGTGTCGTGATGGACCGGCAGGCCCTGCGAGCCCGCGGGGGTGTAGTAGGCGTTCGCCTGCACGGGATGGCCGAAGAACGCCTCCAGGTGGCGGCAGTAGCGGGCGAGCGGCAGCCAGAGATGGTGCAGGCCCTGAAGGACGATCGTCGCGCCGCGCTCGAACTCCTCCAGCACGCGGTGCACGTCGGCGACGCCGGTGAACGGCGACGGCCGCCACGAGAGGTCAGCCGCGTAGCCGGCGACCGTCTCACCGGCCTTGACGAGCCGGAACGCCGGCAGCCGGATTCCGGTCTCGGTGATCAGATGCTCGACGTCCCGCGTGGAGAGGAGGTCGTCGTAGCGGCCTTCCTCCCCACGCGGGACGACGAGCGGCTGCCGCTCCCAGTGCTCCGCGAGGAACCGCTCGACCTCGAACGGCTCGACCGCGCGCGCGAGAGCGGCGGTGCTAGGCGTGCGTCCGAGTCGGAGTCGTCCGCGTCGGCGTCGCTCGAGTCGCCATCTGTGGTGTCCGTGTCGTCGCCGTCGGCGTCATCGGTGATCTGCGCGATCTCGCCGTCCTCGACGGTCAGGATCTCGTCGTCCGTCAGCGTCGTGCTCTGCTCGTCCATTGCTCCTCCTTGACGGCTGGACTTCCGAGGCGCGCACGTTACTACAGCCGATGCGAGCGATCGGTGAACCAGATGACCCGCTTGAACGCGTCGGGCGCGTCGTCCAGGCCGAAGAAGGTGCCGAAGACGACCCGCACCCAGCTTCCCTCCGCCAGCGACCCGGGAGCGCTCAGCGTCGCCCGCCAGGTCTGACGCGGTTGCAGGAACGAGGGAGGCGGGGGCTCGATCGTCGTCGCCTCCCGGATCGCCGGCAGCTGACCTTCCCGGTTCGCCTCCTCCAGCGCCTTCAGGTCGTTCGTGGGGAAGAGCATCAGACCGAAGCCGTAGTCGGTCGGGCCGCTGTCGACCTCGAAGCGGAACGGCGTGCGGTTCGTCACGGCGACGGTGGCGGACCAGCCGTCGGCGGTCACGGCGAGCGTGCCCACCTCGAAGACGAGCCGCTCGCCTGCGGCAGCCGGATAGCTCTCCCGCCAGTCGAGCTCGGTGCGCTGGGGCTCGGCTGGGTTCGCCCGCGGGACCGGCTGGCCGCCGGTGTCGGCAGTGCCGCAGCCGCCTAGTGCGAGCGCGAATGCGAGCAGGGAGACGGTTCGGCGCACCCGCCCAATCTACGTCGCTAGAGTCCGCACGGCTTTGGACCTCTACGAGTATCAGGGCAAGCAGCTCTTCAAGCGCTTCGGCATTCCCGTCTCGGAGGGGAAGCCGGCCAGGACCCCGGAGGAGGCGCGTGCCGCGGCGGAGGAGCTCGGCGGCCAGGTCGTCGTCAAGGCGCAGGTGCTGACCGGGGGCCGCGGCAAGGCGGGCGGGATCAAGCTCGCCGATGATCCGGCCGACGCTGAGGAGAAGGCGGAGCAGATCCTCGGCCTCGACATTCGCGGGCACGTCGTCCGCACGCTCTGGATCGAGCAGGCGTCGGATATCGAGAAGGAGTACTACCTCTCGATCACGTTCGATCGCGGCGTCAAGAAGCCGCTCTTCATGTTCACGACGCAGGGCGGAATGGACATCGAGGAGGTCGCGGAGAAGACGCCGGACGCGCTCGTCCGTCTCCACGTCGACCCGCTCGAGGGCTTTCAGCCCTGGCAGGCGCGGCGGCTGATCTACGGCGCCGGCGTCGAGGATCCGAGCGAGCAGAAGCAGATCGCGGCGATTGTCGGGAAGCTCTACGAGGCGTTCGTGGAGTCCGACGCGCTGCTCTGCGAGATCAACCCGCTGATCGTGACGCCCGACGGCGAGGTGAAGGCGCTCGACTCCAAGTTCACGGTCGACGACAACGCGCTCTACAAGCACGCGGACATCGCGGAGATGCGCGACGTCGAGGCCGCCGACCCGCTCGAGGCGCTGGCGCGCGAGAAGGGCGTCACCTACGTGAAGCTCGACGGCGAGGTCGGGATCCTCGGCAACGGCGCCGGGCTCGTGATGTCGACGCTCGACGTGATCGCGCTCGTCGGAGGCACGCCTGCGAACTTCTGCGACCTCGGCGGCGGCGGCGACGCGGAGGGCGTGGTCGACGCGCTCGAGGTGATCACGCGCGACCCGCAGGTGAAGTCGATCTTCTTCAACATCTTCGGCGGGATCACGCGCTGCGACGAGGTCGCGCGCGGGATCCTGGCCGCGCTCGAGCGGATGACGATCGAGCAGCCGATCGTCGTGCGGCTCGACGGCACGAACGCCGAGGAGGGCCGCAAGGTGCTCTCCGACGCTGCGCCGCCGAACCTCTACGTCGAGGCGACGATGCTCGACGGGGCCCGCAAGGCCGTGGAGTTGGCAGGGGGTGGGTCAGCACAGTGAGCGACTGGAGTTCGAGAGCAGAGGCCTACCGGAATGCGCCCGAGCAGCGCGAGGGCGAGGATCTCGACCTGATCGTCCGCTGGGCGGAGGGCTCGCGTACCGCACTCGACGTCGCCACCGGTGGCGGCCACGTTGCGCGCCGTCTTCGCGATGCCGGCCTCCAGGTCGTCAGCGCCGATCCCGCACCGGGCATGCAGCCCGACGTGATCTGCCGCGCCGAGGATCTGCCCTTCGCGGACGGGGCCTTCGACCTGGTCGTCTCGCGAATCGCGCCGCACCACTTCGAGGACATCTCGGCCGCGGTCGCCGAGATGGCCCGCGTCGCCAACGACCTTGTCGTCGTCGAGGACACGCTCTACGTCAGCGAGCAGGTCGAGCAGGCCGAACAGCTGCGCGACCCGACGCATGTCCGTTCCTACTCCGAGGAGGAGTGGCGGGCGATGCTCGAGGCCGCCGGGCTCGAGATCGAGCAGGTCGAGGCGTTCGAGAAGCGCCATCCGCTCGAGCAATGGCTCGACCGCTCGGCTACTCCGGACGGCGACCGGGCGCGCGTGAAGGAGCTGCTCGCGGCGCAGATCGAGGGCGACGCGTACGTGGACACGAAGCTCGTGATCAAGGCACGGAAGGCCGCCTAGTGGCGATCATCGTCGACAAGGACACGAAGCTCGTCGTGCAGGGCCTGACGGGCTCCGAGGGCTCCTTCCACGGACTGCGCAACAAGCGCTACGGGACTCAGGTCGTGGCCGGGGTCACGCCCGGCAAGGGCGGCCAGGACGTGGAGGGGATTCCGGTCTTCGACACCGTCGCCGACGCGGTCGCCGAGACCGGCGCAAACACGACGATGGTCTTCGTCCCCGCGCGCTTCGCCGCCGACGCGATCTACGAGGCGGTCGACACGGGGATCGAGACGGTGATCTGCATCGCCGAGGGCCTGCCGGCGCACGAGATGCTCCAGATCTACAACTACATCCGGCCGAAGGGCGTGACGATGCTCGGGCCGAACTGCCCCGGCGCGCTCTCGCCCGGGAAGGCGAACGTCGGGATCATCCCGGCCGAGATCTTCGCCGAGGGGAACATCGGCCTCGTCTCCCGCTCGGGCACGCTGACCTACCAGATCGGTCACGAGCTGACCCAGATGGGTCTCGGCAACTCGACGATCGTCGGGATCGGCGGCGACCCGGTCGTCGGCTCCTCGTTCATCGACGTCCTCGGCAAGTTCCAGGACGATCCCCAGACCGAGTACGTCGTCATGGTCGGCGAGATCGGCGGGGACGAGGAGGAAAAGGCTGCGGCGTTCATCGAGGCGAAGATGACGAAGCCGGTCGTCGCCTACATCGCCGGCTTCACGGCGCCGCCCGGCAAGACGATGGGGCACGCGGGCGCGATCATCTCCGGCTCGTCGGGCACCGCGCAGGGCAAGAAGGAAGCGCTCGAAGCGAAGGGCATCCGCGTCGGCACCTCGCCGACGGAGGCTGCCGAGCTCGTCGCCGAAGTCGCGCGCGGCTGACGACCGCTCTAGGGTCCGCAGCAGTGGATCCATGTTCTGCCGCGAGGTCGGCGCGGGCATGCCGATCGTCGTCTGCACGGCGGGCCGGACTTCGACCACGCGTACCTGCTGCCCGAGCTCGACCGGCTCGCGGAGTCGTTCCGCCTCGTCTACTACGACCAGCGCGGCCGCGGCCGGTCAGGCGAGCGGCGTCCGGCCCGAGGAGGTCGAGCATCCGATCCGAGATCGACGACGTCGAACGCGTGCGGAGCCACTTCGGGCTCGAGTCCGTCGCCGTGCTCGGGCACTCGTGGGGCGGCGTGCTCGCGATGGAGTACGCGATCCGCCATCCCGATCGCGTCTCGCAGCTGATCCTCCTGGACACCGCACCGGCGTCGGCACGCGACTGGGGAGCCCTGCGGGAAGCGTTTGCCCGCCGGCGCCCGGCCGGCGACGTCGAGGCGATGCAGGCGATCGCGGCCACCGACGCCTACCAGCGGGGCGACCTCGGCGCGGAGGCCGCGTACAACCGAATCCACTTCCGGATGACGCTGCGGCAGCCGGACCTGCTCGACGCGCTCGTGGCGCGTCTGCGGTCGAACTACACGGCGGACGGCGTGCTGCTCGCGCGGGCGATCGAGCAGCGGCTCTACGACGAGACGTCCCGGTCGGCCGGCTGGGACCTGTTCCCGGCGCTTCAGGAGCTCGACGTCCCCACCCTGCTGCTGCACGGCGAGCACGACTTCATCCCGGTCGAGCTGGCAGCCCGGATTGCGGACGCAGTTCCTGGAGCACGCCTCGCGGTGCTCCCAGGATGCGGGCACTTCACCTACCTCGAGGCGCCGGAACGCGTCTTCGAGGAGGTCGCCGGCCTCTGCGGCGCGGCCTAGACCGACCAGCGCGCTTCGAACTCGCGCTGCTTCTCCGTCGCCTCGCCGAGCGAGAGGCCGAGCGTCGCCAGCTTCGTCCGGGCGATCTCGCGGTCGAGCTCGTCCGGGAAGCGGTGGAGGCCGGGGCCGAGACCTCCCTGGGCGAGCAGGTGCGCCGCCAGCGCTTGCACCGAGAACGACAGGTCCATGATCTCGACCGGGTGGCCGTCGCCGCCGGCGACGTTCGTCTGCCGGCCCTCGGCGAGCACGTAGGCGTGACCGCCGCCGGGGAGTGCGTGCTCCGTGACGCCGGGCCGCACCTCCTCGCCGGGGCCGAGCCCGTCGATCGCCACCTCGCGCTCGTGGTGGCCGCCGTTCGCGATCAGGACGCCGTCCTTCAGGAACCTCAGCGCCTCGGCGGGGACGCAATCGATCGCGCCCGTCGCGCTGATCAAGACGTCGGCGCCGGGGAGCGCCTGCTCGAGCGAGCCGACGCGGTGGCCGTCCATGTGCGCCTCGAGCGCCGCGACCGGATCGATCTCGACGACGGTGACGCGGCCGCCGGCACCACGGGCGGCGCGGGCGAGCCCCTTGCCGACCCACCCGTAGCCGACGATGCAGAACTCGCGCCCCGAGAAGCTCAGGTTCGTGAGCCGGTCGATCGCCGCCAGCGTCGACTGGCCGGTGCCGTAGCGGTTGTCGAACAGGTGCTTGCAGAGCGCATCGTTCGCCGCGATCGCAGGAAAGGTGAGCCGGCCCGCCGCCTCCATCGCCCGCAGCCGGGCGACGCCGGTCGTCGTCTCCTCGGTCACGCCCGCGAGACCGGCCGCCACCTCGGGCCGGTGCTCGACGATCCGCGCCGTCAGCTCGGCGCCGTCGTCGACGACGATCTCCGGCGTCGTGTCGGCGACGGCGAGCAGGTCGGCGTCGAACTCGTCGGGCGACGCGCCGTGCCGCGCGTGCACCTCGATCCCGCGCGCAACCAGCGCCGCGCAGATTGCGTCCTGGGTCGACCCTGGGTTCGAGCCGGAGGCGACGACCTGCGGCTCCGGCGTCGGCCAGCAAGGTCGCGAGATAGGCCGTCTTCGCCTCGAGATGCACGACGACGGCGACCCGTTTGCCCTGAAGCGCGCCGTCCGACAGGCGCTCGCGCGCGAGCCGGTTCAGGACGGGCGAGTGCCCGGCGACCCAGCGGATCCGCTGCTCGCCCTCGGGAGCCAGCGACAGGTCGGCGATGCTCGAGCGCGCGGCTGCGTCCACGCCGCGAATCTATCCAAGCAACAGACTGTTACTTGGCCGCAAGCGGCCGGTCGCTGAAAGCGAATAGGGCCTAGTAACAGACTGTTACTAGGCCCTTGGTGCGGGCGAGCTAGATCTTGCGGCGGGGCCGGGAGGGGCCCCACTTGGAGTTGCGCCGCTTCGACTGATACACGAGGCGGGGCGGGGCGACGGTCATGCCCTGGCTGACGAACGTCTCGGTGTGCCCGAGCATCCGTGCGACGTGGCTGACCTCGGCCTGCTGCTCCGGGAGCACGAGCGTGACGCCCGTACCGTTGCGGCCGGCACGGCCTGTGCGGCCGACGCGGTGCACGTACGCCGTGTGCTCCTCCGGCGGATCGAAGTTGATCACGTGCGTGATGTCGTCGAGGTCGAGGCCGCGGGCGGCGACGTCGGTGGCGACGAGGGTCTTGACGGTGCCGTTCTCGAAGCGCTTCAGCGCCCGCTCGCGCTGGTTCTGGTTCATGTCGCCGTGCATCGCGACCGCCGAGACGTCGTGGCGGGCGAGCTTCTGGACGAGCCGGTCGGCGCCGCGCTTGGTGCGAACGAAGACCAGGGCGAGCCCGCGCTCCTGCGCGAGCAGCCCCGCGAGCGTCTCGACCTTGTTGTCGGCCGTCACCGGCACGAACTGGTGGTCGATCTCGCCCTGCTGCTGGTCGATCGTCAGCTCGGCCTCGTAGCGGCCGGGGTTCGTCGTGTACGCCCGCGCCAGCTCGCCGACCTTGCCGTCGAGCGTGGCGGAGAAGAACATCGTCTGGCGCTGCTTCGGCAGCCGGGCGACGATCCGGTCGACCTGCGGCTGGAAGCCCATGTCGAGCATCCGGTCTGCCTCGTCGAGGACGAGGATGCGGACACCGTCGAGCGAGACGATCCTGCGCTCGACGAGATCCTGCAGGCGGCCCGGTGTCGCGACGAGGATGTGCGCGTCGCGTGAGGCCTTGGCCTGTGACCCGATCGAGATCCCGCCGTACACCGCCGCGACCCGGAGGTCGTGGGCGGGGGCGATCGTGCCGATCTCGGCCGTCACCTGGGCGGCGAGCTCGCGTGTCGGGACGAGGATCAGGCCCGACGGCCGTGCCTCTGAGCCCTTCAGCCGCTCGACCATCGGCACCGCGAAGGCGAGCGTCTTGCCGGAGCCCGTCGGCGACTTCGCGAGCACGTCGCGGCCGGCGAGGGCGTCCGGGAGGACGAGGCCCTGAATTCTGAATGGAGCATGGATGTCGCGCTCGGCGAGCGCCTGCGCGACGCGCGCGGACACACCCAGCTCAAGGAAAGACTGCATTAAGTATTGACTCCTTCGTGTTCGGTCGAGATCCGCCTGCCTCGACCGCCTGGCTCAAACGCACAGGGAAAACCGAAGAAGAACAAACCTCACAGGACGACACCACGCCGTCCATGAGGAACACCGTAGCAGCAGGATCAGTCGTGCCGCGTCCGCCAATAGGGTGGTTTTCATCGACGGGACGGGCCGCGTAGCGGCCCCTTCAGGGATCTTGCGCGATGAGCATCCGCTTCTGCGGATGCTCATCTTGCGCGGCTGAATAGGGTGTTCTCGTGATCTCGTTCGCCAGAGGCGCCCCGGCGCCGGAATGCCTCGACGCCGAGCTGCTCGCCGACTGCGCGCGCTCGGCCGTCCTCGGCGATCCGGGCGTGCTCGCGTACGGGCCCGGTGGGGGCTACGCGCCGCTGCGCGCGTGGCTCGGCTCCCGGCACGGCGTCGACGCCGCGCAGGTCGTCGTCACGAACGGCGGCCTCCAGGGCTTCGTCTTCTACGCCGAGGAGCTGCTCGCGGAGCGTCCCGGCCGCGTGCTCGTCGAGGCGCCGACCTACGACCGGCCGCTGAAGATCCTCGCGCGCCTCGGTGCCGAGGTCGTTCCGGTCGCGATGGACGCCGAGGGCCTCGACCCGGAGGCGCTCGAGCACGAGCTCCGTGCGGGCGAGACGAGCTTCCTCTACACGATTCCGACCTTCCAGAACCCGAGCGGGAGGACGCTCTCGACCGAGCGGCGGCGGCGCGTCGTCGAGCTGGCGCGGGCGCACGGCGTGCCGGTGCTCGAAGACGACCCCTACGGCCTCGTGCGCTACGAGGGCGAGGCGCCGCCGTCGCTGCACGAGCTCGAGGGCGGCGATCTCGTCACGTACGCATCCTCGTTCTCGAAGACGGTCGCGCCCGGCGTGCGAGTCGGCTGGTTCGTCGCCCCGGCCGGACTGGCCGCTCGGATCGAGGCGCGCGCCGTCTCGAACTACATCTCGCCGCCCTTCCTCACCCAGGCGACGGTCTTCGAGCTGATCGACCGCGGCGCCTTCGAGCCGAACCTGGAGCGGATCCGCGGGCTGCTGAAGACGCGTCGGGACGCGATGCTCGCGGCGCTCGAGCGCGAGCTCGCCGGCGGGGCGACGTGGAGCGAGCCCGAGGGCGGCTACTTCCTCTGGGTCGACCTGCCCGCCGACGCGGCCGACCTGCTCACCCGCGCAGAGTCCGCCGGCGTCACCTTCGTCAAAGGAGAGGATTTCTATCCCGCGCCGGGCCGCGAAGCGGCCCCTTCAGGGGTTTTCGCGCGATCGGCGTCCGCTTCTGCGGATGCCGATCTTCGTGCGCGCAAAAATGCAGCCAGGCTGGCGTTCAGCTACGCGTCGCCGTCGGAGATCGACTCGGGCGTCTCGACGCTGGCCTCGCTCCTGCGCGTCTGACGCCGCCGGTGCAGCTGCGAGAGCAGCACGCCGCCGAGGAGGCCGGCGAGGAGCGAGAGCAGGATCACCCAGATCAGCGAGGTGCGCGCTTCGCCGAAGACGAAGTCGACCGACGCCTGCTCGTCGTTGCCGACGACAAACGCGATCAAGTAGGCCCCGATCAGGATCAGCAGCCCGAGGGTGATCCAGAGCCGCGGTTGCCAACTCCGGTCGAACTGCTCGCGCGGCGACTCCATGTGTGCAGCCTACGCGGCGGCGAAGCCGGGCGCAGCAGCCGGAATGGGGACGAGACGTGGCTGTCGGGGCGGCTCGAGCACTCCCGCCGTCGCGTGACGGAACGTCGGGCACGGGTTGTCACCGGGGAGAGCGCACAACCCCGCGCGACGGAAGTAGCAGTCAGTACATTTTGCTTGAGTGCGTTTGCCCATAATCCCTCTTGCTCGTGTCTCGTCCCCTCCGGACTCGGCCATTGTGGCGATCCGGTTAACACCCTTCAAGCCCCCTTTTGAGGAAAAGCGTGCAATTTCCGGAGGATTCGAGGGGGAGAAAAAGCGCTGCTAACTACCGGTTTCTCGGCAGTGTTGCCAGTGCCCGCAACGCCTGTCCAAAACTCTCCACAGGGATGATCCGCAAATCCCCTGCATGCCGCCGGGCTTCGGCTGCGTTGTCCCCAGCCGGGACGAGGAAGACATCGGCGCCGGTGCGCCGCGCACCGATCACCTTCTGCTTCACGCCTCCGATCGGAAGCACGTCGCCGTCGAGCTCGATCTCGCCCGTCGCGGCCACGTTGAGCCCGCGGTCGACGCCGCCGCGCAGCTCCTCGACGATGTCGAGCGCGAACGCGAGCCCGGCCGAAGGGCCGCCGACGCCGGCCAGATCGATCTCGACGTCGATCGGGAGCTTGATGTCCGCGAACTGCTCGACCTGGATCCCGACGATCGGCCGGCCGCCCTCGGCGGGGCTCGCGATCGTGCCGACCTCGATCACCCGGGTGGCGTCGTCGCGCCGCACACGGAGCTGGACCTTCTCCCCGGGCTCCCGTGTGCCGATCAGCCGCCGCAGGTCGTCCGGCGTCTTCACCGCCTTGCCGTCGACTCCGACGATCACGTCGGTCGGCTCGATCTTCCCGGCCGCCGGTGCGTCGGCCGCGACCCCGACGACGAGTGCTCCCTCCGGCTCGGCCTTGACGTCATAGCCGAGCTCGCGCAGCGCGACGGCGGCCGCGATCTGCTGCGAGCGGTCCATCTGCTGCAGGTTCTGGCGGCGCCGCTCGCCGAAGTTCGATCCCGGCGGCACGAGCGCCTGCTCGGGGACGAGGTCGGCCCCGTCGGGGCGCGTCACGGGCGCGAGGTCCTCGAGCAGCGACGCCTTGCGCACGACCACGTCGACGTAGTAGATCCCTCCCGGCGGGTGCGGCTTCTCGCCCTCGACCTTCACCTTGCCGGCGAGAGGCTTGGCCGTGTCCGGCAGCAACAGGTAGCTGTCGGAGGGCAGCAGCCAGAGGGCACCGACCGTCAGCGCGCCGATAACCAGCCCGCCCGCGACGAGGCGGCCAAGCTTCACAGAATGCTCCGGATCAGCCCGCCGTCGACGCCGATCGCCGCGCCGGTCACATATGAGGCGCGATCGGAGGCGAGGAAGCAGACGACGTCGCCGATCTCGCGCGGCGTGCCGAGCCGGCGCAGCGGGATCGTGGCGAGGTCGGCCTCGGTGGGCCCGTCCGGATAGACCTCCCTGATTCGCTCCGTGTCGATGCGGCCGGGCGCGACGGAGTTGACCGTGATGCCCTTCGGGCCGAGCTCGCGCGACGCCGTCTTCAACCAGCCGACGAGCCCGGGGCGGACGGCGCTGGAGAGCGCCAGCGTGTCGATCGGCTCCTTGACCGCGCTCGACGTGATCGCGATCACACGGCCGTGGCCGCTCGCCTCCAGATGGGGCAGGCAGAGGCGTACCAGCCGAATCGACGAGAGCAGCAGCAGCTCGACCGCATCCAGGAGCTGCTCGTCCGAGAACTCGAACGAGCCGGTGCGCGGCGGGCCGCCCGAGTTGAGCACGACCACGTCGACGCCGCCGAACCGCTCGACCGCGGTGTCGACGAGGCGCGCGAGGTCCTCCGGATTTCTGACGTCGCCCGCGACCGCGACCGCGCCGAGCCGCTCAGCCTCGCGCTCGAGCGCCTCGCGGCGGCGCGCGAACAGGACCAGATTCGCTCCAGCCTCGGCGAGCGCCTCCGCGCAGCCGAGGCCGATCCCAGCGGATCCCCCGCAGACGATCGCCGTGCGCCCGCGGAGATCGAGCTGCATGCGGCTAGGTGGTGAGGACGGAGACGACCTCGCGGACCGCGTCCGCGGAGGCCTTCAGCGCCTGCTGCTCGGCGTCGTCGAGGTCGAGCTCGACGACGCGTTCGATCCCCTTCGAGCCGAGCACGACCGGGACGCCCATGTAGAGGCCGTCGATGCCGTACTCGCCCTCGAGATAAGCGGTGCAAGGGAGGACGCGCTTCTCGTCGAGAACGATCGCGTCCACCATCTGCGCCGCGGCCGCGCCGGGCGCGTACCAGGCGGAAGTGCCGAGCAGGTTGACGAGCTCGCCGCCGCCCTTCGCCGTGCGCTCGACCATCGCCTGGATCCGGTCCTCGGCGACGAGCTTGCGGAGCGGGATCCCGCCGACGGTGGTCGCGGTCACCACGGGGACCATCTGGTCGCCGTGGCCGCCGAGCACCATCGCGGTCACGTCCTTGATCGACATGCCGGTCTCCCAGGCGATGAAGGTCGAGAAGCGGGCCGTGTCGAGGATCCCGGCCATCCCGAACACGCGCTCCTTCGGCCAGCCGGAGACGTTCTTCGCCACGTGGCACATCGCGTCGAGCGGATTCGAGACGACGACGACGATCGCGTCGGGGCTCGCCGCGGCGACCTGCTCCGTGACCGACGAGACGATCTTCTCGTTCGTCTGGACGAGGTCGTCTCGGCTCATCCCCGGCTGGCGTGGCAGGCCGGCGGTGATCACGACCACTTCCGAGCCCGCGGTCTCCTCGTAGCCGTTCGAGCCGGTCACGCTCGCCTCGTAGCCGAGCACGGCGGCGGCCTGGTCGATGTCGAGCGCCTTGCCCTGCGGCAGGCCCTCCTTGATGTCGACGAGGACGACGTCGGCGTAGTCGCGGCGCGCGAGCTCTTGCGCGCAGGTCGCACCCACGTTGCCGGCGCCGACGACGGTGACCTTGTGCCTCACGGCAGGACCTCCAGCTTCTCGATGATCGCGTCCGCGACCTCGCTCGTTCCGACCGCGGTCGGGTCGTCGCGGGCCGGCTTCATGTCGTAGGTGACGCTCTTGCCCTCGGCGATGACCTCGGCGATCGCGTGCTCGAGCCGGCCGGCCGCCGCGCCCTCGTCGAGGTGGCGGAGCATCAGCATCCCGGAGAGCATCATTGCCATCGGGTTGACCTTGTTCTGGCCCTTGTACTTGGGCGCGGAGCCGTGCGTCGGCTCGAAGACCGCCGCGCTGGCGCCGAAGTTGGCGCCCGGCGCGAGGCCGAGGCCGCCGATCAGGCCGGCGCAGAGGTCGGAGACGATGTCGCCGTAGAGGTTCGGGAGCACCAGCACGTCGTACTCCTCCGGCCGCTGCACGAGCTGCATCGAGAGGTTGTCGACGATCCGGTCCTCGAACTCGATGTCGCCGTTCTCGGCGGCGACATCCTGGGCGACGTTGAGGAAGAGCCCGTCGGTGAACTTCATGATGTTCGCCTTGTGGATCGCCGTCACCTTGCGGCGGCCGTTCCGGCGCGCGTAGTCGAAGGCGAACTGGACGATCTGGCGCGTCCCCGTCTCGGAGATCGGCTTGATCGAGATGCCCGAGTCGCGGCGGATGTCCGGGTAGCCCTTCGCGCCGAGCCAGTCGAGCAGCTCGTCCGCGTCCTCGGTGCCCTCCTCGAACTCGACGCCCGCGTAGAGGTCCTCGGTGTTCTCGCGGATCACGATCAGGTCGACGTTCGCGTAGCGGGAGCGGACTCCGGGGTAGCTCTTGCACGGGCGAACCTGGCCGTAGAGGTCGAGTGACTTGCGCAGGCCGACGTTGACCGAGCGGAAGCCGCCGCCGACGGGAGTCGTGATCGGTCCCTTCAGCGCGGTTCCGTTCTGCCGGATCGACTCGAGCACGTGCTCGGGCAGCGGGTTGCCGTCGTTCTGATCCATCACGTCCGTGCCCGCGTGCTGGACGTCCCAGTCGAACTCGACGCCGGTCGCCTCGAGGACGCGGCGCGTCGCTTCGGTGAGCTCGGGGCCGGTGCCGTCGCCGGGGATCAGTGTCACGCGATGCGCCATTCGGCGCCGGACTCTACCGACCGGCGTAGGCTTGCCGGAGCCGCTAAGTAGCGGAGGCGCCGGCTCTGCCGGTGCCGGAGCGGGGCGAAGCTTGGAGCCACGCCGTTGCGGGTAATGTCCTCGCGATGGCAGGCCCGAAGAAGTCCGTCGCGCTCTCAGGCGTCTCCGTCGCGGAGACGAGCATCTGTTCGATCGACCCCGACGAGGGCGTTCTGATGTACCGCGGCTACGACATCGCGGGCCTGGCCGAGAACGCGAGCTACGAGGAGGTCGCGTACCTCCTGCTCGAAGGCGACCTGCCGAGCGGAGACGAGCTCGACGCCTTCAAGGAGCAGCTGGCGGCGGCCCGTGAGCTGCCGCGCGCGGTGACGACGATCATCGACGGGAACGCGATGGATGCGTCGCCGATGGAGACGATGCGCACGGCCGTGTCGGCCCTCTCCTTCTCCGACCCGGCCGAGGACGCGATCGACCCCGAGAACGAGCACCGCAAGGCTGTCACTCTGATCGCCCAGCTGCCGACGATCGTGGCGCGCTACGAGCGCCGCCGCCGCGGCGAGCCGGCGGTCGATCCCGACCCCTCGCTCGACTACGCCGAGAACTTCCTGACGATGCTCCGCGGCGAGGCGCCGACGGCAGAGGAGTCGCGCGCGTTCGAGATCGCGATGATCCTCCACGCCGAGCACGAGATGAACGCGTCGACGTTCACGGCGCGCGTCGTCGCGGGCACGAACGCCGACATGCACTCGGCGATCGTCGCCGCGATCTCGGCGCTGAAAGGGCCGCTCCACGGCGGCGCCAATCAGGCCGCGATCGCGATGTTCGAGCAGTTCGGCAGCGCCGCCGGCGTCGCCGACGGCGTCCGCGCGCGGCTCGAGTCGAAGCAGCCGCTGTACGGCTTCGGCCACCCGCTCTACCGCGCGATGGATCCGCGCGCGCCGATCCTGCGACGGCTCTCGGAGCAGTTCGCGGACGAGAGCGAGCCCAACTTCCTCGAGATCGCCCAGGCTGCCGAGCGGGAGGCGCGCGAGCAGAAGGGTCTGTGGCCGAACGTCGACCTCTACTCGGGCGTGCTCTATCACTACCTCGGGATCCCCACCGACCTCTTCATCCCGCTCTTCGAGATGAGCCGCGTCGCCGGCCAGGCCGCGCACGTGCTCGAGCAGCACGCGGGTGGCAAGATCATCCGGCCGAGCGCCGAGTACGTCGGCGAGCCGCGCCGGGACTATCCGGTGGAGGCGGCGCGGTGAGCGACTTCAAGCCGGGGCTGGAAGGTGTCGTTGCCTTCGAGACCGAGATCGCCGAGCCCGACCGCGAGGGCGGCGCGCTCCGCTACCGCGGCGTCGACATCGAGGAGCTCGTCGGCACCTACCGCTTCGAGCAGGTCTGGGGCCTGCTCGTCGACGAGAGCTTCTCGCCGGGACTGCCGGCCGCCGAGCCCTACGAGGGCGGCGGCCTGACCGGGAACACGCCGGCCGACCTGCAGGCGGTGACGGCGCGGCTCGGAGCGGAGTGGGGGGTCAAGAAGCTGATCGACATCAGCGACGACGAGGCGCGCGAGGACCTGCGCCGCCTCTCGGCCCAGTTCATCTCGATCGCGGCCCAGTCGGCGAGGATCGCCGACGGCGAGAGCGACCGGATCGCGCCGCAGACCGTCTCGCAGGGTCAGACGACCGCCGAGCGCTTCTTCCTCGAGTGGCGTGGCGAGGCCGACCCGAAGCACGTGCAGGCGCTCGACACGTACTGGATCTGCACCTGCGAGCACGGGCTCAACGCGTCGACCTTCGTCGCCCGGATCACCGCCTCGACGGGTTCCGACTGCGCGGCCGCCCTCTCGTCGGCGGTCGGCGCGCTCTCGGGCCCGCTCCACGGCGGCGCGCCCGCGCGGGTGCTGCCGATGCTCGACGCGGCGGCGGAGTCGGGCGACCCCGAGTCGTACGTCCAGGGGTTGATCGAGCGCGGCGAGCGGCTGATGGGCTTCGGCCATCGCGTCTACCGCGCCGAGGATCCGCGCGCCAGGTTGCTCAAGAAGACGGCGAAGGAGCTCGGTGCGCCGCGCTACGACGTCGCGGAGAAGCTCGAGGCGGCGGCGCTCGAGGCGCTGCGGAAGAAGTCGCCGGACCGCCCGCTCGAGACGAACGTCGAATTCTGGTCGGCGGTCGTGCTCGACGTCGCAGGAATCCCGCCGGAGCTCGCGCCTGCCATGTTCGCCTGCTCGCGCACCGCCGGCTGGTCGGCGCACATCCTCGAGCAGAAGAAGCTGAGCCGGCTCGTGCGGCCGTCCGCACGCTACGTCGGTCCCGGCGCCCGCCCGGCCTCCTCGATCTCGTGAACCTGATCGAGGCTGCAGCTCGCGCCGACGAGCTGGCCTCTGCCGGCGACCAGAAGGCGCTCGCGACCCTGCGCCAGGAGTGGGACGAGGAGCTCGAGCACTCGGCCCGAAGCCCCGACTACCGGATCCGCGCGCAGGCATACCGCGCGATCGCGCAGTTCCGCTTCCGCCAGAAGCTCGAGCTCGTCCGGCGCGGGCTCCAGGACGAGAGCCCGGCAGCGCGCGGCTCGGCCCTGATCGCGCTCGAAGGACTGTCGCGCGACCATCCCGGCGACGTCAACTCGATGCGGGCGCTCCTGCACGAGATCGCGACCAACGACCCGAACCTGGCGGTGCGCCGGCTCGGCATCGTCGTGCTGAAGAACGGCTCGCCGCAGCGCGAGACGATCCTCGTCCTGAACGGGCTCGCCGACGACGACGAGCAGGACGGCGAGCTGCGCAAGACGGCCAAGGCCGTCGCGACGGCGCTCCAGAAGCGCGCCAACACGAAATGAGCGGCGTAGGCTCGACGGAGCCGCCCAGGAGCGGAGGTGCCGGCTTCGCCGGCGCCGGAGCGGGGCGGAGCGCGCTTGTGGGCGTGATCATGGGCTCGCGCTCCGACTGGGAGACGATGCGCCACGCCTGCGAGACGCTCGAGGCGCTCGGCGTCCCGTTCGAGCAGCAGGTCGTCTCGGCGCACCGGACGCCCGACCTGCTCTTCGAGTACGCCGGCTCGGCGGAGGAGCGAGGCCTGCAGGTGCTGATCGCCGGCGCGGGCGGCGCGGCGCACCTGCCCGGGATGACCGCGTCGAAGACGAACCTGCCCGTGCTCGGGGTGCCGGTCGAGTCGAAGACGCTGAAGGGAATGGACTCGCTGCTCTCGATCGTGCAGATGCCCGCGGGCGTGCCCGTGGGGACGCTCGCGATCGGCCGTGCGGGCGCGGTCAACGCGGCGCTGCTGGCGGCCGCGATCGTCGCGCGCTCCGACGAGGGCATCCGTGAGCGGCTCGCACGCTGGCGCGCCGAGCAGACCGAGTCGGTGCTCGCGAATCCCGATCCGGCCAAGTAACAGTCTGTTACTTGGCGACGGTCGGTGTCATCGGGGGAGGGCAGCTAGGGCGGATGCTCGCCCTCGCCGGGATCCCGCTCGGGCTCTCGTTCCGCTTCCTCGACCCGTCACCTGATGCTCCCGCGGCGGAGGTGGGGGAGCTGCTCGTCGGCGAGTACGACGATCCCGACCTGCTCGACCGGCTCGCGGACGGAGCCGCTGCGGTCACGTACGAGTTCGAGAACGTCCCGGTCGCCGCCGCGGAGCGCGTCGGCGCGACTCCCGCCGCTGCCGCGCTCGAGGCGTCGCAGGACCGGCTCGTCGAGAAGCAGCTCTTCCGCCGGCTCGGGATCCCGACGCCGAAGTTCGACGAAGAGGTCGATTCCTTCCCGGCGATCCTGAAGACACGCCGGCTCGGCTACGACGGCAAGGGCCAGCGTCTGGTCGAGACATGGCAGGGGTCAGACCCCGGCCATGTCCTGGAGGAGCGTGTCCCGTTCGACCGCGAGCTGTCGTTGCTCGCCGTTCGCGGCGCCGACGGCGATACGCGCTTCTACCCGCTCGTCGAGAACGTTCACGAGGACGGGATCCTGCGCACGTCGCGGGCCCCCGCCGCCGCTGCGCCGCAGGCCGAGGCGGAGGCGTACGCGACGAAGCTGCTCGACGAGCTGGGCTACGTCGGCGTCCTCGCGCTCGAGCTCTTCGACGTCGGCGGCCGTCTGCTGGCAAACGAGTTCGCGCCCAGGGTGCACAACACGGGCCACTGGACGATCGAGGGCGCGGCGACGAGCCAGTTCGAGAACCACCTGCGCGCCGTCCTCGGGCTGCCGCTCGGGTCGACCGAATCACGGCGGTCGGTGATGGTCAACCTGATCGGACGCGTGCCTTCCTCAGAGGACGTCCTGCGCGTCCCGGGCGCACACCTTCATCTCTACGGCAAGGAGCCGCGCCCGGGCCGCAAGCTCGGCCACGTCACGCTCGTCGAGCCGACCGCAGAGCGCGAGCGCGCACTGCATACGCTCGTGTCACGCTGACCGGGGCGGCGACGCCGCCCCCTTCAGGGGTCTTGCGCGGTGAGCGTCCGCGTGAGCGGATGCTCACCTTGCGCGGCTACGTCAGTGCTCGCGGCAGACAGTGCCGCTGATGTGCCGGCCGCACGAGGGGCAAATCCGCTCGCGGCGCTTCAGCTCGAGCGCATGCTTCTTCAGCCCGGAGAAGGTCATGGTCCAGCCGATCGCCATAGCGAGGGCTGCGAAGGCGACGATCTGAGGGTCAAGCGTCATCGGAAGACGTCCTTTTGAGAGTCGTACCCTTGCGCGCGTGTGGATGCGCTCGGAAGTACAACTCACGACGTCTTCGATCGGATACGTGCGTGTAGAGCTCGGTCGTCGAGAGGTCGGCATGGCCCAGCATCTCCTGGACGCTGCGAAGGTCGGCGCCGCCCTCGAGCAGGTGCGTCGCGAACGAATGGCGGAGGAGATGCGGGTGCACGCGCTGCGGTTCCAGGCCCGCCTTCTCGGCGAGTCGGCGCAGGATCAGAAACGCTCCGGCGCGGGTGAGCGGCCCACCGCGGGCGTTCAGGAAGAGCTCCGGACGGTTGCGCCGGTCGAGGTGCGGGCGACCCATCGCGATGTAGCGGCGCAGCGCGTCGACGGCGGGCCGGCCGAGCGGGACGAGCCGCTCCTTCGAGCCCTTGCCGAGCGCGCGCACGAGCCGTTCCTCGAGATCGACCGAGCGGCGCTGAAGCCCCGTGACCTCGCTGACCCGCAGCCCCGCGCCGTACATCAGCTCGACGAGAGCACGGTCGCGCATCGCCCGCGGCGTCGTCCCGTTCGCCGCGTCGATCAGGCGCTCCGCCTCGCCCGGCGAGAGCGTCTTCGGCAGCGTGCGGGCCCGCTTCGGCAGCTGCAGCGCCGCTGCGGGGTTGTCCTCCCGCGCGCCGAGCAGCATCTGATGGCGGAAGAACGAGCGCAGCGCAGCGATCCTGCGCGCGACGGTCGAGGGGGCGATCCCCGCGGCGCGCATCTCGGCGAGCCAGCGCTCGAGCTCCTCGGTCGTCGTCTGAGCGACGGGCCCCTTGCGCCACGCCGAGAGCTGAAGCAGGTCGCGCCGGTACGCCTCGACCGTGCGCGGCGCCCGCCGGGTCGCGAGCAGCGCGAGGAAGCCGTCGAGCTCAGGGTCGGGATGCGTCGTCACGGCCGCTCCCGATTCCCCGCCGCAGCGCGGACCCCTCTAAGAGCGAGGATGGGAGGAGTCGTAGACCTTGCGTAGACGGCGCGCGTCGACGTGGCTGTACACCTGCGTCGTCGAGAGCGACGAGTGCCCGAGCAGCTCCTGGATCGTGCGCAGGTCGGCGCCGCCCTCGAGCAGGTGCGTCGCGAACGAGTGCCGCAGCCGGTGCGGGTGAGGAAGGAGGCGGCGCAGCGTGCTCGTGTCGAGCCGCCGGCCGCGCGTGGACAGGAAGAGGGCGTCGTTCGCCCCGCGTGCGAGCTCCGGGCGCGCCTCACGCAGATAGCGCGCGACGACGTGAGCGGCCTCCTCGCCCAGCGGCACGATCCTCTCCTTGCCGCCCTTGCCGCGGACGCGGACGAGCTCTTGCTCGAAGTCGACGTCGCCGAGGTCGAGCCCGACCGCCTCGGCGCTGCGGAGGCCCGCCGAGTAGACGAGCTCGACGAGGGCCCGGTTGCGCAGCCCGAGCGCGCCGTCGCCGCCGACCGAGTCGATCAGCTCTTCGATCTCCGCTTGCTTCGGCGCCTCCGGCAATCGCTGTGGGCGCTTCGGCGCCAGCGATGCGTCGGGCACGCGGGTCGCGCCGAGTGTGAAGCGGAGAAAGGAGCGGACGGCGGCGAGCTTGCGGGCGATCGTCGCCGGCGCGAGCCCGTTGCGGGCGCGCCCGAGCTCGGAGGCGTAGTCGACGAGGACGCGCACGTCGACGTCCTCGACATCCAGGCCGCGTCTGCCGAGCCAGTCGGCGAAGCCACGCAGATCGGACGCATAGGCGCGCCGCGTCGACTCCGCGAGGGCTGGAGCAGCGAGGAACCGGTCGATCGCCGTTGAAGTCGTCACCGCAGGGCGAATTCCCGCGATCGTCTGACGTTCCTGCCATACTGCTGCGCTTCGGGGTCGAAGGGTGATGGGAAAACGGGCTTACATACACCGGTGGCTGGTCGTCGCTGCCATTGCGGTCGCCGCTCTGTCGGCGGTTTCGAGCGCGCAGGCGGCGCGCTTCGGCTTCGCCGACGACGCGGGCAAGTACGCGGAGGATGGCGGTGCCGCGTACTTCAACGACCTGCGCGCGGCCGGCGGAACCGAGAACCGGATCACGGTGCTCTGGGACCCGAAGCGCCCGGACACGATTCTCGAGCAGTCGTTCCTCGACCGCTCGCTTCCCGTGGCGGCGGCGAAGGGGATTCGGGTCGTCTTCCACGTCTTCCCGATCAGCCCGACGGCGCTCTCCGCTCCCGACGCCTCCGAGAACTTTGCGGCGTTCCTGACCCAGCTCGCGACCACCTACCCGGGCGTGCGTGAGTACGTCGTCGGCAACGAGCCCAACCAGCCGCGCTTCCTGCGCCCGCAGTACTCCCCCGCTGGTAAGGGTCTCGCTGCGGGGGTCTACGCCGGGCTGCTCGCCCGCTCGTACGACGCGCTGAAGGAGGTCAGCCCGGCGATTCGCGTGATCGGCGTCGGCCTCTCCGGCCGCGGCAACGATCTGCCGCTGGCGCCCTCGAACGCGTCCACCTCTCCGGTCCGCTTCCTTCGCGATCTCGGCGCCGCCTACCGCGCGAGCGGACGAACGCTGCCGCTGATGGACGAGCTCGGCCTGCACCTCTACCCGCGCTCCGACCGCGACCCGGTGCGTGCGGGCGACCGCTGGCCGCGTGCCGGGATCGTCAATCTCGCGCGGATCAAGCAGGCGTTCTGGGACGCATTCGCCGGCACGGGCCAGCCGACCGTCGAGCAGGGCTTGAAGCTCCGGATCGACGAGATCGGGTGGCAGGCCGTCGTTCCCGCTAACCGCCGCGGCGCCTACCACGGCCGCGAGACCGCCGCCGCCACGAGCGAGCGCTTCCAGGCGGACAACTACGCGAAGCTGATCGCGATCGCCGCCTGCGATCGCAGCATCTCGGCGCTCTACCTTCTCCATCTCCGCGACGACCCCGACCTCGAGCGCTACCAATCCGGCATCAGGCGTGCCGACGGGTCGCCGCGGCCGGCCTATGCCGCGGTTCGCACCGCCGTCGCGCGTGCGAAGCGAGGCTGCGCGGGCAAGCAGGTCACCTGGCGCCACGCGACCCGGGTCATCGGCGGACGCGCGCAGTTCGGGCTCGGCTCGGGATTCGCCTCGCGGATGCGCAAGAGCTGGAGCTTCAACGTCACCGCCGCCGAAGAGGTCTCCTATGTCGCGGCGATCTTCCCAGCCAACGCCACGAAGCGGGTGCGGAGCCTGGCGTCCCCGCGCGCGCCCGGTGCCGTGACGATGACGGCCGGCCGGGTCCGGGCGAGCTGGAACCCGCGCCTGCGCTTCCTGCCGCGCTACCTGAAGCCCGGCCGCTACGTCTACGCGGTGCGGCTTCGCGCGAGCATGAACCCGCGGCGGAGCACCGTGCTCGTCAGCCGCGCCTTCGTCGTCCGCTAGACCGCGCATGCCCTTCGAGCTCTCGACCGGCGCCGAGGGCCGCTGGACCGGCACGCCCGGGCTGCGCGCGGTCGTGTGCGTGAACGGCGGCACCGCGGCGGAGGTGGCCGGCACGTGGAGCGCCTCCGTCGAGTGGCTCGTGCGCGCGGTCGCACGCCGCTTCCCCGGGCTCGGCTTCCTGGAGGTGCGCTACCGGATCAAGTCGTGGCGGCGGCTCGAGCTGTGCGTCGAGGACGCCGCGGCCGCGATCGAGGCGGCGCGGGCGAGCGGGGCTGAGGAGCTGGCGCTGCTCGGCTTCTCGATGGGCGGGGCCGTCGCCGTGCGAAACGCCGCCGCGGCGGGGGTCGAGCTCGTAGCCGGCATCAACCCCTGGCTGCCGCCGCAGCTCGAGCTCGAGACGCTTCGGGGCCGACGGCTGGCGATCGCCCACGGCGCTCTGGACGCGCCGCTGCCGCTGGTTCCAGGTGTGAAGCCGTCGATGTCGCTGGCAGCGGCGGAGCGCGCACGGACGATCGGCGTCGAGGTCGAGCGCCAGGTCGTCCCGTTCGGCTTCCACGCGGTCGCGCTGCGCCGCCGCGACGGCGGCATGCTCTCGCTTCCGGGCGCGGGCCGGTACGCCGACTTCGTCGGCGACGAGCTGGAGCGCTTCTGCGCGTAGGTCTTTACCTGGCGATCCGCCGCGCCGTCCACGTGCTGGCGCGGCTGCTCTATCGGATCGAGATCGTCGGCTCCGTCCCGTCCGGGCCCGTGATCGTCGCCGCGAACCACGAGTCGATGCTCGACCCGCCCCTGCTCGCGCTCGTTTCCCGCCGGCCGCTGCACTTCCTCGCCAAGGTCGAGCTCTGGCGCTACCCGCCCGGCGCCTGGCTGATGGACGCGCTCGGCGGGATCCCGATCCGCCGCGACCGCCGCGACCTCCTCTCGGTCGGCCGGGCGGAGGAGCTGCTGCGCGCCGGCGAGAGCGTTGCGATCTTCCCCCAGGGAACCGTGCAGGGCGGGGCATGGACGAGGGGAGCAGCCAGGCTCGCGCTCGCCACCGGCGCACCGCTCGTGCCCGTCCGGATCGTGGGCACGAAGCAGGCGCTGTCGAAGGGCCGCTTCGCGTTCCCGAAGATCCGGCTGATCGTGGGCGAGCCGATCCCGGTCGAGCGCGCGAAGCCGACCGTGGCGGCGGCCAAGGAGCTGACCGCGGAGCTCGAGAAGCGGGTCGACGCAGCCCGCTAGCCGGTCCGTACCCTGTCACGGATGCCACGAGGAAGAGGGCGCGCATTCGATTACGAAGATCCGCCGGAGCGGCCAGCCGATCCGGCGGTCCGCCGTGCCTACCTCCGCCGGATCGTCGCGCTCTTTCGTCCCTACCGGCGGCGTCTCACCGGCGTCCTGGCGCTGATCCTCTTCTCCTCCGCGCTCGGCGTCATCCCCGCGCTGCTGCTGAAGGAGGTGATCGACCAGGCGCTTCCGAACAGCGACCTCGCCCTCTTGAACTGGCTGGTCGCAGGGATGGTCGGGATCGCGATCGTCACGGGGGCGCTCGGCGTCGTCCAGACGCTGCTCTCGAACCAGGTCGGCCAGCGCGTGATGCACGACCTGCGCACCTCGGTCTACGAGCACCTGCAGCGACTCTCGCTCGCGTTCTTCACCCGGACGCGCACCGGCGAGGTGCAGTCGCGGCTCGCAAACGACATCGGCGGCGTCCAGGAGGTCGTCACCTCGACGGCGACGTCGATCGTCTCGAACGTGACGACCGTGCTGGCGACGGTGGTGGCGATGTTCATCCTCGACTGGCGGCTGACGCTCTTCGCGCTCGCGCTGCTGCCACTCTTCGTCTGGCTGACGAAGCGCGTCGGCGACCAGCGCCGCAAGGTGGCGAAGGTGCGGCAGGAGTCGATGGCCGACATCTCCAGCCTCGTCCAGGAGTCGCTCTCCGTCTCGGGGATCCTGCTCGGCAAGACGATGGGGCGAAGCGGCGAGCTGGCCGGCCGCTTCCGGGGCGAGTCGGCGCGGCTGGCGGAGCTCGAAGTGCGGAGCCGGATGACCGGCCGCTGGATGATGGCGTCGATCCAGACGTCCTTCGCGGTGATGCCGGCGCTCGTCTACCTCTTCGCCGGCCACTTCGCCGGCGCCGTCTCGATCGGCACCGTCGTCGCCTTCACCACCCTCCAGTCACGGCTCTTCTTCCCGGTCGGCTCGCTGCTCGGCGTCGGGCTCGAGGTGCAGACCTCGCTCGCGCTCTTCGACCGCGTCTTCGAGTACCTCGACCACCCGATCGACATCGAGGAGGGGAAGCGGACGCTTGCGGATCCGCGCGGCGACGTCGCCTTCGACGGGGTGTGGTTCCGCTACGAGAACGGCCCGTGGACGCTGCAGGACGTCTCGTTCGACGTGCCGAGAGGATCCAAGACGGCGCTCGTCGGCGAGACGGGCTCCGGCAAGACGACGGCGGGCTACCTCGTCGCCCGCCTCTACGACGTCACCGAGGGCAGCGTCTCGATCGACGGGATCGACGTGCGCGAGCTCACCTTCGAGTCGCTCGCGGGCGCGGTCGGCGTCGTCAGCCAGGAGACCTATCTCTTCCACGCGACCGTGCGCGACAACCTCCGCTTCGCGCGCCCCGACGCGACCGACGAGGAGGTCGAGGAGGCCGCGCGCGCGGCGCAGATCCACGACCTGATCGCGAGCCTCCCCGAGGGCTACGACACCGTCGTCGGCGAGCGCGGCTACCGCTTCTCGGGCGGCGAGCGGCAGCGGATCGCGATCGCGCGGACGATCCTGCGCAACCCGCCGATCCTCGTCCTCGACGAGGCAACCTCGGCGCTCGACACGCAGACGGAGCGCGCCGTCCAGGAGGCGCTCGAGCGGCTCGCCGAGGGCCGGACGACGATCGCGATCGCGCACCGGCTCTCGACCGTGCGCGACGCCGACCAGATCGTCGTGCTCGACCGCGGCCGCGTCGCCGAGATCGGCACGCACGAGGAGCTGCTCTCCGCCGGCGGCCGCTATGCAACGCTCGTCTCCCGCGATACCGAGGAGGTACTCCGATGAGCTGCACCCATCTCGACACCATCCGTCCGGTCACGCCCAGCGCACCAGGGTGCGAGGAGTGTCTCAAGATCGGCCAAAAGTGGGTCCACCTGCGCCTCTGCCTCGCCTGTGGCCACGTCGGCTGCTGCGACAACTCGGTGGGGAAGCACGCGACCAAGCACTTCCACGCGACCTCGCACCCGCTCATCAAGTCATTCGAGCCTGGCGAGGACTGGGTCTGGTGCTACGTCGACGAGGTCTTCCTGGAGCCCGCTCCGGCCTGATCGAGCGCCTCGAGGAGGAGCTCGTGCGGCAGCCCGTGGACGGTGTTGCCGTTGCGGCCGGTCATCGTCGGAGAGGCGAGGATCGCGTTCAGGATCGACTCCTCGACCGCGTCGATCACGGCCTCGTAGAGCAGGTCGATCCGGCCGTCGTTGAGCATCTGCACCGGGAGCTCGGGCTCCTCGGCGGCGAGGTTGCGGTTGCCGGTGGCGAAGCAGAGTGCGAAGTCGCCGCTCGAGCGCTCGCCCATCCCACCCGTCCTGGCGATCCCGAACGCGGCTCGCCGCGCGAGCCGCTCACATTGCCCGGGGACGAGCGGCGCGTCGGTGGCGATCAGGACGATGATCGAGCCTGCGCCTTCGCCGGCCCCGCTCTCCGCCAGCGGCACGACCTCCGGTCCGATGAGCTCGCCGACCGGGGCGCCGTTCACTCGCAGGCGCCGCCGGCGGCCGTGATTGGCTTGGACGAGCACGCCGACCATCCAGCCGTCCTCGACGACGCGGGAAGCGGTTCCGATCCCTCCCTTGAAGCCGTGGCAGACCATGCCGGTGCCGCCGCCGACGGAGCCTTCCTCGACCGGCCCGTCATGGGCCGCCTCGAGTGCGCCGAAGACGTGCTCCGGCCGGACGTGGAAGCCGTTGATGTCGTTGAGGAAGCCGTCCCACGTCTCGCCGACGACGGGCAGGCTCCAGTCCCATTCGCCCGGCCGCTCCGCCGCGATCAGCGCGTCGCGCACGACGCCGACCGAGTGCGTGTTGGTGAGGCCGATCGGCGTCGTCAGCGTGCCCGAGTCGCGGATCCACTCGAGCCCCGTCAGCTCGCCGTTGCCGTTGATCGTGTGCGCCGCGGCGAAGAGCGGCTCCGGCGGCGGCACGACCACGGTGACGCCGGTGCGAACGTCGTCGCCCTCGATCAGGGTCGTGTGCCCGACGGTCAGTCCGGGCACGTCGGTGATCGCGTTGTCCGGCCCGGTGGGCAGGAGGCCGATCTCGATACCGAGGTCGCGGGCGCGTGGCATCGTCCGACGATAGCTAGCGGACGTCACTAACATGCGCCCCGGCATGGCGACGACGGAGTCACGCACCGGCCTGGCGGTGCACGGGATCGAAGCCGCGGGAACCGTTCACTGGAACCCGTCGACGTCGCAGCTCTACACCGACGCTCTGACGCGCGGTGAGGGCCGACTCGCGGAGGGCGGGCCGCTCGCCGTCGACACCGGCAAGCACACCGGGCGCTCGCCGAAGGACAAGTTCGTCGTCAGGGAGCCGGGCTCCGAAGAGCGGATCTGGTGGGGCGACGTCAACGCCGAGATCTCGGAGGAGCACTTCGAGGGGCTGCGGGAGAAGGTGACCGCGCACGTCGGCGGCGGCGACGATCTCTACGTCGTCGACGCTTTTGCCGGCGCCGACCCGAAGCAGCGGATCGCCGTCCGCGTCGTCACGAACCACCCCTACCACGCGCTCTTCGCGCGGACGATGTTCATCGATCCGACCGAGGACGAGCTGCGCCACTTCGAGCCGCAGGCGCTCGTCCTCCATGCGCCCGCGCTCGAGTCCGATCCCGACGCCGACGGGACGCGCACCGGCACGTTCGTCGTGCTGCACCCGTCGCGGCAGGAGGTACTGATCGGCGGCACCTTCTACGCGGGCGAGATCAAGAAGTCGATTTTCACGCTGATGAACGACCGGCTTCCGCTCGACGGCGTCTTCCCGATGCACTGCTCGGCCAACGTCGGCGAGGACGGCGACGTGGCGATCTTCTTCGGCCTCTCCGGGACCGGCAAGACGACGCTCTCCGCCGACCCGGAGCGCTCGCTGATCGGCGACGACGAGCACGGCTGGGGCGACGACGGCGTCTTCAACTTCGAGGGCGGCTGCTACGCGAAGGTGATCAACCTCTCGGCCGAGGCCGAGCCCGAGATCTACAAGACGACGCGCACCTACGGGACGATCCTCGAGAACGTCGTCCTCGACGAGCGCGGCAGCGTCGACCTCGCGGACGGCTCGAAGACCGAGAACACACGCGCCGCCTACAAGCTCGAGCAGATCGCAAACGCGCTGCCGGCGAAGCGCGCCGGCCATCCGCAGTCGGTGATCTTCCTCACGGCCGACGCGTTCGGGATCCTGCCTCCGATTGCGCGCCTGACGCGCGACCAGGCGATGTACTGGTTCCTCTCCGGCTTCACCGCGAAGCTCGCCGGCACCGAGATCGGCGTCAAGGAGCCGCAGCCGACCTTCTCCGCCTGCTTCGGCGCGCCCTTCCTGCCGCAACCGCCCGTCGTCTACGCACGGCTGCTGGCCAAGCGGCTCGACGAGCACGGCGCCAAGGTCTGGCTCGTCAACACGGGCTGGACGGGCGGCATGTACGGCGAGGGCTCGCGGATGCCGATCAAGGCGACGCGCGCGCTCCTCCGCGCCGCGATCGCCGGTGAGCTCGCCGGCGTCGAGTACCGGACCGATCCGCTCTTCGGCTTCGAGGTGCCGGTCTCCGTGCCGGGCGTCGACTCGAGCCTGCTGCAGCCGCGTCTGACCTGGGCCGATCCCGAGGCGTACGACGCCAAGGCACGCGAGCTGGCCGACATGTTCCGCGAGAACTTCTCCAAGTTCGCCGCCGACGACAACATCGTCGCCGGCGGGCCTTCCTAGTCGCGCAAGCTGAGCATCCGCAGTAGCGGACGCTCAGCGCGCCAAGACCCCTAAAGGGGGCCGCCCGCGGCCCCAAAGACCACCTCCTCGGCGCCGTTAGCCGCCGGTTAGGCCTGCGTGACCGGGCCGTTTGGGCCCCGCTCGACCGTGGGCGCACGAAAGGAGGTGCGCCATGCGGAAGCGGAACATGCCCCCGGGCGGCGGCGGTTCAGGCACTGGAGGCTGAACCCGTACGTGGATCTCGTGAAGGGAGCCCCATCTGGGTTCCCTTCACGCCTTTTTGGCGCAGCAGGTGCTCGGCGAACGCCTCTTCGGCCCGCGCGGCTGACGGCTCGCCGGCGAGGCTCAGCACTTCGGCCAGGGCCGCGTGTGTTCGAGCCCGGTAGCGAAGCACATCCGTCAGCGATGCCAGCGCGACGGCGTCCCGAGCGGAGACGAGTGCTGAGTCGACTTCCCCGGCGCGGGCGAGAAGTCGTCCGCGAAGGCTCCTGCAGAGGAACTGGACGAGCACGTCGGATGGCAATGCCGTTCTCTCGGCGACCGCCGTGACGCGCTCGGCCTCGTCCTCTTCGCCGTTGAGCAGTAGGAGCTCGGCCAGTTCCACCGCACGAGTGCCGGAGTGAACCAGTTCCAATCCCGAGAGGGCTTCGAGGTTGTCCCGTGCCAGAGCAGTGGCCGTGACGAGATTCCCGGCGAAGAACTCCGCGTCTATTTGAAGTGGCGTCCAGGTGGTGAGCACGGCGTGCTCGTTCCCCGTATCTTCGTAGAGCCCCCGAGCGTGGTCGAGCAGCGAACGAGCGTCGTCGGCGTCCCCGGCAAGTGCGCGGAGGCCCCCGAGTACGGCGGTGATGTTTGCTTCGCTCCCGCGGTCCAGCGACTGGTCGAGTAGGGCCAGGCACTCCTGTGTGGCGGCCTCGACCGGTGTCGCGCCGTAGTACAGCGCCTCAGCCTGCAGACCGATGCAGCCTGAGGGGGAGAACCCGGCAGTGGCGTAGTGCGTCGCCGCCCGCTGCGCGCCCGCGCTCGCCGCCGCGAAATTGCAGGCGAACCAGTGGACTGAGCAGGCGAGCAGCTCTGCCCGACCCAGACCCCGCGCGTCGCCTTCATCGCGGAGTGTGTCGAGCGCGGTTTCGAAAGCGGAGACAGCGTCATCGAGCAACAGTTCGCCGCTGAGAAGTGACGTCTCTACACGCTCGACATCGACGCGGGCAGCCACCGCGCGGGATCGACACGCGCGGGCCTCTCTCATTGCCTCGTCCAGCGAAGCGTTGGACTCGGTCAGCCGATCCCGGAGGCGAAGAGCTATCGCCATCTCCCAAAGGAGTTCGGCTCGACGCGCACCGGAAGGGAGGAGGGCGGTGGCTCTACCAAGGAGGCTGACCGCCGCGGAGACGTCGTTCGTGACCCAGGCTCGCATGCCTGCGGTACCCAGGCGTTCACCCGCTGTCGCCGCCAGCTCGTCCGCGTCCACGCCGAGCTCGCGGCGGTAACGAACTGCCTGCTCCAGGTGGTACCCGGCGATCGCGTCGTCGCCGGGGCCGTCGCGGTCGATCCACGCGGCTGCGCGCTCGTGCAGGTCGGCGCGGTCGGCCTTGGTCAGGCTCGCGTAGGCCGCGTCACGGAGGAGGACGTGGTGGAAGGTGTAGCCGTCGTCGCCGGGGTCGGCGGACGGCACGGGATGGACGAAGCCGGCGCGCGAGAGCGCGAGCAGGTCGCGCGCGATCTCGCCGTCCATGAGCGCCGCGACCGCGCCCAACGAGAACTCGCGCCCGATCACCGCTGCGCGTTGCAGCACCACTCGTTCGGACGTGTCGAGCCGCCCGAGCCTGCCCGCGAGCACCGCCTCCAGCGTTGGCGGCAGCCCCTCGCCGCCCTCGGCGGCGAACGAGGCGAGCTGCTCGGCGTAGAGCGCGTTCCCCTCGGCGAGCTCGACGATCCGTTCGCGCGTCTGCTCCGCGAGGTCCGCTGTGCCGGCGACGACCGCACGCGCCTCCTCCTCGTCCAGCGGCCCGAGCTCCAGTCGCTCTCCCAGCGGCCGTTCGAGCTCCGGCCGCGCCAGGCAGAGGACGAGCAGCGGCCCGTCGGCGCGGTCGGCGAGGTAGTCGACCAGGTCGACGAGCGCCGGCTCCGCCCAGTGCACGTCGTCGAGCACGAGCAGGACGGATCGTTGGCGCGCGAGCGCCTCCAGCAGGCGGCGCACGGCCCAGTACGACTCGCCGAGCGGCGCCGTCTGCGCACCTTCGGCAAGCGCGGCGAGCCGAGCCAGCACCAGCTCGGCGTCCGTCTCTCCGGCGAGTGCCTGCTCGGGCTCGACACGGAGAAGGGCGCCGAGGAGAGGCAGGAACGTGACGCCTTCGCCATGCGCGATGCAACGGGCGACGAGCACCGTCGTGCCTTCACGCTCGCGCAGCGCCAGCTCCCGTGCGAGTCGCGTCTTGCCGATCCCCGGCTCGCCGACGACGGTGACGACGCGGCAGCGGCCTGTCTCGCGGGCGTCTGCGAGTGCCGACGCGAAGGTGCGTCGAGCTCCTCGTCGCGGCCGACGAGCGGCGCGTCCAGGCGGCGCTCCGAGCGGACGAGCGCGCTCGTCCGCTCGTCGAGCCTGATCCCGCCCACCCGGGCGAGCTCGACCGCCCGGGTGACGACGGCTCCGGCGCCCTGAACGACCTCGCCCGTGGCAACGCCGGCGGGCAGGTCGAGCTCGCGCGCCGCCAGCACCGCCCGGATCGCGTCGTCGTCGGATGGTCCGTCCCCGCCGAAGACGGCGACGAGCCCCTCGGGCCCGAAGCGCTCGAGTACCCCGCCGTGCCGTTCGAGCACGTCCCGCACCGATGCGAGCGCCTCGTCGAGCAGGCGGCGGTGCTGCTCCGGATCGTCGGCAGCGGGCGGAGTCGCCGCGAGGACGGTCACGAGCCGGAGCTCGGAGACCTCGCGGGCAGGCGCCGACTCGGCGACCTCTGGGGGTGCGGCCAGCTCGGGATCCTGGCGCAGCACCCTCCGCTCGAGCTCCTGCAGCTCCGGCGACGGGTCGAGCCCGAGCTCGTCGGCGAGCGCGAGCCGCGCCGCCCGGTAGACCTCGAGCGCCTCCGCCTGGCGGCCGCAGCGGTAGAGCGCGAGCATCAGCTGGCCGCGCAGCCGCTCGCGCAGGGGGTACGCAGCGACCAGCTGCTCCAGCTCCCCGACGAGCGCTCCGTGCCGGCCGAGCCCGAGCTCGGCGTCGATCCGCTCCTCCTGCGCCGCCACGCGCAGCTCGTCGAGACGTGCGGCCTCGAGCCTCGCGAAGTCCTCCTCCTCGAGATCGGCGAGCGCAGGCCCGCGCCAGAGCTCGAGCGCATCGCCGAGCAGCCTGGCCTTCGTCGCCGGCTCCGCGTCTCGTGCCTCCTTCAGCAAGCCCTCGAAGCGGTGGCTATCGACGGCATCCCGCCTGACGACGAGCCGGTAGCCGGGCGCCTGCGTGACGAGGACGTCTCGCCCGATCAGCTTGCGCAGCGCCGACACCGTGTTCTGGAGCGACCCGGTCGCCGACGTGGGCGCGCTCTCCCCCCAGAGGTCGGCGACGAGCCGGTCGGTGGACACGACCTCACCCGCGCGCAGCGCCAGTGCGGCGAGGAGGGCACGCTGCTGTCGGCGCGGCAGCGAGATGACCCCATCGCCGTCCCGGACCTCGAGCGGGCCGAGCAGGCGGATCTCCATCGGTCGGTTGTAACACCGGCAACAAGTGTTTCCAAGTGAGCGGGGGATGAGCGCGACGTGAGCGCCGCCGCGCACGATCGCCGCATGGAGAAACAGGGGCGCGTCGCGGACGTGGAGGCGCTGATCAGGGAGATCCAGCGCTACCTCAGCTACCTCGACGCGCTCCGCAGGCCGCCGGAGCCTCCGGCGGGACGAAAAGGGAGGAAAGAGCGATGAAGACGAAGACACTGCTTGTTGCAGCTGCGGCGCTCGTGCTCGGGTTGCCCGCGGCTGCCCGCGCGGCCCCCGTGAGCTTCAACGACCCGGGCGGAGACAACGCCGCGGCCGCCGACATCGGGGCCGTGACGGTCGACGCCGCCGCCGACGGGTTCATCTCGCTGAAGGCCTCGATCGCGAACCTGCCCCAGATCGGACAGCCGGGCTTCGCGATCGTCGTGTTCGACACCGACCGGAACGGGGCGACCGGTTCACTCATGGGCGGCGACTACGTGTTCTTCTTCGAATTCAGCGCGGCGGGCTGGGGCATGCGCCGCTGGAACGGCACCGAGTACGTCGACGCGGGCGGCGACAGCGTCGCCACAATCGGCGCCGGCTCGTTCGAGCTGAAGGTCGGGCCGGCCTCGCTCGGCGGCGCGAAGGCGTTCAACTTCGTCGTCGTCGCCGGGTCCGGCGAGGTCGAGACGGCGCAGATCGACGCCGCCCCGGACAGCGGCACGTGGTTCTACGAGGTGAAAGCCCCGGTCGTCACCGTGGACACGATCGACGCCAAGTTCGTGCCTGCGGCGCCGAAGGCCGGCGCGGTCTTCCAGGCACCGCTCGTCCGGATGAAGCTGTCCGACGGAAGGACAGTCCTCGCAGCCAAGTACCGCTGCGTCGCCCAGCTCGCCGGCAAGCTCCTGCGCGGGACGGGCAAGGGCTCGTGCACGTTCCGGATCCCGAAGAACGCGAAGGGAAAGCGGCTGCGGGTGACGCTCTTCGTCACCCACAACGGCGTCACGGACGAGTTCCGCCCATACGTGTTCAAGGTGCGCTGACGGCTCACGGCTCCGCGCGGTTCGCCGCGCGGAGCCGTCGGGCGATTCGGTAGCTTCCTATGAGGTGGACGCAAAGCACGATGTACTCGTGATCGGCGCCGGCTGCGCAGGCATGCGCGCCGCGATCGAGGCTCACGACGCTGGCGCGGACGTCGCGATCGTCTCCAAGCTCCACCCGACCCGCAGCCACTCCGGCGCCGCAGAAGGCGGCATCAACGCGGCGCTCGGCAACTCGGCCGAGGACAGCCCCGAGATCCACGCCTTCGACACCGTCAAGGGCTCCGACTACCTCGGCGACCAGGACTCGATCGAGATCTTCACGCGCGAGGCGCCGGGCGACATCTACCAGCTCGAGCACTGGGGCGCGGTCTTCTCACGCGCCGACGACGGCAAGCTCGCGCAGCGCCCGTTCGGCGCCGCCGGCTCGCCGCGAACCGTGTACGCGGCCGACATCACCGGCCACGTCCTGATCCAGGTGCTCTACGAGCAGCTGGTCAAGCGCGACATCAAGGTCTACGAGGAGTTCTTCGCCTGGCAGCTCGTCGAGCACGAGGGCCGCTGCCAGGGCGTGATCGCCTGGGACCTCCTCCACGGCGGGCTGAAGGCGCTCGGCGGCAAGACGGTCCTGCTCGCCACGGGTGGCGTCGGCCGCCTCTACCGCGCGACCACCAACGCCTATGCCTGCACCGGCGACGGCATGTCGATGGCGCTCCGCGCCGGGCTGCCGCTGAAGGACATCGAGTTCATGCAGTTCCACCCGACGACGATGTACCCGAGCGGGATCCTGATCACGGAGGGGTGCCGCGGCGAGGGCGGGATCCTGCGCAACTCCGAGGGCGAGCGCTTCATGGTGCGCTACGCGCCGACGGCGAAGGACCTCGCATCGCGCGACGTCGTCTCCCGTTCGGAGCAGACCGAGATCGACGAGGGTCGCGGCGTCAACGGCTCCGTCCTGCTCGACCTGACGCATCTCGGCGCCGAGAGGATCCTCACGCGCCTGCCCGGCTCCCGGGAGCTGGCGATGGTCTATGCCGGCGTCGATCCGATCTACGAGCCGATCCCGGTCCGCCCGGGCGCCCACTACCACATGGGCGGCGTCGAGACCGACTCGGACGGCCTGACGGAGATGACCGGGCTCTACGCCGCGGGCGAGGTCGCCTGTGTCTCCGTTCACGGCGCCAACCGACTCGGCGGCAACTCGCTGATGGAGACGATCACGTTCGGGCGCCGCTCCGGCCGAGCGGCCGCCGAATGGGCGCTCGCGAACACGACCGTGACCGTCCCTGAGTCGGCGACCCGCGACGCCGAGCGCGAGCTGAAGGCGCTGCTCGGCCGCAAGAAGGGCGAGCGGCCGTGGCAGATCCGCGACGAGCTCGGCCAGACGATGCTGAAGAACTTCGGCGTCTTCCGCCGCGAGGAGCAGATGGCGGAGCAGATCGAGATCATCGACGGCCTCCGCGAGCGCTACCCGACCGTGGTCGTCGAGGACAAGGGCGACGTCTTCAACTCCGACCTGACCCAGGCGATCGAGCTCGGCTACCTGCTCGACGTCGCCGCCTGCATGCTCCAGGCCGGGATCGCACGCAAGGAGAGCCGCGGCGCCCACTCGCGCCCGCACGACTATCCGACGCGCGACGACGAGAACTTCATGAAGCATTCGATCTCGCGCTGGAAGGACGGCGCCCCCGAGCTCTCGTACAAGGACGTGCGCTTCACCAAGTACCTTCCCGAGGAGAGGAAATACTGATGCAGGTCGCCCTGAAGATCTGGCGCTACGACGCGGAGACCGGCGACAAGGCGCTGCGCGAATACGAGGTCGACGCCCCCGAGGAAGCAACGCTCCTCGACTGCCTCGACCTCGTCAAGGACCGTCACGACGGCTCGCTCGCGTACCGCAAGAGCTGCCGAATGATGATCTGCGGCTCCTGCGGGATGCGGATGGACGGCGCCGCCGTGCTCGCCTGCAAGGTCCGGATGTACGACATCGCGAATGCGGGCCACGTGCCGGTGATCTCGGCGATGGGGAACCTGCCGGTGATCAAGGACCTGGTCGTCGACATGGATCCCTTCTGGGCCAAGTTCAAGGCGATGAAGCCGTACCTGCAGCCGGGCTACAGCCAGCCCGAGGACGGCAAGGAGCACCGGATCTCGCAGGAGCGGATGAACGTGATCCACAAGGAGTCGCTCTGCATCAACTGCGGCTGCTGCGTCTCCGAGTGCAACGCGATGGAGTCGGATCCCGAGTTCCTCGGCCCGCAGGCGCTCGCGAAGGGAATGCGCTTCGTCGGCGACCCGCGCGACGCGGCCAAGGCCGAGCGGTTGGACGAGTACTCGAGCGAGCACGGGATCTGGGAGTGCACCCGCTGCTACTTCTGCAACGAGCGCTGCCCCAAGGGGGTCGACCCGCGCGACGCGATCGCAAAGCTCGGCGCCGAGGCGATGAAAGAAGGGATCGACGACGACATGGGCGCGAAGCACGCGGAGTGGTTCGTCACCTCCGCGAAGACGACCGGCTGGCTGCGCGAGACCGAGCTCGTCCCGAAGACGCAGGGGATCGTCTCCTCGATCAAGGAGATGAAGTTCGCGATGGGCCTGCTCAAGCACGGCAAGGTGCCGATCCCATTCCCGCCCCACGTCGCGGAGGGCGTCAAGGAGTCGCGGGCGCTCTACGACATCGTCAAGCAGCAGGACCGCCAGGGCGCGCTGGGAATCGTCCAGGGCGAGCACGCACTCTCGCGGATCGAGCATGCCGGCGCCGACGCCGGCGAGCTCCCGGGCGAGAAGGAGGCCCCGGACGTCTTGAAGTGGGGCCAGGCCGACGCCGACAAGGGAGAGGGCGAGTGAGGAAGGTCGCGTACTACAAGGGCTGCCTCGCATCGCTGTCAGCGCGAAGGAGCTCGACATCTCGACCCAGGCTCTCTCTCCCAAGGTGGGGCTGGAGCTGCTCGAGCTGGAGACGGTCACGTGCTGCGGCGCCGGCGACATCCACGAGGCGGAGCCCGACTACTACCTGCACCTGAACGCCCGGATCCTCGCCTACGCCGAGGCGACCGAGTGCGACACGCTGATGACCGTCTGCAACGTCTGCACGCTCAACCTGCGCCAGGCGAACCATCAGCTGCAGGGCGACGCGGCGCTGCTCGAGCGCGTCAACGACAACCTCGCCAAGGTCGGAGTCCCCGCCTACACCGGCAAGGTCGAGGTGATGCACTTCCTCTGGCTCGTCGCGGCCGGCGAGGGCTACGAGCTGCTGCAGAGCGCGGCGCACAAGGGGCTCAAGGGCCTGAAGATCGCGCCCTTCTACGGCTGCCAGATCCTGCGTCCGTCGAAGCTGCTCGGGTTCGAGGATCCCGACAGGCCGTCCTCGCTCGAGCGGATCATCGAGGCGTGTGGCGGCGAGGCGATCGACTACCCGGCCAAGATCAAGTGCTGCGGCTTCCCGATCATCCAGGCACGCGAGGAGACGGCGCTGGGCGAGCTGATCCAGCCGATCGAGCAGGCGAAGGAGGCCGGCGCCGACGCGATCGTGACGCCGTGCCCGCTCTGCCACCTCTCGCTCGACGCCTGGCAGACGAAGCTGAAGAAGCAGACCGGCAAGGACTTCCAGATGCCGATCCTGCATCTCTCGCAGCTGATCGGCGTCGCCGCCGGGCTCACCGACTCCGAGCTCAAGTTCAAGCGGCACGTCGTCTCGGTCGACCCGGTGCTCGAGAAGCTCAGCGTCTGAAGAGCCGGCACGCAAGGTTCCGGCTCGCGCCGGCGTCTTCATAGCTGGAGGGGCGGTTTCGGGCCGGTGATCCTGGGGGGCGCCGGGCCTGAACTTTCTCTGGATCGTGCTGGGGCTCGGCGCTGTGGCAGCGTCGGCCCTGGCGTACGGCTGGTTCGAGGCGGGGTGGCTGCGGACGCGCGTGCTCGAGGTGCCGGTCGCCGGCCTGCCGTCCGCCCTCGACGGGCTGCGGGTCGCTCATCTCTCGGACTTCCATTTCGGCCCGGTCTCGCGCGGCGCCGTCGCAGGACGGCGTGCCGCCGAATGGGTGCGTTCTCGCCGTCCCGACCTCGTCGTCGTCACCGGTGACCTGCTCTCGCGGGCCCGCGGCCGGCCGCTGCTCGACGAGGCGCTGACCGGTCTCGGCGCCTTCGCGGTGCTCGGGAACCACGACGTCGCGGTCACGCGCGATCCGTTCTCGCGGGCGGCCGAGCTCGACGGACTGCCGGCGACGCTGCTCGTGGACGAGTCGAGGCTGGTCGAGCTGCGCGGCGTCCAGGTTCAGGTGGCGGGAGCGGCCCCGCGAGCGACGGGGCCGGTCCCCGAGCCCGACGAGGCAGCCGCATTCCGGATCCTGCTCAGCCACTACCCGCGCCTCCACGCGGAGGGCTACCAGCTCGTGCTCGCCGGCCACATGCATGCGGGCCAGATCGTGCTTCCGTATCCCGGCGGCAAGGTCCGCTTCGCGCACCTTCGAGCTCGGCTGAGCGAGGGCGTCTACCGCGACGGCGGCGTGACGCTGCACGTCTCGCCCGGGCTCGGCACGACCTTCGTTCCCTTCCGCTTCTTCGCCCGGCCCGAGGTGACCGAGCTGGTTCTACGATCCACCTCGTGAGTACGCTGCTCTACTTCAGCGGCAGCGAGCAGACGATCGAGATCGTCCTCGACGCTGCGGCGACGAACGGCGAGTTCGCGCTGATGACGCTCCGCATGCCCTCTGGCTCGGGTGCGCCGCCTCACCGTCACACCCGGGAATCGGAGACGTTCATCGTTCGCGAGGGCACGCTCGAGGTCGAGCTCGACGGCGAGCCTCGCCTGCTCGGCGCCGGAGAGGCGATCTTCCTCCCAGCCGGCGTCCTCCACGCCTTCGCGTCGCCGTCCGGCTCCGTCGTCGACGTGCTCGTCGTGCCGGCCGGGCTCGAGGAGTTCTTCCGCGTCGTCTGCACGACCGCGCCGGGCGCGCCGCCGCCGGACGAGGCGGACGTCGCCGCCGCGCTCGTCCGTCATGGGCTCGACTTCAGCGGCACCTAGATGGTTGATCGGCAATTGGGGTGCTTCCGGGGGCGATCCAGACCAAGTCGGGGGCCGCACTCGGCCGCAGGCAAGGCTGGCTGCCTTGGCAAGGTCGAGGGTGGTTCCCGGCGCCGTGTCTGGGTCGTCATCCGGGAGTGCCGGAATTGCCGATCAGCCATCTAGACTGGCTGCGGTGGAGGGTCACTCCGTCATCTCTCCGGACGTGCTCGCGCGCTACGCGGCCGACGCAGCCCGCGAGGTGCAGGGCGTGCACGGCCTCGTCGGCCGCAACGACGGCGTCAAGGTGGCCCGCGACGACGCGCAGGTCGGCGTCGAGCTGCACGTCGCGCTCGCGTGGGGGGCGTCGGCTGGCTGTTCGCGCTGCTGGCGCAGAGCTTTTTCCAGCTCGACGATTTCACCGGACAAGTCGTCTACAAGCCGACCTTCGGCAATTACGTGCGGCTGTTCGGCGAGGTCAATCTCTCGATCATTGGGCGTACCCTCGCGATGGCGACCATCGTCACCATCATCAGCGGCATCATCGCCTTTCCGCTCGCCTACTACATGGCGCGCTACGCCGCGGCCGGACCAAGGCGCTGTTCTATGTCGCCGTCATGCTGCCGCTGTGGTCGAACTACCTGGTGCGGGTCTATTCCTGGAAGCTGATCCTCGCCAAGGAAGGCGTGATCCACTGGGTGTTCGACGCAGCTCGGGCTGCGGCGGCGTGCTCGACGGCATCCTGGCGCTGCCGGGGGTCGGCGGCGCCTCGCTCTCGATCTCGCACATCGGCAGTCCTCGCCTTCGTCTATATCTGGCTGCCGTACATGATCCTGCCGATCCAGGCCGCGCTGGAGCGGGTGCCGCCCTCGCTGATCGAAGCCTCCGGCGATCTCGGCGCGCAAGCCCGGCCGACGTTCCGCACGGTGATGTTGCCGCTCGCGATTCCCGGCGTCGTGGCGGGCTCGATCTTCACCTTCTCGCTGACGCTCGGCGACTACATCATCCCGCAGCTGATCGGCAACTCGCGCCTCTTCATCGGCCAGGCGGTCTATGCAGCTACCAGGGCACCGCCGGCAACATGCCGCTGGCCGCCGCGTTCACCATGGTGCCCGATCGTGATCATGGCGATCTATCTGCTCGATCGCCAGGCGCCTCGGAGCGTTCGATGCGCTCTAAGACGCTCGCAGCAGAGCGCGCCGACACCGCGGCCGCTTTGGCCTGACCGCCGGCGGCGCTGGTTCGCGGCTGCTGTTTCTGAATCTGCCGTTCCTGGTCATCCTGCTGTAGCCTTCACCACCGACGAGCCGCGCTTCACCTTCCCGCCGCCCGGCCTGACGCTCAATTGGTTCGGCGTGGCCTGGGACCGCGGCGGATATCTGGGCCGCCTGGGGCTTTCGCTGCGGTCGCGGCCATCGCCACGGTGGTCGGCCCTGATCCTCGGCACGCTGGCGGCCGCGGCCATGTACCGCTTCGTTCTTTGGCAGCGAGGCGGTCTCGTTGCTGCTGCTGCTGCCGATCGCGCTGCCCGGCATCGTCACCGGCATTGCGCTGCGCTCGGCCATCGAGCCTGGCGGACATCCCGTTCAGCTTCTGGACCATCGTCATCGGCCACGCCACCTTCTGCGTCGTCATGGTCTATAACAATGTGCTGGCGCGCTTCCGCCGCACCGCCGGCGCTCGAGTCGAGGCCTCGATGGATCTGGGCGCCAACCGGCTTCCAGACCTTCCGCTACATCGTGCTGCCCAACATCGCCACCGCGCTGCTGGCCGGCGGCATGCTGGCCTTCGCGCTGTCGTTCGACGAGATCATCGTCACCACCTTCACCGCCGGCCAGCAGGAGACGCTGCCGATCTGGATCTTCAACCAGCTGGTCCGCCCGCGCCAGCGCCCGGTCACCAACGTCGTCGCAGTCTTCGTGATGGTGATCACCTTCGTGCCGATCCTGATGGCGTATATTGGACCCGCGATACCCAGGACGTGGCGGGTTCGGGCAAGTAGCGCTCAGCGCACCTTGACCTTTATTGCGTGGATGGCGTTGCGCGCGCCATCGGCTGGCTGGCTGGCGCCGGTGGCGTCGAAAGCACGCGCGCTAAGCAGCGTCTCGCCGCTGCTCTCAGGCCGCCACGATAGGGAGAAGCGCTGCCAGGACCAGCCGTGCCGTGGCTCGAGCGCGGTGGCTCGGAACGTGGCTCCGCCATCCGTGCTGACCTCGACCCGCGCCGCGCCGCGGAACGACCAGGCCCAGCCCCAGATCTCCACCGGCTCTCCGCGCGCGATCTCAGCATCGGGCGCCGGTGCGACGATGATCAATTCCGGCGCCACCGCCCAGACTGGCCGGCGCGCGGGTTGGCCGGCGGTCACCTCCGCCGCGTCGAGCGTGTCGTTGTAGAGCTTCGAAACGAACATGCCTTCGGCGCGACGGTCCGCGAGCTGCAGCCGCCACAGCCATTTCACACTGTTTGTGCCGTAATAGCCCGGCACCACCAGCCGCACCGGGCAGCCGTGCTCGGCCGGCAGCGGCGCGCCGTTGAGCTCATAGGCCAGGAGCACGCCGCCCGCTTGCAGGCGCTCCAGCGGCAGATCCTTGAGATACCAGTCGCAGTGCGCGCCGGCGAAGTCGCCGCCGTCGAGGCCGTATGACCACAGGAAGCGTGCGTCGGGCGATATTCCCGCGTCCGCCAGCAGTGTGGCCAGGTCCACGCCGCCCCAGCGCACATGGGAAACCCGCCGCGTCGGCACGGTCGGCTCCATCGGGCTGCCGCAGCATTGATGCACGGCCTCGATAACGGTCTTGGGTCGCGCCTTCAGCGCCTCCAAGGTCAACTTCAGCTGACGCTGCACCAGGCCGTCGATGGTCAGCGACCAGTGCGCGGGATCGATGCGCGGCACGCCGAGATGGGCGAGCACGAACAGATCACCGGTCACCGTCACGCGCTCAACCGTCTGATGCGGCGCCAGCTTGATGCGCCGCACGCCGGTCGCGGGCTCCATGGGTGGACGCACCGGCGTGCCGGCCGGTAATGGCGGGTTGAATGGCATGACAGACCCTCGCTAGTCAAAGCGCTTTCGAGGGGATGAACCACGGCCGGCGGCGGCCGTTGCATGGGTTCAGGACGCGGCCTTGCGCCGCTCCGCCTCATAGGTCTGCAGGTGCGCGTTGGCGATGCGCAGCAGCGGCGTAGCCAGGCCGAAGCCGCGGGCGCGGCGCAGCATCTCGCCGACGATGTGGTCGCCCTCGGTCGGGCCGCTTTTCCTGATGTCGCGCAGCATGGAGGCGGTGGCATCCGACCCGCGGCGGTCAGGATCCCGCGGGCCATTGCCAGATACTCTTCGGCCGGCGGGTAGCCGGCGGCGCGCGCGACTGCGGCGCTCTCCGAGATCAGCTCCTCCATGATAGCCTTGCCGTCGTCGCCCGCGACGATCGAACCGACGCTGCCCCGCATCAGGCAAGTCCCGCCCGCCATCGCCGCCAGCACCACCCATTTCTCCCACAGTCCCTGCTCGATCGGTTCGATCCGCTTGCTGTTGAAATTGGCGCCACCGCAGATCTCGGTGAACGCCGCCACCGGCGCTTCCAGCACGGTGCGTTCGATCTGGTCCTTGAAGCGGCCGAAGGACAGGCGCGGCGGCAATCCCGCCATCTGCACCACCTCGCCGGCCGGCGACAGCGTGGCAAAGATCCCGCACAACCCGCCCAGCACGCGGTCCCGGCCGAAGCGCTCGCGCAGCACGTCGATATGCGCCATGCCGTTCAGCAGCGGCAGCACAAGGCCTGCAGCGGCTTTCATGTGCGGTGCGGCGGCCTCGATCGCCGAGCCGAGGTCGTACGACTTGCAGGTGAGGATGACGAAGTCGAACGGCTGACCGAGGTCGGCGCTGGTCAGGGTGCGACCGGCAGGGTCGCATCGGCGACCGCGCTCTTGATGACGAGGCCGTTCTCCGCCAGTTGCCGGGCGCGCCGCTCGCGCACCAGGAAAGTGACGTCGGCGCCGGACTCGATCAGCCGGCCGCCGAAATATCCGCCGACGCCGCCGGCGCCGATGACCAGGACTTTCACGTTCACTCCACTGGTTAGTCTCGCCGGTGATGGATCTCATCCGCCTCAAGAATATAGGCCCCGCGAGCGTACGCCGAATACGGAGGTCGGGATCGAGGACCAAGCCGCCCTGCGCACGCTTGGCGCAATTGCCGCCTATCGCCGGCTGAAGCACGCCTTTCCGCGCGAAGTGTCGCTGGTCATGCTCTATGCCCTGGAAGGCGCGCTGCGCGGCTGCCACTGGAACCAGCTGCCGCCGGGCGTGAAGCAAAAGCTCGAGGCCGCCGCGAAATCGCGCTCATAGCCGGTCGCGCATCGCGTACCGCAGACCATCGCCAGCACCATCAGCGGATGGCGCAGCGCGGTGCCGCCGGGGAACGAGCGGTGCGGCAGGCTGGCGAACACGTCAAACCGCTCCGCCGTCCCGCTCAGCGCCTCCGCGATCAGCTTGCCCGCGATCCCGGTGATGGCGACGCCCTGCCCGAATAGCCCTGGGCATAGAAGATGTTGCCGATGCGCCCGAGGTTCGGCAGCCGGCTCATGGTGATGCCGACCATGCCGGACCAGCCGTATCGATCCGCTTGTCGGCCAGCTGCGGGAACACCCGCACCATGTGCGGCTTCACGAAGTCCGGGATGCTGGGCGGCGGGGTCGGGGTGTATTTCTCGCCGCCGCCCCAGATCATGCGCCGGTCGCCCGACAGGCGGAAATAGTTCACCACGAAGCGGCTGTCGCACACGCAGGCATCGTTGGGGATAAGGGCGCCGGCCTCCGCTTCGCTCAGCGGCTCGGTCGCGATCAGGAAGTTGGCGACCGGCATGATCTTGGGCGCGATGCGTGGCTCCAGCGCGCCGAGATAGGCATCGCACGCGATCACGGCATAGGCCGCCTTGATGCGCCCCTTGTCGGTCGAGACCGTCACGCCGCCCGCCGACTCCTCGATGGCGAAGGCCTGCGTGCGCTCGAACAAGGTGACGCCGGCGTCGATCGCGGCCTGCGCCAGCCCCAGCGCATAGTTGAGCGGATGCAGGTGCCCGCCGCCATAGTCCGCGATGCCGGCATGGAAGGCATCGCTGCCATATGCTCGTCCAACTCCTCGTGCGGGATGAAGCGCGCCTTACGGTAGCCGAACTCCTTCTCCAGCGCCGCGACCTCGGCGCGCATCCCGGCTTCTTCCGACCGGCGATGCGCGACGAACAAAGTGTTGGCCTTGAGGTCGCAGCGGATGCGATGGCCTTCACCCGATCGCCGGATGATGGCGCGGCCCTCCTCGGCCAGATCGAACAGCGCCTTGGCGCGATCGCGGCCATAGCGGGCGATCAGCTCGATGGGTCCCTTGCGCAGGCCGGTGTTGATCTGCCCGCCGTTGCGTCCCGAAGCGCCCCAGCCGATCCGCGCCTGGTCGATCAGCACCACCTGATGGCCGCGCTCCGCCAGGTTGAGCGCCGCCGACAGCCCGGTGTAGCCGCCGCCGATCACCGCGACGTCCGCCTCGGTCTCGCCCTGCAGCTCGGGCAGCGGCGCAAACGGCCGCGCGGTAGCGACGTAATAGGATTGCGGATGCTCGAGCGTGTCCATGATGAAGGGCAAGATAGGCGAGCGGCGCGCAGGTTGCCACCCTCTCGTCTCCCTGCACTACTAGTCATGGTCGGCGGCGCTACTCCGCGTCGTTCCACCAGCTTCAAGATGCGATGCAGGCTGGTGTCCGCGATGCCCATCTCCTCGAGGTGCTGCACCGTATTGCACAGGTAGTCGCGGTTGCTGCCCATCACGCCGGTCGCATGGCGGATGACCGCGGCGATCTTTGCCTCCGGAACCTTGCCGGCGTACTGATAATGCGAACGGTCGGCGACGTAGGTCAGGCCCGCCACCTTTTCGCCGTCCTGCAGGCGCAGCGTGACGTGCTTCGGCACGTAGCAGCCGGTGATCAGCTCGCGCTGGTGCAGGTATCCGCGACTTGCGCCGCGTCGGTATGCCCGATGCGATAGAGCCGGCCGATGCACATCCCGCCGCGATCGAGGCCGAGCACCAGGCCGGGCCGGTCGGTGTTGCCGCGATAGTGCGTGGAGGTGATGCAGAACGCGCGGTGATAGCCGTACAGCGTCGCCGGCAGGATCTCGGTGAACGGGAAGCCCGGCCGCCACATCAGCGAGCCGTAGGCGAACACGAAGAAGTCCTTGTCCGGCTCCGGATTGTGGCGCCGGCTTTCGATCAAGGCTTTCTCCTCGTCGGTGACGCTCATGCTACCCTGGTCCGGTTGAGGAGGTAGAGGCCGAGCACGATGACCGCCATGCCGCTGAGCGCCAGCGGCGACAAGGCCCCGTCGAACCAGAAATAGCTGCCGATGGCGGCGATCGGCGGCGTCAGGTAGAACAGGCTCGCGACCTTGGACGCGGCGCCGCGCGAAATCATCCAGGTCAGCAGCGCGATCGACACGCCGCTCAGCACGATCACCAGCCACGCCAGCGCGAAGATGAAGGTCGGCGCCCAGACGATCTCGCCGATGCCCAGCAAGAGCGTGAGCGGAACCATGACCAGCGACGCTGCGATGTACTGGATCGCGGTGCCGGAGCGCAGGTCGAAGCTCGGGCAGAAGCGCTTCTGGTAGATCGTCGCC